>NZ_JAMPJU010000026.1 GCF_025840185.1 Brenneria izbisi
GCACTGCTCTTTAACAATTCAATCAGACAATCTGTGTGGGCACTCACAAGACCGTATCTTAACGATATAAAAAGTCTTGAAGAGTGACTGACAGTAAATTCATTACGAATAAACAGTTATTAATTCTTCGAGCAGAGCTATTAAGTTAGCGAATCAAACAAATCTTAAATTGAAGAGTTTGATCATGGCTCAGATTGAACGCTGGCGGCAGGCCTAACACATGCAAGTCGAGCGGTAGCACAGAGGAGCTTGCTCCTTGGGTGACGAGCGGCGGACGGGTGAGTAAAGTCTGGGAAACTGCCCGATGGAGGGGGATAACTACTGGAAACGGTAGCTAATACCGCATGACGTCTTCGGACCAAAGTGGGGGACCTAATGGCCTCACGCCATCGGATGTGCCCAGATGGGATTAGCTGGTAGGTGAGGTAACGGCTCACCTAGGCGACGATCCCTAGCTGGTCTGAGAGGATGACCAGCCACACTGGAACTGAGACACGGTCCAGACTCCTACGGGAGGCAGCAGTGGGGAATATTGCACAATGGGGGAAACCCTGATGCAGCCATGCCGCGTGTGTGAAGAAGGCCTTCGGGTTGTAAAGCACTTTCAGCGGGGAGGAAGGCAATAAGCTTAATAAGTTTGTTGATTGACGTTACCCGCAGAAGAAGCACCGGCTAACTCCGTGCCAGCAGCCGCGGTAATACGGAGGGTGCAAGCGTTAATCGGAATGACTGGGCGTAAAGCGCACGCAGGCGGTCTGTTAAGTTGGATGTGAAATCCCCGGGCTTAACCTGGGAACCGCATTCAAAACTGACAGGCTAGAGTCTCGTAGAGGGGGGTAGAATTCCAGGTGTAGCGGTGAAATGCGTAGAGATCTGGAGGAATACCGGTGGCGAAGGCGGCCCCCTGGACGAAGACTGACGCTCAGGTGCGAAAGCGTGGGGAGCAAACAGGATTAGATACCCTGGTAGTCCACGCTGTAAACGATGTCGACTTGGAGGCTGTGGTCTAGAACTGTGGCTTCCGGAGCTAACGCGTTAAGTCGACCGCCTGGGGAGTACGGCCGCAAGGTTAAAACTCAAATGAATTGACGGGGGCCCGCACAAGCGGTGGAGCATGTGGTTTAATTCGATGCAACGCGAAGAACCTTACCTACTCTTGACATCCAGAGAAGACTGTAGAGATACGGTTGTGCCTTCGGGAGCTCTGAGACAGGTGCTGCATGGCTGTCGTCAGCTCGTGTTGTGAAATGTTGGGTTAAGTCCCGCAACGAGCGCAACCCTTATCCTTTGTTGCCAGCACGTGATGGTGGGAACTCAAAGGAGACTGCCGGTGATAAACCGGAGGAAGGTGGGGATGACGTCAAGTCATCATGGCCCTTACGAGTAGGGCTACACACGTGCTACAATGGCGCATACAAAGAGAAGCGAGCCTGCGAGGGTGAGCGGACCTCATAAAGTGCGTCGTAGTCCGGATTGGAGTCTGCAACTCGACTCCATGAAGTCGGAATCGCTAGTAATCGTAGATCAGAATGCTACGGTGAATACGTTCCCGGGCCTTGTACACACCGCCCGTCACACCATGGGAGTGGGTTGCAAAAGAAGTAGGTAGCTTAACCTTTAGGAGGGCGCTTACCACTTTGTGATTCATGACTGGGGTGAAGTCGTAACAAGGTAACCGTAGGGGAACCTGCGGTTGGATCACCTCCTTAACACAGAGATGTGAGTTGAGTGACGTGTCCACACAGATTGTCTGATGAAAGTAACGAGCAAAAGCGTCAACAAAGTACGGTGTCGTGTCCCCTTCGTCTAGAGGCCCAGGACACCGCCCTTTCACGGCGGTAACAGGGGTTCGAATCCCCTAGGGGACGCCAGCGCATCCGACCATTCCGGTGAAAGCGGGGGTCTTCAGTAGGTCATCATGCTTACCTCATATCGTAAAGCTGACTTGAGAAAGTCAGGGTTTACGATATTGCTCTTTAACAATCTGGAACAAGCTGAAATTTGAAACGATGCGGCGACGATTATCTTTAATGATGATGTTGTCGTATCAGCGTCTCTCAAATAATCGCAGCGCGCGGGTGGAAACACCTTCGGGTTGTGAGGTTAAGCGAGAAAGCGTACACGGTGGATGCCTAGGCAGTCAGAGGCGATGAAGGGCGTGCAAATCTGCGAAAAGCGTCGGCAAGGTGATATGAGCCGTTATACCCGACGATACCCGAATGGGGAAACCCAGTGTGATACGTCACACTATCATGTCATGAATACATAGTGGCATGAGGCGAACCGGGGGAACTGAAACATCTCAGTACCCCGAGGAAAAGAAATCAACCGAGATTCCCCCAGTAGCGGCGAGCGAACGGGGAGTAGCCCAGAACCATAATCAGTTTGTGTGTTAGTGGAAGCGTCTGGAAAGTCGCGCAACAAAGGGTGACAGCCCCGTACACAAAAATGCACTTGCTGTGAGTTCGATGAGTAGGGCGGGACACGAGATATCCTGTCTGAAGATGGGGGGACCATCCTCCAAGGCTAAATACTCCTGACTGACCGATAGTGAACCAGTACCGTGAGGGAAAGGCGAAAAGAACCCCGGCGAGGGGAGTGAAAGAGAACCTGAAACCGTGTACGTACAAGCAGTGGGAGCATCCTTCGGGGTGTGACTGCGTACCTTTTGTATAATGGGTCAGCGACTTATATTCTGTAGCAAGGTTAACCGTATAGGGGAGCCGCAGGGAAACCGAGTCTTAACTGGGCGTTAAGTTGCAGGGTATAGACCCGAAACCCGGTGATCTAGCCATGGGCAGGTTGAAGGTTGGGTAACACTAACTGGAGGACCGAACCGACTAATGTTGAAAAATTAGCGGATGACTTGTGGCTGGGGGTGAAAGGCCAATCAAACCGGGAGATAGCTGGTTCTCCCCGAAAGCTATTTAGGTAGCGCCTCGTGAATTCATCTGCGGGGGTAGAGCACTGTTTCGACTAGGGGGTCATCCCGACTTACCAACTCGATGCAAACTGCGAATACCGTAGAATGTTATCACGGGAGACACACGGCGGGTGCTAACGTCCGTCGTGAAGAGGGAAACAACCCAGACCGCCAGCTAAGGTCCCAAAGTCATGGTTAAGTGGGAAACGATGTGGGAAGGCCCAGACAGCCAGGATGTTGGCTTAGAAGCAGCCATCATTTAAAGAAAGCGTAATAGCTCACTGGTCGAGTCGGCCTGCGCGGAAGATGTAACGGGGCTAAACCATGCACCGAAGCTGCGGCAGCAATAGCGATATTGTTGGGTAGGGGAGCGTTCTGTAAGCCTGAGAAGGTGACCTGTGAGGGTTGCTGGAGGTATCAGAAGTGCGAATGCTGACATAAGTAACGATAATGCGGGTGAAAAACCCGCACGCCGGAAGACCAAGGGTTCCTGTCCAACGTTAATCGGGGCAGGGTGAGTCGACCCCTAAGGCGAGGCTGAAAAGCGTAGTCGATGGGAAACAGGTTAATATTCCTGTACTGGTTGTTACTGCGAAGGGGGGACGGAGAAAGCTAGGTTGGCCGGGTGACGGTAGTCCCGGTTTAAGCGTGCAGGTGGATGACTTTGGAAAATCCGGGTCATTGTTAACACTGAGGCGTGATGACGAATCACTACGGTGATGAAGCAACTGATGCTACGCTTCCAGGAAAAGCCTCTAAGCACCAGGTAACAGTCAATCGTACCCCAAACCGACACAGGTGGTCAGGTAGAGAATACTCAGGCGCTTGAGAGAACTCGGGTGAAGGAACTAGGCAAAATGGTGCCGTAACTTCGGGAGAAGGCACGCTGGCGCGTAGGTGAAGTCCCTTGCGGATGGAGCCGAAGCCAGTCGCAGATACCAGCTGGCTGCAACTGTTTAATAAAAACACAGCACTGTGCAAACACGAAAGTGGACGTATACGGTGTGACGCCTGCCCGGTGCCGGAAGGTTAATTGATGGGGTTATCCTCAGGGAGAAGCTCTTGATCGAAGCCCCGGTAAACGGCGGCCGTAACTATAACGGTCCTAAGGTAGCGAAATTCCTTGTCGGGTAAGTTCCGACCTGCACGAATGGCGTAATGATGGCCAGGCTGTCTCCACCCGAGACTCAGTGAAATTGAACTCGCTGTGAAGATGCAGTGTACCCGCGGCAAGACGGAAAGACCCCGTGAACCTTTACTATAGCTTGACACTGAACCTTGAGCCTTGATGTGTAGGATAGGTGGGAGGCTTTGAAGCGTGGACGCCAGTCTGCGTGGAGCCGACCTTGAAATACCACCCTTTGATGTTTGATGTTCTAACGTGGGCCCCTGAGCGGGGTTGCGGACAGTGTCTGGTGGGTAGTTTGACTGGGGCGGTCTCCTCCCAAAGAGTAACGGAGGAGCACGAAGGTTAGCTAATCCTGGTCGGACATCAGGAGGTTAGTGCAAAGGCATAAGCTAGCTTGACTGCGAGAGTGACGGCTCGAGCAGGTGCGAAAGCAGGTCTTAGTGATCCGGTGGTTCTGCATGGAAGGGCCATCGCTCAACGGATAAAAGGTACTCCGGGGATAACAGGCTGATACCGCCCAAGAGTTCATATCGACGGCGGTGTTTGGCACCTCGATGTCGGCTCATCACATCCTGGGGCTGAAGTAGGTCCCAAGGGTATGGCTGTTCGCCATTTAAAGTGGTACGCGAGCTGGGTTTAGAACGTCGTGAGACAGTTCGGTCCCTATCTGCCGTGGGCGTTGGAAGATTGAGAGGGGTTGCTCCTAGTACGAGAGGACCGGAGTGAACGCACCGCTGGTGTACGGGTTGTGATGCCAATTGCATTGCCCGGTAGCTAAGTGCGGAAGAGATAACCGCTGAAAGCATCTAAGCGGGAAACTTGCCTCGAGATGAGTCTTCCCTGGGACGTAGAGTCCCCATAAGGGCCGTTGAAGACGACGACGTGGATAGGCCGGGTGTGTAAGCGCAGCGATGCGTTGAGCTAACCGGTACTAATGACCCGAGAGGCTTAACCTTACAACACCGAAGGTGTTTTACAGAGAGACGAAGAAATCGGCTTGTTTTGAGATTGGTTCTGGTGGTTACAGTGAAGAGGGTAACGACCGGGATGAAACAGAATTTGCCTGGCGGCGATAGCGCGGTGGTCCCACCTGACCCCATGCCGAACTCAGCAGTGAAACGCCGTAGCGCCGATGGTAGTGTGGGGTCTCCCCATGTGAGAGTAGGGAACTGCCAGGCATCAA
>NZ_JAMPJU010000010.1 GCF_025840185.1 Brenneria izbisi
GGTCTCCCCATGTGAGAGTAGGGAACTGCCAGGCATCAACTAAGTGGAAAGCCCCATGCGACAGCATGGGGCTTTTTACGTTGTGACGGAATGAAATAAGATTTGGTTGTCTGATCTATTTTTTCTGTAACAACCACAGAGCTATAAACTGGGCTACTTGTTGAGGTTGATTGATATCTAACCTTGGAAGAGGGGCTGTTTCTATTTCTGTGTCTGAAGCAATAGCAATTACATATTCATCAAGTAAATCAGCAAGCTCTCTACCTAAAGATTGACGAAACAAGACGATCTTGCTGATCTCTTCATGTTTGAATCCTTCGACCAGGACAAGATCAAGCACTGAGGTATCCATTTTACTGGCTAATTCATGTAGATCAGGTGATTTCTGTTCCGCCGTTTCTGTCATCAATGCCCATCGTTGGTTACTTGCCACAATGGTTTGTGTCGCCCCCGCCTTGCGTAATTCATAGCTATCCTTGCCTGGCGTATCAATATCCATTTGATGATGCGTATGCTTGATTAGGCCCACTTTAATCCCGCGTTTTACCAGTTGTGGGATGACTTCTTTGAGCAACGTGGTTTTTCCTGTACCGCTATAGGCTGCGATGGCAAGCAGAGTTGGGGTATTAATATTCATTATGATGCCTCTGCCAGTTGAATAAGTCTTCCTGTGAGTTCAGGTTGAGGAAGGCATTGGGTTGATCGGCAAATGAAACTGCTTTGGCGCCTATCTGTTCGATAAAAAGCATCAATTTACGATCTCCATTATGAAGATAGGCTTTTAGTGGTTCGATGAGGCATCGATTGATTAGCAATAGTGTCGGATGATCCCGATGCCCATCGGTTACATAGACTGCGTTATTTCCCTCTTTCGCTTCACAGAGTCGACGGACAAGATCCAAGGGTAGGCCTGGAACGTCACAAGGAACAAACACAATCCATTCAGATGTCGCCGCCTGCATTCCGGTCAGGATACCGGCCAATGGACCGGCAAAGCCCTTATCAATGTCGCTGATGACTGGATATCCACTTTGCCGATAAGTAGAAAGATTACGATTGGCGCTGATGATGATGTCATCAACCTGATTTTTTAGTCGGCTCAGGACATGCTGGTATAGCGGTATGCCATGGAGCTCCATCAGTCCCTTGTCATTACCGCCCATTCGTGTTGACTGTCCACCAGCCAGAATGACACCCGTGATCATTTTTTGCCCCTGTAACCTGAGTTATATGTCATTTTCTGAAAACTTTTACGGAAGACCAAGTTCTTTCCACATATCGCCAAGACTGTTATTTTTGTCATAGTTTTACTTTCTGAGGATAAAAAATGAAATGCCATCGCGTTAATGAACTGGTCGAACTGCTGCACCCTGCCTGGCAAAAAGAGCCTGATTTAAATCTTATTCAATTTTTACAAAAACTTGCACAGGAGGCGGGGTTTGAGGGGCAGTTAAATGAGCTAACTGATGATATCCTTATTTACCATCTGAAAATGCGTGATTCAGATAAAGAACAGGTGATTCCTGGTTTGAAAAAGGATTATGAAGAAGATTTCAAAACAGCATTACTTCGTGCACGTGGCGTCATTAAAGATTAACAGACGACAGGTGCAGATAGTGCTCATATTTATCTTACATACTGATATGTGGTTGTTATGAACAGCTCGGTTTTTAATTTTCAAACGTTGTTCCCTGAATTAATCATGGATGCATTGCTGAACGCCGGATTGCGTGTCGATTCAGGTTTGACCGCTTTAAACAGCTATGAAAACCGGGTATATCAGTTTACAGATGAAGAACGGAAACGTTATGTAGTGAAGTTTTACCGCCCGGAGCGGTGGACGGAAGCGCAAATTCTTGAAGAACATGTGTTTGCCCAGGAACTTGCTGAAGATGAAGTCCCGGTTGTGGCTCCGTTAACGTTAAATGGCCGTACTTTGCATCTTTATGAAGGATTCCATTTTGCGGTGTTTCCCAGTGTTGGCGGGCGGCAATATGAAATGGATAATGAAGAACAGTTGGAATGGGTTGGCCGATTCTTAGGTAGAATTCATCAGACGGGCAGTAAATGTTCCTTTTCCGTGCGACCAACTATCGGGTTGAATGAGTATTTGTATGAGCCCTATCAGTTGTTGCAGCATTGTCCATTAATACCGAAAATGCAGCGAAATACTTTTTTACAGGCAACCAGTGGACTCATTGATATTGTTGAGTCTTATTGGCGTACTGATTGGCATTCGCTGCGTTTGCATGGTGATTGTCATCCGGGCAATATTTTGTGGCGCGACGGCCCGCTGTTTGTGGATTTGGATGATGCGCGTAATGGCCCGGCAATACAGGACTTATGGATGTTGCTGCATGGCGAGCGCCAGGAACAACGTAGACAACTGGATATTTTGTTGGAGGCTTACAGTGAGTTTGCTGAATTTCAGGGTGATCAGTTGGCATTAATCGAACCTTTACGCGCGATGAGACAGGTTTATTATCTGGCCTGGGTTGCTCGCCGTTGGGAAGATCCCGCTTTTCCCCGAAATTTCCCCTGGATGACTGATGCTGATTTTTGGCTTAAGCAGACATCAATATTTACCGAACAGGCTAAGCTGCTACAGGATCCCCCCTTGCAGTTAATGCCGATGTACTGAAATTAAATGGAGAGAGTATATTTTATGAAAAAACTATGGCTTGCGCTGATTGGTATTGTTCTGTCATTCAGCGCTTCGGCGGCTGAGTTTTCCAATGGCAAACAATTTGTCGAATTGGATAAACCGGCAACTCAGGAACCTCAGGTTCTTGAGTTCTTCTCATTCTATTGCCCGCACTGTTATCAATTTGCGCAGGTTTATCATATACCGGAAGCAGTGAAGAAAGCGCTGCCGGAAGGGACAAAAATGACTCGCTATCATGTTGATTTTTTGGGTCCTCTGGGTAAAAATCTGACGCAAGCCTGGGCTGTGGCCATCGCATTGGGCGTGGAAGATAAAATTACCCCGCCAATGTTTGACGCGGTTCAGAAAACACAAACTGTAAAAACGCCTGACGATATTCGTAAGATTTTTATCGACGCGGGCGTCAGTGCGGAAGAATTTGATGGTGCGCTAAATAGTTTTGTTGTGAAATCTTTGGTTGCTCAGCAAGAAAAAGCGGCGGCAGATTTACAATTACGTGGTGTTCCAGCCATGTTTGTTAATGGCAAATATATGATTAAGAATGATGGTTTGGACACCAGTTCAATGGAGGCGTATGTGAAACAGTATGCCGATGTTGCTAAATTCCTCATCGATAAAAAATAAGCGATAAATAAACCACGCCAGTTAAATTGGCGTGGTTTTATTCTGTGCTTTCTGCTTTTTTATCTCTCAATAACCCCCTTAGCTGCAATAATATTTTATTAAAGCAATTTTATATCCACAAAATGGATTGTCTTTTATCGATGCCTGCAAATAATCAAAATTATTTTAACTTTATGAATGATAGGGATATAAAGAGAATCACCTTTCCGAGCCAGTCGGTTGATAATTAATTTTGACATTTTATTCACAAACTTATCCACAAGCCTATCTTGCGATGAGCCATGAAAAAATGAGCAATATCTGACGTTAAGGATCGTCTCTTTCCTTCAGCTATGGCATGCTTAGCGTCATGACAGATGACAAAGATTACAGCAGGCTATGGCTCAGATTGCAGAAAACCCATTCATTCTGGTAGACGGCTCATCCTATTTGTACCGTGCTTATCATGCGTTCCCGCCATTAACTAATAGCGCAGGGGAACCAACCGGCGCGATGTATGGCGTATTAAACATGCTGCGCAGTTTGCTGGTGCAATATCGTCCCAGCCATGTTGCTGTGGTGTTTGATGCCAAAGGCAAAACGTTCCGTGATGAATTGTTCGAGAACTATAAGGCTCATCGTCCACCAATGCCGGATGATTTGCGTGAACAGATTGAACCCTTGCACCAGATGGTGAAAGCCATGGGATTACCCTTGCTTGCCGTTTCCGGCGTGGAAGCTGACGATGTAATTGGTACGCTGGCTTTGCAGGCTGAAAAAGCCGGAAAATCAGTATTGATTAGTACCGGTGATAAAGACATGGCGCAGTTGGTTACGCCCAATGTTACGCTTATCAACACCATGAACAACACTATCCTCGGTCCGCAGGAAGTGTGTGAGAAATACGGTATTCCGCCTGAATTGATTATCGATTTCCTGGCGTTAATGGGAGACTCATCCGACAATATTCCCGGCGTTCCCGGTATCGGGGAGAAGACTGCACAAGCGTTATTACAGGGTATCGGCGGTCTGGATAGGTTATACGCCAATCTGGATAAGATTGCGGGGCTTTCATTCCGCGGCGCTAAAACCATGGCGCCCAAGCTTGAGCTAAATAAAGAGGTTGCGTACCTTTCCTATCAGCTTGCCACCATTAAAACTGATGTTGAGCTTGAACTGAGTTGTGAGCAGTTAACGGTCAATGAGCCGGATATTGATGAACTGCATCGTTTATTTTCCCGTTATGAATTCAAACGCTGGTTAGCGGATATTGAATCCGGTACATGGTTGCAGGATAAAAAAGGTAATACTCCTGTGCCACAAGCGTTCAAGGCGACAGAGAAACGCGTCGACGAAGCCGTACCTGTTCTTTCTGCTGATGGCTATGTCACCATCCTGGATGAAAAAACGCTGTTGGAATGGATTGAGCGTTTAAAAAATGCCGAGGTTTTTGCCTTTGACACCGAAACTGATGGGTTGGATACGTTGACAGCCAATCTTATCGGGCTTTCATTTGCGGTAAAAACTGGAGAGGCGGCTTATCTTCCATTAGCTCACGATTATCTTGATGCGCCGGAGCAGTTGGATCGCACGCGAGTATTGGCGTTACTCAAACCTTTGTTGGAAGATGAAAAATGCCTGAAGGTTGGTCAGAATCTTAAATTTGATAAAGGCGTGATGAATCGCTATGACATCGAATTGAGGGGGATCGCATTTGATACCATGCTTGAGTCTTATGTTCTGGACAGTGTTGCCGGGCGTCATGATATGGATAGCCTCGCTGAACGTCACTTGCAGCATAAAACGATCACCTTTGAAGAGATTGCCGGTAAAGGCAAGAATCAACTGACATTTAATCAGATTGCGTTGGAGCAGGCTGGCCCCTATGCGGCGGAGGATGCGGATGTCACATTGCATCTGCATCAGAAACTGTGGGCGCAATTACAGCAGCATCCTGAACTCCGTCAGGTGTTCCAGACCATTGATATGCCGCTGGTGCCGGTGTTGTCCAGAATGGAGCGGACTGGCGTATTGATTGATCCCGGTATTCTGTCTGAGCACTCTAAAGAGCTTACGGTTCGTCTGGCTGAGTTGGAAACCCAAGCCTACGAGTTGGCTGGTGAAGAATTTAATTTGTCATCGACAAAACAGCTTCAAGGTATTCTGTACGAAAAGCAAAAGCTGCCAATCCTGAAAAAAACGCCAAAAGGCGCGCCCTCCACCAATGAAGAAGTGCTGGCGGAACTGGCATTGGATTATCCTCTGCCGAAACTGATCCTTGAATATCGCGGGCTGGCGAAACTGAAGTCTACCTATACCGATAAGCTACCGCTGATGATTAACCCGGCAACCCGGCGTGTGCATACTTCTTATCATCAGGCGGTAACCGCTACCGGTCGTTTGTCTTCCAGCGATCCCAACCTGCAAAACATTCCGGTGCGTAATGAAGAAGGGCGTCGTATTCGTCAGGCTTTTATTGCACCGAAGGGATACAGCATTGTGGCGGCGGACTACTCGCAGATTGAACTACGCATTATGGCGCATCTTTCCGGCGATAAAGGTTTGTTGAAAGCGTTCTCTGATGGGTTGGATATCCACCGCGCGACCGCTTCGGAGGTTTTTGGTATTGCGTTGGATAAAGTAACGTCTGAACAGCGTCGTAGCGCAAAGGCGATTAACTTTGGCTTGATATACGGTATGAGTGCATTTGGGCTGTCGCGGCAATTGAATATTCCCCGCTATGAATCGCAGAAATATATGAATCTGTATTTCGAACGTTACCCCGGGGTTCAGGAATATATGGAGCGTACCCGCCAACAGGCTGCGGAGCAGGGCTATGTTTCCACGCTGGATGGGCGTCGTCTTTACCTGCCGGATATTCATTCGCGTAACGCTATGGCGCGTAAGGCGGCGGAGCGCGCGGCTATTAACGCCCCTATGCAGGGCACTGCCGCGGATATTATCAAGAAAGCGATGATCGCGATTGATAGTTGGTTACAGCAGGATAAACCGCTCGTGAATATGATAATGCAGGTTCACGATGAACTGGTTTTTGAGATCCATGATGCGGCTCTGGAAGCATCGCAGAACAAAATCAGAGAGTTAATGGAAGGCTGCATGCGACTTAGTGTACCGCTGCGAGTGGATATTGGCACCGGCATGAACTGGGATGAAGCACATTAAACCAATATTTGGATCATAATTTTTTGTAATAAAATAACAGGATAGTGTGACCTGGTTTAACTTTGTGTAAATGGTCGCCGATTTTCGTGAAAGTAAACAACAAAAAAAACTTTGTTCCGATGAAAAAATAGGGTAGAGTTAAAGACGTAGGGTACAGAGGTAAGATGTTCTATCTTTCAGACCTTTTACTTCACGTAATCGGATTTGGCTGAATATTAGCTGCCCCGGTCATTTTTTGACTGGGGCGTTTTTTATTGGTGTTTAGTGACGGCTTAAGTCGCGGATGAGGCGTTACCCACCACAGATACGAAACTACTTACTTTCCTGTCCCTCTGTCTCTTCGGCCTGCGGCAGCGTGCTGAACCAGTTATCGAGTTTCTGACGTAATTTATCGACGCCCAGCTTCTTCAGTGAAGAAAAGGCTTCTACCTGAATATCACCCATGATTGGCAGTACCGCTTCACGTACCATATTGAGTTGGGCTTTACGAGCGCCAGATGCCAATTTATCTGCTTTGGTCAGCAGAACCAGCACCGGGATCTGTGCATCAACCGCCCATAGCAGCATTTGTTGATCGAGATCTTTCAGCGGGTGGCGGATATCCATCAGAACGATCAACCCTTTCAGGCTATTACGTTTCTGGAGATATTCGCCCAACGAACGTTGCCACTTGAGCTTCATGGCTTCCGGTACGTCGGCGTAGCCATACCCCGGTAAGTCCACCAGACGAATGCCTTCTGCCACTTCAAACAGGTTGATAAGCTGCGTTCTTCCCGGCGTTTTACTGGTGCGCGCCAGGCTTTTTTGATTGGTTAGCGTATTCAACGCACTGGATTTTCCGGCGTTAGAGCGCCCAGCAAAGGCAACTTCAATACCGCTATCTGTTGCCAGGTGGCGAATATCCGGGGCGCTGATGACAAACCGCGTCATGTGGTAGTTATATTGCTGGGTCACAATGATTATCTCTGTTTGGATCGATGTCTGGTTGGCGATTATACCTGTAACTGACCATAAAGGCGGTTTTATTGTGTTGGCTCGCTTTGTGGTGTGACGGGAGAGTCGTTGACTGGACGCCCTCCTTGCACCTTGAAAGACAATAGGTATAGCCTGTATCCATATCTGAAATTATGAAAATCAGGATCGGTACGGGCGAGTACTTTTTTATTGTCGGGCTTTCTGCTAGATTCCGCCGCAATTACCTTCACCTGTGTATCTGAGAACAACATTATGAGCCAAACAGTTAAAGGGTCTGCTAAACCCAAAATCAAAAGAAAAACCCGCGAAGAACTGGATCGGGAAGCACGTAATCGCAAGCGCCAGAAAAAACACCGTGGTCATGTTGCGGGTAGCCGTGCTCAGGATAAAGGCACATCAAACGAAACGAACGGACAGCGTAAAGCCGTTGATCCGCGTATTGGCAGCAAAAAACCGATTCCGTTGGGGATTAAGGAAACCGTCGCACCGAAACCGAGAACTATCGTCCATACTGATAAAGAGACGGCTAAGCTCGCCATTATGTCGCCTGAAGAAGAATTGGCGCTGCTGGAGAATGATGCCCGTCTGGATGCATTGCTGGATCGTATGGATAACGGCGAAACACTGAGTGCCAAAGAGCAATCATGGGTTGATGAAACGCTGGATCGTATTGATGCGTTGATGGAGCAGCTTGGTATCGAACTGGATGATGACGAAGAAGAACAGGAAGATATGCTACAACTTCTGAAGCGTAATAACCCGAAAGATGCATTCTAATTGATGAAAATACTGGTTTTGTCATTGTCGCTGCTGGTTACGTTTTATCTGTTTTGCCTGTTAGCTAAACTAGGGTTGTTGTCCAGGCGGAAAAGTCGATTGCAACGTACGGTCCGGCGCCCGCGGGCGCAGCAGGTTATCGCTCCGATCAGACCAAAACGCCGCACGCCGCTTTAGCTTGATACCGTAATGATTCGAAAAAGGAGAGCAGGGATTGCACACCAATAAAAATACCGGGAGGAGTGAGCAGCATGTCCGAACAAACCGTTGATTGGGATTTAGCCCTGATTCAGAAATATAACTATTCCGGGCCGCGCTATACCTCTTATCCCACCGCGCTGGAGTTTAGTGAACACTATGATGAGCCAGCTTTTCAGCAGGCGATTGCGCGTTATCCACAGCGAGCGCTGTCGCTCTATATTCATATCCCTTTTTGCCACCGACTATGTTACTTCTGCGGTTGTAATAAACTGGTCACGCGTCAGCAGCATAAAGCAGATGAATATCTTGATGTGCTGGAGCAGGAGATCCGCCAGCGTGCGATGCTGTTCGTTGGGAGGACAGTGACGCAAATGCATTGGGGCGGCGGTACGCCGACCTACCTGAACAAAGCGCAAATCAGTCGTTTGATGAGGTTATTGCGTGAGCAATTTTCTTTTTCGCATCAGGCTGAATTGTCGCTGGAAATCGATCCACGGGAAATTGAACTGGATGTTCTCGATCATCTGCGTGTCGAAGGATTTAATCGCCTGAGCATGGGGGTGCAGGATTTCAATAAAGACGTACAAAAGTTGGTAAACCGCGAGCAGGATGAAGATTTCATTTTTGCATTAATCGCACGCGCGAAATCCCTGGGATTCACGTCAACCAATATTGATCTGATTTACGGCTTGCCAAAGCAGACGTCAGAAAGTTTCGCTTTTACGTTGCAGCGAGTCGCTGAACTCAGCCCACACCGGCTCAGTGTGTTCAACTATGCGCATTTACCCAGCTTGTTTGCGGCTCAGCGGAAAATCAAAGAAGCTGATTTGCCGGATGCGGAACAGAAGCTGGAAATTTTGCAGCAGACGATCAGTACGCTGACGCAATCCGGTTACCAGTTTATCGGTATGGATCACTTTGCTCGCCCGGATGATGAACTGGCGATGGCGCAACGGGCAGGAAAATTGCATCGTAATTTTCAGGGTTATACCACGCAAGGCGATGGTGATCTGCTGGGAATGGGGGTATCAGCGATCAGTATGATCGGTGATAGTTATGCGCAAAACCAGAAGGAACTTAAGCGTTATTACGCTCAAATCCGAGACTCTGGCAATGCGTTATGGCGCGGGTTACGGTTGACGCAGGATGATTGTATCCGGCGTGATGTCATCAAGACGCTGATTTGTAATTTCCAGTTAGGCTACCACCAGATTGAAGCGGACTACGGTATCGATTTTCAGTCCTATTTTGCGCAGGATTTGCAGCAGTTGGCGCCATTAGCGGCGGATGGGCTGGTGGACATTCAAGAAGATGGTATTGTGGTCACAGCCAAAGGTCGTTTGCTGATCCGTAATATCTGTATGTGTTTCGATAAATACCTGCGAAACAAGGCGCAGACGCAGCAATTCTCGCGGGTAATTTAGTAAAAAAACCACCAGTCAGTTTTAACAGGACTGGTGGTTTTTTATGGTGAAACCTCTTTAATGAGGATTCCGATCATCATTCATATGAACGGCGGATTAACTAAAAAAGTTAATCAGAGCGGCACACAGGACAGCGGCGATAGCTGTTTGCGGTGAATGGCTCGCAGCGGAGCTTATTTCAGCGCTGTGTGACACGACGGAAATTAATGAATCCAGCATGGTACTCCTCCCGAATCAGCGACACGATCATACTGCTGGTCAGCGGTAAGTAAAGAACAAATTCGTGACAATTTCGTGCGCCAGATTGTATTTTTATCACCCGATTTGGTGTCGAACAATTGAGCAATAAAGGGGTAACCGATGCTACTCCATTCCCAGTTCTTTCAGCTTACGCGTCAGGGTATTTCTTCCCCAGCCCAATAAACGGGCCGCTTCCTGCTTGTGTCCCTGAGTATGCCGTAATGCGGTGGTAAGCAAGGTTCTTTCCATTTCGGGTTGCGCTTCTGCCAACAGGTTTTGATGACCGGAACGCAGCGCCCGATCTGCCCATTGCGCCAACAAGGTTGCCCAGCTGTCTGGCAACATCTGTACGGTGGAGTCGGGAGCCGTGGTTTCAAACAGTTCCGGCGGCAGATCCTGAATCAGTACTTCCTGACCGGCGGCCATCACCGTCAGCCAGCGACAGGTGTTTTCAAGTTGGCGCACATTGCCCGGCCAGGGCAGGCGGGTAAGTGCCGTTTCTGTTTCGGGATGCAGATTTTTCGGCTCAACGCCCAACTCTTTAGCCGTTGCCTGCAAAAAGTAACGCGCCAGACGGGGAATATCTTCGCGGCGTTCACGTAAAGGTGGCAGGTGTACACGAATGACATTCAGACGATGGAACAAGTCTTCTCGGAATTTCCCTTCCTGTACTCGTAGTTCAAGGTTCTGATGCGTCGCTGCGATAATTCGCACATCCACTTTAACCGCGGCATAACCGCCAACCCGATAAAACTGACCATCAGCCAGTACGCGCAATAAACGGGTCTGAACATCCAGCGGCATATCGCCGATTTCATCCAGAAACAGCGTGCCGCCATCCGCCTGCTCAAAGCGTCCCTGGCGAATTTGATTAGCGCCGGTAAACGCACCTTTCTCGTGACCGAACAGTTCTGACTCGATTAAATCTTTTGGAATAGCCGCCATGTTCAAAGCGATAAATGGAGCTTTGGCGCGCGGGCTATGGCGATGCAGCGCATGTGCCACCAGTTCTTTACCAGTGCCGGATTCACCGTTAATCAGCACACTGATGGAGGAGCGCGACAGACGACCAATGATGCGAAACACATCCTGCATGGCAGGGGCTTCGCCGATGATATCCGTTGTCGGGCCGCTGATCGGCTGGCTACGGACAGGCTGTTGCTGCTCCAGATAATGGCTGATGGCGCGTTCGACCAACGCAACAGCCTCATCAATATCGAAAGGCTTTGGCAGATAATCAAATGCGCCTTGCTGATAAGCGCTGACGGCGGCATCCAGATCGGAGTGCGCGGTCATAATGATGACCGGTAGCATCGGATGGCGCTGTTTTATCTGTTGCAGTAAAGCCAGCCCGTCCATTCCCGGCATACGGATATCGGACAATAGTACGTCTGGCGTTTGTGTCGCCAACGCATGCAGAGCCTGGTTTCCGTTATCAAACGTCGCACAGGTTAAGCCCGCTCCAGTGAGCGCACGTTCGAGCACCCAACGGATGGAGCTATCGTCATCGACAATCCAGACTATCCCTCGTTGCATTGTGAACCTCACTGGCGAATGGGCAGGTACACCGAAAATTCGGTATGGCCTGGCCAACTGTTAAATTCAATTTTACCGGAGTGCTGATCGATAAGACTGCGCGCAATAGACAACCCTAACCCCGTGCCTCCTTCCCGACCGCTCACCATTGGATAGAACAAGGTATCCTGTAGTTGGGCTGGTACACCTGGACCGTCATCTTCAATGTCAATACGCGCAGCAAGGCGATAACGCACACCATGTAAGGTAAGTTGAAATGCGGTGCGGGTGCGCAGCGTAATAGTGCCGCCTTCTTGACCTAACGCCTGCAACGCATTACGCGTGATGTTCAGCAAAACCTGTTCAATCTGATCCGGGTCGTGCGTAAGTTCAGGCAAGCTGGGATCATAATCCCTCACCAACGTCACGTTGTCCGGTTTTTCCAGAGAAACGAGCTTACATACTCGCTCTGCAACCTGATGAATGCTCTGGGTGACGTGCAGGCCGGGTTGCTGAGGGCCGAGCAGACGGTCAACCAGATTACGCAGGCGATCCGCCTGTTCGATGATCACTTTGGTGTATTCGGTCAGCGCAGGGTCGGGTAACGCCTTGGAGAGCAACTGCGCCGCGCCGCGTAATCCACCTAGCGGATTTTTTATCTCATGCGCCAACCCTCTGACCAGATCGCGCGCGGCCTGCTGTTGAGCATGTTGAAGCTGTTCCTGGCTAAGACGTCGTTGATTATCCATCGGCGCCATTTCCAGCAGAATGAAGTTATCCTGTACCCGTTGCGCGGTAAGCGACATGATATGCGCTTTGCCATCCACGACGATCGTCACTTCGTTATCCGTAAAACCTTGCCCTGAATCCAGACTCTCAAGCATCAAATCTATATTCAGAGAAAAATATCCCAACAGTTCAGGCAACGGTGTGCCTGATAATTTACGCGAGCTTTGTGCCAGTAATTGTTGTGCTGCCGGGTTGGAATAATGAATCGCCAGATCGTTATCCAGCAATAAAATGCTGTTTATCAAAGAATTTAGGATCTGCCCAGCATCGGGCAGCGTGCCTGTTGCCATAACGCAGACTCCCGCACTATCTTAGTGCATTGTAGTGTATATGATAGAAACGATGTAGCAACTTCAGTGCTCGTGGAGAAAAAAGCCCATCATGAGATGGGCTGAAAAGTTTCCACGGCAACAAAAAATTTTCAGGAAAATTTTTAATAACGCAAAGCGTTAGTCCATCGGCCCTTCCTTGGATAACAGGCATGGATAACCCATCACAAAAACAGACTTACGATTGACTGTCAGCAGCCCAAACGTCAGCACGAATGGGCCGCGGGTTACTATTACACGCTATAGTACAGTTCAAACTCAACCGGGTGCGGAGTCATGCGAACACGGTCATTCTCTGCTTTACGCAGTTCGATGTAAGCATCGATAGCGTCGTCAGTGAATACGCCGCCACGCGTCAGGAACTCGCGGTCTGCATCCAGTGCGTTCAGTGCCTCTTCCAGAGAACCTGCAACCGTTGGGATTTCTTTCGCTTCTTCCGGCGGCAGATCGTACAAGTTTTTATCCATGGCATCGCCAGGATGGATTTTGTTGATAACACCATCCAGACCGGCCATCAGCAATGCAGCGAAGCACAGGTACGGGTTAGCGCCCGGATCAGGGAAGCGAACTTCAATACGACGCGCTTTCGGGCTTGCCACAACTGGAATACGGATAGACGCAGAACGGTTGCGGGCGGAGTAAGCCAGCATAACCGGCGCTTCGTAACCAGGAACCAGACGTTTGTAAGAGTTGGTGGTCGGGTTGGACAAGGCGTTGATCGCTTTAGCGTGTTTGATGATACCGCCGATGTAGAACAGAGCCGTTTCGGACAGACCGCCGTATTTGTCGCCAGAGAACAGGTTTGTGCCATCTTTGGACAGAGACATATGGCAGTGCATACCGGAGCCGTTATCACCGAACATCGGTTTCGGCATGAACGTTGCGGTTTTACCGAAGGCATGGGCAACGTTATGTACGACGTATTTGTAAATCTGAATTTCGTCCGCTTTTTTGGTCATGGAGTTGAAGCGGGTTGCCACTTCGTTCTGACCAGCGGTTGCCACTTCATGGTGATGCGCTTCAACAACCAGTCCCATTTCTTCCATGGTCAGACACATGGTGGAACGGATGTCCTGTGATGAATCAACCGGAGGAACCGGGAAGTAACCGCCTTTGATCCCCGGACGGTGACCTTTGTTGCCGCCTTCATATTCTTTGCTTGAATTCCACGCGCCTTCAATGTCATCAATCGTGACATGGGAACCGGAGATGCTGCTGCCGAAACGAACGTCGTCAAACAGGAAAAATTCCGGCTCAGGCCCAAACAATACGGTGTCGGCAATGCCGGAAGAACGCAGAAAATCCTCAGCACGCTTAGAGATAGAACGCGGATCGCGGTCATAACCCTGCATGGTGCCTGGCTCCAGAATGTCACAGCGGATGATCAGCGTGGTTTCTTCATAGAAAGGATCAAGGACTGCGGTGCTGGCATCTGGCATCAATACCATGTCGGATTCGTTAATACCTTTCCAGCCGCCAATCGAGGAGCCATCAAACATTTTGCCTTCTTCGAAGAAGTCTGCGTCGACTTGATGAGCCGGAATGGTGACGTGCTGTTCTTTGCCTTTGGTGTCGGTGAAGCGTAAATCAACGAACTTCACTTCATGTTCATTCAGCATCGTCAAAACGTGTTCTGCGGACATACTTGATTCTCCCGATTGGTCATTTTTCGTCGTGGAACGAATATCGTTGTGGATTGATGTTGTTAGCGTGAGTAGACTAAAGCTAAAAGTGTGCCAACTTTTTAAATGTGTGCAATGTGTTGCTCTTCGGGGCTTTCCGTCGGAAGGCAACTGCACCATTATAGTTTGATGCACCATTAAGGTGCTTTATTGGTGAATTATAGCACCTTAATGGTGCATTGATTCACGCTTATCGCGCTTTTGCACCGTGAAAGGGATCACAAAGCAGGCAGCAGTAGGTTGTTTATCATAGATTCTTGTGATCTTGTTTAGTCCCTCGATTAATACGTGTACAATAGCGCGCTATTTCTAAATGCCTGAGGCAAAGCTGTGATCGAAAATTTGCGTAACATCGCCATTATTGCGCACGTTGACCATGGGAAAACCACCCTGGTCGATAAGTTGTTGCAACAATCCGGAACTTTCGGAGAACGTACTGAAGCAACCGAACGTGTAATGGACTCCAACGATTTGGAGAAAGAGCGTGGAATTACCATCCTCGCCAAAAATACCGCCATTAATTGGAAAGACTACCGCATTAACATCGTGGATACCCCTGGACACGCCGACTTCGGCGGTGAGGTAGAGCGTGTAATGTCGATGGTTGACTCGGTGCTGTTAGTTGTCGACGCAATGGATGGTCCGATGCCGCAGACCCGTTTCGTGACCAAGAAAGCATTTGCCAATGGTCTGAAGCCAATTGTGGTAATCAACAAGGTTGACCGTCCTGGCGCGCGTCCTGACTGGGTTGTCGATCAGGTGTTCGACCTGTTCGTGAACCTGGATGCGACAGACGAGCAACTGGATTTCCCTATCATTTATGCGTCCGCGCTCAATGGTATCGCAGGTAATGACCACACGGATATGGCGGAAGATATGACTCCGTTGTATCAGGCGATCGTCGATCATGTTTCTGCGCCAAAAGTAGAACTTGATGCGCCGTTCCAGATGCAGATCTCCCAGTTGGACTATAACAACTATGTCGGCGTTATCGGCATTGGCCGTATCAAACGCGGTAAAGTCAAGCCTAACCAACAGGTCTCCATCATTGATAGCGAAGGCAAAACCCGCAACGGTAAAGTCGGTAAAGTTCTGACCCATATGGGGCTGGAGCGTATCGAAGCTGCCGTGGCTGAAGCGGGCGATATCATCGCGATTACTGGTCTGGGCGAACTGAACATCTCTGATACGATCTGTGATGTGAACGCGGTTGAAGCGTTACCGCCACTGACGGTTGATGAACCGACCGTAACCATGTACTTCAACGTCAACACCTCTCCGTTCTGCGGTAAAGAGGGCAAATATGTGACGTCACGTCAGATCCTTGAACGCCTGAACAAGGAACTGGTGCATAACGTCGCACTGCGCGTAGAAGAAACCGAAGATGCCGATGCGTTCCGCGTTTCAGGCCGTGGTGAGCTTCACCTGTCGGTTCTGATCGAAAACATGCGTCGTGAAGGCTTCGAGTTGGCGGTTTCCCGCCCGAAGGTTATCAATCGCAAAATCGATGGCCGTATGCAAGAGCCGTTCGAAAACGTGACGCTGGATATCGAAGAACAGCATCAGGGCGCCGTTATGCAAGCCATGGGCGAGCGCAAGGGTGATGTCAAGGACATGATCCCGGATGGCAAAGGCCGTATCCGTCTGGATTACCTGATCCCGGCACGCGGTCTGATCGGTTTCCGTACCGAGTTTATGACCATGACGTCGGGTACAGGTCTGCTCTACTCCACCTTCAGCCATTATGATGACGTGCGTGCGGGCGAAATCGGTCAACGCCAGAATGGGGTTCTGATCTCCAACGGTCAGGGTAAAGCGGTGGCATTTGCTTTGTTCAGCTTACAAGATCGCGGCAAGCTGTTCCTGGGCCACGGCGCTGAAGTGTATGAAGGCCAGATTATTGGTATTCACTCACGCTCCAACGATCTGACGGTAAACTGTCTGACCGGTAAGAAACTGACCAACATGCGTGCTTCCGGTACGGATGAAGCCACCACATTGGTTCCGCCGATCAAAATGTCGCTGGAACAAGCGCTGGAGTTCATTGATGATGATGAACTGGTTGAAGTTACGCCTCTGTCCGTGCGTATTCGTAAGCGTCATCTGACGGAAAACGATCGTAAACGCGCTAACCGTGGTCCGAAAGAAGGCTGATTTTCATCTGCTATTTCTTTTGTGCGAAAGGGCATCTTCGGATGCCTTTTTTACGTGCATCGTTCTCTCGCCATCGTCTTTATCTACATCTCTGCTTGCATTTTTTCCTGCTCATCTTCCCTGTTCAGGTTTGCGATTTCCCGCTACAGTGAAAAACCAACGGTTACATCAGGAGGAGAGGCCATGCTTTATATCTTTGATTTAGGCAACGTCGTCATCGATATTGATTTCAACCGGGTGTTAGGCGTCTGGAGCAATCTTAGCAGTACGCCGCTGGCGACGCTGAAAGCGCGTTTTGTCATGGGCGAGGTATTTGAACAGCATGAACGCGGCGAAATCAGTGATGAAGCGTTTGCTGAGCAGTTGTGCCTTGATATGGGGATTTCGTTGAGCTTCGAGCAGTTTTCCGCCGGATGGCAAGCTGTATTTGTGGCGCTGCGGCCTGAAGTGATCGCGATCATGCGGCAACTGCGCAATGACGGACACCGCGTTGTGATCCTTTCCAATACCAACCGCTTGCACTGCGGTCATTGGCCGACGCTATATCCTGAGGTAGAGGACGCCGCCGATCGTCTTTATCTGTCACAGGACATCGGTTTGCGCAAGCCTGAGATGGCTATCTATCAGCATGTGCTGACTCAGGAAAGCGTCACGCCGGAACAAGCGGTCTTCTTTGATGATAACCCTGCCAATGTGACGGCGGCCCAAACGCTGGGGATCCGCAGTATTCTGGTAGCAGACCGTCAGGTAATCCCGGATTTTTTCGCCACTCAGTCAGCCTCCGTCAGTATGTGAGCCATTGTTTAGCCGACGCATCGCACATTTTTGCGATGAATTCGGCCAACATGATGAAAACAGGAGTAAAAACCTTCTATGATCGCGTTAATTCAGCGGGTTTCCAGCGCCAGCGTCACCGTTGACAATGAGATTGTTGGTGAAATCGGGCAAGGGTTGCTGGTTTTGCTGGGCGTTGAGCAAGGCGATGATGAACAACAGGCCGAACGGCTTTGCGAACGGGTTTTGGGTTACCGAATTTTCGGTGATGAAAATGGCAAAATGAACTTGAATGTCAGTCAGGTCGGCGGCGGCGTACTCGTCGTGTCGCAATTTACGCTGGTGGCCGATACCCAGAGAGGAATGCGCCCCGGCTTTTCTCGTGGCGCGACGCCAGCGGAAGCTGATCGCCTCTATCAATATTTTGTCGGACAGTGCCGTGAACGGGCCATTCATACGGAAACCGGACGTTTTGCCGCGGACATGAAAGTCGCATTGGTTAACGATGGGCCGGTGACATTCTGGTTACAGGTATAGCGTATTGTTCAGTGAGGTCTGGGTCTAAAGAGAACCGGGTTTAAAGAGGAATTGTCATGTATCACCTGAGAGTGCCTGAAAGCGCGGAAGAACTTGATGCGTATTATCAATTCCGCTGGGAGATGCTGCGTAAACCGCTGCATCAGCCGCTTGGCTCTGAGCGAGACGCCTATGATGCGCTGGCGCATCATCAGACTGTGGTTGATGAGCAAGGGCGGCTGGTGGCGATTGGCCGCCTCTCCATTAATGCAGATAATGAAGCGGCAATCCGGTTTTTAGCGGTGCATCCTCAGGTCAGGGGTAAAGGGTTGGGGACACTGCTGGCAATGACCCTGGAATCGGTGGCGCGTCAGGAAGGCGCGAAACGGGTGGTGTGTAGCGCGCGTGAGGATGCCATGGATTTCTTCGCCAAGCTGGGTTTTGTCAATGAAGGGGAAATCACCGCGCCCCAGACTACGCCGATACGCCATTTTCTGATGATTAAGCCGATAGCGACGCTGGATGATATTTTGCATCGCCCGGATTGGTGCGGGCAGTTGCAGCAGGCCTGGTACGAGCACATTCCGCTGAGTGAAAAAATGGGCGTGCGTATCAGCCAGTACACCGGGCAGAAGTTTATTACCACCATGCCGGAAACGGGTAATCAGAATCCTCATCACACCTTGTTTGCCGGGAGTATGTTCTCGCTTGCCACGCTGACCGGTTGGGGATTGATCTGGCTGTTATTGCGGGAGAGGCGCCTGGGGGGAACGATTATTCTGGCCGATGCGCATATTCGTTACAGCACGCCGGTGGCGGGCAGACCAAGCGCGATTGCCGATCTTGGTTCACTGAGCGGGGATTTGGATCGCCTCGCCCGTGGACGCAAAGCCAGAGTGCAGTTGAATGTAGACCTGTTTGGCGACGACAAGAAAGGCGCGTTATTTGAGGGTATTTATATCGTTTTACCTGCACATCCCGAAGAACCGCTGGAGCAACGTGGATCGACATTGCAGTGAGTGATGGCGTTAGCCATCACTCATGATAAGGCTTACTGCGCGTGGTGAGTCGTTAATGCGCCTTGTTGCATTTGCTGATTGATGGGCTGTCCGTTGCTGTCTGTGCCTTGCAGCGCACCGTTTAAGGTCGGCTTTAACGGTGTATCGGCAGCGAGTCGCCCGTGAAGCTGTAATTGCAGGTTCGCATTGCCTGGCGGGGTTGAGGACGGCGTCGGCCATCCCCAACGCGTCAGGATATCCATCGGGACGGAACGTCCGCTCATCGTCAATGAAAACGCGCGATCCGGTTGTTGGCTGATAGTGGCCTTAGCCTCCAGCAGACCGGTTTGGGTAAACGTACTGAGATCGGTGATGGAAATCTGGTTGTCATTGGCCGTCAATGCCAACGAAGGACGGCGGATATCCACCTTATTGAAGGTGGCATCGCTGGCGTTCAGATTCAGACTGCCGGCCCAAACTCCCCATTCATGGTTGCGCGCCAGCCGCAAATCGCTGCCGTATCCATCCAGTGCGGTAAGCTGGAATGGAAAATCCGGGTTGATATCAATCAGCAGATTGCGATTCGCGGTGAATTTTCGCACATTCACTTCCGCCAACCAGTCGGGCAGCGACGTTTGCCAGCGTTGACGCCAGTTGCCCGGCAGCGTGTATTCCATGCCTGCCACAACAAATTCATTCAATTCTAAGCGATGGTTATTACGCTGCCAGCTACCGTTGGTACGCAGTAAGCCACCTTCCCAGCGGGTAGTGAACTGTTTGATCTCCACGCCGTTCGGCGAGAGCGCCAACTCTACGATAGGATCGATGAGGTGCATGCCGCCGTTGACGATATCGGTGGCGTTAAAGGATAACTCGCCGTCCTCGCTTTCCCAGTCGCCTTTGGTAAAGGTGACATCCTGTAGCGTGACATCAAGATCGATAAACGCCCAGCCCGGCCCTTCAATACGGGCATTAATCAAATCGAAGCGATTGACCGCCACGGACGAAATAGCGATTATCGGCTGCCAGAAATCCTTTATAGCCCGTGGGGTTTGAAGACGAACATTGCTGAGCCGCAGGTTATCAATTTGCCAACTGCCATCTTCCCCACGGCTGGCGTTACCGGTGAGTTGGCCTTGTGCTACATTGGCGCCGAAATTACTGAGAATAAGCTGATTCTGGTTGATTTCACCCTGCATCAGCACCTGACTGGCGGGAATATCATTAATCCGCATCGAGCGGGCGCTAAGCTGGAAACGGCTCTGTTTACCCAGCAAATACCCCGCTTCTGGTCGCCAGGGCATAATCCCGCCGTTGATGACCTGACCATTCAAACGCCAGTCGCTGTCCTGCGCCTGTAACGCCATCGAACGTAATTGTAAAACGTCTGCTTCAATGGGCAGTTTAACAGCCGCAGACGACAGATTCAGCGTGCCGCCTGCCAGTTCCAGGCTGGAAAAGTGGCGCGGCGAGATGATCTGGCGCACGCTGAGTCCCGCCGAGACGGTGGGTGCGGAGAGCGTCGGGGGCTGATCCTTGTGACCGAAGATGACATCTTTGAGCTGAATACGGCTGGGAGAAGACCAGTCATGACTGATTTTACCTAACGAAAGCTGGTAATTGGTGTTTTGGTTTACCCAATTGCTGATCCAGCTTGTCGCCCATGCTGTTTGCAGTAATACGTACAGAATAACCAGCGCCAGTAACGCCAGCAGGAATACCGTCAGCAATAATTTCCCGAGAAATCTCATCGTATCTGTCCATGCCTATCGTCAGGGATACTGAGTTTATGCCGTAATTACCTATAAGGCTCAATAGATAATGTCGTTACAGATAGTAAAAAGCGACCCGTGTTGCATCACGTGTCGCTTTTGTTGGCACCGGTCAGACGTATCGGTATTATTTTTCTTCCTGGGGGAAAACCAGGTTCAGTACGATGGCGGTGATACCGCCTGCCGCAATACCGGAAGAAAGCAGGGTTTTCATCCATTCAGGCGCGAATTGCAGAATCAATGGCTGCTGTGATACGCCCAGTCCGACGGCCAGTGAAAGCGCAATAATCATGATCGCGCGGCGATTCAACGGTTCGCGAGACACAATCCGAACGCCGGATGCGGCGATCGTACCGAACATGACGATGGTCGCGCCGCCCAGCACTGGCTCTGGAATGTGTTGTACAAAGCCGCTGACCGCCGGGAACAGGCCCAGAACAATCAACATCAACGCAACCACGAATCCGACATAGCGGCTGGCGACGCCGGTAAGCTGAATAACACCATTGTTCTGCCCAAAGCAGGAATTCGGAAAGGTATTGAAGATTGCGGATAGACAGGAGTTCAGGCCGTTTGCCAATACGCCGCCTTTCAAGCGCTTCATGTACAACGGCCCGCTGACCGGCTGTTCTGATACGTCGGAAGTGGCGGTAATATCCCCAATGGTTTCTAGCGAGGTTACCATAAAGACCAGCATCAGCGGGATAAGCAGGTTCCAGTCAAATCCCAGACCATAGTACAACGGCGTTGGCACCATGATGAGCGCGCTTTCTGCCGTTGACGAGCTATCCGGCAGCATCCCCATCGCCCATGCGACCAGATAACCTACCGCCATGGCAATCACCAGCGACGCCACGCGCAGATAGGGGTTACGTTGGCGGTTCAGAATGATGATCACCACCAGAACAACACCCGCCAGCAACAGGTTTTTCGGCGCGCCGAACGTGTTGTCGTTCATGGCGGCATAGCCGCCGCCGATCGATGTCAAGCCAACCTGAATGAGCGACAGGCCGATAATCATCACCACAATGCCTGACACCAGCGGCGTGATAATCCGGCGCGCGAGGTGCAAAAAGCGGGACAGAATGATTTCTGCGCAGGAGGCGACCATCAGCGTCCCAAACAGGGCTGCCATCATGGTGGGAACATCCGCCCCCCCGTTTTTCAGCGCTAACCCGCCCATGATCAATGGCGTAACGAAATTAAAGCTGGTGCCCTGGATAGACAGCAGGCCGGACCCTACGGGACCCCAGGTTTTAATCTGTAAAATGGAAGCAAGGCCAGAGGCAAAAAGCGACATGCTGATGATATGCTGCGTATCTTGCGCCGGTAGCCCCAATGCCTGACAGATCAGCATGGCGGGCGTGATTACCGCGACAAACATCGCCAGCAGATGCTGACAGGCTGCAAACAGGGTTTGTGGCAGAGGAGGCCGGTCTTCCAGTCGGTAGATTAATTCGCTGCGCTTAGGCATCGACGTCAGATCTGGCTGAGGAATATCCGTGGTGGTGGTCATAGTAATTGGCGTATCTGAAATGACAAAGAGGGCATTTTAATGATCTGTCTGGTAAAAGCAAACGTTTGCGGAACACGGTTTCATTTGCCGCCAGAGAAAACATTATTATAAGCATGGTTATCTGACGCGAGGTTCTATCACGACGTGAAAATTAAGCATTGGTATAACGGGTTCGCTCCGGTAGCCACCGCTCAATCAATGCCTTGGCGTGTTCTGGGTAGTGTTGATGAAGGTGGCGGGCAACGCGTTGTATCTGCGGGATTAACGCTTGATCGCGTAATAGATCCGCGACTTTGAATTCAGCATTGCCTGTCTGACGCGTACCCAACAACTCACCGGGGCCGCGAATTTCCAAATCACGTTGCGCAATAACAAATCCATCGTTGCTGTCACGTAATACCTGAAGCCGTTTCTGCGCCGTTTTGCTGAGCGGGGTTTTATAAAGCAGCACGCAGTGTGAGGCGACCGCGCCACGACCAACCCGGCCCCGTAGCTGATGAAGTTGCGCCAGACCTAGTCGCTCTGGATTTTCAATAATCATCAGGCTGGCATTCGGGACGTCAACGCCAACCTCAATAACGGTCGTGGCGACTAACAGTTGTAATTTACCCTGCTTGAAAGCCAGCATAACAGACTGTTTTTCCTGTGCTTTCATTCGGCCATGCACCAGACCGACAGCAAGATCGGGCAGCGCCGCTTTTAACTCCGTCCAGGTGGCTTCAGCGGCCTGGGCTTCCAGAAGCTCGGATTCTTCTATCAGCGTACAAACCCAATAGGCTTGCCGCCCTTCCTGCTGACAGGCGTTGTTGACGCGCTGAATAACGTCATGACGGCGTGAATCGGGGATAGCCACGGTGGTTACGGGCGTTCTCCCCGGCGGCAGTTCGTCAATAACCGAGGTATCCAGATCGGCATAGGCTGTCATGGCCAGTGTCCTGGGGATCGGCGTGGCGGTCATGATTAACTGATGAGGGTGAAATCCCTGCTCTTCGCCTTTTTCCCACAGCGCCAGACGTTGGTGCACGCCGAAACGGTGTTGTTCATCAATAATCACCAGCGCCAAGCCATTGAATTTTACCTGTTGCTGGAAAATGGCATGGGTTCCCACCACCATGGAGACCTGACCGCTGGCAATGGCGTCTTGCTGTGTCTGACGGGCTTTTCCCTTTTGTTTGCCGGCCAGCCAGCCCACCTCAATTTCCAAGGGTTCAAACCACTGACGAAAGTTATGCGCGTGCTGTTCCGCCAGTAGTTCGGTAGGCGCCATGAGCGCCACTTGCTTGCCGTTCGCAATGGCGCGTAGCGCCGCGAGCGCGGCAACCAGTGTTTTGCCTGAGCCAACATCGCCTTGCACCAGCCGCATCATGGGAAAGTCTTTGGCCATGTCCGCTTCAATTTCGCTGACGACCCGCGCTTGCGCCGTAGTTGGGGAGAAGGGCAGGCTGGCAAGCAGGCGCTGTTTAAGATGGTCGTTGGCTGGCAGAGATAATGCCTGATAACGCTGCGCGCCAGCGCGAACCGCCAGCATACTCAGGTTATGCGAAAGTAACTCTTCCATAATCAGCCGCTGCTGCGCCGGGTGTTTGCCCTGTTCAAGTTCGCTGAGTTGCATATCGGGCGGCGGACGATGCAGGGTATGCAAGGCTTCCGGCAAACTGAGAAGCGTTCGACTCAGTTCTTCCGGCAACAGTTCATCAATGGGATTGGCATCCAGCAAAGCCAGAGCCTGATCGGTTAATTTGCGTAATGTGGCCTGACGAACGCCTTCCGTGGTGGGGTAAACCGGCGTCAGTGATTCCTGCAATTCAACCTGGGTGTTATCCCCTTGCAGCCGGTATTCTGGGTGGATAATTTCAGCGCCAATTTTACCACGCTTGATCTCACCATAGGCGGTGACGCGCTGGCCCGGCGCCAGACTGTTCTTCATTGCGGCATTGAAATTGAAAAAGCGCATGGTCAGCATGCCGCTGCCATCACTGATTTGGCAGGTGAGCATACGGCGACGGCCAGAGGTGATGTCATGACGCAAGACTTCGCCTTCCACGGTGGCGTACATCCCCGGCAGCAGATCGCCGATAGCATAAAGGCGGGTTCGATCTTCGTAGCGCAGCGGCAAGTGAAGCAATAAATCCTGAACGGTTTCCAGCCCAAGTCGAGCCAGTTTCGCGACCTGACTGGCACCCACGCCAGTCAGCGTACTCAGCGGTTGGGTATGCAGCAGGCGGCCTTGCATCAGGACGCCGACGTCTGCATCGCGGCCCACCAGGGGGCATCGGCCACAATTTGACCGTTATTATCGATATAAGGGCGGGGCAACCCTTTACGTTTAGCCACACGCGCCAGCACCGGATAGCCGCCTTCAAACAACAGGCGCTGTTGTTCTTCCTCTTCCAGCGGACTATTTTCGCGCTGGTACATGCCTGCCATCTGACGTTGCCGCTGAGCTTCATACAAAATCAAGGCGGATGCGACCGAGACATTCAACGATTGCACCATGCCCGTCATAGGAATGATGATATCCCGGTCAGCCAGTTTTAGCGCTTCCGCTGTAATACCGGTTTTTTCCTGTCCCAGCAGAATGCAGGTTGGACGCGTGTAATCAATGTCACGAAAATCAACCGCTTGTTCGGACAGGTGGGTTGCCAGCACTTGCATGCCTGCCGATTTGAGATGGCTGACGGCATCATGGATGGTGCGATGGGTTTTGACTTCGACCCAACTGTTGCTGCCCGCCGCGGAAGAAACCAGTGTTTTCATGCGGTTGGTGGGCCATACGGCGTGGACCTGATGAACGCCCACCGCATCGGCGGTACGGATAACGGCGGAAATGTTATGAGGCTTATGCACCTGCTCCATGCAAAGCGTCAGATCGGGCTGACGACAGGTCAGCATCTCTCTTATGCGTGCATAACGTTGAGGGGTCATAACAGTTAATTTCGGTTACGGTTAACTTTTATTACATCCGGCATTACGCGGATCTTACGCATAATATTCGCCAGATGAACGCGATCGAGCGTAGTGAGGCGGATAAACGCGCTATATACGCGCCCGTCTCTTTCTTCCGTATTGATGCTTTGAATATTGGAATTCGCGGCGTTGATCGCCGCAGTCAGGTTAGCCAATGCGCCCTGATGGTTAAACATATCCACTTTGATTTCGGCAATAAACTCTTGCTCGGTCGCTTTATCCCATTCAACCGCCATGAACTTCTCCGGTTCTTTCTGGTAACCGCGGATGTTACGACAGGATTCGTGGTGGATCACCAGCCCCTTGCCGGGGCTGACGTGGGCGATAATCGGATCGCCGGGGATGGGACGGCAGCATTTCGCGAAGGAAATCATCACGCCATCTGCGCCTTTAATTGGCAATTTGCGCAGCCCGGTAGTCCCTGTCGGCGATTGTTCATTGAGCAGGTTTTTCGCCACCACCACACTCATGGCATTACCCATGCCGATTTCCGCCATCAGATCATCCAGCGTCGCAAGTTTCATTCTGTCCAATTCCAACTGAATGCTCTTTTGTGGAATATCCGACAGTTTATGGCCGCTACCCAGTGCGTGACTTAGCAAACGTCGTCCCAGACTGACGGAGTCATCGCGTTTGAGGTTTTTCAGCATTTGCCTGATTTTGGCACGCGCACGGGAACTGACGACGAAATTCAGCCAGGCGGCATTCGGTCTTGCGCCCGGCGCGGTAATAATTTCAACGGTTTGTCCGCTGGTCAGCGATTGAGATAATGGATAGGGCTGCCGATCGACTCTGGCCCCGACGCAGGCATGGCCAATATCCGTGTGTACGGCATAAGCGAAATCCACCGGCGTCGCGCCTGCTGGCAATTCCACAATCCGGCCTTCCGGCGTGAACACATACATTTCGTCTGGAAACAGATCAGACTTAACGCTTTCGATAAACTCAAAGGAGCTACCCGCGCTCTGCTGTAATTCCAGCAGGCTTTGCATCCAGCGTTGCGCACGAACCTGCGCGGTGGTGCTGCTTTCGCCTTCCTTGTAAGCCCAATGCGCCGCCACGCCCATTTCCGCCATTTGATCCATATCATCGGTACGGATTTGTACTTCCACCGGCACGCCATGCGGACCAATTAGTGAGGTGTGCAGCGATTGGTAACCATTGGCTTTGGGGATGGCGATATAGTCTTTTACTCGTCCGGGACGCGGTTTATACAGACTGTGTACCTGGCCCAACACGCGATAACAGGTATCCACTTCTTTAACGATCACCCGAAAGGCGTAAATATCCATAATCGAATGGAAACGCTGTTCTTTCAGGTGCATTTTGCAGTAGATCGAGTACAGGTGCTTTTCACGACCGCTGACGCGACAGGTGATCCCGGCTTCGGTCAGGCGCCCCTCAATCTCGGCGAGGATTTTCTGGATCATCTCTTTACGGTTACCGCGGGCCGCTTTGACGACTTCTTTAATCACGCGGTAACGGTTGGGATAGAGCGCTTCAAAACCCAGTTCTTCCAACTCGGTTTTTAGATGATGAATACCCAGACGGTGCGCCAGCGGGCTATATATTTCCAGCGTTTCGCGGGCAATACGGCGCCGTTTGTCCGGGCGCAGTGAACCCAGCGTGCGCATGTTGTGGGTACGGTCAGCCAGTTTGATCAGAATGACGCGGATATCCTGCACCATCGCCATGATCATTTTGCGAAAGTTTTCAGCCTGCGCTTCTTTCTTATCGCGGAACTTCAGCTTATCCAGCTTGGAAACGCCCTCCACCAGTTCAGCAACGCTTTTACCAAAAAGCTGTTCCATATCCTGATAGGTGGCGGGTGTGTCCTCTATCACATCATGTAATAACGCGGCCATCAGCGTTTCATAGTCGAGACGCATCTCGGCCAGGATACAGGCCACCGCGACCGGATGAGTGATGTAGGGTTCACCGCTGGAGCGAGTCTGCCCCTCGTGAGCATCACGTGCGACGAGATAAGCCTGCTGTAAACGTTTTATCTGGTCTTCCGGCAGATAACGTTGAATCAGCAGATTAAGGCTTTCAAAAATGTACAAAGGCGACTCGTGGTCTAATTAACGACGGCCTTCAGCAATTGCGGTAACCGCCTGAATTTCCGCGGCTTCCTGCTCTTGCTGTTCCTGACGGTCACGAACGTCCAGAATCTGGGCGTTGATCAGACCTTCTTCGATCTCGCGCAACGCGATCACGGTGTACTTATCGTTTTCTTCCGGGACCAGCGGTTCTTTACCGCCAGTTTGGATCTGACGGGCGCGACGAGCAGCGACCAACACCAGGTCAAAACGGTTACCAATTTTCTCTACAGCGTCTTGAACAGTTACGCGTGCCATAAATGTGCTACTCCACAGGAAATAAAATGACTGCGCATCATACTGAAAGAGGCGTCAGTCTGCCAATAGTTTGGTGATTAATGCATCATGCCGTATTTTTTGTCTGCCTAAACGCAGACGTTCAGCGCGAATAATGGTTTTCAGATCCAGCAAAGCCAGATCGAAATCGTCATTCACAATTAAATAATCATACTCGCCGTAGTGCGTCATTTCAGCCACCGCCTGCGCCATGCGGCGGGCGATCACGTCTTCGCTATCCTGACCACGGCCACGCAGTCGGCGCGCCAGTTCCTCTTTTGACGGCGGCAGAATGAAAACACTGCGCGCTTGCGGCATCTGGGCGCGAATTTGCTCAGCACCTTGCCAGTCAATATCCAGGAAAACGTCTACGCCTGTCGCGAGTATCTGTTCAATGGCAAGCCGTGATGTTCCGTAGTAATTGCCGAAAACTTCAGCATATTCCAGGAATTCGTTCGCCTGAATCATACGCCTGAATTCATCAGCCGAGACAAAGAAATAGTGCTCGCCGTGATTCTCTCCCGGCCTTTGGGCGCGAGTGGTATGTGAAATCGATACCTGCGTGTCATAAAGCGGCTGCGTTTTTAATAGCGCCTGAATCAAACTTGATTTTCCGGCCCCACTGGGAGCGGAAACGATATATAACGTTCCTTGAGCCATAGTGACGTTTTGTTACTTGCGATTAGTGGAATATACCCATCAACTTTCAGGCTGACGATGAGCAGCACATTGAAATATATTGGATACAGATGCGACGGGACGCGCATTTCTCATATTATACACACCGGGACGCCCCCAGTCGCGCTGCGATAAATCTCATCGCCCAATGTTTTTCTTTTATGCCACCTGATTTCCTTTCTGCCAACAGGTTTACTTCGATTTGCGTGGCGGATTCCGGTGATTTTCCCCTTGTTTGCAAGCCATAAATCATCTTGCGAGGCGCTTTGCATTTTTCCTTTTTCGCGCTCGTTTTACCTTTATCACTGCGTTTTACTACGGCTCTTTCTTACGGAGGTGTATGTGATGCGTTGCTGGCTCAGGCAGTTATTCCTTTTCGTGTTGTCCGGTTTTACCAGTTGCGCCCTGGTCGCCGCCCCGGTTTGCCCGGATTGGCCGACGGCGCGAGTGGATAACGAAATCGATGCATTGCGCAAGCAGTTGGAACGCTGGGATGACGCTTACTACCGGTTGGGCCAGAGCCAGGTTGAGGATGAGATCTATGACCAACTCAGAAAGCGGTTGAACCATTGGCAAATCTGTTTTCAACCTGATGCCGAGGCCGCTCGTATCACCCTGCCCGATAACGGTAAACAAGTTCATCCGGTGGCGCATACCGGTTTGAAAAAGCTGTCCGAACGCGGACAACTGACGCAATGGATACAACAACGTAAGGAGGATGTCTGGATCCAGCCAAAAATAGACGGTGTGGCGGTAACGCTGGTTTATCGGCAGGGAATACTGCTATCAGCCATTAGCCGGGGAAATGGCCTGCAAGGTGAGGACTGGACAGCCAAAGTGCGTGATATTCCAGATATTCCGCAAACGCTGGAAAACTCGCCTGAGTCAATGGTGCTGCAAGGTGAGCTTTTTCTTAAGGCGACTGATCATAGACAACAAATACAAGGCGGAATTAATGCCCGCTCGTTGGTCGCCGGAGAAATGCGGCGACGTCAACCCTCGCCGATACGATCGCGCATCGGCGTTTTTATCTGGGAATGGCCGGATGGCCCGCCGACGTTGCCTGATCGTTTAGCAGGGTTACGCGTCATGGGATTTGGCATGGCTGCCGGCTATACCCATCGCATTTCATCATTCAGGGAGGCTGAGAAATGGCGGGATGTCTGGTATCGCAGTCCCTTGCCTTTTGTGACCGACGGCGTGGTGATGCGGCAGGGCAAGACGCCGGAGGGACGCGCTTGGCGCGATACGCCAGGCGATTGGGCCATAGCCTGGAAATATCCGCTGGTGCAGCGGGTGGCTGAGGTAAATGGCGTGACATTCTCGGTTGGCCGGACAGGGAAAATTACCGTGGTGCTGAAACTTAATCCGTTGCAATTGGATGACAAGTCTGTGCGCCGGGTCAATGTGGGTTCTCTATCGCGCTGGAGGCAATGGGATGTGTTGCCGGGAGATCAGGTCACGGTGAGTTTGGCAGGACACGGGATCCCCCGCCTGGATGGTGTGGTCTGGCGAACCGTGGAACGCCAGACCATTATCCCGCCGACAGAAAGTGATTTTCATCCCTTCAGTTGCTTTCATTACAGCAGGGGGTGCCAGGCGCAGATGATTGCCCGGCTATCCTGGCTGAGTGGTGATCATGGGCTCAATCTTGGCGGTATCAGCGCGGGCATATGGCAGCATCTGGTACAACAAGGCATGCTGAGCGATGTTTTATCCTGGCTCAAGCTGACGTCAGAACAACTCAAATCAGTGGCGGGAATGGGGAACAAGCGGGCTGATGACATTTATGAGCGTCTGCAAATGGCTCGTCGCCAACCGCTGTCACGCTGGTTATTGGCGCTGGGAATACCTGTACCGAAATCCGCCGGAAAAGCGCTGGAAAATGCCAGTTGGTTGCAGTTACAACAGCGTACTGTATCGCAATGGCAGCAGTTTTCAGGTATCGGCGCCAAGCGTGCTGAAGAGATCATGGCTTTTTTGCGGCATCCGATCATTGTTGAACTTATTGCACGTTTGCGTCGTGAAGGGATCAAAACATAGCGTGTTAATGATGAGCAATAGCGCTTGTTAAAGGAAGTGAAATGGGGGTCAGCGTTTTAACGTCAGGAGAGTAGAGTTTTGAAACCAAAAATAGCGGTGTGCGAGTCATCCCCCGACGTTATCCCTTTATGGATTTTAATTCTGACAATTAAAAACTTTGTTTTGCTATTATCTAATATTTTATTTTTTTATGGTTAATTATTCTATGTAAAGAAAAAATTCCTCTTTTGATGGTGTGAACTCCAGAATAGTGCCGCTGTCCTATAGCTTCAGATAATAAAAGAAGTTTACTGGAGCGCTTGCTGCAATGAAGTTTGTTCACTCTTTATCACACCAGAAGCTATCAATTGTACTGGCAATTTATATCGGCTTTTTCCTTAACCTTTCTGTTTTTTATCGGCGGTTTGACGTTTTTTCCATTTCGGCGGGTAAAACGCTCCCGATGTTTATTCCCGCTCTGATAGAACTGACCGCCTGTATATTGTTCACCTTTTTTCTGATGCGCATCCTTTCTCTTGGCGGACGCTCTTTTTATCGTGTGGTCGCATCGCTGTTGGTATTGATTTCTGTTGCCGCCAGCTATTACATGACGTTTTTCAATGTCGTTATTGGCTACGGTATTATCGCTGCGGTAATGACAACTGATATTGACCTCTCGAAAGAAGTGGTTGGATTAGATTTTGTGCTGTGGATGGTCGCGGTCAGCGCGTTGCCGATGTTTCTGATCTGGAAGAATGGATTGCGTCATACGTTGATTGAGCAACTGGCTTCGCCCGGAAAACGCCTGATGCCAGTGGTGGTTTTGGCGGTGGTGGTGGCGCTTGTCTGGTTGCCAATTCGCTATATGGACAAGGTTCAGTCGATATCGGAAAAACTCGCCAATGTTGATCTCCCCAGTTACGGTGGAGTGGTGGCTCACTCTTATCTTCCTTCCAACTGGATATCGGCATTAGGTTTGTTCGCCTACACCAAATATGACGAAACGCAGGACTCTTCAAACCTTTTCGATCCTGCTAAGAATTTTACGTACATTCCGCCCAAAGGGATTGAGGATACCTACGTGGTTTTCATCATTGGTGAAACAACCCGCTGGGATCATATGGGGTTACTAGGATACGAACGGGATACGACACCCCAGTTATCCAAGGAGCGGAATCTGGTCGCTTTCCGCGGTAAGTCTTGTGATACCTCAACCAAACTTTCCATGCGCTGTATGTTCGTGCGCGAAGGGGGGGCGGAAGATAACCAGCAGCGGACGTTGAAAGAGCAAAATATTTTTGCCGTACTGAAAGAACTGGGGTTCTCCTCTGAGCTTTTCGCGATGCAAAGTGAAGTGTGGTTCTACAACAGTATTGAGGCGGATAACTACTCTTTCCGCGAAATGATTGCGTCTGAAAAGCAGAATGACGGAAAATCCGTGGATGATATGTTGCTGGTGGATGAAGTAAAAGAGTCACTGGCGCGCTATCCGAAAGGTAAGCACCTGATTGTGTTGCATACCAAGGGTTCTCATTATCTTTACTCCATGCGTTATCCCCGCAGTTATGCGCGCTATCAGCCGGAATGTATGGGCGTGGATGCGTCATGTACGCGTGAACAGTTGATTAATGCATTTGATAACAGCGTGCTGTATACCGATAACTTTATTAAGCAAGTCCTCGATCAGGTCAGGGATAAAAAAGCGTTGGTATTTTATGCCGCCGATCACGGTGAATCCATTGATGACAATTACCACCTGCATGGTACGCCGCGTGATATGGCGCCACCGGAGCAGTTCCGTTCGCCGATGATGGTATGGGCATCAGACAAGTTTCTGGCTGAATCCGATAATATGCGTGCCTTTGATCAACTGAAGGCTCAGCAACGGATTGGTAAAATTCATCGGCACGAAGAGTTGTTTGATACCATTTTGGGATGCCTGGGATATACCTCGCCTGATGGTGGTATCAACCCGAAAAATAACTGGTGCAGCAGACCATCCCGTTGATGATATCCTCGACAGGGATGTCGGTTTAACGCGGATAGCGGGCGGCGTGAACACTTAATAAACAGGCATAATCCTTTTTCTAAAAAGGGATTGACGCTTCAATAGGGTAGCAGTAATATGCGCCCGCACTCGGTGAGTGGCGCAGCCTGGTAGCGCACTTCGTTCGGGACGAAGGGGTCGGAGGTTCGAATCCTCTCTCACCGACCAAATCGACTTTCGGTAGGTATCAGATACCACCGGAAAGTACCAAGAAACCCGCATCCTGTCTGGATTGGCGGGTTTTTTATTGCCTGTTATCTATCGGTGTACCTCGTTTACCGCCGGAAAGTTTAGTTATACGCGTCTATGATGATGCGATGAAACGATTACGCTAATCCATCCCTTATCATGGCTGGCCCCTCTTATTGTTTCCATGATATTCCAGCATGTATGGGGTGGCGGGTTATTATCCTCCCGCCCTTTGTAATCAGCGGGTTAGCGTTGTTGATCGTCGGGGGGATTTTTCATTATCAACGCTTCAAGCGGCTTATGACCGTTGTAATGCAGCCAGACGTTCAACGAGTCGTTATCCATAGGTTTGGCATACAGAAATCCCTGCATGTAAACGACGCCGCGTTGCCTCAGATAAGCCAACTGCTGGAGGGTTTCCACCCCTTCGGCGAAAATTTTAAGATCCATGCGATGGCTCAGGTTGATGATGGCGTCAAGTATCGGCGCTTCCTCGTCCAGCGAGGAAATCGCACTGATAAAACCACGATCGACTTTCAGATAATCCAGCGGAAAATTTTGCAGATAAGAGAGGGAGCAGTGTCCGGTGCCAAAATCATCAATCGCTATCATGAATCCGTTCGCCTGCAATTGATGCAGTCGCTGGATAACCTCAGGACCATTGCTGATAAGACTCCGTTCCGTCAGTTCCAGCGTAATGCTGAGTTGATGGCTGGAAACCGTTTCTTTGAAGGCGTTTACATCTGCAATAAAGTCAGGATGTTGTAAGTGCTCTGCGGCGACATTCAGGCCCAGGTGAAAGCCGGGCGTGACGCACCAACGGGTGACGTCTGCGGCAACCAGTTTAAATAAATGCCGGGTTATAGGAATGATCATCCCTTCTGTTTCGGCGGCGGCAATAAAAATATCCGGTTTTATCCATTGTCCATTACTGCGTCGCCAGCGCATCAGCGCTTCGACGCCAATACAGGATTGCGACGTTATGTCGTAAATCGGCTGGTAGTAAACCGAAAACTCGCCTTTGTCGATACCCTTACGAATTTCGTCGCGAAAAAGAAGTTTTCGTTTTTGCCGATACCAGATGGTAGCGGTAAAAAATAGCGAAAGCATGAGCGCCATGGGCAGGAAGGTGGAAAACGTCCGTTTCCAGGAGCGAACGGATTCTGTCTTTGGCGCCACAACTCGGATGGAAATGGGAAATTGCTCCGACTGCATTTCAAGTTCGGAAGTGGAAAACACGCCGGACTCCAACGGGATAGTGGGGCCAGCCTGTATCGGATAGCCGTTATCCACCGTTAGGGTGATCTGGTAGCCCCGTGCATCGCCAACCGCCAGCATCAGGTCAATCATATACTGGGCATCAATCATCACGTAGGCGCCGTAACCAGTGGACGGCATTTGAGCGAAAAGCACCCCCGGTCGGTTTACCGTATTGGCTATCGACATGCTCCATTTCTCTGGTCGTGTTGTCGGTAGGGGATATTGCAGCAATGTCGCCATTGATGTGTTCACATCGCCAAAAGTCGATGAACAGTAAATGTTGGTATCCTTAATAACGCCAATGGAGCGAAAGTAGGAAAATGTGGCGTCTAGGCGTTGTAGCTTTATACCTATTTGATCACAGCTTTGCCCTTTGAAGCGCAGAAGATGATCTATCATGCCCCAGGCTTGTCGTGAGATGTTTTCTGCGTGATGCAAAGAGATGAGAGCGGTGGATTCGAGATCTCGCTTGACCATCACCCTCGATTCAACAAACGTGAACAGTAATCCGAGTAATAAAGGTAATACCACAGCGACCAGTAGCGGCAATCCTTTGTACTGGCATGCTCCCTTTCTTAATTTCATCCGCATCTCCTTTTTGGGCGGCTCCTGTCCTTTGAGAATACGTGAGCCGATAGCAGTGGCAAGCTTGTCGATGCGATAAGAAATGTTACATATTCTTAATGCGTCACGGATTTGAATTCAATCACTTTTTTCGAATTTTTCACTATATGGTCTTTTTATGGATAAGGGGGTCATGGGTACGCTATAAATAGTCCCTCCCACTAAGTGGAAGACTTTCTGGTTCCGATTATACGTACAACAGAAAATATTCGTCATATAGCGGATGGTATTGCTGATGATGAATGGAGGCGTTGTTGCTTTAGTTCTGAGAGAATTTGTGTTCCGCCAGCGCTTGCGCACAGGCCCAGGCTGAGCTCCATGCCCACTGGAAGTTGTAGCCGCCGAGCCAACCGGTGACGTCGACAACTTCACCAATGAAATAAAGTCCTGGTACTTTATGGGCTTCCATCGTTTTGGAGGAGAGCTCGCGGGTGTCTACGCCGCCCAGTGTGACCTCTGCTGTCCGATAGCCTTCCGTTCCGTTGGGTTGCACCCGCCACTGCTGGAGGTTGGCTTCAATTTGCTGCTGCTGGGCGTGATTTAACTGTTTCAGCGTGACATCAGGCAGTTGTCCCAGTGTTTGCAGGCATTCCACCAGACGTTTAGGGAGCCACTGCGCCAGTGTGTTCTTCAGGCTTTGATTCGGGCGGGATAGCCGTTCATCATTAATCCGCGCGGATAAATCCTGATCGGGCAGTAAATTAATGGTGATGAATTCACCGGGCTGCCAATAGCTGGATATTTGCAGCACCGCCGGGCCGGAGAGACCGCGATGGGTAAACAGAATATTTTCCCGGAATGTTACTCCGTTTTCTTCAGTGATCAGGGCAGGGACAGAGACGCCCGATAGCGTCTGCAAGTGCGCCAGCAAGGGCTTGTGCAGCGTAAATGGCACCAAAGCGGCGCGGGTAGGCAAAACAGTCAACCCAAATTTCTGCGCCAACTGGTAGCCGAATGGCGTCGCGCCCAGTCCTGGCATGGACAGACCGCCGCTGGCGATGACCAGTGCATCACTGTGCAGGGTGACGCCGCTGGCTAATTGCAAAATAAAGGTTTGGTCTGATTTTTCCACCGAGCTCACTTCGCTGCGCAATCGTATCGTCACGTTGGCCTTTTCGCATTCCGTCAGCAGCATATCGACAATCTGCTGGGCGGAATCATCACAAAACAGTTGGCCGAGAGCTTTTTCGTGATAGGCGATCTGGTGGCGGTTCACCAGGCTGATGAAATCCCATTGGGTATACCGCGCCAGCGCGGACTTGCAGAAATGCGGATTTTGCGACAGATAGGCCGCAGGTTCGGCGTACAGATTAGTAAAGTTGCAGCGTCCGCCCCCGGACATCAAAATTTTGCGCCCGGCTTTTTTCCCATTATCGAGCAACAATACGCGCAGTCCGCGCTGCCCTGCCTGCGCCGCGCAGAATAACCCGGCTGCTCCGGCACCAATAATGACGACGTCGAACTGTTCCACGATGCTTTCTCCGGTTAAGGCTTGAGTATTTTCTCACGGAGCGGGTGACCATGAGGGGCGGCAAATTGTAATGTCCGTTTTTGGCGGATGCCAGTGTAACAATTTGCGCGTTTGGGTAAAAATATGTAACACATTGATTCTTATTGGTTAAAGGCTTACTGTGTTGTGATGTATTAACGACTAAGTCAAAAAAAAGTCATATTTCCCTTTTCCCAACCCCTGCTTGTCGCAGATAATGCGCCGCGTTCATGACCACTAAATGGCCTAACGCTTATGCTACATTTATTTGCCGGACTAGATTACTACACCGGCCTGATGTTAATTCTGGCTTTACTGTTTGTCTTATTCTACGAAGCTATCAATGGCTTCCACGATACAGCAAATGCTGTCGCTACCGTTATCTATACCCGCGCGATGCGCGCGCAGTTCGCCGTTGTGATGGCTGGCCTGTTTAATTTTTTAGGGGTGTTGCTGGGCGGATTAAGCGTTGCTTACGCAATTGTCCACCTGTTGCCTACCGATTTATTACTGAATGTCAGTTCCGCGCATGGTTTGGCGATGGTTTTTTCCATGCTGCTGGCGGCGATCATCTGGAATCTCGGAACCTGGTATTTCGGTATTCCGGCGTCGAGTTCACACACCTTGATCGGCTCTATTATCGGCATCGGTTTAACCAACGCGCTACTGACGGATACGTCGGTGGTGGATGCGCTTAATGTGCCTAAGATGATCAGTATTTTTCTGTCGCTCATCCTGTCGCCGATTGTAGGGATGATCGTTGCCGGACTGATGGTGTTTTTATTGCGCCGTTTCTGGAGCAACAGCAAGAAACGCAAACGCGTTCACCTGACGCCGGTCGATCGGGAAAAGCAGGACGGTAAGCGCAAGCCGCCTTTCTGGACGCGTACCGCGTTGATTTTATCCGCTATTGGGGTGAGTTTTTCCCACGGCGCGAATGACGGTCAGAAAGGTATTGGTCTGATCATGCTGGTGCTTATCGGTGTGGCGCCCGCCGGATTTATTGTCAACATGAACGCGTCCGGCTACGACATCAGCCGAACCCGTGACGCGGTCATCAATTTGCAGGAATACTATCAGCAGCATGGTGAAGCGCTGGCGCATGTTATCGATCTTTCGCCGCCGCTTATCCCCACGCCGGAAAAAACGATTCCGGCAAACGGGCAGACTGAATTTCATTGCGACAGTTCACGCGTCATGCTGGCGATTGACCATACTCAGGCCCTGTTGAGCAACCTGAAAAGCTATGATCAACTGAGTGCGGACGATCGCGGCAAGGTACGCCGGCTATTGATGTGTATTGCCGATACCATGGACCGCATTATCAAGTTGCCGGAAACCCCGTCGGAAGATAAACGTTATCTGAGCAACCTGCGTAAAGATCTGTTGCATACCATCGAATACGCGCCGATCTGGATCATCATTGCGGTCGCGCTGGCCCTCTCGCTGGGTACGATGGTGGGTTGGAAACGTGTCGCCACTACCATTGGCGAGAAGATTGGCAAGAAAGGCATGACCTATGCGCAGGGCGTTTCCGCACAGGTTACCGCTGCGTTGTCGATTGGTGTGGCGAGCTACACCGGGATGCCGGTTTCGACGACTCACGTCTTATCATCGGCGGTTGCCGGGACAATGATTGTTGATGGCGGCGGCGTTCAGAGTAAAACGGTGAAAAACATTCTGTTGGCCTGGGTGCTGACATTGCCGGTTTCGTTGATGCTGTCCGGCACGCTGTATTGGCTGGCGTTAAAGCTGATCTAATGTGAGAAAAAGCATGACATATAAAAAAGGCGATTCTGCAACGGATCGCCTTTTTGCTGTTTGTCGGTTCATTATTTCATTACCAAATTGGCTTCAGTACCAAATCAGCATCGCAATTAAACTGATGACGACCAATCCACACAGCGCGGTTGTCAGCAGGAACTGTCCCCTTACCCTTTCGCAGCGGCGTATAAATTCAGGATCATGATGTTCAAGATAACGTTGTGCGTAGATATAACGTACCAGCCTGATTTGTTTGCTTGGCTGACCATGTGATGTAAAAAAACCACCCCCATCGACGTATTGATAAAGCAGCGGATCGCAATCACGCAGAACCAGCAGTAATACGCGTAATGAGGAATAATATCGCGCCATATTGATGATACAGACAACACATAAAGCCCAGAAAAGCGCAAATGTACTGATCATGCTCCCCTCCCGGTTGGTATTATTCGTCAGGGGTCATCGCGCACGGCATATTTGTCGGCGATGAACCTGCGAATACTTATGCCACACGTTTTCACGCGATTTTATCGTATCAGGCGAATCAACTATCCCGATGTCTCGCCTTATTGCCATTTTCACCTGTCGAGCGTGACGGAATAAACTTGCCACTCTCTTTTTTATTGTAGAAGAGGAACGCCTTTTTTTACCATACCCGCAGGCACTATCGTGCGACTAGGCTATTTTCTCCAACGTAGTGTCCGTTTTGAAAGAAGAACTCCGGTGATTTAATGACGAAAAGAAGCGATTTCTACTACACTTATCAATAATATTAAGAAGATTGAAAGGTATTGCGCTATGGGTTTTTTGTTAAAACCCGGCGTTGTGATCTGTTGAACATATCCATGAGACAGCGAAGTGCTATCATATAATCCGCTGTTAAGTATCAGATTGGCAGGAGAAATATCTGCTGACCATTAATTAGTCTTTATGGAAGGAGTCTCATTATGGCTTACAAACACATCCTTATTGCTGTCGACCTTTCCCCTGAGAGTAAAGTGTTAGTGGAAAAAGCGGTCTCAATGGCAAGACCGTATAACGCCAAGGTTTCTTTAATTCATGTCGATGTGAACTATTCCGATCTCTATACCGGTCTGATTGATGTCAATCTGGGGGACATGCAGCAACGAATCTCTGAAGAAACGCAGAGTGCGTTGATCGAACTATCACAGAATGCGGGCTATCCCATTACTGAGACGCTCAGCGGTAGCGGCGATCTGGGTCAGGTACTGGTCGATGCGATCAGAAAATATGATGTGGATCTGGTGCTGTGCGGTCACCATCAGGATTTCTGGAGCAAACTGATGTCTTCCGCGCGTCAGCTTATAAACACCGTCCATATCGACATGCTGATCGTTCCGCTGCGCGACGAGGAAGACGACTGAAAGTTAACATTGTTTAATCATTTTTTAGCAGACAAACAGGCATGGCCGACAAGCGATGTCTGTTGTTATTTCATGCAGTCAGATGGTTATTTTATGCCGTCAGACGTGGAACGTTGCCTTATTCCATCGCCTGCGGCAGATAAAAATCGAAACGATGGCTTTTGGTTTCGAGCGTTGACTGCGCCGCAACACCCGCCAGCGGCGGCGCGTAATCTGGCCGTTTCACCACGACGCGTTTCTTTGCCAACGCGCGAGCCGGCGCCAGCAGCGCATCGGCGTCTTCATCCGCACCGACCAGTGACTGAAACACCCGCATCTCTTTTTTCACCAGTGCGCTTTTTTGCCGGTGGGGAAACATTGGGTCGAGATAGACCACGTCCGGCGGCGGCGTGATATCACTCAGCGCGGTCAGGCTGGAGGCGTGCAACAGCGTCAGCCGCTCGCGCAGCCACGGGCCGATCTCCGCATCCTGATAACCCCGTCGCAGCCCGTCATCCAGCAATGCCGCGACCACAGGATGACGTTCCAGCATCCGCACATGACAACCCAACGACGCCAGCACAAACGCATCTCGCCCCAATCCCGCCGTAGCGTCCACCACATCAGGCCGGTAATCTTTTTTGATGCCCACCGCTTTGGCGACGGCCTCGCCGCGACCGCCGCCGAAGCGACGGCGATGCGCCATTGGTCCGCTAACGAAGTCGACATAAATGGCGCCGAGTTTGGGTTCATCCTGTTTACGTAATTCCAACCGCGCGGGCGTCAGCACCAGCGCCATCATCGCGGAGGGATCGCAAAGCAATCCCCAGCGGTCAGCCAGCAGGGATAAGGCGCCGGAGTCGGCGCCGTCCTCTGCCATCAGGCAAATATTCATTCTTTAATGCCGTAATGGTGCAGCATGGCATCCAGTTTGGGTTCCCGGCCCCGGAAGCGTTTGAACAGTTCCATCGGCTCTTCGGAACCGCCGCGCGACAGGATGTTATCCAGGAATGACTGACCGGTGCCGCGATTGAAAATCCCTTCTTCTTCGAAACGGGAATAGGCATCTGCTGCCAGCACGTCAGCCCACAGATAGCTGTAATAGCCTGCGGCGTAACCGCCCGCGAAAATATGGCTGAAAGCGTGCGGGAAACGGCCCCAGTCAGGACTTGGCACCACGGCGACCTGCGCCTTGATTTCGGCCAGTGTCGGCAGGATTTGCGCGCCTTGGGCGGGATCAAACTCGGCATGCAGACGGAAATCGAACAGGCCGAACTCCAACTGACGCAGGATAAACAACGCCGCCTGATAGTTTTTCGCCGCCAGCATTTTATCCAGCAATTCCTGCGGTAGTGGTTCACCGGTTTCGTAATGGCCGGAAATAAAGGCCAGCGCTTCCGGTTCCCAGCACCAGTTTTCCATGAACTGGCTCGGCAGTTCGACGGCATCCCACGGTACGCCGCTAATACCCGCTACCCCAGCGGTATCGATCTGCGTCAGCATATGATGCAGCCCGTGACCGAACTCATGGAACAAGGTGATGACTTCATCGTGAGTGAACAACGCTGGCTTGCCGTTGACCGGACGGTTGAAGTTGCAGGTCAGGTACGCGACCGGCTTTTGCAGATCGCCATTGCCTTTACGCAATTTGCCAACGCAGTCATCCATCCAGGCGCCGCCGCGCTTATGTTCGCGGGCGTAGAGGTCGAGATAGAAGCTGCCGCGCAGTTCGCCGCTTTCATCAAACAGATCGAAGAAACGCACCTCTGGATGCCAGACTTCCACATCTTTGCGCTCTTTTGCCGTAATACCATAAATACGTTTCACCACCTCAAACAGACCCGCTACGGCGCGTTGTTCCGGGAAGTATGGGCGTAGTTGCTCATCGCTGATGGAATACAGATGCTGTTTTTGCTGTTCGCTGTAGTAGGTGATATCCCACGGCTTTAATTCATTCACACCGTAGTTTGCTTTGGCGAAAGCGCGTAGCTGCGCCAACTCTTCTTCAGCCTGGGGACGGGCGCGTTTTGCCAGATCGGTCAGGAAATCGATAACCTGTTGCGGACTTTCCGCCATTTTCGTGGCCAGAGATTTATGCGCGTAGCTGTCGAAACCAAGCAGTTGGGCCAGTTCATGACGCAGCGCCAGTTCTTCCGCCATGATGTCGCTGTTATCCCATTTCCCGGCATGCGGGCCTTGATCGGATGCGCGGGTGGCATAAGCGCGATACATTTCTTCGCGCAGCGCCTGATTGGAGCAATAGGTCATTACCGGCAGGTAACTGGGGATATCCAGTGTTAGCAGCCAGCCATCCTGCTCTTTGGATTCAGCCAGCGCTTTGGCTGCCGCCAGCGCGCTTTCCGGCATACCGTCAAGTTCAGCGATATCCGTCACCAGCTTGCTCCAGCCCATGGTGGCATCCAGCACGTTGTTGCTGTATTGCGAACCCAGTTCCGACAAGCGGGCGGCGATTTCACCATAGCGCTTCTGTTTTTCTGGCGGCAGACCGATACCGGATAATTCAAAATCGCGCAATGCGTTATCGACGGCTTTCTTCTGCGCAACGCTCAAGGCGGCATAATGTTCGCTGTCTTTCAGGCTGCGATAAGCCTGATAAAGTCCGGCGTGCTGACCTACCCAGGTGCTGTATTCAGATAACAACGGCAAGCACTGTTCATAGGCGGCGCGTAATTCCGCGCTATTTTTTACTGCGTTCAGGTGGCTGATGGGCGAAAAAATGCGGCTAAGATGATCATCGCTGTCTGCCAGCGGCTGACAAAGGTTGTCCCAGGTGAACGCACCCGACTGTGCAACGACGCGTTCTACCGTTTGACGGCAGGCTTCCAGCGCGGTTTTTATCGCCGGGACAATATCTTTGGTTTTAATTTGGGAAAACGGGGGCAAGGTGAATGGAGTCAGTAATGGATTCGTCATGGCGCAGTCCTGATTATCGTGTCGGTGATTGGTGCATCTTGATTATTTAAGATGAGGTCTGGTGTCGGGAAAATCAATGGTTAACCATGCCGACCGGTTTGTTTTCAATGCGTCGCATTCATGATGAATAAATTTCATGTTTACAAACGACGCTGAAGAGGATTCAACCAGTAAACACCCTGTGACGTGGTAATCTTTCTCTACTAACGACATTAATTACGCTGAAAAAAAGAGATGAATCACATGACCACATTACATCCATCGATCCCGCCGTTTCGCGCTGACGTTGTTGGCAGCTATCTGCGGCCTGCCTATCTTCATGAGGCGCGCAGCCAGTTTGCCAGGGGCGAACTGACGGCGGAGGCATTGAAAAATATTGAAGATAAAGCGATTACGGAACTGGTCGAAAAACAGAAACGAGCCGGCTTACAGGTTATTACTGATGGCGAGTTCCGCCGTAGCTGGTGGCATCTTGATTTTATGTGGGCGCTGAACGGCGTCGAAAAGACATCGATCTCAAAAGGTTATGTGTTTGCGGATAAGGAAACGCGCGCTGAAACCGCCAGGCTTACCGGCAAGATCTCTGGCGAAAAACACATTTTTGTCGAGCATTTTAAATACCTTCTCAAGTTTGCCGAGCCGGGGATCACGCCGCGTATGACCATCCCGGCACCCGCGCAATTTCTGGCGGAGTTACAGCGTCCTGATAATAAAGCGTTGACCACATCCATTTACCCGTCTGAAGACGAACTGGTGGCGGACATCGCCAGCGCCTACCGTACTTTTATCCAAGAAATTTATGCCGCTGGTTGCCGCAACCTGCAACTGGACGACTGTACATGGGGCATGCTGGTCGATCCGAAGTTTGCTGGCGCGGGCGCGGCGGATACGCCGAAATCCACCGATGACGGATGTGGTTGCGGACACTCGCACGTCGAGGCGCCGAACAATAACGTCAGCGCGCTGGCTGAGTTGTATCTGAAGGTCAACAATGCCGCTATTGAGGGCGCGCCAGCGGATTTGGCGCTGACGACCCACGTTTGTCGCGGGAACTATCACTCCTCCTGGGCGGCAAGCGGCGGTTATCAGCCGGTGGCCGGGGTTCTGTTCGCGCGGGAAAATGTCGCGGCGTACTACCTTGAGTTTGATACGGAGCGTTCGGGGGATTTCTCCCCGCTGGCGCAGGTTTCCGGGAATAAGCAGGTTGTTCTGGGGCTGATCTCCTCCAAGGTTGGCGAACTGGAAGATAAGCAGGCGGTGATCGAGCGTATCCATGAAGCGAGCCGCTATGTTCCATTAGAACGTTTATGTCTCAGTACGCAATGTGGCTTTGCCTCGACGGAAGAGGGCAATATTTTGACCGAAGAACAGCAGTGGGCGAAAATCGCGTTGGTAAAAGCGATCGCTGATGAGGTGTGGGGCTAAGCATTTCTTAACGCGGAGCGGGTGGTGACCTTAACGCCTGCTCCGTATCCATCATCGGGCCTTATGTGCTTCTCTTGTCAGTCGGTTAACTTTTTATCGGCCAGACGGTTTATACTGGCGACCATAGAGCCGTATTTTTCAGACAGCAAGAGAACCCAATGCTAAGTTACCGCCATAGTTTCCACGCTGGCAACCACGCCGACGTGCTGAAACACACCGTTCAGAGCCTGATCATTACCGCGCTGAAAGAGAAAGATAAACCTTTTCTGTATCTGGATACCCATGCGGGCGCCGGACGTTACCAGTTTCGAGGGGCGCACGCCGAACGGACAGGAGAATATCAGGACGGGATTGCAAAAATCTGGCAGCGCGATGATATTCCGGTTGAACTCGAACCTTATATGCGGGCGGTGCGTACCTATAATCATAACGGGCAACTGCGTTATTATCCCGGTTCTCCGCTGATTGCCCGCCAGTTGCTGCGTGAGCAGGACAAAATGCATCTGACGGAACTGCATCCCAGTGATTTCCCGTTGTTACGCAATGAGTTTCAAAAAGACGTGCGTTGCAAAGTGCTGCGCGAAGACGGCTACCAGCAGTTGAAATCACAACTGCCGCCGCTTTGCCGTCGCGGTTTTGTACTGATTGATCCGCCTTATGAACTGAAAACCGATTATCAGGCAGTGGTGAAAGGCCTTCAGGAAGGACACAAACGTTTTGCCACCGGCGTATATGCACTGTGGTATCCGGTGGTATTGCGTCAGCAAATCAAACGGCTGCTGAAAGAACTGGAAGCCACCGGCATTCGTAATATTCTGCAAATTGAACTGGCTGTAAGGCCGGATAGTGATCGGCACGGTATGACCGCTTCCGGGATGATTGTCATTAATCCGCCGTGGAAACTGGCCGCGCAGATGAAAAGCATACTGCCCTGGTTGCATAGCGTGCTGGCGCCGGCGGGAACAGGCCACACGCTGGTGGAGCAAATCGTCCCGGAGTAAGCGGCGGCGTCGTATCGGTTAGCGTGATTTGATTTTTCCTATTATAACCATAGGCATAATCTTTATAGGCTGCGGTGCGGCAGCGTTACACTCTAGGCAAATTTTACTCACTTAAGCATGGATACTCTGATGACCAGACACTATGACTACCTTGCCATCGGCGGCGGCAGCGGCGGCATCGCCTCGATTAACCGTGCGGCGATGTATGGGCAAAAATGTGCGTTGATCGAAGCAAAATATCTGGGCGGAACCTGCGTCAATGTCGGCTGCGTGCCGAAAAAAGTGATGTGGCATGCGGCGCAGATCGCGGAGGCGATCCATCAGTACGGGCCTGATTACGGGTTTGATACCACGGTGAATCAATTCAACTGGGATACGCTGGTAAAAAACCGTAGCGCTTACATTGATCGTATCCATCAGTCTTACGACAACGTGCTGGGTAAAAACAAAGTCGATGTCATTCAGGGTTTTGCCCGTTTTATTGATGCGCATACGGTGGAAGTAAACGGTGAGCAAATCACCGCTAATCATATTTTGATTGCCACCGGCGGCCGCCCGACGCACCCGGATATTCCGGGCGTCGAGTATGGCATTGATTCCGATGGCTTCTTTGAACTGAATGCGTTGCCGAAGCGTACTGCGGTGGTTGGCGCAGGCTATATTGCCGTGGAAATTGCCGGGGTGCTGAACGCGCTGGGTTCAGAAACGCATCTGTTCGTGCGTAAGCATGCGCCACTGCGCAGCTTCGATCCGCTGATTGTCGATACACTGACAGAGGTGATGAATAGCGAAGGGCCGACGCTGCATATTGAGTCCATTCCTGAAAGAGTAGTAAAAAATGCCGATGGCAGCCTGACGCTGCAACTGAAAAATGGTCGGTCACATACAGTCGACTGCCTGATTTGGGCAATTGGCCGCGAGCCGGCAACGGATAATCTGAACCTTGAGGTGACCGGGGTTGAGCTAAACGACAAAGGCTATATCAAGGTCGATAAATTCCAGAACACCAGCGTACCGGGGATCTATGCGGTGGGCGATAACACCGGCGCGGTCGAGTTAACACCAGTTGCTGTGGCGGCGGGGCGTCGTTTGTCCGAACGTCTGTTCAACAATAAGCCGGATGAGCACTTGGATTACAGCAACATTCCAACTGTCGTGTTCAGTCACCCGCCGATCGGCACGGTCGGGCTGACCGAGCCGCAGGCGCGCGAACAGTACGGCGACGAGCAGGTGAAAGTGTATCAATCCTCTTTCACGGCCATGTACACCGCGGTCACCCAGCATCGCCAGCCGTGCCGTATGAAGCTGGTTTGTGCAGGCAAGGACGAGAAAATCGTGGGTATCCACGGTATTGGTTTCGGCATGGATGAAATGCTGCAAGGCTTTGCGGTGGCGCTAAAAATGGGCGCGACCAAAAAAGACTTCGACAATACTGTTGCTATTCATCCAACGGCAGCGGAAGAGTTTGTGACCATGCGTTGATCTCCATTCGAGAGGTTTCCTGGCGAATAATCTAGGCAGGAGCCTCTTAATTATGGTTGGTTGTTTTTTGACATATTTATTGTGATTATTATTATCCTTATATTGCCAGCAGGTTTTTATCATTGTTAAGATTTTTATCCACACAAAATTTATTTTTATACTCACTTAATAGTTCTTATTCCTTTTAAGCTAGCTTTATCTCTGCTAGTGTGATTTTTAAAACAATCTATACCTGAAATATTTCCTTATCGCTTGATGGCTACAAAAGTGATGTCATTCAAATCACATGAATAACCCAAGGAATGATGTTATGAGCTATAAGGCGCCCCAAAAAATACCCGCCATTATAATCCAGCAGAATAGTATTGGCAGACGGCAGATTTGCCGGCGTTTCTTCACTGCCCTCAAAGATCATACCGGGTTTGACTTCCCCGGTATCGGATCAAACGAAAGAGTAATTGATTTTAGTTATACCCGTTATCATGCATTCTCAGCTAAGAATCGTGTGAAGGGATTGCCCTTTCTTTTTTGATACACAGGAAGACGTTATCTGTCCTTGGTTGTCACCCTGATTTTTTTGAACTGTCCGTATTCTCTGACTGGTTTGGGTTGTACAGTAGCTAATTGCTGTCTGATTGGATGAGAGAGTTCTTATGTCGGTAAAAGATTGGCTGCTTGCGCTTTGTGTGGTGATTTTATGGGGGGTAAATTTCGTCGTAATCAAAATCGGCCTGCATGATATGCCGCCTTTCTTGCTCGCCGGATTGCGTTTTTCGCTGGTGGCGTTGCCGGCGATCTTTTTTATTCCGGCGCCCCGTATCCCTTTTCGCTGGCTGCTGGTGTATGGCATGACCATCAGCTTTGGTCAGTTCGGTTTCCTGTTTTTCGCCATTAAACTGGGTATGCCGGCGGGGATCGCGTCGCTGGTGCTACAGGCACAGGCGTTCTTTACATTACTGGTGGGGGCGGTGCTGCTGTCGGAAAAACTGCGCTGGAATCATGTTGTCGGTATTCTGGTGGCGGCAGGGGGGATGTTTGTGCTGGCGGAAGGACGTACCGACGGGCAAATGGCCTCCGGCATGACGGTCACCACGCTGTTGCTCACGCTGGCCGCCGCATTGTCATGGGCGTTCGGCAATATCAGCAACAAAATCATCATGAGCAGCAACCGCGGCGTAAACATCATGTCGCTGGTGGTGTGGAGCGCATTGATTCCCATCCTGCCTTTCTTCGTGTGTTCATGGCTGTTTGAAGGCCGGGAAGTGATGGTCTCCAGTCTGGTTGGTATCCAGCTTCCGACTATTCTGGCGCTTATCTATCTGGCATTTTGCGCTACGATTATCGGCTATGGCATCTGGGGAAACCTGCTGGCGCGCTATGAAACCTGGCGGGTTGCCCCGTTGTCGCTGCTGGTGCCGGTCACGGGGCTGATAAGCGCCGCTATTTTTCTTAACGAAGGATTATCGTCGCTACAGATTGTCGGCGCAGTGATGATTATGTTGGGGCTGGTGATCAATGTATTTGGCTCTCGTCTGTGGGCGTTGATGCCGGCTAGACAACGGTGATATGACATCATACGAACAGGGTAAAGGAGTGGCAATGGCATTAGGAAAATGGCTTTTTTCGTTAAGCGTGGCGGCACTGTTGCTCAGCGGCACGGTACAGGCGGCGTCCGCGCCTGCGGTAGAGGCGAAAAACGGCATGGTGGTCAGTTCGCAATATCTGGCCTCACAGGTTGGCGTCGATATCATGAAGATGGGTGGGAACGCCATTGATGCCGCGGTTGCCGTCGGATACGCGCAGGCAGTGGTCAACCCGTGTTGCGGCAATATTGGCGGCGGCGGGTTTATGACCATCCATCTGGCTGATGGAAAAGACATTTTCATCAACTTTCGTGAAATGGCGCCTGCGGCGGCCAATGCAGACATGTATCTTGATGCCGCGGGTAACGTGAGGAAAGAGTCGAGCCTGTATGGTTATCTGGCGGCCGGCGTACCGGGAACAGTGCTGGGGCTGGACACGGCGCAGAAGAAATATGGCAAGCTAAGCCGCGAGCAGGTCATGGCGCCAGCCATCAAGCTGGCGCGTTACGGTTTTGAACTAACACGAGCAGACACGGATATTCTGGATACCACCGTCAAACGTTTCAAAGATGATCCTGAAGCGGCGCGCATTTTCCTGCGTTCAGATGGCAGTCCGTTACAGCCAGGCGATAAACTGGTGCAGCGTGATTTGGCGAACACGTTGCAGGCCATTGCGGATAACGGCCCGGACGCTTTCTACAAAGGAAAAATTCCGCAAGCAATAGAGCAGGCGGCGCGGCAGGGCGGCGGGATTCTAACCGCGGCGGATTTTGCCAATTATCGTATCGCTGAAACCGTACCCGTCAAATGTGATTATCGCGGTTATCAGTTTATCTCTGCGCCGCCGCCGAGTTCAGGCGGGGTGACGCTGTGTGAGATCCTCAATATTGTGGAAGGCTATGATCTGAAAGCGATGGGGTTCAATTCCGCGGCCTCGGTACATGTGCTGACTGAGGCAATGCGCCATGCTTATAGGGATCGCAATACGTATCTTGGCGACCCGGATTTTGTCAGTAATCCGTTAAAACAGCTGCTCAGTAAAGATTACGCCGCCGAGATCCGCAAAAAAATCGAACCGGAAAACGCCACGCCCTCGCAGCAGGTTCAACCCGGCATCGGACCACACGAAAGACCGGAAACCACGCACTATTCCATCGTGGATAGTCAGGGAAATGCCGTCTCCACGACTTATACGGTCAATGGGCGTTTTGGTTCGGTGGTGATTGCGCCGGGAACCGGTTTTTTCCTCAACAACGAAATGGATGATTTCACTACCAAAGTGGGGACACAGAATCTGTATGGGTTGGTGCAGGGGGAACGGAATGCCATCGCCCCTGGTAAGCGCCCACTATCATCCATGAGCCCTTCGTTGGTGACAAAAGACGGCAAGATCTTTTTAGTGCTGGGTTCACCGGGCGGATCGCGCATTATCAGCATCACCTTGCAAACGGCGCTGAATATCATTGATCACGGTATGGCGCCGCAGGAGGCGGTGGATGCGCCGCGTATTCATCATCAATGGCTGCCGGATGAAGTGTATTATGAGCAGCGCGGGCTTTCCGCCGATACGCTGGCGTTGTTAAAGCAGCGTGGTTACCAGATGGTGGAGCAAACGCCGTGGGGCGCGGCGGAGTTGATTATGGTCGGTTTGCCGGGCGCCGTGGGCGTGACGCCAGCCAACTCCGGCAACGATTCCGCAGTTTCCGGCAAGGTGCGCGAAGGTTATCTGTACGGCGCCAATGATATTCGGCGTCCGGCAGGCGCGGCGATCGGTTATTGATGTCTGCGCGCGGGTTTGCCCGCGCGCGTTAATGATATGAGAAAGATTTTGATATCAATAAGATACATATTAAGATTTCTCGATGGCGATTGGCGCAGAGTAAAGTGGCATTGATTCGATATGCAGTTCAGCCTGACCAGCGGTATGAACTTTATTGACATGCGCGGCTTTAAAACCTGCAACGAGACCTTCATTCAGATCACTATAGGCTTTGATTTTCTGAGCGCCGGTGAAATCGCCGGCTCCCCTTTTCTGAGCTTTTTCCGCCGATAAACCCGATGACGTACCCCATATCTTTCATGTCAAAAGCCAGCGTTGAAACGTTGCCGACGCGTTGCTACTGCCCGCCTGACAGACATGATCATAGGCTTCCAGAAAGTTCATACAACGCAACGTGGCGGTTTTCCCCGCGCCGGATCGATCAATGTCACAATTTCGCCAGTCTCAACGGCCAGATTGATGTTCTTCAGCACCAGGTTGCCATCAAATAACTTGCCGATGCCGCGCAGTTCATCCATAACGTTATTCTTTAGAAGTCTGCCCGTTGCTAAGCAGGCGAATACTCAGGCCAACCGCCGGCGCTATGCCGCTACGAAAGACGGCTTAGGATTAAGATGAAATCCAGTGGGTATCAACATAAAACAGCATTGAGGCATAGATAAGCTACCTTATACTAGCGGGGCGCTTGCATAGACGTATTACAGGTGAGCAAATAAGGTATTTTCAGCCCATAGTTAAGTTAAATTGCGGCAAATTAGCGTTTTTCAGGCAAAATACAGCAGCAATAGAGGATTGATGGAGAAGATGCTTGCGGCTCAGACGTTCATTAACGATTAAGCAGATGACAGCCGTGTCCGCTGTGGCACTGGTCACCATCAGCTTGTTTATCGTGATACAGCTTTTTCACTTCGTGCATCAACGTCGTGAAGATTATGCCAGGCAACTGGAGAACATCGCTTACTCTGTACGCCAGCCTTTGACGGAGGCGGTTTTGCAAGGTGAAGTGCAGCGCGCCGAAGATATCCTCAATACGCTGTTGCCGGTCGGCTTTCTCAGTCGGGCTGATGTGCTGCTGCCGGGCGAGTTCCAGACGTTGCATGCTGATTTTCCCACCGAACGCCCGGTGCCAGGCTGGATTGCCCGCGTATTCAAATTGCCTATCCGCATCGCTGTGCCGCTTTATTCGCCACCGCAAACGCAGAATACGACGCCGCTGGCGAACCTGGTGCTACAGGCGGACTCCTATCGTATGTTTCAGTTTATTGTCAGTACATTTTCGACTCTGCTGGCGACATATCTGCTATTGGCGCTGATCCTGTCGATTGCCGTTACCTGGTGTATCAACCGGTTGATGGTGCATCCGTTGCGCGACATTATCGCCGAGTTGCAAAATCTGCCGCCGGAGGCGATCCCTCGTCACCCGTTGACGTTACCGGAATGGCATCAAGATGACGAGCTTGGCGCGTTGGTTCGCAGCTATAACCGTAATCAGCAGTTGCTGGAGCAATCCCTGGTTTCGGTAGAGAAACGATATGATTTAGCGGGGAAAAATGATTTTTTAATGCAGTTACAGCAACATTTATCGGAAAACAAGCCGCTCAGCCTGATGGTTGTTGGGGTCGGGCCAGCATTGGCGACCCAGGACGGTGCGCTGCATACATTGGTGGAGCAACTGAAAGCGGCGATTGCATTATGCGAAGATCCGGTCCTGCTGGCTTGTCTGGGCAATGATGAGTTTGCGATGCTGAGCGCGACGTTACCCGCGGAGCAGGAGCAAAACTGGGCGCAGAATATTGTGCTACAATTCAATAAACCGTTTGCTATTATCGGTCAGTCACCACTGGCGGCGGGGGTGGGGATCGTCCATCTGGTCCCACCTTTGACAGGAGAAATGATGCACGCACCGTTGTTGCTTGCTCAAGCTCAATTTGCGATGCAGATCGCCCGTCACGAAGGTAAAAATGGCGTTTATCTCTTTACATTGTGATGCGAAAATTTTCCTAAACTAATAACCTTATAATTAATACTGTTTTTTGGTTTTTCCCCTTGTAAGCCATGCTATTACTGCCCTCGTCAGTTTTTTATGGTGATATTTCATCGGATGTAATGGGTTGTTTGTTACAAATAAATTGCATATATGTTTATCATTAACAATAGCTGAAGCGATTCTGCTCTTATTTTTAACCTTGCGTTCACAAACTAAAGTTATAAAACATTTCCAGGTTGTTATTGCAGTGTTACTTTCCCGCGCAATCACAGGGGGCGTCTGTACCTTTCTATCACCTGTGTTTCCTCATCATAGGACGCATATATGAAACTATCTATTGTTAAAAGTCTTTATTTTCAGGTTCTTGTCGCGATTACGGTAGGGATACTGCTGGGCCATTTCTATCCAGAACTCGGCGCTCAGATGAAACCGCTAGGTGATGGGTTTGTTAAATTAATTAAAATGATCATTGCGCCAGTTATCTTCTGTACGGTTGTCACGGGTATAGCTGGCATGGAAAGCATGAAGTCCGTAGGCCGTACCGGTGCAGTCGCGCTGTTGTATTTTGAAATCGTCAGCACCATCGCCCTGATCATCGGTCTGATCGTGGTGAATATAGTAAAACCCGGCGCGGGAATGAACATCGATCCGAACACATTAGATGCTTCTGCCGTTGCGGTTTATACCCAGCAAGCTTCGCAGCAGGGGCTGATCCCGTTTCTGATGGATGTTATCCCGGCCAGTGCGGTGGGTGCGTTCGCCAGCGGTAACATTCTGCAAGTGCTGCTGTTTGCCGTTATGTTCGGTTTTGCGCTGCATCGTCTGGGCAGCAAAGGCAAAATGATTTTTGATGTGATCGACAGTTTCTCCAAAGTTATCTTCGGCATCATCAACATGATCATGAAACTGGCGCCGCTGGGAGCGTTCGGTGCGATGGCGTTCACCATCGGTAAATATGGTGTAGGGACGCTGGTGCAATTGGGGCAGTTGATCATTTGTTTCTACATCACCTGCCTTCTGTTCGTTTTTCTGGTGTTAGGCAGCATCGCCAGAGCGACCGGGTTCAGTATCTTCAAATTCATTCGCTACATTAAAGAAGAACTACTGATCGTACTGGGTACTTCGTCGTCTGAATCTGTCTTGCCACGTATGCTGGAGAAGATGGAGAAAGTCGGCTGTAAGAAATCCGTTGTCGGTCTGGTTATTCCTACCGGATATTCATTCAATCTGGATGGCACCTCCATCTACCTGACGATGGCGGCAGTGTTTATCGCGCAGGCAACGAACAGTCAGATGGATATCTGGCATCAGATCACTCTGTTAGTGGTATTGCTGCTCTCTTCCAAAGGCGCGGCGGGTGTGACAGGCAGCGGATTTATCGTGCTGGCGGCTACGCTATCAGCCGTCGGTCATCTGCCGGTGGCAGGTTTGGCGTTAATCCTGGGCATTGATCGTTTCATGTCGGAAGCGCGCGCCCTGACCAACCTGATCGGTAATGGCGTGGCAACGATCGTAGTGGCGAAATATTGCCGCGAACTGGATGAGAAGCAACTTGATGCCGTGTTATCCGGTAAGGATAAAGGAAATAACACGACGGCACCGACCACAATGTCGTAAGAATTCCTGCGTTTTCTCATTCCTCCTTCCCCACCGCGAAAGACGCCGTGGGGAATTTTTTAGCCGCCATCGCTTAATGCGCGACATTTTATTGTTCCTTCCCGCCCGCCCTGATGCGTCAAGATGACGTAAAAATATTGTTAAATATGAGTTTTTTCGCCTTTTTTGACGTTAATTTCGCCCGTTTGGGTGACATAGATAAAAGCGTGTGGTCTAAGGGAATGGTACACTTCGCCTTTACTATTTTTCCGTGATGTATCCACGAGAGAGTTCGGTGGCAAACGCAAGGCCACTATTATTATCAACCACCGCCACATTATGTTGGATAGTTATATAAGTAGGGGTTCACATGCAGGGCACCAAAATTGGCCTTTTAGTTGGTGGAGTGTTGCTGGCGGTTATCGGCAGCAACGTGCAGGCTGAAACACTACAACCCGACCCCGCCTGGCAGCAGGGTAAACTGGATAATGGTTTTACCTGGCAATTACTCACCACACCACAACGCCCTGGCGACCGGGTAGAACTACGTCTGATGGTGAATACGGGTTCGCTGGTGGAGAATGCTCAACAAATCGGGTTCGCACATTTTCTTCCTCGTCTGGCGCTGGCGCCTGGCGAGACGCTATCAGCCGCGCAATCGCCGTCAATGTGGATACAGGACAATAACGGCATGCGTCCTCTGTCGCCGGTAATTACTTCCTATGATTTCACGTCTTACAATCTGAGTTTGCCGAACAACCGACCAGAATTGCTGAAAGAGGCGCTGGGTTGGCTGGCAGAAACCGCAGGGCAAATGACAATCGATGATACCAGCATTCAAGCCGCGCTTGACACTCCCGATCAGATAACCACCTATCCACCGGACCCGCAAGATCCCGTCTGGCGCTATCGGCTCAAAGGATCGACCTTATTAGCCCATGATCCCGCTCAGGACGTCAAATTGCCGCTGAGCAGCGAGCAATTGCAGCAATTTTATAAAACCTGGTACACGCCTGATGCGATGACGCTCTATATCGTCGGGCATGTGGATAACCGCGCGATTATTGATCAAATTGGTAAAGCGTTCTCTGCCTTGCAAGGCAAGCGGGAAGTACCTGCGCCAGTGCCGACATTAAGCCCGCTGCCGCTTCAGGCCATCAGTCTGATGAATAAAGAGGCGCGGCAGGATACGTTGTCGCTGGTATGGGATATGCCTTGGCACCCGATTCGTGAATCGCAGGCATTGGCGCGTTACTGGCAAAGCGATTTGGCGCGGGAAGCGCTGTACTGGCATTTAAAGCAGGCGCTGGAAAAGCGTTCGCAGAAAGACAATAACCTGCGGTTTGACTGTAATGTGTTTTATACCCGCGCGCAGTGTGCGATCCACCTGGATATGCCAAATGATGGCGGTGTGATGCCGGGGATGACATTTCTGGCTCAGGCGCTGGCGGCGCTGAAAGATAACGGACTCACGCAGCAGGAATTCGATGAACTGATCGCACGTAAAACGGATGAATTGAACAAACTGTTTGCCACCTACGCGCGTACCAGTACCGATATTCTGATGTCGCAACGCTTGCGCTCTCAGCAGAATGGGGTAGTGGATATTGCCCCTGAGCAATATCAGAAATTGCGGCAGGCTTATTTGTCCACGCTGACGCTCGATATGCTCAATCAAGCGCTTCACCAGCAACTTTCGCAGGACGCGACGCTGATGTTGGTGCAGCAACAGGGCGAACCGGAGGCGGATATGAAAGATCTTCAGGCGGCTTATAATCGGATCATGACGCCGGCGGCGGATACCGCGCCTGAACCTGTCGCAGAAACGCTACCGTTGCAAAGCGACGCACCGGCGCCCGTCGTTCAGTAGTCCAAATCGTAGTGGGGCCGTTAAGTGGAGGCCGTCAGGCCGACAACCCATTCTCTGTGGATGTTTGCCGAAAGCTGACGCCGAAGCCTGCGCCGCCAGGGAAGGCGGCCACACCGTGGATACTGAAGAACAGTTGCCGCTGCCGACAGCAGAGGGCGCAGCCCTGTGCGCCACACCGGGCGAAGTGCCCAACCCCGGCGGCTAGCCGCTCACCGTTGTCTGACGCTGGCCGGGCGGCATTTACCGCTGGCGCGCTTTTTGCCCTGCGTCTTACCCCGGTAGCCTCAAAGAGAGCGGACTACTTTTTCTGTCGCGTCTGGTATTTCGCCGACACCTTGCGCGAGGTATATAATATCCGCAGGATATGCACTTCGTTTATCTTTCGTTTCAGCGCATAGATAATGATGAACGGGAACCTTGTCAGCACCAGTTTTCTTCTCTCTCCTGACTTGCCTATATCGATCCCCGCTTCCGGCGTGGCTTCCAGCAGCGATACGGCTGACTCGAACCTGTCATCCGCCCCATTCGCCCCATCCAGTCTGGCTTCTTTATACAGGTAACGATAGATACCTTCACGATCTGCCAGCGCCCGTTTTTCTCCCGAATTCAAACTGGAAGCCATTGAGCAGGTCGTTAAATATCAACAGACTGCTGCCGAGGTTGCCCGCGCGCTGGCGCTCGACCCCAGCCAGTTGCGTAAATGGATACGCCAGTACAACGCTGAAATGAGCAGGGTAATACCTGACAACCCGACTGACGCCGGAACAGCGCGAAATCCCCATCAAATCTGTGCGCTAATCACACGGCTGAAAGCAAAATGACCGGTGGTGGAACTTTGTCGTTTGCTGAAAATAACACGCAGTGTTTACTATGCCTCGCTGAATCCGCCGATGAATACCAATCTGCTGAAACGGCGCGTTATGCCATCAGAGCCGAATCGGATGTGGCGCGGGGATATCAACTATATAAAGGTAAACGGAGACTGGGTTTACCTGGCGCTGGTGATTGACCTCTATTCCCGACGAATAGTGGGCATTAAAAATGGCGAAAAACGGCCAACAATCTTGGCGTTGACAGAGTACGCCGTCACCCACTGGCTTAACCGCTTTTCCGGTGGACTGAATCTGGCGGGGATAATGAATCAGTAAATAACTGCGACTGAACGACAGATAAAATAAAGCCGGAAGGATCGTTTAGATCACTTCCGGCTGTCATTTATATCTACAAACTATCTTTTATCCATTTATCTTCAACTGGGCTAAATCGTTCTTTTTTATCAACGCGCCACTCATCATTTTTATAATGAAGTGTGTAACGGTATTTATTTTTAAATCCAGTATGTTTTTGCACAGTGATAGACGTTTTATTTTTTACAACATCTTCATCGAGTATTTCATCATTTTCAGGATCATAATCAGGTGGAAAGCTAACCTTCATGGATATTTGACGCCCCTGCTTTCTCTCCTTAACAGTGCACCACTTTTTGAAAATACTATTCAGTTCAGCTAGATATGGCTCCTTGTTCACGCTATGATCGGCCATAAAAGCATCACGATAACTATTTTCCCAGTTATTCATGTCTTTCATAAAGGCAATCAGTGTTTCTTTTGCATTCATAATTAATTCCCAAATACAGAGTAAAGAACTGTTTTCCCATTTTGGGATACGTTGTAAATAATGTCAGTAGGCCGCAATCCACCGTTGGCATATTTAAACGTCCATTCAATATCTACGGCACCATGTTGGCTAATATAATCCCTGACCGACTTCTCAAAAATCCGATAATCGCCACGGTTAATTTTTGATAGCTGAGGAAACAGATTTCCCTTGCCGCCTTGACCACCCAGTACTTTACCAAGGATATGGCCAGCATCGTCGCCCGGCAGACCTATAGCTTTAATAGCATCCCTCGCACTGGAGTTTACGGCTGTACCTGTTTTTAAATCTGCTGGCGATACAGTAGCCCGGGCTGACGCGATCTCACCATTTGCACCACGCGTAATGGTTGGACACTTCGCCAGCCCCAGCGGATCGATCCACGTTAGCGGATTCGGCGCGTACTGATAGTTATTATCACCCCCCAACACCCCTATCGGGTCCGGCGAAACATAACACCCACCCGCCGGATCATAATAGCGAAATCTGTTATAGCATAGCGCACTTTCACTGTCACGATACTGTCCGGCGAACGCCAGGCCGGGGTCGGGGCTTTCGGAGGGTTCTGTATGCCGCTGGCCCCACAGCGTGGCTTTCGGCGCCTGCCAGCGTAATTCGCCGTCCGGTTTGAACAGCGCCAGTGGCTCCCCGTTCTGACTGCTGGTCACAAAATCCGTTTCCCAGCCGCCATCGGCTTTTTGCCGTTGCTGCACCACCAGTTCCCAGCCGTTATGTACCCAGTGGCGGCGGTGGGTAAGTTCGCCATGGCGATAGTGTCGTACTTCGGCGATCTGGTCGCCGTCCCACAGGTAGCGCACCGTTTCATGTCGCTGTTCGCAGCGCTTGCCGATGCGACGGCCAAACGGGTCGTAGCGGTAGAGCCAACGCTCGCCCGTGGGCGTATCCACGACCCGCAGCTGGTTGCGGCTGTCCCAGCGGTAGTGCCACACCTGCGGCCGGTAGCCCGGCTGCACGACCTGTTTTCTGATCAGCCGTCCGGCCTTGTCGTACTGGTAATGGGTATCGTCGCGCTGGATAAGCCGCCCAGCCTGCCACTCGGTCAGCCGTCCCGCTTGCTGCGGCAGGCCGCCACGGGTATAGCCATACTCCGCCACTGTTTCTACCTGACGGCCCACGCCCCCCGACAGCACTGACAGCACCCGGCCTGTCGCATCCAGCCGATAGCCTTCAGCCTCGCGGTTGCGGCGCACCCCGGTCAGGTTGCCCGCGCCGTCATACAGGTACTCCCGCGTCAGTTGCGCCTGCAAACGCCCGTCCTTCTGTTGTCCGCTCATCTCGCGCGTCAGCCAGCCCATCACGCCGTACTCCCGGCACTGCATAAATCCACTGCCGCCCGTGCGGGCCGATTCGCGTCCAGCCGCATCGTGCGTCAGCGTCAGTTCCGCCCCGTCCGGCAACTGTACCTGTTGCAACTCCCCAGTGGTGCTGTAGCGAAAGGCGCTGGTCAGCGTCTTGCTCTCCTCCTCATCGTCCCAGCAAAGCGTGCGGGTAACGTTTTGGGCTTCTCCCTGGTATTGGCGCCTTACTTCCGTCCCGTTGCACCATTCGCGCACCACGCGGTCACGGGCGTCATATTCCCGTTGCACATGGCTGGTTCGGGAAACCACCTCCGTCAGCCTGCCTGCCGCGTCATAGCGGTAATGCACCATATCGTCCGGCGCCGTTTCTTTTATCAGCAGCCCGCGAGCATCGTACAAAAAGCGACGGATTTCCCCCTCGCCATTACGCACCTCGATGCAGTTGCCGTCCTCGTCATAGCGGTAATGTGTTTCTGTTCCGGCCATGTCCCGTTCGCGGGTAACCCGGGCGTCCGCATCCAGCCACCACTGCCAGCGGTCGCCGTCCGGGGCAATCACTGTGATCAGTTGCTGACTTTCCCGATCGTACTCGTAGCGCCAGGTACGCCCCTGTGCATCCGTGCGCGCGGTCAGCAAATCAAAAGGCCCCCAGGTTTGCTGCCAAACGGCGCCGTTGCCATCCACGTAGCTCAACAGATTATTGTGCTGGTCGTACTTGCGCTGCTCTTCCCTGTCGTCCGGGCGTATCAGTTGTTCCGGCAGTTTCCAGCTTGCCCGGCGATAGCCCAGCCGGAATTGCGCCCCGTCCGGGCGCTGCCATTGCACTATCCGGTCTTGCTGGTCGTAACGCAGTTGCTGGGTACGGCCTTCGCCATCGGTGGCGCTCAGCAGCCGCTTGCGATGGTCATAGTGCAGGCGTGCCTGCACTTCCCCGGTCTGTGCGCTGACCTGGGTGAGCAGACCGTAACGGTTCCAACTGAAACACATTTCGCTGGCATCCGGCCCGGTCAGTTTTTCCGGGTTGCCGGCCTCATCGTAAGTCCAGTGCCAGGTGCGTCCCAGCGGATCGGCGATACCGCACAGCCGTTGCGCCTCGTCGTAGTCGTAAACCCAGACATGACCGCTGCCGTCGGTGAACTGGCTTACCAGCCCGCTATCATCCAGGTAGCTGAAGGTGACCACCCGTCCAGCGGGAGAAATTTCCCGTAGCAGATTGCCGTACTCGTCGTAGTCATAGCGGGTGACATGACCCAGCGGCGTTTTTTTCCAACTCATCAGAGAGAGGTCATTGAAGCCGAACTCGCTGCGCTGGTTGTGGCCGTCGAGCATCACCACCCGGTCGTCAAGATATTCGAAGCGGGCGGTCAGAAAACCGTCGGCGCAGGTGGTGTAGACGCAGCGGCCCTGCGCGTCATACTCGTAACGCGCCCAGGTCTGGTCGTTGTCGTGCCAGCGCGTCAGACGATTGGCGGCGTCATACTCGTAGTACAGGTGATAGGCATGCGTGGCATTCGCTTGCACCAGCCTGCCGCGCTCATCCTGCTGGTATTCCGCCAGCCGTGTTTTCTGACCGCCGTCGATACGCTGGATCTCGCGCAGGAATTCGCCCTGCCACACGAGCAGCAACTCGATGCCGTCGCTGTGCCGTACCCGTCGCAGATAGCCCTTCGGTGTGCGTATCAGGTCGATGCGGTTGTCGTGGGGATCATAGATAGCCGACAGCAGCAGCCTGTCCGCCTGCGATACGGTGAAGGCCCGCCAGGTGCGACTGTCACGGTGCCAGAGATAAAAGCCGTCGTCGCGGCGGTGCAGGGTGAACTCGGGATAGTGCGGGCAGAACACTACCTTTACGTCCTGATGGAATGTGAAGTCAATGTCATATCCCTGCGCCAGGGAGATCACCACGTGAGTGTTGAGACCGTCCCGGTTGACTCTGGCGACTTCGCTCCAGGTGTCATGCCAGCCATGTCCCAGCAGTCCGATGTGTGTGGCAAGGGAACGGTAGGTGCGCTCAAAGCGCAGCGGCAACGTCTGGCCGAGCTCGAAATCCTGCCGGAATTCAATCACCTCGCCGCTGGCGATATACACCGGGTCTTTCAGAAATCCCCGGCCCGCTTCCTTGAAACGTGCGAGTCCTTTGTTGTTTTTGAACCCTTTACTGGCACAGCGGGTCGCACGCCGAAGTCCCACTAATGTTCTCAATGCGCCAGCGCGCATGCCTTTAAGTACGGCAGTCGGCCCGCGCGTGAACAGCTTCGCCAGTCCTTTGAACATGCCCCGACTGGGCGGCACCAGAAATTCGACCGCGATAAGCAGCGCTTTCTCCCACCAGCTGAACTCGTCGGCAATCTCCAGGCAGGTGGCCTGACCGGAACCGAAGAATACCGTGGCGGCGCCCTCCTTGATGGTCGCGCCGCATACCGTCTTATCGTCGATCCGTGCCGCGGGCGCGCCGTTGACAAACACCGTTTCACTGCCCTGGGCAATCAGTTGCGGCGAGTTGTGCTTGGTGCAGGCTACCGTATCCATCGTGGCCCGCGACACCGGTTGTTTTTCCACGAACACATTGCCGGAACCGCTGGATACTGGTCCGAATGCTGGCGCCCCACTGTCAACCATCGCGGAAACCTTGTTGGACACGTTGCTGATATGCTCGCCCAACAAACTCACCGCACCGAATCCGACGGCCAGTTTGACCGCCCCGACAACCAGCGCCGCGCCCATTCCCCCAGTACCGATAACCGCTACCGCCATGGCGCCCACCACAGCCGCCGCGACGGTAAACGCGGCAGCGGCCACCAGTGCGCCAGCCACAGCCCCCGCCAATGCTCCCAGGAAGCTTTTGTGTTTGATGGTCTTGCCCGGCGAGGTGGGCGGCTTGCCCTGGCAGGGTTGCGGCCTTCCTGCCGGTGGTTGGGGACGGTTGCCCGTATGCATGGCACCGACACGGGCCACGCGCGTCAGAATATCGTTCAGCATGAGACCTCCGTTCAGTCTGTTGCCCGGAACGTCTCAATGACGGCCAGCAGCGCGGTTTTCTGCTCTTCCTGCAACTTTCCCGCCGCTGTGATGGTGAACGTCAGCAACCGTTCGCCGCGAACCTGCATTACCACCAGTTGGTGCATTGACCCCTCCGGCGATCGCCAGGTGTACTCCAGGCCGCGTGCTGGCTGACCGCTCAGCGTCAGTTCCCAGCCGGCGCGTTCCTCATATCCCTTGAGGTGGGCGGAGAACTGCTCCAGCGTCTGCTGGTAGACCGTTTCGGCCGACAGGCCAAACTCAATCGGTGTGCGGTTTACCACCAGATTGGCCGTGTCGCCCGGCAGGACAAAAACGTGGAGGGATTCATCACGCCAGTCATCCGGTATCGCCAGCGTTCCTTCGTTCATCTGGTACATAAGTGGTCCTCTAGTTCAAATCGATACGGGTGCCATTCATCACAATGCTGTTGCCAGTGATATTGATGTTGCCGGCGTTGTCGATAGAGATATAACCGCCCGCGGTCGCGATCAAGATTTCGCCCGCCTGCGACTGAATGGCGATATTGTTTTTTACCTGCAACGAGTTGTTGTCATCTACCGTCGTATTGCGGTTTCCGGTGACGGCGATGGTCTGTTGCCCCTGAATTTCGGTCACCTGATCCTGGATGACCGAGACGGTCTGATTACGCTGTACCGAGATGGTCTGGTCCTGACCGATGTTTTCGCTGTGATCGACATTCACCGCCGTGCTGCGGTTGTTGAGCACCACCGTGTTCATGTCCTTCTGCGCATGGATAAATACTTCTTCCTGCCCGGCCTGATCTTCAAAACGTAGTTCGTTGAACCCGGATCCTTTGTGGGTGGTGGTTCGCAGCGTGGTGCGGGTCTTATTTTCCGGCAGCGGATACGGCGTCGGATTGGTAGCATGAAAGGTGCGACCGGTGATAATCGGCTGGTCCGGGTCGCCCTCCAGAAAACTCACTATTACCTCATGCCCGATGCGCGGGATGGCTATCATCCCGTACTGACCGCCCGCCCAGCCCTGACTCACCCGCACCCAGCACGAGCTCTGGTCGTCGCTTGCGCCGTAGCGGTCCCACGGGAACTGTAGCTTCACCCGGCCGTATTCATCGCAGTAGATTTCTTCTCCCGCCGGGCCCACCACGGTGGCAATCTGCGGACCGTCCACCATCGGCTTGTACGGCATCAACGCCCGCCACGTCGTTTTGCCTTTCACCACGCTGAAACTGTTGCTCAGCGTCGTCGGCTCGCCCCCGCTTTCCTCTTCCAGCGCCTGCGGCTGTTGCCCTACATGCGTTACCCCGACTATCTGCCACGCGATATTCAGTGCCGCGTTCGGATGCTCCGTCAGCGAGAACGCGCAGCCCGGCATCAGCCCCGCGCAGTTCGATTCCCCTTCGCCCGTCACCGCCCCGGCGCGCAGCGCATCCAGACGGTAGCCGCTGAACGCTTTTCCGCTCGGGTCCTGTTTGAAACGCCCCGGATAGTCATAGTGCTGGTAGCTCTCTCGCTGATGCTCAAGCTCGCTGCCCGTCTTCTGGTGCGACAAGCCGTAGGCCGGGGTCTTGAAGCTGTAGTCCTTCAGTTCCACTTCCGCCGTGCTCACCCGCTCCGCATAGTGGAAACGCCTGACATACGCCCCTTCCGACAGCCCCTGCGTCGCCAGGTTGAAGAACAGGTCCGGCCCTTTTCCCAGCGCCCCCGCGTCATCCGCGAACACCAGCCGGTGCTTGCCTTCCTCGTATTCGTGGAAGTAGTACAGCCCTTCCTCCGCCGCCAGCCGGTTGATAAACGCCAGGTCGCTTTCCCGGTACTGCACGCAGTATTCCCGCTGCGCATGCTCGTGACGCAGCGCGAACGCGTAATCCGTGATGCCCGCCTCATCCAGTAGCGTGGCGATAATCTCTTCCGGCTTCTGCGCCTGAAAGATACGCGCGTTGCTGCGCAGCCCCAGCCGCCACAGCGCCGGATGCACTTCCGCCTGATAACGCGTGCGCCGAAAGCCGGTATCGCCCTGAGTGAAGCCGCTGACGATGCCGCTCACCCGGCGTTGCAGTTCCCCCTCGTACCACACCAGCAGTTCGCACGGCTGGTCCAGCACCGCGCCGAAATCAATATCCGGCTGCGCGCTCGCCAGACTCAGCGACAAACTGAATGGCCGGTTCAGCCCCTCGTCCAGCCTGAAATCCACCACCGCGAACGTGCCCGCCGGCAACGCGCCGAGCGTCACGGTGAACTGTAATCCTGTGCTGTTTGCCACCTTGTTCCTCCTCCCTCTGCCACGGCTACCGCACGCCCCGTTACCGCCCGGTGCGACATGCAATTATCTGATGAAAAAATGACACCGCTGTATTGTGGTCTGAGTCCGCCCACACCGCAGCACAGCAAAAAACCCGGCACGCTGGCCGGGTTGAACAGGGATTACGCTTCGACCGGCGCGCGCCAGTCGTCGGAGCCGGACGTCCCGGCGACGGTGTGTTCCCAGTCGATTTTGCGGTAGGACAGAGACACCTGAATCAGCTGGGTGTAGTCCAGTTTGGACGGGTCCTGGCAGTGCGGCATCTGGCAGTCGATGTCCACGATGGTGGCGTCGGTCAGGATGGTGGAGAAGAAGTGCTCCTGCTTGCCTTCAACGGAGGTGCGATACCACTTCAGGGTGACGGTCGGCAGCATTTCGCCGGAGGCCAGGGCGTTGTACATCAACGGCACCGCCTTGTTCAGCGCCACGGTGAATTTGAAAGGTTTGTGCACGCGCTGACCGGAAGGCTGACCGGACTGCGGGTCGGTCGGCACGGTGACGACGTGTTTAAATTCCTGCACCAGCATTTCGTCTTCGTGGCCCTGCACGTAGATGTTACCGACAGAGTCGGACGTGAAGGCGCCGGCAGTGATATTGCCCTGAGTTTTTCCTTCGATGCTGATATAGCATGGGGTTGGCATGGTCTTGCTCCTTGTTGATGAAAACAGTTGATTGAAAACAGTTAATTAAAGCCGTTAAATGAACATGTTTTTGACTTCACTTGCTTGTTCAGCAATGACCATGCCAGTTTTTATATTATTGTTTTTAAAGGAAATTAACTTAAGTCAAATTTTCCCTAAGTAAAATTTGAGCAAAAAGTTGCGCAGACTGCGCATTTCGTTTGCAAGCATTGCGCAAAAAGTGATTTATGCTGGAAAGCGAGCAAGAAGTTGCGCAGATTTTGCATTTATTCTGAAGTTTTTACTTAGGGATAAATTCATCTGGCAACCGGCGGTCAAAAAACAACGGCCGGTTGATTTATTCGTGGGGGAGCGCTTGCGCGGGTGGGAGCTTATTATTACATCGGCATGGCTTCCGGCGGGATAATCGCGCCACGGTACTGAATAACGGTACTGGCGGTCAGATGACCGCGCTGAGCCGCTTCCTGAGCGCTGCCACCGCTCAGGCGGATAGCCAGATAACCGGCGCTGAACGAATCGCCTGCCGCAGTGGTATCGATCACTTTTTCTTGCGCCAGTTTCACTGCCGGTACGTCGATGAGCGCGTGTCCGTGTTCTGATACCAAACAGGAATCCGCGCCACGCTTCAGCACGATCTCTGCCACGCCAAAGCCGTGAGTCCGTGCCAGCACCGCTTCAACCGGCTGTTCTCCCCACAACATATCTTCATCATCCAATGTCAAAAATGCGATATCCGTGCAGGACAGGATCGCGGTGTAAGCCTGCTGCGTTTCTTCTTTGCTTTGCCACAGACGGGGGCGGTAGTTGTTGTCAAAAATCACTTTACCGCCGTTGGCACGACAGGCGCGCAGCAACGAAAACAGACGCTGGCGGCCTTGCGCGGTGAGGATCGCCACGCTGATGCCGCTGAGATAAAGATAATCAAAACGCGCCAGATGCCGACAGATTGTTTCTGCTTCAGCGCTATCCAGCCAGTAACGGGCGGCGGCATCGTTGCGCCAATAATAGAAGGTGCGTTCACCGGCGTCGTCCGTTTCAATGAAATATAAACCAGGCAGTTTGTTATCCATACGCTGGATCAGATCCGTTTTCACTCCTTCTTTCTGCCATGCGGCAACCATCTCTTCACTAAAGCTATCGGTGCCAAGTGCGGTAACGTAGTGCACGCCAAGCACATCGGCCTTGACCTGACGAGCGATATAGATAGCCGTATTCAACGTATCGCCGCCAAACCCACGGTTAAGATCCGTGCCTTTTTGCGACAGTTCAATCATGCATTCGCCGATCACGGCAATGTTATTCGTGGTCATCACAGTTGGCCTGTTAAAAGAAGTTGCTAAAACGAGGAGGTCAGCATCAGTTTCAACATAACCTGAGAGTGAGTCAATGATTTTGAAACGATGTTTTATTTTTTCATGATATGGATCGGAAAATCCCAGTTTTCCGATCCTTTATTATCGAGGGGAAACGAGGCTACTTATGGCGCAAATTGGTCACGCTTTCACCGCCGATACCCCAATTGTCAGTATCGACTTCATCAATGACCACCACAGTGGTGGCCGGGTTTTTCCCCAGCGTATCGACCAGCAATTGCGTCACCCCGGCGATCAGGGTTTTCTTTTGTTCCGCGGTCGCGCCTTCGCGGGTGATTTTGATATTGACGTAGGGCATACATTCTCCTGTCTGGATATAACAATTTATTCATGACATTCATGCGGGCGTCAGCCATGCAAGACTAAGTCAGTTGGTTTTTTTCAATGCAATATCTTCCTGTTCCTGCCGGCCAGACTCAGTATCGCCTTTATAATTTGCGGTGGCGATCCAGGCGGCGCAGAACAGGGTTAACCGGGCGAAGAAGTAGAAAAAAGCCATTAAGCCGATCACCGAGCCAAACGCGGCGCCGGAGGGAGAACTGGCGAGCTTGGGTAACGCGACGGTCATGGCGAATTTGATTATCTCGAAACCAATGGCGGCAAGCAGAGTTCCCCGAAACAAGGCTTTACGTTTGGGTTTGTGGCGCGGCAATACAAAGAAGATCCACAGAAACAGCAAATAATTGGCGAAGATTGAAATCGACAAGGCGATCAGCGTCAGAGCCGGACGCAACCATTCGATGCCGCCCAGCCCCAGCGCGTTCACAATCATATCCTGCGCGGTGCCTGCCACCGAGGTCAGGAATAAGGTTACAACCAGCGCAATCATCAACCCGGTGAGCGACAGAAAATCGCGGGTGTACTGGAAGTAAATCTTCTCTTCATCCTGCGGATTGCGCTCCCAGACATCGCGCGATTGGGCGCGGATTGCTTCGCGCAGATTTCCCATCCAACTGATACCGGAATACAGCGCGATCAGTAACCCGGTCAACCCGACGGTAGTACGTTGCTGAATGGCGGTATTAACGGTATTTTTCAGCGTGTTGGCCAGATTGGGGTCGCTGATGCTGTTGACGATTTTGTTGATAAGCCCGGTAAGCATATCCGGGTTGGATGCCAGCACGAAGCCGACCGCCGCGAAAGAAACCATCAGAATCGGGATCAGCGACAGAAAGGAAAAATAGGTGATCGCGGCGCCAAATTGATTGCCCATACGGTCATTAAAGCGCTCGCCCGCGCGGATCATATGCGCCACGCTGGGGATGGCCCGGATGCGTTTTACCAAATGTCTGGCCCGGATTAAAAAAGCGTATTGTTTTTTTACTGCGCTGCTCTTTTTTTCGGCGCTGTGGGCTGGTGGTGAATGGCGATCCGACTCTGCCGGTTCAGGCATTGAATTCCTCCTGCGGGTCTGATGTGGGTGATAGGGAACAGATCTGATTATAACCAACAAGATGAGAATGTTATGTTTTTCATCACTGGGGCGCTTCGGTAAATTAATAGTGACGTCCGTGATAATTAATCGTGAAAGCTGACTGGCGCTTGCTTATACTGAAAAGCTTGGATGCCAATTACCGGATTGCCCGGTTAACACTTTTGCTCAGCCTCAAGTGATGATGTTAAGTGAGAGAAATCCCCGATGTCAGTTCCTTCTCCATCAGAGCCTGCCGTTGGCGCATTGCGCCTTAATTTGCGTATTGTTTCTGTCGTGATTTTCAACTTCGCCAGTTACCTGAATATCGGTCTGCCGTTAGCCGTGTTACCAGGCTATGTACACGATACGTTGGGCTACAATGCGTTCTGGACTGGGCTGGTGATCAGTATGCAATATTTTTCCACGCTGCTGAGCCGCCCTCATGCCGGACGTTACGCGGATGAGAAAGGGGCGAAGAAGGTGGTGGTGTGGGGGTTGGCGGGGACGCTGCTAAGCGGTCTGTTTTATCTGCTGGCGGCCTGGAATGACGCTTCTCCGCTGATCGCGCTATTGTTGCTGTTTGTCGGACGGCTGGTGCTGGGCGCCGGACAGAGTTTTGCCGGAACTGGCGCGACCTTGTGGGGTATCGGCGTGGTCGGATCGCGGCATATCGGGCGGGTTATCTCGTGGAACGGTATTGCGACCTATGGCGCGATGGCGATTGGCGCGCCGCTTGGCGTCTGGCTGAATCATATCGGCGGACTGCAACTGCTGTCTGTGGTCATTATTCTGGTAGCGACGATTGCCATCATCTGCGCCTTGCCGCGTGCGGAAGTGAACGTCACGCCCGGTAAGAAAATCCCCTTCCGCGAAGTGTTGGGCAAGGTTTGGATGTACGGCATTATTCTGGCGCTCGCCTCGGCGGGATTTGGGGTGATCGCAACCTTCATTACGCTGTTTTACGCCGACAGAAACTGGGAAGGCGCCGCGCTAACGCTGACCATTTTCAGTTGCGCCTTTGTCGGCGCACGTTTGGTGTTTCCCAACAGCATCAATCGATTCGGCGGCTTGCGCGTGGCGCTGGCGTGTTTTGTGGTCGAAGTGGCGGGCCTGGTGCTGATCTGGTGCGCGCCACAACCCTTTATGGCCGAACTTGGCGCTTTTCTTGCCGGAGCCGGCTTTTCACTGGTGTTTCCGGCGCTCGGCGTGGTGGCGGTCAAGGCGGTCTCACCACAGAATCAGGGCAGCGCGTTGGCGACTTATACCATCTTTCTCGACTTATCATTGGGCGTCGTCGGCCCGCTCGCCGGGGTGTTGATGAGTTATGCGGGCATCGCCTCCATCTATCTGGCGGCAGCGCTGCTTGGGGTAGTGGGTTTGCTGCTGACCTTGCGTTTGAGCCTGCGTCCTGACGCATCGGCGTAAAATACCCTGTATCCGCCGCTGTGCGGTATAACCGTCCGGTGGCGGGCCGGAAAGGATCGCCACAGTGCGAGTGGACTCACGTTTAACACCTCGCTTTTTGTGTTGAAATGATTTCAGGTACTTATAACTCCAACACGTACCGCTTCAATTATCACCTGCCATCGTTTTTCTATCGTTTGTATCGTCATTCATCCATTTTGGATATGGAGGTAATGCAATGAGTAACAAACCGATAAATGATCCACAGAGTCGTCGACAGTTTTTGAAATCAACCGGTATGGTGGTGGGGGCGCTCGGCGGTATGGCGTTGTCTCGTCCGGCGCAGGCGGTGCCAATACCCGCGCCTATTCCGCAGCAATGGGATACGACGGTTGATGTCCTGATCGTCGGCACCGGGTTTGCAGGGCTGGCGGCGGCGATTGAAGCGCGTAATGCGCAGGCCGAGGTCTTGGTCATCGACAAAATGCCGTTGTTGGGCGGGAATTCGGTGCTGAATGGCGGCGATCTGGCGGCGGCTGGCTCCAAAATGCAACAAGAGATCGGCATTGAGGATTCGCCGGAACTGATGTATCAGGACATGCTCAAGGCGGGCAGCGGACTTAATTATCCCGAACTGGCCAGAACCGTTGCGGAACATTCGGTGGAAGCGCTGGAATGGGCGCAAAGCATCGGCGCGCAATTTAATGTCGTCAACTATCACGGCGGTCATTCGGTGAAGCGCGCCCATCAACTGGTACAGCGCTCAGGATCAGGGTTGATTATCAAACAGCAGCAGAAAGCGAGAGAACAGGGGGCGGTGATTGAACAACGCGCCAAGTTGCTGCGGTTGATCGTCGAGCCGGATGGCCGGGTGATCGGCGCGGAAGTTCGGCGGCGCTACAAGTTCCCCGATGAAAACTCAGGTGAGATTGCCTATATTCGCGCCCGTAAAGGCGTGGTGCTGGCATCCGGCGGTTTCTCGCAAGGCGTGGCGATGCGCCAGATGTACGATCCGCGTCTGACCGACGCTTTCACCTCGACCAATCATCCCGGCGCCACCGGCGAGGCGATTATGGCAGCCTGTATGATTGGCGCTTTGGATACGCAGATGGACTGGATCCAACTGGGACCCTGGACCAGCCCGGATGAAAACGGTTTCGGCTATGTCCCGCAGTTTGTCGAACGCGTGGTCGGCTATGGATTGATGGTCGACCCGGCGACCGGCAAGCGTTTTTTTAAAGAGACGGGCAACCGTAAAGAGCGGGCCGACGCCATTATTCAATTAGGGCACCCGGCCATCATCATTGCCGATAAAACCAATACCCTGAATATGGTGGACCCAGGACAACGGGAAGGGGCGCTGAAAAACGGTTCGCTTAAGCCGTATGACTCGCTGGAGGCGTTGGCGAAAGCCTATGATATGCCGGTTGACGCCTTTGTCGCGCAGGTAAATCGCTGGAACGAGTTTGTCAGCCGACGCAATGATGCCGATCTTGGTTGTATGATTTTCAAGGATGCGGTGCCGAATGTGACGCCACCGTTTTATGCCGCGCGTTTATGGCCGCGAGTCCACCACACCATGGGCGGTCTGGCGATTAACAAGGATGCACAGGTGATTGGTTTTGACCTGAAACCAATCCCCGGTCTGTATGCGGCGGGGGAAACCGTCGGCGGCGTTCACGGCGCCGTCAGGCTTGGCAGCGTCGCCATGACCGATTGCATTGTGTTTGGTCGCATCGCCGGAAAAAATGCGGCGGCATCCGCCTGAAAACCAGCTAAAAAACCCAGTCGCGGGCAGAGATTGCCCGCCATAAGAAAGATCATCCGCAGTTAACGTTTATTTCAGTTTCAGCGTCTGGATGATGCTTTCCGCTTCGGTCTGAGCCTGCTGTTGATTATCCGCAGGCAGGGTAATCTGCAAGGTCAGCAAGCGGTTATCCACTTTCCCCAACACCACTGAGGAGTAAGCCTGCTGTCCGCTGCTGGTGATGATGCTGTCCAACTGTTGCAGCTTCTGTCCGTCAATATCGATGGTTTTGTTGGTCACAACCTGAAGGTTGGCGTCGCGTGTGCGCTGCTGATCTTCCAGACGTTGTGTCAGCACGGAAAGTTCTTCCGTGGTGTTATCGCCCAGGATCACGATAACCGCTTTTTGTCCGTTGTCGTTGGCGTACACATGCATGTTGTTGGCCTGCGTCCCCAACTTACCGCTTTGATCCTGCATGTCGGCTGGCAACGTAAAGACGACTTTGCCGGATAATAATTCTACCGTCTTGCTGGCCGCGGCTTCTGCCGCCGGGTTGTCTGATGCGGGGGCGTTTGCGGTATCGTCCGTTTTGCCATCGCAGGCTGCCAGCATGGTCACCAGAAGGCTGACGCCCAGGTATTTTACTAAATTGGACATGGGTTCCCTTTCTCTCATTTTTCAACAGGTGATAACAGTATGGCACCCTATTCAGATAGCAAAAACAAGCATTTTGTTGTTGCAAACCATTGGCGCCGCAGGGACGATTTTTACACATGCCGTCGTTGGTTTGTCGCCGACCTTGCCGACATGCGGCGGCGCTCAGCTTCTGTTTTCGACCGACCGATAGGAAACCGTCTCTTGCTGTTCACTCAGCCGTTTCAGCGCCATATTCAGCATAACGCCATACATCGGCAGGAAGAAAAGCAGGCTGATCAGCAACTTGAAGATGTAGTCCACCAGCGCGATTTCAACCCAGTTCGCGGCCATGAAAGGATCGGCGCTGCGATAGAAGGCAATAAAGAAAAAGGCCAACGTGTCGCTGAAATTGCCGAACAACGTGGAAACCGCCGGTGCGACCCACCAGGCATTGCGCTGGCGCAAGCGGTTAAAGACATGCACATCCAGGATCTGACCCAGAACGTAAGCCATGAAACTGGCGCAGGCAATGCGGGCAACCACGATGTTCACCTGACTCAGCGATGCAAACCCTTGCCATGCGCCCTGATAGAACAGCGCGGAAATGAAATAGGAAATCACCAGCGCAGGCGCCATCACGGTCAAAATAATACGGCGTGCCAGCGGTGCGCCGAAAATCCGCACGGTCAGGTCGGTTGCCAGAAAGATAAAGGGAAAGGTAAACGCGCCCCAGGTGGTATGAAAACCGAAAATGGCAACCGGAAGCTGGACCAGATAATTACTGGAAGTAATGATCAGAATATGAAACAACGACAGCCAGATCAGCGCCGTCAGCCGCTGCCGGGGAGTGAAACGATACATAATGTGACCTTTTTGGTTATTGGGGTTAGGGAACCCAAGAAATCATCGTACGCCGTTTTTTTCAGCAACGCGGCGGCATGATACGCAATTGCTTTGGGAATGCAATTTTTTTGGTAACGCAATCGTTTTGCTAACTGAATTGTTTCGCTAACTGAATTGTTTCGCAGAAAAAATGGTTGTTCTTTGCGTAAAGATTGTCGTGGCTTGCGTCACAGAATCTCCGGCGTAAACTAAGACGGTTTTATAACCCCTACCACAGAGAACGTTGATGACCGATCCCTTCGCCAAACCTGATAAAACCCTTGATGCTCAGGGACTGCGCTGTCCCGAACCGGTGATGATGGTGCGTAAGACGGTGCGCGAGATGGCGTCTGGACAAACGTTGCTGGTGATTGCGGATGATCCCGCGACGACCCGTGATATTCCGGGCTTCTGCCGTTATATGGAGCATGATTTGCTGGCGCAGATGACCGAACAACTTCCCTATCGCTATCTGCTGCGCAAAGGCGGCCCGCAAGTCAAAGGCGGTTAAGTCAACGCCCTGTCGTACAGGGCGTTGAACGGTCTTTATTCATCCTGTTTTTTGAGCAATCGCAATGCGTTGGCGGTAACCAACGCCGTCGCGCCGGAATCCGCCAATACCGCCAGCCATAGTCCGGTAATGCCCAGAATGCTGGTGATCAGGAAGACCGCTTTCAGCCCAAGGGCGATGGTAATATTCTGCCGGATATTCAGTTGCGTCGCCCGTGACAGCCGGATCATGCCGGCTAATCCGCCGAGGCGACTGTGCGTCAAGGCGGCGTCAGCGGTTTCCAGCGCCACGTCGGTGCCGCTTCCCATCGCAATACCGATGGTTGAGGCTTTCATGGCGGGCGCATCGTTGATGCCATCACCGACCATGGCGACCGGATGCTGCTGATTAAGCTCGCTTACGGCGGTCACTTTGTCGGCGGGCAGTAAACCCGCCCGGTAATCGATACCCAAATCGGCAGCGATTGCCGCCGCCGCACGCGGATTGTCGCCAGTGAGCATGATACAGCGTATATTCATGGCCTGTAACGCGGCCAGCGCTGCGCGGGCGTCGTTGCGCAGGGTATCGCGCAGAGCCAGCAAGCCTTGTACATGGCCATCTTCCTGTACCACAACCACCGTCTTGCCCGCGCTTTCCAGCGTATCAACCTGCTGTTGCCAGCGGTTGTCCAGCGTCCCCGCGGTCAGCCGGGCGGGTGAACTTACCTGAATCCGCCTGCCCGCAATGGTGCCTTCTACCCCGATACCGGCTAATGCGCGGCGATCTTCCGCGATGGGCAGAAACGGGTTGGTGGCCCGCGCATGTTGCACAATCGCCTGTGCCAGCGGGTGGTGCGAACCGGATTCGATCGCCGCGGTTCGCGCCAGCAGCGCGGCTTCACTCACGCCATCCGCCGGTAAAACATCGGTAACCTGTGGTTTGCCTTCGGTCAGGGTGCCGGTTTTATCAAAGGCGATGGTGCGGATGCCGCCCAGCGCTTCCAGGGCCGCGCCCCCTTTGATCAGCGCGCCCTGACGGGTTGCCGCCGCCAAACCGGAGGTAATCGCGGCCGGTGTGGAAATCACCAGCGCACAAGGACAACCGATTAGCAGCAGCGTCAGACCGCGATAAATCCATTCCTGCCAGGGTTGCCCCATCAACAGCGGTGGGATGACGATCACAAGTAGCGATAGCAGCATGATGGCTGGCGTATAGTAGCGGCTGAAGCGATCGAGGAAACGCTCGATCGGCGCGCGGCGCGTTTCGGCTTCTTCTATCAATTGCAGAATACGATCGATGGCGTTGTTGCCCGGCTGCGAAATGACGCGCAGTTGCACCATTTTATCGACACACAGGCTACCGGCGGCGATCTTGTCGCCCACGGCGCGTTCAACAGGCACCGACTCGCCGGTCAGGGCGCTTTCATCAAAACTGGCTTCCGCGCGCAGTAATTCCGCATCGGCCGGTAGCCGTCCGCCGGGGGCGACTTCAATTACATCACCGGGTAACAGGCTGGCGATTGGCACCTTAACGCGTCGTTCGTTTCTGATGACGATAGCGTCTTCGGGCATCAGGGCCATTAATGCGGTTACGCCTTGTCGCGCACGGTTGGCGGCATAGGCTTCCAGCCGTTCGCCCAGCATAAACAGTAGCAGAACCACAGTGGCTTCAGTTGTCGCCCCGATCAGCAGCGCCCCGATGGAGGCTACGCTCATCAGCGTTTCAATCGCGAACGGTGTGCCGGAGCGGGCAAGTTGTACGGCCTTTTTCAGTACGGGAATGAGGCCCACAATGGTGGTGGCGATAAACGCAATCTCGCCGAGCGAGTCATTAAATAACGATACGCCCCAGCTTATTGCGGTCAGCGATATAAAGAGGATCAGGAAGCCATATTCATGAAGAAAATTGCCGGGGGTAAAACGGCGTTGCTCCGCAGAAGGCGGCGTATTGGGCGCAATGTCCAGCAAGGAGAAACCCACTTGCGAAACCGCGTGTTGTACTTGTGAACGTACATCGTGGCGGGCGGCGACCACCAGTTTTTCGGTGGCGAACAATACATTGGCGTGTTCGATGCCCTGGAGATTTTTTACTGCATTTTCAATTTTACGAGCGCAGCTTGGACAATCCATGCCGCTGATTTTCCAGCTAAAACGCTGATGAGAACCGGGATGGTCGCTGTCTCCGCCGTCGGGGTCGTCTGAATCGGCGTTATCACCGCTTTCCGATGCGCTGTTATCAGGGCCTCGCCCGGTATTGATCACGGAGCCGGGCGCCTGTTTTACCGCGCAGCAGCTTTTTTCCGCATGCGATACAGGTTTTGCGTGAGTGTGGCAACAGGCTGATTTTTCGCCGCTGTGATGATGGTGCTGATGAGAATGCATACCTTCCTCCTGTGTTGATGATAGTGATTCTCATCAGGAACTTTACACCGTTATAGGCGGTGACTCCAGTATTTCACATGCGTTGTCAGCGTTAAAAATAGAGCGAGCGAACGATAAGGAAATGTCCGCCAAAATAGCCAATCGCCACGATGACCTGATGCGCGCGGAAATTGATCCGGTAATGGTGGATCAGCCAGGCGGCATGGGCGATAAACAGCAGCGCGCAGCCAGCCAGCAAGGAGAAGTTGTGGTCGCTTCCCAGTGCGAAATAACGCTCCCCGGCAACCCAGACCATCAGGATGGTCATAAGAATAAACGCACAGACTGGCCAGCGTTGATCATTGAGCTTGCTCCAGATAAGGGCGATCAGAATAGCGGCCAGCAGCACCAGCGACAACGCCAGCGGCCAGAAGAACGTCAGCGCCATCTGGCTGGTAAAAAAGCTGAGGGTGTAAAGCAGGTGAGCGGCGAAATAGGCGGCGAAGGCATATAGTAGACGCTGCGTCGGCAGTAACAACAGCATGTCGGCGACTAGCGTAGCCAGTAATCCGGCGACGATCAGATAGCCTGATACGCTCAGAAACGGCGTTTGCCAGGCCAGCGCCAGCAACAGCAATATTGTGACCGGCTTGAACAACCAGCGTTGCCACGCCGGACCACGATAGCTGGCGTCAACGTATAACCAGCCGGAGAAAAGCACGGCGATAAATGACCAGAGCATAGCCTATCCTTTCTTTATTTGGCGTAAGGGGTTGCTGTGAGTATAAACAACATCGGGTGAGACAGATGCGAATACCTGTGCTTCATGTTATTTTATCGACCTGTTTTTACTGCTGATGAATGTCGTAACGTCTCTTGAAGGAGAGTAGTGTTGAATGAGTAATGAACCTGCACTGTATCGTATTCAATTCATTAATAACGGTAAGAACTACCAGCTTTATGTGCGTGAATTAGTGTCGAGCAGTTTGTTCGGTTTTATTGAAATTGCCGACTTCGTCTTCGATAGCCAATCAACGGTGCTGGTTGATCCTTCGACAGAAAAGCTCAAAACGGAATTCTCCGGCGTTAGCCGCAGTTTTATTCCTTTGCAGGCGATTATCCGCATTGATGCGGTGACGGAAAAAGGCAGCGCCCGGATTTCCGAACTGGGAGATAACGTGATGCATTTCCCCTATCTTCCCGGTAAGAAGCCCTGACAAATAGACGCGTTTCCGCGGTTGTTGTCAGGGGGGCCTTGATTCTGCTTGTTGAACATCAGAGCTTGGGGGGCTGCCTGGGCTGTTTCTTTTGCCAAGCCAGTAACTCAAACACGCCAAACAGAAAAATGCGTGCTTGCAGCGCCTGGCTGAGCGATGGGCCGTCTTTGGGCTGGCTGGATTTCAACAACAGCAGTTGAAAGCCATGCATCAGGATCATAAATATCATCGCCACCGTCATGAAAATGTTCAGTGGCCGGGGAAACGGCTGGAACAGGTTAAAAACCAGAAAAGCCCACACGCCCAGCATCAGCAATCGTCCCAGATTAATCCATATCATCATCTACCTCTTAATGTCATTGCGCGGCTTGCTGAGAAGATCATTGGCGGATGTACAAGCGGTAAGCGACCTGACCAGCGATCTTTTCGCGGTGAAGCCGCCAGTTACCTGGGATCGCCAATTGTGTATTTTCCGCCTCGGTTTCCACGTAGATCCATGCCTCCGGCGTCAGCCAGCCTTGTTGTTCCAGCAGAGATAGCGTGAGGTTCAATAAATCTTTGCGAAACGGCGGATCAAGAAACACCACGTCAAAGGGCTGTCCCGGTTGCGCCAGCCAGCGCAGCGTGTCCGTATGCACGACTTGCGCGTTTTCCGCCCGTAGCAGCGCCAGATTGTGCGTTAATTGTTGCGCTACCGCTCGCTCGGTTTCCAATAATGTGGCATGGGCCGCATAACGCGATAAGGCTTCCAGGCCCAGCGCGCCGCTACCGGCAAAACAATCCAGGCAACGGGCTTCCTGAATAACGGGAGCCAGCCAGTTGAACAGCGTTTCGCGCACCCGATCGGTGGTCGGTCGTAAGCCCGGACTATCCGGGACCGGAAGTTTTCTGCCGCGCCACTGACCGCCGATAATTCGGATCTGGCCGGCGGCGGGCGATACGTTTTTTTTAGCCATAACTCACAGGTTCGTTGGTGTGCCGCGTCAATACAGTCATGGCGCGGCCAGAAAATTTCTGGCGCTATTCTAGCGGCGGTTACGTGTAGAGGGAATGTTAAGATCGGGGCTGACATACTTCGTTACGGAGATTGTCTGCTATTGCGCCCGCTGGCTGCGTGTTGCTGTCGGCAGGAAAGTGTTAAACTCATTGGTTAACTATGATTTTCATTGATTGATTCGCTGCACTGAGCGGCGTGGAGCGCGATTGCACATGACAAAAGAAAAGAAGCGCGGTTTTTTTTCCTGGTTAGGATTGGGGCAACAGGAAGAAGAACAAAAAGAGCAACCGCAGGAGAAGCCGGTCGTCGAGGAGGCGCCCGCCGCGCCGTCTGAGACGCAGGCCCCGGGCCAACAGCAGGTTGAAATCGTTGAAAAAGATCCCGATCCGGCGGCTATCGCGCCAGCGGACGTGACGCAACCATCGCCGCCGCCCGCGGCGGCAAGCGAACCAATCGTTGAGACTGCGCCGGACGTAATTCATCAGGAAGCGCGTCAGCAGGATGAATCACCCGTGGCGGCGCAGGAACAGGAACGTCCGACGAAAGAGGGATTTTTCGCGCGCCTGAAACGCAGCCTGGTTAAAACCCGTCAAAACCTGGGTTCAGGATTTATCGGATTGTTTCGCGGCAAGAAAATCGACGACGATCTGTTTGAGCAACTGGAAGAACAGCTACTGATTGCCGATGTGGGCGTGGAAACCACGCGCAAGATCATTACCGGCCTGACGGAGCACGCCAATCGTCGACAACTGAAAGATGCCGATGCGCTGTTTGTTAAGCTGAAAGAAGAAATGGCGACCATCCTCGACAAAGTTGAGGAACCGTTGAACATCGACGGCAAAACGCCGTATGTGATCCTGATGGTCGGTGTAAACGGCGTCGGTAAAACCACCACGATTGGCAAGATGGCGCGTCAGTTTCAGGCGCAAGGAAAATCCGTGATGCTGGCCGCGGGGGACACGTTTCGCGCCGCGGCGGTGGAGCAACTTCAGGTCTGGGGCCAACGCAACAATGTCGCGGTGGTGGCTCAGCATACCGGCGCTGATTCCGCGTCGGTGATTTTTGATGCGATTCAGGCGGCGAAAGCGCGGGGCGTCGATGTCCTGATTGCCGACACCGCAGGCAGATTGCAGAACAAAGCGCATCTGATGGAAGAATTGAAAAAGATTGTGCGCGTGATGAAGAAGCTGGATGAGGATGCGCCGCATGAAGTGATGTTGACGCTGGATGCCAGCACCGGACAGAACGCCGTCAGCCAGGCGAAACTGTTTAATGAAGCGGTCGGCTTGACCGGGATTACCCTGACCAAGCTGGACGGCACCGCCAAGGGCGGGGTGATTTTCGCTATTGCCGACCAGTTCGGCATTCCCATCCGCTATATTGGGGTGGGGGAAGGTATCGAAGATTTGCGGCCATTCAAGGCTGACGATTTTATTGAGGCACTTTTTGCCCGAGAGGATTAAAACGGATGATTCGTTTTGAACAGGTCAGTAAAGCGTATCTCGGTGGACGCCAGGCATTGCAGGGGGTGGATTTTCATCTACGTCCGGCAGAGATGGCGTTTCTGACCGGTCATTCTGGCGCGGGGAAAAGTACCCTGCTGAAACTGATTTGTGGCATTGAACGTCCCAGCGCGGGGCAGATTCTGTTTAGCGGACATAACATCAGCCGCCTGAAAAAACGTGAAGTCCCGTTTTTGCGCCGTCAGATCGGCATGATTTTTCAGGATCATCATCTGCTGATGGAAAGAACCGTCTATGACAACGTGGCGATGCCGCTCATCATTGCCGGCGCCAGCAGCGAAGATATTCGTCGTCGGGTATCGGCGGCGCTGGACAAGGTAGGGTTGCTGGATAAAGCCCGCAATTATCCTATCCAGCTTTCCGGCGGCGAGCAGCAGCGGGTCGGCATTGCGCGCGCGGTGGTGAATAAACCCGCCGTTTTGCTGGCGGACGAACCGACCGGTAATCTGGATGATGCGCTGTCCGAGGGGATTTTGCGTTTGTTCGAAGAATTTAACCGGGTTGGCGTTACTGTACTGATGGCGACCCACGATACCGGGCTGATTGCCCGTCGCAATTACCGGGTTCTGACGCTATCCGATGGCCGCATGATTGGGGGAAATCATCATGGCGAATAATATGCGTAATGCGATAAAGCCCGGAACGAAAGCGAAGGCGCTGCGCGGCGGCTGGCAGGAGCAGTGGCGTTACGCCTGGACCAACACGCTGGACGATATGTTGCGTCAACCGTTGGCGACGCTATTGACGGTAATGGTGATCGCCATTTCTCTGGCTCTGCCGAGCATCTGTTATCTGGTGTGGAAAAACGTCAGTCAGGCGGCGACCCAGTGGTATCCCTCGCCGCAATTGACGGTTTATCTTGATAAATCGCTTGATGACAATGCGGCGCAGGCGGTGATCACCCGGCTTCAGTCTGAAGACGGCGTCGATAAAGTGAACTATTTGTCGCGGGATGAAGCAATGGGGGAATTTCGCAACTGGTCGGGTTTTGGCGGCGCGCTGGATATGCTGGAAGAGAATCCGCTGCCTGCGGTTGCCATCATTACCCCTAAAATGAATTTTCAAAGCGCCGACGTATTGACGACCTTGCGCGACCGCGTGGCCGCCACGTCAGGCGTGGATGAAGTCCGCATGGATGACAGTTGGTTTGCGAGGCTGGTTGCGCTGACTGGTCTGGTCGGCCAGATTGCGGCAACCATTGGCATATTGATGGTTATCGCGGTGTTTCTGGTGATCGGCAACAGTGTGCGTCTGAGCATCTTCAGCCGCCGCGAAACCATTAACGTCATGAAGTTGATTGGCGCGACCGACGGCTTTATTTTGCGCCCGTTTCTCAACGGGGGAGCCGTGATGGGGTTTGGCGGCGCGGTGTTGTCTTTGATCCTGTCTCAGACGCTGGTGTGGAAGCTTGGTTCCGTCGTCGCTCAGGTGGCTTCGGTGTTCGGTACGACCTTTACCGTCATGGGGTTAAGCTGGGACGAATCCCTGTTATTGTTGCTTGTCGCCGGGATGATAGGTTGGCTGGCCGCTTGGTTGGCGACCGTTCAACATTTACGTCGTTTTACACCACAATAGGCTTTTTTTGATATACTCTTTTTCTGCTGTATCCAGCTTGATATGTGAAATAAGATGAATAATATTGTTGGAACTTATGAGAGAAATCACACTCTAAGTTTAGAGACACTGGGCCGAACTGTTAGCGTGTATATGGCGCGAAACAGTATGCTGGAGCAAGGCCGAATATAACGACTTGTCAGTGACGGGCGTTTAAGCGGGCTGGTAAAGCGCCGCGCAACCGTGGTAATGAGAGGGATTGAATGACCAAAGATATGCAAACTTTCACCTTAGTTCCCCAGGGCAGTCTGGAGGGTTACATTCGAGCCGCCAATGCCTATCCGATGCTGACGGCAGAGGAAGAGCGGGCGCTGGCTGAACGGCTGCATTATCAGGGCGATTTGGAGGCGGCGAAGCAACTCATTTTGTCGCATCTGCGTTTCGTTATTCATGTGGCCCGTAATTATTCCGGCTATGGCTTGCCGCAGGCAGACCTGATTCAGGAAGGCAACATCGGTCTGATGAAGGCGGTACGTCGCTTTAATCCTGAAGTGGGCGTGCGTCTGGTGTCTTTCGCCGTCCATTGGATCAAAGCTGAAATTCACGAATATGTGCTGCGCAACTGGCGTATTGTGAAAGTCGCGACCACCAAAGCGCAACGTAAGCTGTTCTTTAACCTGCGTAAGTCCAAAACGCGTCTTGGCTGGTTCAATCAGGATGAAGTTGAACTGGTTGCCCGAGAACTGGGTGTGACCAGCAAAGATGTGCGTGAAATGGAATCGCGTATGGCTGCCCAGGACATGACCTTTGACCCGACGCCGGATGAAGAGACGCATGATGGCAAGGCCATGTCCCCCATGCTCTATTTGCAGGATAAGTCTTCCGACTTTGCTGATGGCATCGAAGAAGATAACTGGGATAACCATGCGGCGGACAAACTGACGGATGCGCTGCAAGGGCTGGATGAGCGCAGCCAGCGTATTATCCGCGCTCGTTGGCTGGATGATGACAACAAGTCAACATTGCAGGAACTGGCCGATGAATATGGCGTATCCGCAGAGCGGGTAAGGCAGTTGGAAAAGAACGCCATGAAAAAGCTGCGAGCGGCGATCGAAGCCTAAGCGACAGCACATACAAGAAAGAAGGGTCGGACAAGTGTCCGACCTTTTTTTTATGCGCGTTATCCTTGCTGGTCGTCGCTTGATGACGTTTAACAGTGCTTCCGGCGTTTTTATCCTTGTTTACGGATATAACGCCAGCCGCCGGATACTGGCGAAAAGCCGCAGCTAATCATGAATTTTGCCAGCACGTCCTCTTTGACGGCAGCGTGATCGGCTGTCGCCAACCACCACTCTTTCACGCCTGGTAACTGCTTGCGAGCTTCATCTATCAGATATAAACCAACGCCACGGCGTCGGGTGGTGTCACGCACCAGGAGATCGCTCAGTTCGGCATAGTCGCCTTTAATCTCAACCATGACGGCAGCCAGCAAGCGATCGTTAAAACGCGCGGCGAACAGCCGACGCTCTGCGTTAAGACTCTCTTCCAAAAGTTCCAGATTCTGGTGCGGCCAAATTGTAGCCAGATCAATTTTATCCTGCTGGCTGAATTGGGTGAGACATTCAACGGTTAGTTTCATTTACGAGCACTCCATCAAGTGAGTGAAGAATCATGTCATTGTTTTGCAGTGGAACAGTGATGCCATTTTTATAGCGAGCTTCCTGCTTACTATCCTTCGGGCCGATGTCGCAAGCGACATGGGCATTTTTTTATTTAAAGTCAACAGTGAAAATGTTTTGCACTGTAAGTATTGTTCGAGTAATACATTAATAATCAGCACATAAAGTAGCATAACTGACTATATATAAATCAAACATCGATGTTTCAGACTGGTGTTTTATGCTGAAAACATAAATCGCCGCTACTGATGTCGGTTGATTTGCAGCATAATATTCCTGTTTAATAATATGAAAAATAAAGCCTTATTAGAAACTATTACTAATAATAACCCTAACCCGTTCTTACATATAAGAAAAAGGTTATGTTATGACGCAAGGCGGTCATGTTTTCAGCAATATCCATAATAAAAGATGGGGTAAATCGAATGAAATTTAGTAAAAGCAAAACATTGCTGATGGGTTGTATGGCTGTTGCATTCAGCCATGCGGCGAGTGCCGCGGATATTAAGGTTGCTGTTGTAGGCGCCATGTCCGGTCCGGTTGCGCAATATGGTGATATGGAGTTTATTGGCGCGCGTCAGGCCATTGCCGATATCAATGCTAAAGGCGGCGTCAACGGCAATAAACTGGTTGGCGTCGAATATGATGACGCATGCGATCCGAAACAAGCGGTGGCCGTGGCGAATAAAGTCATCAACGACGGTATTCGTTATGTTATTGGCCATTTGTGTTCCTCCTCCACGCAGCCTGCTTCCGATATTTACGAAGAAGAAGGCGTGATCATGATTACGCCAGCCGCCACCAACGCGGATTTGACCACCCGCGGCTATGAGCTGGTACTGCGTACCACCGGCCTGGATTCCGATCAAGGCCCAACGGCGACGAAATATATTGTCGAGACGATTAAACCTCAGCGCATCGCCGTTATACATGATAAACAGCAATACGGTGAAGGTTTGGCCCGCTCTGTTCAGGATAGTCTGAAAAAAGCCAATGCGAATGTGGTGTTGTTTGAAGGTGTGACCGCGGGTGATAAAGATTTCTCCTCGCTGGTGGCTCGCCTGAAAAAAGAAAACGTGGATTTCGTTTATTTTGGCGGCTATTACCCGGAAATGGGGTTACTCATGCGTCAGTCCCGTCAAAGTGGCATGACCACTAAATTCATGGGGCCGGAAGGCGTGGGCAACGCTTCGCTGTCCAATATCGCGGGTGAGGCATCGGAAGGCATGCTGGTCACATTGCCGAAACGTTATGATCAGGTGCCAGCCAACCAACCAATTGTCGATGCGCTGAAAGCCAAAAAACTGGATCCGACCGGGCCGTTCGTCTGGACAACGTATGCCGCATTGCAATCTCTGACCACCGCCATGCAACGCAGCGGCAGCATGGAGCCGGAACAACTGGTCAGCGATCTGAAAGCCAAATCGGTGGATACCGTGATGGGGCCACTGAGTTGGAATGAGAAAGGCGACCTGAAAGGGTTTGAGTTTGGCGTATTTGAGTGGCATGCAGACGGTACTTCCAGCGTAGCGAAGTAATGGCTGCGCGGTAATGATTTCAGCCTGCATGAGCTTTGGCTGTCATCAATCGATGCTGTAATAATTCCTCAATACCGATGCCTCCGTTGCCGCAAGGCGCGGGGGCAGAATCTAAGGTTAAGGTATGTCCGAGCAGTTCCTCTACTTTTTTCAGCAGATGTTCAACGGTCTGACGTTGGGCAGCACCTATGCGCTGATCGCCATTGGCTACACCATGGTTTACGGTATCATCGGCATGATTAACTTCGCCCACGGCGAGGTTTACATGATCGGTAGTTACGTCTCCTTTATTGTTATTGCCGGGCTGATGATGATGGGTATTGATGCGAGCTGGCTGTTGATCAGCGTCGCTTTTGTCGCAGCCGTCGTCATTTCCAGCGCTTACGGCTGGAGTATTGAACGGGTCGCCTATCGACCGGTGCGCACTTCCAAGCGCCTGATCGCACTGATTTCCGCCATCGGCATGTCTATTTTTCTGCAAAACTACGTCAGCCTGAACCAGGGCTCACGCGATGTCGCGCTCCCCAGCATGATTACCGGACAGTGGGTGTTGGGCGAAACCAATGGTTTTGCCGCGACAATCAGCACCATGCAGTTGACCATCTGGATCGTGACGTTCCTCGCTATGCTGGCCCTGACGCTGTTTATCCGCTATTCGCGCATGGGACGCGCGTGTCGCGCCTGTGCGGAAGATCTAAAAATGGCCAGCCTGCTGGGTATCAGCACCGACCGCGTTATTTCCTTGACCTTTGTCATCGGCGCGCTGATGGCGGCGGTAGCCGGAGTGCTGCTAGGGCAGTTCTACGGCGTGATTAACCCCTACATCGGTTTTATGGCCGGTATGAAAGCCTTTACCGCAGCGGTGCTGGGCGGCATCGGCAGCATCCCCGGCGCGATGATTGGCGGGCTGATTCTGGGCGTGGCGGAAGCGTTGACATCCGCCTACCTGAGTACGGAGTACAAGGATGCGGTATCGTTCGCGTTGCTGATTGTGGTTCTGCTGGTCATGCCTACCGGTATTCTTGGCCGTCCAGAGGTTGAGAAAGTATGAAAAAGCTCAATCTTTTCAATGCTATTATCTCCGCGTTTATGTTGCTGGTGCTGGCCGCGTTTTTAATGGGCATGCAACTGGGTCTTGATGGGACCAAACTGGTGGTGCGCGGCGCTGATGAGGTGCGCTGGTACTGGATCGGCGCGGGTTGCATCGTGGTGTTCTTCTTTCAGTTGATTCGTCCGTTTTTCCAGGCGGGCCTGAAACGGTTTTCCGGCCCGTCGCTGGTATTGCCGAGTTTTGATGGCAGTACGCCGCGCCAGAAGTTGCTGGCGGCTTTGCTCATTGTCGCGGCGGTTGCCTGGCCTTTTCTGGTGTCTCGCGGCACTGTCGATATCGCGACCCTCACGTTGATATATGTGATGCTGGGACTGGGGCTGAATGTGGTTGTCGGTCTGTCGGGGTTGCTGGTATTAGGCTATGGCGGCTTTTATGCCATCGGCGCTTACACCTATGCCTTGTTGAATCACTATTACGGTCTGGGATTTTGGGAAAGTCTGCCGCTGGCGGGCATGGCTGCGGCGCTGTCCGGCTTTCTGCTGGGGTTCCCGGTATTGCGTCTGCGCGGGGATTATCTGGCTATCGTCACGTTGGGATTTGGTGAGATTGTTCGTATTCTGTTGCTTAACAATACCGAAATCACCGGCGGCCCGAATGGTATCAGCCAGATCCCGAAACCGACCCTCTTTGGTCTGGAATTCAGTCGTAACGCTCGCGACGGCTGGGATACCTTCCACAATTTCTTCGGCCTGAAATACGATCCCAGCGATCGCATCATTTTCCTGTATCTGGTGGCGCTGTTGCTGGTGGTATTAACGTTGTTTGTCATCAACCGTTTATTGCGCATGCCGCTGGGCCGGGCCTGGGAAGCGCTGCGTGACGACGAGATTGCCTGCCGTTCGTTGGGCTTGAGCCCCACTCGCATCAAGTTGACCGCGTTTACCATCAGTGCGGCGTTTGCCGGGTTCGCCGGTACGTTGTTTGCGGCGCGTCAGGGGTTCGTCAGCCCGGAATCCTTCACATTCGCCGAGTCCGCGTTTGTGTTGGCGATTGTGGTGCTGGGCGGCATGGGTTCGCAGTTCGCGGTGATCCTGGCGGCTATTCTGCTGGTGGTGTCCCGTGAACTGATGCGTGATTTGAATGAGTACAGCATGTTGCTGCTGGGCGCGTTGATGGTGCTGATGATGATTTGGCGGCCACAAGGCTTATTGCCGATGAAACGTCCGCAAATGAAGCTGAAAGTCGCTAAGAAGGAAGAGCAGGCATGAGTGAGACGCAGCCATTATTATCGGTCCGCGGCCTGATGATGCGTTTTGGCGGCCTGCTGGCGGTCAACAATGTTGAACTGGATATTCATTCGGGTGAAATCGTTTCATTGATTGGCCCGAACGGGGCCGGGAAAACCACGGTATTCAACTGCCTGACCGGTTTTTATCGTCCGAGCGGCGGCGCCATCCTGTTGCGCGATCGCCATATTGAAGGTTTGTCGGGACAGGCGATTGCCCGTATGGGCGTGGTGCGCACGTTCCAGCATGTGCGTTTATTCCGCGAAATGACCGTGGTCGAAAACCTGCTGGTGGCGCAGCATCAACATCTGAAAAGCGGCGTGTTCGCCGGGCTATTGAAGACACCGGCCTTCCGTCGCGCGGAAGCGGATGCGCAGGATCGCGCGGCAGCCTGGCTGGAACGCATCGGTTTGCTGGATCTGGCGAACCGGCAGGCAGGCAATCTGGCCTATGGGCAGCAGCGCCGGTTGGAAATTGCTCGTTGTATGGTCACGCGCCCTGAATTGCTGATGCTGGATGAACCGGCGGCGGGCCTTAACCCGAAAGAAACCGAAGCGTTGGATCAGTTGATTGTGGAACTGCGCGACAGCCATCAGGTGTCCGTCCTGCTGATTGAGCATGATATGAAGCTGGTGATGGGGATTTCCGACAGGATTTATGTCGTTAATCAGGGTACGCCGCTGGCGCAAGGCACCCCCGCTGAAATTCGTAATAACCCGGATGTGATCCGCGCTTATCTGGGTGAAGGATAACGTTATGCTGTCATTAAATCAGGTTTCGGCTCACTACGGTAAAATTCAGGCGCTGCATCAGGTAAGCCTGCACATTGAACAGGGCGAAATTGTTACGCTTATCGGCGCCAACGGCGCCGGTAAAACTACGCTGTTGGGAACACTCTGCGGCGACCCGCGCGCCAGCGAAGGCACCATCATGTTCGATGGGAAAGACATTACCCACTGGCAAACGGCGCAGATTATGCGCGAGGCGATTGCCATTGTTCCTGAAGGACGGCGGGTTTTTTCCCGTATGACCGTGGAAGAGAATCTGGCGATGGGCGGTTTCTTTGCCGATCGCCAGCAATACCAGCAGCGCATTGAACGCGTCTACGCCCTGTTTCCGCGATTGTATGAGAGACGCGCGCAGCGGGCCGGCACCATGTCCGGCGGTGAGCAACAGATGCTGGCGATTGGGCGGGCGCTGATGAGTCAACCACGTTTATTGTTATTGGATGAGCCTTCTCTGGGGCTGGCGCCGATTATCATTCTGCAAATTTTTGATACCATCCAGCAATTGCGTGAAGAAGGCATGACCATCTTTCTGGTGGAGCAAAACGCCAACCAAGCGTTGCGTTTGGCTGATCGCGGTTATGTACTTGAAAACGGTCATGTAGTGTTGGAAGACACCGGTGCGGCATTGTTGGCAAATGAAGCGGTACGCTCGGCCTATCTGGGCGGGTAATTGATATCGGGTCGGTTATCCGGCCTGTTTTTGTAAGAAGGGTTGAAAAAAGATGGCCAACGAAGGGTTACTGGCGCAGCGCATTGCTCAGTTGAAAAGTTCCGCTATTCGTGAACTGCTTAAACATAGCAAGATGGACAATATTATCTCGCTGGCGGGCGGGATCCCCTCTGATGCACTGTTTGATTTTGTCGGGTTGAGTCAGGCGACGCAGTTAGCCATTACCGAGCAGCCGAAAACGGCTTTCCAGTATGGGCTGACAGAGGGCAGCGGCGTGCTGCGCGAACGTATCGCCGATCTGTGCGCCTTACGTGGCGTGAAAACACAGGCGGAAGATATCGTAGTGACGGCGGGTTCGCAGCAGGCGCTGGATTTGATTATGCGTTCCATGGTCGATCCAGGCGATGTCTTTGTCGTTGAACGCCCGACCTATCTCGCCGCGCTGCAAACGCTGGAACTGGCGCAGGCGCAGGTGATGTCTGTCGCGTCCGACGAGCATGGCATGGTGGTGGATGAACTGGAAGAACTGTTGCAAAAACAGCGTATCAAGGGTGTCTATATCGTCCCGAATTTCGGTAACCCCAGCGGCGTCACATTGAGCTATGAGCGGCGTAAGCAACTGATAGCGCTGGCTGCGCGTTATGGGTTTGTCATCATTGAGGATGATCCCTACGGCGAGTTGCGTTTTACCGAAGAGCGGAACCCGACATTGTTCCAGTTGGCGCTGGAGCAACTGGGCAGCACGGAATACGTGCTTTACACCTCCACATTCTCCAAAGTGCTGGCGCCGGGATTGCGTCTGGGCTGGGCGATCCTGCCGCAGTGGTTGCTGCATAAAGTCGCAATTATCAAACAGGCGGCGGATTTGCATGCCAGCACACTGTCGCAAACGGTGGTGGAGTGCTATCTGGGGTTGGGACGTCTGGAAGCGCAGATCGAGAAGATTCGTTACGCCTATAAGCACAAAGGCGAGTTGCTGGCACGGTTGGTTGAACAGGCGTTGGGGGATGTCATTACCTTTAACCAACCGAAAGGCGGCATGTTCCTGTGGGCAAAATTCCGTCACGAATTTAATACCACTGAATGGTTGAAACAGACGCTTAATCAGGGCGTGGTGTTCGTTCCCGGTGAGTTTTTCTTTTCTGACCGGCCTGATTATTCGACGCTGCGTCTTTCCTTTGCGACCGCGACGGATGAACAGATGCGCGAGGCGGTGGCCCGCCTGCGCCGCGCTCTGTAAACGACGTCCAGGGGTTACCTGATAAAAAACCGCGTCCTTGCTGACGCGGTTTTTTAGTGGATATTAATTTTAGGAATCTTTGTTTCTTAAAACGTTTCCCAATCTTTATTGGACGCGTTGGTTAGCGCCAGAGCAGTACGCGGGGGCTTTTGGGCGGTCTTTGGTGCGGCGCGTTGCGGTTGTCCGCCTGCAATGGTGAAGGCTTTCATCAGTTCTACCAGATGGGCAGCCTGATCGCTCAGACTATCCGCGGCGCTGGCGGATTGCTCCACCAGTGCGGCATTCTGCTGTGTGACCTGATCCAGTTGATTCACCGCGTCATGAATTTGGGAAATGCCGGATTCCTGCTCCTGAGTGGTGACGCCAATTTCGTTGATCAGATCGGCGACATTTCGCGCCTGACGCACCAGTTCTTCGATGGTGCTGCCCGCGTCAGCCACCAGTGTTGAGCCGACTTCCACCTTCTCGACGCTGTTGGCGATCAATTCTTTGATTTCTTTGGCGGCGGTCGCGGAGCGCTGCGCCAGTGAGCGCACTTCCCCTGCCACAACCGCGAAACCACGTCCTTGCTCACCGGCACGCGCCGCCTCCACCGCAGCGTTGAGCGCCAGAATATTGGTCTGGAAAGCGATGCCGTCAATCACGCCGATGATATCGCCGATTTTATGCGAACTGTCGGTGATGCCTTTCATGGTCACCACGATATTGTTTACCGCGTCTCCGCCTTTCGCGGCGGTGGCGCTGGCTGCTTGCGCCAGTGTGGTGGCATTGCGCACCGTATCGGCATTCTGGCGCACGGTCTGGCTCATCTCTTCCATCGATGCCGCGGTCTGCTGTAGGCTGGCGGCCTGTTCTTCGGTGCGTTGGCTGAGATCGGTGCTGCCTGCCGCAATCTGGCTGGAGCCGGTGGCGATGGATTCACTGCTTTCGCGAACCTGTTCGACAATGTTGCTCAGACTTACGCGCATGCTGTTCATGGCGGCCAGCACGCTGTGGCTATCGCCTGGATGCAAATCGACCGCGACGGCCAGATTGCCCTGCGCCACCTGGTGGGCGATCTGCGCTGCGTAAGCCACTTCACCGCCTAGTTGCCGTTTGATGGTGCGGGTGATTAATATGGATACCAGAATTCCCACCAACGCCGCGATCGCCGACAGGACCAACATGAAATTACCATCGGATTTCGCTTCGCTCATTGAGCTATTGGTTAGCGACAGCGTCAGCTTTTCCTGTTGCTCCACCATGTTGTCCAGCGCCGCGAACACCGGGCCCTGTGCATCCTGCATGTCGTTAACCATTATGTTTAACGCCTGCGCCCGTTGTTCCGGCTGTTCGGAAAGCCCTAGTTCGATAGCGCTTTTGACCGCCTGCATATAGGCGGGACGAGCGGCGGTGAGGCTATCGAGCGATCCGCGGGTTTCCGGTTCGGACAATCGCTCATACAGTTGCTTGAGCGTTTCCGTGTTGCGGACGATCTGCTTATCAATCAGTAATTTCTCTTCCTGCATGCGATTTCGGTCGGTATGCAGACCAATGTTGCGCACCGAGCGGGCAACGGTATCAAAGCCGTTTTTAGCGTCCTGTATCAGCATCAGGTTGGCCAGATTTTTTTCAGACAGAGATTCAATGTTATCTCCCAGCGAGACCAATTGCACCCGGCCAAAAATGGCAACCAGCAACCCGATAATGATAACGGAGGCAAAGCCCGTTCCCAGCATCGTTCCAAGCTTCATTTTTTTCATAAAGTTCATAAATTATCTTGCTCTCCTTTTTCTACTGATGGGCAACGTGGTATTCCAGAGGTTAGGGAAAATACCCGTTATTTTTCAGGTTGCGATGGCGATTGCTGCCGCTGACTTGAATAGCTTATGGGGATACATTCGGCTACCGCCTTAAAACCTATTAAAAATAGTGTAGATGCCGAATTGATAGTCGATCGGTTTTACTGAAAGATGGACATGAACGTCATGCTCTAATAGAAGTAATATTAATTAATTAAATAGGCATGATAAAGGGTATGCACCTTTCGCCGCGGGCAGAACAAGGCTATAAATTGATGGCATTTATTCGAATCGGGACTGATGTTGTCTGAGAGGATATCAAGGGAAGGGCATAGAGCCGTGAGAAACTAAAGGCCGCGTACGCGACCTTTAGCGATTGGATCGTGATTGGTTTAGAACGCTTCCCAGTCTTGCTGCGCGGGGGTGTTACTGGCTAATTTCAGCGTCTGAGTCGGGCGAGGCGCCTTCTGTTGACTGGGTTTGCGCGTGTTTTCGTCAAGCTGGAAAACACTCATCAGTTCGACCAGTCGTTTGGCCTGATCGCTCAGGCTGTCTGCGGCGGTAGCGGATTCTTCCACCAGGGCGGCGTTCTGTTGCGTCACTTCATCCAACTGATTGACCGCATCATTAACCTGCGAGATACCATGAGACTGCTCGCGGGTGGTTACCCCGATTTCGGACAGCAATTCGGCCACGCGACGCACCTGATCGACGATTTCGCTCATTGTGTCGCCCGCTTCATTCACCAGAAGCGAACCGGCTTCCACTTTTTCCACGCTTTCGCCAATCAGTTCTTTAATTTCTTTGGCGGCGGACGCGGAGCGTTGCGCCAGTGAGCGCACTTCCCCTGCGACAACCGCGAAGCCACGACCTTGCTCACCGGCGCGCGCCGCTTCCACCGCGGCGTTGAGCGCCAGAATATTGGTCTGGAAGGCGATACCATCAATCACCCCGATAATGTCGCCTATTTTGCGTGAACTGGAGGTGATTTCGTCCATGGTATTGACGACATTGTTGACGACATCGCCGCCTTTACCCGCGGTAACGCTGGCGGATTGCGCCAGTTCCGACGCCATATTGACCGTATCGGTGTTCTGCTTAATGGTCACGTTCATCTGTTCCATTGACGCTGCCGTTTCTTGCAGACTTGAAGCCTGCTCTTCCGTCCGCTGGCTTAAATCGGTGTTGCCGATGGCGATTTGGCTGGCGCCGGTGGCGATGGATTCGCTGCTCTGACGTACCTGATCGACAGTGTGGCTCAGGCTATCGCGCATGGATGTCATGGCGGCCAGCACGCTGGTGCTGTCGCCTGGGCGCAGCGCAATTTTCAATGCCAGATTTCCCTCTGCCACCTGCTGGGCGATCTCAACCGCATAGGTGGGTTCGCCGCCAAGCTGTCTTTTGATGCGCCGCGTGATGCTCCATGCAATTAATGAACCTAACAGCGCCGCGATAACAACCGCAATCAGCATCATTGTTCCGGCGGTTATCGCCTGACGTTCTGATATATTGGCTGTCTCCACCGTCAGGCTTTTCTGATAGGTTACCATCTCATCCAGCGCGCTGAACACGTTGGCCTGCGCGTCACGCATTTCACCGAACAACATCGCGCGCGCTTCTTGCATTTGCCCAGAAATGCCTAAATTGATCGTCTTATTCAGCGTCTCACGGTAGGTAGGGCTCAACTGGGCAAGTGCCTGCACAAGTTGACGCGCTTCAGGCGATACCGCAGTATTGCGCAGTGTGTTGAGATGTTCGGCATTGCGTGACAGCAGTTCATCAATGCGATTCTTCTCGCTTTCCTTTTCCTGATTGTTTTCCATCAGCGTAATGTTGCGCACGGAGCGGGAAATGGTATTGATATTGTCTTTTACATCTTGCATCAGCAACAGGTTGTTAATGCGCACCTGTGACAACAGTTGAATATTGTTGCCCAATTCAGCTAGTTGCATGCGGCCAAATAAAGCGACAAGGCAGCCTATCAGGATGACGATAGCAAAACCGGAGCCGAGCATGGTTCCCAGTTTCATATTTTTTAACATATTCATATGTTCCTTGGTGGATAGAGACCAGCAGATAAATGCATTTACTGGCGAGAGATGAAAAATGCCTTATAAATCATTTTATTATTATGCGTAGTCCAGAGGGTGGTATTTTTGATTCATCCACTTGCCTGACTGAAAAACCGGCGTGAAAGAAGATGATTACCCATTGTAAAGGGTGATGGGGTAAATTGATTACCAGATAAGTGGGCAAAAAGTGTGCTGATTGTTGCCATTTGATAGCGTGAGACTATTGTAAAATGTAAAGGCAATTTATTTAGCTATCAATTGAGTGGTTGGTGAGCGAAGGTTAGTGAATAATGCCTGGCGTTTTCCTGCCGCGTTCATCCGGTTACCGCAAGGTTTATTTATCGTTATTGGCATAATTTGCGGCATTCATACATCCTTCTGTCCTGCGCGGGCTTACTGCCACGTGAGTCAGAGAGGTTCAGTTCGGTAAGTCTCGTTGTCATTCTTCCGTCATTTCCCGGTTATTTTTCTGTCATACGCACATGTCATGTTACCTGCGCCATAAAAAACACAAGGCGTGTTTTTCAACGTTGCCCGGCAACGGCCCAAAAGGGCGCGGACAGGACGCCCGCCATAAAAAAAGCGTCTCTCTGATGCAGGCGCGTCTATCTATTGCAGGAGACTGGCATGTTTAACTCTGATATCCGTAAAACGACAGCGTGTGTGGTATTAGCGCTGGCTTGTAGCGCCAATGCGCAGGCCGCCACCGAAATCCTTTTCTGGCATTCGATGGAAGGCGAGCTTGGAAAAGAGGTCAATTCCCTGGTCGAACGTTTTAATCAGTCCCACGGCGATGTGAAAATTGTCCCGGTCTATAAAGGCAACTACGAACAGAGTCTGGCCGCCGGGATCGCCGCTTATCGCGCCGGGAATGCGCCTGCGATTTTACAGGTTTATGAGGTCGGCACCGCCACCATGATGGCCAGCAAAGCGATTAAACCGGTTTATGAGGTGTTCAAAGATGCCGGTATTCCTTTTGATGAGTCAGTTTTTGTGCCGACCGTATCCGGTTATTACACCGATGCGAAAAGCGGCCATCTGCTGTCGCAGCCGTTCAATAGCTCGACGCCCGTTCTGTACTACAACAAAGATGCTTTCCAAAAAGCGGGATTGGATCCCGAGCAGCCGCCAAAAACCTGGCAGCAAATGGCTGAGTACACCGCGAAGCTGCGTGCGTCCGGCATGAAGTGCGGCTATGCCAGCGGCTGGCAGGGCTGGATCCAGATTGAAAATTTCAGCGCCTGGCATGGTTTGCCGGTCGCCAGCAAAAATAACGGTTTCGATGGCGCCGATGCGGTACTGGAATTCAATAAACCGACGCAGGTTAAACACATTCAGTTATTGCAGGACATGAACAGGAAAGGGGATTTCACCTATTTCGGGCGTAAGGACGAACCAACCGAGAAGTTTTATAACGGCGATTGCGCGATTACCACTGCATCGTCGGGTTCACTGGCGGATATCCGTCAACACGCCAAATTCAATTACGGCGTAGGCATGATGCCTTATGACGCCGAGGTGTCCGGCGCACCGCAGAACGCCATTATCGGCGGCGCCAGTCTGTGGGTGATGAATGGCAAAGACGCTGCGACGTATAAAGGCGTGGCTGAGTTTATGCAGTTCCTGGCTCAGCCTGAAATGGCCGCGGAATGGCATCAGAAAACCGGTTATCTGCCGATCACCAAAGCAGCGTATGCGTTAACGCAGCGGCAGGGTTTCTACGAGCAGAATCCGGGCGCGGATATCGCCACACGTCAGATGCTGAACAAGCCGCCGCTGGCGTTTACCAAAGGCTTGCGACTGGGCAACATGCAGCAGATCCGTAGCGTGGTGGATGAAGAACTGGAAAGCGTCTGGACCGGAAAAAAAGCGCCGCAGCAGGCGCTGGATAGCGCGGTGACGCGAGGTAACGCCTTGTTGCGTCGCTTTGAGCAATCAACCCGATAACCTATGTCCTAAGGAGCTGAATGACATCGGCTCCTTCCCTTTCTGATCGCAATGAGTTAGCGCATGACATCATCCCGTCCCGTTTTTGGCCGCAGTTGGCTTCCCTATCTTCTGGTTTTGCCCCAGTTGCTCATCACCGTTGTTTTCTTCATCTGGCCCGCGGGTCAGGCGTTGTGGTATTCGGTGCAAAGTCTCGATCCGTTTGGTTTGTCCAGCGAATTCGTTGGCATGGAAAACTTCCGCCAATTGTTCAGCGATAGCTACTATCTGGATTCGTTTTACACCACGCTGATATTCAGTTTTCTGGTGGCGGGGTTTGGTCTGCTGATTTCGCTATTTCTGGCCGCGTTGGTAGATCATGTGATGCGATGCCGCCGCCTGTATCAGACGTTGATTCTTTTGCCGTATGCAGTGGCGCCGGCGGTCGCGGCGGTGCTGTGGATGTTTCTGTTTAATCCCGGCCTGGGGTTGATCACCCACTTCCTTGGGACGCTGGGCTACTCATGGAATCATGCGCAGAACAGCGGGCAGGCGATGTTTCTGGTGGTGTTGGCGTCCATCTGGAAACAAATCAGCTATAACTTTTTGTTTTTCCTCGCCGCCCTGCAATCCATTCCCCGCTCGCTAACCGAAGCGGCAGCCATTGACGGCGCCGGACCGGTGCGCCGCTTCTTTAATCTGGTGCTGCCGCTGATTTCGCCGGTGAGTTTTTTCCTGCTGGTGGTGAATCTGGTTTATGCCTTCTTCGATACCTTTCCGATTGTTGACGCCGCTACCGCGGGCGGGCCGGTGCAGTCAACCACCACGCTTATCTACAAAATTTACCGGGAAGGCTTCGCGGGTCTGGATCTGTCCAGTTCGGCGGCACAGTCGGTGGTGCTGATGCTGTTAGTTATCGGACTGACGGTGCTCCAGTTCCGTTTTGTTGAACGTAAGGTGAATTACCAATGATTGAGAACCGTCGCGGACTGGCTATTTTCAGTCACCTGATGCTGATCGTCGGGATTGCCGCCGTGTTGTTCCCGCTGTACGTGGGGTTTGTGGCTGCCACGCTGAATAATCAGGACGTCTTTCAGTCGCCGATGTCGCTGATGCCTGGTTCGCACCTGTGGGAAAATCTGCGCGATATCTGGCTGCATGGCGCGGGCAACAGCCCGACGCCGTTTGGCCGGATGCTGTTGAACAGTTTTGTCATGGCGCTGGCGATTACACTGGGCAAAATCACGGTTTCGATCTTATCCGCTTACGCCATCGTCTATTTTCGCTTTCCGCTGCGCAGTCTGTTTTTCTGGATGATTTTCCTGACGTTAATGTTGCCAGTGGAAGTGCGTATTTTCCCCACGGTGGAAGTGATCGCCAGGCTGGACATGATGGACAGCTACACCGGGTTGACGCTGCCGCTGATGGCATCGGCCACGGCGACCTTTCTGTTCCGGCAATTCTTTATGACCCTGCCGGATGAACTGCTTGAGGCGGCGCGCATTGATGGCGCAAGCCCGATGCGTTTCTTTTTCGACATGGTGCTGCCGCTGTCGAAAACCAATCTGGCGGCGCTGTTCGTGATTACCTTCATCTATGGCTGGAACCAGTATCTATGGCCGTTGCTGATCATCAGCGATGCCAATCTGGGGACGGCGGTCGCCGGCATCAAAAGCATGATCGCTTCTGGCGACGGCGCGACCCAGTGGAATCAGGTAATGGCCGCAATGCTGCTCACCCTGCTGCCGCCGCTGTTGGTCGTGTTGTTGATGCAGCGCTGGTTTGTGCGCGGTCTGGTGGATAGCGAAAAGTAACGGGCGAGGCTGGCTCGCCGATCAACATGCGCTGCTGTGCGGCGTTAAAAAGGTTTTTTTATGGCATGTTTAAAACTTCAGGCCGTCACCAAGTCCTATGATGGCAAAACGCAGACGATCCACCCCATCGATCTGGATGTCGCCGATGGCGAATTTGTGGTGATGGTCGGGCCGTCGGGTTGTGGGAAATCAACGTTGCTGCGCATGGTGGCGGGGCTGGAACGCGCCACCAGCGGAGATATCTACATTGGCGATCAACGTGTGACCGAACTGGAGCCAAAAGATCGCGGGATTGCGATGGTGTTCCAGAACTACGCGCTGTATCCCCATATGAATGTGTATGACAATATGGCCTATGGGCTGAAAATCCGTGGCTTTGGCAAAGTACAAATCCGTCAGCAAGTGGAAGAGGCGGCGCGTATTCTGGAACTGATGCCGTTGTTGCAGCGCAAACCGCGCGAGCTTTCCGGCGGGCAGCGTCAGCGTGTCGCGATGGGGCGGGCGATTGTGCGCGAACCCGCGGTATTTTTGTTTGATGAGCCGCTATCGAATCTGGATGCCAAGCTGCGCGTACAGATGCGTCTGGAGTTGCAGCAACTGCATCAGCGGCTGAAAACCACCAGCCTCTACGTGACGCACGATCAGGTGGAAGCCATGACGCTGGCGCAACGCGTGATTGTGATGAATAAAGGCATTGCCGAGCAAGTGGGGGCGCCGTCGGAAATTTATCGCCGTCCGGCTACGCGGTTTGTGGCCAGTTTTATCGGTTCCCCGGCCATGAATCTTTGGTCGGGGCGGATCAGCGATGACGGTTGCCGCTTTGAGATTGGCGGCGATATCGCGCTGGCGCTGCCGACGGCGAAACCGCAATGGCGCGGACGGGAATTGACGCTTGGGGTAAGACCGGAGCATATTCAACTGGCAACGCGCGAAACCGGCGGTATCCCGCTACAGGTTTCGACATTGGAACTGTTGGGCGCGGATAATCTGGCGCATGGACAGTGGGGCGGACAGAACGTGATCGCTCGTCTGTCTTATGAACATTGTCCGGCGGTTGGAACGACGCTCTGGCTGCATCTGCCTGAGCAGGCATGGCACTTGTTTGATTCGCAAAGCGGATTACGGATGAAATAATGACCACTTTCTGGCCTTACCCGAATATTGTCGCCCATCGCGGCGGCGGTTCACTGGCACCGGAAAACACGCTGGCGGCGATTGATATGGGCGCGAGTCTGGGCCACAGGATGATTGAGTTCGATGCCAAGCTATCGCAGGATGGCCAAATCTTTTTATTGCATGACGACTCGCTGGAACGAACCAGCAACGGCAGCGGGATCGCGGGTGAGCTAGCGTGGGATCAATTGATTGGTCTGGATGTCGGCGGCTGGTTCGGGGAGAAATTCGCCGGCGAGCGATTGCCGCTGCTCTCTGAAGTGGCAAAACGCTGCGCGCAATATGGCATGGCGGCCAATATTGAAATCAAACCGACCACCGGTCAGGACGCGCAGACCGGGCGGGTTATCGCGCTGGCCGCACGCCAATTGTGGGCTGATGAGCCGATAGCGCCGCTGCTCTCCTCCTTTTCTGTGGCTGCACTGGCAGCCGCTCAGCAAGCCGCGCCGGAATTGCCGCGCGGCTTGCTATTGGATGAGTGGGACGAGAATTGGCAACACCTGACGCAGCGTCTCGGATGCGTGTCCATTCATCTTAATCATCAGCTGCTGACGGCGGAACGGGTCGCCGAATTGAAAGCAGCCGGTCTGCATATTCTGGTCTATACCGTCAATCAACCGGACCGGGCGCAAACTTTGCTGGGTTGGGGCGTTGACTGCATCTGTACTGACCGGATAGATTTAATTGGGGCGGATTTCGCAACCGGCTGAAATTTGCCCGCTTTATCCCAAGCCGATCTTGCCTCGCGGGATGCTGACGCGTCTGTGGGGCGCAAGTGACGGGTATAGGCTTTCCGCCAGTGCCGGTAATTAAGGAAGTGGCTCAATGCCCGCATTTGTGATTTCTCTCTGGCATCAAATTTTTCTGTCGTTACCGCTGTTTGTGCTGATCGCGCTGGGCTACTGCCTGATCCGTTACGGCAAGTGGCCGACCGTGATTACCGATGGCATGAGTCGTTTTGTCTTTTCCGTGGCGATGCCGGCCATGCTGTTCCGTTTGATGAGCGATTTTTCCAAGCGCCCGGTGGTGGACACCCGATTGTTGATCGCATTTTTCGGCAGCTGTCTGGTGGTCTTTGTGCTGGGCCGTATCGTGGCGCGTAAAATCTTTCGGCTTGATGGCGTTTCCGGTTCTATTTTTGCGCTCAGCGGTATCTTCTCCAACAACGTGATGCTTGGGTTGCCGATCGCCACGCTGATGCTGGGGGAAGAGGCTATCCCATCCGTCGCGCTGGTGCTGGTATTCAACGGTCTGATCCTGTGGACGCTGGTGACGGTATCGGTGGAGTGGGCGCGCAACGGGGCGTTGTCATTGCAGGGTTTTACCAAGACTGCGCTGGGCGTGCTGAAAAATCCGCTGATCATCGGCATCCTGTCTGGTACGGCTTTCAGCCTGACCGGGCTGTCGCTGCCGAGCTATGTCGATCAGCCATTGAGCATGCTGGGGCAGATTGCGGTGCCATTGTCGCTGATTGCGCTCGGCATGGGGCTGGCGGAATACCAAATCCGCGACGGCTGGCAAATCAGCAGCGTGATTTGCGTCATCAAGCTGTTGGTGCAGCCGCTGGTGGTGTGGGGCCTTGCGGTTGCGCTGGGATTGCCGGAAATGGAAACCCGTGTCGTGGTGCTGCTTGGCTCAATGGCGGTCGGTGTGAATGTGTATCTGATGTCGCGCCAGTTCAACGTGCTGGGCGGCCCGGTGGCTTCCAGCCTGCTGATGTCAACGGCGCTGGCCGCGGTGACCACGCCGTTGATACTGACTTTGTTGGGCGTGCGGTTATAAGCGAACTCAGGGTGTTTGTCGTTGCGGTATTGGTTGCGGCGTCGCTTGCTGTGTCCGCATCTGATTTTGCTGTAACTGCTGCTGGCGCTGTTGTTGCAACTGCGTGTTGCGCTGCTGTAGCTGCTGATTCAACTGTTGTTGCTGCAATTGTTGATTCTGCTGCATGCGCTGTTGTAACTGGCGCTGGCTGCTGATGCCGTTTTCGTATTGCTGCTGGCGTGCCGATGGCGCTTGTACCGTATTGGCCTGCGCCGTCCACGACAGACTAAACAACGTGAGCAGCACGGTCGCCAGTGTGAATGCATACTTCATCATGTCCTCCACGGCACCTTATGTGCCAAGACCGTGATATCTTGCGGATGAACCGGAATGCCGGTAACGGTTATTTGCCCCGATACTTACAGTGTAATCGCCACGGGGTAAAACGTCGCCATGAGTTATCCTATTCTGGCCCTCAGCTTTTTGGGGTGCTCTGGAGGAATGTTATATACTGGCGCTGAATTTTTCTTTGCGGCTAATTATCCCATGTTTCATATTGCGCTCTATGAGCCACAAATCGCCCCGAATACCGGAAACATTATCCGTCTGGCCGCCAACAACGGCTGTAGCCTGCACCTGATCGAACCGCTGGGTTTCGATTTCGAAGAGAAGAAGCTGCGCCGTGCCGGGCTGGATTACCACGATCTGGCCAATGTCAGTCGTCACCGGAACTACCAGGATTTTCTGGCGGTGGTGTCCGGCAAACGTATTTTCGCCTGCACCACCAAAGGCAGTCGTCCTTACGACCAGCCCGCCTATCAACCGGGGGATGTGCTGCTGTTTGGCTCAGAAACCGCCGGTTTGCCCGATGCGATCCGGGACGGCTTCCCGCCGGATTTTCGTATTCGTATTCCGATGCAGCCTGATAGCCGTAGTCTGAACCTCTCGAATGCCGTGGCGGTCATCAGCTATGAAGCCTGGCGGCAGAATGGTTTTGGCGGACGCGCCTGACGCGGGCGCCTTCCGTTGACGGTTACGTTTTTCACGGCGGATTGACCAGAAAAACCACCTCGCCGCGATAATAGGGCGAGCGCGTCAGACGTTGCTGCCACAGCGTGTCCCACTTGCCATGCTGTACCAGCCCCAGACGGAAAGGCAGTTTCAGTTTGAGTAGGGCGGGAAGATAATCGGCATAATTGGTGACGGTATTACGTCCCTGGTAGGTCTGCACCACCAGTTCATCCACGCTCTCATGCAGGCGGTTCAGTTGTGTAACATCGCCCGTTTTTGACCAGTCGAGCAAACCGGTGATGCTGATTTGGCAATCCGCTGGCAATCTTTTGCGTAGTTGTTGTAAAAATGCGACGTAACCTGCCAGTTGATAGCTTTTCGCGTCAAAATCGATTTGAATCCCTTTAATCTGATTACCGTGGCTGCGCCAGTTCTCGCGCAATTTAAGCATGCGGTTGAGATGTCGGTCTGAAAGATCCAGCGTGGTCATACGATAAGAGAGCCAGATAGCGCCAACGCGCAGTTTGCTGGGCGGGAGTCCCTGACGTAGAAAGACCACTTTTCCTTGTCGGCGGGCGATTTCTCCCTGATGCAGATAAAGCGTCTGAGCATGATGCAGAACCGGCTGAGGCCGGACGGCGGCCCATAGCCAGAAAGCCTGATAGCGGCTGGCGTCAACGGTGGCGGCCTGGGCGCTGAATGACAGCGCCCAGGCCAGTATCCACGCCGGCGTTACCAGTAATATTTGAGCCGGTCTGCCCACACACTGCCTTTGAATTCGGTTTTCAGCCGGGTAAACCAGGCCTTGCGGGTGGCTTTGCCGATGTCTTGTTGACCGCAATCGTTATAGCCGCTGGGCGCATAGCAATAGACTGCCCGGTAAAGGGCATAGCTCTTGTCTTCCGATAGGGCATTCGCATCGGCAATCACTTGCATATAGCCATCCAACCTGTTGTATTCGCGCCCTTTGAACTGTGTCGGCGCGTTGGTCAGTCCGTCCAGCATGTTGCTTTCCCCCCAATCGAATCCGACGCTGTTGCCGGTACGCAGGAAGAACTCACCGAGGCAGTTAATCGCGCGGGCATCTTTCGCATGCTGGTTCAACGTATTCACCACGCTATCCAGCGTCGGACACTGATACCCTGATTCCGTGTCGCTGCCGTCCCAGTCAAACACGGCCAGATTTTCCTGATCCCAACGGCTGTTTTCAGCACTTTTCAGCGGCGCGATAGCTTTCCTGAGCGCGCTGTCTTGCAGGTAGCCGGCGTAATCGCGGTGGGTGAGCGATTTGGTCAGAAGCGTATGCAGGGCGATAGCCCGCTCCTCATGGGTTTGTTGCGGGCCGGTCTGTTGCCGCAGTAAATCGGCGTCGGCGCTGACTTTGAGGATGGCCGAACGGAAGCGCAGGTTTTTGACCGGGCTGTCGGCGGCGAAAATCCGTTCAGGATGACCCGCATTCACCCACGTCTCGGCCAGCGCCAGTTGCAGAAATTGCTGCTGGGTATAGTCCGTTTTCAAGGTCAGCAGACGACGCCAATGCGTTTCGGCTTCATCCCAGCGTGACTGTCGCTGAAGCGCCTGACCGCGCAATACCTGTAAACTAAAGCGGATGGTGTCCGTGAGATCGCGCTCGTCAGTCACCGGGATAAGATTGACCACGGCGGTATAATCTTTCTGACCATAGAACTGCAAGGCGGCCTGCAAATAACGAAACTCGGTTTGCATGTCGGCATTATCAAATAAAGGTTGCTGGGCCGACAACGCGTCTGCGGATAACGCTGGCAGGTTCGTCCTGCCGTCATTGGCCCGCAGACGTTTAAGATCCTGCACCAACATCAACATCGGACTTTCCGCTGTAGTGATGAATGTCGAATTTTCCAGTAGTTTATTATCAATTTCGTCGCTTAATGCCTGTAAATCGGCGACGTTATCGGTTTTTCCCAATGCCTGCTGATAGGTTTTGGGCAGGGCGTTCACATCGCCGATGATCCAGTAAGCCCGGCGATAAAGTCCTTGCGCCGAATCGCGGTACAGACCCCGCGGGTATTGCTTCAGATAGTCGTCAATGCGCTGTATCGCGGCCAAACCCGCTTGCTTGTCGGCTTTGCTGGCATCGAACATGTTGTATTCGTCCAATGCGTGTTGCATGGACTGATTGATCTTCACGCGTATCAGCATGTAGCGCGCGGTTTCGGCAACCCACGGCTGTATGCCTTGCGTCAATGACTGGAAGCCGTGTTCCGCCTGATCAAACTTGCCTTCATAGAAAGCCTGCGCATTGACCAGATAATGCTTCAGCGATCCGGCATGACCCTCATCCGGCACACTGGCAAGCTCAGCGGATAAGGCGGATGCCGTATAATCGGGCGACAGCATGTTCATTCGCGCCAGCGCCAGCGGGGTACGCTGGCTATCGGTCAGTTGTTGATCGGCCAGCAGCACGTCAAAAAATGCCTCGACGGTGGACACATCATTCGATATTTGCCGACCCTCACCCTCGCCGGGCATTAGCGCGCCCAGCGTATTCTGTACGGCTGGCGACAGGTGAAGCCGCTGAGCCTTTTGCTGCAATGGCGTGATGCCTGGCGCGGGTGTGACAGGCTGGCTGGGGCCTTCTGTCGCCGCCAATCCCATCACACGGTAGGCCGTGAAGGGATCAATGCGCGTATGGGTTTGATCGGGCAGCGGCTGAGGCAGTGGTAATTCAATAGGGCGGCGGCTGCTTTGCAATAACATCAAATTGACGCGCGTGTCATTATCCGGCAAGAGGTAAGGAAGGGCGGGTATTCCGCATTCCGCGTCGGAAAAACCGCAAAGACCATCGGCGGAACTGAAAGCAGGGCTGCTAAATAATACGCTTAGCACACCTGCCAGCAGCGTTACTCCTTTCATCGGTGTGTTCCTGTTGGATGAGGTATCTGACAATAAGACGAGTCTGCCGATTTCGGTCATGACATGGTTCACTTTACGCGAAATTCAACTCAGAACTAAGCCGGATGCAGTGGATGTTGCGGCTCAGCATCCCTAGAGAATAGCACCGGAAAGAACAACCATGAGTGAATCAAGTGCAGGCGGGCGATTTACCGCCGTACTGACGTCGCTCAGCGCTGGTCTAATGGAAGCCAGATAATTAACCGCAGGCCACCTAACGGGCTGTCTTCAGCTTTCACCCAACCTTTGTGTTGGGTTACGGCGGTCTCGACAATCGCCAGCCCCAATCCTGTGCCGCCGGATTCGCGGTCGCGGGCTTCATCAGTGCGATAGAATGGCCGGAAAATCTGTTCGCGATCTTCCGGGCTGACGCCTGGGCCGTCGTCGTCAACTTTGATGGTGATACCCTGATTATTGACGGCGAATGCGACAGCAATGTGATGATGGGAATAACGCAGCGCGTTGCGCACGATATTCTCCAGCGCGCTCTCAAGCGCGTTCGGGTTACCGAAGAGCGTCCACGGGCCAGGCGGATAAGTGACTTCCAGCGTTTTCCCCATTTGCTCCGCTTCAAACGCCGCATCGTCCAGCACATCGCCCCACAACTCATCCGCCCGCAGAAATTCACGGGTTAGCTCATTCTTATGCTGGTTACGTGACAGAACCAGCAGATCATTGATCATGCTGTCGAGCCGCTGGGTTTCTATTTCGATGCGATTAAGTTCGTTTCCCTCGCCTTGCCGCCTGCGCAGGAGCGCGGTGGAAAGCTGTAAGCGTGTAAGCGGGGTGCGCAACTCGTGCGAAATATCTGATAGCAGACGTTGCTGTGCCGTCACCATGCGCTCAAGCGCGCTGACCATCTGATTAAAGCTGACGCCTGTCGCCTGAAATTCCTGTGGCCCCGATTCCAGTTCAGGATGTTGACGCAAATTGCCCCGCGCCACCTCGTCAGCCGCGTTTTTCAATTTACGGGCGGGTTTGGCGAGACTCCAGGCAAGCCACAGCAACAAGGGGGAACTGATTAACATGGTAAAAATCAGCAACAGTAGAGGCCGGTCGAACAACAGGCTGATAAAGTCTGACTGAAGGCTGCTGGCCGGACGTATCAGGTAAAGTTGATAATTGTCTTCACCGTCCCGGATGGAGAACGGCCCCAGTAATTCAATGCGTCCATACTTTTTCTTTTGCGGATGATCGGCGTTATCCGACAGGCCGATAAAGTTGCGTACAATTTGCGTTTCGTTCTTCTGAGCGCCCAATACTCGCCCTTCGCTGGTAACCAGCAAAAGGCGCTGTCCCGGCGGTGCCCATTTCTCAATGACCCAGAACAGCCTTAACCACCAACGTAAATCGTTGGCCGGGGTATTGGCCAGATCGGTTTCAATATGCTGTTCCAACATAAGCCCTTGCCGCTGCTCATTTTCCAGTAGTGCCGTCAACTGGCGGGAATCCAGTTTGGGCACCATCAATACCAGCATGAGAACCAGCGCCAGCGTTAGCCAGAAAATAGCGAAAATTCGTGCGGTCAGGCTACTTATCATGCAGCGGATACCATCAGATAACCCCGCCCACGCAAGGTTTTAAACCAGGGCAACCCATCTTTGCGCTCTGGTAATTTACGCCGCAGATTGGAGATGTGCATATCAATGGCACGGTCAAAGGGCGTCAGGCGTTTGCCTAACACTTCCTGGCTCAGATGTTCGCGCGAAACCACCTGACCCAGCCGCTGGGCCAGCAGGTAGAGCAGGGTGAATTCCGTTCCTGTCAGATCCAGCACGGTATCGTCAAAGCTGGCTTCCTGACGTCCAGGGTTGAGCCGCAGACCGTCAACTTCCAGCGTCGGCGCCGTGTTTTCGCCGCTCTGTTGCTGATCCGTCCAGTTTGAACGACGTAAAATGGCCCGGATACGCGCCACCAGTTCACGATCGTTGAAAGGTTTCGGCAGATAATCATCCGCGCCTAATTCCAGGCCGAGTACCCGATCCAGTTCACTGCCACGCGCGGTCAACATAATAACCGGCGTCTGATGTTGCTGACGGAGTTCCTTTAATGTGTCGATACCGTTCTTTTTCGGCATCATCACATCCAGCAAAAGCAGGTCAATTGTATTATCCAAAGCGTTTAATGCCTGCTCGCCGTCATAGGCGACCACGACATTAAATCCTTCCATTTCGAGCAACTCTTTTAGTAAAGACGTCAACTCTTTATCGTCATCAACCAGCAGGATCTTATTCATGTTTTATCTACCTCCAGGGGCAAAATACGCCATAGATTAGTGGTATTCCATGACTTTACGTAGTTTTACATCCTCTGACGCATGTTTGCAGCAAGACAATTAGACTGATGCTCATTGATTCACAGAACAGTACACCAAAAGGGGAGTTATTGATGCAACAGGCCGCAACGTTATCTCTTGCTTCACTGCTGATGCTGAGTTCTCTCACTGCATTTGCGGCAGATGCTGGGAGTGCGACTGTGAATGGCTGGCATCATGATGACTCCGTGATGAAACGTCTGCCCGATCAGCAGTCAATGTTTGACGGCGTGAAGCTAACCGAGCAACAACGCCAACAAATGCGCGATCTTATGTATCAAGGGCGTCAAGATGTGACGCCGTTTAATACGCAAGATGTTGAAACCATGCATAACCTGGTGACAGCTAACGCGTTTGATGAAGATGCGGTTCGCAAACAAATTACCAGGATGATGGAAGTACAGATTGAACGTCAGGTACAGATGACGCGCGTGCGCAATCAAATGTACAACCTGTTGACACCGGAACAGAAAAATATTCTGGAGCAGAAGCACCAGCAACGAATGAAGCAAATGGAACGGCAGATCTCATTGTTAAATCAGATGCCGTCGCCATAGTCAGGTACCCTTGTCAACCCTGAAGTAGTCGTGTGAGTAGTGTGTTGTTTGAGTAGTAATAAAGTAGATACACCCTGTTTTCCTTGCCATAGACACCATCCCTGTCTTTTCGCCCTCCATGATGGAGGGCTTTTTTTTGGCGGTTTTGCGGGTAAATACTTTAAAAACAATGGAGTGTTGGGTGATCGCAAGCGGTTAAATATCATTCTGCCAATTGAATATTGGGTGTCGCGTCATCAACGGTACAATGCTTGATGGTAAAAAAGCTGATATTTCGCCTGAAATGGCGCTTCGTTTAGCGATTGTTTGGGGGGAACCGCTGATGTATGGCTGGGAATACAACAAGATTTTGACCTGTGGCATGCTCGGCAATCGCCGGATCTTTCAGTTCTTACTCCGTTTAGAAGTCGCATAATCTCCTCTATCCTGCCCTTCACAAGATCATATTTTTTGGCTTTCCTCGCCTGCTTTTCATAAAAAATTAATTTAAATCATAATGCAGCGCTTGAATATTGAGCTAAATAGCGAGACGACAAACATTACAACATCACTATTCTGGTGGAAAATATGAGCATAAATGTCAAACGCACATTGGTATTGGTAGTGGCTTTGTTCCCCACGCTGGTGTTTGCGCACACGGGCAACGATGGAGGGACACATCATGCATTGGGGTTTATCGAGGGATTCACTCATCCATTTTCTGGTTTGGATCACTTGTTTGCGATGACGTTGGTTGGCGTATGGAGTGCGATGAATACGCGTAAATGGTGGATAGCTCCTCTGTCGTTTGCGTCCTTGTTGCTGGTTGGGGCGCTGATCGGCATGGCGGGCGTGGTGATCCCTGCAACAGAGCAAATCGTTGCAGCATCTTTACTGGGTGTTGGTTTGATGGTGGCGATGCAACTGAAGTTGTCCTCAACGGCAGTCGCATTGAGTATCGGTACTTTTGCGATATTTCATGGTCTGGCGCATGGGGCGGAACTTTCCCATTCGGTCTCGGCACTTTCAGGGATGGTGATCGCCACCGCACTGCTACACATTTTGGGGCTGGGGATTGGATATTTGCTGGTCTGTTCAAAATCGACGGTATGGTGGCCACGTCTGATCGGCGGTTGTTCTTCCGTATTGGGCTTGGGTTTGCTGAGTGGTTTGATTTAATTCCCGCTTGTTATCGGTTTATCTTGAAACCAGCCTGCGACGGCTGGTTTTTTATTATGTCGGCATCAAAGCAGAAAGGGCAGGAGGCGAATGTGAACCCCCGCAAGATAGAATGGCACGAAAAAAACAGCATAAGGAATGGCTAAGGCGTAGAATATAAGTTATGAAAATGATGCTTGCGAGTGTTCTCTTACTGATTTTCTGAAACCTCATAAAAGCACGCTAAAACACCTTTGACCGCCGTATTTTATCCGGTGATGTCATACTTTCCTGTACCCTCGCTTCGTTGCGCCAGGCTCTGTTAAAGCAGGGCGGCGTATTCCTTTATGTTAACTTTTGATTATCAATATCATGACCCGTTCTTCCCGCTCGACTGCCTGGATGAGAGTGATCAGCCTCTCTCTGGCTGCTTTTATTTTTAACACCGCTGAGTTTGCTCCCGTTGCTTTGCTGTCTGATATCGCGGCCAGTTTTTCAATGAGCGCCGCGCAAGTTGGGTTGATCATCACCATCTATGCCTGGGTTGTCGGGTTGATGTCGCTGCCTTGCATGTTATTTTCCAGCGATATGGAGCGGCGTGGCCTGTTGATCAAAATCTTTATTCTGTTCGTTGTCAGCAACATATTGTCCGGCTTGGCCTGGAACTATTGGGTATTGGTGATCGCGCGCATCGGCGTGGCATTGGCGCATGCGGTTTTCTGGTCGATTACCGCATCTCTGGTCGTGCGCCTGGCGCCCGCGGATAAAAAAGCGCAGGCGCTGAGCCTGCTGGCGACAGGCACGGCGCTGGCGCTAGTGCTGGGGCTACCATTGGGGCGCGTGGTGGGCCAATATCTGGGCTGGCGAACTACATTTGCGATAATCGGCGTAGCCGCCGCCGCGATTATGCTGGTGATGATGAAGTTACTGCCAGAATTACCCAGCAGCAATTCTGGCTCACTGAAAAGTTTACCCTTATTGCTCAAACGGCCCGCGTTACTGTGTATTTACGGCCTGACCGTGATGATTATCACCGCACATTTTACGGCCTACAGTTACATTGAGCCGTTCATTCAAAAAGTAGCTCTGCTGAGTGAAAATTTCACCACCATGCTATTACTGCTCTTCGGCGGTGCCGGAATTATCGGCAGCATGTTGTTCAGCCGCTACAGCAGCCAATATCCTTCCGGCTTCCTGGTGGCCTCGTTCGCTTTGCTGACGATGTGTCTGCTGCTACTGACGCCGCTGTCATTCAGCGGCTGGAGCGTATCGATGTTATGCGTCGCGTGGGGGATAGCGATTATGGCGTTGAGTCTGGCGATGCAGGTCAAAGTGTTGACGCTGGCTTCGGATGCGACGGATGTCGCCATGGCGCTCTATTCCGGCATTTACAACCTTGGTATTGGCGGCGGCGCGTTGCTGGGCAACCAGGTGATTACATACCTGGGGCTGGCGGACATCGGCTTTATGGGCGCGGCGTTGGGATTGGTGGCGCTGGTATGCTGTATTTTTACGTTTAGCCGCTATGCCCGCGTGTTAAATGCGTCGATGAACTGAATTCCGGCATCCACTGGGCGTTCCTTTCCTGAGTGATGAGGGCATTATGAATTCACACTATGCTCGCCTGGTTACGCTGGCGGCATTTAGCGCGACTGCCGTCGCCATGATCCTGTTCGTGATGAAGGTGTTCGCCTGGTGGCATACCGGCTCAGTGAGTCTCCTGGCTTCCCTGGTGGATTCGTTGGTCGATATCGCCGCCTCGCTGATTAACCTGCTGGTGGTTCGTTATTCGCTTCAGCCTGCGGATCTTGAACATACGTTTGGTCATGGCAAAGCCGAATCATTGGCAGCGATGGCGCAAAGCATGTTTATTTCCGGTTCCGCGCTGTTTCTGATATTGACCGGTTTGCAACATACGCTGACGCCTGGGACGCTGAATTCGCCGGAAGTGGGGATGGGCGTGACGGTGGTTGCATTGCTGTCAACGTTGCTGTTGGTATCGTTCCAGCGTTGGGTGGTCAAGCGAACGCATAGTCAGGCGATACGAGCGGATATGCTGCACTATCAGTCTGATCTGCTGATGAATGGTGCGATCCTGATTGCGTTGATATTGAGCTCGAAAGGCTTCACTCGCGCCGATGCGCTATTTGCGCTGGGCATCGGTATCTATATTCTGTACAGTGCATTACGCATGGGTTATGAAGCGGTACAGTCTTTATTGGATCATGCGCTGCCGGATGAAGAGCGGGAGGTGATTGTCGAGATTATCTCCAATTGGCAGGGGATCCGCGGCGCTCACGATTTACGAACCCGACGTTCCGGGCCGACACGTTTTATTCAACTGCATCTGGAGATGGATGACGCTTTGCCGCTGGCGCAATCGCATCAAATTGCCGATGACCTGGAGCAGGCGCTGCTCAAACAATTCCCCGGCTCTGATATTATTATCCATCAGGAGATCCGGTTTCGGCGGTGCCGAAAAAACAGAAAGGGCGATTGAAGATGTCGTAACAGCTTGAACCTGATACGGTGGTCGTCTGTTTATGGTTAAAATGCGTATGTCATAAATATTTAAGCGCAATCCAGCCTGACCTGAATCAATTCAGCTGCGTGTATTTGTTATATTATGCTAATAAAAGATGAGAGGTTGCTGTCGGAGAAATAAGCGGCAACCCGTTTATGATAGAAGAATCTGCGAAATTACATCTACAAGTCCAGAGGTTGTCATGATTAAAAAAATCGGAGTATTGACGAGTGGTGGTGATGCGCCTGGAATGAATGCGGCAATTCGTGGCGTGGTACGTGCCGCACTGACAAAAGGGCTGGATGTGTTCGGCATCTATGATGGCTATCTGGGCTTGTATGAGAATCGAATGGCTCAATTGGACCGCTACAGTGTGTCAGACATGATAAACCGTGGCGGTACGTTTCTGGGTTCAGCGCGTTTCCCTGAGTTCCGTGATGAAAAAGTGCGTGAAGTCGCCATTCAAAACATGAAAAATCAGGGATTGGACGCGCTGGTGGTGATCGGCGGCGACGGTTCCTATATGGGGGCTAAGCGGCTGACTGAAATGGGATTCCCGTGTATCGGTCTGCCTGGCACCATTGATAACGACGTGGCCGGAACAGACTACACCATCGGTTATTTTACGGCGCTGGAGACGGTGCTGGAAGCGATTGACCGCCTGCGTGATACCTCTTCATCCCACCAACGTATCTCGATCGTTGAAGTCATGGGGCGGCACTGTGGTGATTTGACGTTGGCGGCGGCGATTGCCGGCGGCTGTGAATTTATCGTATTGCCGGAAGTGCCGTTCAGCCCGGAAGATCTGGTGAGTGAAATCAAAGCCGGTATCGATAAAGGTAAAAAACACGCGATTGTGGCGATCACCGAACATATTTGCGATATCAACGAACTGTCGAAATATATCCAGAAAGAAACGGGCCGCGACACGCGCGCCACTGTGCTGGGCCATATTCAGCGCGGCGGTTCCCCGGTAGCGTATGACCGTATTCTGGCTTCCCGGATGGGCGCGTATTCCATTGAACTGTTGCTGCAAGGCTACGGTGGACGTTGCGTTGGTATCCAGAACGAAAAACTGGTGCACCACGACATTATCGATGCCATTGAGAACATGAAGCGCCCCTTCAAAGGCGATTGGCTCGAAACCGCTAAAATGCTGTTCTAATCCCCTGGTCAGCCGCTTGCATGGCGCAATGACAGCCTACTGATAAACCTCCGTTTTTCGGGGGTTTTGTTTTTTTTCGCTCAAAGCGGGGAACGCGGACGTTTTTTCTGACACTTACCCTATAGGCTTTACTATGGCACGGATGCCGTCACTACTGGTAATTCAGGCGTGCTTGATATCGTTAAGGAGGGAGTGAATGTCTGAGCCGAATTATGCTAGATCGCTGTTGCTGCGTTGGGTTGAGAAGCAGCCATCCGCAGATGGAACGCCCAACGTTGAGACAGGCATTCCGGTCACGTTTAACGGGCAGGAACTGATTATAAGATTGCCTGGATCGCGGGAAACCCTGTTTGTTTTTATGCCGCTTTATTCGCTGGATTTCGAGCGCGATGGTGATCTGCTTGCGTTGGGCCTGATGCTGAATCTGGAGCCAGGCCTGATGTGTGGAGCGGCGATCGGGCTGGAAGCGCAACAGCGCAGTCTGGTGCTGGCGGCCCATCAGTCCATTACATCGTTTGATGAGCGAGCGTTGAATGCGTGGCTGGAAAATGTGGTGAGCCTCGGTCTGCGCATCCGGGAGGATCTGACTTCGGTTGCCGGGGGACGCAAGGTATCGTCCAATAGTAAAACATCGTCCTTGTCCGGGCTTAGCCGTTATCGGCCTCACCCGTTTCATTCGCCGTTGTCGCGGTGAGCCTGTCCTATAGATTTATTTAAACATCACGAGATCGTTACTATGCGTATTCATCAGACGACTTTACCTGAGATAACCGCTTCACTATCGCCCGCCAAAAGCAAGGCGCCGCAAACGCCCCATTTGGGCGTCATGCAGGAGCAGGCGGCATTCACGCCATTGAGCCAGAAGGCGGGACACGCCGATTTTTCGTTGCATGGGTTACTCAATAAGCTGCCCTCCATGCCTATTTCTATTTCACTGCCTTCCATGAGCCAGCTTTTTGCCAGTGGGAAGGATGTGGGCATCGATATGTTGGGTAAGAAACCGAAAATGTATGAATCGAATCTGGAAATATCGTGTAAAGACAATGGAGGGAAAGCCCTCATGATGGAGCAGGATGACTACCTGCAAGCGTTGAAAACGCAACTGTCCAGTAAGAAAAAAGAGGTACAAGATATAATGGGTGGCGCCTGTTTTGGATTGTCGATGGTTTGGTTGCTGGGACGGCACAGTGGTCTGGATGATAATACGGTGACGAGTAATATGCTGGGCTATGATGTGGATGAAGATGAGATCACATCACAAACCAAGGCGAAACACGGCGTCGAGCAAATCCACTTCATCCAGAAAACGGTTCAAAGAGACATTGGTATGGATGGTCATCTGGATGACAAGCGATTTAGCGGCGTCACGCCAGTCATTCGACATTACGATGTCATGCAGCGTATGGCGAATGCGATAAAGATGTCCGTCGTTCCGGTGGCTGGCGAAACACCGTTTGTACTGCTTAGTCGCCAGTCGGGGCTTGGTTATGGCCTGGCGCGTGATGCATTGCGAGACGGGCATGAACAACTTTTTTCGGTGCAGTCTGATAAGCATGCTATGGCGATCTACTCGAATGGTCGCGATCAGTATGCGTTTTACGATCCTAATAACGGCATGTTCAGTTTTCAGAGTAAAGACAACTTTTCTAATTTTATGAACAAGATAGGGAAAATGCTGGAAGTATCATCCGAAAAGTTGGGCGACGGCGATCCGAGTCAACTGATGATTATGGAACTGAAAGTACATTAAGTGATGGTGAGGCGGAAATGCCTTTCGCCTCTCATGTTGTTCGCTTATCGCCTGAGATAGCAGGCAACCCTGTCGTCCCGCTTTTATGGCGGGATTTCTTATTATTACCCTCAGCCGAATAACTGGCATAATGCGCCTGTCATTGCCGGTGAATACCTGGCTGGGGTATTCCTGATCGCGCATGAGATGGCTTGTTGACCTAAACTCGTTATGGTTGCGCCCGTCGCCGTTGGATCGTACATACTGCTGATATCCGCGCTGCGTAAGCAGGCGGGTATACATAGATATTATTGAGGTTTTCGCATGAAAAAAGTTACCGTTGCCGCAACACAAATGGCGTGCTCCTGGGATCTGCCCAGCAATATTGACAACGCTGAAAAACTGGTGCGACAAGCGCATGCAAAAGGCGCGCAGATTATCCTGATCCAGGAACTGTTTGCCGCGCCCTATTTCTGTATCGATCAAAGCCCGGAACACTACGCATTGGCTGAGGTGCTGGAAACCAGCCCGCTGATTAAACATTTTTCCGCATTGGCGGCGGAACTGGAAGTGGTGCTGCCGCTGAGCTTTTTTGAGCGCGCCAACAATGCTTACTACAATTCGCTGGTGATGATCGACGCGGATGGTTCCGTACTCGATCTGTACCGCAAAACCCATATTCCGAATGGTCCGGCATATCAGGAGAAGCAATTCTTTATTCCGGGCGATAGCGGTTTTAAAGTCTGGCAAACCCGCTACGCGAAAATCGGCGTGGGCATCTGTTGGGATCAATGGTTCCCGGAAACCGCGCGCAGCCTGGCGTTGCAGGGCGCGGAGTTGATTTTCTACCCGACAGCCATTGGTTCGGAACCGGCTTACCCGGAGATCGACAGCCAACCACACTGGACGCGTGTCCAGCAAGGCCACGCAGCGGCGAATCTGGTGCCGGTGATTGCCTCTAACCGTATCGGCACTGAAGCCAGCAAATATATTGATGGTCTGGAAATGACCTTCTACGGATCGTCTTTCATTGCCGATCAAACTGGGGCGCTGGTGGCGCAGGCCAATAAAACCGATGAAACCGTATTGGTTCATGAATTTGATTTAGATGCCATTGCCGCGCAACGCGCATCCTGGGGGCTGTTCCGTGATCGTCGACCAGACATGTATGGCGTGATCGCTAGTTCTGACGGCAAGACCCGGAGATAATTCATGTCACAATTAACCACCCCGCATCAGGATGGCTTTGTTATGCCTGCGGAATGGGCGCCGCAGGACGCGGTATGGATGATTTGGCCCTATCGCCGGGATAACTGGCGTGAAGAAGGTGTTCCCGCGCAGCAAACCTTTGCCCAGGTTGCACAAGCCATTACGCAGACCACGCCGGTGATCATGGGCGTACCCGCGCACTGTATGGCGGATGCGCAACGTGTGATGCCTGCGAGCGTGACGTTGGTCGACATGGAAAGCGATGATGCCTGGATGCGTGACACCGGGCCGACGATGGTCGTGAATAAGAGCGGGGAGCGCCGTGGCATCGACTGGCAGTTTAATGCCTGGGGCGGTGAGAGGGGCGGTCTGTATGAAGACTGGCGGCAGGATGAAAAGGTGGCGGCGCAGGTGTTGGCTTATCATCAGAATGCACGCTATGCCGCGCCTCTGATTCTGGAAGGCGGCGCAATTCATACGGATGGCGAAGGGACTTTGCTGACCACGGCAGAGTGCCTGCTGAATCCAAATCGCAATCCGCATCTGAGCAAAGCGCAGATCGAGCAACTGATGCGCGATTATCTGGGCATATCGACGATTATCTGGTTGGAAGAAGGCGTTTATAACGACGAAACCGACGGTCATATCGACAATATGTGCTGCTTTGTTCGTCCCGGCGAAGTTGCGCTGCACTGGACGGATGACGAAAGTGATCCGCAATATGCACGTTCAATGGCGGCTTATGAGGTGCTTTCCCGCGTCAAGGATGCGCAAGGGCGGCAGTTGAAAATCTGGAAGTTGCCAGCGCCGGGGCCACTGTATGCCACGGCGGAAGAAGCGCAAGGCGTGGATAGCGGCAATGCGGTTGAGCGTCTGGCGGGCTCGCGTCTGGCGGGCTCTTACGTTAATTTTCTGATTAGCAATGGGCAGATTATTTTTCCACTGCTGGATGAAAAAACGGACGACATTGCCCGCGACCGACTGCAACAAATGTTCCCGGATTATCGGATAAGCGGCGTACCCGCACGCGAAATTCTGCTGGGCGGCGGTAATATCCACTGTATTACGCAGCAAATCCCCGCGGTGCAGTAAAAAATCGCCGGGAGCGATTTTTAACGCAGCAACGCGGCGGCCCGAAGGGGAAAGGCAGGGATAGCCTTTTATAAAAAATCGCCGGGAGCGATTTTTAACGCCGCAACGCGGTACTCAGAACAATTAATATGGCGAACATTGTTGTCCGCCATGATTCTCATGCCGACGCAAACTTATGCGCGTTTGGCTTGCGCTGCGGCCTTGACGATCACCGCGAAGGCATCCGCTTTCAGGGAAGCGCCGCCCACCAGTGCGCCATCGATATCCGGCTGGGTAAAGAGCTCTGCGGCGTTGGCGGCGTTAACCGAACCGCCGTACTGGATAATCACTTGTTCGGCAACCGCCGCGTCCTGTTTGGCGAGATGATCGCGGATGAATTTGTGGACAGCCTGAGCCTGAGCCGGGGTTGCTGATTTGCCGGTGCCGATAGCCCATACGGGTTCATAGGCGATAACGGCGTTTTCAAACGCTTTGGCGCCCAGCGTATTCAGCACGGCGTCCAATTGACGGGCGCATACGGCTTCTGTCTGTCCCGCTTCATTTTCCGCTTCGGTTTCGCCAATGCACAGAACCGGGATCAGACCGACATCTTTCAGTACGCCAAATTTTTTGGCAATGAATTCATCGCTTTCTTTGTGATAAGTACGACGTTCCGAGTGACCGATGATGATATATTTCGCACCAATATCCTTCAGCATGTCGGCGGAAGTTTCACCCGTAAACGCACCGGACAGGTTTACGTCGACGTTCTGCGCGCCCAGGGCAATACGGCTGCCGGCCAGTTGATGATTGGCCTGATCGAGATAGATGGCCGGTGGCGCGATAGCCACGCCACAGCCATCAACGGTGCTTAATTCTTTGCGCAGACCAGCGATCAGTTCGTTAACCATGCTGGTACTGCCATTCAGCTTCCAGTTACCCATAACTAATGGATGTCGCATCTTTTTCCTCCAAACGGGATAGCGAATAAATCAATATATAACTGTCTGTCGACAGCGTAACCTGCCCACAGTATAAAGACGAAATGTGATCGTGACTCTGTTTTTCGTCATTAATTGCCCTGTTGATCACGGTTCAGATAGCGTTAGCTTAATCGGTTCAACAGCAAACGTTAGCCCTTTTTCGGCGTTATCTGCCACAACGTAACGCATTGCTCCCTCCGTTTGTTGATAAAAGTGCTGGCCTGTGCCTTTTGTTATCAGTTCGGTGACTTTGGCGATGCTCTGCTCTTCCGTCAATGACGGAGAAAACGCGCGCGACAGCGCCGCCATATAATTGATGGCCAGTGTACGCGTCGCGTCGTTTTCTTCCTGTTGCGGCAACCAGGTAATTTGCAGCGTTTTGATCTTCCCTGTGCCTTTTTCCAGCGCTGTTGACGCATACAGGTGATCGTTGATTTTACTGGCGGCGCGCGTCAGCAGGCTGGCGGCGTTGCCGGTATCGACAACCCGAAATTCCCCAATGGGCAGCGTCGGATTGCTCAGGTTATAACGTGTGCGAAATTGGGCGATGGTTTGATCAAATGTAGGGGCGCCTGCCAGCAGATAAGGGGCGGCGGTTGTGGTGTTTGAGGGCAAGCGCGGCTCGGGCCACGCAACGGACGGGTAGATCATCAGGGCGGAAAACGTAAAAATTACAGCGATATGTTGTCGTGTCATAAGGATTTTATCAGGCAAACCGTGGTAATCAGTTTAGGCCAAAGGCGGCGATAACGATGCATGTCTGATTAAAGCGGCATTCGTGAGTGATTGTCAAAAGTCGTATCAAGATTACCACCCGGTTAATGTAAACTCAGCAGGAGAGGCCGGCGGGAAAAACGTCGTTGGCCGCAGCGCTTATCTCGCTGTTTAATGAAACAATATTTTCCCATTTCGCTTGATGGGGTTGGCTCTGTAATCAGGATTCTGTATTTGATGATGCTACAGCAATGGTGTTTCTCGTTTAAAGGCCGTGTTGGTCGCCGTGATTTTTGGGTTTGGATGGCCGTCTGGCTGGTGCTGATGGCGGTGCTGTTTACCTTATCCGGTCAGAACTGGCTGGATATTCAATTTACGGCGTTCATTATTGTCGCGTTACTGTGGCCTACCGCGGCCATCGTGGTAAAACGCCTGCATGATCGCAACAAAAGCGGCTGGTGGGCGTTATTGATTATCGTCGCCTGGATCATGGCCGCCGGTAATTGGTCTATGTTGCCCGCCATCTGGCAATGGGGGATCGGACGGTTTATTCCGACGCTGATTGTCGTTATGGTCGTGCTGGACTGCGGCTTTTTTTTGGGTACGAAAGGTGAAAACCGATTTGGGCCTGAAGCGGAACCGTTAAAATTCCGCTTCTGAGCAGGCGTCTGGTTGTTCAGATGAGCCTGCGCGCCGATCACCAGTAATGTTCACTGGTGATATGACCGGGTTTGCGACGCAGATGTTTGGTCATTTGTCGTTCGTCCTTCAGGACTTGTTGGGTATCGCGCACCATCTGGGGATTGCCGCACAGCATAACATGGCAGGTTGTCGCATCGATCGGCAGGCCTGCCGCTGTTTCCAGCGCTCCGCTGCTGATGAGCGCCGGAATACGGCCTGTCAATGATCCCACTTCTTCTTCACGACTGACCACGGTCTGAATACGCAACTTACCGTTATAGCGTTGCTGTAACTGCTGCATCAGTGGCAGATAGCTTAAATCGCGGGCGAAACGCGCGGCGTGAACCAGTACGATGTCTTTAAAGCGTTCCAGATCTTTGCCTTCCTGGAGAATGGACAGATAAGGTCCGATCGCGGTGCCGGTCGCCAGCATCCATAGCGTTTCGCAAGGCGGAATTTCTTCCAGTACGAAAAAGCCGGCGGCGTCCCTGGTGATCATCAGTTCCGCACCCGGTTGCATTGCATGTAAATGCGGGCTGAGTTTTCCTTCCGGCACGTTAACCAGATAAAACTCAAGATTGTGGTCGCTGGGAGCGTTGACATAGGAATAGGCGCGTTGGACTTTTTCACCATTAAATTCCAGTGCAAGTTTGGCATATTGTCCGGCCGTAAACGGATCGGTGGGGGCATGAACCCGGATGCTGAACAGACTTTCTGTCCAGTGTTCTACCTGAATCACTCTGCCTGTCACCCATTCAGCCATTGTGCTGTACTCCTGTTTCTGTCTCTTGCCCTTGCGCTGGCGGTGCAATGGCAGGTGGTATGCGCATATCTTATTGCGCATTGTCTATACTGGTCACTTGTCTTATGCCGGTCAGCAAGTGGCCGCTTTTAAGATACGCTATTTATTAACAACTGTGAAACAATCAGTTAGTCAATAGCGGGCGTCAGGTGGCCGGATTACAGCAGGAAATCATGCAGCGTCCGATCTTTGCGATCGAGATAATGCGTGGACTTGATCCGGCGGATCGTCCGCGATTTACCGCGGATCAGCAATGTTTCTGTTGTGGCGATGTTTCCCTTGCGAGATATGCCTTCCAGCAAGTCGCCTTTGGTAATGCCCGTCGCTGAAAAAATCACGTTATCATTGCGCGCCATGTCGCCAAGTTGCAGCACTTTACCGGCTTCAATTCCCATTTGTCGACAGCGCGCCAGTTCATCTTCACCGATCCGGCGGTTTTCCGCGTTATCGCCTTTCACCTGATGACGCGCCAGCAGGCGACCTTGCATATCCCCGTCGAGCGCCCGGATGACGGCGGCGGAAATCACCCCTTCCGGCGCGCCGCCAATACCGTATAACACATCAACTTCGCTGTCTGGCATACAGGTAAGAATGGACGCGGCAACATCGCCGTCAGGTATGGCGAACACCTTCACCCCCAACTGCTGCATTTGTGCAATGCAGGCATCGTGGCGCGGTTTAGCCAGCGTGATCACGGTTAACTGGTCGAGCGGTTTATTCAGCTTTTGGGCAATGTTGCGCAGATTGTCCGCCAGCGGCAGCGTCAAATCAATCGCGCCTTTTGCGTCAGGCCCGACGATCAGTTTTTCCATATACATATCCGGCGCGTGCAGAAACGTCCCTTTTTCACCGACGGCCAGTACCGCCAGGGCATTGGCCTGCCCCATGGCGGTCATTCGCGTGCCTTCTATGGGATCGACGGCAATATCCACGGCGTCGCCCTGACCGGTGCCGACTTGCTCACCGATGAAAAGCATCGGCGCTTCGTCGATTTCTCCTTCGCCAATCACAATCTGACCATTGATATTGACTTGATTGAGCATAATGCGCATGGACTGCACGGCTGCGTTGTCGGCTGCATTTTTGTCGCCACGGCCTAACCATTTATAGCCCGCCAGTGCCGCTGCTTCAGTGACGCGTGAGAATTCGATGGCTAATTCACGTTTCATGGATACCTGTCTGTTGTCGATCGAGCAAGGGGAGAGTAAACGGGCAGGATTTTATCACAACGGATGGTCGCGGGAATAAATGAAAAACGGGCGCGGCAGGCGCGCCCGCAACGGCATTATGCGTCGTGCTCTTCCCAGTCACGGGCGCGGGCAACGGCTTTCTGCCAGCCGCTGTAACGGTAGTTACGCTCCACGGTTTCAATGCCGGGGCGGAATTCACGTTCAATGGTGGCTTTGCTTTTCACTTCATCCAGATCATTCCAGAATCCGGTTGCCAGACCAGCCAGGAAAGCGGCGCCCAGAGCGGTGACTTCGCGTACTTCCGGGCGTTCAACGCGGGTGCCGAGAATATCGGACTGGAATTGCATCAGGAAATTGTTGGCGACGGCGCCGCCGTCCACGCGCAGCGCTTTGAGGCGGGTATTGGCATCGGCCTGCATCGCGTCCAGCACATCGCGGGTCTGGAAGGCAATAGATTCCAGCGTGGCGCGGATAATATGATTCGCGTTAACGCCGCGCGTCAGACCGAAGATCGCGCCGCGAGCATACGGGTCCCAGTAGGGCGCGCCCAAACCGGTGAAGGCCGGCACCACATAAACGCCGTTGGTGTCCTTCACTTTGGTGGCGAAGTATTCTGAATCCATGGAATCGCCAATCAGCTTCAGTTCATCACGCAGCCACTGGATAGAGGCGCCGCCAACGAAAACCGATCCTTCCAGCGCATAATTGACTTCGCCGCGAGGTCCGCAGGCGATGGTGGTCAACAGACCATGTTTGGACAGCACGGCTTCGTTGCCGGTATTCATCAACAGGAAGCAACCGGTGCCGTAGGTATTTTTCGCCATCCCCGGATGAACGCAAAGCTGACCATACAGCGCCGCCTGCTGATCCCCCGCGATGCCGGCGATGGGAATACGGGTGCCGCCTTTGCCGCCGATATTGGTTTGTCCATAAACCTCGGAAGAGGCGCGAACTTCCGGCAACATGGCGCGGGGAATATCCAGCGCCTGCAACAGACGATCATCCCACTCAAGCGTATGAATATTGAACAGCATGGTACGGGAAGCATTGGTGTAATCCGTAACGTGAACGCGTCCTTGCGTCATTTTCCAGATCAGCCACGTATCGACCGTACCGAACAGCAGTTCGCCGCGTTGGGCGCGCTCGCGAGCGCCCTCGACATGATCCAGAATCCATTTCACTTTGGTGCCGGAGAAGTAGGGATCAACCACCAACCCGGTGGTGTTGCGCACATACTCTTCCAGACCGTCTTTCTTCATTTGTTCACAAATCTCAGCGGTTCGGCGACATTGCCAGACGATAGCGTTATAAATTGGCTTGCCGGTGTCTTTTTCCCACACAATGGCGGTTTCACGCTGGTTGGTGATACCGATGCCCGCCACTTCATCAGCATTGATACCCGCTTTGGCCAGCACTTCCACCAGCGTTGAACTTTGTGATGCCCAGATTTCCATGGGATCGTGTTCTACCCAGCCTGCTTTCGGATAAATTTGACTGAATTCACGCTGTGAGACGCTGACGATGTTGGCGTCGTGATCCAGCACTACGGCACGAGAGCTAGTGGTTCCCTGGTCGATCGCGACAATGTATTTTTTTTCCGGGTTCATAATTCCTATCCTGTCATGGTTAGCCAAAAAGGTAAGCGCTGTCATACCCATTTAGCGGATTTCGGTCGGTGTCGTCGTTTCGTTGCCTGTTTCACATACATCGCATGGAAGGTGGCGGCCAATGAGTGCACGATAGCCGAATGCGCCCAGACAAGCCCCGACGAGTGGGCCGAAAATCGGCACCAGGAAGTAGGGAATGTCACGTCCGCCGGTAAAAGCGATCTCTCCCCAGCCAGCCAGAAACGCAAACAGTTTCGGACCAAAATCACGCGCCGGGTTCAACGCAAAACCAGTGAGCGGCCCCATTGAAGCACCGATGACGGCGATTAATATCCCGATCAGCAGCGGCGCCAGCGGCCCGCGTGGAATACCGTTGCCATCGTCGGTCAGCGCCAGGATCAGACACAACAGGATTGCGGTAATCACCATTTCAACCAGAAACGCCTGCATGACTGAAATATGTGGGTTGGGGTAAGTCGAGAAAATACCGGCGAGCTCCAGACTTTCCGCGCTGCCGCGCACCATATTGTGTGTCTGTTCAAAATCCACGAACAAACTGTAGTACAGGCCATAGACGAGCGCCGCGGCACAGAAGGCTCCAGCTACTTGCGACAAAATATAGGGGATGACTTTTTTGCCGTCGAAACAGGCAAATAACCATAGGGCTACGGTAACGGCGGGGCTCAGGTGCGCGCCGGAGATAGCTGCCGTCAGGTAGATGGCCATCGCCACCCCCAGGCCCCAGATGACACTGATTTCCCATTGGCCAAAGCTGGCGCCGGTCAGTTTCAGGGCGGCAACACAGCCCACACCGAAGAAAATCAACAGACCGGTGCCAAGAAACTCGGCAATACACTGACCTTTTAAGGTTGAACGTTCTGCTTGACTCATATTGTTTTCCTGTTGCTAAGGTACAGAGTGGTAGGTTTCTCTAGGTCGTCGGCAACGGCGGCCTCTGTTTTAAACATATTTATAATGTGAATTTATCGTTAATGTTCGAAAGCGAGAAATATCGAAATCAAAATGTGTGTTGTGTGTCAAAAAATGTGCGCATTCGCTTAACTTTTTGTGATTTGGCGGTTGGTAACGCTGTCTTATGTTAAATAATAGATATAATAATTAACATTCTTCAGTCGTCGGCTGACAATGGGGCCGTTTTTTCAGTTTGTGCTGATAGTGGCGATAAAGAAAAGCGGGCAGACTCGGCGTCGTATAGGAAGTCTGCTAGACAGGGATTCATTGGCTACATACAATTCAGCTATGGTCAGTCTCGCCATCAGGTTATGTCCAGAGGCGTATTAAACGACGTCATATGAAGATGTGTTGTCGTGTTGTGATCCGTGGATGTTATGGCCGCAACGTTAACCGATTTATGCCTTGTGATGAAAAGGGGTTTGAAGAATGTCATTTGAAGTATTTGAAAAGCTGGAAGCAAAAGTTCAGCAAGCGATTGATACCATTACGCTGTTGCAAATGGAAATCGAAGAGTTGAAAGAGCAAAACAGCGCGTTGGCCCAGGATGTTCAGGCCGCGGCCGGTTCCCGTGAAGCGCTGGTGCGCGAGAACGAGCAACTGAAAGAAGAGCAGCAAGTCTGGCAAGATCGTTTACGTGCGTTGCTCGGTAAGATGGAAGAAGTTTAAGCGTTTAGCGCTATAAAGCGTCAATCCCCGCGTCAGGCGGGGATCTGCAAGATGTGATTGAGGCCGCGAGGATTATTCAATATCCAGCGGATCTTCCGCCAGAATAATCCCGGTGTTGTCGGCGTATAGATGATCGCCGGAAAAGAATGTCACCCCGCCAAAATTTACACGGATATCACTTTCCCCAATGCCTTCGCTGGCGGCGCCGACCGGAATGGCCGCCATAGCCTGAATGCCGATGTCCAGTTCAGCCAGATCGTCCACCTGACGCACCGCGCCGTAAATGACAATCCCTTCCCATTCGTTCTGGGTCGCTAATCTTGCCAGTTCCGCATTGATCAGGGCGCGGCGCACCGAGCCACCGCCATCAATCAAAAGTACGCGCCCGCTGCCGTTTTCTTCCAGTAGATCGTAAAGCAGGCCGTTATCCTCAAAACATTTCACCGTGGTGATTTTGCCACCAAATGAAGTACGCCCGCCAAAGTTGGAGAACAGAGGCTCAACGACGTTAACCTCTTCATGATAAATGTCGCACAGTTCGGAAGTATCGTATTTCATAGGATTGATGTCAGTTTGCCGCAGGGATTGTGAGTATATCCCTTTCTGACAGGTGTTGGCAAAATCATCAAATGTTAACTTGATGCGTATCAGTAAACCGCGGCAACACGCGGTACTTGTTTATCTCATCGGGTCGCCGTACCCGGTCAGCAGCAGGCGCGGGGCGGTATTTTTCGCTGCCTTCCCGCGTCTTGTTAACTAAGCATCACCCCGACAGCAAACAAAATATTGGTCAGCAGCGCACCCTTAACGGTTTTTTCCAGCATAGGGCGCATGCTGAACGCGCTGGTTTCACGCAGCACATAGATGGCTTGCTTGAGCAGCAGCGGCAGCGTAAGGAGAAAGAGCCAGCCTGCCAGACTATGCAGGTAAAGCATGGCGAACAAGCCGAGACAAAATGGGGCCAGCATCAACAGCAGCGTGTGGTAACAGCGGGCCTTCTGCGCGCCAAGACGAACGGCCAGCGTGTTCTTGCCGCTGAGACGATCGTTGTCGATATCGCGCAGGTTGTTGATGTTCAATACGGCGGTGGCAAGCAGCCCGCAGGCGGTGGCTGGCAACATGACGATGCTGTCGAAATGGCCGGTTTGTAGGTAATAGGAACCAGCGACGCTGAGCCAACCGAAAAATATCAGTACCGAGATATCACCCAGCCCGATGTAGCCGTAAGGACGATTCCCCACGGTATAGGTGATGGCGGCGAGAATAGCCAGCAGCCCCAGCACCAGAAATCCGATGATATCGCTAGGTTTTTCACAGGCGAGGATCACCAGCGATACACCTGAAATGATGGTAAACACAATGGTGGCAATCAGTGCATTTCTCAACTGAGACAGGCTAATCGCGCCAGTTTGAATACCCCGTAATGGCCCGATGCGGTCTTCGGTGTCGCTGCCTTTGACCGCATCCCCATAGTCATTTGCCAGATTGGAAAGAATCTGTAGCAAGCCCGCAGTGAGCAACGCCAGTAATGCGACACCCGGTTTAAAACTGCTATGCCAGCTTGCAATCGCCGAGCCGGTAACGATAGAAGCGAAAGCTAATGGCAATGTTTTTGGACGCAGGCTGTCCAGCCAGGCTTTGGTTTTGCTGCTATGGGTTAGTAAGGTCATAGTGTGCTTCAATTTTTATTGTCTATGAATAAATAATTTTTTAACGACAGAGCCACAAACACAAACGGGAGGCCGAAGCCTCCCGTTTATATCGTTAACAGGACGATCCGTGAAACGGATTATAAGATAAATCGGCTCAGATCTTCATCTGCTACTAATTCATCCAGGTGACCGCTTACGTAATCTGCGTCAATGGTAACATTTTGACCACTCATTTCGCTGGCATCGTAAGAAATATCTTCAATCAGACGTTCCAATACGGTATGCAAACGACGTGCGCCGATGTTTTCGGTACGTTCGTTAACCTGCCAGGCGGCTTCTGCAATACGACGAATGCCCTCTGCGGAAAACTCAATGTTGACGCCTTCCGTTGCCATCAGCGCTTTATATTGCTCGGTCAACGAGGCGCTCGGTTCGGTCAAGATACGCTCAAAATCTTCTGTCGTCAGTGCCTGCAATTCGACACGAATCGGCAGACGTCCCTGCAATTCCGGGATCAGATCGGACGGACTGGCCACCTGGAAAGCGCCTGATGCGATAAACAGAATATGGTCGGTTTTGACCATACCGTGCTTGGTTGACACGGTACAACCTTCAACCAGCGGCAACAGATCGCGCTGAACGCCTTCGCGGGAAACATCCGGGCCGGAACTTTCGCCGCGTTTACAGATTTTATCGATCTCATCAATAAACACGATGCCGTGTTGCTCGACCGCTTCGATAGCCTGCTGTTTCAATTCTTCAGGGTTCACCAGCTTGGCGGCTTCTTCTTCCACCAACAACTTGAAGGCTTCCTTGATTTTCACTTTACGGGCTTTTTGCTTCTGACCCGCCAGATTCTGAAACATGGATTGCAATTGGTTGGTCATCTCTTCCATGCCCGGCGGGGCCATGATTTCAACGCCAACCGGGGCGGCGGCCAGATCGATTTCAATTTCTTTATCATCTAACTGGCCTTCACGTAATTTCTTACGGAACGCCTGACGCGCCGCGGAAGGTTCATTCGTTTCTTCCGGCTGCCCCCAGTTGTTTTTGGCCGGTGGGATCAGCACATCCAGAATACGCTCCTCCGCCAGTTCCTCAGCACGGTAACGGTTTTTTTCAATGGCTTGCTGACGCACCATTTTTAGCGCCGAATCAGTCAGATCGCGGATAATCGAATCGACTTCTTTACCCACATAACCAACCTCGGTGAATTTGGTGGCTTCAACCTTGATGAACGGCGCATTAGCCAGTTTAGCCAGACGACGGGCAATTTCGGTTTTACCGACACCCGTCGGGCCGATCATCAGAATGTTTTTCGGGGTAACTTCATGGCGCAGCGTTTCTTCCAGTTGCATCCGACGCCAGCGGTTACGTAGCGCAATCGCCACGGCGCGTTTGGCATTATGCTGGCCGACAATATAACTATCGAGTTCGCTGACGATTTCGCGCGGGGTCATTTCAGACATAGTTGATCCTTACACCTTTGAGGCTAATTCTTCAATCGTGTGGAATTGGTTGGTATAGATGCAGATATCACCCGCAATACCTAACGACTTTTCGACAATATCCCGTGCGCTCAATTCAGTATTTTCGAGTAAGGCGCGAGCGGCTGCCTGGGCATACGGACCACCGGAGCCAATAGCAATCAGGTCGTTTTCCGGCTGCACGACATCGCCATTACCCGTAATAATCAGCGAGGCATTTTCATCAGCAACGGCGAGTAAGGCTTCAAGCCGACGCAACATGCGATCGGTACGCCAGTCCTTCGCCATTTCCACCGCCGCTTTCACCAGGTGTCCCTGATGCATTTCCAGTTTGCGCTCAAAAAGCTCGAACAAGGTGAACGCATCTGCTGTGCCGCCGGCAAAGCCTGCAATAACGCGATCATTGTAGAGGCGGCGTACTTTACGCACATTGCCTTTCATGACGGTGTTGCCCAGCGTGGCCTGCCCATCACCGCCAATGACCACCTGACCGTTGCGGCGTACACTTACAATAGTTGTCACGAGTAAATCCCCGTTACTGAAGAAAAAGATCCCCCGCCACGGCACGGCGACGGGGCATATTGAATTTATAGATGGGGGAAGGCGTGGGGTTTTTCAACCCCCGCTGGCGAGCGGGATACAGTTTGACGCGCCCGCGCCTTTGAGTCGTTGCAGCATGCTGTCCGCCGCGGCGCGGTTATTGTACGGTCCCAGCATGATGCGGTTCCAGCCGCCGTTAGAGGTGATGCGGCTTTCGATACCGGCAAAAGCCAGTTGCGCTCTCACTGATTCGGCGGGTTCCATGGTTTTGAATGAACCGCATTGAACGACCCAACGCTGTGCTTTCTCTTGTTCCTGCTTTGGCGTTGGAGACGGTTTAATCGGCGCCTGCTGCGCCGTTTCCTGTTTTGGCGCGGCTGGCGTCGCGGTAACGGCAGGCGGGGACGTGGTGGTCGCTGGCGCTTGCTGCGTCGGTGGTTTGATCGTCACTTGTGTGCGCGGGACTTGAGTCTGGTCGTTATACGGCACTTCCGAAAGCTGTGTCGGCTGACGGCGCATATCCGACTGCATTTGTTCCAGCAACTGGCGCTGTTCGTCCGTCAACTGCACCGGTGACTGAATTTCTCCGCCGGCAGAGGGCTCGGTAGGCGACGTCACGCCCAACTGACGGTTCTCCAGTTCCTTGATATAACGCCAGCGTTCTTCTGGCTTGGGCGGTAATCCGCTGCCTTTGCCCGCAGCATTTTGATGTGGCAGAACCGGCGACTCATCTGGTTTATTGTGAGCGATGAAATACAGCCCGCCGGCAAAGGTGACCAAAACAGCGGCCGCCAGCGCCACCATGATTTTGGACGTTCCTGAAGCGTTGCTTTTTCTTCGGCTGGTTGTCTTTTTGCGGCGCGTACCTGAACGGCCCCGGCTGACATAGTCTCTTTGTGCCACTGTCGTTTCGCTGTGAATTGAATAAGATGATTAAGGTGTCATGTTACTGAACCTTAAAATATTTGACCAGCACCTGAATTCTTAAAGCCTGTTGCGTGAATAATTCAGGGCCGCCGAGCTTTCCCGTATTACCAATGTACTGGCCAGAAGCCGTGAACCGCTGTGCACGGTATGACCGTGTAGCTGCTCCAATAGTAGCAGCATCGCCTCGCGTCCGATCTGATAACGTGGTTGCGCCACGGTGGTCAGCGGCGGCCAACAATATTTGGCCTGCTCGATGTCGTCAAAACCCACCACTGAAATATCGCGTGGTATATCCAGCCCCATCTTTTTAGCCTGTGAGAGTACCCCCAGCGCCATGATGTCGCTATGGCAAAAAATCGCACTGGGCGGCAGCGGGTGTTTCATCAACGTAATCAGACCGTTTAGCCCGGTTTCATACGTGAAATCACCGCGGATGATGTACTGATTATCGATGCTAATACCGCTGCGGCGCAGCGCTTGCACATAACCCTGAAGCCGGTACTGGCTCAAGGGCATGTTTTCGGGACCGGCAATGCAGGCGATGCGTTGATGACCGAGTTGATGTAAATAGTGTACGGCTTCAAATGCGGCGGTCAGGTTATCGATATGCACCGTCGGCAATTCCAGTTCCGGCGCGAACTCATTCGCCATGACCATCGGCGGCAGATTGCGCTGTTCTTCTTTTCCGGCATCGAACGGCAAGTCTGAACCCAACAGCAGCATGCCGTCAATTTGCTTGGTGATGATTAAATCAATAAAGGTTTTTTCTTTCTGACGTTGATGAGCGCAGTCGCCAATCAGCACCAGATAACCATGCTGTGCCGCGGTTTCTTCAATTCCTCTGAATATTTCAGAAAAGTAAGGATCGCAGATATCCGGCACGATGGTCAGAATGGTTCGCGATTCATTGCGCCTGAGATTTCTGGCCAGCGCATGGGGCGAGTATCCTACAGCAATAACCGCTTGTTCGACTTTTTTTCGTGTCGTTGCGGATACCTTTTCCGGGTTCATCAACGTGCGGGAAACCGTGGCGGTGGAGACACCGGCCTCATCCGCCACGTCCTTCATCGTCGCGGTAGCGACGTCTTTCTTCTGTTCCAACGCTTTTCTCCTCGCGTCAGCCTGAACTGGCGCTTTCGGCCTGGATTATTGCTTTCCCCTTTCAGACTGTCATGGCTGATTCGCCGAGGCTGAATGACAGTGCTGGGGCGTTGTCGTATTTTGTATCGCAATGTTTCTCAGCATACCGTCCTCAGGCGTATTCTTAACAGATTGAATGCAACTTTTGTTGCTTAATTTGCATGGAAAATATGATGAGTCGTGATTTTCCGATGCGGTTCGCAATAAATTGTCATAGGGCGCCAAACTATGAAAGGGTTAGCCGTCCGTGGGGTCGACATCCAGCACCCACTTCACTTTGCGCGCTTGCGGCAGCGTATTGATCAGCGTCATCGAGGTTTTGATCAGCCGTTGCAATACCGTCCGGGATGGATGCTGCAACAACAACTGCCAACGGAAGCGGCCTGCCCGTTTAGGTTGCAGTGCGGGAACCGGTCCCAGCAGCCAGAGTGATTCATCCCGCAGCGGACTGGCCTCCAACAGATTGCGCAACTGTTGCAGAAAGAGCGCGGCCTGCTGGTTATCATGATCGTCGGCGCGAAACAGAATATGGTTGGTGAACGGCGGCAGAAAAACGCTTTTGCGTTCTTTCAACGTCTGGCTGGCAAAGGCGTCATAGCCCTGTTGCAGCAGTGTTTGCAGTAAAGGGTGCTCCGGGTGATGCGTCTGCAATACCACTTCTCCCGCTTTACCGGCGCGGCCAGCCCGACCTGATATCTGGGTATAGAGTTGGGCGAAGCGCTCGGCGGCGCGGAAATCCGCAGAGAACAGGGAACTATCCACATCCAGCAGAGCAACCAGCGTGACATCAGGAAAATGGTGGCCTTTCGCCAGCATTTGGGTGCCGATCAGAATGCGTGCGCCGCTTTGCTTCACCTGTGATAACTGATGTTCGAGCGCGCCTTTGCGACTGGTGGTGTCCCGGTCGATACGGGTGATGGGCGTATCGGGAAATAACGGCGTCAGGTTCTGCTCCAACTGCTCTGTCCCCAGACCGACAGGCGCCAGGTTGGTGGAGCCGCAGCCGGGACACTGATGCGGTATCGGGCGCTGGCTGTCGCAATGATGGCAGCGCAGCATTTTCTGGTGTTGATGCAAGGTATAATAGTGATCGCAGCGCTGACATTCGGCAATCCAGCCGCATTCATGGCACATCACCACCGGTGCGAAGCCACGGCGGTTAAGGAACAGAATCACCTGATTATTCTGCGCCAGGTGGTGTCGGATGCGGGTAATGAGCGGTTGCGACAATCCGCTGGTGAGCGGCAGCCCCTTTAGGTCGAGAACGTGCTGGCGGGCCAGCATCGCATTGCCGGGACGTTTAGTCAGTGTTAACTGACGATATTTGCCAATCTGTACGTTATAGAGCGTTTCCAGCGCAGGCGTCGCAGTACCCATGACGATAGGGATATCTTCTTCTCTGGCGCGGAACACCGCCAGATCGCGGGCATGATAGCGCCAGCCCTCCTGCTGTTTGTAGGAGCCGTCGTGCTCTTCATCAATCACGATCAATCCCAGTCTGGCGAATGGGGTAAACAGGGCTGAACGCGTGCCGATGACGATCGCCGCTTCGCCGCTGCGGGCGCGCAACCACACCGCCAGTCGTTCACTGTCATTCAGAGCGGAATGCAGCACATCGACGGGAGCGTTGAAACGCTCACGAAAGCGGGCGATCGTCTGCGGCGTCAGACCGATTTCCGGCACCAGCACCAGCGCCTGTTTTCCCTGCGCCAGCACATTTTCCAGGACGCTCAGATATACTTCCGTTTTGCCTGAACCGGTGATGCCGGCCAGTAGCCAGGCGGAAAAATGATTATCTTCACTACGAATGGCGCCAACCGCGGTAGCCTGTTCGGTGTTCAGTCGCAGACGATCTGTTGCGGTACTGAAACATTTACGCCAGTCATGGAAAACCTGTTCGCTGGCTTTCAGATCGCATAAGCCTTTACTGCGCAACGCCTGAAATGCGGTTTCCGTTAATTCGGTTGCGTTGATCTGATGGCGGTACATCGGCGCCTGAAGTAACGCGGCCAACGCCTGCTGCTGTTTGGGCGCTCGCTTTAACGAACTCAACGGGGTGGCCCGTCCCCGTTCGGTGGCAAACCATTGCCAGAGTGGAGCGCGGTGGGCCGGTTTTCCCTGACGGAGTAAGATTGGCAAGGCGTGGAACAGCACTTCGCCGATGGGATAGTGATAATAATCTACCGCCCAGCGTAAAATGCGCCACAGGCTGTCGGGAAATAAAGGCTGATCGTCCAGGACGGCATGGATGGGTTTCAATTGATCCAGCGGCAGTTCGCTTGCTTCGCTTAATGCGGTAACGATGCCAATTGCCTTGCGATTGCCAAAGGACACGCTGACGCGCACGCCGACTTGCGGCTGAATGCCGTCAGCGGGGAACAAATAATCGAATGTACGGGCCAATGGCACGGGCAATGCGACCTGGGCGACAGACATGACATCTCCGGTTGGATCTGGCGTGAAAGAAAGTAAGCCGCTAGTGTACATGCTGTGAACGATATTGTGTGGATGCGATTGCATCAGGTTGTCTGTTTCTGTATGATCCGCCGCCATTATGCTGTTTGCATGATGAACTCATTTACTCAACTTTCGTGTGGTGTCTGGCGGAACAGGGCTGGATAGCGACACGGCCTTAACAGAGGTTTCCCATGAAAAAAGGTATTCACCCGAATTACGTCGAAATTACGGCAACTTGCTCTTGCGGTAATGTTATCAAAACCCATTCCACTGTGGGTCGTGACCTGAGCCTGGACGTTTGTGGCGCTTGCCACCCGTTCTACACCGGTAAACAACGTGTTGTTGATACTGGTGGTCGTGTCGAGCGCTTCAACAAGCGTTTCAGCGTGCCGGGCAGCAAAAAATAAGTTATTCCGGTTAGCGGTAAAAGCAAACAAGGGCGCCTGCGGGCGCCCTTGTCGTTTCTGATATCTCATTTCCAATCTGGACATATGGTTAATGCGCGAATATCGGGAAAGCGTGAAATGCGTCGCTTAATACTCCCAGGTATCGGGGTCTATCCCCATTTCCCGCATGATGATTTTCGCCGCTTCCGGGATCTCATCACAGCGCTCCTTACGTAAATCTTCATCATTTGGCAAAGGCTGTCCGGTGAAGGCATGCAAAAAGGCCTCGCACAAGAGTTCGCTGTTTGTTGCGTGTCGCAGGTTGTTGACCTGGCGTCTGGTTCGCTCATCCGTCAATATCTTCAGAACTTTCAGCGGGATAGACACCGTGATCTTTTTAACCTGTTCGCTTTTTTTACCGTGTTCAGCATAAGGGCTGACATACTCGCCGTTCCACTCAGCCATGGGATACCTTAAAAATTAATCGTAATGAAGACAGCATCTGTCATGAAATACCACGATTCTAGCGGTTATTACGCTTATGCTCAATCTATACGCAAAGAAGTTTAGAAGTCTAGATGTATTGACGTCTATTAAAACTGGGTTTACTCTTTACTTTCTCATGTTTCAGCCTCCAGCCAGGAAAAAACCGATGACGCGTAAACAGGCAACGATCGCAGTTCGCAGCGGGTTAAATAATGACGAGCAATACGGCTGTGTCGTCCCGCCCATTCATCTTTCCAGCACCTATAATTTTATCGGCTTCAACCAGCCAAGAGTCCATGATTATTCACGTCGCGGTAACCCGACGCGTGATGTCGTGCAGCATGCGCTGGCTGAACTGGAAGGTGGGGCGGGCGCGGTGATGACCAGCAGCGGAATGTCGGCCATTATGCTGGTTTGCACGGTGTTTCTGCGTCCGGGGGATGTATTGGTCGCGCCGCACGACTGTTACGGCGGTAGCTATCGCCTGTTTGACAGCCTGAGTAAGCGCGGCGCGTTTCGCGTGAAGTTTGTCGATCAAGGCGATGACGCGGCGCTCAAGGCGGCGCTGGAAGAGAAACCCAAATTGGTGCTGGTGGAAAGCCCCAGCAATCCTTTACTGCGCGTGGTCGATATCGCGGCGATTTGTCGCGCCGTTCGCACGGCGGGCGCCATCAGCGTGGTGGATAACACTTTCCTGAGCCCCGCGTTACAACAACCGCTGGCATTGGGCGCGGATCTGGTTATCCATTCCTGTACGAAATACCTGAATGGCCACTCCGATGTGGTGGCGGGCGCGGTGATCGCCAACGATCCTGAAATCGTGACCGAACTGGCTTGGTGGGCCAACAACATTGGCGTAACGGGCGCCGCGTTTGACAGCTACCTGCTGTTGCGCGGGCTGCGCACGCTGGCGCCGCGTATGGCTGCCGCGCAACGCAATGCGTTGCAACTGGTGGAGTATCTGCAACAACAGCCGCTGGTGAAAAAACTGTATCACCCTTCATTACCGCAGAATCCCGGTCATGAGATTGCTTGCCGTCAGCAATCCGGGTTTGGCGCCATGCTAAGCTTTGAACTGGATGGTGACGAAGAGACATTACGACGGTTTCTGGAAGCGTTGGAATTGTTTACGCTGGCGGAATCGCTGGGTGGAGTGGAGAGCCTGATTTCCCACGCCGCCACCATGACCCACGCTGGCATGGCGCCCGAAGCGCGCGCCGCCGCCGGGATCGCTGAAACATTACTGCGTATTTCAACCGGCATTGAAGACGGTGATGACCTTGTTGCCGATCTTGATCGTGCATTTCAGGCTGCGACGAAGAGGTAAGAATGAGTGCATTAAGCATAGCGGCGTCGGTAACAGGCCGACAATTGCATAAATTTGGCGGCAGCAGTCTGGCGGATGTGAAATGTTACCAGCGTGTGGCCGGCATCATGGCTGAGTACAGTCATCCTGGCGATTTGATGGTGGTTTCCGCGGCGGGCGGTACGACTAACCAATTGATTAGCTGGTTAAAACTGAGCCAGAGCGATCGTCTTTCCGCCCATCAGGTTCAGCAGGCGTTACGTCGCTATCAGCGCGATCTGATCACCGGGTTGCTTCCCCCCGAAATGGCGGAGCCGTTGATTTCCCAGTTTATCCGCGATCTGGAGAGTTTGGCGGCGCTGCTGGATGGAAAAATTACCGATGCCGTATACGCCGAAGTAGTGGGGCACGGCGAGATCTGGTCTGCCCGTTTGATGGCAGCCGTGCTTAATCATCTGGATATGCAGGCGTCCTGGCTGGATGCGCGTGATTTTCTGCGGGCAGAGCGAGCGGCGCAACCTCAGGTGGATGAGGGGCGCTCCTGGCCGCTGTTGCAACAATGCCTGACGCAGCATGCGGGACACCGTGTGGTCGTGACCGGATTTATCTGCCGTAATGACGCCGGTGAAACAGTGTTGCTGGGGCGCAACGGCAGTGACTATTCTGCGACGCAAATTGGGGCGCTGGCAGGCGTGGAGCGGGTGACGATCTGGAGTGACGTCGCTGGCGTCTATAGTGCTGATCCGCGCAAAGTAAAGGATGCCTGTCTGCTGCCGCTGTTGCGCCTGGATGAAGCCAGCGAACTGGCGCGACTGGCTGCGCCTGTGCTGCATACGCGCACGCTGCAACCCGTTTCCGGCAGTGATATCGACTTACAATTGCGTTGCAGTTATCAGCCGGAGCAGGGCTCAACGCGTATTGAGCGCGTACTGGCTTCGGGGACTGGCGCCAAGATCGTCACCAGCCATGATGATGTCTGCCTGATAGACATTCAGGTGCCGCCGGAACATGATTTTTCTTTGGTACAGCGGGAAATTGAACAGTTACTGAATCGGGATCAGTTGAAACCGCTGGCGACGGGAATTCATCAGGATCGTAACCTGCTGCAACTCTGTTATACCTCTGAAGTGGTGTACAGCGCCTGGACGCGGCTGGAACAGGCGGCGCTGCCTGTTCAATTACACAAGCGGGAAGGGCTGGTGCTGGTAGCGATGGTCGGGGCGGGCGTGAGCAAGAATCCGCTGCATAGCCATCGCTTTTATCAACAGATGAAAGATCAGCCTATCGAGTTTATCTGGCAATCGGAAGATGGGATCAGTCTGGTCGCAGTGCTGCGCATCGGGCCGACGGAACATCTGATCCGCGGCCTGCATCATTCTCTGTTCCGTGCGGAAAAACGTATCGGTCTGGTACTGTTTGGTAAAGGGAATATCGGTTCCCGCTGGCTTGAACTGTTTGCCCGTGATCAACGTCCTCTCTCTGCCCGCACCGGTTTTGAATTTGTGCTGGCGGGCGTGGTGGACAGTAGCCGAAGTTTGCTGAGTTACGATGGTCTGGATGCCAGCCGGGTATTGGCCTTTTTTGAGAACGAAGCGCAGGAGCGGGACGGAGAAGATCTGTTCCTGTGGATGCGCGCGCATCCGTTTGACGATTTGGTGGTGCTTGATATGACCGCCAGCGAATCGGTCGCCGATCTGTATCTTGATTTCGCCAGCTATGGTTTTCACGTTATCAGCGCGAACAAACTGGCTGGCGCGTCCGGTGGCAATAACTATCGCCAGATTCGGGATGCATTTGCCAAAACGGGCCGTTACTGGCTGTATAACGCGACGGTCGGGGCGGGGTTGCCGGTGAATTTCGCCGTGCGCGATCTGCGTGAAAGCGGCGACACGATCCTTGCCATTAGCGGTATTTTCTCCGGCACGCTTTCCTGGTTATTCCTACAGTTCGATGGTTCAGTGCCGTTTATCGAACTGGTGGATCAGGCATGTCAGCAGGGGCTGACCGAACCGGATCCGCGTGTGGATCTGTCCGGGCAGGATGTGATGCGCAAGCTGGTGATTCTGGCTCGTGAAGCCGGATATGAAATAGAACCCAGTCAGGTCCGAGTGGAATCGCTGGTGCCGCCAGGCTGTGAGGAAGGATCGGTCGACTACTTCTTCGAGAATGGTGAATCGCTTAACGAACAGATGATACAGCGTCTGGAAGCCGCTCAGGAGATGGGATTGGTGCTGCGGCACGTTGCGCGCTTTGACAGCAATGGTAAAGCGCGTGTCGGCGTCGAGGCGGTCCGGCCCGATCATCCACTGGCCTCGTTGTTGCCAGGCGACAATGTGTTTGCCATCGAAAGCCGCTGGTATCGGGATAATCCCCTGGTGATCCGTGGCCCAGGCGCGGGGCGAGATGTTACTGCCGGCGCTATTCAGTCAGATTTAAACCGTCTGGCGCAGCTGCTCTGAAGGGACTCTGCCTTGCCCGTGCGCAGAAGCGATGTTCTGCGCATTTTGCTCCATTTTTCTTCCTCCTTTTTTCTCCAGAACCACATGTTGAATTTTCTTCATGTGGCTTGAGTAATCATCACCACATAAGCTGGTTAAAAGCGTTGACTCTTGACGTGGATTACGTCATTTTCTATATAGACGTCTAAACGTATAGACGTTTATATCGATGATAATAACAGTAACGGCGAATGGGGTGGCAGGTATGAGTTTTTTTCACGCAAACCAGCGGGAAGCGCTGAATCAAAGCCTGGCGGAATTGCAGGGACAGATTAATGTTTCATTTGAATTTTTTCCGCCGCGTACCAGCGATATGGAAGACACTCTGTGGAATTCTATTGACCGTCTGAGCAATTTGAAGCCGAAGTTTGTTTCCGTGACCTATGGCGCCAACTCCGGCGAACGTGATCGTACTCACAGTATCATCAAAAGCATTAAAGAGCGCACCGGTCTGGAAGCGGCTCCGCATCTCACCTGCATTGATGCTTCCCGTGAACAGTTACGTGAAATCGCTCAGGATTACTGGCAGAGCGGTATTCGTCATATTGTGGCGCTTCGCGGCGATTTACCGCCGTGCGGCGGCAAGCCGGAAATGTACGCCGCCGATCTGGTAACATTGCTCAAAGAAGTGGGTGACTTTGATATTTCTGTCGCCGCCTATCCTGAAGTGCATCCAGAAGCGAAAAGCGCGCAAGCTGATCTGATCAATCTGAAACACAAGATTGACGCTGGTGCGAATCGTGCAATTACCCAGTTCTTTTTTGATGTGGAAAGCTATCTGCGTTTTCGCGATCGCTGTGTGGCGACGGGGATCGATGTGGAAATTGTTCCGGGTATTCTGCCCGTCTCCAACTTCAGGCAATTACAGCGTTTTGCCACCATGACAAATGTTCGTGTGCCGAACTGGATGACGGCCATGTTCGAAGGGCTGGATAATGACCCGGAAACCCGCAAAATGGTGGGCGCTTCCATTGCGATGGACATGGTGAAAATCCTGAGTCGTGAAGGGGTGAAGGATTTCCACTTCTATACGTTGAATCGCGCTGAATTAAGCTATGCAATTTGCCATACGTTGGGCGTCCGTCCGGCGGTTACATTATAAATGATTCACTCCAGACACAGGGTGCTCAAGCATCCTGTGAGTTCAGGCTTGCAGCTTGGGCCGCAATCACCCTCTTCCATCATGATGACCCAACCCTCGTTCGATATTTCCCGCCAATATTTATATCGTTAGTCAATGCATTATTACCGTCCGCAATGACGTTGTCGGTGTGATGAGCTGCTTTCCTGACGTTCTTAACAAGAGGATCAGGCACGAAAGGCACAAAATGCTATAAACGTCAAATTGCTTGAATACATTAGCTGGCTCATTATAGCGAGGCAAGTTGGTATAAAAGCCTCTGGTAAATATGGCTTAATCTCGTAATGATGAAATTGTTTTATTTGTGACGAAATAAATGGGTATGTTGCGATGAGCGATACTATTTATTTGCCTGTTGATAGGAATGAACGTTCATTGCTATGCTATCTATCGCCATTTGCTATCGTGATAAGGAGAATAATAAATGAATATTCGGGATTTAGAGTATCTTGTAGCGCTGGCGGAGCATCGCCATTTTCGGCGCGCTGCGGACTCTTGCCACGTTAGTCAGCCAACACTCAGTGGACAAATTCGTAAGCTTGAAGATGAACTCGGCGTCATGTTGCTGGAGCGAACCAGTCGGAAGGTATTGTTTACTCAGGCAGGGCTACTCTTAGTCGAACAGGCGCGCACCGTTCTACGTGAAGTAAAGGTATTGAAAGAAATGGCAAGCCAGCAAGGGGAAACAATGTCAGGTCCTTTGCATATCGGTTTAATCCCGACGCTCGGACCTTATCTGCTGCCGCAAGTCATCCCGATGTTGCACCACACATTTCCCAAGCTCGAAATGTACCTGCATGAAGCGCAAACTCACCAACTGTTAGCACAACTGGATAGCGGCAAACTGGATTGCGCTATATTGGCCATGGTGAAAGAGTCTGAAGCCTTTATCGAAGTACCCTTATTCGACGAGCCGATGAAACTGGCGATTTATCAGGATCATCCGTGGGCGAATCGTGAACGGGTCGCCATGTCTGATCTGGCTGGTGAGAAGTTGTTGATGCTGGAGGACGGACACTGTCTACGCGATCAGGCAATGGGATTCTGCTTTCAGGCCGGGGCAGATGAAGATACGCATTTCCGGGCGACCAGTCTGGAAACGTTGCGTAATATGGTGGCGGCAGGCAGCGGGATCACGTTGCTGCCGTCGCTGGCGGTGCCGAATGAGCGGGAGCGTGATGGTGTTTGTTATTTGACCTGCTACAAACCGGAGCCAAAGCGCACCATCGCACTGGTTTACCGCCCCGGTTCACCGCTGCGCGGACGTTATGAACAACTTGCCGATACCATCCGCGAACATATGCAGGATTATATGGAAAACCTGTCAAAACAGACGGTTTAAACCATTTAAAGCCGCGACCCGAAAGGCTTCCGCCATCGTTGGGTAATTGAAGGTAGTATTAACGAAATACTCGATAGTATTGCCTTCGCCTTTTTGCTCCATGATGGCCTGGCCGATATGGATAATCTCCGCCGCGCGCTCGCCAAAACAGTGGATACCCAGAATCTGTTTGGTTTCACGATGGAACAGAATTTTCAGGCTGCCCACATTCATTCCCACGATTTGTGCGCGTGCAAGATGCTTGAACTGCGCTCTTCCCACCTCGTAAGGCACTTTCATCGCCGTCAGTTGCTGTTCGGTTTTACCCACCGAACTGATTTCAGGAATGGTGTAAATTCCGGTAGGAATATCTTCAATCAGATGGGCGGTCGCATCACCTTTGGTGATGGCTTGGGCGGCAATGCGTCCCTGATCGTAAGCCGCTGAAGCCAGACTGGGGTAGCCGATGACATCACCCACGGCATAAATGTGCGCCAGATCGGTCTGATACATGCTGTTGACCTTTATTTGCCCGCGGCTATCGGTGCTCAGACCGATGTTATCCAGCCCCAGCGTTTCAGTATTGCCGGTACGACCATTGGCATAAAGCAAGCAATCGGCTTTCATCTTCTTGCCGGATTTCAGATTTATGATCACGCCGTCAGGCACGCCTTCAATGTTTTCAAACTCTTCGTTATGGCGGATAACCACGCCGTTGTTCCAGAAGTGATAAGACAGGGCATCCGACATTTCCTGATCGAGAAACGCCAGCAGACGATCGCGGGTGTTGATCAAGTCAACCTTGACGTTCAATCCGCGGAAAATGGAGGCATACTCGCAACCAATAACGCCAGCGCCGTAGATAATGACGTGCTTCGGTTCATGATCCAGTTGCAGGATGGAGTCGCTGTCGTAAATACGGGGGTGGGCGAAATCCACTTCCGCCGGATGGTAAGGTCGGGAGCCTGTGGCGATGATAATATGCGCGGCAGTCAGCGTGTCGTGCGTATCGTCCGGGTAGTGGACGGCGATAGTGTGCGGATCAATAAAACACGCTTCGCCAGAGAAGAGTTCGCACTGATTTCGTTCATAAAATCCCTGACGCATCCGCGTTTGCTGGCCAATGACGCTATCAGCGTGGCGCAGGATATCAGAGAAAGAGGAACTGATAATGCGGGAGTTATCACTGTACAACGGGTTTTGATTGAATTCGATAATACGGCTGACGGCATGACGCAGGGCTTTTGACGGAATGGTTCCCCAATGGGTACAACCGCCGCCAACATTATAGTGCCGTTCAATTACGGCAATTTTGGCGCCCTGTTTGGATAATCCCATTGCGGCGCCTTCACCACCGGGGCCTGAACCGATTACTATCGCATCATAATCGAACTGCTTTGGTATTGTCATGGTAGGCTCCACCTGTTTCATACAAAACAATAACGTGATTGTAACATTTTCGGGAAAAGATCCCAATCATCCCTGTTTTTGCTATGGAAAATGATGGTCACATTTTTAATATGACAAACTTTGTCTCAGTATGCTGAGATTAAACTTTGCTATAGTGCTTTTCTGAACAGGGGAGCAGATGATTTGGGCAGGATAATGGGTGTCAGAGCACAACAAAAAGAACGGACGCGTCGTTCCCTGATTGAGGCGGCGTTTAGCCAATTAAGCGCTGAACGCAGCTTCGCCAGCCTGAGCTTGCGTGAAGTCGCGCGTGAAGCGGGCATTGCTCCAACCTCTTTCTATCGCCATTTTCGTGACGTGGATGAATTGGGGCTGACGATGGTGGATGAAAGCGGTCTGATGCTGCGTCAGTTAATGCGTCAGGCCCGGCAACGCATCGCCAAAAGCGGCAGCGTCATCAGAACCTCTGTCTCCACCTTTATGGAGTTTATTGGCAATAACCCTAACGCTTTTAGATTGTTATTGCGTGAGCGATCAGGGACGTCCGCCGCGTTTCGTGCGGCTGTCGCGCGGGAGATTCAGCATTTCATCGCAGAACTGGCGGATTATCTGGAAGTCGAAAATCACATTCCCCGCAGTTTTGCGGAGGCGCAGTCAGAAGCAATGGTTACCATTGTTTTCAGCGCCGGGGCGGAAGCATTGGATGTCGATCTGGCGCAGCGCAGGCAACTGGAAGAACGCCTGGTGCTGCAACTGCGAATTATTTCCAAAGGCGCCTATTATTGGTACAGAAAGGAACAGGACAATAGCGCCGGAGCTTCGTGAGTATTACCTATACACATGAGAAGGGAGAAACCATGACAGAACAACAACCTCAGCAAGAAAAAGGCACGCTGCTCCTGGCGTTAGTCGCTGGCCTGTCTGTTAACGGATCGTTTGCGGCGTTATTCAGCACGATAGTGCCATTTTCCATCTTCCCCTTGATAGCACTGGTTTTATCTGTTTACTGTTTGCACCAGCGCTATATGAATCACAGTATGCAAGAAGGCATGCCGATGTTGGTCGCCGCATGTTTTCTACTTGGTCTGCTGATCTACAGCGCGATTGTCCGCGTTGAATACCCGGACATCGGTTCAAACTTTGTTCCTTCTCTGCTTTGCGTGGCATTGGTGTTCTGGATTGGCCTTAAATTGCGCGCCAGAAAGCCAGCCAAAGAGATCGACACGCCATAGGCACATCAAAGCCTGGCGGCCAGACGCCGCCTGCGTATAACGAATTACCGACGCTTTTCCAATAACACGCCGCATTCCATGTGATGGGTATAAGGGAATTGGTCAAACAGCGCCAGACGGCGAATTTGATGGGTTTCGTTCAGCGTTTGCAGATTATGGCACAGCGTTTCCGGGTTGCAGGAAATATAGAGTATGCGCGGGTAGGCTTGCACCAGTTTGACTGTCTGGGCGTCCAACCCGCTGCGCGGCGGATCGACGAAAATGGTGTCACATTGATAGCTCGTCAGATCGATACCTTCGAGGCGATTAAATTTGCGCACGCCTTGCATCGCCTGAGTAAACTCTTCTGCCGCCATGCGAATAATCTGTACGTTATCAATCTGATTTGCGGCAATGTTATATTGCGCCGCCGCGACGGAAGGCTTGGCGATTTCCGTGGCCAACACCCGATCAAAATTTCGCGCCAGCGCCAGCGAAAAGTTTCCGTTGCCGCAGTAAAGCTCCAGCAAATCCCCTTTTGAACCTTGAGTCGCTTCCAACGCCCATTCCAGCATCTGGATATTCATGGCGGCATTAGGCTGGGTAAAACTGTTTTCTACCTGACGATAAATCAGCTCCCGGCCCGCGACAGGCAAGCATTCGTCAACGTAATCACGATCGAGGCAAATTTTGGTTTTCGTCGCACGGCCAATCAGTTGCAGGCGGAAGCCCTGTGCGTTCAGGCTATCGCGCAGCGCGCCGGCATGCTGTTGCCATGTTTCATCCAATGCGCGGTGATAGAGCAGCGATACCGCCACTTCACCGCTCAGCGTGGATAAATAATCAATCTGGAACAGCTTGCGGCGCAGGATCGGGTTTGGCTGTAATGCGCTGATCAGCACGGGCATCAGACGGTTAATCAGTTCACTGGCCGCGGGAAATTGGTCAACCCGAATACGCTGCTTGGTCTGTTGATCAAACATGATGTGATAGAGCTCGTCGCCGTCATGCCAGATGCGGAATTCCGCACGCATCCGATAGTGACTGACGGGCGAGCGGAAAACCGCAGGCGAAGGGGCATTGAAAGGAGCCATCATCCCGCACAGACGTTCAGTTTTTTGTGCAAGCTGGTCGTCATATTGTTCAATAGGCAGGATTTCTGGCGTCATGGTTTTCTCGTCCGAATGGCGTCTAAAAGGAGCTTAATGGCGGGGAATTGTAGGGAATCCCGCCGGGAAGTCCAGTTTTGTTACATTATTATCCTGTAATGAAATAGCAGTCTAGACATCTGCAATACGCGATCGTAGCATGTGCGTCCGGCCTTGTATCACGAGTTAAAAGGGAATCCAGTGTAAATCTGGGGCTGACGCGCAGCGGTAAGGGAAAGCCAGAGCGATAGCATTCATGCAGACACTGTCTTTTAAAGATGGGAAGTCATCGCTCTTTGTTGTTACACTATGATTATTAAGCATATCTTCATTTTTAATCATGGTAACAACGGCATCCAAGCCCGAAGACCTGCCGGTATACGTCGCAATGACCATGACCATCGCGTGCTATCGATCGTGGTAATGCGGCATCCTTATATATGGTTTGGATGCTAAAGACATGCCTAATAACAAAATATTGCTGTCGGCAGTACTTTCTGTCGCGGCCTTTCCCGTCTGGGCGCAAGATAATAATTCACCTCAAGACTCTTCTGACAACCTGGTGGTGACGGCAAATCGTTTCCCTCAACCTGTTTCCTCCGTTCTCGCCCCAATGGATATCGTTACCCGTGACGATATTGAGCGTTGGCAGGCTAAAAGCCTGACTGATGTGATGCGGAGACTTCCTGGGGTGGATATTGCGCAGAATGGCGGACGTGGACAAAATGCGTCGATGTTCATTCGTGGCACAAATTCCAGCCATGTACTCGTTTTGATTGACGGTATCCGTATGGCGTCGCCGGGCGTTACCGGCAGTGTGGATTTTAATCAGATACCGATGTCTTTGGTGCAACGTATCGAGTATATCCGCGGGCCTCGCTCAGCCGTTTATGGCCCAGAGGCCATCGGCGGAGTGATAAATATCATTACTCAGCAAGGAACTGACGGCGGAAAACTTGAGGCAGGCGTTGGCTCGAATAAATATCAAATCTATGATGGCAGCCTACGCCAGCACATTAGTGATAATACGGCGATAAGCTTAGCTGGCTCTTTTGAAGAAACACAGGGTTTCAATGTGTACCCTACGTCATCCGCCCCAGCCGATAACGATAATGACGGTTTTCGTAGCAAGGCTCTGTGGGGAAGCATTGAACAGAAATTTAATGATTCCGTATCTGGTTTTGTACGTTCGTATGGCTATGGGAATAAGACCGATTATGATCAGCTTTCCGCAGGATTTAGCGATCAGCGACAGCTATACAGCCGAAATTTTGACGGCGGTCTGCGATTCCAGAACAACGATTTTGCATCGCAACTGATTGGGAGTTATCAGACGTACAAAGATTATGACTTCGAATCCGCCAAGGGTAACTATGCGCCAGGTTACTCATTAAATGAAGTTACACAGCGGAGCTTATTGTGGGGCAATACGCTGGCGGTAATAAATGGTTCGATTAGTGCCGGGGTTGACTGGCGTCGGGAAGAAAACAAACCGGGTACAAGTAATCAAGGTCATACGCGTGAAAATACGGGACTCTATCTCACGGCTCAGCAACAATATTTTGAGCAAGTGACTTTAGAAGGCGCGATACGTACAGACGATAGCAGCCAATATAATCGGCATAACACCTGGCAGGCAGCCGCAGGTTGGATGTTTATACCGGATTATCGCCTCATCATATCTTATGGCTCCGCGTTTCGTGCTCCTGCTTTCGGTCAGATATACGGCACCTGGGGTAATGAAAGCATTAAAGCAGAAGAGTCATCCCAATGGGAAGCCGGGCTGGAAGGGGTGACGGGCCCACTATCATGGCGTTTATCCGCTTATCGCAACAAAATCGATAACCTGATAGATTACGATTATGTGACTAATAAGTATTTCAATACGGATAAGGCGACAATAAAAGGCGTTGAGTGGACGGGCAACATTGATACGGGCATATTTAGTCACCGCTTAACGTTGGAGTACCTGGATCCGCGACGGGATTCGGATAATACCGTTTTGGCGCGCCGGTCGAAGCAAAAAGCCTCGTATCAGATTGATTGGACTCTGTTCGATATCGATATGAATATCGCTTATCAATATAACGGTAAACGATACGATAACAGTCCAAATATGTTTAACTCTCAACAACGCCGCCTCCCAAGCTATAGCACGGTCGATCTCGCCGCGTCATATCCGGTCACCCCGCATCTGACGGTTCGTGGTAGAATCGCCAACCTGTTTGATAAAGATTATGAGACGGCATATGGCTACCGAACGGCAGGGCGAGAATACTATCTCACCGGAAGCTATACCTTCTGACCTGCCATCCCGTCCCACGGTTCTGGTGTTTGATTCCGGCGTGGGCGGGCTGTCTGTTTATGAGGAAATCAGGCAATTGTTGCCGAATCTTCACTATATATATGCATTTGATAATGAAGCGTTTCCCTACGGTGAAAAGCCGCAGCAGTTTATTATTGAACGTGTAGTCGAGATTGTTACCGCGATTCAGCGGCGACATCCATTGGCGTTGGTGGTGATTGCTTGTAACACCGCCAGTACCATTTCCCTTCCCGCCTTACGTCAGCGTTTTATTTTCCCTGTCGTAGGCGTGGTTCCCGCAGTTAAACCGGCAGCGAAACTAACGCGTAATGGTGTCGTTGGTTTGCTGGCGACCCGCGCAACGGTGCAACGTCCTTACACGCACGAGCTTATCGCCCGTTTTGCAAATGATTGTCAGATATTGTCACTTGGCTCGTCAGAATTGGTTGAATTGGCAGAAGCAAAGTTGCAGGGAGAAACGATCTTAACGGTCGATTTGCAAAAGCTTTTGCGTCCCTGGTTACGTTTGCCAGAGCCCCCGGATACGGTTGTTCTCGGATGTACTCATTTCCCATTGCTGGCAGAAGAACTGCAAAGGGCGTTACCCGATGGGACGCGGCTGGTGGATTCTGGTGCGGCGATTGCCAGAAGAACCGCCTGGTTGGTCGGCAATCTTGATAATCCACCTTGTTCAACAGAAAAAAACTTGGTGTATTGCCTGACGATTACCCCTAAAGTTGCCACCCTCTGGCCGATATTGCAGCGTTATGGCTTCTTTTCACTGGAAAAACTGCCGCTTTAACGTGCTAATGGGTAAATTGTAGGCGAACGACATTTTTTTTGCATTTAGCGCTTGTCAGCGGCGGATAAGTGCCTATAATGCGCCACCACTGACCCGGCGACAGCGGCTTA
>NZ_JAMPJU010000011.1 GCF_025840185.1 Brenneria izbisi
TATGAATGCTGCATCGCCGTTCCCCGGCAATCAACACGGACTGGCTAAAATGGAGCGGTAATATGCGAAGCTATTTAGACTCGCGCCAGCGCGTCTGTTGTCACACCGATTAAAAGCGAACACAGAAATAATTTTACCAGATAATGTTTAGTATTCATAAAATGACCATCCTTAGTAAAAACAATTACAATACACTGTCCATATCTAATAATTGGCAGAATACATACCAAACGTCATGCCCCTGGAAATTAAACGTTTACGATATGGATCCGCAATTTCAGATTATCACGCGTCTATTAAAAGAAAACATTTCACCCATTAATAATAAAAATTTATTGATATCCGATTATTTTCCATATGAACTTAATCAGCAGAAACACCGATTAAATGGGATAATAAATTATACAATCTGGTGAAAAATAAAAATTAGATAATTATATTCAGCGTGCAAATAAAATGGGGATCTTCAAATGATGATAATCCCCGTTTGTAATTAAATATTCATGTAATCGATATTTTCTGGCTCAACGATTCGCCATCACCAGCCGTACACGCGCTAAATCTTCTGGCGTATCCACCCCGACACTGGGGATTGCTTTTGCCACCGCGACGTGAATTTTTTCGCCGTACCATAGCACACGCAGTTGCTCCAACAGTTCAATTTGCTCTAACTGGCTGGGCGCCCAACTGACATAGCGTCGTACGAAACCCGCACGATACGCGTAAATACCAATATGTCGTAAAAAATGATCGCCGATGCTCTCTCTGGATTGAGCAAACCGCTCACGCTCCCAGGGTATGGTCGCGCGTGAGAAATACAACGCATATCCTTCGGCATCCGTAACCACTTTTACCGCATTAGGATTAAACGCTTCCTCACTGGTTTCTATCGGCACCGCCAGCGTCGCCATACCAGCGCGACAAGAAGCCAGATTTTCCGCAACCTGATGGATAATGACCGGCGGGATCATCGGTTCATCACCCTGCACGTTCACGATAATTTCGTCATCGGCAAAGCCATAGCGCTCGATGACCTCCGCCAGACGCTCTGTGCCAGAGTTATGCTCCGGGCGAGTCAAACAGACTTCTCCGCCCGCCTGCTGAACCGCGGCCTGAACATCAGGATGATCGGTGGCGACAATAACCCGCCGAGCGCCCGATTCCAGCGCTCGCGCCATCACATGGAGCACCATCGGTTTGCCATTAATATCCGCCAGCGGTTTACCCGGCAAGCGGCTTGATGCAAAGCGCGCCGGAATTATGACGGTGAAACTCATTGTGTTATCTCATCGGCACCCAGAGCACGCGCTTCACTCTCCAGCAAAACAGGGATGTCATCGCGAACCGGATAAGCCAGACCATCAACCTTGCATATCAGTTCCAGCTTCTCTTTATTGAAGTACAAGCGTCCGTTACAAACCGGACAGGCAACAATCTCAAGTAAACGGTGATCCATGCTTCCTCCATCATAGAAGCTAACAGGGTTATAACCAGACCGCCGGTACATTTACCCGGCAACCCGTCTCTACAATTACTACGGTCGTGGTGGTTTATCCCCGCCGACGCGGGGAACACTTATTCAATACCGTTCCCAGCAAGCGGAGCAATTGCGTTGCGTGCGGTTCTGACAACGTGGCGTCAACCGGGAGATACCACCAATTAGCACGGGCGAATGTCCTGCACTTGACGGCATCTTTCTCCGTCATTAACAACGGCTGTCGGTCATCAGCGGTCAACGCCTGAAGCTGCTCCGGCAGATAATTTTGATGATCGGCAAAGGCGATTTCACGCGCAATATTGACGCCGGACTGACGCAACGTGGCGAAAAAACGCGGCGGATGTCCAATTCCCGCCATCGCCACGGCATTTTGCAACTGTGCAACGTCGCATTTTTCGCCGGACAGCAGATTGGTTGCCATACCGATAGTCAACGTCATGCCGATTTCTCCCTCACGAGGAATACCGCCGTTCACGATAATCGCATCCACCGATGTTAAGCGACTTTCCCGCTCCCGCATAGGGCCTGCCGGGAGCCACCAGCCATTGCCGAAACGTCGAATGCCGTCCACCACCACTAACTCGATATCACGTTCCAATGCATAATGTTGTAGCCCGTCGTCAGTGATTACCATATCCAGAGGATAATGCGCCAATAACGCTTGCACCGCCAGACGACGTTCCGGCGCCACGGCGACCGGCGCCCCGGTACGTTGATAAATCAGTACCGGTTCATCACCGGCTTGCGAGGTCGTCACACCCTCATCAATCAGCAAGGGATAATGATCCGCTTTGCCGCCATAACCACGGGACACCACACCAACCCGATAGCCTTTTTTCTGTAGCTGCTCGACCAGCCAGATCACCACCGGGGTTTTCCCGCTACCGCCAGCGGTCAGATTGCCCACCACCACCACCGGTAGCGGCGCGCGCCAGCTTTTACGCCAGCCCCAGCGATAACTTTGGCGGATAAGGAATGTCACGCCTCCGTATAACAGTGAGAGAGGAAGCAATAGCCAATAAATCGGCGAGCGGCCCGACCAGATACGTTCAATCATTCGCCAAACTGCATTTTATGTAGCTGAGCATAAGCGCCATTATTGGCCAGTAACGCGACATGCTCGCCGCGTTCAATAATACGTCCATCCTCAACAACCAAAATTTCATCAGCATTTTCAATGGTGGAAAGACGGTGCGCGATAACCAGCGCGGTACGATCTCTTTGCAACTCGTCCAACGCCGCCTGAATAGCCCGCTCGGATTCCGTATCCAATGCGGATGTCGCTTCATCCAACACCAGAATCGGACAATCCCGCAGCAACGCGCGCGCAATCGCGATACGCTGGCGCTGACCACCGGAAAGCAGCACGCCGTTCTCGCCAATCATGGTATCCAGTCCATGCTCCATCTTGCCGATGAAGTCCATCGCATGGGCCATGGTCGCCGCCCGCTCGATTTCCTCACGGCTGTAGCGATCATTACAGGCATAGGCAATATTATTGGCGATAGTGTCATTAAATAAATGCACATTCTGCGAAACCAATGCCACCTGATTACGCAGCGACGGCAACGTATATTCACGTAGATCGTGGCCATCCAGCAGAATTTCGCCTGACTGGATGTCATAAAAACGCGTGATCAGATTGGCGATCGTCGATTTACCGGAACCGGATCGCCCAACCAGCGCCACCGTTTTTCCCGGTGGAATATGCAGGCTGATATTATCCAACGCCAGGTTCTCTCTTCCCGGATAGGAAAAACTGACATTGCGGAATTCGAGATCGCCTTTCGCCCGGTCAATCTCCAGTTTGCCGTTATCTTTTTCCTGCTCCATATCCAGAATGGCAAACAATGTCTGACATGCCGCCATCCCGCGCTGAAACTGCGCATTAACGTTGGTCAGTGACTTCAACGGGCGCATCAGCGCAATCATGGAAGAAAACACGACGGTGATCGTCCCTGCCGTCAGCGTTTCCATAACGCTGGGGAAACTGGCGGCATACAAAACGAAGGCCAGCGCCAGCGACGCGATCAATTGAATAATCGGGTCAGAGATCGAGGAAGCCGAAACCAGCTTCATTCCCTGTTGCCGCATACGGTTGCTGACCTTATCAAATCGTTTGGCTTCTACGGCCTGACCGCCAAAAATCAGCACTTCTTTATGACCTTTCAACATCTGTTCGGCGCTGGTGGTCACATTTCCCATCGTATCCTGCATGCTTTTACTGATATTACGAAAGCGTTTGGAGACGACGCGAATGGCAATCGATACTATCGGCGCAATAACAATCAGAATAATGGAAAGCTGCCAACTGTAATAAAACATCAGAATGAACAGGCCGAGGATAGAAGCCCCTTCCCTGACGACCGTAATCAGCGCGTTGGAAGAGGACGCCGCCACCTGTTCCGAATCATAGGTGATACGGGATAAAAGCGTTCCTGTCGATTGCTGGTCGAAAAAAGAAACGGGCATGCCCATCATGTGGGAAAACAGGCGACGACGCATGTTCATCACCACCTGACCGGAAACCCAGGCCACGCAGTAACTGGAAACAAAACCGGAAACGCCGCGCATCAACATCAGGCCAATTACCGCTAACGGCATCCACACCAGTATTGAGCGATCGGCTTTACCAAAGCCTTCATCCAGCAAGGGCTTGAGCAGAGACAGCATCAACGTATCGCCAGCCGCATTAATAATCAGCGCGATCGCGGCCACAATTAGCCCCGCTTTAAAAGGAGAGATCATCGGCCATAGGCGACGAAATGTCTGCCAGGTGGAGAGATCTTTATCATTCAGCATGCAATAAACCTGAGCCAGAAAGAAATAGCCGCCTATTTTACTCATTATAACGCTTTACGCCAAACCACTGATGATACCAACGGGGCGATATTTGTTGCCTGAAGCGCAATATCCGCCATGAATCGCTGTAAAAACGCGCACTCAGTTGTCCCGATGCGGCGGTATCCAGCCATTCATAACCCTGTTGCCGATATCGCTCGACAATTTTTATCGATGGCAGTCGCCACGGGTTGTAGCGTGCGGTGGAAGCCGCGATGTATCGTGCATTAACCGCCCGAATAAAGGGGGGCGAGGAAGAGGTCTTGCTGCCATGATGAGGAATTTGTAACAAATCCGCCGCTAACGCGCCTCTTTGCCATTTAATCAATTGCTTTTCCGCTTCAGACTCAATATCGCCGGTCAGCAAAACCCGATATTTGCCATCATCAATGCGTATCACGCATGAATCATTATTTTCCGTTCCGGCCACCCGCGTGGCCGGCCATAACACCGTGAAGGTTAATCCCTGCCACTTCCATACGTCCCCTTGCAAACAGGACGAACGCCCCGGCTGATTAAAGGAACGGTAAACCGTGGCGGAGGGATAGGCCTGACGCACTTTATCCAGCCCCCCCGCGTGATCCATATGGCTATGACTCAGAATAATTCTTTCCAGGCTCAGTCCACGCCAGCGCAAATAAGGCAATATTTCTCTCGTTGCCATATCCCCTCCTGGCCACCGGCCTCCGGTATCATACAACACTGCTTTTCCATTACGCTCGATGACAATGGCCAGCCCATGCCCCACATCCAGCATATCGACGCGCCAGTTAGGTGGATCATTTTTCATGCGGGACATCACAAGCAGCACGATCAACGCGCCCAACGTGCCGGGATAACTTTTCCACCATGCAAAACGCCAGATAACCACCATCATCCAACCCGCCAGGCTGCCAATCAGCAAGGAGCCATCAAGATTTACCCAGCCGCTCTGCAAATAAGAAAGCGGTATGAACACCGCGTTCAATGACCCGTCTCCCAGCCGCCACAGCCAGTCACTCAAGGCAGGGAACAACATCAACGGTAGGGCTAGTAAAATAAGCGGCGTGGTAATAAACGAAACCACCGGCACCGCCCATAGATTGGCAGGCAGAGACATCAGGCTAAATCCATGAAACAAGGCCAGTTGCAACGGCATCAGCAGCAGGATAATGCCGGTTTGCAGATGTATCCAGCGTAACCAGAACCAGCGCAATCGCGTCTGGCAGCGGAGAGGCAGCGGCGCCCATTGAAACCAGAAAATAAGCGCGGCCACAGCCAGACAGGAGAGCCAGAAACTGTCGGACAACACGCTGAGGGGATCGCATAGCAAAATCATTGCCACACACCATAACCAGACTTGCCAAGGCGAACAGAGTACCCCGCTGATTTTCAACGCCATCCAGATGGAAAGCGCCATTGCCGCTCTGACCGCAGGCGGATTGCCGCCCGCCAGCCAGACATAGCCCCAGGCGATCAGCACGCTGGTCAGCAGTGGCAACCGATAACCGATCCAGTGGACAGGGAAACCATATTGTATCGCCCGCGCCACCGCCCAACCGAATCCAGCGGCCAACGCAATATGCAGGCCGGAAATCGCCATCAGATGCATGGTTCCGGTTTGCTGTAACCGAGTCTTGATTTCGGGATCGACGGTTTTCATTTCACCGAAAGCCAACGCCAGCAAAATAGCACGCCACGGCAATGTCGCCGTTTGCCGCTCCGCCTGCGAGATCACACGCTGGCGCATGTCGCATTCAGCCCCCATGATCCGCGCTGAGAGAATTTTCCCCGCCAACGGCTGGCGTTTCGCTATCGCCCAGCGTTGGCGATCGAACCCGCCTTCATTCAGTCGGCTATGGACAGGACGCAACTGCGCAGTGACCGCCCACCGTTGACCGCCGCACCAGTTGCGCATATCGTTCGCCAGCGTGACCTGTGCATAAAGCGGAGGAAACACCCAGTGTTGATTCACCTTCTCCAACCTGACAATCACCCGATTTTCATCAAACCCGGCAAAGCTGACGCTGCTAATGGTGACCACGGCATCTACGGTTCCTTGCGCCAGTTGCTCGACTTGCTTTAGCAATGTCTGGGCCGTTAGGCCCGCCCAACAGAAACTGAAAAGCGCTACGGCTATGACGGCGGACCAGCACGCCTTGTTTTTTAACCAGGCGATGCAAGACAGACTTAATCCCGCCCATAATAGCCCGCTTACCGGTAATGCCGGCAGGATCAGCAACGGTAAAACGCCGAGAATAACGGCCATACTCAGGATACTCACCGATACGCACTTCATTTGCCCCCCACATCCCGGTTTGGGTTCCGACGGTTCTGCGATGCAGATAATTTTCAAAACTTCTGACTTCAAAACTTCTGATTTCAAAACATCCCATTTCAAAATCTGGCGCGGCAAAAACAGTGTGTTACAACCTTCACGCTGCGCCTAGTTCATCAGCGGATTATTGGAATCCACTACGCAACCATTGTTGGTCGTTACAGTCAGTTGCAGGCAGCGTGCAAAACGTTATGCACTTTTATGCGGCAATCAGGAGGGATGACGATGGTGGGTTTTGTGATACCCGCAAAAAGGGACCGCTTACGCGATCCCTTTGGCTAAAGTAGTCCTGCCGGCAGACAGAACAAAGAGGAAAGATTATTTTACTTCGCCCATGGCTTTCAGTTTCTTGGACAAGTCACGGCGTTCTTTCGACAAATCCGCATTTTTGATGATGTAATCATCAACACGATCTTCATAATCACTACGCATATTGGCGATTATGCCTTGTACGTCCTCAATGGTCATACCCGGTTTCAGATACTCACTCAGGTTATCAAGCAGTAAAACGCGCTTCTGGTTGTCACGGATTTTCTTTTCGTTATCAGCAATTTCACGTTGCAGTTTATTTTTGCGACGGAACATACGCACAAATTCCAGCACATCCTGGAAACACGGCTTAGTATCCTTATCCATTTCTTTACCCTTACTTAAGTCATACACAGATTCTTTATGCGTCCACCATACAGGTTAACCCCGTAATCTTTCAAGTTACAGGAGGATTGCTGTCGATGATCGGCGATTTGTTCCGCAACCGATTAATCATCGATAATACACAGCAATGCGCTGATTATGAACCTGCTCAATCACCACTTCAGTATCAAAAATATCCGCCAGGATCTCGGACATCATGATTTCTTCCGGTTTGCCGCTGTAGATAATCTGGCCTTGTCGCATGGCGATGATGTAATCAGAGTAAGCGGAAGCAAAATTGATATCATGAATAACCAGAACAATGGTTTTACCCAGTTCATCCGCAGCACGACGAATTTGTTTCATCATTGCCACTGCATGCTTCATATCCAGATTGTTCAGCGGTTCGTCCAACAGGACATATTCAGTATCCTGACACAACACCATTGCGACATAAGCCCGCTGACGCTGACCGCCGGAAAGCTCATCCAAAAAACGGTCTTTCAATTCGGTCAGGTTAAGAAACGCCAACGCCGCGGCGATGCGTTTATGGTCATCCGCATTCAGACGCCCTTTGGTATAAGGATAGCGCCCAAACCCGACCAGTTCCTCAACCGTTAACCGACTGGCAAACTGGTTTTCCTGTCGCAACACGGACAGACAGGTCGCCAGTTTATCGCTCGGCGTGGTCGATACATCCATGCCATTGATGCTGACCCGCCCCTGATCGGCTTCCAACAAGCGGCTGACGATAGATAACAAGGTTGATTTCCCTGCACCATTCGGGCCAATAATCGACGTGACGCCACCTCGCGGAATGGTCGCGGTGACGTTTTTCAATACCGCCGCATTGTTGTATGTTTTGGTTACATTATCGATTTCAATCACACGGAAACCTTTTTCAGTAACAATAAGATAAACAGAGATCCCCCGATAAACTCAATGACGACGGACAACGCGCCGGCCATATTGAGCAGATGTTCCAGAACCAGTTGTCCCCCCACCAGCGCAATCACGCCCAACAGAAAAGCGCCCGGCAGCAAAAGGCGATGCTGGCTGGATCCCACCACCAGATACGCCAGATTAGCGACCATAAAACCGAGGAAGGTCAGCGGCCCCACCAACGCGGTTGATATCGCCACCAGGATGGACACCAGCAGCAGGATGATCGTTATGCTGCGTTTATAGTCCATCCCCAGATTGACGGCCGTATTACGCCCCAGGGCCAATACATCAAAACGAAAACGCATACGCCAAATAACCAGAGCGACCAGCACGGCGATCATTGCGGACAACGCAATCAATTCAGGCGCCGCACGGGTAAAGGTGGCGAACATCCGTCCCTGCACAACGGCGAACTCGCTGGGAGTCAGTAAGCGTTGCATCAGATTCGACATACTGCGAAACAGCGTACCGCAGATGATCCCGACCAGCAGCACCAGATGCAGATTGTTACGACTACCGGTAAATAACCAGCGATATAGGATCGCGGCAAACAGAATCAGCAGCACAGCTTCGAAAACAAACTTGCCCGTTATTCCCAGCCCAGGAATGCCTCCGCTGCCGAATATAAAAACCAAAGCCGTTTGAATGAGGATAAACAGCGCTTCAAATCCCATGATCGAGGGAGTCAATACGCGGTTGTTAGTGACGGTTTGAAACAGGACTGTCGAGGCGCTGGCGGCAAATGCGACCAGCAACATGGTGGACAGTATCAATCCGCGGTGCGTCATAATGTATCGTAGGTTGCTGCCGAGGTTGATGGTCATAAATATCACGATCAACGCCAGTGAAATCCCGGCCAGCCACATCAGCCGCTGGCGGGGAGACAGACCGGCTCGCGCCGCGCCGACAACCGTCGGCAACGAGGTATTAGGTTCATTAACCGACATGGCGTTTTTGACTTAACAATAAAAGAAGGAAGACAGCAGCGCCGATAACGCCAAGGATCACGCTCACAGGAATTTCAAATGGATAACGAATTACCCGACTGATGATGTCACAGAACAACACCAGACCACCACCTAGCAGACACACCCAGGGAATGGTTTTACGCACATTGTCGCCGAACAACATGCTAATCAGATTAGGCACGATAAGGCCGAGGAAAGGCAGATTGCCGACCACCACCACCACCACGCCACTGATAACCGCGATAATGGATAATCCCATCAACATCACCTGCCGGTAGTTGAGCCCGACGTTGACAGAAAATTCTCGTCCCATGCCCGCCACGGTAAAACGATCGGCAACCCAGCAGGCAAGCAGCGTCAGCAGGCCGACCAACCAGAGCAGTTCATAACGTCCTTGCAGCACACCGGAGAAATCCCCGGCCTCCCAACTGCCCAATGCCTGCAACAGATCAAAATGCATGGCGCCAAAGGTCGTGATCGCGCTAATCACCGCCCCCAGCATAATGCCCACCAACGGCACAACCAGTGCCGATTTAAGCACTACCCGTCGCAGCAACATCATGAACAGCAAGGTGCCGGCCAGGGCAAACAGGCTGGCGACGGTCATTTTAAGCAAGATAGACGCACCCGGCGCCAGCACCATGACAGCCAGCAATCCCAGTCCGGCGGACTGCGTTGTTCCCGCCAGGGAGGGCTCAACAAAGCGGTTCTGGGTCAGTAATTGCATAATCAGACCGGCCACGCTCATGGCGCTACCGGCCAGAAGCAAGGCCAGAGTACGTGGCACACGGCTGATAAAGAAAATATCGCGCATTGCCGGGTCGGACCAGAGCGCCTGGAAGTTCATCCGCCCCACGCCGATGAACAGGCTGATGATAACCATACCGACCAGCAAACAGATGCCAAGCGAAAAATAGAGAGATTTCATTATCCTGCCGCGACCTGCCGTTATTTTTTATCCAGTGCGTCGTTCACATCACGTATCAGCGCCTGATAACTTTGCAAACCACCGGCAATATAAAGTGAAGAGGAATCAAGGTAGATAACGCGGTTGTTCTGCCAGGCGGCCGTTTTATGGATCAGCGGATTATCCAGTACCTGTAATGCCGACTCGCTGCCGGTACGACCAATCGCGCTGTCGCGATCCAGTACGAATAACCACTCAGGATTGACGCTCAGCAGGAACTCCGACGTCACCACATTGCCGTGACGTCCGGCCTCAGGAAACTCGGTTGCGGGTTTAAATCCCAACTCATCGAAAACAAAGCCGAAACGGGATTTCGGGCCATAGGCGGACATTTTTCCGCCTGTCACCATCAGCACCAGCGCACTGCCTGCGTTAGCGGCTTTTTCACGAGTCTGGCCGATATTCTGCTTGAAGTCCGCCAATTGTTTTTTGGCTTCCTCTTCTTTGCCAAAAATGGTTCCCAATTGTTCGATACGCTGGGAAAAGCTGGTCATAAACTGACTTTCATCAACATCCATGGAAATGGTCGGCGCGATAGCGCTCAATTTATCGTAAGCATCGCGGGTACGTCCGCCAGCGATAATCAGATCAGGCTTGGCGCTGCTGATTGCCTCGTAATTCGGTTCGAATAACGTACCGACGTCAAAGTAATCATCACTGCTATATTTGGCAAGAAATGGAGGTAAACGCGTACCGCTCTTCGGTACGCCAGCAATATTCACGTTCAGCGCATCCAACGTATCCAGAACAGCCGGATCGAAAACAATAACTTTCTCAGGCTGTTGCGGCACCTGCGTCGTTCCCTGAGCATGCTCAATAGCGATCGTTTGCGTCCCTTCACCGGGTGCGGAAGTCTGATCGCACCCAGCCAGCGCCAATATCGACGCTAATAATGTTGTTTTCACCGCAATCGCTACGTTCACGCGCTCACTCCTCTGCTGTTGCTGCGTTTTGCCTGAGACGGTCTCAAGCAATAAAGAATTTCATTATCATTCGCATTAAGAGGGAAAAGTGTAACCGAATGTGAGTGCGTATGACTAGCAATTAAAAAAGAGGGAAAGTGTGCTACATCAGGAAAGTGCGCTTGAGCGCGTTATTCAGTGTTATCCTTAGTGCCTGTTATCCGTTTCCGCCTGAGAGCGATCATTTAATCACACGTAAATATGGCCGATAAAACGCAACCCACATTTTTCATTCATGACTATGAGACGTTCGGCAAACATCCGGCGCGCGATCGTCCCGCGCAATTTGCCGGCGTCCGTACTGATATGGATTTCAATATCATCGATGAACCCCTGGTTATTTATTGCAAACCGACCGATGACTACCTGCCAGACCCCGAAGCGGTGATGATTACCGGGATAACGCCCCAGTTGGCCATTTCCAAAGGCATGAATGAAGCCGAGTTTGCGCGCCATATTCACGATGCTTTCAGTGTGCCTGGCACCTGTATCATGGGATACAACAATATCCGGTTTGATGATGAAGTCAGCCGCAATATATTTTATCGCAATTTCTATGATCCCTATGCCTACAGTTGGCAAAACGGCAATTCTCGCTGGGATTTATTGGATGCGTTGCGCGCCTGCTATGCGCTGCGTCCAGAAGGCATTGTCTGGCCTAAAAATGATGAAGGGTTGCCCAGCTTCAAACTGGAGCATCTGACCGCCGCCAACGGCGTCGCGCATGAACATGCCCACGACGCGATGTCCGATGTCTACGCCACTATCGCCATGGCAAAACGGCTAAAACAAGCGCAACCCAAACTGTTTGATTATCTGTTCCAGTTACGCAATAAGAACAAAGTCAGCCAGCTTATCGATATACCGCAAATGAAGCCGCTGGTGCATGTTTCCGGTATGTTCGGCGCGGTAAGAGGCAACACCAGTTGGGTGGCGCCGCTCGCCTGGCACCCGGACAACCGTAACGCGGTGATTATGTGCGATCTGGCTGGTGATATGACGCCGCTGCTTACGCTGGATGCCGATGCATTGCGTGAACGCCTGTATACGCCTCGCGATCGGTTAACGCCCGACCAAAGCCCGGTGCCGCTCAAACTGGTGCATATCAATAAATGCCCGGTGCTAGCACCGGCCAGCGCCCTGCGACCAGACGATGCGGCGCGGCTGGGCATTGATCGCCAGCGCAGTCTGGACAACCTGGCGTTGCTGCGTCAGAACTCGCAGGTCAGAGAAAAAGCCGTCGAACTGTTTGCTCAATCCTCGCCGTTCCCTGCGGTCAGCGACGTTGACCTCAGGTTATACGATGGGTTTTTCGGCGATGCCGATCGTATGTCCATGAAGATTATTCTGGAAACGGCGCCGCAGAATCTCCCGGCATTGGATCTCAAGTTTGTCGATGATCGTCTGGAACCGCTATTGTTTCGCTATCGGGCGCGCAATTTTCCCCAAACGCTGGATGATGGTGAACAACAGCGCTGGTTACAGCATCGGCGATCCGTGTTTACTGCTGAATGTTTACAGGAATACATTGCGCAACTGGAGGCGCTTTATCAACGTTATGAAGGTGATAATACCAAAACAGCCTTGATCAAGACCCTCTTTACCTATGCGCAGACATTGACCAGCTAACTCCCCGCCATAAAAAAGCGGAGAATGATGCTCCGCTTTTTTATTTCTGCACAATGATTTTGCTGTTGAGAGTCTATGCCGTAAAGGTCGCGGCTAAAAATCACATTTCCTGAAACTTTCTTTTTTTCTCATTCTGCAATCTTTCGAGCTCAAAAATGACCTGCTGCAAATCACGCTCTTGTGCGGCGGACAAGGCAGGAAATTTAAAGCTGAGACGCTGAGTCAGTTTGATTTCGCCTTTGTTATCGACAACTTTCACCGCCGACTGGCTGATAAACTGTAAATCAACACAGAAGAAACCATATTCGTCGAGATCCATTTCAACCTGCTCGATAATATCGCCCGGCGTCAACAACTCCGATGTATCCCGGTCGGTATATAAACTTAGTCCACCCAGAGACAGATCTTTGATCGTGAATTGAAAATTGCTTTCATCCGGCAATTCCCCGCGACATGTCAACGGCGGCCACAATGGGGTATTGATGCGAAAATAGGTTCTGCGTTGAATCAGATAAAGTTGCTCAGGAATGGATGCCGTAAACGCCGGTAATCCCTGAAAATCGATAGTGCGACCAATTTCCGCCTGAAACTCGACCTTGGCACCGGCGGGTTCGGCGACAAACGACAACAAACCGGCATACAATGCCCGACTGTTCTCATGCTCTACCCCGCCCAGGTCAAAAACGAAAATATCGCTATCGACCATGACATCAAGAATTTTACTGATGAACTGACCATGATCATGATGAACCATTACGGTCGTTTCATTCTTCTTCAACTCACGCAGCGTTGCACAGATAGCCAGTTTATTGCGTTTAACAAACTGCTCTTTTAGGTTTTCATCCACCGTTCTCATCCCCACCATCAATGGTTTTATTGCCGCATATTTTATGAAGCACATGATACAAATCGGTTTAAACGCTATCGACACATCTTGCTTGCAACTTTAGAAGAATTAAGCGGAAATGCATTAAAGGGTCGAATAGTCAGTGCTGTCTGATTAATTCAGCGGCATCGTCATCGGATCGGGATATTGATATTCAAACCCAAGTTCATGACAAATACGCTGTCCGTCCACCAGGCGTCCCGGCGTATCATCGCTTTCCGTTACAAACTGCGGCGGCGCCAGATTAAGTTTGCGAGCCTGATCGGGATAATAATCCTGTCTGGCGGGGTGTTCCGGCGCACAAAGGTTATACAGATGTCCGCCGTGCGGCCGTTTCAGCAGCAGTTGAATAGCCGACATCACATCTTCCTGATGCACCAGATTCACACCATGAGCGCCATCGCGTAATGCCGTTTTCCCCGCCAGAAAACGCCCCGGATGCCGCTCACCACCAACCAATCCCGCCAAACGCAGAATATCAACGGTAGTATCCGGCAGATGCTGCAACCATTGCTCAAGCGATACCAACACTTTCCCCGCGCTGGTGACCGGGTTTAATGGTGAGTTTTCTTTCACCATTCCCTCGCTGCCGCCATAAACGGATGTTGAACTGGTGAAAATAATACGCGGAACATGGAAAACGCGCGCGGTATTGACCAGTTGCTGCACCGCCTGCGCATAACCTTCTCCGCTTTGCGCCGTGCGGCTGACGGGCAGCGTGATAATGAGCACGTCCGCCTGCAATAAGGCGTTGAGTTCATCGGTATTGCATTGCAATTCGGGGGTAAGTTTGAGCAGATAACATTCGATACCGCTCATCCGAGCCGCTTCCACGCCATCAATCGTCGTTTTACTACCGACAACCTGATAGCCCTGCCCATTCAGCGCCAACGCCAGCGGCATTCCCAACCACCCCAATCCGATAATCGCCACTTTTTTCATTGTCCGCTCCACCTCGACCTTCATCTCGCCATCCTGCGCGGTAACAACCTCAATCCCACGCTTCACGCCGCATTCAATAAAAAAGAGTTGCGCGCAGGCCGGTACATGGTTTAGGTTATTCGGCAGGTAGTTTTACTTCAGTATAACCAAGAGACATTTTATGACACGCGTTCTGTTTAATCACCATCATCACCATCATCCTGACTAGTCTTTCAGGCGGTTGGTGCTGGAAGACATTCAGATCTTCCAGTGGCGCAGAACGCAAAGAAAGCCCTCGGAAGATCACTTCCGAGGGCTTTTTTATTACTGGCCCATATATTTGAAAATAGTACTTAATTTGACAGGTTAATGAGGTTTCCATGCTGGATAAAACACGTTTACGGATAGCAATGCAAAAGTCAGGTCGTTTAAGTGATGATTCACGCGAACTGTTGGCTCGTTGTGGTATTAAAATCAATTTACATCAACAACGTCTTATCGCTTTTGCTGAAAATATGCCGATCGATATTCTGCGCGTCCGCGATGATGATATTCCCGGTCTGGTTATGGATGGTGTAGTCGATTTGGGAATTATCGGCGAAAACGTCCTGGAAGAAGAACTACTCAACCGCCGCGCTCAGGGCGAAGATCCGCGCTACTTTACTCTGCGACGTCTGGATTTCGGCGCTTGCCGTTTGTCTCTGGCGATGGCGCTGGACGAAGAGTACACCGGACCGCAATGTCTGCAAAACAAACGCATCGCCACGTCGTACCCTCACCTGCTCAAACAATATCTCGATCGTCAATCCGTCAATTTCAAATCCTGCCTGTTGAATGGTTCGGTTGAAGTGGCGCCACGCGCCGGATTAGCGGATGCCATTTGCGATCTGGTTTCCACGGGCGCCACACTGGAAGCCAATGGCCTGCGCGAAGTCGAGGTTATCTATCGTTCCAAAGCCTGCCTGATCCAGCGTGATGGCGAAATGCCCGCCGATAAACAGGAATTGATCGATAAATTGCTGACGCGGATGCAGGGCGTTATTCAGGCGCGTGAATCAAAATATATTATGTTGCACGCGCCCAGCGAACGTCTGGAAGAAGTCATTGCATTATTGCCGGGCGCCGAACGCCCAACCTTGCTGCCGCTGGCTGGCGATCAAAGCCGCGTCGCCATGCATATGGTCAGCAGCGAAACCCTGTTCTGGGAAACCATGGAAAAACTCAAATCGCTTGGCGCCAGTTCCATTCTGGTATTGCCAATTGAAAAAATGATGGAGTGATGTCGATGCCTAACAACACGACCAATGTCAGCACCACCGGCAACTTCAATACGATCATTGACTGGCAGCGCTGCTCGGCTGAAGAACAACGTCAACTGCTGACGCGTCCGGCTATCTCCGCGTCAGACCGCATTACCGCTATCGTTAACGACATTCTCGCCAAGGTGAAAAGCCAGGGCGACCGCGCACTACGCGACTATAGCGCGCAATTCGATAAGGTTCAGATTGACGCCATTCGCGTCTCCGCGGCGGAGATCGACGCCGCGTCAGCACGCCTGAACGAAGAGGTGAAACAGGCGATGGCGGTGGCCGTGCGCAATATCGAAACCTTTCATAATGCGCAAAAACTGCCAGTGGTCGATATTGAAACGCAGCCCGGCGTGCGTTGCCAGCAACTTACTCGTCCGATAGCGACCGTGGGGTTATATATTCCGGGGGGCTCCGCGCCTCTGCCATCAACGGTGCTCATGCTGGGGACGCCGGCGCGTATCGCCGGTTGCCAACGCGTGGTTCTGTGTTCGCCGCCGCCGATCGCCGATGAGATCCTGTATGCCGCGCGATTATGCGGAATTCAGGAAGTGTTCCAGCTTGGCGGCGCGCAAGCGATTGCAGCCATGGCTTTCGGCACCGAAAGCGTACCCAAAGTGGACAAAATATTTGGTCCGGGGAACGCGTATGTCACGGAAGCCAAACGTCAGGTAAGCCAACAACTTGATGGCGCGGCGATTGATATGCCGGCTGGTCCGTCTGAAGTGCTGGTGATCGCCGATAGCGGCGCGACGCCAGCGTTTGTGGCGTCCGATTTGCTCTCTCAGGCGGAACATGGGCCAGACTCACAGGTTATTTTGCTGACACCGGATACAGCCATGGCCAAAGCCGTGACCGAAGCAGTTGAACAGCAGCTTACCTCGCTTTCCCGCGCCGACATCGCTCGTCAGGCGTTGACCGGCAGCCGGGTGATTGTGACTCGTGATCTGGCGCAATGTATTGATATCAGCAACCAATATGGCCCGGAACACCTGATCATCCAGACGCGTGATGCGGAATCGCTGGTTGAGCGCATTACCAGCGCCGGTTCGGTGTTTCTCGGCGACTGGTCGCCGGAATCCGCGGGCGACTATGCCTCAGGCACCAACCATGTATTGCCCACCTATGGTTACACCTCGACCTATTCCAGCCTGGGGCTGGCGGATTTCCAGAAGCGCATGACCGTGCAACAACTTACCCCGCAGGGTCTGCTGCAACTGGCGCCGACCATTGAGACACTGGCGCAGGCTGAACAACTTACCGCCCACAAAAACGCCGTTACTCTCCGTGTCGCCACCCTAAAGGAGCAAGCATGAGCATTGAAGAATTGGCGCGCGCCAATGTCCGCGCCCTGACGCCTTACCAGTCGGCGCGACGTCTGGGCGGTAATGGCGATGTCTGGCTGAATGCCAACGAATACCCGCAGGCCCCGGAATTTCAACTGACCTTGCAGACGTTGAACCGCTACCCTGAATGTCAGCCGGCAAGCGTGATAAAGCGTTATGCGGAATATGCTGGCGTACAACCAGAGCAGGTGTTGGTCAGCCGCGGCGCCGACGAAGGCATCGAACTGTTGATCCGCGCGTTCTGCGAACCCGGCAAAGATGCCATTATGTTCTGCCCCCCGACTTACGGCATGTACGCCGTCAGTGCGGAAACCTTTGGCGTTGAGCGCCGCACCATCGAGAGCAAACCTGACTGGCAGTTGGATCTGGACGCCATTGCCGCGCAACTGGACGGCGTAAAAGTCATCTATGTGTGCAGTCCGAACAACCCGACCGGCAATCTGGTTCCGCAGGACGATCTGCGTCGACTTCTCTCGCTGGCGCAAGGCAAGGCGCTGGTGGTCATCGATGAGGCTTACATCGAGTTCAGCCCGCAAGCTACCACCGCTGGCTGGCTGGAAGACTATCCGCATCTGGTTATTTTGCGAACTCTATCGAAGGCCTTTTCTCTCGCGGGCCTGCGCTGCGGTTTTACGCTGGCTAACGCCGAGGTCATTCAATTACTGCTGAAGGTTATCGCCCCTTATCCGCTCTCCACACCGGTCGCCGATATCGCCGCACAAGCATTAAGCCAGGAGGGGATCGCCAAAATGAAAGCGCGGGTGGCGGAAATCAAGGAAAACCGGGCGTGGCTTAGCCAGGCGCTGACAGGCATTGCTTGTGTGGAAAATGTCTATCCCAGCGAGAGCAATTATCTGCTGGTTCGTTTTTCCGCCTCGTCCTTTATCTTCAAAACGCTGTGGGATCAAGGGATTATCCTGCGAGATCAAAATAGGCAACCCGGACTTTCCGGTTGCTTGCGTATCACTATCGGCAACCGTTATGAATGTGAGCGAGTGATCAGCGCGTTACAATCATTACCGGGCGTCAACGCTTAATCTTAAGGAGCCAATGTGGGCCAGAAATATCTCTTTATCGACCGTGACGGAACCTTGATTGCAGAACCGCCTGAGGATTTTCAGGTTGACCGACTGGATAAATTGGCGTTGGAGCCGGATGTCATTCCATCGCTGCTGGCGTTGCAGAAAGCAGGCTATAAGCTGGTGATGATCACCAATCAGGATGGACTAGGAACCGCGAGTTTCCCGCAGGAAACGTTCGATCCGCCGCACAATCTCATGATGCAGATCCTGGCGTCTCAAGGGATTCGCTTCGGCGAGATCCTGATTTGCCCCCACCTGCCAGCGGACAATTGCGCCTGCCGTAAACCCAAAACCGCGTTGGTGACGGCCTATCTGCAAGATGGCGTGCTGGATCGGGCGCATAGCTATGTCATTGGGGATCGCGAAACCGACCTGCAACTGGCGCAAAACATGGGCATCAGCGGATTACGTTATCAACGTGAAACGCTTAACTGGGCGGAAATCGCCCGCCAACTGACCAAACGTAATCGTCATGCGCATGTCAATCGCGTGACGCGTGAAACCGCTATTGACGTTAATGTCTGGCTGGATCAGGAAGGCAATAGCAAAATCAATACCGGTGTCGGCTTCTTCGACCACATGCTGGATCAAATCGCCACCCACGGCGGTTTCCGTATGCAAATCGAAGTCAAAGGCGATCTGTATATTGATGATCACCACACAGTGGAAGATACCGGACTGGCGCTGGGTGAAGCGCTGAACAAGGCGCTGGGCGACAAACGCGGGATTGGCCGTTTTGGTTTCGTACTGCCGATGGATGAATGCCTGGCGCGCTGTGCGCTGGATATCTCCGGGCGTCCGCATCTGGAATATAAAGCCGAGTTCAGCTACCAGCGCGTGGGAGATTTGAGCACGGAAATGGTGGAACACTTCTTCCGCTCGCTGTCTTACGCCATGGCCTGTACCCTGCACCTGAAAACCAAAGGCCGTAACGATCATCACCGGGTGGAAAGTCTGTTCAAAGTGTTTGGCCGTGCGCTGCGCCAGGCCATTCGGGTCGAAGGCGATACGTTGCCGAGTTCTAAAGGGGTGCTGTAATGAAGGTCGTCATTCTGGATACCGGTTGTGCCAACCTCTCTTCCGTAACCTATGCCGTACAACGACTTGGCTACGATCCGGTGGTCAGCCTCAAAGCCGAGATCGTGCTACAGGCGGATAAACTGTTTCTCCCTGGCGTCGGCACCGCGCAGGCGGCGATGGATCAGTTGCGGGAACGTAATCTGATCGATCTTATCAAAACCTGTACTCAACCGGTGCTCGGTATTTGTCTGGGAATGCAATTGCTCGGTTCGTCCAGCGATGAAAGCGGTGGGATTGAGACGCTGGGCATTGTTGACGAACCGGTAAAACGTATGCTCGATCATGGGCTGCCGCTGCCCCATACGGGCTGGAATCAGGTGACGCCGCAGGCGGGCCACCGTTTATTCCGCGATATTGATGACGGCGCCTATTTCTATTTCGTGCATGGCTACGCCATGCCGGTGTGCGCCAATACTATCGCGCAGACCAACTACGGCGAAACATTCACCGCCGCCGTGGAAAAGGATAATTTCTTTGGCGTCCAGTTCCACCCTGAGCGTTCCGGTGCCGCTGGCGCGCAGTTGCTGAAAAACTTTCTGGAGATGTAGATCGTCATGATTATTCCCGCATTGGATCTGATTGACGGACAGGTTGTCCGTTTACATCAGGGCGATTATGGTCAGCAGCGTCAGTATGGCAGCGATCCGTTGCCGCGCTTGCAGGATTATCAGCAGCAAGGCGCGCAGGTTTTACATCTGGTTGATTTAACCGGCGCCAAAGATCCCGCCACGCGCCAGATCCCGCTGCTCAAAAAACTGTTGTCAGGCGTTAGTGTCCCGGTGCAAGTGGGCGGCGGTATTCGCACTGAACAAGACGTTGAAGCACTGCTGGAAGCCGGCGCCCGCCGGGTGGTGATTGGCTCCACCGCCGTTAAAGAACCGGCTCGCGTACAGCAGTGGTTCACTCGCTATGGCGCTGAAGCATTGGTTCTCGCCTTAGATGTGCGTATTGATGCCAACGGCGTTAAACAGGTGGCAATCAGCGGATGGCAGGAAAATTCAAATGCGACGCTTGAGCAAATCGTTGAACAGTATCTGCCTTTCGGATTGAAGCATGTGCTGTGTACCGATATTTCACGCGACGGCACCCTGAGCGGTTCGAATGTCGATCTCTATCGTGAAATCAGCCAGCGCTACCCGCAAGTGGCTTTCCAGGCTTCAGGCGGCATCGGCAACCTGACGGATATCGCCAATCTGCGCGATAGCGGCGTACAAGGGGTGATTGTCGGGCGAGCGCTGTTGGAAGGTAAATTTAACGTAGCGGAGGCTATTACATGCTGGCAAAACGGATAATTCCTTGTCTGGACGTGCGTGACGGCCAGGTTGTCAAAGGCGTACAATTTCGCCACCACGAAATCATCGGCGATATTGTGCCACTGGCGCAGCGCTATGCTCAGGAAGGCGCGGATGAACTGGTGTTTTACGATATCACCGCTTCCTCTGATGGTCGTGTTGTCGATAAAAGCTGGGTTTCCCGCGTGGCGGAAGTGATCGATATTCCTTTCTGTGTCGCAGGCGGCATTAAAAGCGTTGAAGAGGCGGGACAAATTCTTTCTTTCGGCGCAGATAAAATCTCCATCAATTCACCCGCACTGGCTGATCCTGCGTTAATTACCCGACTGGCCGATCGTTACGGCGTACAATGTATCGTGGTTGGGATTGATACCTGGCACGACACGGCAACGGGCCGTTATCACGTCAATCAATACACCGGCGACGAAACGCGCACTAAAGTCACGACCTGGGAAACGCTGGACTGGGTTGAAGAAGTACAAAAACGCGGCGCGGGCGAGATTGTCCTGAATATGATGAATCAGGACGGCGTGCGCAATGGCTACGATTTGCGCCAACTGAATTTAGTCCGCGACATTTGTCATGTTCCGCTCATCGCTTCTGGCGGCGCGGGTACGATGGAACATTTTCTGGACGCGTTCCAGACCGCGCATGTTGATGGCGCGCTGGCCGCCTCCGTGTTTCACAAGCAGATCATTAATATTGCTGAACTGAAACAATATCTTAAGCAACAAGGCGTGGAGATACGGGTGTGTTAAGTGCAGAACCTATGTTAAATGAGCAACAAAGAAGCCAACTCGATTGGGGAAAAACGGATGGCATGTTGCCTGTCGTTGTACAGCATGCAGTTTCCGGTGAAGTCTTGATGCTGGGCTACATGAATCAGGACGCGCTGAAAGCGACTGAAGAAAGCGGCAAAGTGACATTTTTTTCACGCACCAAACAACGGCTATGGACCAAAGGCGAATCTTCCGGCAATTTTCTGAACGTGGTTTCCATCACGCCCGATTGCGATAACGATACCTTGCTGGTTCTGGCGAATCCCATCGGGCCGACCTGTCATCTGGGCAGCAGTAGCTGTTTTTCACCTGCCGCCAGCGACTGGACATTCCTCTATCACTTAGAGCAGTTACTTGCCGAGCGCAAGCATGCGGACCCAACCAGTTCTTACACCGCCCATTTATATGCCAGCGGCACCAAACGCATTGCGCAGAAAGTAGGCGAGGAAGGTCTGGAAACCGCGCTGGCCGCGGCCGTGCATGATCGCGACGAGTTAACCAATGAAGCCGCCGACCTGATGTACCATCTGTTGGTGTTGTTGCAGGATCAAAACCTGGACCTGGCAACCATCATCAACTGTCTGAAAGCGCGTCATAGCAATAAGTAATCCTGCCGCACACAAACAACAAAGGCACCCGAAGGTGCCTTTTTACGTAACGCGGCGATGCGGTATTAACCGTATATATTGGCGCGATCGCGCAGTTCCTTGCCAGGCTTGAAGTGAGGGACGTATTTACCTTCCAACTCAACTTTTTCACCCGTCTTGGGATTACGACCAACACGCGGAGCACGGTAGTGAAGTGAAAAACTGCCGAACCCACGGATCTCAATCCGATCACCTTCAGCCAATGTCGTGGCCATCTGTTCGAGCATCTCTTTAACTGCATCCTCAACCACTTTGGCTGGGATATGAGATTGCTGTCCAGCAAGTCTTTCAATAAGTTCAGACTTGGTCATAGTTCCTCCAAGTACATGGTTATAAATAACCATAATAACTTACTACCGTTCCAAGAATGAGCAACCGAAGTTGCTCATTCCACCGTTATTACTCGCCTTTTGCTGCTTTGAACGCTTCTGCCATCGCGTTAGAGAAATTGCCTTCTTCCTGCTTGGTATTGTTCACCGTCGCAATGGCATCTTTCTCGTCGGCTTCGTCTTTAGCACGAACAGACAGGCTGACAACACGGTTTTTACGATCCACACCGGTGTATTTCGCTTCAACGCTATCGCCAACGTTCAGCACCAGCGTCGCGTCTTCAACGCGGTCGCGTGAAGCTTCAGAAGCACGCAGATAACCTTCAACGCCATCCGCTAATTCAACTGTAGCACCTTTGGCGTCAACCGCAGTAACTTTACCAGTAACAATAGCACCTTTCTTGTTGACAGACAGGTAGTTATTGAACGGGTCTTCAGCCAGTTGTTTCACGCCCAGAGAGATACGTTCGCGTTCCGCATCAACCTGCAACACGACAGCGGCGATTTCGTCGCCTTTCTTGTATTCGCGAACAGCTTCTTCGCCAGCCACGTTCCAGGAGATGTCGGACAGGTGAACCAGACCGTCGATACCGCCATCCAGACCGATGAAGATACCGAAATCAGTAATGGACTTGATCTTGCCTTCAACGCGGTCGCCTTTGTTGTGGGTTTCAGCGAATTGCTGCCACGGGTTGGCTTTGCATTGTTTCAGACCCAGGGAGATACGACGACGTTCTTCATCGATATCCAGAACCATCACTTCCACTACATCGCCAACGTTAACAACTTTGGACGGGTGGATGTTTTTGTTGGTCCAATCCATTTCGGATACGTGCACCAGACCTTCAACGCCTTCTTCGATTTCAACGAAGCAGCCGTAGTCAGTCAGGTTGGTTACGCGACCAGTCAGACGCGTGCTTTCCGGGTAACGCTTAGCGATAGCGACCCATGGATCTTCGCCCAGTTGTTTCAGGCCCAGGGACACACGAGTACGCTCGCGGTCGAATTTCAGCACTTTAACCGTGATTTCATCGCCCACATTGACGATTTCGCTCGGATGTTTAACACGTTTCCAAGCCATATCAGTGATATGCAGCAGGCCGTCAACGCCGCCCAGATCAACGAATGCGCCGTAGTCAGTGAGGTTCTTGACGATACCTTTAACTTCCATGCCTTCTTGCAGGTTTTCCAGCAGTTGATCGCGTTCAGCGCTGTTTTCAGATTCAATAACCGCACGGCGGGAAACCACAACGTTGTTGCGTTTCTGATCCAGCTTGATCACTTTGAACTCAAGCTCTTTGCCTTCCAGATGCAGCGTGTCACGAACCGGACGAACGTCTACCAGAGAGCCTGGCAGGAATGCACGAATACCGTTGAGCTCAACCGTGAAACCGCCTTTGACTTTACCGTTGATAACACCGGTAACCGTCGCAGCTTCTTCGTAAGCTTTTTCCAGCATCAGCCATGCTTCATGACGTTTAGCTTTCTCACGAGACAGCAGCGTTTCACCGAAGCCGTCTTCAACAGCGTCCAGCGCGACGTCTACTTCATCGCCAACCTGAATTTCCAGTTCGCCTTGCGCGTTTTTAAATTGCTCTACCGGAATGGCGGATTCAGATTTCAGACCGGCGTCAACCAGTACGACATCTTTATCAATAGCAACCACAACACCGCGAACGATGGAACCAGGACGGGTTTCGATTTCTTTCAGGGATTCTTCAAAGAGTTGAGCAAAAGATTCAGTCATGTTGATAATCTTAGGAGTCTTCAATTTAACGTCCATCTGGCATCCTGCTCGATGGGGTTGTTTAACATGCCCCGCTGTGCATCCTTACAGCAAGGTAAAAATTCGGGTAGTCGTGATCGTTACGCTAAAATTTCACGGGCATAAGCCAGCGCGCGCGCAATCACTTCATCAATCGTCATTTCCGTCGAATCCAGCACCAATGCATCAGCGGCTGGCACCAAAGGCGCGACGGCCCGATTACGGTCACGATCATCCCGTTCCCTTATCTCGGATAAAAGACGTTCAAAGTTAACACTAAAGCCCTTCTCCTGCAACTGTAGCATGCGACGTTGCGCACGCTCCTGCGCGCTGGCATCCAGGAAAATCTTCACCGGCGCGTCAGGGAACACCACGGTTCCCATATCACGGCCATCCGCAATCAGTCCCGGCGCTTCACGAAAAGCCCGCTGCCGCCGCAACAATGCTTCACGAACCCGGGGGAAGGCCGCGGCTTGAGAAGCCGTATTGCCGACGGTTTCAGTGCGGATTTCATTGCTGACATCCTCACCTTCCAAAATCACTTTCAACTGCCCGCTTTCCGCCATAAAACGCACATCCAGGTGAGATGCCAGCGGCACCAGCGCCTCTTCCGATTGAATGTCTACGTGATGGTGCAACGCCGCCAAAGCCAGTACGCGGTAAATTGCGCCCGAATCCAGCAAATTCCACTGTAACGCTTCTGCCAGCGCTTTGCACAACGTGCCTTTGCCTGCGCCACTCGGTCCGTCAACCGTAATCACCGGTGCAGTCACCGCCATTTTTCTCTCCTTAACACTGGGAAATCCCGTTAATGCCGTTTAAGGCATTACGGTGCTTCATTATACGCATCAATAGCGAGAAAGGTTACATTGACGGGGAAAAATAAGACCACGCCTAATCAGTACCGATCAGGCGTAGGGGAAATTCGGCAACACAAGGAAGACGTTACGACAGTTCGCTCAAACGAGCCAGTTGTTCGAAATAGTCCGGGAATGTCTTGGCGGTACATTTCGGGTCCAGAATGGTGACTGGCGTGTCGGACAACGCGACCAGAGAAAAGCACATTGCCATCCGATGATCGTTATACGTCTCGATCTCCGCACGCTTCAACGCAGCGGGTGGCGTGATGCGGATATAATCATCACCCTCTTCCACCTCGGCGCCGAGTTTGCGCAATTCAGTCGCCATGGCCGCCAGGCGATCCGTCTCTTTTACCCGCCAGTTGTAAATATTGCGCAGCGTGGTGGCGCCGCCCTGAGCAAATAACGCGGTTGTCGCGATGGTCATGGCGGCATCCGGGATATGATTCATATCCATATCAATGGCATGAAGTTCACCACGCTGACACTCTATGTAGTCGTCGCCCCAACGGATGTGCGCGCCCATTTTTTCCAGCACATCGGCAAAGCGAATATCACCCTGCACACTGTTGCGACCCACGCCGGTGACCCGCACCGTTCCGCCTTTTATGGCGGCGGCGGCCAGGAAATAAGACGCGGAGGAGGCATCGCCTTCCACCAGATATTCTCCCGGCGCACGGTATTGCTGACGACCGATGACAAAGAACCGCTGGTAGTTCTCATTACGCACATCCACGCCGAACGTTTTCATCATATGCAACGTGATATCAATATACGGTCGGGAAACCAGTTCGCCCCGGATCGTGATCTGAGTATCTTGCGCCGCCAGCGGCGCGGCCATCAGCAGCGCGGTAAGAAATTGGCTGGAAACACTGCCGTCAACGCTGATTTCGCCGCCCTGAAAACCACCGCGCAGACGCAAGGGCGGATAGTTTTCCTGCTCCAGATAATCGATTTTCGCGCCGCCCAGACGTAACGCATCAACCAGATGCCCAATCGGACGTTCTTTCATCCGTGGCTCCCCGGTGAGCACGATGTCGCCGTCACTCAGGCACAATGCCGCCGCCAACGGACGCATTGCGGTGCCGGCGTTTCCCAGAAACAGTTCGATCGGCTGGGCTGCTTTTAATGCGCCGCCCAGTCCCGTAATTTCACACTCAGTACGATCGGCGGAAAGCTGATAATTCACCCCCAATGCTTGCAATGCATTCAGCATGTGGCGCACATCATCGCTATCCAGCAGATTGGTTAATCGGGTTGTCCCTTCAGATAAGGCGGCCAGTAAAAGCGCGCGATTCGATACGCTTTTTGAACCGGGCAGATTAAGCGTGCCGTTAACCAGTTTAATGGGCTGTAGAGTCAGGGATTCCTGCATGCGCAACATATTCTCCAATCGTGAACACAAAACCCCGGTTTAGCCGGGGTTTTTAATCTATCTATAAAAACCTATCTATAAAGACATCATCAGGTCATTAGCCGTGACGACGCTCAAAGTCAGCCATGAAATCGGTCAGCGCCTTGACGCCGTCAATTGGCATTGCGTTGTAAATGGACGCCCGCATACCGCCAACGACACGGTGTCCCTTCAGCGCGTGCAGACCCGCGGTCTGCGCTTCTTCAAGAAACACCTTATCCAGCGCGGCATCAGCCAGCAGGAACGGTACGTTCATCCGAGAGCGACTGGCGCTCGCGACATCATTACGGTAGAAATCGCTGCCATCAATCACACCATAAAGCAGATTGGCTTTATCGCGATTGCGTTTTTCCATTTCAACCAGACCACCTTGCTCTTTCAGCCATTTGAAGACCATGCCGGAGAGATACCAGGCGAACGTCGGCGGCGTGTTATACATGGAGTCATTATCAGCCAGAATCTGATAATTGAGGATGGAAGGCAATTCCCGACGCGCGTTGCCCAGCAAATCATCACGTACAATAACCAGCGTGACCCCTGCCGGACCGATATTTTTCTGCGCGCCGGCATAGATAACGCCATAACGACTGACATCGATGGGACGCGACAGAATGCTGGATGAGAAGTCCGCCACGACAATTTTGTCGCCGAAATCCGGCTCTTCTTCAATCGCCACGCCATCAATGGTTTCATTCGGGCAATAATGTACGAACGCGGCTTCATCAGATAACCGCCATTCACGCATTGGCTTCACGGCGCGCAAGTCATCGATCCGTGTTTTCACATCAATAACGTTAGGAGTACAGTATTTTTCCGCTTCGCTGACCACACTGTGCGCCCAGTAGCCGCCGTCAATGTAATCGGCGTGCGTCTTATCCCCCAGCAGGTTGAGCGGCACGGCGGCGAACTGCGCTCTGGCGCCGCCGTGACAAAACAGCACTTTGTAGTTGGAGGGGATTTTCAGCAGATCGCGCAGATCTTGTTCGGACTCAGCCGCTACCTGCATAAACTCTTTACTACGGTGGCTGATTTCCATTACCGATGTACCCAGACCATGCCAGTTACATAACTCCTGTTCGGCGCGGCGTAATACTTCAACCGGCAGCATAGCTGGACCGGCGCTAAAATTAAAAATCTGAGTCATTTCCCCTCACCACATCTGAAAAATTGTGACCGTATTATCACCCGTGTCATAAACACGTTGATTATGAATTCAACGCGGCTTAACGCCTTGTTATACCCTGCATCGGTTTTATCACTCGTCACTCCTGGCTGCAACGCTTATTACTCTTTCTATCCTGTAAAACACGCAGGTAAACAAAGCGTCACCAGCCCATCAAATGTCCGCTGTTATCAAAGTGTATAGAATAAATAGAGTCCGAGTTAAAAAGCCCGTATTATGCCCTCCTGTTATTACATACCCTAAGTGAAAAACATGATCCAAACATTTATCCCAGGCAAAGACGCCGCCCTGGAAGATTCCATCGCTCGTTTTCAACGACAACTCCAAGACCTGGGGTTCAACATCGAAGAAGCCTCCTGGCTGAATCCGGTGCCAAATGTCTGGTCCGTGCATATTCGCGATCGTGAATGTCCGCTGTGTTTTACCAATGGTAAAGGCGCCAGCAAGAAAGCTGCGCTGGCCTCGGCGTTGGGGGAATACTTCGAACGCCTATCGACCAACTATTTTTTTGCCGATTTCTATCTTGGCAAAACCATTGCGAATAGTGAATTCGTTCATTATCCGAATGAAAAATGGTTTGCCATCCCAGCGGATGATTCGCTGCCGGAAGGTATTCTGGATACGCGCCTGCGCGAATTCTACGATCCAGAACAAACGCTCGGCGCCAGCGACCTGATCGACCTGCAATCCGGTAACGAAGCGCGCGGTATCTGCGCCCTGCCGTTCACGCGCCAGTCCGATCAGCAAACCGTGTATATTCCGATGAACATTATCGGCAATCTTTATGTTTCCAATGGCATGTCGGCGGGCAATACTGCCAGTGAAGCCCGTGTTCAGGGGTTATCAGAGGTTTTCGAGCGCAGTGTTAAAAACCGTATCATTGCCGAATCCATCAGCCTGCCAGCAATTCCGCAAGCGATATTGAACCGTTATCCGGGCGTCGTCGAAGCCATTGCCACGCTGGAAAAAGAGGGCTTTCCGATTTTCGCCTACGACGCATCGCTGGGTGGAAAATATCCGGTAATTTGCGTGGTATTATTTAACCCGGCTAACGGCACCTGTTTCGCTTCTTTCGGCGCGCATCCTGATTTTGGCGTGGCGCTTGAACGTACCGTGACCGAACTGTTGCAAGGGCGCGGACTGAAAGATCTGGATGTTTTCACGCCGCCGACTTTCGATGATGAAGAAGTGGCGGAACACGCGAATCTTGAAACCCATTTTATTGACTCAAGCGGTCTGATCTCCTGGGATATGTTCAAAAAACAGGCCGATTATCCCTTCGTCGACTGGCGTTTCAGCGGCACCACGGAAGAAGAGTTCGCTACCCTGATGGCGATTTTCCAGCAGGAAAATAAAGAAGTTTACATCGCCGACTATGAGCATCTGTCCGTTTACGCTTGCCGTATCCTGGTGCCAGGCATGTCAGATATTTATCCTGCGGAAGACTTGCTGTTGGCAAACAACAACATGGGCGCGCATCTGCGCGAAACGCTGCTTGCTCTACCAGACAGCCAATGGGAAAAAGAAACCTATCTGGCGTTGATCCAACAACTGGATGACGAAAGCCTGGATGATTTCACTCGCGTGCGTGAATTGTTGGGTATCGCCACTGGCAAGGATAACGGCTGGTTCACGCTTCGAGTCGGCGAGTTAAAAGCGATGCTGGCGCTGGCTGGCGGCGATCTGGAACAGGCATTGATTTGGACCGAATGGACGCAGGACTTCAACGATTCGGTCTTTACGCCGCAACGCAGCAATTATTATCGTTGTCTGCAAACCCTGTTGCTATTGACGATGGAGCCGGAGCGCGATCCATCCGAATACCAGGACGCCTTTGTCAAAATGTACGGACGCGAAACCGTTGATGCCGCCAGCGCAGCCATTAACGGCGAGCAATGCTTTTACGGCCTTTTCGCGGTGGATGATAATTTCACCACGTTGCCTGCCCATCAGTCGCTGCTGGCGGCTTACGAAAAGCTACAGCGAGCAAAACGTCAGTACTGGCAGGATAAATAGCAGCCGTCTTGCGGGTTGATATTAACGATGCGGCATGTGAAAACAGCATGCCCTACACATGTGCAGCCCCACTTGTTTCATTGAAATCATTTAATACCCCTTGTTTGTTAAGGGGTATTTGATTAATGAGAAGTATTTATCCGCCGACCATCTAACAAAGAACGAAATGTTATTAACTGGTGAATATTTAATTAAATTACATTGCGAAGGGAGGGATTAAAATTACACAAAACATTATTTTCATTAACGCCAAATCATCTAGTGGCCCTTAATGCTTTCAAATCTTTACGTAAAGATTAAAATATTTTTTTATTTTCAAAATCAATGAGTTATATAATAAAAATGATATTTTCGACTGCCTGGAGCCCCGGCTAGTTTCGCGCAATATGATCCATATCAAATTTTGACGTATACTGCTTTGATATTATTTCGGTGCTGATAATTTTTAAGAGAGAGTTAGTGTGAAAGCTGACAACCCCTTTACGCTATTACTGCCGGCTGCAATGGCGAAAGTCGCCGAAGATGCCGGTGTCTATAAAGCAACAAAACACCCGTGGACCACTTTTTATTTGGCAATTACTGCGGGCGTGTTTATTTCAATTGCCTTTGTCTTTTATATTACATCGACTACCGGTACTTCAACGATACCTTTCGGCATCGCCAAATTGATTGGTGGGGTTTGCTTCTCTCTGGGGTTAATGCTGGTTGTTGTTTGCGGCGCGGACTTATTCACGTCCACCGTACTAATCGTTATTGCCAAGGCGAGTGGACGAATCACCTGGAAGCAACTAGCCTTTAACTGGGTCAATGTCTATATCGGCAACCTGATTGGCGCATTGTTTTTTGTCGCCCTTATCTGGTTCTCAGGCCAGCATATGGTCGCTAACGGCGCCTGGGGACTCAATGTTCTGCAAACATCTGAACACAAACTTGAGCACACGTTTGTCGAAGCGCTTTCCCTCGGCATTTTGGCAAATCTGATGGTTTGCCTGGCCGTGTGGATGAGCTATTCCGGTCGTACTCTCACTGACAAAATGTTTGCGATGATTTTACCGGTCGCGATGTTTGTCGCCAGCGGTTTTGAGCATAGCATCGCGAATATGTTCATGATCCCGATGGGGATCGTCATCAAGAATTTCGCGGCGCCGGAATTCTGGCAGGCCATCGGCATGGTGCCATCTCAGTTTGAACACTTAACCGTCAGCAACTTCATTATCGATAATCTGATTCCCGTAACGATTGGGAACATCATTGGCGGTGGTTTGCTGGTAGGCTTAACATACTGGGTAATTTATTTGCGCGGGGGAGATAAGCACTGAGGTGCTATCGACCGCAACACCGGGTTCTAAGAAATCCATATCAAAGGTAGGTGTAAAATGACCGATCTAAATGAAAAACTGGCCAATGCGTGGGAAGGATTCAGTAAAGGCGAATGGCAGGACAGCGTAAACGTTCGTGACTTTATCCAGAAAAACTACACACCGTATGAAGGTGACGAGTCTTTCCTGGCTGGCGCAACCAAAGCGACCACAGCGCTGTGGGACAGCGTCATGGAAGGCATCAAACAGGAAAACCGTACTCACGCGCCTGTTGATTTTGATACTCACGTTGCCGCCACCATCGTTTCTCACGATGCGGGCTATATCAACCAGGATCTGGAAAAAATCGTTGGCCTGCAAACGGAAGCTCCGCTGAAACGCGCGCTGATTCCATTTGGCGGCATCAAAATGGTTGAAGGCTCCTGCAAGGTTTATGGTCGTGAACTGGATCCCCAACTGAAAAAAATCTTCACCGAATACCGTAAAACACACAATCAGGGCGTATTTGACGTATATACGCCTGATATCCTGCGCTGCCGTAAGTCCGGCGTTCTGACGGGTCTGCCTGATGCTTATGGCCGTGGTCGCATCATCGGCGACTACCGCCGCGTAGCGCTGTACGGTATCGACTATCTGATGAAAGACAAATTTGCCCAATTCACTTCTCTGCAATCCAAACTGGAAAACGGTGAAGATCTGGAAGCAACTATCCGTCTGCGTGAAGAAATCGCCGATCAGCATCATGCGCTGTCTCAAATCAAAGAAATGGCCGCCAAATATGGTTGTGACATTTCCGGCCCGGCAAAAACGGCGCAAGAAGCCGTACAGTGGACTTACTTCGGCTACCTGGCCGCGGTGAAATCGCAGAACGGCGCGGCAATGTCCTTTGGTCGCGTATCCACTTTCCTGGATATCTATTTCGAACGCGATCTGCAAGCGGGCAAAATCACTGAGGAAGACGCTCAGGAACTGATTGACCATCTGGTCATGAAACTGCGTATGGTGCGTTTCCTGCGTACCCCTGAGTACGATGAGTTATTCTCAGGCGATCCGATCTGGGCAACCGAATCTCTGGCTGGTATGGGCGTTGATGGCCGTACTCTGGTGACCAAAAGCAGCTTCCGTTTCCTGAACACCCTGTACACCATGGGGCCGTCTCCTGAACCGAACATGACCATCCTATGGTCTGAAAAACTGCCACTGAACTTTAAAAAATACGCGGCCAAAGTCTCCATCGATACCTCTTCTCTGCAATACGAGAATGATGATTTGATGCGCCCTGACTTCAACAACGATGACTACGCCATTGCCTGTTGCGTAAGCCCGATGGTGGTGGGTAAGCAAATGCAGTTCTTCGGCGCCCGTGCAAACCTGGCGAAAACCATGCTGTATGCCATCAACGGCGGCATGGACGAAAAAATGAAAATGCAGGTGGGCCCGAAATCCGAACCGATTAAAAGTGAAGTGCTGGATTTCGACGAGGTGATGGCGCGCATGGATCACTTCATGGATTGGCTGGCTAAACAGTATGTCACCGCGCTGAACATCATCCACTATATGCATGATAAGTACAGTTACGAAGCATCACTGATGGCGCTGCATGATCGGGACGTCTTCCGTACCATGGCATGTGGTATCGCTGGTCTGTCTGTTGCCGCTGACTCCCTGTCCGCCATCAAGTATGCCAAAGTTAAACCTATCCGCGACGAAGATGGTCTGGCGATTGACTTTGATATTGAAGGCGAATACCCGCAGTTCGGCAACAATGATGCTCGCGTCGATGAACTGGCTTGCGATCTGGTTGAACGTTTCATGAAGAAAATTCAGAAACTGAATACTTACCGTGACGCGACGCCAACTCAGTCTGTTCTGACTATCACGTCAAACGTGGTATACGGCAAGAAAACCGGTAACACGCCTGATGGACGTCGTTCCGGCGCGCCGTTCGGACCGGGCGCCAACCCGATGCATGGCCGTGATCAGAAAGGTGCGGTTGCCTCACTGACCTCGGTTGCCAAACTGCCGTTCGCCTACGCGAAAGATGGTATTTCCTATACCTTCTCTATCGTGCCAAATGCCCTGGGTAAAGATGATGACGTGCGTAAAGCCAACCTCGCCGGCCTGATGGATGGTTACTTCCACCACGAAGCCAGCATTGAAGGCGGTCAGCATCTGAACGTTAACGTGATGAACCGTGAAATGCTGCTTGATGCCATGGAAAACCCGGAAAAATATCCGCAGTTGACTATCCGTGTATCCGGTTATGCTGTGCGTTTCAACTCTTTGACCAAAGAGCAACAGCAAGACGTAATCACTCGTACTTTCACTCAGTCAATGTAATTTCCCTGACTGTCTGAAAGGGCGTAAAATAAAGGCTCCACGACTGTGGGGCCTTTTTCTCACATAGTAAACCTGTTTTGCCAGCCCGCTATACGACGCCCTATCGCAGCATCGGTGGATGGCTGGCAAAACAGATTCGACTCAGCATCTTAGCAACGGCTATATCACCGTCATATATTGACTGAAAGAATGTCAGTCCGGTGTCTGATGACTGAGCTTATAAAGACCGCTATTGATCGGTCAAACTTGGAGAAAACCTCGCAATGTCAACAATCGGTCGCATTCACTCCTTTGAATCCTGCGGAACGGTTGATGGTCCCGGCATCCGCTTCATCGTGTTCTTTCAAGGTTGTCTGATGCGCTGCCTGTACTGCCACAATCGGGATACCTGGGATACACACGGCGGTAAAGAAATTACTGTCGAAGAATTAATGAAAGAGGTTGTGACCTATCGCCATTTTATGAATGCCTCTGGCGGCGGTGTGACAGCTTCAGGCGGAGAAGCGATTCTCCAGGCGGAATTCGTGCGTGACTGGTTTCGCGCCTGTCGGGAAGAAGGTATTAATACCTGCCTGGATACCAATGGTTTTGTGCGTCGGTATGAGCCGGTCATTGATGAGTTGTTGGACGTTAGCGATCTTGTCATGCTCGATTTAAAACAGATGAATGATGATATCCACCAAAATCTGGTCGGCGTGTCAAACCATCGCACGCTGGATTTCGCCCGCTATCTGGCAAAGCGTAATCAACGCACCTGGATCCGCTATGTCGTGGTTCCGGGGTGGTCTGATGATGATCAATCCGCTCACCAGCTTGGGGAGTTCACCAAAGATATGTCCAATATCGAAAAAATTGAATTGCTGCCTTATCACGAACTCGGCAAACATAAATGGATAGCCATGGGCGAAGAGTACAAGCTGGACGGCGTGAAACCACCCAAGGCTGACACCATGGATCGCGTCAAGACTATTCTGGAAAGCTACGGTCATAACGTCATGTATTGATGTCAGTGGCTGCCGTCAACCGCTGGTGTCTCAAAAACACTCGTCAGCGATTATATGGCCCATCAGCCTTATCAGGGATGATGGGCCATACGTTATGCCAAACGACCCGCCGCTTTTATCTTCACCTGCACCGCGTTTCCCGGTAGATAAGCCAGCGGGATCTCCTGATAATCAATGATCTCCACGCTACCCGGTATCGCCCCACTCTGCTCCGCCAGCGCGATGGTTTGCTGATGCAGTGTATGCCTGATTCTGTCTCGATCACTGTCAGGCATGCGAACCACTTTATCGATCTGCGTACCGACCAGCCCCAGCGCCACCCCGATCGCATTGGCCGCATCAAAATAGCGTGGCCGGACAACCTGGCTAATGCCACATAACGAATCAGGCAGCAGAATGCTCCCTCCGCCCACCAATATCGCAGGCACCGGCGCACCCGATGACTTCATGCGGTCGATGGCGTTCTCAACCTCTGCAATCATTTTTTCATACGCTTTTCGGCATAGTTCCTTATCAAATTCGGGAAGCGGTTCGCTCAACTCGGTTGACCACCGGCTGACATCCAATTGCAGCATCACATCGCTCAACGTCAATGTCTGACCGCCGAAACTGATACTTTCCTCCAGCAAACGATAACCAATACTGTCTGGACCAAGACGAATATCCCCGTCCTGGCTATGTCGCACACAGGTGCCGCCGCCAATGCCGATCGAGGCAATATCAGGCATACGGAAATTAGTCCGCACATCGCCGACTTCAACCGCCATCGCCGACTCACGCGGAAAACCATTTACCAGAACGCCGATATCCGTTGTCGTACCGCCGACATCAATGACCAGCGCATTATCCAGCCCGGATAAATGGCAAGCGCCGCGGATTGAATTGGTCGGCCCGCAGGCTAGTGTCAGAATGGGATACTGTTTTACTGTCTCTTCCGTCATCAATGTGCCGTCATTTTGTCCAAAAAACGGCGTCGCCAGGATCCCATGACGGGAAAGCGCACGCGTAAAGCCCTGAACAAATCGATGAGCCGTACTCTGTAATGAAGCATTAAGGATCGTTGCATTTTCTCTTTCCAACAGGCCGATGTTGCCTATCCGGTGAGATAATGATAACGAAACATCAGGCAATGCTGCGCTAACCCAGCTTGCAACAAGTTGTTCTTGCGCACTGTTAACGGGAGAAAATACGCCACAGATGGCAATACTCGCCACTTGCCCACGCATTTTGTCACAAGCATCCATGACTTCATCAAACAGGACACAATGAATTTCTCTGCCGTCAAATTCGTAGCCGCCATGAAGCTGATAGAAATGCGCGCCCAACGTTTGACGCCATTCATCACTCCAGCCAAACAATGGCGGAATGCTATCGCTGCTGGGCAGACTTAATCTCAACAGACCGATGCTATCCAGTCCTTTACGCTCGACAATCGCATTCGTGCACTGCGTTGTGCCCAGCATCGCATAGCGAACCTGTTCTGGCAGGATATCTGACTGCATCAGGATCTGTTCGATAACTCGCTCGATACTACTGTAGATATCATTACTGGTGGGAAATTTTGCCGTTGCAATACACTGAAGATTCGCATCCAGAATAGCCGCATCTGTATTCGTGCCACCCACATCAATACCGAGGCGATAATCATTTTTTCGTAACATTCTTTCTTTCCACAAAGGGATAAGGGCCTCAGCGATTTGCCAGCTGTTCAATTGGAACAAAATGTACCGGATAGCCAAAATAGCCAGGCCCAGCAACCTCCAGCCCTCTGGGAGTCCGCCATTTCTCATTACACGGATAGGCGATGACATCGACTCGCTGACCATAACGCAATTGTTCAGTGATAATTGGCCGCCCGGTTTCACTGTCCAGCACCGAGATCAGATCCGGCACTACCGCCAGCAGATTATCCTGTGTCGGCGCATCGTGTTCAGAGGCGCGGTAAGCCAGCAAGAGTTCATTCTGGAACAGCACGGTAAACGACTCGCCTTTGAAACGGCCCATCCCTGCCAGCAACACTTTTCCACGTGCAAAGCCGCCGGTAGTGCGGCGCTCAACATCCACAATTTTACCAGAAGCAATAACATAGGCATTGAGTACCGACAATAAAGCCTGAATAGGATTACTGCCTGACCGATGCGCCAAACGAAGCGTCTGACCAATCTTTTGGGCCAGTGAAAGCGTGCCTTTAATGGCGCTTTGTTTTAGTTGATAGCCGCGTAATGGATAGTCGCACATGGCGCAGGCGGCGCCCATCTGCTCCGTGATTGCTCTGGCCAGGCGTTCCGACCAAAGACCGTCAATCGGATTCAGGACCACCGAATTGCCTTTTTCATCGGCCAGCGTATTAGGGCCAGATGTAAGACCATCCAAAAAGAAGGTCACCATCTGCGCTTCAGGAAACGCGCGGCCCATGGCATCACAATCCACCACCGGCAACCCTTTTTGTGCCGCAACAACAAAAGGAATTAATGAGTTAATACCGCCAACTTCAATAGAAAATGTACCGACTGCCGATTGTCCTAAAATTTGCTCCATTGTTTCAAAGGCCAGAACAATTTGCTGCGGTGAAATGACTTTCTCAACAGAAACCGTGGGTGCTCCAATAGTACTGCATGGAATAAAGAGATCATCATCTTTGATCTCATCCAGTTTTAAAATAGGAACAGAAGCTCCCTGCCGCAAAGCATGTTTTGCTATCAAAGAACCAATATAAGGGTCGCCACCACCACCAGTTCCAAGAATAGCTGCGCCTAGCGCAATATCATCGATCTTTTCATCGTCAATATAACAGAACATTATTCATCCAATTGCGATAACGATATTCCCAGCATTCGAGACTTATCAGTTACTCTGCTGTGGGAGGAGCTTATGCAAAAATATATAAACCACCATACTGACTAATACCCCATCTAAAGCAGAGATGGTAGTGATGGTAAATGCGCCAATAAAATCAGGTGATGACAAAATACTTACAATACATCCACATAGCCAGGATATGGATGGAGAGATGTTTAACATTTGAGCTTGAGATATATCCTGCCTTAAGCAACTGGAATCATGGTAGTAGTAGTCTACAAGGTAGACACCTGCAATAGGTGAAATGAGCACACCAAGAAGTGACAAGAAGTAAGTAAAGTTATTGATCATTCCATTATATGCCAAGAAAAGACCTAAGAGCGCCATAAAAATCACTATGGCAGGACGTGATATCCATCGAATAACCACAGACAGGCCCAAGGATGAGGAAATAAGATTACAACTATTAGTTGTCCATTGTGCAAAAATCAAAACTAAAATAGCGGAGATGCCAAGACCAATATTAAAAAATATCTCAACGAGATCATCACTGCCCACGAGTCGAGTTAGTACTAACGCAACTAATATTGTAGAACTATTGCCGAAACAGAATCCCAGCCCGGCGCCTAATATGGCATCTTTACGAGTCTTGGCATAACGAGCAATATCAGGAGACATAACGGCTGCAACGATCCAGATAGAAACCACATAAGAAATGGCGGTACCCATGCTGATTGGGGATTTAATTACCATTGCCGGAATGTCAGCATGATTTATCGAAGCCAGCACAATGCCTGTTATTATCAATATCAGCATTAGTGGTACGCTAAATACACTTAGTTTACCCAATGATCTGACACCCCAAATCGCCGTGAACGTCATCAAAATCATGCCAAATAGCAATATGGGTAAACGACCTGGTTCGAGATGATAATTCATCAGTGCTTTTTGCAGCATCACACCAAAGAAATCGAGTTGAAAAGCAAACCAACCGAGTAGAGAAATAGCAGAAAAAATCCCTATCAATTTTCCACCTAGACGACCAAATACAGAAATGCTCAGTAATGATGTGGACAGACCGCAACCATAGCCGACATTAGCACATAATGCTGCCAAAACACCGAGCAAAGCCGATCCAATCAGCGTCGCACTCACGGCTTGAGCAAATGGCAACCCTCCGCTTAAAAACGCGCCCAGGAACAACCCGGAGATATCAATACCGATTGCCAACCAGATTAAAGCGATGACATACCAGCGCTTACGCGCTTCGGCAGGCACCGTTTCATATTCATAATCATATATCTGCCGTGATTTCTGAACTTTCTCAGATACAGCATTTCCTTGAGACATATCCACCCCATAAACCAATGACACAATAGTTATTGTATGTTTATGGTATTTTATAGAGGTTGCAGTATGCCGTATAGAACAATGGCACTGCTAAATAATTAGCAGTGCTATTGTTTATGAGAGAGACCCTGATGTGACGCATAAAACCGCGTTTTCGCGGGAACCACATACCCATGTGGTTTAGGGACAATATAAATAAGAATTATATTGATTAATACAGATATATTTTGATGTTAACATTCAAGGATGTGATGTGTGCTAAGGGAATATTTATGCGCTTAGATAAACTGGAGATTCGCTGGCTTAAGCTATTCTGTAAAATAGTTGAAAAACAAGGGATTACAAACGCGCAGGCGGTAACTGGATTAAGCCAACCGGTGCTGAGTCACTACTTATCCCGCCTTGAAGACACACTGGGACTGGTTTTGTGCGAACGAGGACGTGGTGGTTTTTCATTGACCACTGAAGGTGAAATCGTCTATCAGGAAGCAAAGTCCGTTATTTCAACTTTGGATGATTTTGCCAATCGATTAGCAAGGATTAAGCACTATCTTGTTGGAACAGTCAAATTAGGTTGTCTGGACAATATAGCAACACACCCTAACAATGTTGTATCTCAAGCCATCGCGAAGCTTTACAACCAAAGCCCAGAAGTGAATGTCGAACTTGAGATTATTGAATATATTCCTTTAATGGAAAGACTCAAAAATGGAAATCTAGATATCGTCTTAAGCGCCTTACCTGATGATATTCCAACAGAAATCTTCTATCAGCCCGTGTTCGTGGAGCATAGTTACTTCTACTCTACAGCAGAAAATGCTGAAACTATTGAGCAAGAATGGAAAAATGGTGAATTAAATCCACGTAGATTATTGATAGGCGGACATGCCTTCAATGAAATAAGTAAGCAGTTGGGGCCAGTATCAAAACAAGGATATCACCAGACGGCCTGGCATCTTGAAGGAAGTTTATTACTCCTGCTCGCAGGCACCCATATCGGCTTCCTCCCCGATCACTATGCGTCCCCCTGGGTTGAAAAAGGCAAACTCGCGGCTATCGCCCCAAATCATTTGAAACTGACCAGCATTTTCTATTTGATAAAAAATGCCAAACAGCGGCTAAGTCCGGTAGCAGAGGCGTTGTGGAATAATATGGTTGAAGCTGGCCAGAGTTCTCTGGCCAGTTTGAAATAAAAATTCAGGCAGTAGCCAGTGGCGTCGGATGCTGGTCGGCTTTTTTCAACAACATAACCAGATAGCACAACGCTACCACAGCAATCAGCACAAACAGCAATCGATCGGAATACGTTTGCATCAGTACTGCCGCAAGACTTGGGCCACACAAGCTGCCAAGCGTATAACTCAGCAGTAACGCCTGATTCATTGCCACCAGTTCATCCGGGTTTACCTTTTCACATGCCCACGACATAGCGACCGGATAAAGCGTAAAACCCGCACAACCAAGCATGAACAGCGCCGGCGCCATAGCATAGTGGCTGATACTCAACATCGCCAGGCAACCAATGATCACCACAAAAACCAATACCCGCAAGACCAACAAACGTCCATACCGATCGGCCATTCTCCCGACCGGCCACTGTCCTGCAATACCGGCGCTAATCAGCAATGCCATCCAATAACCAACCTGCGCATCACTCATACCCTGATGTGAAAGATAAAGCGGCATTAAACCGTACAGCGATCCCAAAATAACCCCGGAAATCACGCAACCGTGTACGCCCAGCCGGGCGCTCCGATATTTAAGCATTTGCCACACATTGACGCGACGTCCCTGGGTGGACGGCCCCGGAACGCGGGTAAACAGCAAAGGCAATATCGCCAGAATAATTAACGCGGCAACCCAAGGCAAAACGCTCAGAAGTTGCGTTGGCAAAGCGCCAAGCAGCAATTGCCCAACCACACTGCCAAGGTAATAAGCCATCATGTATGCGGCCAATAGCTGTCCGCGTTGAGCCGTTGTACCACTGCATAGCAACGCGCTTTCAACCACCACCCATATCAACGCACAACCAACCCCGGCCAGAAAACGCCAGAATAGCCAACTCAAGAAATCGACAGAAAGCCCCAATCCGACAGTGGCCATGCCAAATAACAAGGCAGCGAAATAATAACTGCGGTTAAATCCGTAGCCTCTGATTAACTTACCCGCCAATAATGTCCCGACCAGATTACCGCTGAAATAAGACGAACCAACCAACCCTACCTGCCAGATTGGAAGTTGCTGATAATTAAGCCAAAGTGGGACCAGTGTATTTAATACGGCAATACAAACCGTCAGCAGCAAAAGGCCACAGAGCAGAAAGCGCACTGGGCGAGAGTAAGCAGACATAATGAAGTGGATAACCAGACGACCAAGAGAAGAGTGAGCGCATCATGCCATTGCGTATTAGAAAGTCAATCCAGGCAAAAGGGAAGAAACGGACTGTATAGCCGCATTGATTTAAATAATTTATCAAAAAAAGGCTGAGTTGAATATTCGCGCAGACAGACTAATTATATCATTTTGATTTTAAATGCGTTCACATAGCAAAACCGCGCATAAATACGCTGATAAAAGCAAAAAATAATTTTCACGATGAAAAAAAATCGCCGAGCCACAGATGAAAAAAAAGCGCCATGATGACGCTTTTTCACAAAAACATGATTATCAGCCGATGAATTCCAAGCCGCCCATATAAGAGCGTAATACTTCAGGAATTTCAATCCGGCCATCAGCCTGCTGGTAGTTCTCCAGCACAGCAACCAGAGTACGACCAACCGCCAACCCTGAACCGTTCAAGGTATGTACCAGTCGCGTCTTCTTATCGCTTTTGCTGCGGCAACGCGCCTGCATACGACGAGCCTGGAAATCCCACATATTTGAACACGAAGAGATCTCGCGATACGTATTTTGCGCAGGCAACCACACTTCCAGGTCATAGGTCTTGCTGGAACCAAACCCCATATCCCCGGTACACAGCAATACCTTACGATAGGGTAACTTCAGCAACTGTAATACGGTTTCCGCTTGCGCCGTCAGTTCTTCCAGCGCCGGCATAGAATCCTCAGGACGAACGATTTGCACCAGTTCCACTTTGTCAAACTGATGCATACGGATCAGACCACGCGTGTCGCGGCCATAAGAACCGGCTTCAGAACGGAAGCATGGCGTATGCGCCGTCATTTTCAGCGGCAATGACTCCTCATCCAGAATCTCATCACGCACCAGATTGGTCAGCGGCACCTCTGCCGTCGGAATCAACGCGTAGTTACTGGTATCCGCTTCTTCACTTAATGGTTTGGTATGAAACAGATCTTCGCCGAATTTTGGCAACTGACCCGTGCCATATAGCGTGGCATGGTTGACCAGATAAGGCACATACGTTTCTTGATAACCATGCTGTTGGGTGTGCAAATCCAGCATAAATTGGGAGAGTGCGCGATGCAGACGGGCTATCTGCCCTTTCATCACCACAAAACGCGCGCCGGTTAATTTTACACCAGCGGCAAAGTCAACCCCGGCTGCCATCTCTCCCAGTTCAACATGATCACGCACCGGAAAATCAAATTTGCGAGGTTCACCCCAACGGCTGATTTCCTGGTTATCGTTCTCATCTTTGCCCAGCGGTACTGAGTCATCAGGCAGATTAGGGATGGTTAACGCCAAATCGCGGATTTCATTCTGTAGTTGGTCGAGTTCTGTTTTCGCGGCGTCCAGTTTCTCACCCAACTCGTTAACTTCGCGACGCAATGGCTCGATATCTTCGCCTCGCGCTTTCGCCGCGCCAATCGCTTTCGATCGGGAATTACGCTGGGCCTGCAAATTTTCAGTTTCTACCTGGAGAACTTTACGGCGTTCTTCCTGCTTACGCAGGGTGTCCACATCCAGTTTAAAGCCTCTGCGAGCCAGTAGCTTTTCGGCGACTGCGTCTAGCTCATTACGCAGTAAATTGGGATCGAGCATGCTAATCCTGTGCTTATGATTATCAAATGAAATGGTAGTGAATCCGGTTAATTATTGCTCACCGGATTGCAGAAAATGTCCCGTTAACCTTACCGCAACGCTTAGTTCAGCGGTAGCGTTTTGTCGGGCTATTTTGATCCTGAGTAGCAAGCCAGGCGAGCTTTTCACCAATTTTTCCTTCAAGTCCACGCGCTGATGGGATGTAATAACGCGTTTGCGCCATTTCCGGCGGGAAATAGTTCTCTCCGGCGGCATAAGCGTTGGGTTCGTCGTGCGCATAGCGATACTCCGCCCCCAACCCCATTTCTTTCATCAGACGCGTAGGCGCATTGCGCAAATGTTCGGGAACATCATAGTCCGGCTTTTCACCGGCATCACGCATGGCGGCCTTGAACGCAGTGTAGACCGCATTACTTTTCGGCGCACACGCCAGATAAACAATAGCCTGTGCAATAGCCCGTTCGCCTTCCGCCGGCCCCACGCGTGTAAAGCAATCCCACGCGGCGATAGCCACCTGCATTCCCCGCGGGTCGGCATTGCCAACATCCTCGGAAGCAATAGCCAGCAGACGGCGGGCTACATACAACGGATCGCCGCCTGCCGTGATAATGCGCGCATACCAGTACAACGCCGCATCCGGCGCCGATCCTCTGACCGATTTATGTAAAGCGGAAATCAGGTCGTAATAGCGGTCGCCTTTGTTATCAAACCGAGCGCTGCGTTCGCCAGAGACTTCTTTAAGCAGCGACGGCGTTAATACCCGACTGCCTTGTGCATCCACTTCCGCCATGTCAGCCATCATTTCCAGGCTGTTCAGCGCTCTTCGGGCATCACCATTGACCAGTTCCGCCAACATACGACGAGTGTCATCCGGCAGAACAATATTCTGCCCACCGTATCCTCGCTCACGGTCTGTCATCGCCTGCTGCAACACGAGTTCAATATCTTCCGCCGTCAGCGCTTTGAGCAAATACACGCGGGCACGTGATAACAAGGCTGAATTAAGTTCGAAAGATGGGTTTTCAGTCGTCGCGCCAATGAAAGTGATGGTGCCGTCTTCAATATGCGGGAGAAAAGCGTCTTGCTGACTTTTATTAAACCGATGAACTTCGTCGACAAACAGGATCGTCCGACGCCCGGCATGACGGTTCTGCCGCGCCCGCTCGATCGCTTCACGTATCTCTTTGATACCGGAGGTTACCGCCGAGATGCGTTCAACATCGGCCTGTCCGTAACGACCGATTAATTCCGCCAGTGTGGTTTTACCCGTACCAGGCGGTCCCCACAGGATCATGGAGTGGAGTTGGCCCGCTTCAATTGCGCGAGGCAACGGTTTATCCGCACCAAGCAAATGCTGTTGGCCAATGTACTGCGCCAACGTCGCTGGCCGCATACGTGCGGCCAGCGGTTGAAACGCATTTTGAGAAAAATCCAGTGACAGATTGCTCACTCAGACCTCACTGACGCTGATCATCCAGCATCACGCCTTGCGGTGGAGTAAAAGTAAATTTCGCAGAATCAACCGTACTATTTTGCTGGTTTTTCAATACATAAGTACTGCGCTGTCCATCTTGTTCCGTTGCGGTGAATGTCTTGATCGTTCCACTCGGCGTCACGCTGATAGCAAACTGTTTCAGGTTGCCGCTGGCTGATTTCGGCGTCAATTCAAAATCATCACCGTTCTGCCTCACCTCGTATTTGCTCCAATCACTGGCATCATTACGCGTAATCAACATAAACGGCGTATTGCCTGTCGCATCTTTTAGCCAGGTTGCCGTAACCTGTTCAACAAAGGGATTATAGAACCACAGCGTTTTGCCATCTGAAACCAGCACGCTTTCATCCGGCGAAGTTGTTTTCCAGTTAAACAGATTAGGGCGTTTCAACCACAGCTCGCCCTCGCCTTCCTGAACAGCGGCGCCATCCGCGCTGGTTACTGTCTGGCTGAAACTGGCGTGGAAGCTATTTACTTTACTGAGCCGGCTTTGCAAATCACTGGCCGCATCAGCATATACGGCTGTTGATGCCATACCCGATATCAGGCAACAGGCGATTAACCATTTCTTCATCATACAAAATCCTTTGAATTTTCCGATATCACGCGTTATCGCGGTAAAACCATCAGACTTGCTGCGTCTTCAACACATTAGCTGAAGCGACTCGGGCTGTGATAGGCGAATTGTCTGCTAATTGCGGCTTTTACGCTTCTTTGCATTAAGGGCTGCAACCGCAGCCCTTATGCTTTACTCCATCGGCGGAGGCGCTAATACTTCACGGTTGCCATTGTGACCCGGCGAACTGACAATCCCTTGCGATTCCATCTGTTCGACGATACGTGCGGCGCGGTTATAACCTATGCGAAACTGGCGCTGCACGCCGGAAATAGACGCTCTGCGTTTCTCCACCACGAACGCGACAGCCTGATCAAACAGCGGATCCAGTTCTTCATCCCCATCCAGGCCCAGGCTGCCGCCTTCACCTTCATCACCGCCGCTGACGATATTATCAATATATTGGGGCCGTCCGCGGGCTTTCCAATCCTGAACCACCGCATGTACTTCCTGATCGCGGACAAAAGCGCCGTGAACGCGAACTGGAATCGATGAGTTGGGCGCCATATAAAGCATATCGCCCATGCCCAGTAAGGATTCGGCGCCGCCCTGATCGAGAATGGTGCGCGAGTCAATCTTGCTTGATACGGTAAAGGCGATACGCGTTGGGATATTCGCTTTGATAAGGCCGGTAATCACATCAACCGAAGGCCGCTGCGTCGCCAGCACCAGATGAATACCCGCTGCGCGTGCCTTCTGTGCTAACCGGGCGATCAGTTCTTCAACCTTTTTGCCTACCGCCATCATCAGATCGGCGAACTCATCGACCATCACCACGATATACGGCAGTTTTTCCAGTACCGGCGGCGTCATATCCATGCTATCGCCCGGTTTCCAGAAAGGATCGGGGATCGGTCGTCCCATGGCATCCGCTTCCCTGACCCGCTCGTTATAGCCTGACAGATTACGCACGCCCAACGCCGACATCAGTTTGTAACGTCGTTCCATCTCGCCCACACACCAGCGCAATGCATTGGCGGCGTCTTTCATGTCCGTCACCACTTCCGTCAGCAAATGAGGAATTCCTTCGTAAACAGAGAGTTCCAGCATTTTCGGGTCGATCATGATAAAGCGTACATCTTCCGGCGTCGCTTTGTACAGCATACTGATGATCATCGCGTTGACGCCCACAGATTTACCGGAACCCGTTGTACCGGCCACCAGCAAATGCGGCATTTTCGCGAGATCGGCCACTACCGGCTCCCCGGCAATGTCTTTACCCAGCACGATGGTCAGCGGCGACGGGTTATCACGAAAGCGCGCGCAATCCAGCACTTCTCGCAGATAAACCGTTTGACGATGCTGGTTCGGTAATTCCAGGCCGACAAAGGTTTTTCCCGGAATCACTTCGACAATACGCACCGCCACCACCGACAGGGAGCGAGCCAAATCGCGGGATAAATTGGAGATCCGTGCCGCTTTAACGCCTGGCGCCAGATCCAGTTCGTAGCGAGTAATCACCGGTCCGGGATAGTGATCGACGACATCGGCTTTTACCCGAAAATCCGCCAGCCGTGCTTCAATCAGACGGGCAGTTTGTACCAACGCAAAATTATCCACCGGCGCTTCGCTGGCGGGTGGTGGCGTCAACAAATCCAGAGTTGGCAGAGGCGTAGTCGGCTTTTGCAATGGCTGCTCGTTACGCATCAGGAAAGGATGAATCAGGCTATCCATAATAGACTGACGGGCTGACGCCGGTTCTTCCTGCGCCGCCGGATAGGTCTCGCCATTGTCTCCCGCGATAACGTCACGCTCAACTTGCGCTGGCGGCGCATCATGATGCGGTTGAACAGACTGCGTGAACGGCGGCTCATCCGCCACAGACGCGTCTGCCTGACCATAGCGGCTATGCTGCTGAGCGGCGAAATCTTTAGCTAATTGAGCCTGCAACAAGACATCATCATCGTCTTGCGGCTGAGGATAATCCTCGCCATAGCGCTGACGTTGCTGTTCGAAATATTGCCGCTGCAACGCCGCTTCCTGCATCGCGATATCATCCTGATCATTCGCATATCCGCTGCCGGCCTGAGCATTATCTTGCTGGGTATTCTCTTGCCGGGCATTCTGCGATTGCGCCAACCTCGCCTGCTCTTCCGCCAATCGCTGCGACGGCAATTTGATTCCGTAGGACGCCAGTTCACGACGAGTCGGGATACGAACCGGATTCGGACGCGGCAGTTCCGGGCCGTCGCCTTGTTTTACCTGCGGATTCTCATCCTCCGGGGCGCTGAAAGCCGGCGTAAAAGTCGTATTTGCCTGGTATGCGCCGTCGCCTGCCGCCATAACCGCTTGCGATTGCGCCAAAGCGGGCCGTTGCTCATCGGGCGGGATAGCCAGCGGCTGAGTGACTGGCGGATTATTTTTATCCCCGTAAGGCGCATATGCATCCGCACGATCATGATGATCTTCCGCCGCCGAAGGCAATTCAAACGAATATAACGGCGGGTTCATTGACGGTGCGACGTCGATCTTCTGCTGCGTCGCGAGTTGTTGCTCTGTTGCCGGCGCAACCGACGATTGCGATGCGGCAACCGGTTCAGCCGCAGGATTCATATCCGTGGCGGCATTTTCAGACTCACGCTTTTCCGCCGATGCCACAGTCAGGGCTTTCGTAACCGACGGGGCGGAAAAAAGCACATCATCATCATCGGTATGGGTTGGGGAAGTTGCCGTTAGTTGCCCGGCAGACGCTGATTCGAGCATCTCATCATCACGACGCGAACGGTTAGACAGAAAGGTCAAACAGCCCAAAACGCCAGCTCCGATTTTTTCCGCTATCGTCAACCACGACCAGCCGGTAAACAGCGTCAACCCTGCCGCCCAGACGCACAAAAGGATCAAGGTCGCGCCCATGCTGTTAAATCGGGGGATCATGGAACTGCCCAGCAAGCTTCCCAATACCCCGCCGGAAGCAAAATAGTAGAGATCATCCACATTCAACGCGGCCAAACCGCAAGACGTGAGAATCAGCGCCAGCGCGCCAATCAAACGCAGAGAAAAAGTGAAGTAATCAACGGCATTCTGATTGTCGCGATGGCGGAACGCCACCCAGCACAGCGATAACATAACGGGGGGAATGGCATAAGCCAGCACGCCGAAAATGAAAAACAGCGTATCGGCCAGCCAAGCGCCCGCGACGCCGCCAAAGTTATGAATCGGCTCATGCCACGCGGTTTGTGACCAACTGGGATCGGAAGGACTGAAGCTGAGTAATGCGACACCAAGATAAACAGCAAAAAGCGCCACTACGATCAAAATCGCTTCAAGCAAACGTCGGGTACCACTGAGTTTTTTCAGGGTGATATCTTTATCTTCTGTATATTCCTGGCTCAAGCGTTTCTCCAGGGGCCTGTAAAGGTTTATGACAAAGCGCCGAGAAAAACCCGGCGCTGAAACTGTATAAATTCACAGGAGTGTAGCTGAATTTATCGGGGTTTGCACCCATGCATTTATCGTGTCTTAATGACCAAACGATTGCTTTGCTTAACTTCTTCCATCACCACATAGGTTCGAGTATCGTTCACACCCGGCAGGCGCAGCAACGTCTCTCCCAGCAGTTTACGGTAAGCGGACATATCCGGCACCCGCGTTTTCAACAGATAGTCAAAATCGCCGGAAACCAGATGACACTCCTGAATTTCCTCCAGCTTTTGCACCGCCGTATTGAACTGCTCAAAAACATCCGGCGCGCCACGATTCAGCGTGATTTCAACAAAAACCAACAGCGAGGCATCCAGATAATGCGGATTCAGCAACGCTGTGTACCCATTAATAAAACCCTGCCTTTCCAGACGGCGCACACGCTCCAGACAAGGTGTTGGAGATAGCCCAACCCGCTTGGAAAGTTCGACATTGGAAATACGTCCATCTTTTTGTAATTCGTTCAGGATGTTGCGATCAATACGATCGAGATCTTTTCCTGGTCGCTTTTTAATGTCTACCATTATTATTGTCTCTCTCCACTTTTCCCTGCACCTGCTGCACTCCGACAGACGTCAATGCTTCAGAGCCGCCCTTAAGAAGATCCGCGATCTATTCTGTATATCAAAAGCCATTATCTATTTGTGCTAATCCCGTCGCCGTTCTGCCCGTTTGGTCAACCCGGACCAGACAAAAACGATGTTTCCATGGCGTAAAAACCAACCGAAACGCACTGAACAAAAAGCCGAGCTTTTAACTATTCATATACAAAAAATTTCCTCTTACCCAGATGTTTTCGCAAAAGCCCAGCCGATTGTCAAAGTAAAACAACTAAAATCAGAAGAAAGTACCAGTGAAGATAAGATAATGCGCCCTCAGATCCGTCTTCCAGTCATTTTACTTATGAATATGGCTGATCTATCAGCAGATTATCTCTCTGATAGCCATCAGCAATTAAACAAATAGCTAACAACCTTTCCTCATACTTTTTTTACTCTGGTAATTTCCTTACAATCATCGCCATTGTCCGTCATCGTAAAATGAGGAACGCATGAGTACCGTTAAACACCACAAGCTATTGATCCTGGGTTCAGGCCCGGCCGGATATACCGCCGCGGTTTATGCCGCTCGCGCCAACCTCAAGCCGGTATTGATCACTGGGATGGAGAAAGGCGGCCAGTTGACGACCACCACTGAAGTGGAAAACTGGCCGGGTGACGCAGACGATTTAACCGGTCCTCTGCTGATGGAGCGTATGCACGCCCACGCTGAAAAATTCCATACCGAGATTGTGTTCGATCATATCCAGCGCGTTGACCTGCAAACCCGCCCGTTCCGTTTGTTCGGCGATAGCGATGAATACAGCTGTGATGCCTTGATTATCGCCACGGGCGCATCCGCACGCTACCTGGGACTTCCTTCAGAAGAGGCGTTCAAAGGTAAAGGTGTTTCAGCCTGCGCGACTTGTGATGGTTTCTTCTATCGCGGTCAGAAAGTGGCGGTGGTTGGCGGCGGGAATACGGCGGTTGAGGAAGCGCTCTATTTATCCAACATTGCGGCTGAAGTGCATTTGATCCACCGCCGCGATAGCTTTCGATCAGAAAAAATCCTGATTGATCGGCTGATGGATAAGGTGACAAACGGCAATATCGTTCTTCATACCAACCGCACGCTGGAAGAGGTTCTCGGCGACAACATGGGGGTGACCGGCGTCCGTCTACGCGATACCAATAGTGATGCGACCGAGGAACTGGAACTGGCCGGCGTCTTTATCGCTATCGGCCATAGCCCCAACACCGCGGTATTCGGCGATCAGCTTGAACTGGAAAACGGCTATATAAAGGTACAGTCCGGCATTCATGGCAACGCGACCCAAACCAGCATTCCCGGCGTCTTCGCCGCCGGTGACGTGATGGATCATATCTATCGTCAGGCGATTACCTCTGCGGGAACCGGCTGCATGGCCGCCCTGGACGCAGAACGTTATCTGGATGGTTTAACGCCCGCAAAATAGTGCGCATCCGCGGCATCCGGGGAGGATTTTTCTTTCCCGGATGTATTTTTCTTTTTCCTTTGTCATCACGCAAAAATTGATCATTTCACCTATTTTACGCTTCCTTTTGATTTGCAGCCCGCGATTGGCGAGGTAACATGACCGCACTCTGAGTGTCAGTGGCTGAACTTGTTAAATAACGGTTATATAAGCGTTATTTTCCATTAACACTCTCCCCGCAACATGATGACCTGGTGCCTGATGAAAAAAACCAGACAACAAGAACTGACCCATTGGCTTCGGCAACAAAGCAAACTGGCGCAGCGTTGGTTACGCTTTTCACTTTTACTCGGTTTTCTCAGTGGCGTATTAATCGTCGTGCAAGCCTGGTTACTGGCTAGCTTGCTCCAGGCGTTGATTATCGACCACACGCCCCGCGAGTCACTGCTTTCTTCTTTTTTACTGCTCGGCGCCACCTTTGTACTCCGGGCGCTTAACAACCTGTTGCGTGAGCGCGTCGGTTTTATGTGCGGTCAAGCCGTACGCCAGCAAATCCGCAAGCTGGTGTTGGACAGATTACAACAGTTGGGGCCTGCCTGGGTGCGGGGTAAACCCGCCGGAAGCTGGGCGACCATGATTCTGGAACAGGTTGAAGATATGCAGGATTACTATTCCCGCTATCTTCCGCAAATGTATCTGGCCGCCTTGATACCGGTGCTTATTCTGATCGCCATTTTTCCCATCAACTGGGCTGCCGGTTTAATTCTTCTACTCACTGCCCCGCTGATCCCGCTGTTCATGGCGCTGGTCGGTATGGGCGCGGCGGACGCCAACCGGCGTAACTTCCAGGCGCTGGCCCGGTTGAGCGGTCATTTCCTTGACCGTCTGCGCGGATTGGAAACACTGCGATTGTTTAATCGTGGCCGAGCGGAAATCGATCACATCAGCAATGCCTCGGAAGAATTTCGCCGCCGGACAATGGAAGTGTTGCGTATGGCTTTTCTCTCTTCAGGCGTTCTGGAGTTTTTCGCCTCTATTTCTATTGCAGTGGTCGCCGTTTATTTTGGCTTCTCCTATCTGGGTGAACTGAATTTCGGTCACTACGGCGCGGGCGTTACGCTCTTTGCCGGTTTTCTGGTGTTGATTCTGGCGCCGGAGTTTTTCCAGCCGTTACGCGATTTGGGGACGTTCTACCACGCGAAGGCGCAGGCGGTGGGCGCCGCCGAATCGTTGGTGACCTTTCTGACGTCGGAAGGAGAAACCGTCGGATTCGGCGAGCAGACATTCCCTGATCAGGGGCCGATTGAGATTCGCGCCAGCGATCTGGTGGTGTTGGCGCCAACCGGCGCGCCATTGACTCAACCGCTGACCTTTACGATAGAAGCCGGCAAACGCATTGCGCTGGTGGGCATAAGCGGGGCGGGGAAAAGCTCGCTTCTGAACGTATTGCTGGGCTTCCTACCCTATCGCGGCTCGCTCTCCGTTAACGGCATCGAACTGAATACATTGTCCCCGGATGCATGGCGTAGACAATTAAGCTGGGTCGGACAAAATCCCCACCTGCCGGAGCAGACGCTGCGTGAGAATATCCTGCTGGGCAAGCCGCAAGCAACCGATGAAGAGTTACAGCAGGCCATTGAACGTGCCTATGTGCATGAGTTCATTCCACAACTGCCGCAAGGATTGGAAACGATTATCGGCGATAACGCCGCCCGCCTTTCGGTTGGTCAGGCACAGCGCGTCGCGGTGGCCCGCGCGCTGATAAAACCCTGCGCCCTCTTATTGCTTGATGAACCGAGCGCCAGTCTGGATGCTCACAGCGAACAGCGGGTGATGAGCGCCTTAAGTGATGCGTCTGACCACCAGACCACTCTGCTGGTGACCCATCAGTTAAATGACACCATTCATTACGATGCTATCTGGGTAATGGATAATGGCCGCCTGATTCAGCAGGGCGATTATCCGTCACTGAGTAACCAATCAGGCCCTTTTGCCGATCTGATGGCGCAACGACAGGGAGATCTGTGATATGTCCCGTAAAACCGAATATCGAACCACCAGACAGATTTTAAAACCCTTTCTGGCCCTCTATGGTCGCCACTTCTGGCGGTTAACTCTGGGCATTCTATTAGCGATTGTCACCCTGCTGGCAAGCATCGGGTTACTTGCCCTGTCCGGCTGGTTTCTGGCGGGAGCGGCGCTGGCAGGCGTCGCTGGGCTTTATACGTTCAACTATATGTTGCCGGCGGCAGGCGTGCGCGGGGCGGCGATTACCCGAACAGCGGGACGTTACGCCGAAAGACTTGTCAGCCACGATGCCACATTTCGCGTATTGCAACGTCTGCGCGTCTTTACCTTCTCCCGCATCCTGCCGTTGTCGCCAGGTGGGATCGCTCGTTTCCGTCAGGCTGAATTGCTGAATCGACTGGTGGCCGATGTCGATACGCTTGATCATTTATATCTGCGCGTCATTTCCCCGCTGGTGAGTGCGCTGCTGGTCATTCTCCTCGTGTCCTACGGACTCAGTTGGCTGGACGCTTCGCTGGCGCTGACATTATGCGCCATTACGCTGGTCCTGTTGCTGACGCTGCCGGTGGTGTTTTACCAGGCAGGAAAAACCATCGGACAGGATTTAACCGGGCTGCGCGCGCAATACCGTATTCAATTGACGACCTGGCTGCAAGGACAGGCCGAGTTGACGGTATTCGGCGCATTGTCCACCTTCCGCCAGCAATTGGCGCGATTGGAAAGCCAGTGGTTACGCCGTCAACAGCAACAGACCCATTTAACGGGATTGTCGCAGGCGCTCATGATCCTGTGTAGCGGATTAACCGTCACGCTTATCCTCTGGCTGGCGGCTGGCGGCGTAGGCGGCGATCCCCAACCAGGCGCCTTGATCGCGCTGTTTGTTTTTGCTTCGCTGGCCGTTTTCGAGGCGCTGGCTCCGGTTGCTGGCGCTTTTCAGCATATGGGGCAGGTTATCGCCTCCGCCGCCCGCGTCGATCAAATCATCCGGCAAACGCCGCTGGTGACATTCCCGGCGCAGGGGCCGTCTGCTGGCGCCGAGGCGTCGCTGGCGTTACATCAGGTCGGCTTTACCTATCCTGAACAGTCGACGCCGATGTTGGAAGGCATCACACTGAATATACGCGCGGGCGAGCACATCGCTCTGCTTGGCCGCACCGGGTGCGGTAAATCCACGCTGTTGCAACTCATTACCCGTGCGTGGGACTGTCAAGAAGGCGAAATCAGGTTAAACGGCCAACCGCTTTCCGCCTGGGCGGAAGATGAATTGCGCGCCATGATGAGCGTCGTCCCTCAACGGGTACATATTTTCAGCGCTACGCTGCGCAACAACCTGCTACTCGCCGCGCCAGGCGCGAGTGACGAGCGGCTTGTCGCCGTGTTACAACAAGTCGGTCTGGATAAATTGCTGGAAAACGAGGGGCTGAATAGCTGGTTTGGCGAAGGCGGACGCCAGCTTTCCGGCGGAGAACAGCGCCGTATCGGGCTGGCGCGAGCGTTATTGCACGCCGCGCCGTTGGTGCTGCTGGATGAACCGACTGAAGGTTTGGATGCCGAAACCGAACGACGTATTTTACGGCTACTGCGTCAGCAGTGCGCGGGAAAAACATTGATTGTGATTACTCATCGTCTGCATGAACTTGAATCGATGGATCGCATTTGTGTGATGGATGGCGGAAAAATCATCGAGGACGGTCATCATCATTCTCTGATGACGCAGCAAGGGCGCTACTGGCAATTTCGTCAGCGCATTGATACTCATCAGGTTTAATATTATGCGTCTGTATCAGCTTTCTTCTGACTCATTATATTTTCCCGACCCGGCTGACGCGCTGGAGGAACCCAACGGACTATTGGCATATGGCGGGGATCTCACGCCTGCCCGGTTGAAAATGGCTTATCGGCAAGGTATTTTTCCCTGGTACTCTCCCGGCGACCCTATTTTATGGTGGTCGCCCAATCCTCGCGCCGTTTTATTTCCTGCTGGCTTGCATATCAGCCGCAGCATGAAGAAATTCCTGAGAAAACATGACTTTACGGTCACGATAAATCATGCGTTCGACGAGGTTATCACGGCCTGCGCTAGCGAACATGCCGGTGGAACCTGGATTACCCCGGAAATTATCGCGGCTTATGGCGCACTGCATAAGTCAGGACAAGCACATTCCGTCGAAGTGTGGCAGAATAGCGCGCTGATTGGTGGACTATACGGTCTCGCGCAGGGCAGTTTGTTTTGCGGGGAATCGATGTTCAGCCGTGCAGATAATGCCTCTAAGTATGCGTTACTGACATTTCAGCAACATTTTATCCATCACGGCGGCGTACTGATTGATTGCCAGGTACTGAATTCACATACCGCCTCACTGGGCGTGTGTGAAATAGCCCGTGAACGTTTTTTGCAATTTCTTTTTCAGCTACAGGCTATCCCGGTAGATGACCGTTGTTGGTTGCCGCAAACGCTGGCTGAACCGACACAATAACGTTGATACGTCGTTCGTAAATACGACTTAGCTTATGAACGCTTCTTTACATAATGTAGGTTTTTCGGCATTATCTTGCCGGTTAAAAACAAAGGTAGTTAGACCTAGAGGATTCGATGGCCAAAGAAGACAATATTGAAATGCAAGGCACCGTGCTTGATACGCTGCCCAATACCATGTTCCGCGTTGAATTGGAAAACGGGCACGTGGTTACCGCTCATATCTCCGGTAAAATGCGTAAAAACTATATCCGCATCCTGACGGGTGACAAAGTTACTGTAGAACTGACCCCCTACGACCTGAGCAAAGGCCGCATTGTCTTCCGCAGCCGTTAACCGGTTCGCCCATCGCTGATAGTAGCGATCTCCGAGGATGTTTTACCTCTCCGCCCTTTCCGTTTTCGGCAGGGGCTTTTGTGTTTGCACACCCATTCGCGATTAAAATATTCGCCATCAGTCATTAAAAAAGGTGATGCCGGAGCATCACCTTTTTAGTTACTCTAATCAGTTAGTTACTCACAACCGCGTTTACCGTGCGATCCGCTCCCGCTTCATGCTTAGTGAACGGCGCCTTCCGCTTTACGCTTCTGCGCACTGAGGAAACCGTAAGTCAGTTGCTGAGTCGCTTTATCCAGTTCAACAGTCACAGAGCCGCCATCGACCAACGCGCCGAACAGCAGTTCATTCGCCAACGGTTTCTTGAGATTTTCTTGCATGACGCGGGCCATCGGGCGGGCGCCCATAGCTTTGTCGTAGCCTTTCTCCGCCAGCCAATTACGCGCGTCATCACTGACTTCCAGCGAAACGCCTTTCGCATCCAGTTGCGCTTGCAGTTCGACAATGAATTTATCCACCACCTGCTGAATCACTTCAGGGGACAGATGGTTGAACCAGATAATCCCATCAAGACGGTTACGGAATTCCGGCGTAAATACTTTCTTAATCTCTTCCATCGCATCGCTGCTGTTATCCTGATGAATAATCCCGATGGATTTACGCTGCGTTTCCCGCACACCGGCATTCGTGGTCATGACCACGATAACATTGCGGAAATCGGCCTTGCGTCCGTTATTATCCGTCAATGTACCGTTATCCATAACCTGCAAGAGCAGATTGAATACGTCTGGATGCGCTTTTTCGATCTCATCAAGCAGCAGCACGGCATGCGGATGTTTGATCACCGCATCCGTCAGCAACCCACCCTGATCGTAACCCACGTATCCCGGCGGCGCGCCAATCAGACGGCTGACAGTATGGCGCTCCATATATTCAGACATATCAAAACGCAGCAGTTCGATATCCAGCGCTTTGGCCAACTGCAAGGTCACTTCCGTTTTACCCACGCCTGTCGGACCGGCAAACAGGAAAGAGCCGACCGGTTTACGCTCATGACCTAATCCTGCACGACTCATCTTGATGGATTCAGACAGCGCCTCAATCGCTTTATCCTGACCGAACACCAACATTTTCAGACGATCGCTCAGGTTTTTCAGCACATCGCGATCGCTGGCCGATACGGTTTTTTCTGGAATGCGGGCAATGCGCGCGACCACCGATTCGATATCCGCCACATTGACCGTTTTCTTACGCTTGCTGATCGGCAGCAAACGGCTGCGCGCCCCCGCTTCATCGATGACATCAATCGCCTTGTCCGGCAAATGACGATCATTGATGTATTTCACCGCCAGTTCAACCGCCGCGCGCACCGCTTTCGCCGTATAACGCACATCATGGTGAGCTTCATATTTCGGTTTCAGGCCGTTAATAATCTGTACGGTTTCTTCCACGCTGGGTTCAGTGATATCGATTTTCTGGAAACGACGCGCCAGCGCCCGATCCTTTTCAAAGATATTGCTGAATTCCTGATAGGTGGTTGAACCGATGACACGGATCTTGCCGCTGGAGAGCAGCGGCTTTATCAGATTAGCGGCATCCACCTGACCGCCGGACGCCGCGCCTGCGCCGATGATGGTATGGATTTCATCAATGAACAGAATGCTGTTTTTATCCTGCTCAAGCTGTTTCAGCAGCGCTTTGAAACGTTTTTCAAAATCACCGCGATATTTCGTCCCGGCCAGCAGGGAGCCGATGTCAAGCGAGTACAAGGTGGCGTCCGCCATAACGTCAGGGACATCGCCCTGCACAATCCGCCATGCCAGACCTTCCGCAATCGCTGTCTTGCCGACGCCGGATTCCCCCACCAGCAACGGATTGTTCTTACGACGACGGCACAGCACCTGAATGGTTCTCTCCAGTTCCCGCTCCCGGCCAATAAGGGGATCGATGCCGCCAACGCGGGCAAGCTGATTCAGATTGGTGGTGAAGTTTTCCATACGGTCTTCCCCTGCGGTCTGTTCTTCATTGACAGGGTTATCCGGGATTGGCGACTGCCCGGATTCTTCTTTGCGCGTGCCGTGTGAAATAAAGTTCACCACGTCGAGACGGCTGACATCATGTTTGCGCAGCAGATAGGCCGCTTGGGACTCCTGCTCGCTGAAAATGGCGACCAGCACGTTCGCCCCGGACACTTCGCTGCGCCCTGATGACTGAACGTGAAACACCGCACGCTGTAACACGCGTTGAAAACTGAGCGTTGGTTGGGTTTCACGCTCTTCATCATTCTGCGGTAATGTCGGCGTGGTTTGTTCGATAAAAGCCTCAAGCTCCTGGCGCAACGCAGCCAAATCTACCGTGCAGGCTTCCAATGCTTCACGTGCGGCCGGATTACTGAGCAGAGCCAACAGCAAATGCTCCACGGTCATAAACTCGTGTCGGTGCTCACGCGCTCTGGCGAAAGCCATGTTGAGACTGAGTTCCAGTTCTTGATTGAGCATAGGCACCTCCCCCAATAAATTGCCTGACTTCAGGCTTTTTCCAGCGTACAGAGCAACGGGTGCTCATTTTCTCTGGCATAACGATTGACTTGTACAACTTTGGTCTCAGCCACTTCAGCGCTGAATACGCCGCAAATCGCCCTTCCCTGATAATGAACAGTCAGCATCAGTTGCGTCGCACGTTCAATATCATAAGAAAAGAACTTTTGCAGAACGTCAATAACAAATTCCATCGGTGTATAATCATCATTGTTTAACAACACTTTATACATCGATGGAGGCTGTAGTTTTTCTTTGGATCGATCGGCAGTCTGCTGCTCCGACTGTGACCACGTACTGTTGTTTCCCATTCTCAGTCCAACGTCATCTCAATGGCATCATTTGTCACGGTATTGAGTATTTACAGTAGCACGTCTGGTTTTTATTTTACCATCCAGGTAATAAAATGGTGGTCGGAAAACATAAAATCAATCTCTGTTATCTCGCTTATTTACTGCGTCCTCCACAACCCGCATCGTCAATAGCGTTATCTGCATCAAATTTTCAAAAACTCCCCCGCGCCCTCAAAGGCGGATCGCTTGACGCCGGGATCGATTTCACTAAAGTGTACTGTTGAATTGATGAGGTTTTAATCAATTTGTATTCAAATTAACCAAACGTTCTCCTCTTACTTAAAAAACGCGCTTGCGAAGGATGTCGATGCATGGAGACAGGTACTGTTAAATGGTTCAATAATGCCAAAGGCTTTGGCTTTATCTGTCCTGAAGGCGGCGGCGAAGATATTTTTGCCCACTACTCAACAATTCAAATGGACGGATATCGGACACTAAAGGCCGGGCAGATTGTCAAGTTTGATGTTCACCAAGGACCAAAAGGTAATCACGCCAGTCTGATTGTGCCACTGGTAAGCGAAGCGGTTTCCTAACCCTTACCGCCATGCCCTGCAACAATTTCTGCCATCTGTTAGGGTAAGACAAAAATGCTGGTCACCTGCTGACCGGCATTTTTTATGACGCTACCGCCTTCGCGATCAGCTAATCCGCCCGGCCACGAGCCAGCCATAATACGCGGGAAAACATGCTGCGAATCAATGGCGGGATCGCGTCGCTTCCCCTGGCGGCGACTTCCATTGCCACTTCGATCGCCAAATCCGGTTTTGACGAGCGATGAATCGCCTTGACGATAATCTTGTGCATCGAGAGTGGCACTTTTTCCGGCAACTGCGCCGTGCGATGATAAACATGGCTGAAGCCCTCACGATACATGTAATGCTCCATGTCCAGCGCCGGCAGTATCGTCAGATGATCCCGCTCGCGGTCGCCATCGGCGGACAGCATGCTTCGCGCGGTGGCGGCATACTTTTTCCCGGCGTCATCGCCGTCCACCAGCACATGCCACTCGATGCCCATTCGTCGGGCGAATTTTACCAACGGCCTGAGTCCTGATTGGGCAAACTCGATCACCTTCACACCTTCCGCTGCAAAATGATGACCGCACACCCGCGCCAGTTCATTAAGCATCCAGACTTCCGTTTCCCCTTCCACCAACAACCAGCATCGGGCGAACAACGATGCCGGGCGGTTAAAGCGGATATGGAAAGCGATGCGGCGGCTGTCTTCCGCGCTCATCCCTTGCGGGCCGATGCGGAAGGTCGCCACGCGGGAAGATTCTCGCACCAGACGACATACCTGCTCCATCGGCACCAGGGACAACAATTCGCCGGAATTCGTGGTCGTGACTTTCTGTAGCGGCAATTGCATCAGTAGCCCCCACGCTACCGACAACATAATGGGATGTAATCGCGTTTCGGGATCTTCTATCAGCAAAAGAGGACGGGAATGCGCATCCAGCGCCACCGAACCTTTGGCCTGTAGCAGCGTGGAAAACAGTTCCAGCAAAATAATCCGCCGACTACGGCTATTCGGATCGGCAATCAGCCGGTTGATATTATCCAGCGAGCGCCAGGATTTCCCGTTATACGCTCGTTCCTGTCGATGATGACGCTCACTGGCGGCGGAACCCTGTTCCGAAAAATAGTGTTCCAGCAATTGCCGCATGGCAACCAGCCCCTGACGCAACTCTTTATCCGTCAGTTTCTGCGGATTCTGCGCCAGTTCGCGCATCAATTGCTCGAACTGCTGCGCCAGCTTTTCATTGCTGTTATCGATGGTCGCGGCGATAGAACCCGAACGTAATCGTCGGATAAAGCGGGCATCACGCAGACGCAGTACCGGATTGAGACGAATAACTTCTCGCGCCAACGCGTCGATGTCATGCAGTTGAATCGGGTTTCCTTGCGCATCAAGAAAACTGCGCCAGGTAAAGACGGCCTGACTTTCGTCCACCTCGCCTTCCAGCCGATAGAACATCCGGTACAGCGACGCGCTGCCTTCAACCCACACGCGTTTGAACGGACGATAACGCGGCGCAAGGTGGTGGCCGGGCGCATTTTCGCAGAAGGTAAAAATAACCTGCAAATGGCGTTCACGGCTGTTCTCATCACCTGGCTTAAAATAGAAATCCTGCAAATCGAAATGATAAAGGGGCAATGACGGGGCCAACAACAGCGACAGCGCATCAAGCAGGCTGGACTTTCCCCAGGCGTTCTCGCCAATCAACACCGTATTCTCATCCAGCGTTAACGACAGGCGATTAATCCCCCGGAATCCCAGTATCTCTATATTCTCCAGATACATCCGCCTCTCCTGTTTTCTTTTCGATGATACGGGCAAGATAACAAAACCATCTGTTGATGGAACAGATTTCCAGACAAGCCTTTACTCAACGTGATTAATTGTTTAATTTTAATAGATTATGTCTTATTCCCCGCCTGTTGCCCGCTTTTCTTTTTAAGGACCTCAATTCTGTGATGTATTCGGGATTATTAATTATTTTATTGCCACTGCTGTTTGGCTATCTGGTGCCTTTGCGCGCGAAAAAAGTACTACAGACAATCAATCAGCTACTTAGTTGGATGGTGTACGTCATTCTATTTTTAATGGGAATTAGCCTGGCTTTTCTGGACAATCTCAGCAGCAATCTGTTTCTGATTTTTCGTTACGCCGCCGTTTTCTTTGTGTGCATCATTGCCGCAAATGCCTTGTCGTTATGGTTGTGGGGAAAGCGTGATGTCTGGCCGGGGAAATTTCCCCAGGAAGCGCCGCCTTCCCGCCTGCATATGATTCTGGATTCGTTAAAGCTGTGTCTGGTGGTATTCGGCGGTTTTCTGCTGGGGTTGACGCAATGGCCTGGTTTGATCTATGCCAGTGAAGGCAGTGAATACGCGCTGATTCTGTTGTTGTTTTTAGTCGGAATACAGTTACGCAACAGCGGAATGACGCTACGCCAAATCGTGTTGAATCGGCGGGGAATGTCGATTGCGTTAGTTGTCGGCGTCAGCGCGCTGGCAGGCGGCTTACTCGCTGCCTGGGTGCTCGGCCTGCCGCTCAAAACCGGGCTGGCGATAGCATCCGGCTATGGCTGGTATTCGTTATCCGGCATTCTGCTGACCGACGCTTTAGGCCCGGTGATCGGCAGCGCGGCCTTTTTCAACGATCTGGCGCGCGAACTGTTAGCCATCATGTTGATTCCCGCCCTGACACGACGCAACCGCGCCTGTGCGCTTGGGCTATGCGGCGCGACGTCGATGGATTTCACATTGCCGGTCTTGCAACGCAGCGCCGGGGTCGATATGGTGCCGGCGGCCATTGTGCACGGTTTTCTATTGAGTTTGGTCGCGCCGATATTAATGGCGCTATTTTCCTCATAACTGGTTTTTCTCTTTTTATATCCGTCTTCCTATCGCGCTGCTGTTTTCCTGGTTCCCCGCTATAGTAAGAAATCGTAAATAATAAACCGTAGCGTTAAGTTTTTCAGGGAGTATAGCCGTCATGACATCACCCTCCGCCCCGATACTGATTCTGGGCGCCAGCGGCTACATTGGCCGCAGTTTATGCGAACGTTTCAGTCGGCAGGGACAACCGGTGATCGCCGCGGCACGTCATATTGCCGCCATTGACGCGCAGCACTGGCCGGGAGTCGAGTGTCGGCAGGTGGATTTGTGCCAGCCCAATACGCTGCCGGAAGGACTATGGGGCGCAGAAACGCTCTATTATCTGGTGCATAGTATGGGCGATGGCGAAAACTTCACCGCCAGAGAGCGTCTGGCCGCCTTGAATCTGTTGCTGGCGTTGCCCGCCAGCCGGGTAAAACAGATCATTTATCTCGGTGCGATCCAGGTGAAAGACGCTGGCACGCCACATTTGCAGGCGCGAAAAATCACCGGCGATATTCTGCGGCGCAGCGGTATTCCGGTAACAGAACTGCGCGCCGGGATTATCATCGGCGCTGGCTCCGCCGCTTTTGAGATCATGCGGGATATGGTGTACAACCTGCCAATTCTGACACCGCCACGCTGGGTGCGTTCCCGCTCCTCGCCGATTGCGCTGGAAAATCTGTTGGCGTATCTGACCGAAATCCGTCATCACCCGGCACGGGAACATCGCATCATGGATGCGGTAGGCCCGGAATATATCAGCTACCAGACCATGTTTGAGCGTTTTATCGCCATCAGCGGAAAACGTCGCTTATTGATCCCCGTACCGATACCAACGCACCGGGTTTCGGTGTGGTTTTTGCACCTGATTACGGCGGTCCCGCCGACGATTGCCCACGCGCTTATTCAGGGATTGAAACATGATCTTCAGGCGGACGGCGCGATGTTGCAGTCGTTGATCCCGCAAACGCTGCTCACCTTCGATCAAGCGGTGCGTTCTACGCTGCAAAGCGAAATGGAAAGCATCCAACGCGCCGATTGGGGTAACGATACGGAAGTACGCGCCCGCTGGAAACCGGATTATGGATTTTACCCCAGACAGGCGGGCCATACGCTCAGTACCCCGGCCTCCAGTCAGGCGCTGTGGCAGGTTATCCAACGCATCGGCGGCAAGGAGGGTTATTTCTATGCCAATATGCTGTGGCATTTACGCGCCAGACTGGACGATCTGTGTGGTAATGGGGTGACCTACGGACGACCGGATCGGCCTACGCTGGAAATCGGCGATAAAATTGATGGCTGGAAAGTGATCTCCATTAAACCGCAGCGACAGCTGGTGATGTTATTCGGCATGAAAGCGCCGGGGCTGGGGAAATTGACCTTCACCATTACCGACCAAGGCTCTCACCGCACGCTGGATGTCCGGGCGCGCTGGCATCCCGCCGGTTTAAACGGACTGATTTACTGGTTTTTGATGATGCCAGCCCATGTGTTTATTTTTCGGGGCATGGCCGCACGCATGACCAAACTGGCGGAAGTATCCGCCTGATGTCACCTCATCGCGCTATACTTTTCCAGTAAGGCATCCACAATCGCCTCGCTGTGCGCATCCGCTTGTCCCTGATGGTTTTCCGGGCGGAAATGCATCTGAAACGCCGCGATCACTTGTTGTCTCTGTCGTGCCGTCATATCAGGGGATACCAGATAACCGTAGCGCGCCAGTTTATCCAGTAGACGCCCGGTATCCACCGGCTGGTTGACCGGTCTGCCATCAAGATAAAACGCCACCCGCGCTTCATCCGGCCAGGCGCCGATACCGGCCTGCGCCAGCGTTTTCCATGGGAAAAGCGGGCCAGGATCCTGTTTGCGTAATGGGGCGATGTCGCTGTGCGCCACCACGTTTTGCGGCGCAATCTGATAACGTGCGATAATTTCCCGCGCCAATGATGTCAGCAAAGCGATCTGCCCAGGAGGAAACGGCGTCCAACGATTGCCGGTCAGCGTGTGCCGATAACCCGCATTTTCCAGTTCTATGCCAATCGAGGAGGGGTTCAGACGGGTAAAACCGCGCCAATAACTGGCGCCGGCATGCCACGCCGCCTGTGATTCCGCCACTAATTGCCAGACAACCGGTTTTCCCTGCTCCAGCGGCGGATTAGCCGGGATCAGATAATGGGAACTAACCTGTTCACCCATCAATAAGTTAAGGGATGTCGGAAAATCCTCCGCCGTATAGTGAATCACCAGAAAGCGAATACGGGATTCCTGCGCGCGGGCCACCTGCGTTGTCACGACGTGATACTCATGCTGATCCTGCGGCGCGCTGACCGATTGGCATCCCGCCAGCGCTAAACTTAGCATCAGCAAAGTAATGTATTTAATCATGACGTTTCTGCGGCAACTTATTTTCCTGCATCAGCGATGAACTCATGGTTAACGCTGCAATTTTACCGCCGTGCCGCTCACGGTCACCATCAGCATGCTGCCGTCCTTACCCACCGTTTCGTAATCAATATCAATGCCCACCACCGCATTGGCTCCCAGATCCTCGGCCTGCATCTGCAATTCCTTAAATGCAATCAGCCGCGCTTTGCGTAATTCTTTTTCATAAGCGCCGGAACGCCCGCCGACTACGTCGCGGATACCGGCGAAGAAATCACGGAAAATATTCGCCCCGAGTATGGCTTCCCCGGTCACCACGCCGCAATATTCGGTGATGGTGAACCCTTCCAGACTCGGTGTTGTCGATAACTGCATCATAAACTCCCAGATAATCAATGGCGCGATAACGCCGGTTTACCCCGCAAACACCCTACCTTAGCGCCGTTCAGACGACAACGCTGCGTATCTGTCATCAGGCGGTAAATTACTATTTTGTGCTACTATTTAAGCAATAATTCGCTTGTTTACAAATTTTACCCGGTGGCGATTGCATAACTATACTGCCGACGTTAACATTCGCGGCATCAATGTCTATTCAATTCTTACGCATGAGTATTCAACTAAACGGCATTAACTGTTTCTATGGCACACATCAGGCGCTGTTCGACATCACACTTGATTGTCCGGCAGGGGAAACGCTGGTTCTGCTTGGGCCGAGCGGCGCAGGCAAAAGCTCGTTGCTGCGCGTTCTTAACCTGCTGGAGATGCCGCGTTCAGGCCGGTTGTCTATTGCCGGTAATCAATTTGATTTCAACCATGCCCCTGGCGATAACGCTATCCGCGAATTACGGCAAAATGTTGGCATGGTGTTCCAGCAGTATAACCTGTGGCCGCACCTCACCGTGGCGCATAATCTGATTGAAGCGCCTTGCCGCGTGTTGGGATTAAGCAAAGATGCGGCCAGAGCGCGCGCCGACAAGTTGCTTACCCGCCTGCGTCTGAATGATTTTGCCGAACGTTATCCGCTGCATCTCTCCGGTGGTCAGCAGCAGCGCGTCGCCATTGCCCGTGCGTTAATGATGGAACCGCAGGTGTTGTTATTTGACGAGCCAACCGCCGCGCTCGATCCTGAAATTACCGCTCAGGTAGTGAACATCATCCGTGAGTTGACGCAAACCGGGATCACGCAGGTTATCGTGACCCACGAAGTTGAGTTTGCGCGCAAAACCGCCAGCCGGGTGGTCTATATGGAAAATGGGCGTATTGTGGAACAAGGGGACGCAGGCCATTTTTCCCAGCCCCAGACACCCGAATTCGCCAGCTATTTATCTCATTGATTAATATCAGGAAAATTACGATGAAAAAATTAATCGTTGCAGCACTCTTGGCAGGACTGAGTGTGTCGGCCAGCGCCGCCGACACTATCCGCTTTGCGACCGAAGCCTCTTATCCGCCGTTTGAGTTCGTCGATGCCAGCAACAATATTCAGGGCTTTGATATTGATCTTGCCAACGCCCTGTGCAAAGAGATGCAGGCAACCTGCACCTTCAGCAATCAGGCGTTCGACAGCCTGATCCCCGGCCTGAAATTTCGACGTTTTGAAGCGGTTATCGCCGGTATGGATATTACGCCGGAACGTCAACGACAAGTGGCGTTTACCCAGCCTTATTATGACAACTCCGCGCTGTTTATCGCACAAAAAGGCAAAGTGGCTGACTTGGCCGCGCTGAAAGGCAAACGTGTCGGCGTACAGAACGGCACCACCCATCAGAAATACCTGATGGACAAGCACACGGAGATCACCACCGTGCCTTACGACAGCTATCAGAATGCGGTGCTGGACCTGAAAAATGGCCGTCTTGACGCCGTGTTCGGCGATACCGCCGTCGTCAATGAGTGGCTGAAACAAAATGACAACCTGTCTTCCGTCGGCCAGAACGTCACGGATAAAGACTACTTCGGTATTGGCCTCGGTATCGCGGTGCGCCAGAACAACGAGGCGCTGTTGAAGCAATTCAACGAGGCGCTCGACAAAATCAAGCAGGATGGCACTTATGAGACCATCTACAAAAAATGGTTTCAGCAGTAATCTGACGCTCAATGATTGAATTTCAACCTCTTGCAAGCGCTGCCGGGATGACCGTCGGCCTTGCCGTCTGCGCGCTGGCGCTCGGGCTTATGCTCGCCATGCTGTTTGCCGTTTGGGAAACTGCTCGTTGGAAACTGCTAAGCTGGAGCGGCACCGTACTGGTGACGCTGTTACGCGGCCTGCCGGAAATTCTGGTTGTGCTGTTTATCTATTTTGGTTCTTCCCAATTGCTGCTGATGTTGGCAGACGGTTTTACCCTGAATCTCTATCTGGTGCAGATCCCAGTAAAACTGAATATTGAGATGGTCGAAATCAGCCCGTTTTTGTGCGGCGTTATCGCGCTGGCGCTGTTATATGCGGCTTACGCCTCTCAGACGTTGCGCGGCGCGTTGAAAGCGGTGCCACAGGGACAATGGGAATCCGGTCAGGCGCTGGGATTGCGTAAATCAGCGATTTTCATTCGTCTGATTATGCCGCAGATGTGGCGTCATGCGCTGCCGGGGCTGGGAAACCAATGGCTGGTACTGCTGAAAGACACCGCGCTAGTCTCGCTAATCAGCGTTAATGACCTGATGCTGCAAACGAAAAGCATCGCCACACGCACACAGGAACCGTTTACCTGGTACGTGATTGCCGCGGCGATTTATTTAGCGATCACCCTGCTGAGCCAGTTCGTTCTGAAACGCATTGAGCTACACACAACGCGTTTTGAACGGAGGCCTTCCTGATGCTCGCTTATTTACCTGAACTGCTAAAAGGACTGCATACCAGTCTGACGTTGACGGCGGTGGCGATTGTTGTCGCTCTGCTGCTATCGCTGCTGCTTACGGTGGTTCTGACCTTAAAAACGCCGGTAATAGCGCCGCTGGCGAAAGGTTATATCACGCTGTTCACCGGCACGCCGTTGCTGGTTCAGATCTTCCTGATTTATTACGGCCCTGGTCAGTTTACGTCTATCCAGCAAATTCCCTGGTTATGGCACTTGCTGTCGCAACCGTGGCTCTGCGCGATGGTGGCGCTGGCGCTGAACAGCGCGGCCTACACCACACAGTTGTTTTACGGCGCGGTTAAGGCGATCCCTGCCGGGCAATGGCAATCCTGTGCGGCGCTGGGCATGTCGCAACCGCAGACACTGCGCATTTTGCTGCCTTTCGCGTTCAAGCGCGCCTTGTCATCATATTCAAATGAAGTGGTGCTGGTGTTTAAAAGTACCTCGCTGGCTTACACCATTACATTGATGGAAGTGATGGGTTACAGCCAGTTGATGTACGGACGGACTTATGACGTGATGGTCTTCGGCGCCGCCGGGATTATCTATCTGTGCGTCAATGGGTTGCTTACCTTGCTCATGCGTTTAATCGAACGTCGCGCTCTGGTATTTGAACGTCGTAACTGATCACCGATTATTGACGCACAATCAAGCAGGCTAGCGACGGTCTGCTTTTTCATCGCAGTAACCTGGCGTTTTACCCAATAATAAAATGATTTTTTAATCATTTTATTTGCATATAAATTCATTAAGTGGCAAGGTTAGCGCCTCGATGCCGGCGTCAGTCCGTGCAATGATTTCCATCCATAAAAGAAAAAACCTGGAGCAGATTGATGAAAAAATTCTTGATCGCCACATTGCTGGCCGGAGTGACATGCAGCGCCGCCGCCGCGGATAATATTCGCTTTGCGTCATCGGCAACCTATCCGCCTTTTGAATATCTGGATGCGAATAACGAGATCATCGGTTTCGATATGGATCTGGCAAAAGCGCTGTGCAAACAGATGCAAGCAAACTGTACTTTCACCAATCAGGCCTTTGACAGCTTGATCCCGGCCTTGAAATTCCGTCGTTATGACGCCGTTATTTCAGGCATGGATATTACGCCGGAACGCAGCAAGCAGGTGGCGTTCACTCAACCTTACTATGCCAACTCTGCGGTGGTTATCGCGCAGAAAGGAAAATTCAATAACTTTGCCGAGTTGAAAGGCAAACGTATCGGTATGGAAAACGGCACCACGCATCAAAAATATATGCATGACAGGCACCCGGAAGTAAAAACCGTCTCTTATGATAGTTATCAGAACGCGGTACTGGATCTGAAAAACGGTCGTATTGACGGCGTATTCGGCGATACAGCCGCCGTGAATGAATGGCTGAAAACCAATCCAAATCTGGCCACTGTTGGCGAGCATGTCACCGATGCGCAATATTTCGGCACTGGCCTGGGTATTGCTGTTCGCCCGGATAACACCGACTTGCTGGAAAAACTAAACAAGGCGCTGGACGCGATCAAAGCAGATGGCACTTATAAAGCCATTAATGATAAGTGGTTTGTGCAGTAATCGGTTTATTAAATAAACGGCGCGGTTTGAAAAAAAACCGCGTCGTTACCCTACTCAATCCGCTTTTTGCAGCAGCACCAGCACTTCGTAATGCGCCGTATGCGGGAACATATCGAACAGTTGCACACGTAAAGCACGGTAGTTTTTCAATTCATCCATATCTTTCGCCAGACTCTCGGCATTGCAGCTGGAGTAAAGTATGTAGTCCGGCGCCATACGATTCAGATAGGCGCATAAATCCTCGCCGATACCGCGACGCGGTGGGTTGACCAGCACCAGATCGGGGATTTCCGCTTCGGCGGTGGCAAAACGTGTGGAATCCAGCGCCTTAAAATCCACCCGCGTTAGCCCCAACTGTTGTGCGGACCGGCGCGCGCAGGCGATAGCTTCAGCGCTGATTTCAATTCCCGTCAGACATATTTGCGGCGATACGCAGTGCAAGCCAAAACCGCCCACACCGCAAAACAAATCCCACATGCTGGTAATATCAAGTTCGGCAACCCAGTCGCGGGCGGTGGCGTACAAAGCTGCCGCCACCTGTGGGTTGGTCTGGAAAAAGCTTTGCGGGCGAATGTATAACGGCACCTGATTAAACTGTTCGGCCAATGACGACGAATCGCTAAGCAGGATCTCGGTCTTTCCTTCCATTATGGCCTGGTGAACCGGCTGGATGTTGACGGAGATAACCTCCAGCTGCGGCAATTGCTGTTGCAGCCAGGGCAATGCGGCGCGCAATTGTTCGAGTTTGGTTGGCGAACGTAATACGAAACGCAGCATAAAAGCGCCATGCAACGTGCTCTGCGTCAACAACAGGTATTTCAACTCTCCCCGGCGACGCGCAACGTGATAAGGCGTCAGTCCGGCTTTGGCGATAAATATTTTCAATACTTCAAAAACAGCAAGAAAACCGGCGGGATAAAGCGGACAGTCACAGAGATCGACCGCAGTGCCGTCGCGATGCAACATTCCCAATAGCGGGCGTTCAACGCTGCCGCTGACCACCATTTTCGCTTTATTGCGAAACCCCGACGGTGCGGAAGAATAAACCGGCAACCATTGCTGAACGGTATGCGATTGCAATAAACCGGCAAGATGCTGGTGTTTATCGGATAATTGCTGCGGGTAGGCTTTTTCCAGCCATTGACAGGAACGGCAGGTTCCCATGCTGTATCGTGCACAATGCATAAAATCTAACTATCACAATAAAGACTAATGAGATGGATTGTATCACCGCAGATGAGTATCCCCTGCATCTTTCAGGCGTAAACCCGCGGCAGAAGGAATCCGTGGCTTGACAGGTTTATTTCTGTCGTTGAAAAAAACGTTTGCTTCGGTGAGGTAAAAACAGCAACACGATAACCAAAAAATCCGGTATTTTCTGAAGCATCAGTTGATGCAGAACCGCGGTATTGTCATCTCCCGAAATGTGAAATATCGAGGGCAGAAATTCACTCAACGAGGAAAACAGCAAATACAACGTCACCAGGCACTGACAAATGATATATCCCCAACGTCCCCAATTAGTCCCGGATAACACCGCAAATCCGCAGCGGATTTCCGTACAGATAATAATAAACGACAATAATACCACCAGCGTTGAATCCCAGGCTTCGGCGCTGCTGCCCAGCCAATCGCCCACACCACTTGGCCCCAATTCCCATATCAAGAGTAAAATCCCCAGAAAACGGGTCGCGATAATAGCGATGCCCGCCACCATGACCGGAACCGGGGCGTACACTTTGCGCTGAGTCATTGCCTTCTTGGTGTAAAGAATTTCAACGCTCCTCCGTTAAACAGAACCAGTCAGCAACGCCGCGGAAAGTGGCGGCGTTGCTGACTTAGGCATGACTGACTTTCGCTGATTTATCGAATCAACCGCGTCTCGCCTTCTGCATATCGCGTTGACGCTGCTTATCGGCTCTTGCCATAAACCACCAGGCGATAAAACCGATGATGCCCACCACTAACAATATCAACGACGCCAGGGCGTTAATCTGTGGATTAACGCCCATTCTGACGCTAGAGAACACCAGCATCGGCAATGTGGTTGAACCAGGCCCCGCGACAAAACTGGCGATGACCAAATCATCAAGCGACAGAGTAAACGCCAGCAGCCAGCTTGAAATCAGGGCGGGCGCAATCATCGGCACGGTGATGATAAAGAAGACTTTCAGCGGCGCCGCGCCGAGATCCATCGCCGCCTCTTCAATAGAGTGATCGAGCTCACGTAAACGAGCGCTGACCACCACCGTTACGTAGGCGGTACAGAAGGTCACATGCGCCAGCCATATGGTGAGCATGCCTCGTTCGGCAGGCCACCCGATGGCATGCCCCAGCGCGACAAACAGCAACAGCAGCGATAAACCGGTGATCACGTCCGGCATCACCAGCGGCGCGGTCAGCATAAAGGCAAAACCGTTCGAACCGCGGAAACTGCCAAAGCGCACCATCACCACCGCCGCCAGCGTCCCCAGGATAACCGCCATTGTCGCGGAGGCGGCGGCGATCGTCAGACTGAGAACGACGGCGCTGATCATCGCCGAGTTATGGAACAATTCGGTGTACCAGCGCGTTGACCACCCTGCCCAGACGGTCACCAGTTTCGAACTGTTGAAGGAATAAATCACCAACATCAGCATCGGCGCATAGAGAAATGTAAAACATAGCACCAAAATCACAATACGCCACGGTGAACGAACGACCGGTAGATTATTCATGCCTCATCCCCCGCGGCTTTGCTCTGATGTTTGTGGAACCAGATGATCGGCATGATCAACAGCAGCAACATGATAATCGCTACCGCTGACGCTACCGGCCAATCCCGGTTATTAAAGAATTCCTGCCACAGAATACGACCAATCATGATGCTGTCCGGCCCGCCAAGCAGTTCCGGGATCACGTACTCCCCCACCGCCGGAATAAAGACCAGCATGGAACCGGCGATAACGCCGCCTTTGGTGAGCGGCACAATCACGCTGAAAAATGTTTTGAGCGGACGCGCGCCCAAATCCAGCGACGCCTCCACCAGCGAGTAATCAAGCCGGGTAAGCGCGGTGTAAATCGGCAGCACCATAAACGGCAGATAGGAGTAAACCACGCCGATATAAACCGCCAGATTGGTGTGCAGGATCACTAACGGCTGATCAATAACGCCCAGCCACAGCAGGAAATTATTCAGAATACCGTTATTTTTCAGAATCCCCATCCAGGCATAAACGCGGATCAGGAACGATGTCCAGGAGGGCAGGATCACCAGCAACAGCAGAATATTGCGGGTAGACGGCTTGCTATGCGCCACCGCCCAGGCCAACGGATAGCCGATAAGCAGACAAAACAGCGTGGAAACTGCCGCCACCTGCAACGATTGCAGATAAGCATCGATATACAGCGGATCGTCCAGCAGATGCAGATAGTTCCCCAGATTCAGAGAGATATCCAGTCGGCCCTCTACCCAGGAAACCAGATCCGTATACGGCGGGATCGCCCGCGCCATCTCCGCCAGACTGATTTTGAAAACAATCAGGAACGGCAGCATAAACAGCATCAGCAGCCACAGATACGGCAGCGCAATCACCAACTTGCGTCCGTGCGCCTGACGCCAGCGCGCCATCAGCAATTGCAAACGCCCTCTGGTTTCTCCAGGCGGTTGCTCCGTGTGCTGTTCGGGAAACATTGTCATGACGTTATTCCTCGCTACACAGTCAACACCACACAGCTATCAGCATCCCAGCACAACCGCACTTCGTCGCCCCAGGTGGGCGCCCCTTTGCGATAGCGGTAGGCATTCTGTAACTGCGCGCTGATGATTTGTCCGCTGGCGAGCCGCACATGATAGATCGACAAGTCGCCCAGATAGGCAATATGCACCACCTCACCGACAGCGAAATTACAGCCTTCAGCGGGAATCTCTTCGCACAGCATAATTTTTTCAGGGCGCAACGCGATGTAAACCGGCACGCCGTCCACCACGGAAACATCCGAATCCACTTTCAGCGGATGCACCAGCCCTGGGCTTTGGATAATCAACGCGTCATCACGACGCTCAGTCAACATGCCTTCAAACATATTCACCGAACCAATAAATTCGGCGCTAAAGCGGGTGTTCGGATGCTCGTAGATTTCCTCCGGTTCGCCAATCTGCACGAACTTGCCGCGGTTCATAATGGCGATACGTCCCGCCATGGTCATCGCTTCTTCCTGATCGTGGGTAACCATGACACACGTCACCCCGACACGATCCAGAATATCGACCACTTCAAGCTGCATACGGTCACGCAGCTTTTTATCCAGCGCGCCCATCGGTTCGTCAAGCAGCAACAATTTCGGACGTTTGGCCAGGCTGCGCGCTAACGCCACGCGCTGACGCTGACCGCCGGAAAGCTGATGCGGTTTACGGCGGGCGAACTCCTGCATGTGCACCAGCGACAACATCTCTTCTACGCGATCCTTGATCTCTGAGCGGGATAACCTGTCCTGCTTCAGACCAAACGCAATATTTTTTTCCACCGTCATATGAGGGAATAACGCGTATGACTGGAACATCATGTTGATGGGGCGCTGGTAAGGCGGCACCAAGGACAAATCTTGACCATCAAGCACGATTTGCCCCTGAGTCGGATGTTCAAAACCTGCCAGCATGCGCAGCAACGTGGATTTCCCACAGCCTGAAGCGCCCAGCAAGGCAAATATTTCACCTTTATAAATTGTCAAACTTACGTCATCGACAGCGGCCTGACCATCAAACGATTTGGTCAGATTACGCACTTCCAGCAACGGGGTAGCCGCTTTTTGGGGCTTCGGCTGGGGACGGGGAATAACATCATTCACTAGCATTGCTCTCCGACAAAAGCAGAACAAATCACAACTCTTGATGCAAAAAAACCATACAAACAAAAGTTGTGACACGTATAAAGCGCAAACAGGCGGATTAACCGCCTGTTGTTTATCGCATCGCGTCAGGATGGAAAATGGTTATTTTCCGCTTTTCACCCTTGTCCAAGCGCGAGTACGGGTACGATCAATCTGCGGCGACTGAACTTTAAGCGTAAACAGTTTGGCGCGCACATCATCCGGTGGATAAATACCCGGATTATTACGGATATCCTCATTCACCAACGCCACCGATTCCTTATTTGCACTAGCGTAATACACGTGATTACTGATATTAGCCATGACATCCGGTTTCAGCAGATAGTTCATGAATTGATAGGCTTCATCGACATTTTTAGCATCTTTCGGCATGGTGAGGACATCAAAGAAAGCCAGCGCGCCTTCTTTCGGGATACTGTATTGCACATTAATCCCGTTTTTAGCTTCCTGCGCCCGGTTAGCCGCCTGCATGATGTCGCCCGCCCAGCCTACCGCTACACAGATATCGCCGTTCGCCAAGTCATTGATATATTGTGATGAGTGAAAGTAGCGAATGCTCGGACGGAGTTTCAACAGCAAATCGGTGGCTGACTTGGTGTAGTCATCCGCTTTGGTGCTGTTGGGATCTTTGCCCTGATAGTTCAGCACGGTGGCGAAAATCTCTTCCGGCGCATCAAGGAAGGAAACGCCGCAGCTTTTCAGTTTCTCCAGGTTTTCCGGCTTCAACACCAGATCCCAACTGTCGACCGGGGCATCCGCGCCCAACGCGGCTTTGACTTTCTCCACGTTGTAGCCAATCCCAGTGGTGGCCCACAGGTAAGGCAGCGAATACTTGTTACCGGGATCGTGCTTAGCAATCAGTTTCAGCAGTTCAGGATCCAGATTTTTATAATTCGGTAGTTTACTTTTGTCTAATGGCTGAAATACCCCGGCGGAGAGTTGACGCTCCAGAAAGCTAGCGGAAGGGACGACCAGATCAAACCCCGTGCTGCCTGCCATGAGTTTGCCTTCCAGGACTTCATTGGAATCAAACACGTCATAAACCACTTTTATGCCCGTTTCTTTTTGGAAATTCTGTAACGTATCTGGCGCGATATAGTCAGACCAGTTATAGACATGTAGTGTTTTTTCTTCGGCTGACGCGGTGACGGACGCGGCCATCAGCAAGCCGGCAACAACACCCGATAGCCATGATTTACGTTGGGCTAACATCCGTTCCTTCCTCCATACAAAGGGGTGATTCATGGGAGTAAACTGGTATCATCACGATACAGAACTTTTCCTGTGTGTGAACAGCCACCATAAATATCAGTGCATGGCTATGCACTCCATTTATCTATAAATTGCGCGACTGTTGCTGAAGTCAAGCATAACTGTAGCGCTTCAAGCTTGCCATAATCGAAAGTAAAAAATGACTTTTATCGATTATTTATTCACAATTTATTTATGCGATACAGTCGATTCGTCGTAAATAGCGGCAAATATCCGGTTACGACAAGGGAAATATAGAATAAATCATTGATTATTAAAAATAAGTAAAACTGATTGCTGCCGTTGGCAGCAATAGCATCAGTGCAGATGGGAGTAGTGTGGCCTTTCAGCAGAAGTGTCTTCATCGCCGCCGATAAACAACAGATTATTGGCGCCCGCCTCCAGAATGATCATCGAAATCTGCTCTTCCGATTGCATCATGAAATGCCGGAACTGTTCCAGCGTCATTCCCGCCGCCACACTAACTGACTGGCAAACAATGAGTTTGGGCAGATTATCATCCTGAACATCAATAAACGCCTTGACGGTCAGAGAACTGGCGTTGATCTGGCTCAAATCGCCGACCAGCGGAATCAAGGCGCTGGGCTTTACTTCCGCCAGCGCGGAAAACAGGATGACGTTATCCACCAGATCGACCTTGGCGTCAAATATGCCGTCAAAATTCTGCATATGGGGTAAATGGAGCGCCTGACAGGAATCACATTCAAAAAACAGAATGTTCAACTGATCCAGCCACCGCCGTAGCATATTCAGATCCGGGACGATGAGTGAATCCATGATTATTTGCCTCATACTGGACTATTCTTAAAAAGGGCCATAGCTTACGGAATATTCTATTCCGATGCCATGATAAAAGCGCTTTAAATCACACTGGCCAACATTCGATGACCTGTTCCGTCGGATGATAAACACGCTAGCGTTTACTGACAACCGCCAACGCGCGGATATGCTGCTCGATAAACTCAATCATCATGCCGGCGATATCCAGCCCGGTGGTGGTTTCAATGCCTTCCAGACCAGGCGACGCGTTGACTTCCATCACCAACGGCCCCCGCTCGGCACGCAGGATATCCACCCCAGCCACATTCAATCCCAGCGTTTTCGCCGCTTTGAGCGCAATCGCACGTTCCTGCGCCGTAATCCTGACCTTGCTGGCCGAACCGCCGCGATGCAGATTGGAACGAAACTCACCCGGCTTCGCCTGCCGTTCAATTGCCGCCACAACCCGATTGCCGATCACCAGACAACGAATATCCCGCCCCTTCACTTCCCTGATATATTCCTGCACTAGAATGTGCGCATTCAGCCCCCGGAACGCATCAATCACGCTTTCCGCCGCTTGACGAGTTTCCGCCAGCACCACGCCGATGCCCTGCGTTCCCTCCACCAGTTTCACTACCAGCGGCGCGCCTCCCACCATTTCGATCAGGTCGCCGGTATCATCCGGGGAGTGAGCGAATCCCGTCACCGGCAAATCAATGCCTTCACGCGCCAACAATTGCAACGAATGCAGTTTATCTCGCGCTCGGATCACCGCCACGGAATTATTCAACGGATAGCTGCCCAGCATTTCAAACTGGCGCAATACTGCGGTGCCATAAAACGTAACCAGCGAACCAATTCGCGGGATTACCGCATCATATTTAACCAACCGACGCCCACGGTAATGAATGGAGGGAGCAGCCGAATTGATATTCATATAGCAGGACAACGGATCAATGACATCAATACAGTGCCTGCGCTCTTCAGCCGCTTCACGCAGTCGCTTGCAGGAATATAATGCGCCGTCGCGGGACAAAATGGCTATCTTCATAAATGTCTAATGTCCTACAGACAAGATACTAACGTATCGCCCATCCTTGTTGATGTAAGTAGTCCAGCATAAACGGACGCAATTCTTTTTTCAGCGTGCGCTGCACATGCTCACTCCAGCTATCATGTCGATTGCTGGTGCGTTGAAGATAATACTCGACCATTTGGCGATCATATTCCGCTAATTTTTCATCGTCGAGCGGCTGATACACATTCTCATGCACCAGCATAGCCATCGGCATGCGCGGTTTTAGCTGCGGATCGGCATCCGGGTATCCCAGACACAGACCAAATAAAGGCAAGACCTGACGCGGCAATGTCAGTAACGTAGTGACATCGGCGATATTATTACGAATACCACCGATAAATACGCCGCCCAGCCCCAACGATTCCGCCGCGATCAACGCATTCTGCGCCATAATGCCGGTATCCACGCAGCCAATCAGCAACTGTTCGGCAAAACCGGTTTCGGCCTGAGGAAAAATCTCCAGATGACGATGAAAATCGGCGCAAAAGACCCAAAACTCCGCCGCCTGAGCAACGTAAGTCTGCTCTCCCGTATAGTGAACCAGCGCTTGCCGCATCGCGTGATCGGTGATGCGAATAATGGAAGTACACTGCAAAAAACTGGAACTGGACGCACTCTGGGCAGCGGAGATAATCGCGCTACGCTGTTCGTCCGTGATTGGCTGGGAAGTAAAAGCACGAATGGAACGATGGCGTTGTAATAAATCAATCGTTGGCGTCACTCTGCGTATCCTTAATATACCCGTTATACTTCAAGTTGCAGACGCGTTGGCTGCGCGCAGTCAATCGGCTCGGGAAACACCGAATATCGGCGCAATCCTGCTGGCGATTATATGCCAGAGGATTCGCCAGACCAATGTTCGCCTTGCATTCTGTTCCATCATAGGCAAAACAAATCAGAACAACTGGTAATTACTACTTTTTTTCATCATGCAATCGAGGCATATTAAGTTCCATTTACAATCGGCTACATGCCAAAAGCTTTTAAAATCTACTAAGGAGTTTACATGTTCGCGGTTATTTTCGGGCGTCCTGGTTGCCCTTATTGTGTACGCGCTAAAGAACTGGCAGAAAAACTGACGGAAGAACGTGATGACTTCAGATTCCGCTATGTGGATATCCATGCGGAAGGGATCTCGAAAGACGATTTGTCCAAGACGGTCGGCAAACCGGTCGAAACCGTACCGCAGATTTTCCTTGATGAAAAACATATTGGCGGTTGCACCGATTTCGAAGCTTACGCCAAAGAGCATCTCAGTTTGTTTCGGCGGTAATTTATACAAAAAAGGCGCGTATATCCGTATCGCGCTTTTTTTTACCCTTGTTTTATCAGTTATTATTGTTCATCTTTCGCGCATTTTGTCGTGAATATAGCGTCGATACATCCCATTGAGAAACAAAAAACCTAACGCCCCCAGCACGCTCCAGAAGACCGCACTCAGAATATAGGCCAATTCCTGCCCGAAAGTACCCAGCGGCATACGCCATAAATGCAAAATAATCAGACAGATCGGCATCGCCATGAGCGCGCCGAATAGTGGGTAAAGCAGACGCCCTCGTACAGACAAAACGCTCGCGATCGCGCCAGGCAATAAAAAGAGCAACATACCGGGGCCGCCTGGCAAACTCTCGCCGGTCACCGCGTCCACCACCGCCATCTTTTGACTCAAAAAGACCACGATAAACAACAAAAAACTACAGGCAACGCCAACCCAACCTTTTTCGTTTGCCATGTTTTGCCTCTCTTTAATATATACACACCTATCACGCCATACTTATCTGATGCCCATGGTGATAAAAGCAGCACATAAAATATGGATGGCTGAATATCCCCGGCATGACAAAAAGTGAGGTCTTTACGCTATTGATTAACCATCAGATTTATTGTCTTTCTGATCGTTATTCGCGGTCTTTTAGTTGTAAAATCAACAAACGACTGAAATAGCAGCACCACATCATTTAACAAACAATAATTCACTGAACAATATTGCTGAATAATTTATACTGGGCATGATCCGACTCCTTTCCTCTGTCAGTTATTTAACGACATGAAAGGGATCCTTGCATCTAATGAGTAAATTTAGCGCCCAAAGCCATTTACATCAAGAACTTACTGGTAAACAACAAGTTACATCCCATGAATATAAACGTCGCTGATTTGTTAAACGGGAATTACATTCTGCTTTTATTCGTGGTTCTTTCATTAGGACTTTGCCTGGGGAAATTACGTCTAGGTTCGGTACAACTTGGTAATTCTATTGGTGTTTTAGTCGTCTCGTTATTACTCGGACAACAGCATTTTTCGATTAATACCGAAGCGCTCAGTCTGGGATTCATGCTATTTATTTTTTGTGTCGGCGTTGAAGCGGGGCCTAACTTCTTTTCCATTTTTTTCCGCGACGGTAAAAATTATTTAATGCTGGCGTTGGTGATGGTGGGCAGCGCACTGATTTTAGCGCTATTGCTGGGTAAGTTCTTCGGTTGGGGCATCGGTTTGACGGCCGGCATGCTCGCCGGTTCGATGACCTCGACGCCGGTGCTGGTCGGGGCCGGTGATACGCTACGCAATACCATCAGCCTGGGTTCGCAACTTGGTATCGAACAGGATCGCCTCAGCCTCGGCTATGCCCTGACCTATCTGATTGGACTGGTGAGTCTGATTATCGGCGCGCGTTACCTGCCTAAACTGCAACATCAGGATCTGCCGACCAGCGCTCAGCAAATTGCCCGCGAGCGCGGGTTGGATACCGATAGCCAACGAAAGGTGTATCTACCGGTGATCCGCGCTTACCGTGTCGGACCTGAGCTGGTGGCCTGGGCCGATGGCAAAAATCTGCGTGAACTGGGCATTTACCGCCAGACAGGTTGCTACATTGAACGAATCCGCCGTAACGGGATTCTGGCAACCCCGGACGGCGATGCGGTGCTGCAACTCGGTGATGAGATTGCGCTGGTGGGCTATCCCGATGCGCACGCCCGCTTGAACCCGAACTTCCGCGACGGAAAAGAAGTCTTCGATCGCGATCTGCTCGATATGCGTATCGTCACCGAAGAGATCGTGGTGAAAAATCATAATGCGGTCGGCAAACGACTCAGCCAGCTTAAGCTGACCGACCACGGCTGCTTCCTCAATCGCATTATCCGCAGCCAGATCGAGATGCCGATTGATGATAGCGTCGTACTGAATAAAGGCGATGTGTTGCAAGTCAGCGGCGATGCCCGCCGGGTAAAAAGCGTCGCCGATCGCATCGGTTTTATTTCAATTCACAGTCAGGTGACCGATCTGCTGGCGTTTTGCGCCTTCTTTATTATCGGCATCATGATCGGCCTGATCACTATTCAGTTCAGCAATTTCACCTTCGGCATCGGTAATGCCGCTGGTTTGTTGTTTGCCGGGATCATGCTGGGCTTTTTGCGGGCCAACCACCCGACGTTCGGCTATATTCCGCAAGGCGCGCTGAATATGGTGAAAGAATTCGGTCTGATGGTGTTTATGGCGGGCGTAGGCTTAAGCGCAGGCAGTTCGATTGGCAGCAGCTTTGGCGATATCGGCGTGCAAATGCTGGTATCAGGGTTGATTGTCAGCCTGGCGCCGGTAGTGATCTGTTTCCTGTTCGGGGCATATGTGCTGCGCATGAATCGGGCCTTGTTGTTTGGCGCCATGATGGGTGCCAGAACCTGCGCCCCCGCAATGGAAATTATCAGCGATACCGCTCGCAGTAATATTCCGGCGTTGGGATACGCGGGAACCTATGCGATCGCCAACGTATTGTTGACGCTGGCCGGTTCTCTGATCGTGATTATCTGGCCGGAATTACCGGGATAATAAAAAATGTAAAAAAATGTCAATATTTCTTAGAAATGGCAGAACTTTTTCACAGGGCGACAGTCTGAATCTGTGCCACTGCTTTTCTTTGATATCCCCATATTGAGGAGCCCGTCGTTCACGCCATTCAGGTTCAAGAACGATGGGCCTTTTCTTTTTCTGAGGCAGGGTTAATTATCTCACTGCGCAACAATGTCGAACCTGAATCCGACAGTTAACCAAACCAACTGCCAAACCACTGCTGAACTTTCATCATCACGGTATCCCATAGTCGGCTGAAGAAACCGGATTGCGGAATATCGTCCAGTGCCACCAGCGGGCGTTGTTCGATGCTTTTGCCATCGAGTTGAAAATCAATCGTACCGACCACCTGATTTTTTGCCAGCGGCGCGGACAACTGGGGTTGCAGCAGCGTAAAACTGGCTTTCAGGTTTTTCATCTGCCCTTTGGGGATCGTCAGGGCTGCGTCCTCAGCCACACCAAACCGCGCTTCTTTTTGTGTGCCAAACCAGACGCGCTGTGTGGTGAAAGTCGCACCCGCCTTGATTGGCGTGATCGTTTCAAAGAAGCGGAAACCCCAGGTCAGCAGCTTTTCACTTTCACGGAAGCGAATTCCATCCGTTTCAGCCCCTAAAACCACGGAAATCAGACGCATGTCGCCTTGCGTCGCGGATGCTACCAGATTGTGTCCCGCCCCATTGGTATGACCGGTTTTGATGCCGTCGACATTAAGATTGGTGCTCCACAGCAAGCGGTTGCGGTTGGGTTGACGGATGTTATTGAAGGTAAACTCTTTCTCTTTGTGCAGCGCATATTCTTCCGGCACATCGCGGATCAGCGCCTGTCCCAGTAACGCCATATCGCGGGCAGTGCTATATTGGCCCGGCGCATCCAGACCGTGTACGGTACGAAACTGGGTATTGGTTAGTTGCAGCGCTTTAACATAGTTGTTCATCAGGCTGACGAACGCATCCTGACTGCCTGCAACATAGTCCGCCAGCGCGATGCTGGCATCATTGCCCGACTGAATAACAATGCCTTTATTTAATTCGGATACCGGGATGCGGTCGCCGGGTTTGAGAAACATCAACGATGAACCACGCAGTACCGGATTCCCCGTCGCCCAGGCATCCCTTCCGACGGTGACTTCATCCGTCGGACTGATCTTTCCGGTTTTAATCGCCTGTCCAATCACATAGCTGGCCATAATTTTTGTCAGACTGGCCGGATCAAGACGCTCATCGGCATTGCTTTCCGCCAGCACTTTGCCGCTATGATAATCCATTAAAATAAAGGCTTTAGCCTCAATCTGGGGTACGGCAGGCAATTGTTCCGCCTGCAATGTCGGGGTCAGCCCCACGAGTAATACTGTTCCCGCCGTAAAGGATTTTAGCCTGGTTAGGAAAATAGTTGTCTTCATGAGATCGCCGCGATATCCATAGGTTGTTAAAAACACTTAATTTTCAATATGTTTTGCAAAATTTAGCAATATTTAAAGGTAACGTGCCCTGTCTCCCAAGGAAACCATTTAATCTGTAAAGATAGTCAAAGAAATGAAAAGGAATAAAAAATCGCCAGGCGCGATTTTCAACGTCACGAAGTAACGGCCCGTAGGGTGGCGGGCAGGGATATCACTAAGGCATGCGCCATTGAAAAAGAGAAAAGTGCCGGTTGCAAGGCGGGTTGAATCTTAACCTTAATAAAAAACTCAACCCGCGCTTATTCAGAAACGCATGCCAGCAGACTTATCGCCGTTCACGTTTATCCGCTCGTTTTGCCAGCCAGTCGCCCAGCGTTTGCACAATCTGCACCAACACCACCAGTGCAATAACGGTGACAATCATTACCTCGGTTTCATAACGGTAATAGCCGAAACGGATCGCCAAATCGCCGACACCGCCGCCGCCCACAATGCCCGCCATCGCCGAATAACCGATCAGGCTCACCAGCGTAATCGTCAGACCGCGTAATAAACCGGCTCTGGCCTCCGGCAATAAAACGGTGCAGATAATACGCAGCGGGCTGGCGCCAAAGGCTTCCGCCGCTTCGACAATACCAGGATCCACCTCGCGCAGCGCGCTATCCACCAAACGCGCATAGAAGGCGATGGCCGCGACGGACATCGGCACAGATGCCGCAATCGGGCCAATGGTATTGCCCAATAAAATCTGCGTAAGCGGCAACAGCAGCACCAGCAAAATCACAAACGGGATGGAACGAATGATATTCACCAACACCGTGCTAAGCAGATAAACCGCGCGATTTTCCCAGAATAGATGACGATCGGTGACATAAATCAGAAAACCCAGCGGCAGACCACCAATAATGGCAAGCAACGTTGAGATCCCCACCATCTGGAACGTCTCACCGAACGCGGCGATCAAATCGACCCATAAATCAGCCATGCAGCACCTCCACGTTTGCCGTTCTTTCCTGAATGTATTTCACCGCTTCCGCAACCCTGACCGGTTCGGCATCATGGGTTAATAATGCCACCAGAATGCCCAATGCCCGGTTGCCGATGTATTCAATTTTGCCATGCAGGATATTAACGGAGACGCCGTAACGGATTGCGACATCAGATAGCACCGGCTGCTCGGCGGATTCGCCAACAAACAGAATCTTCAGCAGTGTGCCTTGCAGATCTAGCAACAGGCGGGATGGCAATTCGAGGTTCAACGTATGCGACACCAGTTGACGAGTAAACGGATGCTGTGGCGCGGCGAAAATATCAAATACATCGCCCTCTTCCACCACGCTGCCTTTCGTCATCACGGCGACCCGGTCACAGACCGATTTAATCACACTCATTTCATGAGAAATCAGTACGATCGTAATGCCCAGTTTCTGATTAATCTCTTTAAGCAGGACCAGAATGGCGGCGGAAGTTTCCAGATCCAACGCCGACGTCGGTTCATCACACAGCAATACCTCTGGATGATTGGCGATGGCTCTGGCAATACCGACGCGCTGTTTCTGCCCGCCGCTCAACTGTGAGGGAAATGCCGCCGCCTTATCGGACAGACCGACCAGCCGCAGGATCTCCGGAACGCGCTGGCCAATCTCATCCGTGGATTTTCCGGCGGCTTTCAGGCTGAACGCCACGTTATCCGCTACGGTACGCGTCTGCATCAAATTGAAATGCTGGAAGATCATGCCGATCTTCTGACGCTGTTCACGCAGACGGTCGCCATTCAGTTCGCTGACCGTGACGCCATTGACCCGCACCGTCCCCGTGGTAGGACGTTGCAGTAAATTGATAGTGCGCAACAATGTACTTTTTCCAGCCCCGCTGGTGCCGACAATACCGTAAACCTCGCCCTGCCGAATATGTAACGTCACATTATCAACCGCGCGATTTCCTGTTTGTTTTCCCTGTGGGAAATCAACACATATTCCATCTAACTGAATCATTATCCGCAAACTCCTGGCCTACGCGGAAAAAAAGACAAAGCCGGTCACAGACCGGCCAGATAGTTTTCATCATCAGCACATTGCCGTGATGTTTTACCCTATTACTTTGATGTTGATGCGGCCTGCGCCTTCATCCATTCCGGTTTCTGAAACTGACTGAACATTGAATCCGGCTGATTGATCACCGCGGCATACGCCGGCGATTCAACCACCGCTTTGGTGTCCTGCGCGAAAGGTTTATCCAGATCTTCGGTACGCACGGCGATCACATTTTTCAGATTTTCGTCCAATGATTCCAGCTTAATCGCGGAAGAGAGTTTCAATCCGGCGGCAAACGCAAAATTACCGTTAACCAGCGAGGCCGTCACGCTATCCAGCGTGCGCGGCAATTGCGCGGCTTCCAGTGGTTTGAATACCAGCCCACGCGGGTTTTCGACAATATCTTTTTCTGATGCTTTCGTCGCATCAATATCAGCCTTAATGGTAATCAACCCCAGCGACTGGAGAAAACGCAGGCCACGCGCCAGATTGGTGGCATCGTTGGACAAAGTGATGACGTCGCCTTTTTTCAACTCATCCAGTGATTTAATCTTATTGGAATACAAGCCCATACTGGCCGTCGGCACAACAATCAGACTGGAGATTTTCAGCCCTTTATCAGTTGCGAACTTCTCCATATACAGCGTATGCTGGAACAAGTTGGCGTCAATACTGCCGTTAGCCAACGCCAGGTTCGGTTGCACATAGTCGCTGAATTCGCGTACCACCACCTTGTAACCTTTCTTAGCCAGTTCCGGTTTAATCGCCTGATTGACCATATCGCCATAAGGCCCCGGCGCGACCCCAAAAACGATGGTTTTTGGATCGCTATTGGCTGATGCCAACTGCATCCCGGCCGCCATCAGCGCGATGCCCAAAGTCGCTCGAATTGCATATGTGAATTTCATTACGTCACGTTCCTGTCCAGATAAAGATAACTTGCATCATTATTAAGAATGACAAGTTAAATCATAAAGACTAAAAAGGCATATCATTATTTCGCATCCGCCAGCCACTTTTCGTCCGACAGGCACGGATCTGAATAGATTTTCTTCTCTCAGAGAATGAGGTTAGTCATGGTTACAATTTGGGGTCGTAAAAACTCGACCAATGTTAAAAAGGTTCTCTGGTGCGCGGCAGAATTGGCGTTGCCTTATCAGCATATTTTAGCGGGCGGCCAGTTTGGACGTAACCGCGATAACGACTATCTGGCAATGAACCCTAACGGCCTGATCCCCTGTCTACAGGATGGCGATCTGGTGTTGTGGGAATCCAATACCATCGTGCGCTATCTGGCGGCGCAATATGGACAGAATTCGCTGTATATCGCCGATGCAGGGGCAAGGGCAAGTGCGGAAAAATGGATGGACTGGGCCACGTCGTTGGCGATTTCATTCGGCCCGGTCTTTATCAATCTGGTGCGTACCGCGCCGGAAAACCGCGATAATACGCTGGTGGAGAAAAGTTATGCCGAGTGCGAACGTTTACTGGCGGTGGCGGATACGGCGCTGGCAACCCAGCCGTGGCTCTCCGGGGATAAGTTCGGTGTAGGCGATATCCCGCTGGGTTGCATCGCCTACGGCTGGTTTAATATGGATATCACGCGGCAACCGCATCCGAATCTGGAACGCTGGTATCAAGCGCTTACATGGCGTCCGGCCTATCAGCAGATGGTGATGATCGCGCTAACCTGAACCTGTTGCCGACAGGCATCCGCCAGGCGGGTGGCTGTCGCTGAACATTCCATTGGCGTGCTGAATACAGTGATTATTCCAGCCCCACTTTCAGCAACTTGCCGTTATCATGATCGGTCAGCAAATAGAGGTAGCCATCCGGCCCCACTCTGACTTCACGGATACGCTCGCCGCGCTCTTGTAATAACCGTTCTTCCGCCACCACCTTATCCCCTTCCAGCGTCAAACGAATCAGGTTCTTCTCCGCCAGTGCGCCAATAAACAACGCATTTTTCCACTGCGGGAAACGATCGCTGTTATAGAACGCCATTCCGCTGATACCCGGAGATTTTTCCCAGTAAAAATCAGGGTTTTCCATCCCTTCGACTTGCTCGCCTTTGGCTTCGGGAATTTTCAGCCCGGTATAATTAATGCCATGAGTCGCAACCGGCCAGCCATAGTTTTTACCGGCCTGAGGAATATTGATCTCATCTCCGCCTTTCGGACCGTGCTCATTTTCCCACAACACGCCAGTCCAGGGATTCAGCGCCATCCCTTGTGGATTCCGATGACCGAATGACCAGATCTCAGGGCGCGCATTCGGCGTATTAACAAAAGGGTTATCAGACGGAACCTGACCATCGGCGGTCAAACGCACGATTTTTCCCTGCAACTTATCCAGATCCTGGGCAGTGGGACGCTGGTTGTTTTCACCCAGCGCAATAAACAGATAGCCCTGCGGATCAAAGACCAGTTTGCCGCCGAAATGATTGCCGGTAGACAGTTTGGGTTCCTGGCGGAAGATGATCGTGAAATTCTCCAGCCGTCGATAATCCTCGGACAGACGACCATAGCCCACCGCCGTTCCCGCTTTCCCATCGCTGCCTTCTTCGGCAAAACTCAGATAAACACGTCGATTCTGTGCAAAGTCAGGAGAAAGCGCCACTTCCAGTAGTCCGCCCTGCGCATTGGCATACACCGCCGGCACACCGACGATAGGTTCGGAAAGCCCGCTTTCTACCTGCCAGCGACGCAGGTTGCCCGCACGCTCGGTAAGCAAGATCCCCTGATCGTCCGGCAGGAAAGTCAATGACCACGGATGATCGAGCTTATCCTGCAACTCCGTCACCTTAGGGGGGGCCGCCAGCAAATAGCCGGAGAACAACAGAGTAGCTCCCATCAGTAGCCAACGGCTCTGGCACAGCCAGGACAAAGGCGGAAAAATATTATGTCGCGTATTTTGCGGCGCCGCGTGATCAAGCATGATGTTGTCTCCATTCAACCGAATGTCCAGTAAATTTAGATGCTGGACAATTTTTGTGCAAAAAAAAGCGGTTTTACGTTTATGGATAGCAAGTCAGTAACCAGTCAGACTCCATCACCTGACCGATAGTGTCGTATCTTGCACAACACGGCATACTGCGCTGAATAGCAACACAATGGCAAAATAATTATTACGCTATTAATCTTTAATGTTTACTATTGCACATAAAAATATTCGTGATTTACTTCAATCTTATGATTGCGATTGCATGGTACAACTGGCTTATTGATAGATTTATATGATAAAAATACATATCATCGATCGATGATAACGATCGTTTTGTGGTAATGTATTTTATGCCAACACCGGGAAAAAAATAAAATCAACACACTAATTATTACGATAAAAATCATAACATTATTATAATAATGACCGTGCTAATCAATTTTACGACGACTACGCTGTTAACAAGATTTTAAACAGCGACGGCCGGTTCGTCGCCCGGCGCCGCTGGCCACACCGCAACAACCACACTAGAAATGTTCAGTAAATTTTATGCATAAGCGCTGGTATGTGGCAGACGCTTTCACACGTTTAATGCAGTGGATGATTTTAACAGAGTGGCAAACATTAATATTATCTGGTTAATTTCCATTTCTCTTTTTTGCAGATATTGATAACACCACTGAAAGAGTATTTTATGTGATAGTGAAAATAATAATATTCGTATTATCTGCTAAAGCTTCAGACGGATACTATGATAAATACAGGAAAGATATGCCCTACACGAATATCAGTTCATCAATTTCTCATTACGTATAACCCGGTGTTCCAACTTTATGGTGCTTCCATGTTATGTCTTTATATCTGGTCGAACATCCCTCCGATGTGTAGCTGTATAGTTTAGTCACAGGTATAATCCCCCACTATTTTTATCGTTAAAATTCTGGATTGTTCAAAAAATGCCAAAGATTGGATTTGTTTCCCTCGGTTGCCCGAAAAACCTGGTGGATTCCGAGAGGATCCTGACCGAATTGCGTACCGAAGGTTATCAGGTCGTTCCTCGTTACAATGACGCCGAACTAGTGATCGTCAATACGTGTGGTTTTATTGACAGTGCGGTGCAGGAATCACTGGAAGCCATTGGTGAAGCGTTGAATGAAAACGGCAAAGTGATTGTGACTGGCTGTCTGGGCGCCAAAGAAAATCAAATTCGTGAAGTACACCCGAAAGTGCTGGAGATTACCGGGCCTCACAGTTACGAACAGGTATTGTCGCACGTACATCAATATGTGCCGAAACCTGAACACAATCCGTTTACCAGCCTGATACCCGCTCAGGGCGTGAAGCTCACGCCACGTCATTATGCGTACCTGAAAATATCCGAAGGCTGCAACCATCGCTGTACGTTCTGTATCATTCCCTCAATGCGAGGCGACCTGGATAGCCGCCCGATCGGTTCCGTGCTGGATGAAGCAAAGCGTCTGGTCGAAGCCGGGGTGAAAGAACTGTTGGTTATTTCACAGGATACCTCCGCTTACGGCGCGGATGTGATGCAACGTACCGGTTTCTGGAACGGGCAACCGGTGAAAACCAGTATGGTGAGCCTGTGCGAGCAACTGGCGTCGTTAGGCGTGTGGGTGCGTTTACACTATGTTTATCCTTACCCGCATGTGGATGACGTCATTCCGCTGATGGCCGAAGGAAAAATTCTGCCGTATCTGGATATCCCGCTGCAACACGCCAGCCCGCGTATCCTGAAATTGATGAAACGTCCCGGCGCGGTTGAAAGAACGCTGGAGCGCATTAAACGCTGGCGGGAAATTTGCCCGGACCTGACGCTGCGTTCAACCTTCATCGTCGGTTTCCCCGGCGAAACGGATGAAGACTTCCAGATGCTGCTGGATTTCCTGAAAGAAGCCAAACTGGATCGCGTCGGTTGCTTCAAATACAGCCCGGTGGAAGGGGCGAGTGCCAATCAGTTGCCGGATCAGGTGCCTGAAGCCGTCAAAGAGGAACGTTATCATCGTTTTATGCAGTTGCAGCAAGCCATTTCCGCGCAACGTCTGCAAGACAAAATTGGACGCGAACTGCTGGTGCTGATCGACGACATTGATGAAGAAGGCGCGATCGGACGCAGTATGGCCGACGCCCCGGAAATCGATGGCGCGGTCTATCTGAATGGTGAAACCGGCGTGAAAGCGGGCGACATCGTGAAAGTCAAAATTGAACACGCCGACGAATATGATCTCTGGGGTAGCCGGATTTAACCCGCCGCTGCGTTATACACCGGTCGTTTGATGATGCAATCGACCGGCGTTTTCTCCCGCCATGTTCACATCATCGTTGAAAAATCCGTCAACAAACGTCACCGTCGCAGCCTGCGCCTTGCGTCCCCCTTACAGGTAAAGTAGCCTTGGCAACATGACTATCCCAATAGCCTTGCCTGAGGCATAAGCATGTGGAAACGCCTGATAATCGGCCTGTTACTCACCATTGGCGTGCTGATGCTATCTGCTGTTGCTCTCGATCGCTGGATCAGTTGGAAAACCGCACCTTTTATTTATGATGAACTACAAACGCTGCCGTCTAGACAAGTAGGCGTGGTATTGGGAACCGCCAAGTATTATCGCACCGGCGTCATCAACCAATATTATCTTTTCCGTATTCAGGGAGCATTGAATGCTTATAACAGCGGAAAAATCAGTTATCTGCTGCTGAGCGGCGATAATGCGTTGCAAAGTTACAACGAACCGATGACCATGCGCCGCGATTTAATCGCCGCCGGGGTTCCTCCTGCCGATATCGTGCTGGACTATGCCGGGTTCAGGACATTGGATTCCATCGTCAGAACGCGAAAAGTCTTCGACACCAATGATTTCACCATCATCACCCAGCGTTTCCACTGTGAGCGGGCATTGTTTATCGCGCAACATTTGGGGATTCAGGCACAGTGTTATGCCGTTCCTTCCCCCAAAAATATGATGACGGTGCGTCTGCGGGAATTTGGCGCCAGATTAGGCGCGCTGTTCGATCTGTATATTCTGAAACGGGAGCCGCGTTTCCTGGGGCCGCAGATCCCTATCCCGACAGAGTATAAAATCCCGGATAACACGCCTGACTACCCAGCCGTTCCGCCTGAACACGTGGTCAGTCAGACACTGTCGCCAGCCGAGGCCGATAAGGTGGCCGAACCGCCGCCGAAAATAGAGGAAACGGCCCCCTCCCCCTAACCGGCAGCCTATCCCGCCTTCTCTCTTATGCTGGCCGGGCAATGGCGGCAGTAAGCTGACGCCAGAGCCATTCGATCGGCCCTTGCCGAAAATAGCGTAGCCAATAGTGAGAGAAAATAAGGTTTACGGCCCAAATACACGGAACGATAGCCGCCAGTTGCAGCCGATCGAAAGACATAAAGAATCCCAGATGATTAAACAATGCGGTGCACAGTAAGGTTTGCAGTAAATAATTACTCAGCGCCATACGGCCAATATCACCGATCCAATAGGTGATACGCCACTGGCTGAGCGTCGGCCAAAAGCCATAGCACAACGCCAGATAACCCACCGCCTGTAATGGCGCGCTTAATTCACGCGGGATCTGCAACAGCAGGCCGCTCCAGCGATATTCCCACTGCACCAACCACTGCGCGGTCACGCCAATACTGTTAATCATCAGCGCCAGCGGGATTAACCATAAGGCCATTTTGCGGTAATGACCCGGACTGAATTCCCCTTTTAGCCAACCGCTGCGCATCAACCCGGCGCCCAGCAACATCGAGCCGGCCAGCAGCCAGCCGTATTGCACGCCTAACGACAAGAGGCTGTCCGTCAGTAAATCAACCCGGTGACGCCAGGCCAGCGGGCCGCCCGATGTTTGCCAGAATACCTCATTCGCGATATCAGTCGCGCTGGGCGACCAGAAACGTCCCGGTTGCAGGCTGAGTAATTGGCTGAGCACTAACAGGATACCGATGCCCGCCAGATACATGATAGCCCCGGTGCGGAGTAACGCGCGGCTGTCGTCGGCAAGGCGGATCATGCCGTAGCACACCAACCCCATCAGGCCGTAATCGAGCAAAATATCGCCATCCCAGAAGAAAATAGCGTGTCCCAGACCAATCAGCATCAGCCAGAAAAGCCGGGCATGCACCCAGCGTTTCCCGCGCGGCAATAACAACTGTAAACCGGCGCCAAACAGAATAGAGAACAAAGTCAGGAATTTTGCCTGCACCAGCAGATCCATCGCCGCCCATGTCCAGACATCGCTCAAAGATGGCGGCCCCTGATAGGCCGGATTCAGGTAAGCCGCTTTAGGCAAGCCGAATGCCGTGATGTTGAGTAACAGAATGCCGAGCACAGCGACACCTCTGGCGAAGTCCAACGTAGCGATGCGTGATGGCGGCATGGATTGAGAAGACATGGCACTCAGGTAATTTAATCATCGGAATCCCGATTGTATTAACAGAGCGCCAGAAATCATATGTATTTTCTGCCTGTTCAACCCCCAGAGGGAATTGACATGCAATATACGCCGGGCGCAGCCCGACGTATATGCGTAAAAGCGTGGTTAGTTAGTATGACGCACGGCGCGCAGGAACTCCTGACGCGTATTCTGGCTGGATTTGAACAATCCGCCCAGCGACGTGGTGGTGGTGGCGCTGGTCGCATCACGAATGCCACGGGCTTTGACGCAATAATGCACAGCATCAATTGAAACCGCCACATTGCTGGTGCCAAGCAACGTTTGCAGCGCGATCAGGATCTGCTGCGTCAGACGCTCTTGTACCTGGGGCCGTTGGGAGAAAAACTGTACGATGCGGTTAATCTTTGATAAACCAATCACCCCGTCTTTCGGAATGTAAGCGACGGTCGCTTTACCATCAATCATCACGAAATGGTGTTCACAGGTACTGGTCAAGGTAATGTCACGCACGGTGACCATCTCATCCACCTTCATTTTATTTTCAATGATGGTGATTTTCGGGAAATTGGCATAATCCAAACCGGAGAATATTTCATCGACATACATTTTCGCAATGCGATGCGGCGTCTCTGCCAGACTGTCATCGTCCAGATCCAGACTCAGTAGATTCATGATTTCCGTCATATGTTCGGTGATCCGCTGTTTACGCGTTTCCCGATCCAATAGCTGTCCACGCAGCGGCGTCTCAAGACCACGCGCCATCAGCGCCTCATGCACCATGACGGCCTCTTTACTTAATGATGACATTATTATTCTCCAGCAGGTGTGACTTATAATGACGTTGGCCGGGCCAAAACGCCGTCAACACTCTAGTTGAGAGAGAAACGATTATCCAGTGATTGTATGTATGAAGCGTAAAAAAATGGAAGTGGAATAATGCAGGCAGAAAGCGGATCAAACATACACTGGGAAACAGATATCCTGAGCTCGCGCCAGATTAAACGTGGTTAAGGCGCCGGATTAAATCGCCTTCCTAACGATAAAAGCCCCGGGCTGACGCCCAGGGCCTCTCTGTAGGCAACGCACTGGATGACTTAAAATGTTTCCCAGTTAGTATTGTCGCTACTCCCCTTCTTGCCGCCGCCAGCCGTCAGCAAAGCCGGTTGCGACGTTGGCGCAAGTTTACCCGACTTTGGTTTTTCAATCTGTTGCCGTTTTTCACCCACAGTAAGCTGGAAGACCGATACGGCTTCGGTCAATTGGCGAGCCTGATCTTCCAAAGAAGCGGCGGCGGCAGCGGACTCTTGAACCAGGGCGGCATTCTGCTGCGTCACCCCATCCATTTCCGTCACCGCCTGACCAATCTGGCTGATACCGCGACTCTGCTCATCCGATGCCGAAGCAATTTCACCCATGAGATCATTCACGCGCGTAATGGCCGCGATGATGGACTCCATTGCCGTGCCTGTTTGCGTGACCTGATGCGAGCCGATATTGACACGCTCCACCGACTCGGCAATCAACCCTTCGATCTCTTTGGCCGCTTGCGCGCTGCGTTGCGCCAGATTACGGACTTCTCCGGCGACGACCGCAAAACCTCGCCCTTGCTCACCCGCTCTTGCCGCTTCAACCGCCGCGTTCAGTGCCAGAATGTTGGTCTGGAAGGCGATCCCGTTAATAACGCTGGTAATATCTGCGATTTTCTTCGAACTGGTGGTGATGTTTGCCATGGTTTCCACCACCGAGGTGGTGACTTCGCCGCCTTTCTTCGCGGCGATCGATGCATCCTGCGCTAATTTACTTGCCTGATGCACGTTTTCCGCGTTCTGTTTCACCGTTGCGCCGAGTTCTTCCATACTGGCCGCCGTTTGTTCCAGCGCCGCCGCCTGTTGCTCAGTACGAGCGGAAAGATCGTTGTTGCCGCTTCTGATTTCCCCCGCGCCTTGATAAATGGAACCGGAGCTATCACGGATCGTCGTAACGGTATTGATCAGGCTGTTTTGCATCTCTTTCAAATAAGGAATCAGTTGACCTGCGCAGTTACGGCCAAACTCTTCCAGGTGATAGCCCAGTTGACCATCGGCCAGAACCCGGAAATGATTTTTGATCATGTCTAACGGTTTAACCAGATAATTAACCAGATAACGATCCGTCACGAACAGAATCAGTAGCCCAATGATTACCGCGATCAGCAGAATGCTTTTATTCCAACTGACTAATTTATACACCTGGGATAACGAATTGTCGGAAAAAGCGCCCGCGCTTGCCTGATATTTATCCCGGTTATTGCCGAACTCGATGCTCAGCGCCGGGTAAATCTCTCTGAACATGCGTTGATATTGCTCAGGACGATTATCGCGCACAGTGGCAAACAGCGGGTTCAAGCCGTCATCAATCAATTGTGACCAGGCTTTTACCATGTTTTCGGCGATGCTCTTGTCAACATTCGCGTGATCAGCCGCTTTGAATTCCGCCAGCTTATCGGCGGTGTTTTGTATCCCTTCCTGCGCAGAGCTAAGCCATTTTTCAGCCTCGGCAACGTCTCCAGCCTGACGATAATCCATCGCTCGTACTAAACGAGTGACAACCCGAAAATACTGATCATTACCATCGGCTATGGTATCAGCATTCTTTTTCTGCACCTCCCCGGATTCTAATAACGTCGTCATTTCACTGAGTGACGACGACATATAGAAGGATACTCCACCCCATAAAAGTAAGAATATTCCCAATATTGCTAAAAGCATTGCCCTGATGGTGATATTTCTTAAAAAGCTCACAGCAGACTCCTATAAATTATTTAGCGATTCCCGCCTGCACATTCCAAACAAAGGTGCACTTTTTTAATTGAAAACTGATTGAGATGACATAATTTCAAATGAGATATTAAACTTCCTTTACTTAATATCTCACCATTAAACAAATAAAATACATTCACGATACAATTTGTATACATTCTTGTTTTTCATCTATGTTATCGGCAAATCAGGGCAGGACTTTACCCATTTTGATCACTCAACACGATAAAAAGAGAGATAACAATAGCTGACGGCTATCACTTGAATACACCCATTCATGCGCGGCGTAACTCATTATTTTAATTATTTATTTTCAATCTTACGCATCAATATTATCATCCAACCATGCAATATGATTTTTTTGGGAAAATTCTTATTATTGAACAGTGTGGGGAAATTATCTCCGGGGAGGAGAGAAACAGGTTTTCTTCGGCTAGAAAATAACCTTTTTAATCGATAGCCTACTATTAATCATTAGGCCAGAATTATTAATTTACTGACGCGCAGTATCTTATCGCAATAAATTTTTCTTTATATTTACACAAGCATCGAATGCTCTTTAGTGTCAATAACCACACGTAACATCAATCACTAACTTTAATCTTGATGAAATACGATTCAAGGCAAAGCTAATCCCAAAGACCAGCGCCAGAAATCCGCTTAATACGCTACCGTTTCCTGGCCTGTTACATAAAAGTTGCGAACAGGATCGCTTACCGATATACTCACAAAAAATGAATAATCAAAAGCAAGTTAATTACAAAAAGAGAAAAAATGGATCTGACCCAGTTGCGTATGTTTTGCCTCGTTGCCGAAACTGGCTCGGTGGTTCGTGCCGCTGAACAGCTTCATCGCGTGCCTTCAAACCTGACGACGCGACTTCGACAGCTTGAACAGGAACTGGGGGCCGATCTTTTTATCCGCGAGAAGCAGCGCTTACGGTTGTCCCCTGTCGGACATAATTTTCTCTGTTACGCACAACGTATTCTGGCGCTCAGTGAAGAAGCCATCAGCATGACCCGCACCGGCGAACCGGCGGGTAACTTTGCGTTAGGCTCGATGGAAAGTACGGCGGCTACCCGATTGCCGGAATTGCTCGCAGCCTACCATCAGCGTTATCCCGGCGTATCGTTGTCACTGACCGCAGGAACATCGGGGGAGATTATCGATCGGGTTCGCGCCGGAACCCTGGCCGCTGCGTTTGTCGATGGTCCGGTTTCCTATGATGAACTGAACGGTTGCAAATCATTTCCAGAACATCTGGTGCTCATCTCGGAGACGCATCATGCGCCGATTCATCACGCGCTGGATGTCAGAGACGATACGTTTTTCGCCTTTCCGCCACGCTGCGCATACCGTTCCCGGCTGGAAAAATGGTTCCGGCAGGCGGGCATAACGCCCGGTAATATCACGGAAATCCAGTCATATCACACCATGCTGGCCTGTGTTTCCAGCGGCTCCGGTCTGGCGCTTATTCCCGCCTCCGTACTGGAGTTGTTGCCGGCGCATGAGCATGTGCAAGTACATGCCTTGCCCAGCGATATTGCCGAAACCGCCACCTGGTTGATCTGGCGACGCGATGCTTTCGGCCCCAATGTCGAAGCGCTCAAAAAGCTCATCATTGAACAATCTTCAACCTGACACCATGCTTATTAAGATCAAGTAATAACCACCCATAAAATTTGCGCAATCTGTTTGCCACTAGAGGAGTCTCACCATGCAAATGATCAAAACCCGCGCCGCTGTCGCCTGGGGACCTAACCAACCCTTATCGATTGAAGAAGTCGATTTGATGCCGCCGCAGAAAGGTGAAGTACTGGTGCGCATTGTCGCCACCGGCGTATGCCACACCGATGCTTATACCCTGTCAGGTAAAGATCCTGAGGGTGTGTTTCCGGTGATCCTCGGTCATGAAGGCGGCGGCATTGTAGAAGCGGTCGGCGAAGGCGTAACCAGCGTCGCCGTTGGCGATCACGTTATTCCGCTCTACACCCCGGAATGTGGCGAATGTAAATTCTGTCGTTCAGGAAAAACCAATCTGTGCCAGGCTATCCGCACCACGCAAGGTAAAGGTTTGATGCCGGACGGCACCACGCGTTTCTCTAAAAACGGCCAGCCGATCTTTCACTATATGGGTACCTCGACCTTCGCCGAGCACACCGTCGTACCCGAAATCTCGCTGGCTAAAATCAATAAAGAAGCGCCGCTGGAAGAAGTCTGTCTGCTGGGCTGCGGCGTAACAACGGGCATGGGCGCGGTAATCAATACCGCCAAAGTGAAAAAAGGGGACACGGTAGCGATTTTCGGACTCGGCGGTATCGGGCTGTCAGCCATTATCGGCGCACAAATGGCGGGAGCCGGTCGGATCATCGGGATTGATCTCAATACCAGTAAATTCGAACTGGCGCGCAAGCTGGGCGCTACCGATCTAATCAACCCGAAAGACTATGACAAGCCGATTCAGGATGTGATCGTCGAAATGACCGACGGGGGCGTTGATTTCTCATTTGAATGCATCGGTAACGTGAACGTCATGCGTTCCGCGCTGGAATGTTGTCACAAAGGTTGGGGCGAATCCGTCATTATCGGCGTTGCCGGCGCGGGCGAAGAAATTTCCACGCGTCCATTCCAACTGGTCACCGGTCGGGTATGGCGTGGTTCAGCGTTCGGCGGTGTTAAAGGCCGTAGTCAATTACCGGATTTGGTGCAACGCTATATGGACGGTGAATTCCAGTTGCATGACTTCATCACTCACACCATGAGTCTGGATGAAATCAATACCGCATTCGATTTAATGCATGAAGGTAAATCGATCCGTTCGGTTATCCATTACCAATAAAACCATATTGTCCCGGCCCTGCCGATTGCAAGGTTTCGCCCTTTGCTTTCCCGGTCACGCTCATCATGGTCACTGGGAAAGCGGCGACCGGCAGAGGCAGAGAATATCCCCAATAAAAGGAGGCAGCACAGCGATGATCCCGTCACTGGAACTTCTGGAAGAGCACCGAATGTTTGGCGGATGGCAACAGCGCTACCGTCATTTGTCTGAGACGCTGAACTGCAACATGACATTCAGCATCTACCTGCCGCCAACGCCGGATGATACTCCGCCGCCCGTGCTTTACTGGCTATCCGGTCTTACCTGCAACGACGAGAACTTCACCACCAAAGCCGGCGCTCAGCGCACCGCGGCAAAACTGGGGCTGGTACTTGTCATGCCGGACACCAGTCCGCGTGGCGAAGACGTCGCTAACGACGAAAGCTACGATCTTGGGCAAGGCGCGGGATTTTACGTCAACGCCACCCAGCAGCCCTGGGCCGCTCATTATCAGATGTATGATTATATCCGTCAGGAATTGCCCGCCATCATTAAGCAACACTTCAATGTGAATGCTCGTCAGTCAATCAGCGGACATTCCATGGGCGGACACGGCGCGCTGATGCTGGCCTTGCGCAACCCTGGCCAATATCTCTCCGTCTCCGCCTTTGCGCCGATCGTCAACCCCAGCGAGGTTCCCTGGGGACGCAAAGCGTTCGAAAACTATCTGGGTAAAGACGAAACACAGTGGCTGCAATACGATAGCTGTCACTTGCTGGCGAACAGCCAACACCGGTTGCCTATTTTGGTGGATCAAGGCGACTGTGACCAGTTTTTACCTGATCAGCTACAGCCGGCTAAACTGACTGAAACGGCGCGGCAACACGGCTGGCCGCTTACGTTACGCACGCAATCCGCTTACGACCATAGTTATTTCTTTATCGCCAGCTTTATTGAGGACCATCTGCGCTTTCACGCACAATATCTGTCCAAGTAATAATCTCACACATGCAGGAACCGGGATTAATCGGTTCCTGTCTCTTACCCTGCCGATTGACGCAATCCATTACGGCGACCAATGCCCATTTATCTGCGGCAAGAATTTAGTTACCGTTTAAAAAAACTGCCCCATTGCCGATATATAAATTGTTGGCAATGTGCTCATTCATCCCAATAACCAACGTACTTTTCCTGATGAACGAGTAACGTATGATAAAAGGGCCGAAGACAGTAACTTCATGTCGCAAGGGTATAATAAAAACGGACTATTTTACCGTCTGAAATGTGGTATTGATCATTAGGAGTGGTTGATTTTGCAAAGAAAACGGGTTTCATCAGCAGAGTTGTTCGCAATCGGATACGATGCGGAAAAGAGTATATTAGAAATAGAACTGCTTAATGGCAGCATATATCAATATTCAGGCGTGGCACGGATGATCTATGAAGAGCTTATGGCAAGCTCGACCAAATATCGGTATTACTCGCGCTACATCAGAAGCTCGTTTCCCTACGAAAAAATACAGTAGCAACCAGTGGGCGGATATGACTCCGCCCACTACTGCGGCTCAGCCAGCCAGCGCTTCAACCTTATGCAACGCAGTCAGCATGACGTGTTCATCCAGCGCCAGCGGTAAATAGTGAATGGACTCGCCCCGTTTCAGAATTCGCGCAATCACCGCCTGAAGCGCTGTCCGATCATGGATATCCACGTCCAGCGCGGCCAGCGAAGTTGGTAATCCCAGCACCTTGAACGCGTCGTGAAGCTGATGCAATGTGGCGTCATCGCCCAGCAAGGCGCTTTGCACCAGAATGCCGTAAGCGACCTTTGTTCCGTGCAGGAATTTTTCCGTCTGCGGCAGCACCGTCAGTCCGTTATGCACCGCATGCGCCGCCGCTACCCTGGTGTAGCGTTCACCCAGCCCGCCGACCATTCCGCCGCCGGCAATAACGGCATCAACCACATCCAGAAAATCCTGCGTCAGTTCGCCGCGGGCAACCGCCGCCATTGCCGCGGCACTCTGCCTGAGCAGCACATCGCGGATATCCAGCGCCGTTTGCAGACCAAGACGCACCGTCAATGATAATGTGTCAGGTTGCGGACTGAGCACCATCGCTTCATACCACTTCGCCAGCGTATCGCCAATGCCGGCCAGCAAATATTCTGGCGGCGCCGCCAGAATAATGCGCGGCTCAACCAATACCAGATGATTAGCATCGGTAAAAATTTCAAAACTCAGCGCCTGACCGTTATCGTCATACCAGACAGACAGCGGCGTCCAGGCGGCGCACGTCGCGGCAATCGTCGGGATCGCCACCAACGGCGCCCCCACTTTGCGGGCCACCACTTTAGCGGTATCCAGCACCGCGCCCCCGCCGATACCGACCACCACCGGGCAATGCTCCCCGGCCCGCGCCACCAGCCGGGCCACTTCATTTTCGCTACAGTGCGGACCGCACAGTACGCGGCGGGCTGAATCGGCGCCGAATTCCACGGGTAAAAATGGCTGCGCAGCGGCTAATGCGCGCTCCCCATATATCCACAACGCGTTGTTTAAGATGGCAGGCGGATAAAATGCCAGCAATTTATCAATAGCGCCCGGAAAGGAAAAATAGTTGGCCGGACCGACCTGTACGCGGATTGCCGTTGTGTTCATTCGCTGAAATTCCTGTATTTTTTATCATTAGGCATGTATTGATGGAAACCGACGGAGACTAGTCTGCAACACGCTTCCCGCCTGAGTCAGGCCATCTTATTCACTTACCTGATGCGGTTTAAGAATTTTTTTACTTATCTTATGCTTTTAAATTCATACGCCAAGGCTTGCCCGGCCCTGAATATATATTAAATTCTGCCAGTTATGTGATACCTTTCACATCCGTTTTCTGACGATATTTACCGCCAAGAGCGTTACCGAACCATGACCGCTACCACCCACCAAACCCGACTGGAAATGCGCGACATTTCTATCTCATTCTCTGGCTTTAACGCTTTGAAGCAGGTTGATTTCACGCTGGAAGGTGGCTCTATTCATGCGTTAACCGGCGCAAACGGCGCTGGCAAATCGACACTGATGACGATTTTATCCGGCGCCTACCGTCACTATCGCGGTGATATCATAATTGACGGCGTGCGGGTGGATATTCACTCGCCGCGCGCCGCCAAACATTACGGTATTCATCTGGTGCAACAGGAGGTGGATGTCGCGTTGATTCCCACCTTGTCCGTTGCTGAGAATATCATGCTGGATACGCTGGCGCAGACCGGCCATGTGCTCAACTGGCCCCGGGTGTATCAACAGGCCCAGGCGCTGCTCGACCAGATCGGCGTGCATTTGAACGTGCGCCAACGGTTGGACCGGTGCTCTCTTGCCGAAAAACAGCAGGTTCTGCTCGCCAGAGCGCTATCCCATGAGTGCCGCTTTTTGATTCTGGATGAACCGACCGCCCCGCTCGATCAGGCGGAAAGCGCGCGTTTGTTTCAGGTTGTGCGTCGCTTGCAGGCCAACGGCATCGGCATTGTTTTCATTTCTCACCGCATCCATGAACTGAGCGAAATCTGCGATACGCTAACCGTGCTGCGCGACGGCGAATTTGTCAGCAGCGGCCCGATGCAGAGCTTAAGCGGCGAACAAATCGTTGAACGTATGCTCGGCCATCGGCTGGATGATATTTTCCCGCCGCGCCGCTCAATATCGCAGCAAGACATATTGTTACAGGTTGCCGGGCTGCACGATGAAACCTTGTTGCGCGATATCTCGCTAACGCTGCGCAAAGGTGAAATTCTGGGCATCGCGGGTCTGGCCGGCGCGGGTAAAACTGAACTGTGCAAAGCCTTGTTCGGCGCCAACCCCAGTCAGATCGCCAGCGGTGAGTATCGGGGAGCGGCATGGAAACCGCGCTCTCCTTATCAGTCGGTTGAACAAGGTATTGCGCTGGTGCCGGAAGAGCGACGCAAAGAAGGGATCTTCATTGACGAATCCGTGGCGATGAATCTGAGCGTCAGCGCCAGCGACAGTTTTTCCCGCTGGGGCGTATTCAGCCATCAGCAAGCGCTTGGCTGGGCCAGACATCTGATCCGGCAACTGACGATTCGCACCACCGGCCCGATGCAGAAACTCGCCCGCCTGTCAGGGGGTAACCAGCAAAAAGTCGCCATCGGCAAATGGTTACGCAGCGAAGCTCAGGTGCTGATTTTTGATGAGCCCACCAAGGGCGTGGATATCAAGGCGAAGCAGGATCTGTTCTCACTGATTGACGGTCTGGCGCAACAGGGCAAAGGGATTATTTACGCCTCAGGTGAATTTTCCGAACTGATCGGTCTGTGTGACCGCATCTGCGTGCTATGGGATGGCCGCATTGTCGCCGAACTGAACGCATCAGAAATTGATGAAGAAACATTATTATTGTATTCAACTGGAGGAACTCCCGCGTGAGTCACCAACTTTCACCTAACGGGGCGCTCCCCTTTCGCCACCACTGTTTCGAATTCCTGTACAAATGGGGCATGCTGATTACCGTTGTCGCCTTGATCGCCCTGTTCGGGCTGGCTTCGGATAATTTCCTGGACCCTTACAATATCATCAATATTTTACGCTCGATCGCCATCGTCACGGTGATTGCGATTGGCGTGTCCATTTCACTGTCGGTGGGCGGCTTTGATTTGTCTGTCGGCTCAACCGCGTCTCTGGCCAATGCGCTGGTGATCTCCCTGTTCGTCTGGCATGGATTTGGCACCACCGGCGCCATCGTGCTGACACTGTTGATCTGTACGCTGGTTGGGCTGTTCAACGCGTTCCTGATTGTCGTGCTGAAAATCCCGGACATGCTGGCGACACTTGCCAGTCTATTCGTGATCCAGGGCGTGGCGATGACTTACAGCTACGGCGGATCTATCACCCAAAACATGGTGTTGCCGAGCGGCGAAATGGCGGAAGGCATCATTCCTGAATTCTTTGCCACACTGGGACAAGTGCCGGTTATTGTCGTGATCATGCTGGTCGTCACGCTGGTTGTGCAGTTGTATTTGTCACTGACCAAACACGGACGCAGGATGTATGCCATCGGCGGCAACCCGGAGGCAGCGCGGCTGGCTGGCATCCGCACCGCGCGCTATCGTGTTCAGGCTTATATCTTTTCTGCGCTGCTGGCGGCGCTGGGCGGCATTCTGCTGGCTTCGCGTATCGGTTCTTCGCAAGTCAATGCCGGCGGCGGCTATCTGATGGATGCTGTCGCGGCGGCCTATATCGGTTTTTCACTGGCCGGATCGGGCAAGCCTAATGCGTTAGGCACGTTGCTAGGGGCCGTCATTCTCGGGGTATTGCAAAACGGGCTGGTGATGCTCTCCGTCCCCTACTATGCCATGGACATCATCAAAGGGTTGGTATTAGCGCTGGCGCTGGCGATGACTTATATTCAGAACCGGTGATGGCGATAAGCGTTGATAACGATAACAATAGACTCACCGCGGCAATCGCGGTGAGATAACGGTTGGTAGGATTAATATCTTACTATTATCAAGGCTAGGCCATGACAATAATTTCATTCTCGCCGCTCTGCCTTGTTAAAAAATATCAGCCGCCAGGCTATTCTTTCCTCAATAATGAAAAGCGTGTTTCAACTGCTGATGATTTCAATGTCATATCAGGCGTAAACCGTTAATACCCGCACCCGCAAAAACAATAATACAACCGTTACGAAATCATCAGAGAGATAAATAATATCGGCGGCTTATTTATTCCGTTTATATGCTCCGGTGATGAGTTAATTTAATATCCGTGTTGCTGAACAAACTCGTCAATATTCTCAATTGTTTTTTCCATCAACGTTTGCAGAGCGGATGCGGATGTCCAGCCAATGTGCGGAGTAATCAAAAGATTAGGCAATGTCTTCGCCGCCAGCATCAGCGGATGATTCTTATCCGGCGGTTCCTGCGTTAAGCCGTCAAGCGCCGCGCCAGCGATACGACGCTGATGTAAAGCCGAAAGTAACGCGGCTTCATCAATCAGCCCGCCTCTGGCGGCATTAACGATAAATGCCGTCGGCTTACACAGCGCCAAGGTTTGCGCATTCAGCAGTTCGCGGGTTTTATCCACCAATGGGCAATTAAGCGAAATAATATCCGCGGACTGCAAGACTTGTTCAAACGGCAAATACCCCGGACGACAGCGCGTGCTTCCCCGGTGTTCGGCAAAAATGACCTGCATACCCAACGCCGTCGCCAGACGTCCGACTTCACGCCCGATGGCGCCTGCGCCGATAATGCCCAGCGTTGAACCAGCAATATCCTTTACCGGGTAGTCAAAGTAGGAAAACTGTACCTGACTCGCCCATCGATCGCTAAGTTGATCGCGATACCACCCCATCAGGCTATGTTTAAGCGCAAGGATCATGGCTATCACATGCTCGGAAACCGCCTGAGTGGAGTAATTCTGCACATTCTTCACCAGGATGCCCAACTCGGCCGCAGCAGCGGTATCAATGGTATTCGTCCCCGTGGCTGTTACCGCAATCAACTTCAGAGCAGGCAAAGCCGACAGTGTTTCTCGCGTCAACACGGTCTTATTGATAATAATAATGTCGCTGTTTTTCGCCCTGGCAATAACCTGTTCGGGCGCGGTGTAACTATATTCAATCCATTCATGGCGGCACTGCGGTCGTCTGAAACTATTCTTTTTCAGGAAAATAGTTTCAGGCAATGCGCCTTTATCTAAAAAGGTAATTTTTAGCATAGTGTCTAACCTGATTGTTATTTATACATACTACCCTGATTATCGGCGATAAACAGCGCCGTACACGAAACCTGACTCGTGAATGATCTTTCCCAAACAAGGAATTAAACGTTATGTTGCTTTTAAAAAAGATAGCAGCTTAATTATTTAACTTAACAAATCTTTCTCATCCGATTGACGTCTGGATTATTGATGATGAAATGTACAGTTCTGCCAAAGGTTCAGCGTAGACAGCATTACCGCAATTAACAACTTTTAATAGCGTGAATTTCATTCATTATGGCTACGCTATTGCGTGGGAGATGAGAAAGTCGTCAGGGGAGAAATATGCAGCGAGATGATTAGCCGTGGTAAATAAAAATCAGCAACGAATACAGATGCGGGCTATTTAGCCCGCACCCAATGGTTATCAGAAGGTTACATTTACCGATACCCAGTAGTTTCGGCCAGGTAATACGGAACCGGTAGTGCTTTGGGCTGAAGTGAAGTAATCACCCGCCGTCGTGGTGCTATTTCCTACCGCAAAGACATGCGTCTTGGTAAAGTCCTTATCCAGCAGGTTGTTAACTGCGCCATTAAGAGTGATATCTTTTGACACCTTATAGGCGCCGCCCAGATTGAATACGGTGAATGACTTAAAATCAGAGCCTAAATTGTCATATACCACTTTGTTCGCGTTCGACAGATTTTCATAGTTCTGGGTAAATCGCCCCATCTTGCTGCGATATTCCGCTTTCAGCCAGGTTGACAGCTTGTCGTTAACATTCCAGTTCAGGCGGGCGTTGGCCATATGCTTCGGCGTATTGGCCAGACGCGCGCCTTTGTCATTGCCGTCCTTCTGTTCGCTGTCGGTAAAGGTGTAATTCAGATTCAGTTTCCAGTTCTCCGACCATAACGGAATAGTGGTCGCCAATTCCAGCCCCTGGGTTATCGCCTTACCGGTATTGATATAGGTGCTGGTGGCGCTATCGATCGACAACGAGGAGATCTTATTACGGTAACGGTTGTGGAACAGAGTGGCGTTGGCGCCAAAGCCGTTGTCGTTCTCGTAGTACACGCCCAGTTCGGTATTGACGCTTTTTTCCGGCTCTAAATCAGGATTGCCGATAGTGTTAATGGTTCCCTGACCGGTAACGCCGCTCACCCCGTTATGCAACTGGGCCAGTGAAGGCGTCTTGTAACCGGTACTGACGCCGCCTTTCACCGTCCAATCGTCCGACGCATTCCATACCAAATAGGAACGCGGGCTAACATGACCACCAAAGGTTTCCTGATATTCATAGCGGGCGCCGTAGGTCAAGGCCAGCGAGTCCAGCAGCCGCCACTCGTCCTCGGCAAACAATGCCCAGGAATCCTGTTCGAATTTCTCCCCGTTATTCGCCAGCACGATGCCGTCCTTCATCACCGCGTTCCAATACTGGCCGCCAATAGTGAACAGATGACTGTCGCCCAACGGCGCCACCAGCTTGGTATCCAGAATGATATTGGTATTTTTCAGTTGTCGCTTCTCACCGGCGGCGCTGGACGTGCTCGGGACCGAAGCGGTAGTGATGAGGCGGCCTTTATTTTCGGTCTGATTATAAGACAGGCTGGAGTTCCAGATACCAAAGTCCAGTTGGTTGTCGCTGCCCAGCGTCACTTTGCGGCGCTGATAGCGCAACGTATCTTCATAACCGCCAGCGGTGCTGACCGTTCCCAGTTGACCTTCCGCGTTATCATATTTCTGGTTGGCGATTTCGCCGTCCAGCCACAAGGTATTTCTATCATCCAATTGCCAGGTCAGTTTGCCGCCCAGCAGGTAGTTGTCCGATTTCACCGGATTCGGTCCGCGAGTGCTGAGTTCGGTTCCAGTGGTCGAGGACGCCACGCTTGAAGCGTCGCGGCGGAAAATGCTGCCGCGCAGCGCCAGCCCCAGCTTATCTTCAATTAGCGCGCCGCTGGAATAGAAAGTAAATTTGGAGGTATCGCCATATTTGGTATCTTCCTGGAAAGCATGGTCGAGGGACAGCGAGCCAGCCCACTCTTTCGCCACCTTTTTGGTAATGATATTCACCACGCCGCCCATGGCGTCGGAGCCGTACAGTGTGGACATCGGCCCGCGAATAACCTCGATACGTTCGATGGCGGACAGCGGCGGCATAAAGCTGGTGTTCATGGCGCCGAAGCCGTTCGGCGTGACATCTGAGGTGCCATTCTGACGGATACCGTCAATCAGAATCAGCGTATAGCTGCTGGACATTCCGCGAATACTGATATCCAACCCGCCGGTTTTCCCGGTAGAACTGCGCACGTCAACGCCTTCCACATCGCTCAGCGCCTCGGCCAAATCGTTGTATTTGCGTTGACTTAATTCATCCTGACTAACCACTGAAATACTGGCTGCGGCATTGGTGATCTTTTGTTCGTAGCCAGAGGCTGTGACGACCAAAACATCATCCTGCGTTGCCGCGATAGCCGGAACCGAAGTTGATGCCGTTGCTGCGAGTGCCAGTGCCACTGATTTTCTTATATTAATCAACATGTATTTATATCCTCAGGCGTAAAGTTGCATATTGAGTTTTTTTGCCAAATACATTGTAATTAATTTTTAATTATTGTAAATGCAAATTAATATCATTATCATAGTCAATCGCATGATTATTGTAAAACAAAAATAAAACAATCACTTAGCAGAATAAAAATGTAAGCGACATTGCGGCCAATCTGGATTTGCTGATTAAAGTCAGTGAATAAATTTGTTGTTTAAAAAATATTGGGGAAGAAAAAGCGTTGGAAACATGAAAAAAAGGCGCTCTCTCGAAAGAACGCCCTGGTCGGAAGCGGTGACCTCGCCATGATGACGGCGAGTCTGCTGGCTAATTATGTTCGGGGAAGGTCATATCCTGATATTTGATAAAACGCGTGCCGCGGGAAAATTTATAGCCGAACCAAATCAGCAGAAAGAGCGGAATGCCGATATAGGTTGCCGTGACGCCGTACCAATCAATGTTATCTTGCAGGAACGCCTGATAATTCTGTCCCAGCGTAATGACCAGACAAAGCGCGAAGGCGAAGATCGGCCCCAGCGGGAAGAAACGGGAAAGATAGGGAAGACGATTCAGATCGTGTCCGGCTTTAACATAGCCGCGGCGGAAGCGATAGTGACTGATGGCGATGCCCAACCAGGCGATAAAACCCGTCATCCCGGAGGTGTTCAGCAACCATAAATAGACCGTTTGGTTGCCGTACATTGACGACAGGAAGCACAATGCGGCAATCACGGCGGTCGCATAGAGCGCATTACGCGGCACGCCGCCTTTTGACAGTCGCGCAAAAATACGCGGCGCTTTACCCTCGGAGGCCAGCGTAAACAGCATACGGGTACAGGCATACATCCCTGAATTACCCGCTGACAGTACCGAGGTGAGGATAACGGCGTTCATCACCGCTGCCGCAGACAGCAAACCCGCATGCTGAAATACCAGTGTAAACGGGCTGACGGCAATGTCTTTTACATCATTACGCAACAGGTTGGGATCGGTATAGGGAATGATCAGGCTGATGATCAAAATGGCGAAGATATAAAACAGCAGAATACGCCAGAACACCTGACGGATCGCGCGAGGAATATTTTTCTGCGGATTTTCCGATTCGCCGGCAGCCACGCCAATCAGTTCCGTTCCCTGAAACGAAAACCCTACGATCATCGCCACGCCGATCATGGCGGAAAAACCACCCGCAAACGGCGCATCCTCAATCTGCCAGTTATGTATCCCCGCGTTCCCGGCCCCGCGCAAGATCCCCACAATCATCAGGATACCGACGGCGATAAAAATCACCACCGTCACCACTTTAATCAATGAGAACCAATATTCGGCTTCGCCAAATCCTTTTACTGAGATGACGTTCAATAACACCATCAGCGCTAAAAATAGCGCGCTCCATATCCAGCCGGGAACCTCAGGGAACCAATACCCCATCACCAACTGCGCGGCCACCAAATCCACCGCGATCGTTACGGCCCAGTTGTACCAATAATTCCAGCCCAACGCGAAACCAAAGCCTTCTTCAACATAGCGGGAACCATAGGTGGCGAAAGATCCTGATGTGGGCATAAAGGCCGCCAGTTCTCCCAGACTGGTCATCAGGAAATACACCATCACGCCGATCAGAACATACGATAATAACGCGCCGCCCGGCCCTGCTTGTGAAACCGTGGCGCCGGAAGCGACAAATAATCCGGTGCCAATCGAACCGCCGATGGCGATCATGGTTAAATGCCGTGCTTTAAGTTCACGGCGCAGGGTCGTGGGTCCCTGAGATTGAATATTTTGCTGAGCCATTATTAGCCTGCGTGTTATTGCCAAAAAAACGAGGCGGGATTGTAGCAAATCGTTTTCAGCAGGATAGCGCGATCGTCGGATTATAAGAGAGGTTCATAACTCCGCCCCGATCATTAGCAACACAAAATATGTTATTTATACCGCTTCGCGGCAGTAACTCAGGAAACGCTGCAAGACGTTTGAGATATGCTTCTGACGATGATGAATCAGATACAACGTGCGGGTAAGGCGGGGTAATGGCACCGCCAGTTCCACCAGCGATCCTGTCGCCAACTGTTCGGCAATGACATGCCGGGACAGGCAACTAATGCCAATACCGTGGCGCACTGCGTGTTTAATCGCCTCAGAATTGCCTAACTCCATCACCAGACGAAAGTGCGGCAACTGAGTCAACAGCAAATGATCCAACACCTCACGGGTGCCGGAACCCCGTTCGCGCAAGATCCAGGGCGCATCAGCCAAATGCGACAGAGAAACAGCCTGTTGGCTGAGTGGGTTGGTCGGCGAGCAAAAAACCACCAGTTCATCTTCCAGCCAGGGCTGAGTGACCAGATCGGTATGATGGCACGGCCCTTCGATTAACCCCAGGTCAACGCTGAATTCCGCAATACTGGCAATGACATCGTGCGTGTTGCCGACATGCAGTTCCAGCGGGATCTCAGGGAAATCCTGCCGGTAGCGGGCTATCATGGCCGGTAAAAGATAGTTGCCGATGGTACTGCTGGCGTAAATACGTAATGCGCCATTGTCATGGCAAAACAGTTGTTCAATTTCCAGTGACTGCTCAAGTAATGACAAGGCTTTAGGATAGAGCAGTCTCCCATGCTCATTCACCACCAGCCGCTTGCCAACCCGGTCAAACAACTGAACACCCAATTGCCCTTCCAAATCGGCCAACGCTGCACTCACGGCGGATTGAGAGAGCGAAAGCACAACCGAAGCCTGCGTGGTTGAACCACTTTTCAGCACTTCTGCAAAAACTTCCAACTGACGTAAGGTAATATGCATAACGGGCTCTTTATCGAAAAAATCTATAGGTTATAAATATATAATCAATTTCTCTTTTAACCTTTCTGATTATAGGCTGAGCCCTCAGTTCGGTATTCTCAGAACAGGTCTATAAAATGATTCATCTTTCTGCACTACTTTCTGCACGACAGCAACACATCGCTCCCCATTACCGCATGGCAATACTCCTCCCTGGGTTATCAGCAGTAAGTCTAATGACTTTTTTGACTCTCTGGCTGACTAATATTCCGAAAGTTTCACAATGGGGGCCAGGCTCATTAACATTGGCGATATTGACAGGGATTTTACTCGGTAATACGGCCTATCTTCGGCTACATTCTTACTGTGATCCAGGTGTGCAGTGGGCAAAACAGCATCTCTTGCGCTGGGGTATCGTGCTTTACGGGTTTCGTCTCAGTTTTCAGCAAATGACTGCCGTTGGCATAGCGGGTATTGTCATCGATCTGGCGATCGTTGTGTCGACGTTTCTCCTCGCCTGCTGGCTGGGCAGACGCTTATTTAAACTTGATCGTGAAACCACCGTGCTAATCGGCGCAGGCAGCAGCATCTGTGGCGCTGCCGCCATTCTTGCCACCGCGCCGGTGGTCAAAGCCTCAAGCGATAAAATTGCCGTCGCCGTCTCTACCGTGGTCATTTTTGGCACCACGGCGATGTTTCTTTATCCATGGTTGTATCGGCTTAACCTTTATTATGACTGGCTCACATTAACGCCACGAGCGTTCGGTCTGTATCTGGGTTCAACCCTTCATGAGGTGGCCCAGGTCGTGGCGGCTGGTCACGCCATTGATGTTGAGACAGAAAATATGGCCGTGATGGGGAAAATGTTGCGTGTCATGTTGCTGGCGCCTTTTCTCATTATCCTCGGTCTGGTTATGAAAAACAGACAGCCACAAAATAGCCCGACAGCGCCACTATCTTTGATGTTTCCCTGGTTTGCGTTAGGGTTTGCGGCAGTCGCGGCTTTCAATTCCAGTCAACTTATTCCCAGCGATATCGTGAACACACTAATCCAGTTGGATAACGTGCTACTGATGATGGCCATGATCGCGTTGGGGCTGACCACTCGCCTGAGTGCGATACGGCAGGCTGGTGCAAAACCGCTGCTGCTGGCGCTGTTTTTGTTCCTCTGGTTACTGATTGGCGGTGCGGGCATCAATCTGGCGGCTGAACACCTATTGCGCTGACCGTGAATAATTTATCCGTTAACGTCTCATTCACTCGTCAGACAATGCCATAATGCCTCCGTCATCAAGAGGAGAAGAACATGAAATACGTAGGTGCGCACGTCAGCGCGGCGGGCGGCGTCGATCAGGCGGTTATTCGCGCTCATGAACTGAACGCAACGGCATTTGCGCTGTTTACCAAAAATCAGCGCCAATGGGAGGCCGCCCCGCTCAGTCAGGAAACGATCGTCAGTTTCAAAGCGGCTTGTGAACGCTACGCCTATACCCCGGCGCAAATCCTGCCCCATGACAGCTATCTGATCAATCTTGGTCATCCCGAAGCGGCGGCGCTGGAGAAATCGCGCGCTGCCTTTATTGACGAAATGACTCGCTGCCAACAACTCGGCCTGAGTTTGCTGAACTTTCATCCAGGCAGCCATTTAAAACAGATAGATGAAGCGCGCTGTCTGGCGCGTATCGCCGAGTCGATTAACATCGCGCTGGCACAAACGGATGGCGTCACCGCCGTTATTGAAAACACCGCCGGACAAGGAAGCAATCTGGGCTTTCGCTTTGAACATCTGGCCGCCATCATTGATGGCGTGGAAGATAAAAGCCGCGTGGGGGTGTGTATCGATACCTGTCACGCCTTTGCCGGCGGCTACGATTTACGTACCGAAGCAACCTGCGAATCGACCTTTGCCGAATTTGAACGGATCGTGGGATTCCGCTATTTACGGGGAATGCATTTAAATGATGCGAAAAGCGAATTCAATAGCCGTGTCGACCGTCATCATAGTCTGGGAGCAGGCAATATTGGCAAGACGGTATTCAGCTATATCATGAAAGATCCGCGTTTTGATGGTATCCCGCTGATTCTGGAAACCGTCAATCCCGATATCTGGGCGGAAGAGATCGCCTGGCTGAAATCTCAGGTTTGAATTCCCGTGTCCTTTATCGCCTGAAATAAACTATGCCCTGAAATAGAAAAGCGCCAGTTGACATCATGTCCGCTGGCGCTTTTTACCACCGCTGAACGATTCTCGCTTATGCGGCTTTCACCAATTGTTCGTCAGGACGTTTCAGCAGCGCATATAGCACGCCCGCCACGACCGTCCCGGCAATAATAGCCAGCAGATAACCGATAACCGGCGTAATCGCACCAGGGATCATCAGAACAAACAGCCCGCCGTGCGGCGCCATCAGTTTCGCGCCGACCGCCATAGACAGCGCCCCAGTCAGCGCTCCGCCAACGATACAACATGGCAGTACCCGCATTGGATCGCGAGCGGCGTAAGGGATCGCGCCTTCGGAAATAAAGCACAGCCCCAGAACCAAAGCAGCCTTGCCCCCTTCACGCTCGGTGGCGTTGAACTTGTTACGCGCCAGAAACGTCGCCAACCCCATCGCCAGCGGCGGAACCATACCGGCCGCCATCACCGCCGCCATCGGCGCATAAATCTGGCTGCTGAGCAACGTAGTGCCGAATACGTAGGCCACCTTATTGACCGGGCCGCCCATATCCGTACACATCATGCCGCCCAGGATTGCGCCCAGGATCACCGCGTTCGCCGTTCCCATGGATTGCAGCCAGTCAGTCAAACCCGTCAGAATTTTTGCAACCGGCGTACCGACGATATAAATCATCACCAGACCGGTAATCAGCGTAGCAAACAACGGAATAATCAAAATCGGTTTCAGCGCCGCCATACTTTGCGGCAGAATCAGCTTATTGCTGATGGCTCTGGCCACATAGCCCGCCAGAAAACCAGCGATAATCCCGCCCAGAAAGCCCGCTCCGGTACTGACCGCCAGCATGCCGCCAACCAGCCCCGGCGTTAAACCCGGACGATCGGCAATCGAAAACGCGATATAACCCGCCAGTACCGGCACCATCAGCGCGAACGCCGAACCACCGCCGATCTTCATCAGCGCGTCAGCCAGTGAGCCTTCCTGCTTAAACGCCTCAATGCCGAATACAAACGACAGTGCGATGCACAGACCGCCCGCCACCACCATCGGCAGCATGTAAGACACCCCGGTCAGCAGGTGACGATAAGGGCCAGCCCCGCCTTTTTGACCTGACTCGTTGCTTACTGACGAGGCGCTTTGACCGCTCGGCTGATAAACCTTGGCTTCAAGCTGCGCCTTGTCCAGTTCCTGAACGGTTTTTTTCAATGCCAGACCGGTTGAAGTGCGGTACATTTTTTTACCGGCAAATTTGCTCAGGTCGACTTCGATATCCGCCGCGACGATAACCAGATCGGCTTGTTCAATCTCTTCCGGCGTGATCGCATTTCCGGCGCCAACCGAACCACGAGTTTCAACTTTTACCCACCAGCCGCGTTTTTTAGCTTCCGTTTCAATCGCTTCCGCGGCCATAAACGTATGGGCGACGCCGGTCGGACAGGCGGTAACCGCGACAATACGTTTGGCGGCGGCGTTTTGCTGAACAGGTGCTGACGCCGTTGCCTGATAGGGGGTGGCTTCAGCTTGAGCTTTGGCCAGGAACGCTTCCGGCTGGCTGGCCGCCAATTCCACATCGCCGACAAACACCTGTTTGCCATTCAATGCGTTATCCGCCGCGGCCTTCGCGCCCAGAATGATCACTAATTCGGACTCGTCAGCGCGTTCCGTCAACGTCAGCCCTGCTTTCGCAGCGGCGGCGCTGAGTAGGTTTTTCACCAGATGGCTTCTCGCCAGGCCCAGTGACTTATCTAAAATCAGCAGCGTTTTCATTGTTTGTCTCCTGCTGTCAATTAAAGGGTTTCAGATCGACACGCGCCATCATAGCGGCCAACTGAGGACGATCGGTAATGCCAACATTGCTTTGACTCACGGCCAACGCAGACACCGCCGTTGCCAAACGCAAAGTATGCTCACTGGACTCACGCATTAATAAGCCATAAATCAGTCCCCCAACCATGGAGTCACCTGCGCCTACGGTGCTGACCACGTCACAGGCAGGCGGCAATGCCCGCCATGCGCCGGATGCATTAACCCACAAGGCGCCTTCCGCCCCCAGTGAGATCACCACATGCGCGATCCCTTGCTCACGCAGTGCGTGCGCGGCATCAACCACATCCGCCAGCGTGGGTAATTTACGCCCCGCCCAGATTTCCAACTCGCGCCGGTTGGGTTTCACCAGCCAGGGTGCCGCTTTCAACCCCGCCACCAGCGCCTCGCGGCTACTATCAAAAATGATGCAGGGACAATGACTGCGCAAACGCGACATCCAGTCAGTGAACGCATCAGGATCGACCCCAGCCGGCAGACTGCCGCTGACTGCAACCATGTCAAACTGCCCCAGCCAACTCAGTGAGTCGTTAACGAAACGCTGCCAATCTTGCGATGTGACTTCAAAACCAGAAAAATTGAAATCGGTGACATCACCATCTTTTTCGGTCAATTTCACGTTGATACGTGTACGTCCCGGCACAACCTGGAAACGGTTGGCAATGCCCAGTTCACTGAACAATTGCTGGAAACCATCCTGATTATCTTTGCCCAGGAATCCCCCTACCGTGACGTCAATACCAAGATCCTTCAACACCTTGGCAACGTTGATGCCTTTGCCGGCGGCGTGCAGACCCGCGGTCTGAACCAGATTCACTTCGCCCCGCTCAATTTCCGGGCAATAGCCAACCAGATCATAAGCCGGATTCAGGGTAATGGTGGCTACTCGCCTGCTCATGCCGCCCCCTCGCCCAAACCAGAATTGATCGCGTCACCAATGGCGGCCAATGCTTGTTCCGCATCGTCGCCGCTCGCGGTAAAACGGAGTTTATGACCTTTCTTGACCCCCAACGCGACCACTTTCATCAGGCTGCGACCATTGGCCGGTTTGCCAGTACCATCCAGATTGGTGACGGTAATGTCGCTACTAAACTGCTTGATCACGCTCACCAGTATCGTCCCCGGACGCGCATGCAACCCATGCTCGTTGCGGATGGTAAACTCGGCCGTCAGCACTTCGCTCTCTTCCGGCACTTCGCTGGTCATCAGCGCCAGCAACGTGGCGGCATCGGCTTTCAGCAAGCGTTCAGCTTTTTGCGTGGTTAATAGTTTGGTCAGGTAGTCAATAGGCGCATAGGCCTGATCGTCCGCGGCAGTTACCGTTACGAGCATGGCGACGGCATTGCCATCGACACTGAAAGGCGCGGCCGGACGGGCAATCGCGGCGGCGCTGCTGAGGTTACCTTCAGCGCTGTCGCTAAACCAGATCCCTTGCCCCAGATACAGCGGTTTATTACTGACCGCCGCGCTGACGAAACTGGCATCAGCCGCGCCAATCTGTTGCAGACGCCCGGCGTTCAGCGCCTGGAGCGTCAACAGGTTATCCGTTGCCACATCCAATGAAATCAGCGAAGTATCGAAACGGAACTCGGCCAGTTGCTGCTCGCCCATCAGCAGGCTGCGCAATTCTTCCGCCGAATCGGTGTTTGCTAAACGGGCGGCGACGCGATCATCGCTGAGCACATGCGTAAGCTGACGCAATAGCGCCAGGTGCTCATCAGAGCGTGCGGCAATCCCCAGCACCACGTAAGCGGTCTGGTTTTCACCCCAGGCAATGCCCTGCGGGAACTGAAAAACCTGTACGCCGGTTTTCAATACCAGATCGCGCGTGTCGGTGGTGCCGTGGGGGATCGCGATACCGCTTCCCAGATAAGTGGAGGTCTGCTGTTCGCGCTGCAACATGCCATCGACATACGCTGCGCTGACACATCCGGCCTCGGTCAGCGCTGAAGCAACAAGCTGTATGGCTTCCTGCTTATTGCTGGCCGTCGCGCCCAAATGAATATCTTGCTGTGACAACTGGAACATGGTTCTCCTCTCCCGCCAAAACTTGAATCGTTTCAGCTTTTATGAGAAAAAAAGTAACGACTTAAATGAACATTTCAACAACAACAACATCGCTGAAACGTTTCACTGATTCTGTTTCCATTACGTCATTAATGCAAGCGCGCCGCACCATTTACGTAATGAATTTATGATATCACGCACATTTTACACGCTACGTGACATCGTCTGACGATAAAAAAGCAAATTAAGCTGAAGCACTGCTGAAGAAAAAATATCGAAACCGGTTCGCCCCTGTTTCAGATATGTTGTTTAACCCAGCAAGCTGGGTAATAAATGATAAAAATGGCTTCCGGCGCGGAACAAGCCGTGAATTGATATAACTAAGCGAAAGCACCGAGCTTGCGGATAAACGCCGCCATATTATTGGTCAGAAAGCGGGTATCCGTAAACGCATCACCGGCGATCAACTGCGCGATTCCTGCCGAAAAATCGGCTAGACTGGCGGTAGATGCGCTTTGAAACCGGCTACTGCCGACACTTTCCTGCATCTCCTCAACCTGTTCGGCCACGGCTGCGCGGTAATCTTTCACCCAGGTCGGGTGATTAATCGCCTTGAGCGTAAAAGAGGTCAGAATATTGGCCCAATCCTTATTTTCCGCCAGTGCATTTTCAAGCGCTTCCAGCGTCTCCGGCTCGTAAAGCCGCATCAGATCAGTAGATTTGATATAATCCTCCGGTGCCCCGACGGGACGCTGCGGCAGCGTAGCGTAGCTAACCTGCCCGGTTTCCGGGTCAGTCGTTTTCGTATTGGCTATCGCGACGATACGGCGGATCGTATCCATAAATTCCCGCGCCTCGGCGCCTTGCATGTAGTTAGCCGCTATATAGCCAGCTTGAGTCATACCCAGTTCCCGCAACGCGGCGCTTTCTTCATCGCTATTTCCGCTCGTCATGAAATTCGACTGGATGATTCCGTATACCGTTTCCTGCACCTCGGAAGACTGATTTTGCAACACCCGGCTCAGCGATTCATTAATTTGAGGCGTAAAGAAATATCTGGCCGTATGTTCCACAACAGCGGATGCCGCCAATTGCCGACCTTCTGTACTGATCTGCACAGAGTCCGTATCATGCGTCAACTCAGGAATCGTGCCGTAAACCAGACCACGCGGCTCGTCTTGTTTTTTCAGATTATATAAATTGGTTTCCAACTGAACTGAATTTGAGATTTCCATACTTTCCTCTTCAAACTTATTCCACCAAATCATCTCTGCATTAATTTAGATACTATCGGCAATCACGCCCGACATTTTAGTTCGACAGGGAAAACCTGAGCAGCGTTCCCGACGGCTCAGGTTACTCGCATAGATTCATGGCTATCAGGCGCGGTATCGGTTTCCAGCGTGATCAGATAAATCAGCGCCTCATCACGATGACTGAAGCACATATCCGCTCGCGCCTGTAGCCCTGAGCAGACCGCCGGGCGCAAGGGCGAATAAAACAGCCCGCAGCGCATATCGGCCTCCAGATGGAGACACCGCGTATTCGCGGGTTTACCGTTTGGCATGCCGGGTAACGGACTGGATATGGAAGGCGCGATACAACAGGCACCACAATCGGGGCGACAGTCCATCAGCAATCACTCCGGTGGGCTGACTGAAATAAGGAAGTGATATCACCATAACAGCCCGTCTGATAAACACCAATGCTTAATTCTCCACGCATCCGATAATTCCCGCTTGCCTGAATCCGGTGGCGCGAGTAACGTGTCGCCACAAAAATCTCACTCCTTTTTAATCAGGTAATTTTTATGGCAAGAGCGAATGAAATTAAACGCGGTATGGTCGTGAACTATAACGGCAAGCTGCTATTGGTGAAGGATGTCGATATCCAGAGCCCAAGCGCCCGTGGTGCCAGTACGCTGTACAAAATGCGTTTTTCGGACGTCCGTACCGGGCTAAAAGTTGAAGAGCGTTTTAAAGGCGACGATATTCTCGACACCATCTCCTTAACGCGCCGAACAGTCACCTTTTCTTATATTGATGGCGACGAATACGTCTTTATGGATGATGAAGACTACACGCCATATAACTTCAAAAAAGATCAGATCGAAGAAGAGTTGCTGTTCATTCCTGAAGGCGGCATGCCCGGTATTCAAGTTCTGTCCTGGGATGGCGAAATCATTGCGCTGGAATTGCCGCAAACCGTGGATATGGAAATTATCGACACCGCCCCCGGCATCAAAGGCGCCTCCGCCAGCGCCCGTAACAAACCGGCCACAATGAGCACCGGGCTGACTATTCAGGTGCCGGAATATTTGAGCGCAGGTGAAAAAATCCGCATTCATATTCCTGAACGTCGTTATATGGGACGCGCGGAATAAACCGCAGCGCCGCAACACCGTTGTCGTCTGGCGGTGTTGCACTAATTAACGTCTGCGCCTATCTTCGGTATCAGTTTATTACCCGTTTAGGCTTTTGTTTGGGAGTTCATGTTGCTCACTCACGTTAATCTCATCACCGGCTTTCTGGGAAGCGGCAAAACCACGACCATCCGTCACTTGTTATCACAAAAGCCGGAAGATGAAGTCTGGGCGGTGCTGGTCAACGAATTTGGCGAAATCGGCATTGATGGCGCGTTGCTGAGTGACAGCGGCGCATTCGTAAAGGAAATCCCCGGCGGCTGTCTGTGCTGCGTGAATGGCCTGCCCATGCAAGTTGGCCTGAACATGCTGTTGCAGCAGAAAAAACCGCATCGCCTGTTGATTGAACCCACCGGCCTCGGCCACCCCAAACAAATTATCGCCTTGCTCACCGCAGAAAGCTATCAGCCCTGGCTGACATTACAGACGACGCTGTGTCTGCTGGATGCCCGTCAACTGAGTGACGTCCGATATACCGGGAATGAAAACTTCCGCGATCAGTTGGCCGCCGCCGATATCATCGTCGCCAACAAGCTGGAAACCTATCAGGAAGCGGATATCGCCGCCCTGCAACAATGGCGGCAGACGAACGGCGACGGACGGCAGTTCGTTACGGTCAGTCAAGGGCAAATAGCGTCAACATTGCTTGATTGGCCGCGCCAACGTCGCGGCGAACGACCTGACGGCGCAAACCATCATGTACACAAGCCAGTTCAGGGGCTGGCGGCGTTGCGACTCCCCGCCGGAGATGCCTGGCGTCGCGCCCTGAACCAGGGACAAGGGCATTACGCCTGCGGCTGGATTTTCTCGCCAGCTACCACCTTCGATACCGCCGCTCTGCTTGACTGGGTACGGCTGGCGCCTGTCAGTCGCGTGAAAGGCGTGATGCGCATCAAAGAAGGGACGTTGATTGTCAATCGTCAGGAACATGACCTGAATATTGAAACCAGGCCCGTCCCGCCACTCGACAGCCGCATTGAAGTGATTCACGATACCCCCGCTGAATGGAACACGTTGCAAGCTGCTTTGTTAAAGGCTCGTTTAACTATCATCGAGTAAGCACGGGTATCATCCGACTTTATGTGACGTGCAGTGTTTAGTGTCTGCGCCCCCGCCGACACATTTCCTCGATAAAAATTTCGCCATTTAAGCGTTTTCCATATCGACATTTTTTTGCAAATTACATCATTAGATCTTATAAATAAAATGCCTAAAACTTCTCGCAATCTGTTTATTGTTACGGTAGTCTCAACTAAGTTTGCTTTTCCCCGCTTAATGAGCTAGCGATTGGATAAGAAATGGTGCGCATTCTTGCACACTTTCACCGCAGAACCTTTGGTGAGAAAGCTACCCTGTTTTAATCTGACTCTCGTTTTGTTTGGCATTTATTGCATAACGATTAGTATCGTTAAGGACTTCAAGGGAACATAACAATAATGGTCAAGTCTCAACCGATTCTGAGATATATCTGGCGGGCGCTGCCTGCTGTTGCGATAGCGATAACGCTTTCCGCATGTAGTAGTAATGGTAATAATGCACTCAATCGAAACGATCAAACTGAGATGCGTGTAGTTAATGACAAAGAAAGTCTTTCACTACAAGCCTCTCAGGATGAATTTGAGGCGATGGTGCGTAATGTGGATATCAAATCCAAATTACTTGACCAGTATGCCAGTTGGAAAGGCGTTCGTTACCGTTTAGGTGGCGACAGCCGCCGTGGTATTGATTGTTCCGCTTTCGTTCAACGCACTTTCCGCGAACAGTTTGATATGGATTTACCGCGTTCAACGTATGAACAACAGGGAGTGGGTCAAAAGATCCAACGAACCAAACTGCGTCCCGGTGATCTGGTTCTGTTCCGGGCGGGTTCAACCGGTCGCCATATCGGTATTTATATCGGTAATAATCAATTTGTTCATGCCTCAACCAGCAGCGGCGTGATGATTTCCAATATGGGTGATACTTATTGGAACAAGCGTTATCACGAAGCGCGTCGTGTGCTAAGTAAGGGAACCAACAGCTAACCGATTTTCTTCCCTGAATATGCTTTAAAATCAATACCAAACGAGATGATAAGAGCGCTGCTTAGCAATAAGCGGCGTTTTTTTATGGCGGTTTCGTCCTCCCACAATTATGGTAGGTTTCCTGGCCTGTTTCATGGTAAAAAGAAAAAATAAGGTTTATTAAGAGTAATGCTAATTATTTCAAGAACTTTATGTCGAAAGAAATCATGATGGGACGCAGCGCCTGTATGCAGGCAACTGACGTCAAACGCAGGAGATTACCGTTAAGATGTTGAAACGCGTCATTACTGCTGTATTGCTTTACGCCGTACATCTGGGAGGTTATGCCGACACCGTCGAGCATAGCACGGCCTTTGCAATGTTGGGCGAACCTAAATACCGCGCGGACTTCCGCCATTTTGACTACGTCAACCCTGATGCGCCGAAAGGCGGCAGTATCACGCTGAGCGCGCTCGGCACATTCGATAATTTCAACCGTTATGCGCTGCGCGGGGTCGCTGCCGCCCGAACAGAGCGCCTTTACGATTCGCTGTTTACGACATCCGCCGACGAACCCGGCAGCTATTATCCATTGGTGGCGCTGACTTCCCGCCACTCCCCTGATTTTCGTTGGATTGAAATCGACATGAATCCGCGAGCGCGTTTCCATGATGGCTCGCCGATAACCGCGGCTGATGTCGCGTTCACCTACAACATGTTTATGACGCAAGGCGTACCGCAGTTTCGTCTCTATTTTAAAGGCGTTACCGCCATCGCCGTCGCTCCGCTTACCGTGCGTTTTGAGTTCCCGCAACCGGATAAAAACCGCATATTCAGTCTGCTTACGCTGCCAATTATGCCGGAGAAATTTTGGAAGAATCACAATCTGGCCGAACCGTTAGCCTATCCTCCCCCCGCCAGCGGCCCTTACCGAGTCACCGCCTATCGCACCGGACAGTATGTGACCTACTCACGGGTGCAGGATTACTGGGGGGCTGACCTGCCGGTCAATAAAGGCCAGTACAATTTTGATAAGATACGCTATGACTACTACCTGGATGACAGCGTCGCGTTGGAAGCCTTTCGCGCCGGGGCATTTGATCTGCGCATAGAAAGCTCGCCCAAACATTGGGCGACACAATATAAAGGCGATAATTTCACCCGCGGCTATATCATCAAGCGGGATCAGGAAAATCAGTCTGCTCAGAATACCCGCTGGCTGGCATTCAATATTCAGCGTCCGCTATTCAGCGATCGCCGGGTGCGCCAGGCGCTGACGTTGGCGTTTGATTTTAACTGGATGAATAAGGCGCTGTTTTACAACGCCTACCAGCGCGCCGATAGTTACTTTCAAAATACAGAATATGCCGCTCAGGGCGAACCAAGCGCGGAGGAGTTGGTCTGGCTGACGCCGCTAAAAGATAAGGTGCCGCCGGAAGTGTTCGGTCCGCGCTATCAGCCGCCTGCATCCGATGGCAGCGGCTATGATCGTGAACACTGGCTAACCGCATTGAAATTGCTGGAAGAGGCAGGTTGGGTGCTGAAAGATCAGAAGCTGGTTAACCGCCAGACCGGAAAGCCGTTTACCTTTGAACTGCTGCTGCCGAGCGCCGGGAATTCCCTGTATGTGTTGCCTTTTCAGCACAACCTGAAAAAGCTGGGCATCACGATGAACATCAGGAATATCGATAGCGCCCAGTTTACCAGCCGATTACGCAACCGTGATTTTGATATGACGGCGACGCTGTACCTGGCGTTTCTCTACCCCACGGACGACCTGCAAATGCTTTGGCACTCGCAATATATTGATTCCAGCTACAATACGTCCGGCGTGCGCGATCCCGCTATCGATTCGCTGATTGACGAGATTACCCGGCATCAGGGGCAAAAAGCGCCGTTATTGTCATTGGGCCGCGCGCTGGACCGGGTACTGACCTGGAATCAGTTTATGATCCCGATGTGGTATTCCAATCATGATCGTTTCGCCTATTGGAACAAGTTTGCCATGCCAGCGATTTCCCCGACCTATTCACTTGGGCTCGATAGCTGGTGGTACGATGTTAAACAGGCGGCTACGCTGCCAGCAGAGCGACGTTAAGGAGTCGATGTGGGAACTTACCTGTTACGCCGTCTGTTGCTGGTGATCCCAACGTTATGGGCGATTATCACCATTAACTTCTTTATTGTACAAATCGCGCCTGGCGGCCCGGTCGATCAGGCCATCGCCGCCATTGAGATGGGCCAGGGTAGCGGCTACACCGCCAGCGGCGGCATGGATGCCGGGCTCGCTCGCTCTGGCGGCAGCGGCGGTGCGCCAAACATTGAGAACACCTACCGCGGTTCGCGCGGTCTTGACCCGGAGGTCATTGAGGAAATTACCAAGCGTTATGGCTTTGATAAGCCGATCCATGAACGTTATTTCAAACTGTTGTGGGATTATGTGCGGTTTGATTTCGGCGACAGTTTGTTTCGTGGATCATCGGTCATGCAACTTATCAAGGAAAGCATGCCGGTTTCGATTACGCTGGGGTTGTGGAGCACCTTAATTGTCTATCTGGTTTCCATTCCGCTGGGCATCAAAAAAGCCGTCAAAAACGGCACGCCGTTTGATACTTGGAGCAGTACGCTGATTATTATCGGCTATGCGATCCCGGCGTTTTTGTTCGCCATCCTGCTGATTGTGCTATTCGCCGGCGGCAGTTATCTGGATTGGTTCCCGCTACGCGGCCTGGTATCCAGCAATTTTGATACGCTGCCCTGGTACGGCAAAATCACCGATTATCTTTGGCATATTACGCTGCCGGTATTGGCATCGGTGATTGGCGGCTTCGCCACGCTGACCATGCTGACCAAAAACTCATTTATGGACGAAATCCGTAAGCAATATGTGGTGACTGCCCGCGCCAAGGGCCTGGATGAAAAGAGTATTCTTTACCGTCATGTTTTCCGTAATGCGATGTTGCTGGTGATCGCCGGGTTCCCGGCCATCTTTATTAGTATGTTTTTCACCGGTTCGTTGTTGATTGAAGTGATGTTTTCGCTGAACGGTCTTGGCTTATTGGGTTATGACGCCACGCTACAACGCGATTACCCGGTGATGTTCGGTACGCTGTATATTTTTACGCTGATCGGTCTGTTATTGAACATTATCAGCGATATGACTTATACGCTGGTTGATCCGCGTATTGATTTTGAGGGACGCCAATGAGCCGATTAAGCCCCATTAATCAGGCGCGCTGGGCGCGTTTTAAAAGTAACCGCCGCGGATACTGGGCGCTGTGGATGTTTCTGACGCTCTTCGTTATAACCTTATTCTCAGAACTGATCGCCAATGATAAACCGTTGCTGGTGAAATACGACGGGCGGTTCTATACGCCGGTTATGGTCGATTACAGCGAAACCACCTTTGGCGGCCAGTTTGCCACCACCGCCGACTTCCGCGATCCTTACATCACGCAACGAATTGAAGAGCACGGTTGGGCAATATGGCCGCCTATCCGCTACAGCTACGACACCATCAACTACGCCACCACCGTGTCGTTCCCTTCGCCACCCTCATGGCACAACCTGCTGGGTACGGACAGTCAGGGAAAAGATGTGGTGGCGCAGGTGTTATACGGCTTCCGTATCTCTCTGTTGTTCGGGCTGGCGCTGACTTCCCTTTCCAGTTTGATTGGGATTACTGTCGGCGCGACACAAGGATATTACGGCGGACAACTGGATTTGTGGGGACAGCGCTTTATTGAAGTCTGGTCCGGCATGCCGACCCTGTTTCTGATCATCCTGCTTTCCAGCGTGATTCAACCGGATTTCTGGTGGTTGCTGGGGATAACCGTCCTGTTCGGCTGGATGAGTCTGGTCGGCGTGGTGCGCGCGGAATTTCTGCGCACCCGCAACTTTGACTATATCCGCGCGGCCCAGGCAATGGGCGTCAGCGACCGGGTCATTATGTACCGCTGTATGCTGCCGAACGCCATGGTCGCCACATTGACCTATCTGCCTTTTATTCTGTGCGGATCAATCACCACGCTGACTTCACTGGATTTTCTCGGATTCGGCCTGCCGATGGGTTCGCCTTCGTTAGGTACACTGCTGCTGGAAGGCAAAAACAACCTTCAGGCGCCCTGGCTGGGCATTACCGTATTTATGGTGCTATCCATTGTGCTGTCTTTACTCATTTTTATCGGCGAAGCGGTGCGCGACGCCTTTGATCCCAGCAAGGCGCATTAATATGTCCAGTTCACCTTTATTACAGATTGATAATCTCAGCATTGCGTTTCGCAGCGGGCAGCAAACGCAGCGCGTCGTCGACCAACTCTCGCTGGCGGTCAATGCTGGTGAGACACTGGCGTTGGTGGGCGAGTCCGGTTCGGGAAAAAGCGTGACCGCGCTCTCCATTCTCAGGCTGCTGCCCTCCCCGCCGGTCATCTATCAACAGGGCGATATCCACTTTGCCGGACAATCTCTGCTGCACGCGGATGAAAAAACCCTGCGTCAGATCCGGGGAAATCGCATCGCCATGATTTTTCAGGAACCGATGGTATCCCTTAATCCGTTACAAAGCATTGAAAAACAGCTAACCGAAGTGCTGTCGCTACACCGTGGCATGCGCAATGAGGCGGCGCGTAGTGAAGTCGTCGCTTGTCTGGATCGCGTGGGCATTCGGCAGGCTAAAAGCCGTTTGAGCGACTTTCCTCACCAGCTTTCTGGCGGCGAACGTCAGCGCGTGATGATCGCCATGGCCTTGCTGACACAGCCTGACCTGCTGATTGCCGATGAACCGACGACCGCGCTGGATGTCACCGTACAAGCGCAGATTCTGAAATTGCTCAACGAACTCAAGCAGGAACTGGGAATGAGCCTGCTATTCATCACCCATAATTTGAATATTGTTCAGCAATTGGCGGATAACGTCGCGGTGATGAAATCGGGCCAATGCGTGGAGCGCAATACCTGCCGGGATCTGTTCAGCGCGCCGCAACATGCCTATACCCGACAGTTGCTGGAAGCCGAGCCAGCGGGTGAACCACAGCCCCTTGAAGAGGGTCTTGAACCTATTCTGCGCGTCGAGCAATTACGCGTCTCTTTCCCAATCAAGAAAGGGTTGTTACGCCGCACAGTGGCAGAAAAACAGGTGGTCAATGATATCAACTTCACCCTGCGACGCGGTGAAAGTATCGGATTGGTCGGCGAATCGGGTTCCGGGAAAAGCACCACCGGATTGGCGTTGCTGCGCTTGCTCCGCGCCAAAGGCGCGATCTGGTTCGATGGTCAACCGCTGCATGAATTTTCCCGTAAGCAGATGTTGCCTTTCCGTCGACGCATTCAGGTTGTTTTCCAGGACCCCAATTCGGCATTGAATCCGCGCCTGAACGCCGAACAGATTATTGCCGAAGGGTTGACCGTTCATCAGAAACTAAATAAGGAAGAACGGGAACACCGCGTTATTGCGGCCATGAAGGAAGTCGGATTAGATCCTGATACACGTCATCGCTATCCCGCCGAGTTTTCTGGCGGTCAGCGTCAGCGTATCGCTATTGCCCGCGCGTTGATCCTGCAACCGGAACTCCTGATCCTGGATGAACCCACCTCATCACTGGATAGAACCGTGCAAGCGCAGATTCTGGCGTTATTGCAGTCATTGCAACAAAAGCACCGACTCGCTTATCTGTTTATCAGCCACGATCTTCAGGTGGTGCGGGCGCTTTGCCATCAGGTCATTGTGTTAAGACAAGGTGAAGTAGTAGAACAAGGCGAATGCAGACAGGTGTTCAACCACCCGGAAAAAGACTATACGCGGGAACTGTTACAGCTTTCGACCCGATAACGGGTAACATCAGCGCAAGCGGCGCCGCATTTGAAGAGCAGGAAAAACAACCGACAATAACAATCAGATGACGAACGTGGCCGTTAAAACGGATATTGCGCGCTGACGGATTCCGCAATCGCCACGCCGACATTTTTCAAACGGCACATTGCCGTGCTTTCATCATTGCGGTGTAAAAACAGGCAAGGCTCGCCATCACATTCCAGTACAGCGGATTCGATCTGAATTTCATCCAGCGATTGATGCAACTGGCGCATAATTTTCCATGCCACCTCTGCGTCATGGCTTAGTAATTTAAAACCAATCAGATTATTTTCTTCTTCTCTGCCGCTTAACGGGATCGGTTCAACTTTGACGCCGGCAAAACCCGATAACCATCGATAACTTTGCGGCAAGCGATGAACGACCGAAAGTTGGAAACTATCCAGTTGGAAACTATCCACGACTGTTTTTCCTCAGGTTTGGTTTCACTTAAAATTCACAAACTAATAACATTTTTATCATAGTAACGTGACCGCGAGGCCTTTTGCCACTTTTTTTATGTACAAAAAAACAACATAAGTGATTTTAATCGACATTGATAAGAATTGATTTTGCGATTGCAAGCGCTATGAATGTCAGAGCGATCACGAATTAATACGCTTTTCTGGTTATATGTAACCTTTTCTCGTCAGCATCTCAACTCTTTTTGGTTAATTTATTTACTGCTGATTCATATATTTTACATATTAAAAACAAACAAGCGTTAGCAATCATCAGATTCGGTGAATGAATGGGTTACGGCGAAGTTTAAGAAGCAGGCTGACCCTACAAGCAGCAGGCTAATGCCTGCCGTCTGTTAACCCGAATCAGTTGGTATGGCTGGCATATCGATAGAGCAGAAAGGCGATGAAGGAGCACAAGGCCATGGATAACACCATAGGCCATGCGCTGTCAAAGGACGCCACAGACAGCAGCATGGCGGTAATGGCGCCCAGACCGAAACGTATCGTCCCCGCCAACGAAGCGGCTGTTCCCGCCATATGGGGAAAACCATCCAGAATAACCGCCATGGCATTGGAACTAATCATCGCGATACAGCCGACAAAGATGGAAACGCCAAGGACTAACGGCCAGAAACCCAAATCAAACAGACAGACCGCCACGAGAAAGACGCCCATCGTAAACTGGATCAGCAAGCCGATGCGGAACATTGTCAGCGCGCCGAGGCGACGAACGTTGCGGCTGTTGAATAACGTCATGATAAACAAAAATAAAATGTTCAAGGCGAAATAATAGCCAAAGTCCTGCGGTGATACGCCATACAGTTCGATATAAACAAACGGCCCGGCCGTCAAAAAGGAGAACATGCCGCAGAATGACAGAGCACTGGCGATCATATAGCTGAACACGCGCTTATGACGAAAAAGCGCCACGAAATTGCTAATGGTGGTCCGTAGATGAAATTTCTGCCGTTTCTCCAACGGCAACGTTTCTTTAATAAACAAGAAAACCAATATCACGGTCAAAAAAGCCGCCCCGGATATGGTCCAGAAAATAGAATGCCAGTTAAACCACAATAGCAACCAGCCACCCGCAATAGGCGCGATCAACGGCGCGACCGTCATCACCAGCACCACAAACGACATCATGCGGGAAAATTCATCCTTGGAAAACATATCGCGCATCAAGGCATTGATCACCACAGCCGACGCCGCCGCCGACAGGCCGTGCAGGAAACGCATCTGAATCAGTTGCTCCACGGTCTGAGACAGCGCACAGGCTACCCCCGTTATCGCAAAGATCAGCGTGCCGCCGAGAATAACCGGTTTACGCCCCAGGCTATCGGCCATCGGCCCATAAAACATCTGACCGATGGCGAATCCCAGCACATAGGTGCTGAGCGTCATCTGGACATGTCCGGCGGGGACGCCGAACTCTGCCGCTATCGTCGGCAAAGCGGGCAAGTACATGTCGATGGCGAGCGGCGTGAGCATGGAGATCAAGCCGAGGATAAGAATCAACCCAAGATAAGAAGGTCGGTTTTGTTGCACTGAAAGTCGCTCCCGGTCAGAAAAATAATTATCGCCCGATACTCTCTACTTCCTGACGGCTCAGGGCACGGAATTCTCCGGGTTCTAATGCGCTGTCAAGACGGATGCCGCCAATACGCTCGCGGTGTAACTGCACGACACGATTACCCACCGCGGCAAACATTCTTTTGACCTGATGATAACGTCCTTCGCTGATGGTCAAACGCACCTGATACTCGGTGATCTTCTCAAGCTGGGCGGGTTTGGTCAGGGTTTTCTCGCCGTGCAACTGCACGCCCGCCATAAACTGGCTGGCCGTATCCGGGCTTAATGGATGCTCCAACGTCACCAGATAGGTTTTCTCACAATGATGTCTGGGAGAAGTAATTCGGTGCGACCACTGCCCGTCATCCGTCAGCAGCACCAGACCGGTGGTATCGATATCCAGACGCCCCGCGGCATGCAGTTTGTGCGCGACAGGCACATCCATGAAATACAAAATGGTGGGATGATCGGGATCGTCCGTCGAACACACATAACCTTGCGGCTTATTCAACATAAAGTAACGCGGGCCATGCTGCTGCTCCAGCGGATTGCCATCAAACGCCACCTCATGTTTCGGCAACACTTTGAATGCGCCGTTTTTGACGATTTCGCCATCCACCGTGACACGCTGGGCGCGTAATTCGCGCGCGACCAGTGAACGACTGATAGCCAGTTGCTGAGATAAAAATTTGTCCAATCGCATTAAAAATCAACTGCCTGTTTTGAGTCATAACGCTGATGCGGGTAACGTCCACGCCACTCGCGCCATGAAAATGAAGAAAGGCGACAGCATCGGCTGCCAGAATAGAACAGTATAACGAGGCTTTGCCCGACATCCTAGAATCCAACGGGCGCTATTGTTCGGTTTATTGGCGGCGAGCGTAAAAAATATCGCCCTTCCTTGCTCGCCGCAGACGTTATCAACGGGCATAATAGCGGCATAATAAAGTCAATGGCTGATTTTTGAGGAAACCAGGTGATGCCGTTTACTCTGCGGCCATACCAGCGTGAGGCCGTCGCCGCTACGCTGGCGTATTTTCGTCTTCATCGCCAGCCAGCCCTGATTGTGCTGCCCACCGGCGCCGGGAAAAGTCTCGTCATTGCTGAACTGGCGAGACTCGCGCGAGGCCGCGTACTGGTATTGGCGCACGTAAAAGAACTGGTTGCGCAAAACCATGCCAAATACCGCGCCTGGGGATTAGAAGCGGATATTTTCGCCGCAGGCCTGCAACAGCGGCAAAGCCAGGGGAAAGTGGTATTCGGCAGCGTGCAGTCTGTGGCCCGTAATCTGCATCAGTTCGAGCAATCCTTCTCACTACTGATTATCGATGAATGCCATCGCATCAGTGACGATGACGACAGCCAATATCAACAGATCATCCATCACCTGCAACAAACCAATCCCCAACTGCGGCTGTTGGGGCTGACCGCCACGCCCTATCGACTAGGGAAAGGCTGGATTTATCAATATCATTATCACGGTATGATCCGTGGCGATGAGCACTGCCTGTTCCGTGATTGTATTTATGAGCTACCGTTGCGCTACATGATCAAGCATGGGTTCCTCGTTCCACCGCAACGATTGGATATGCCGGTGGTGCAATACGATTTCAGCAAGCTGGTCCCCCGCAGCAACGGTTTATTCAGTGAAAACGACCTGAATCATGAATTGAAGCGTCAGCAACGCGTTACGCCACACATCATCCGTCAGATTATCGACTATGCGCAGACACGTTCAGGCGTGATGATTTTCGCCGCCACGGTCGAGCATGCCTGCGAAATCCATTCGCTCTTGCCGGACGGTCAGGCCGCGTTGGTCAGCGCCGCCACCCCCGCCGCGGAACGCGATGCGCTGATCGCGGCATTTAAGCGGCAACAGTTACGTTATCTGGTGAATGTCGCGGTGCTGACCACTGGTTTCGACGCCCCGCATGTTGATCTGATCGCCATCCTGCGCCCAACGGAGTCGGTAAGCTTATACCAGCAGATTGTCGGACGCGGTTTACGCCTCTTTCCCGGTAAAACCGACTGCCTGATACTGGATTATGCCGGCAACCCACATGACCTTTACACGCCCGAAGTGGGCGACAGTAAACCCCATGCCGATAGCCAGCCGGTTCAGGTTTTTTGCCCTCAATGCGGTTTTGCCAATGCATTCTGGGGGAAAACCGCAGCGGATGGCAGCGTAATTGAACACTATGGCCGCCGTTGTCAGGGATGGGAGACAGGAGAAAATGCGCAACGCATACAGTGCGATTACCGCTTTCGCTTTAAAGCGTGTCCTCATTGCGGCGCAGAGAACGATATCGCCGCGCGCCGTTGCCATCAGTGTGAAGAGGTGCTGGTCGACCCGGACGATATGCTGAAAGCCGCGCTGAAACTGAAAGATGCGCTGGTGCTGCGCTGTAGCGGAATGCAACTTATCCCCGGACAGGATGCCAACGGCGAATGGCTGAAAATTATCTATCATGATGAAGATGGCGCCGAGGTCAGCGAACGGTTTCGTTTGCATACGCCAGCGCAACGTCACGTTTTTCAGCATCACTTTTTGCGTATTCATCAGCGCGCGCCCGGTATGCCTTTGCGCTGGCAGTCGGTGAATGACATTGTGACGCAACAGAGCCAGTTACGCCCCCCCGATTTTGTCGTTGCCCGCAAGCAGGGAAAATTCTGGCACCTGAGAGAAAAAATGTTCGACTATCAGGGACGCTTTCGCCGCGCCAATGAACTGCGAGGGTAACAAATTCGCGGTTTTGTTTGCCCGAACAGCCATATTCCGCTAGAATTCAGCCCGCTTTTGCACCGCAAAAGCAGAACAATCCAACTTGCTGCTGGGTCGCCTGTAGCAGGGTTACTTTCTTAAGTAGAGAAAAAAATGATTACTATCAAAGCAGAAGTACGTAAAGAGCAGGGTAAGGGTGCGAGCCGCCGCCTGCGTATCGCTGGCAAATTCCCAGCCATCGTTTATGGTGGTTCAGAAGCGCCGGTTGCTATCGAATTGGATCATGACACCGTTAAAAACCAGGAACTTAAACCCGGTTTCTACGGTGAGACAGTTATTCTGTCTATCGATGGCAAAGAAGTTCAGGTTAAAATTCAGGCGGTACAGCGTCACGTATTTAAGCCAAAACTGACTCACATCGACTTCGTTCGCGTTTAATCGCACAGAAGTTAATCCGGGACGCCGGGAAGAACGCCGCTTTTGCGGCGTTTTTTTATCTTCCGCAAACCGGTTTCGCTTACTGATCACCGCCCGTCAGACGACGCTGTAACTGATCGCGCAGATTCGGCGGCGTGCCTTTTATAGTCAGCGTATCGGTGGTCGGGTCCCAGAAAATTCGCTCCCCCAGCAACAACGCATCAAAATTCAGGCTAATCCCCCCGCCGCTGCCGGCAAACTTGGTCAATTGACGCAAAGTGCTGCGATCAGCTGGAAAACGCTGTTCCAGTTCATAGCCTTGCTCCGTCGAAAACTGCTGGAAGGTTTTGTCGCCTAATGGCGGTAACTCCTGAGACAATGCAGACAATTCGATTTCTTCGCCCGACTGCAACTGCTCGTTGCAATAACTGTAAACATGTTGACGATAATTCTGACGTTCATTTTTATCCAATTGCGCATCATCACAATACTCATCCACCGCTTTCAACAAACCACGGTTTTGCGCTTTGGTATCCAGCCCTTCGGATGCCGCCAGAAAATCCATAAAGAAGTCAGAAACTTTCCGCCCTACCCGCCCTTTCAGGAAGGTCAGATATCGTGTCGATTCCGGGTTGGTTTCCCATTCGGTCAAATCAATGCGCGCCACAATATCCGCGTGGTTGATGTCCAGATAGTGGGTGCTGCTGATATCCAACTGTTCATTGACTCGCATACTGTTGCAACTATTAAGCACCGCGACCAGCAGATACTCCACCGCCAGATAACGGTACTGACAGAACAGCACGGTCCCGCCTTCGGCAAACGGATATTTGGCGAGTTCATCACGCAACCGCCCGGTAGCCGCCCGCGTGAACCCTAGAAAGTCCTCGTCCCCTTTACGGCAGGCCCTGAGCGCGTCCGCGAGTTCGCTGTGTTCATTAAACAGGCCGTAAGCTTTACTTTTGGCGCTATAAACGCGATGCAGCTCAGCCATCATTTCCTCTACCGTCGCATTGGTCGACAACAGGGAATCACGCAACACCATTTCCAGCGTTTGTTCGTCACGTTTAATTAGCTGATGCAGAGCGATCTGGTCGATATCCAGACTCATGATAAACTCTCCTTTTGACAAGGTGCGTATTCAAACACCGAAAGCGGCATGGCTGCAACTGAAAAGCCAGGCTTTAGTCTGTTGTAAGCGCCCGTGCGACTAAAATGATAATTGATAAAAGTGCGGAAAAGGATGAGTCGATACGGTAAGATATGCGACTTTAACAGCTTGAGATACGCCATTTTATGCCACAATCATCCCGCTATAGTGACGAACACGTTGAACAACTGCTTTCCGAGATGGTCAATGTGCTGGAAAAGCACCATGCTCCAACTGATCTTGCTTTGATGGTGCTGGGTAATATGGTGACCAACCTGATCAATACCAGCGTCGCCCCTGCTCAACGTCAGGTTCTGGCTCGTTCTTTCGCCGAAGCATTACAGGCTTCGATTAAAAAAGCAGATAAAGCTCACTGATTTTTGACCAACTTATGGTAACCAACCGTCAGCGCTACCGCGAAAAAGTCTCCCAGATGATTAGTTGGGGACACTGGTTCGCCTTATTCAATATTTTGCTCAGTCTGGGGCTGGGTAGCCGCTATCTGTTTGTTATCGATTGGCCTTCCTCGCTGTTTGGCCGCATTTATGCTCTGGTAAGCTGGCTGGGGCACTTCAGCTTTATCGGCTTTGCCGCTTACCTGCTGGTTATTTTTCCACTGACTTTTGTTGTCATGTCGCAGCGTCTGCTGCGATTTCTTTCTGCTGCGCTGGCCACCGCCGGACTGACGCTGCTTTTGGTCGATATTGAGGTTTTCACCCGTTTCCATCTGCACCTTAATTCCACGGTCTGGGAACTAGTGGTCAACCCAGATCAAAGCGAACTGGCGCGTGACTGGCAATTGATGTTTATCGGCATTCCGCTGATTTTTATGGTGGAAATGCTGTTTGGCACCTGGTGCTGGCAAAAGCTGCGCAGCCTGAACCGCCGCCGCTTTGGAAGACCGCTGGCAGCCGTGTTTATGTCGGCGTTCCTCGCCTCACACCTGATGTACATCTGGGCTGATGCTAATTTCTATCGTCCGATTACCATGCAGCGCGCCAATCTGCCGCTCTCTTATCCGATGACCGCCCGCCGTTTTCTGGAAAAACATGGCTTGCTGGATGCGCAGGAATACCAACGCCGCCTGTCCCAACAAGGCAATCCTGAAGCGATGACCGTGGAATACCCGCTCAATGAAATTACGTTTCGTGACAGCGGCAGCGGTTATAACTTGCTTATGGTTGTTATTGATAACGCGCGGATTAACGGTATACCGAGCGACATGCCCAATCTGTCGCGCTTCGCGGAACAAAATATTCGCTTCAGCAATCATTATGATGCAGGAATACAGTCCAATGCCGGGTTGTTTAACCTTTTTTACGGTATCTCCACAACCTATCTGGACGGGGTGTTAAATGCTCGTAAGCCTTCAGCGCTGATGACCGCGCTGAGTCGGCAGGGTTATCAGTTTGGTCTGTTCTCCGCCAACGGTTTCAACAACGTGCTTTATCGTCAGGCGCTGCTGTCCGATTTCTCACTGCCTGCGCCGCAAGAACAGAACGATGACGCAATTACCACGCAGTGGCAAGACTGGTTAAGCCGTAATAACAACGCGGCGCCCTGGTTCTCTTATATCGAACTGAATAGCAGCACGTCATCCGCGACGCAATCGCGGCGTGGCCAGGCAAATAATCAGGATATTGACCAGCAGATTGGCAAAATTATCGGTGCATTGCAGACACACAACCAACTGGAAAAAACGGTTATTGTGGTTACCACCACGCAAAACGACCATCCTGACGATGTCAAGAAAAATATCTTCCGTCGCGCACAATGGCAAATACCACTGATCGTTCACTGGCCGAACACGCCTGCTCAAACGATTACCAAAATGACAGACCATAAAGACGTCATGGCTACGCTGATGCAACGTCTATTACACGTTAAAAACATCACTGATGATTACTCTCAAGGAGAAGACCTGTTTGCCGCCCAACGACACAACAACTGGCTGGCAAATGGCAACGGCGGCACACTCATGATCACCACGCCAGAAAAAATCATCATGCTGGAAAATAATGGTAATTATCGTGCTTATAATCAGGATGGCGAAAAACTGGACGATGAAAAACCACAACTTACCCTGCTCCTTCAGGTACTGACGAGCGAAAGACGCTTTATTGCGAACTAACTGCCTAAATCTAAAGCAGTCGTTCGGTATAGCGCTTGCAATCAGGGAAAGAAAAGGTAGTATAAGCGCCCATAGCATCGGCACGTAGCGCAGCCTGGTAGCGCACTGTCATGGGGTGTCAGGGGTCGGAGGTTCAAATCCTCTCGTGCCGACCAATTTTCCCCAACGTTTTGTCTACTGAAGTCCAGGCAAGACTATAAAGAACAGATTAAACAGTAGGTTGCATAAGCCTGCTGTTTTCTGTTGTCTACTGAATTCCATATTGATACATTGAAATCCACACTTTTTAGGCATAGATATAGGCATACGACGCAACATGTAGCCTAAACCCTATGCCCAACAGCTTTGCGGATTTGATTGGAGAGCGATATGGCACGTCAGACAAAGCCCCTGAACAATACTGAGGTCAAAAGCGCCAAGGCCACTGACCGTGCCGTCACCCTCTACGATGGAGATGGTTTAGAATTACAGGTCACTCCGAGCGGTTCAAAACTCTGGCGTTTTCGCTACTACAAACCCTTCACTCGCAAACGTGCAATGATTAGCCTTGGCTCTTACCCTTCGGTATCTCTTGCCGAAGCGCGTAAGCTCCGCGAAGATGCACGACTTCTTCTTAGCAAAGACGTTGACCCCCAGGAGCATAAGCAAGCAGAGCAATCACGGCAAAAAAATGCTACAGAAAACACATTTGAAAAAGTGGCTGCCGAATGGTTTAAAACTAAAGAATCAGCAGGTTTGGCAACACATACGTTGAACGATATCTGGCGCTCCATGAGCAAGTATGTGTTCCCACACATTGGTTCTATGCCTATTGCTAACATCACGGCTCAACGATTTATTGGAGCGTTAGAACCCACTCATGCCGCTGGCAGGCTTGAGACTGTAAAAAGGCTGAGTCAGCGTATCAATGAAGTCATGGACTATGCTCTTAATTCAGGTCTGGTATCTGTAAATCCAGCCGCCCGAATTGGACGAACATTCCATAAGCCGAAGGTGAAGCATCGCCCTGCCCTCTTGCCAGAGCAATTACCACTTCTGATGAAAACACTGTCATTTGCCAGCATTGGGCGACAAACCCGTTGCCTTATCGAATGGCAATTACTCACCATGACTCGGCCAGCCGAAGCTGCCGAATCACGCTGGGATGAAATCGATTTTGACGCAAAAGAATGGCGTATTCCTGCTGGCCGTATGAAGATGAAACGTGAGCACGTTATCCCACTCTCAGAGCAGGCGCTGGGGATTCTGGAAGTCATGAAGCCCATCAGTAAGCACAGGGATTATGTCTTCCCCGGATATCGTAATCCACTTGAGCCAATGAACAGCCAGACAGCGAACATGGCACTCAAACGTATGGGCTTCAAAGATATGCTTGTAGCTCATGGTATGAGAGCCATTGCTTCGACCATCCTCAATGAAAAAGGATTTCCCCCTGATGTAATCGAAGCAGCATTAGCGCATATCGATACAAATGAAGTCAGGAGAGCCTATAACAGGGCGCAGTATCTTGAACAGCGCAGAGAAATGATGGCTTGGTGGGGAGAGCATATTGAGTCAGCTTCATATGGTAAAACAAGCATCATTTCTGTCGCTGGCTAAGTTCACTATCAACAAATGATCAGCTTATAGCGTCAGGGTCAAACGAAGAGATACGATTTGAGTCATCAGGAACGCAGCTCTGTGCGAGTCGCTTATATCTGTAAATAGACCCGTTTTAGTTCCACGCACTTTTTGAGATCCCGGCCAGATGGTGTTGTAATCGGTATTCCTCCGGTGTCAGGTTGCTCAGAGATTCATGTGGACGCTCACAGTTATATTCTGAAAGCCACCGCTCTGTGATTTCTCGTACTTCGTTCAGCGTCCTGAACAGATAGAAATCCAGTATTTCAGTGCGGTATGTCCGGTTAAAGCGTTCAATAAATGCATTCTGATTCGGTTTACCCGGTTTGATAAATTCCAGCCTCACTGCGTGCATTTCTGCCCACTCAGCCAGAGTCAGTGAAATAAATTCCGGGCCGTTATCCATGCGAAGCATCGCGGGATATCCCCGGTTTGCTGCGATCCTGTCGAGCACTCGAACCACTCGTTGGGCCGGCAGGTTCAGGTCTATTTCGATCGACAAAGCCTCGCGATTAAAATCATCGACGACATTGAATGTGCGAAAGTGACGGCCGCAAATCAGCGCGTCATGCATGAAATCAACAGACCAGCTCTGGTTCAGAGCTTCAGGTGTGGTCAGCGGCGATGGGTTACGTACCGGCAGACGCTGTTTGCCTTTGCGACGAAAATTCAGTTTCAGCAGACAGTAAATACGGTGGATCCGTTTATGGTTCCACTGGTATCCCTGCCGCCGCAGAACCTGAAACAGCTTCGGGAAGCCGTATCGTGGATATCTTTCCGCAGCCGTCTGCAATGCGAAAATAACGGGTTCGTCACGCGTGTTGTCCGGACGGTAATGGTAAACCGTTCTGCTCAGGTTCATGCTCCTGCAGGCCTGACGGATACTCAGTCCGAACGTTGTTATCAGGTGCGTCACCAGCTCACGCTTAAAGGCTGGCTTCAGAGCTTTTTTTCGATAACATCTTTCAATGCCCGATTCTCAAGACTGAGGTCGGCAAACATCTGCTTGAGCCGACGCTTCTCGTCCTCAAGATCCTTTATTTTTTTAATATCAGATGCTTCCATGCCACCGTATTTAGACTTCCAGTTGTAATAAGTGGCTTCAGAGATTCCGGCCTCGCGGCAGACATCTTTCACTGTTCGTCCAGCTTCAACTGACTTAATCACCGTGATGATCTGATGCTCAGTAAAACGGGCTTTACGCATAGCGATCTCCTTCGTTGGCAAAATGAGTATGCCGGAAGATCTCTAAATGTGAATGGCACGATTATGCGGGATACTTACACCAATATCAGCGAAGTCTCTCCCTGCAAAAGCTGATGTAGGTGGGATTTCTCATCAATCTGCATTCTTTATAAGCAAGGAAGATTTGAGTCGCTTAGAGAAGGATACTGAATCTGTCTTTGAAGTATGCCGTAAGTCTCTGCTGGTGCAAAAGGAAAGCAGCGCACAAAAAGAGATGAAGCGTCTTTATAAGGAATTTGGTGAGGAGGGAGTATTAAATCTCCTTCGTTCTGTAGCTAATGATTCCTCGCCTGACAATCAAGCTGGATAATACATTATATGTGGGGCTGCGGCCCCATTTTCGTTAGGTCACATATATGTAGTGGCAAGTCAATTGATTACTACATTTAATCAAAATAGATTGCAATAGTTTCACGTTATTGTGTTGATAAGCATTCCTTCCAAATCATAGCCTCGACACAGCTAGTTCAACCTTTCCCAAAGTAGGTCAACATCTTTTTTACTGTGGTTGTCTAGCTTCGATGACGCTGTAGAACAACACCTTGCACTGACCCATCACCTATCCATCTGTACGTAACATGTCATCAACTGGATACGAGTTAAATCAAAATAAGCTAAGCTGATATTATTATCTTGCTATCATTCTTTTTTCTAAAACTATTGGATTAATTATTTTTTAGCTCTTAGGTGGATCTTTTTCAATAGTAGAGCTATATCCTATAAGCAGTATTTTAAAAAACATTAGCATGAAAATATTTTACGTCTGTAATTTTTTAATTGTTATTAATTAGGCAGGACAGCAATGTTTATAAAAACTATAGAAAAAACAAACCATTCTGAATGGGTGGTGAGAAATAGGTTGTATTGGATGTCTGCTTACACGAGATGGCAACTGGGAGCAGATGACAACGACGGGATCGTCTCTTTTGAATCCTTTGACGACACAATCAAGTTTGAATTTGAACGCCTCCTGAATAATTACAAGCTTCGGAAGCCCATCAAAATCATATCGGATATATTAGAGTTTTATAAGCAAAATAGTGACCTCCAAAGCCGTATCTAATGTTTCGAAAAAAATAATTTAAGTGTAATAAAAATAAAATATTTATTCTATGATCATATGGAGTTAAAAATGTTTGAATTATGTATTTTTGATTTAGATGAAACACTAATTCATACAAATGATTTAAAGGAAATAAGAAAGAGACTTGCTAATAACGATGATAAGGAGATTCTAGATGAGTTGTTAGAATCTCTTGAGAACGATGACGAAAGATTAATATACTCTCAAGATCTTATTCAGGAAATTATTGAAAGTTATCCTGATATTTTACTGGCTATTTTTACTCGATCTCCACGTAGCTATGCTAAAACGGTTTTAGAGTGGGCATATCCTGAGATTCAATGGGATATGTTAATTTGTTATGAGGATGTAAGGCCAACAAAACCAAGTGGTAAAGGCATTCATGATATAATGGAATATTTTGAAATTGAAGATCTTACAAAGGTCGTTATGATTGGTGATGCAGATATTGACATCAAAGCTGCTTACAATGCTGGTTGTGTTGCATTGCTTGACCAAAGTGGTTGGCCACGCAGTTACAGTTCGGAACATTGGAACGCTATTAATTTGATCCCTGATGCTATCATTAATGAGCCAGGTAATTTACTCGATTTTTTAGCTGAACCACATGAATATTTACCAATATTGGAATGTCTACTGGATTCAGATAATATCGATTCTAAAAGATTCGATAAAATTGGACATTTCATCCCAAGATCTATTGGGGGCGATACGACCAGTTTTCCTATATATGTTGCTGGTAGGAATTTTTCAAATTATGCATCCCTCGATAACAAACGCACAGAACACTCTTTAACAGAATCAATTTCATCTAACAAAGATTCTACAGAGTTTCCTTGTGAATGGGTTAATACTCTAAGAGAATTTATTAGTGAAAAATGTACAGCTTTTTTTGGGGATAAGACAATAATAATAACGTCTATTCCTCATCGACCTGGTAGGACACCCCGCTTAGAAAATCTACTTCGACAATTAATTACTTCACTAACTGATGACCCAATTCAGCATTGTAATGTTATACTAGCTACAGATCTATTGGCTTACCGTGATGGCGTTCGTTCACAACATGGTGAGCATTTGAATCAAGGGGAAAGATTTATGAACGTCAGAGAACATTTGATTACTAGTAATGTATCTCGACTGTCTTCAGTTGATGAAGTGGTTGTAATTGATGATGTAGTCACAACAGGAGCATCGTTAATATATGCATATAAATGTTTAAGAGATGCTGGCGCTCGAAGTGTTACTCTATTTTCTTTAGCTAAAAATATAAGTGATGTCTCACGATGAAAGATAATCTAAGAGAAACCATTACTCCTTCAACAAAGCTATTACTTACGCTCTCTATGCTCAAGGGAGTTGGTCCCGTATTGCTAAAAAAAACTGCATCTTACGTTTTATCTTCAAATGTTTTTTCTATTAATGAATTATCGAAATTTGATGTAAAGATTGCTTCATTAGTTAATGATGATGATAATTTTTTGTTGGCACAGGAAAAAGCTGAAAAACAAATAGAGTATGCAGAACAGTATTCTTTTCGTATAATTTCTATATTAGATAATGATTATCCAAAATTATTGTCTGAAACAAAAGATAATCCTTGTTTGTTATATGTGAAAGGCAGTTTATTTGAGTCTCCTGATAAATCTGTTGCTATAATAGGGACTAGAGAGCCTACTTCTCATGGGAAAGTGATTACAGAAAGGATTACAAAATTTTTTGTAGAAAAAAACTGGAGCATTGTGAGCGGATTAGCAATAGGTTGTGATGGTATTGCTCACGAAACCGCATTAAATTGTCATGGTCATACTGTTGCAGTTTTGGCTCATGGTCTTCAAACTATCGCACCTAGCCGTCATAAAAATTTGGCACAACGCATAATTGAAGAAGGTGGAGCATTGATAACGGAATATCCTTTTGGACAAGAAATACAAAAACAACAATATGTAAAAAGGGATCGTATTCAAGCCGGATTAGCTCGCGGAGTTGTTATGATTCAGTCTGATGTTAAAGGCGGGAGCTTACATGCATCGAGAGCATCTTTGGATTATAACCGATGGCTTGCAGTTCCATACCCGACAAAAGATGATATTGCAAGAAACGAGCCTAAAGCTCAGGCTAATTTATTAATAGCCAATGGTTCAGATTCTGATAAAGCAGGAACTCTTCGTTTTGATAAAATGAAGCTAAAAAATATTATTATTTTGAATGGAAAAGAAGATTATAATAAATTAATAGAAGATGTTTGTTTCGAAAAAGTATCGACTGATATTCCTTTTGTTGCTGATATGTTTGACTCTCATAGTAACTCAGGCTCAGATGAATCTTATATGGGAGCATATGAAGATCATGTATTACAAGAATTTAACCCTATTAGTAATGGCGAAGCAATCCTTGGTAATCTATCAGAAGCTGTTATTAAAACAGATGAGTCATTTCTAGATCATGTTGTAGACACCGATGAAGTGAAGGGGATTTCTCTAGAAAAGCTTATTGTGTCTAGTGATTTTATTTCTGACTTTGATTTGGTTATAAAAAATATAACAAATAAAAACAAAAACTTAACTAGTAAATTGGGTGAACAGGATGAAAAACTACAGCTTGTTAAATTACGATTTAAAATTATCAGTAAAAATTTAAAACTGATGCACAAAGATAAGTTCTTCGAAGAAAATAATCCAATTACTGTTTTGAAAAATAAAATTATAGTTGAGGATGTTCTTTTTCATATGCTAAAGGTAATTTCCTTATGTGATTTTGAACATACATATATGGATACAGTGATTGTATTAAAAGATAAGATTGATAATGTTTTATTAAATTTCCCTGATTCAGTCATTCTGTGTGATGCCCATTCTGTAGCAGGAAATAATTGTAATTCTTATAATGATGAACGATTTGTTAACATACTCGAAGAGTTTAATCGTATAGTATTATCATGAATAGAAAAATTGGAGGGAATACCCTCCAATAAAACTCTAATCAACTATTTTCTCTCTGATTTTTAGAGTCTTTATTACAGATATTTCATTAAATTACTTTAACTGATAAAGGTTATTTTGTGGCTGTATTAGTTCACTGATTGTAGATAATTCTGTAAAAAAGCATTCCAATGTAGTTATTATAACCGAATATCATTTTAATATAAATGATTTTTATATACGCCATAGAGATTGTGATTATAAATATCATGTGTGCTTTTATAGTATTTAAACGTTATTTAAAATAAATTATTTCTAATGTGTTTGTTTTATAAATTAAATAAGGGGTTATGATGAAAGCAATAATATTTGATCTTGACTATACTATGGTAATCCTCCCATTTTTAACGGAGGTGACAAGTAGAATCAGGTCATGCGTTGAATATGCTGCATCGGCGTGTAG
>NZ_JAMPJU010000064.1 GCF_025840185.1 Brenneria izbisi
CTGTTAAGGCGAAAACTCAGGCAATCAATCAGCTGCGCGCACTATTGGTAAGCGCCCCTCAAGATATACGTGACAGGGTGTGGAAATCAAAACCACACGAATGCGTTACTGCATGTATGAGTTATGAATCTGCTGAAAGCTCTCCACTACTCCTGGCTCTTAGTTGCACACTTCAAAGTCTAGCTAAACGATGGATATCACTTGCGGAAGAACTCTC
>NZ_JAMPJU010000065.1 GCF_025840185.1 Brenneria izbisi
CGTATCCAGCGCTTCATAGTTGCCGCCGGCAGCGTCTTTGATACCGAGGGTCAGCGCTTCCTCACCCTGCTGATAGCTATCATCGCCGCGTGTCGCGATCTGTACCGTGCCGCTGCTTTCGCCCACCGGGATGGTGATGGTCTGATCGTTGCTTAGCGTGATCACCAGCGGACTGCCGGTGACCGGTGAACCCACGGTGGCGGTGAC
>NZ_JAMPJU010000066.1 GCF_025840185.1 Brenneria izbisi
CGGCAGTACGGTCACGATCAGCGATGCGGCAGGCAATGTGCTGGGCAGCGTCACGGCAGGGAGCGACGGCAGCTTTACTGTCCCGCTGTCGCCTGCGCTCACTAACGGTGAAACGGTTACCGCTGTCGCCAGTGATGCCGCGGGCAATATCTCCGCCGCGGTTACCGTGACCGCCCCGGACACCACTAGCCCATCCGCACCG
>NZ_JAMPJU010000012.1 GCF_025840185.1 Brenneria izbisi
AGTTCGGCCACCGGCGTTCCTGCCTCGGCTTGCTTCAGGATGGACATGATCTGGCTGTCAGTGAAACGTGATTTTTTTATAGAGATCTCCCCGGTTCAGGTTACGAGAAAATTCTACTTATGAACACACCGGTTTTTCGGGGGGATTACCCTTTTCAACTGTTTTTCTATTTTTTTCTTTATCATAGGTACCAGCAATCTCAAAATCCCATCCGTTTCCATGGATCGATTGAAAATCCGACCCAGACATCGATGAAGAAATGGCTTCGACAAATGCTGATTTATTTGCAGCTTTTGCTGTCCCGCCAACTCGTTGAAAATCGGCGGAACAACCTCAGCTATTTAACGATGTTGAAAGGATCAGGAACGCTGTGCTGGTTTGCATTGTTCCAGAAATTCTGGAGAACAAATCCATATTCCGACAGATTGTTGGTGAATGGAGCCAGCATCGCATCCGCTGTCGGACGTTTCCAGTCAGCCTGAAGCTCACATGCAAGAGCAAATGTGCTAACCAGCTCGGCTCCAGCATTCCCCATACGCGATATTGCCGCTTCCGCTTCATAGCGATTCCATGCGCCACAAGCATCTATAACAGGGTAAACTTTGTAACCGTCATTAAGCAGGGAAAGCGTAGGGAAGACACAGCATGTACCTATTGTCACGCCAGCTAGAATAATGTGGCGCCGTCCGGTAGATTCAACTAACTTATCGAAAGCGTTACGGAACGTCTCATCTTCATAGGCATTGATGATCCCTGTACGGCGATAAATAGGCTCCTGTGGGAATATTTCCTTGATTTCAGGTAGCGTATCGCCATTCTGCCATTGCGCATTAGACGTCGTGATCAGTACCGGGATTTCAAGAGCTTTTGCAACCCGGGCTAAACCGGTGACATTGCTTTTAAATTCCGCAAGTGAAGAAAAATCCCTTACACCTGCCATCAGGCCGATTTGATGGTCAATGAGCAGCATAATGCTATTTTCGGACGTTGGCTTGTCGTGCCCGTACCGCCCTGCCTTATGAGCCTCCTCTAGTGTAACTTTATTCGGAAGAATCGAATTGCTGATCGGACTTATGATATCTGCCGGACGAGAATCTTGATTATCGCTCATCTGTTTTCTCCATATTCAATGTCCTAATGTGAGTTAAAGTACGGTAACTATAGGCGCCGATGAAAGGTTCTGTGAACTGCTAACACCTTTAATATCAGCATGACAACCAACGACGACTGGGACAGTTATCGTCGGGAAGCGCCGAAGGATAAACATCTGCTTCTCGCGCTCTGTAGAACGACATGAAAAGGTAACGGGAACCCTCATCGAAAACACATGTTCTACTAATCGTAGTCATCGCCCTTTTTTTCTTCAAGCGTATAGGGCTGGAAAAATTCAATATGCTATCAGACACGAAGGATATCATTTTGGAAACAGTTTCATCGTTATATTTCATTGATTATTGTAACAAAATACTTGAATCAAAGAATAAAACCTTAGAGCAATATATTTTGTTGGCAGCGGACAGAATGCTACTCCTACTACTTATTATTATGGTTCTAAAGACGCCCAAAAAACTCACTGACAAGCAACTACAGCCGCTCGTTAGAAAATCGGTTAATCCAGAGAAAAATCGGGCAGCGATAGAAGGATTTCCCGCTCGTCTGTAAGTGCTGGAATGATGGCTTTAATCCCACCGTTTATACCGGGCAGATTCACTCAGAGCCAGCAAAAAATGGAAAACCGGTCGGCCCTTATGACGTCATGCCGACCAGCAGGCCACGTTCGCGCATCTGGATTGATACTGATAACCAATAGTGTTCGTGAGTTTGAACGTATACCGGGACGTCGTATAGAAAACTGGGTAAATTAATAATCGAACGAGTAAACACCCGCGATCTTCCGATGCTTTTCTGCCGCTCTGCTATTCTTACTTCAGGCATGCAACAATCAAGGAGACAACATGTTTGGTAAAGCTGAAGACAAAGCAAAAGAAGTGGTCGGGGCAACACAAGAAGCATATGGCGAATTGGCTGACTCACCTGAACATGAATTAAAAGGCGCAGCTCGTAAATACGCCTCGCAAGCAAGCTATGCTGTTCGTGATACGGCAGATACTGTGCGTAATCATGTTGAGTCTAACCCACTGGCTGGTGTTGCAATCGCGGCGGCGGTTGGTGTGGTTTTCGGTTTTCTTCTCGGAAGAAAGTAAATTAACTAAAGGGCCATATCGCGGCCCTTTAACATTTTTACCCAAGATAGATTTATTATAAAAACTCAAAAAACACTGAATGTAAAGATCCGAGTAAATAGATAAACATTAAATCTAAATTAAATTTATTTTATTGCTTTAATTTTACTAAAAAATAAAATAAAAAGAATTTACATAGTCATAAAAAACAAACTGTTTTATCAGTCACATGAATTTTTATCCTCATAAAACAAACTGGACATAAATATAATTATGATTTAAAATCTAGCCATTAGCATGGCATTAAATTTTATAAAAATGGTAAGGACGAATTAATGCAAAAGGCAATAAAAAAAGTAAACACTGTGTTTTCTCAACAAAAAAAATTGCGTCCATTTTTTCCTTACTATGGTTCAAAATGGAACATGGCTCGCCATTATCCCGAACCGAAACACAATATTGTCATTGAACCATTCGCTGGCTCAGCGGGTTATTCAACATTTTACGCTTGCCCAAATGTTCATTTAATTGACATTGATCCTATCATTACAGGAGTATGGTCATTCCTTATTAAGTCAACTCCAGCAGAAATTATGCAATTACCTGAATTACCTGAAACGGGTGATTGCGTCGATAATTATAATATATGCGAAGAAGCTAAATGGTTAATTGGTTTTTGGTTAAATAGAGGTAGTTCCAGCCCCAAGAAAACCAGAACAGCCTACTCATCACGCATAGATAAGGCTCAGTTAGTTTGGGGAGCAAGAGCAAAAGAGCGAATTGCATCTCAACTTCAGTTTATCAGAGGATGGAAAGTAACAAATGATTCATATGAAAGCTTGAGTAATCATGAAGCAACTTGGTTTATTGACCCCCCTTACACAAATAAAGGCCGTTATTATCGTAAAACATTTAGTGAGTATCAACAGTTAAGCGAATGGTGTTTATCGCGTAAAGGCGCAATAATTGTTTGCGAGGGTGATGATGCCAACTGGTTACCATTCCAGCGTCTGGGAGACTTCAAAACATCACTCGGACGATCTAATGAAGCTGTATTTATCCAGGATATACAAAACCCTGAATTAATTTTAGCCTAACTCATGCATTTGGGCGGATTTTCAGGATAAAGATGATCAACATCCGCCCATGAGTCATACTGATCTGATCCCGGTCTAAATTCATTGTTTTCAATTGCTAAAATGATAGATTTGTTAGGAATATATCTCGGCTTCATATCGGGAAAAACAAATGCATGCCAACCATCAGGTTTATTTTCACGTTTAAATGGCCTTGTTTCGCTATGTGATACTCTAATATGCTGATCTTTATTACGTTTCTTTATTTCAAAAGTAATACCACATTTAAGACAGATACGATCCGGTTTTCGATGACGTTTACCCTCGTACTGAATTGTAAAATCTCCGGGAGATTTAGATAATTCAGGAAGAAAGTCGTGCCCTTCAGCTATAAGATTTCTGGTAACTATTCGCTCGGCCTTTTCTCCAGATTTAGTTCGCATCGCAAACATTCCATCATCTTTCTTAGAAAATTTTCCTGCTTGTTTTCTGTTTCCGACATAGACGATATGTATCCAAAATAATGCTATATCAATATGTTCATGACCAGAGGGAAAAGCCACAACATCTATATAGTCATTTTTTTCTAAAACACGACGTAAATATTCTTTTGCAGTGATAAACTCTGTCCCAAAATGCATTTTCTTATCACAGCTAATTTTAAGAGGTATATTTAATTGATGGCTGTATAAAAATAGCGAATGTCCATTCATGGCATAATCAAAAATCTGAATATTTCTTATAATACAAGACTCAACTATATTATAAATACAATCTATGCCTACCTCTTGAGGTGGGTTGGATTGATAATCAGTGGGAATATATTCCATTATAAACCTCGGCATATATAAATTCTTCATATAATAATTAAAACCAACACTACTTTTCAAGTTTTATATTGATTTTTATATGAAACATATTCTGAATATTTACTTAATCGTGTCCTATGCCTCAATTGCCTGCTTATGAAGCGCTTTGCAAGCCAGATGTTATTCATTTATTTTGAATAAGAAGTAGAAACAGCGCCAAATTTTTTAGTTTACTATCAGTCACTGTTTTAGTTATCATTCCACCTTCGTTTACTATACCTTCCTCTCTGCTATTAATTTACAGCCTAAGTATATAATTAAAACTTGAGTAACTTGTTACTTTTACTCGTTATTCTTAATGAAATAGTTATTGTTAATAAAAATAATTAATGAGATAACTTTTTTAAATCATTTTTAAGCAAGCCCTACATTTAAATTGTTTCATTCTCTTTTATTTTTTACCGGGCGAGAAGTTTTATATTAAGGCTACCGGTAATTAGCAGATAACCTGACCGTTGTCTGACGTTTTGTCACCAAGGAAAACAGATGTACAGTAGCGGAGAATAAAATGGTATTCCCAGAACACCATAACATTTGCTACGAATGCAATTTCTCAGGGTTGAAAAAAAGGATAAGTACTCATGAACATGATAAACCAACCCATTGATTTGAATCGTGCGTTGCGACTTGCTGTGGAACAATCAATTTCCCCCATTATTCTGTTCAACGAGCATAATCAGGTAAAATTTTTCAACCCGGCCGCAGAGCGGCTCTGGGGCTATGCCCAAGTCGAGGTGCTGGAGCAGAATGTGGCAATGTTGCTGTCTCTGGATCTGTTGGGAGTTCATGACAATATTCATGACAACAATGGCCTTAATCAGTTAGCGGGGACAACCAGTGAAATACTGCTGACGCGTAAGGATGGGAGCCAACGGCGAGTCGCCCTTACTCTGTCGAAAGTACAGGTTGGCGACCGCATCTGCCATATGGCCTCGGTTTTCGATATCGTACATAAATTCAACCTTACCGATGAACATGAGATTCGAGCACTGGAGCGCGATGTGCTGGAAGCCCTGACCAGCAACCAATCATTTCAGGAACTGGGAGATTATTTGTGTCGGCGCATCGAATCCATCGCGCCGGGTGTGTTGGTATCCATATGCCGGGTTGCCGAGCGACGGCTTCGTCCCTGGGCCGCGCCAAGTTTCCCCGCCGAGTATGGCCCCAACTGGGAAGGGGTAAAAATCGGTGAAGGCGTAGCGGGTTGCGGCACATGCGCGCATCGTGGCGAGCCGGTGATGGTATACGATATCAACACCGATCCGCTCTGGGCGCCCTATAAACACCAGATGTTGCCGCACGGTTTTCTCGCCTGCTGGACCTACCCGATCAAAAGCCGCAATAACAGCGTCATCGGCACTTTCGCCTTCTATTTTAAGCTCAACGCCGAACCGGACCCGTGGCTGGAACGCATTGCCGATGCCAGCGTCTATCTGTGTACGCTGGCCATCGAACGTGAGGAGTACCGCCAGCGGATGGAGCATCTGGTACAGTTCGACATGCTCACCGGCCTGCCAAATCGCAGATACCTGCGTCGCCATGTTGATGAACTACAGAAACAGAATCCCTCACAGGCGATGGCTTTCTTTTCTCTGGGCGTGGATCGCTTTAAAGACATCAACGATACGCTGGGCCATATGGCGGGCGATCAGGTGCTGGTCACTATCGCCAATCGCCTGCAACAACAACTCACTCCCAGAGAATTCCTGAGCCATACGGAAGGCGATATATTTTTTATCGTCGCTCCTGATTGCGATGTTCGCGCCGCCGTCCGAATGGCCGAGCGCCTTCAGCAAATTGTCGGAGAATCCATGGAGGTGGGCGGTCATCTGCTTAATCTTTCCACCAGTATCGGCATCAGCCATGCTCCCGATGGCAGTCACGATCGCGACATGTTACTCAGCAACGCGAAAAGCGCCATGTATCAGGCCAAGAGCAGCCGCCAGGGTAGCTACCAGTTCTTCAACCCGGAGATGAATCAGGCAGTGAATGATCGCCTGTTGCTCGGCGGCGCCCTTAAGCGCGCCATCGCCAGCGGCGCGTTATACCTGCACTATCAGCCCCAGGTCTATTCAGACAGCGGAGAACTTTACGGGATGGAGGCATTAGCCCGCTGGCATGATCCTGAATTTGGCGAAGTGCCGCCCGGTAAGTTTATTACGCTCGCTGAGGAAATTGGCGAAATAGAGAACATTGGCCGCTGGGCGTTAGCCGAGGTTTGCCGACAAATGGCAGGGTGGCGCACGGCTGGCGTTCAGATACCTGTGGTATCGGTCAATCTATCGCCGCTTAATTTCCGCGACCGCAATCTGCCGAATTTCGTCGCCGGGTTGCTCAGCAAATATGGTTTGCCAGGTGAAAGCCTGACGATAGAGATAACGGAAAACACCGCAATGTCACTTACACCGGAGATGCTGGGGCTGTTGAATGCCATACGCGCACTTGGGGTTGGTCTATCGGTGGATGATTTCGGTACAGGGTTTTCGAGCCTGTCGAATCTGGCCAATTTACCCGTGACCGAGGTAAAAATTGATCGCAGTTTCATTGATAAATGCCAGGAAGAAGCGCGTATACAGGCGCTGGTGATGGCGGTAATTGGTATCGGCCAGAGCCTGAAGTTGACGGTGGTGGCCGAAGGGGTTGAAACCCGCGAGCAGCATCAGCTACTTGCTGACCAGCCCGTTGCGATTGTTCTTCAAGGTTACCTCTTTTCCCGCCCTATCGATGCACAAGCTGTCGCCGTATGGATTGAATCCCGGAAAATATCGCAGCAGTGAAGACAAACGGCGTCTCCCATCAGAATTCAAAACCATTCAGCTTCACACGGAATGGCCTTATATTGCTGATAGATAAATTGCTGATAGATGAATGTTTCATATTATTTTACGCCACATACCTCTTTTCTAAGTGCAATAATCTCTTCCGCCAGTTCACGGCACAGCATGGCATTCATTAAATGATCCTGCGCGTGTACCACAATGAGATCGAGATTCGTCTTTTCCTTATCATGATTACCAATAAATCCGGTTTGGATAAGCTGGGCCTTCTTCAAGGCCGTCGCCGCCATTTTCAGCAATTGATCGACATGTTCCCATTCCCCTTTGCGGGCTGAACGAAGCGCTTCCATTGAACAGGAACGTGTTTCGCCAGATTTAACGATAAGTTCGATCATTCGAGTTTCCACATCCATTTTCTCTTCCCCCCGAGAATTATAAACCGCGGTCACACCATGTTTTCACCAGCCTATTGATGCTTGTCGTATCCAATAAATCCTGAATCCAGATGATCGGCAACTACCCGACTACCTGGAGGATGACGGGTATATCTGACGGCCAATAACACCTGCCTATTAAATATAGATGATATATTTATATTTGTTACTTGAAATCATAATGTTATGTATCAATTACGATTAAATGCATTTGAATGCATTCAGCACACTACCGGGAAATATGCGGAGGAAATATCTGCGGCATCGTTACTGGCGGATAAAATGGCGACGTGGTCATTTCATCGTGACGAAAATCACTTCATTGATACAATTTATATTTACACAATTTATATTTACACAATGCCTGACAGCAAGCGCCGCTTCTGACAAAATAGCGCCATCTTACGTACTTAATACTGATGGATCTTCTCTCAGATGGCAGCAAAGATTATTGATGGTAAAACGATTGCGCAGCAGGTTAAAAACGAAGTCGCCGCGCGGGTAAAAGAGCGTCTGGCGGCAGGGAAACGAGCGCCAGGTTTGGCTGTTATTCTGGTCGGTGAGAATCCGGCCTCACAGATTTACGTTGCCAGTAAACGTAAAGTTTGCGAAGAAGTTGGCTTCATTTCCCGCTCTTATGATTTACCCGCCACGACCACCGAGCCGGAATTACTGGCGCTCATCGATAAACTGAACGCGGATCAAGCAATTGACGGTATTCTGGTTCAGCTTCCTCTGCCGGAAGGGATTGACAACACCAATGTCATTGAACGTATCGCACCGGATAAGGACGTTGATGGTTTCCATCCGTACAACGTTGGGCGTCTGTGCCAACGCGCCCCGCTGCTGCGCGCCTGTACGCCCCGCGGCATCATCACCCTGCTGGAACGCTACAATATTGAAACCTTTGGCCTGAATGCGGTGGTGGTCGGCGCCTCCAATATCGTCGGTCGCCCGATGAGTCTGGAATTGTTGCTGGCGGGTTGTACGACGACGGTGACGCACCGTTTCACTAAAAATCTGCGCCATCACATTGAAAATGCGGATCTGCTGGTGGTCGCAGTCGGCAAGCCGGAATTTATTCCGGGGGAATGGATCAAACCGGGCGCGATCGTGCTGGATGTGGGGATTAACCGCCTGGAGAACGGCAAAGTGGTCGGCGATGTGGAATATGAAACCGCACAGAACAGAGCCGCTTATATCAGCCCGGTGCCGGGCGGTGTTGGCCCGATGACTGTCGCCACGCTGATTCAGAATACATTGCAGGCTTGCGAAGAATATCACGATAGCGTCGAATAATTCGTCAGGCTATACAAACAGCAGAAATCAGGAAATTATGACTATTTTTCAACTCGAAAATCATCCGCACGTTGAACTGTGCGATTTACTGAAACTACTGGGCTGGAGTGAGAGCGGCGCGGCGGCCAAGCTGGTTATCGCGGCTGGTAAAGTCACCGTTGACGGACAGATTGAAACACGTAAACGCTGCAAAATTGTTGCCGGTCAGAAGGTTGAATTTGCAGGCGAAGCCGTGGAAATCATCGCCTGATCCCCTGATAGCAAAAGCCCGCCGATACGTTCACCGGCGGGCTTTTACGGTCTGGAAGACGATAACCGCTTACTTACGTCGCCATGTCGTTCCCTGCGGGCCGTCTTCCAGAATGATGCCAAGTTCATTCAACCGATCACGTGCCTGATCCGCCAACGCCCAATCCTTGGCGGCTCTGGCGTCTTTACGCTGTTTGATTAACCCTTCAATTTCCTTAATTTCGTCGTCATCCCCTGGCGCGCCGCTTTGCAGGAAAACATCGGGATCTTGTCCCAACAGGCCAAGAACGTTAGCCAGCTTACGCAGCGCCGATGCCAGTTGGTTGGCGGCATGCGGATCTTCAGCTTTAAGACGATTAACATCGCGCGCCATATCAAACAGCACGGAGTAAGCTTCCGGCGTATTGAAATCGTCGTCCATCGCTTCACGAAAGCGCGCTTCAAACACGTCGCCGCCTCGCGCTTCCACGCTGCTGTCCGTACCGCGCAGCGCCGTATACAACCGCTCAAGCGCCGAGCGTGCCTGTTTCAGATTCTCTTCGCTGTAATTCAACTGGCTGCGGTAATGACCGGACATCAGGAAGTAGCGTACCGTTTCAGCATCGTAATAGGCCAGCACATCACGCACCGTGAAGAAGTTATTCAACGACTTCGACATTTTTTCACGGTCAACCATCACCATACCGGAATGCATCCAATAGTTCACATAAGGGCCGTCGTGCGCGCAACTGGACTGGGCGATTTCGTTTTCATGATGCGGGAACATCAGGTCTGACCCCCCGCCGTGAATATCAAAATGTTCGCCCAACTGTTTACAGTTCATGGCGGAACACTCGATATGCCAGCCAGGGCGACCGTCTCCCCACGGAGAAGACCAATGCGGTTCGCCCGGCTTGGACATTTTCCACAGGACAAAATCCATCGGGTTACGTTTGACTTCGGTAATCTCAACCCGTGCGCCCGCCTGAAGCTGACTCAGATCCTGACGGGACAGCACGCCATAGCCCGGCGCGGTATCCACTGAGAACATGACATCGCCGTTCGAAGCTATATAGGCATGGCGGCGAGCAATTAACGTTTCAACCAGTTCGATAATCTCGGTAATGTGGTGAGTCGCCCGCGGCTCCACATCTGGACGCAAAATATTCAGCGCATCAAAATCAGCGTGCATTTCCGCAATCATTCTGCTGGTAAGCTGCTCGCAGGTTTCACCTTTCTCCGCTGCGCGTTTGATAATTTTATCGTCAATATCGGTGATGTTGCGCACATATTTCAGCGAATAACCCAAATAGCGCAAATAGCGAGCCACGACATCAAACGCCACAAAAGTACGCCCGTGACCGATATGACACAGGTCATAAACCGTGATCCCACACACATACATCCCCACTTGACCAGCGTGGATAGATTTGAATTCCTCTTTTTGGCGACTCAGCGTATTAAAAATCTTTAGCATCAGGGCATTCCATGGTGTTCGCAGGATAGGTGATTCATTGATTGTGTCAGCATGAATAACAGTCAATTTGCTAAGGGCTTCGCAACCCGACGGCGTATTGAAACCTGATCCCCATTCTATTGCAAGGCTGATCGCAAGACCGATGCCACGCAACAAACAGATAATTGACAGGGATTAACCTCATCCTTGTTTTCACGCCAGACAGAGTTAAATGCAGACGATGGCGACAAACACGGACTTATCGATGAACAGCAAAAAGGTCCGTACGATACGGACCTTTCATCACGCCTTACCGGGCGATTCGACTAACCATCAGCGCCAGCGAGGATTCGACATCACCGAGTATTTGCCACTGCCCAACAAGGCAATAGCCAGACCAGCAAAGAAGAAAACCGCCGCGGGTTCAACGGCCCATGCGCCGGTTTTCGTCAGCATGGCGAAGCCCGCCGGGTTTGACAACAATGCGGCAACAACCATGGTGAAAGAGAAAATCAATGCGGAAGGACGAGTCAGGATACCCAGAATCATCAAAACAGGGGTAACCACTTCACCCACATAAACACCATATCCGACAAACGTCGGGATCCCCGCCGCGGCGAGCATACCTTCAATACCGCCAATCCCGTTGTGTACCTTATGCCATCCGTGGAGCAACATCAGAATACTGAAAGATAAACGCAGCAGCAGTTTTCCGAAATCAGGTTTATCTAATACGCGATTAATACTGTCCAGCATAATCCACCTATCTATTTAGTGTTATTCGGGGGGTATACGAATCAATTTCAGATTAATCGCTGTCATTCTCAAAGAATACGTTGTTCAGTCAATACATTGATCTGGCTCAAAAAAATTATTATTCAAATAAATTAACTAAATAAATGAAAGTTGATCGATTTATTTGTATGCCGAATTTCACTCATTCGCTTTCTTTCCACGCTTCCTTGTCCGCATCCCCTTTAAGACGAAGGCTCTGCTGACTCAGTCAGCCAGTTATGTTATAAGAGCGCTCTTGATCGCTCACCGTGTACGGTGAACTTTATTCTTATTACCACGGCTATCTAGGGTTCATTACTATGATCACGTTGCATACCAACCACGGCGATATCGTTATCAACACTTTCGCAGATAAAGCGCCGGCTACCGTAGAAAACTTTCTGAATTACTGCCGTAACGGCTTTTACGACAACACAATATTTCACCGCGTTATCAATGGTTTTATGATCCAGGGTGGTGGTTTTGCGCCGGGGATGGCGCAGAAAAGCACCGACGCGCCGATTAAGAATGAAGCCAACAACGGCCTGAAAAACGCCCGTGGCACACTGGCGATGGCGCGAACCAACGATCCGCACTCCGCTACCGCGCAGTTCTTTATTAATGTCGTCGACAACGATTTCCTGAACTTCCGTTCAGAACGCGCTGACGGCTGGGGCTACTGCGTATTCGCCGAAGTCGCCGAAGGCATGGATGTGGTGGATAAAATCAAAGGCGTCGCGACCGGTCGCAGCGGAATGCATCAGGACGTCCCTAAAGAAGATGTGGTGATCACCAGCGTAACCGTCAACGAGTAATCGCGTACTCTCATGGCGACGTTGTTTATTGCCGATCTGCATTTAAGTCTTCACGAACCGGCGATCACCGCCGGTTTTCTGCGATTTTTGCGCCATGAGGCCGTGAACGCCGATGCACTTTATATTCTGGGCGACCTGTTTGATGCCTGGATCGGCGATGACGATCCGCAGCCGCTGCATAAAACCGTAGCGGAGGCGTTGTATGAACTGCATCAGCACGGCGTTCCCTGCTATTTCGTACACGGCAACCGTGATTTTCTGATCGGCAAGCGCTTTGCCAGGCAAAGCGGAATGATCTTGTTGCCGACAGAAACGGTGTGCGATCTGTATGGTCGGCGGGTACTCATTTTACACGGCGACACGCTGTGTACCGATGATCACGCTTATCAGAAATTTCGCCGCCGAGTACACAATCCGCTGATACAGCGTCTTTTCCTGTTGCTGCCGCTGCGTCTTCGGCTCAGCATCGCAGAAAAAATGCGCTCGACCAGCCGCCATGCCAATCAGCATAAATCACAGCAGATTATGGACGTGAATCCCGAAGAGGTTATTCGTCGGCTGCGGCATTATCAGGTTAATACCATGATCCACGGTCATACTCACCGTCCGGCTATTCATCCGATCATTACCGAAAACCTCGAAGCACAACGCGCCGTGCTGGGCGCCTGGCATCATGAAGGCTCGATGATCAAAGTCACCGAACACGGCCTTGACCTGATCATTTTTCCGTTCTGATGGAATACGAGCGTTAATTCTTTTGCGCCCATTGGTTTAGCGGATTGTCGCCGCGATAATCCGCCGTTGATGCCGACGCAACCGTTTTCCTCGTCATAAGGTCATGGTATGCTCTACGCCCTCAACGCCAGAGCACTGTCTATCTGGCCGACGCAGTCCCCTTACTCTGCGTCATGATCATGTAAAACCACAGGAGCTTTACAGGCATGTCATCCAACGTTGCCCCGGCTAAAATCGCCATCGTCATGGGTTCCAAGAGTGACTGGGCCACCATGCAGTTTGCTGCGGACATTCTCACCACACTGAACATCCCTTTTCATGTTGAAGTTGTCTCCGCCCACCGTACCCCCGATAAATTGTTCAGTTTTGCCGAGCAAGCCGCTCAGAACGGTTTCGATGTGATTATCGCCGGCGCAGGCGGCGCAGCGCACTTGCCGGGGATGCTGGCCGCCAAAACGCTGATCCCGGTACTGGGCGTGCCGGTACAAAGCGCGGCGCTGAGCGGCGTAGACAGCCTGTATTCAATTGTTCAAATGCCGCGCGGCATTCCCGTCGGTACGCTGGCGATCGGGAAAGCGGGCGCCGCCAATGCCGCGCTGCTGGCCGCACAAATCCTTGCCTTGCACGACAATACGCTCGCTGTTCGTCTGGCTGACTGGCGGCAGAGCCAGACCGATGAAGTGCTATCCCATCCTGATCCCAGGGAGGACGCATGAAGCCGGTTTGCGTATTAGGTAATGGTCAACTGGGCAGAATGCTGCGTCAGGCGGGCGAGCCTCTGGGTATTGCCGTTTATCCGGTCGGTCTGGATGCGGAGCCGGAGTCTGTTCCGTTTCAGAACAGCGTGATTACCGCCGAGATTGAACGTTGGCCGGAAACCGCCCTCACCCATCAACTGGCTGCCCATAGCGCCTTCGTTAACCGTGATATTTTCCCGCGACTGGCCGATCGCCTCACTCAAAAACAGTTGCTCGATTCGCTGAATCTGGCGACGGCGCCCTGGCAGCTACTCACTGGCGCGGAAGAGTGGCCGCGGATTTTTGCCCGGCTGGGCGATCTGGCCATCGTCAAACGTCGTGTGGGCGGTTACGATGGCCGCGGTCAATGGCGGTTGCGCTCAGGCGAGCAGACGACATTGCCGACCGATTGCTACGGCGCATGTATCGTCGAACAAGGCATTAACTTCTCCGGCGAGGTGTCGCTGGTTGGCGCGCGCAACGCGCAAGGGACATGCGTGTTCTATCCGCTGACGCATAACTTGCATCAGGACGGCATTCTGCGCGCCAGCGTAGTTCTGCCGCAACCGCAGCCTCAACTCCAGCAGCAGGCCGAGCAGATGCTATCGGCCATTATGAACGAACTGGGCTATGTGGGCGTAATGGCGATGGAATGTTTCATCGTGGAGGATCGTCTGCTGATCAATGAGTTGGCGCCACGTGTGCACAATAGCGGCCACTGGACGCAAAATGGCGCGTCCATCAGCCAGTTTGAGTTGCATCTGCGCGCTATTCTGGATTTGCCGATGCCCGCGCCGGTCGTCGGCACCGCGTCGGTGATGGTCAATCTGATCGGCACCGGGGTGAATATCGACTGGCTCGCTTTGCCGTTGGTGCATCTACACTGGTATGACAAAGAGGTACGTCCGGGGCGGAAAGTCGGCCACCTGAACTTACAGGCCCAGGATACCGTTCAACTTCAGCAGACCTTGCAGTCGCTGGCGGCCATGTTGACGGATGAATACCATAGCGGTCTGCGTTGGGCACAGGAAAAACTCTCTGCCTGATGCGCGCATCGCGCCAGACAGACGGTTTATCCGTTTGTCTGGCAAAGGCAAAAATGATTTTCAGCGTGACATCGCTCTATTTGAGTCTATTATTGATAACGACATTATTTTAATACATCGCTTATTACTGGTTATTTTTTATCATTTAACCGGTAAATAAAGCATCAATAAAGCGCCTTTAAAAATTATTAAAATAAAGTATCATTATTGATGTTTTAATTTCCGATAGATTCTATTAAAATAATTTCCATCCATTCATTTCTGTGATCGCCACAATATTATTCGCTGACCGGCACGATATAGAATGCAACCCACGCAAACAGTATTTACTTATCAACATAATTATATGTCCTATTCACGTTTAATCCCTGTAACGGCAATGTGCCGGTACTGTAATTTTTTATACCCAGTGTTCACTGAGGAGAAACTAACATGAGCACAATTCAAGACAGCGGCCAGGTTTTAGAGCAGGCTTCAGGCTGGCGTAAAAGCGATACCGTCTGGATGCTCGGCCTCTATGGTACGGCCATTGGCGCTGGCGTGCTGTTTTTGCCGATAAATGCGGGTATTGGCGGATTGATCCCGTTAATTATTATGGCAATTATTGCTTTCCCAATGACTTATTATTCTCATCGCGCTTTATGTCGATTTGTATTATCGGGTAAAAAAGGTGGTGAAGATATTACCGAAGTGGTTGAAGAACATTTCGGCGTTGGTGCTGGAAAATTAATCACTCTGTTGTATTTCTTCGCCATCTATCCGATTCTTCTGGTTTACAGTGTGGCAATCACCAATACGGTAGACAGTTTTATCACTCACCAATTACATTTGCCCTCGCCGCCAAGAGCGCTGCTGTCATTAATATTAATTCTTGGTTTGATGTTCATTGTGCGCTTTGGCGAAACCATGATTGTTAAAGCAATGAGTGTTCTTGTTTATCCATTCGTTGCAGTATTAATGATGCTGGCGTTATATTTAATTCCCCATTGGAATACCTCGGTTTTTGAAAATATTTCTTTGGCAAATAATGTTACCGGCAATAGTTTGCTGGCGACACTGTGGTTGGCGATCCCGGTGATGGTTTTCTCCTTCAACCACTCGCCGATCATCTCCTCTTTCGCCGTGGCCAAGCGCAAGGAATACGGTGACGACGCCGAGAAGAAATGTTCGCGCATTCTGTCTTACAGCCACCTCATGATGGTGCTGACTGTCATGTTCTTTGTTTTCAGTTGCGTATTGAGCCTGTCGCCAACGGAACTGATGGAAGCCAAAACACAGAACATCTCCATTCTGTCCTATCTGGCCAACCATTTTGACAATCCGTTCATGGGTTACCTGGCGCCGATCATCGCCACCATCGCTATCTCCAAATCTTTTCTGGGACACTATCTGGGCGCGGGCGAAGGTTTTAACGGCATGGTGGTTAAATCGCTGCGCAGCAAAGGCAAAACCATCTCCGGCGCCAGACTGAACCGCATCACGGCGCTGTTCATGCTGATCACCACCTGGATAGTCGCCACGCTGAACCCCAGCATTCTGGGGATGATAGAAACGCTGGGCGGCCCGATTATCGCCTGCCTGCTGTTTCTGATGCCGATGTACGCCATTCAGAAAGTGCCGGCGATGAAAAAATACAGCGGTCAGATCAGCAATATTTTTGTCACCATCATGGGCCTGATTGCCATCAGCGCGATTATTTACAGCTTGTTTGGCTAAGGTGACGCCGTCCTGATCCTCTCATCTCAACGCCGGGACGTTTTGCCAACGACCGGCGTTTTTTAAGGAAGTAACTATGGTCAGCGTATTTGATATTTTCAAAATTGGTATCGGTCCATCCAGTTCACATACCGTAGGTCCGATGAAAGCTGGCAAAATGTTTACGGATGACCTGGTCAGCAACGCGCTTATTTCATCGGTGACGCGTATCGAGGCGGAGGTTTACGGCTCACTGTCTCTGACAGGCAAAGGTCATCATACCGATATCGCCATTATCATGGGGCTGGCCGGTAACCAGCCGGACAGCGTCGATATCGACGCTATTCCCGCGTTCATACAACGGGTCAGGGAAACCCACCGCCTGCCGCTGCTCGACGGTCAGTATGAAGTGAGTTTCCCGCTGGAAACCGCGTTGTGTTTTCAAGCGGAAAACCTGCCGCTGCATGAAAACGGCATGGTTATTCGCGCCTATCGCCATCAGGAACTGCTTTACAGTAAAACCTATTATTCCATCGGCGGCGGGTTCGTCGTTGATCAGGAGAATTTTGGCAAAACCAATCTGACGGAAGAGAATGCGCCCTATCCGTTCTTTTCCGCGCAAAAGTTACTGCGGCACTGTCACGATAACTGCCTCTCCTTATCCGCTATTGTGATGAAAAACGAAATCGCCATACACGGTCGTGAAGCGATTGAAGCGTATTTTGCCGATGTCTGGAAAATTATGCAGAATGCCATTCATCGCGGTATGAATACCGAAGGGGTGTTGCCGGGGCCGTTACGCGTTCCCCGCCGTGCTTCGGCGTTGCATCGTTTGCTGTTCATCAACGATCGTTTTTCTAACGATCCGATGGATGCGATGGACTGGGTGAATATGTTCGCCATGGCCGTGGCGGAAGAAAATGCGTCCGGCGGTCGCGTCGTCACCGCGCCGACCAACGGAGCCTGCGGCATCATCCCTGCGGTTCTGGCTTACTATGATCACTATATTCAGCCTGTTACGCCGGAATCTTATCTGCGTTACTTCATGGCTGCCGGTGGGATCGGGATGCTCTATAAAATGAATGCCTCGATTTCCGGTGCGGAAGTGGGGTGCCAGGGTGAAGTTGGCGTAGCATGCTCCATGGCGGCGGCAGGACTGGCCGAGTTACTTGGCGCCAATCCTGAACAGGTGTGCGTGGCGGCGGAGATCGGTATGGAGCACAATCTGGGGTTGACCTGCGATCCCGTCGCCGGTCAGGTTCAGGTGCCGTGTATTGAACGTAACGCCATCGCTTCAGTAAAAGCGATTAATGCCGCGAGGATGGCGATGCGCCGCACCAGCAAACCGAGGGTTTCACTAGATAAAGTCATCGAAACCATGTTCGAAACCGGTAAGGATATGAATGCAAAATATCGCGAAACATCACGCGGAGGGTTAGCGATTAAAGTGGTGTTGTGTGAATAGGCCGGATAACTTATTTCTTTTCGCTGTCCGGCCATGACCAGATAATATTATTTTCAGCGGCTGCAATATACCAATCCACGGTACTGGCGGACGTTTTTTCCTCACTTTCACGCTTAGCGGTTGATTGGGCTGGAAAAACCGCCGCCTTCTTGCGGATACGCAATGGCGTATGTTTTTTCTTACCGCTGACCTGAGCGTTAAATGATTCCACCTCCGCATCAAATAAAATACTTTCCAGTTGATGTAAGCGGTTAAGACCACGCAGAATACACAACAGGCTGCTGAGCGTTATAGATTCTCCCATCTCGGCGCGTTTAATGGTCGCGATGCCTAATCCGGCCCGTTCAGCGAGATCAACCTGAGACAGACGTTGCTGGATGCGGGCGTCTTTTATTCTGCGGCAAAGCTCCGTTATAATTTCGCCTTCACTCATGGTGCTGAATCTCATCTTATCCGCCGTCTGCCTGAGCCGTTAAATTGTCCGCATTTTATCATCCATTTCTCAAATGGCACGGACAATTGATGAACGGTATCAATAATCTTGATCCGTCCCATGAAAATGGCGAAAAATACCGGGCAGTGACGACATCAGGCGGTAAATATCGGCTCCAGGCGACTATCGCCAAATAAACCGTCTCTCACGCTTTCGCAGAAAAAGCGAGTAACATATGTTGTCTTTCCCCCATAATAAGGCAATGGTAAGTGTCTCGATTTTGTGGTCATGAACGAGCCATAATATTGTTATATCCTAAATAATTCGAGTTACACGGGGGATGCGCCGTCGCTGCGGCGACACCCTGGCGCATCACCGCCAGAACATGGCCCGACAGCAATCTTTATCGCACCTGAAAACCACCGGGCAGGCATCATTAGCGAGACCACAGCACACTAATTGAATGGAGTGACAATGAGTCAGGGCAAACTCTACATTGAGAAAGAGTTAAGTTGGTTGTCCTTTAATGAACGCGTACTTCAGGAGGCCGCGGATAAAAGCAACCCATTGATCGAGCGTATGCGCTTTCTTGGCATCTACTCCAACAATCTTGATGAGTTTTACAAAGTCCGTTTTGCCGATCTGAAAAGACGTATCCTGATTAATGAAGAACAAGGTTCAGACGGAAACCTGCGCCACCTGTTAGGGAAAATTCAGGCGCGCGTCCTGAAAACAGACCAGATCTTTGACAACCTCTATAACGAGTTATTACTCGAAATGGCGCGCAACCAGATTTTCCTGGTCAACGAACGTCAGGTTTCCCCCAATCAGCAAGAATGGTTGAGAGAGTATTTCAGGCAATATCTACGCCCGCATATCACCCCGATACTTATTCTGCACGACACCAATCTGGTGCAGTTCCTCAAGGATGACTACACCTATCTTGCTGTCGAAATCATCCGCGGCGATCAGATCAATTACGCGCTGCTGGAAATCCCTTCGGACAAAGTACCGCGTTTTGTCAATCTGCCCGCAGAAGCGCCCCGCCGCCGTAAGACCATGATTCTGATCGACAACATTCTGCGCTACTGTCTGGAGGATATTTTTAAAGGCTTTTTTGATTACGATGCCCTGAACGCGTATTCCATGAAGATGACGCGTGACGCTGAGTACGATCTGGTGACGGAAATGGAATCCAGCCTGCTGGAGTTGATGTCATCCAGCCTGAAGCAGCGCCTTACCGCAGAACCAGTGAGATTTGTCTATCAGCGCGATATGCCCGATGCCATGGTGACAATCCTGCAAGAAAAACTGGGGATCTCCTCCTTCGACTCGGTCATCCCCGGCGGGCGCTACCATAACTTTAAAGACTTCATCTCGTTCCCCAATGTGGGCCGCGCCAATCTGGTCAACAAATCGTTGCCGCGTCTGCGCCACATGTGGTTCACCTATTTCCGTAATGGCTTTGATGCCATCCGGCAGCGGGATGTTCTGCTTTATTATCCGTACCATACCTTCGAGCATATCCTGGAGCTATTGCGTCAGGCCTCGTTCGACCCCAGTGTCCTGGCGATCAAAATCAATATTTATCGGGTGGCGAAAGATTCCCGCATCATCAACTCGATGATCCATGCCGCGCACAATGGCAAGAAAGTCACCGTGGTGGTGGAGTTGCAGGCGCGCTTCGATGAAGAAGCGAATATTCATTGGGCGAAGCAACTGACCGAAGCTGGCGTTCACGTCATTTTCTCCGTCCCCGGACTGAAAATTCACGCCAAGCTGTTTTTGATCTCGCGCCGCGAGGGAGAGAACATTGTGCGTTACGCCCATATCGGCACGGGCAACTTCAATGAAAAAACCGCCCGTCTGTATACCGACTACTCGTTGCTTACCGCCGATGAGCGCATCACCAACGAGGTGCGCCGGGTATTCAACTTCATTGAGAACCCTTACCGGCCAGTGGCCTTTGAACACTTGCTGGTTTCGCCGCAAAACTCGCGTGACAAGCTTTATAAATTGATCGATAAAGAGATCACCAATGCACAGGCAGGGATCGATGCCGGGATCACGCTTAAGGTTAACAATCTTGTCGATAAGGGACTGGTTGAAAAACTGTACCAGGCTTCTGCGACAGGCGTGAAGATTAATCTGCTGGTGCGGGGTATGTGTTCGTTGATCCCGAATTTATCCGGTATCAGCGAAAATATTCAGGTAATCAGTATTGTCGATCGCTATCTGGAACATGACCGCGTGTATGTATTCCATAATGGGGGAGATAAGAAAGTTTATCTCTCTTCCGCCGATTGGATGACGCGTAACATTGATTATCGTATTGAAGTCGCGGTGGAAATGCTCGATCCCATATTGAAAGAGCGGGTATTGGACATTCTGGATATTTTGTTCAGCGATACCGTCAAAGCCCGCGTCATTGATAAAGAGTTGAGTAATCGCTATGTGCTGCGTGGTAACCGACGTAAAGTACGTGCGCAAAATGTCATCTATGATTACATCAAAGCGCTTGAGCAACCCGGAGATAAGCCTGAATAATGCCATTAACGAATAAAGATCAAGATGTTGCGAAACCCCAGGAATTTGCCGCCGTCGATCTGGGCTCCAACAGTTTTCATATGGTGGTGGCGCGGGTGGTCAACGGCGCACTTCAGGTGCTCAGCCGATTGAAACAACGCGTTCATCTGGTCGACGGTCTGGATAGCCAAAACATGCTCAGCGAAGAGGCTATGGAACGCGGCTTAAACTGTCTGGCGTTGTTTGCGGAAAGACTACAGGGCTTTTCCCCGCAAAATGTCTCCATTGTCGGGACGCACGCCTTGCGTCAGGCGGCGAATGCGCAGACGTTTCTGCGCCGCGCCGCGGAAATTATCCCCTACCCGATTGAAATCATTTCAGGCCATGAAGAAGCCCGTCTGATCTTTATGGGCGTGGAACACACCCAACCGGAAAAGGGACGTAAACTGGTTATCGATATTGGCGGTGGTTCCACCGAACTGGTGATCGGTGAAGACTTTGAACCGATGCTGGTTGAGAGCCGTCGCATGGGCTGTGTCAGTTTCGCGCAACAGTTCTTCCCTCATGGAGAAATCAGCGACACCAACTTCAGGCGCGCGCGATTGGCCGCCGCGCAAAAACTGGAAACGCTGGCCTGGGAATACCGTATTTACGGCTGGCAATACGCCCTCGGCGCATCCGGCACGATCAAGGCAACCCATGAAATTCTGGTGGAAATGGGCGAAAAAGATGGCTTGATCACCCCGGAACGTCTGGAAATGCTGCGCAGCCAGGTTGTAAAGTTTAAAAACTTCAAATCACTCAGCCTGCCGGGTTTGCCGGACGATCGTCAATCGGTGCTGGTGCCTGGTCTGGCGATCCTGTGCGGCATTTTTGACGCGCTGGCCATCAAAGAGCTTCGTCTGTCTGATGGCGCGCTGCGCGAAGGCGTGTTGTACGAAATGGAAGGCCGTTTCCGCCATCAGGATATTCGCATCCGTACCGCGCAAAGTCTCGCCAGCCATTATAATATCGACCGCGAACAGGCGCGCCGGGTGAGAGAAACCACCGAGCGACTGTATGTCCAATGGGCGCAGCAAAACCCTAATCTGGTGCATCCGCAGCTTACCGCCATTCTCGACTGGGCCTCCATGCTGCACGAGGTCGGGCTGAGCATAAACCATAGCGGCATGCATCGCCATTCCGCCTACATTCTGCAATATACCAACCTGCCCGGTTTCAATCAGGAACAGCAAATTTTGTTGGCGCTGATCGTGCGTCTGCATCGCAAGGCCATCAAGCTGGAAGAGTTGCCGCGCCTGAATCTTTTCAAGAAGAAACAATACCTGCCGATGGTTCAACTGTTGCGTCTGGCGACACTGCTGAACAATCAACGACAGGCGACCACCACCCCTAAAACGCTCAGGCTGCTAACGGACGACAATCACTGGACGCTGATCTTCCCGCATGATTTCTTTACTCAGAACACGCTGGCGCAACTCGATCTGGAACGGGAACAGGAGTTCTGGCAGGGAGCGACGGGCTGGAAGCTGAGTATTGAGGAAGAAAAGGCTTGATTCAGGCCAACAATGCTGGCGCCCGACAATCGTTCAGCATTGTTGGCGGCGATTGTTGCCATCGTTGTTTATAATGCGCAAGCGGCGCACAGCCTCCATCTTTTTCAACGCGAACAATTGACCTATTCCTGCGCTTGTGCCTAAATAACAAACAGCGAATGTCCGCTTCCACTGGAGATTTAACGGTAATGTCTACGCTTACCCATAGACGACGAATATCAATGCGCCCTCGACGAAGTGGTTCACGTATCGCCCGTGCCGTGTTACTCATCAGTTTTATCATTCTTTTAGGTCGTTTCGCCTACTCCACCGTCAGCGCGTTTGCCCATCACCAGGACAAACAACAACCACGTTTCGAACAATCCTTCACGCCTGCCACAGATGTGCCAATCAATAAAAAAGAATAACGCTAAAGCTTATTCCTGATTTATTCGCATATTTTATAGATAAAAACATAAAACGGCAGCGCGAATTATCGCGACCACCGTGCTTTTATACATTTCAGTTTAAGCTATCTCAAACCACCGTCAGCGTTACATCAATATTGCCACGGGTTGCATTGGAGTACGGGCATACGATATGGGCTTTCTGCACTAAATCTTCCGCTACCGCCCGATCCAGACCTGGCAAAGAAATTTTCAACTCCACTTCAATACCGAAACCATCCGGGATCGCGCCAATTCCCACACTACCGCTGATTGCTGTATCCGCAGGCAATGCAATTTTTTCACGGGCAGCGGCAAATTTCAGGGCGCCCAGGAAACAGGCCGAGTAACCCGCGGCAAACAGTTGCTCAGGGTTGGTCCCTTCGCCACCGGCGCCGCCCAGTTCACGCGGGGTTGTCAGTTTGACATCCAGTTGTTTGTCGGAAGATACCGCACGGCCATCACGACCACCGGTAGCCTGGGCATGCGCAACATAAACCACTTGTTCGATTGACATCATTAACTCCTGTTATTCAGATTGACACAAAGTATACGGTTTAATTAAGTATCGGGATATTAAATCGCGCACTATTTAATTATTTAAACAAACGCCTTTTCGCCACCACTCAGAGGTGGCTAATCAGACTAGTACGCAGCGCTTCCAAATCTCGTTTAATCGACTGCAACTGCTCGATATTACATGCGGCCGCACAGAATACACCTTCAGGAACCGCGCGCGCCTTGTGCTGCAATTCACGTCCGGCGGAGGTTAAGCTGATCAACACTTGACGTTCATCATCCGTACTGCGATTACGCACTACCAGCCCTGCGTTTTGCAGACGTTTAAGCAGCGGCGTCAGGGTCGCGGAATCCAGATACAAACGTTCCCCCAACTCAGACACAGTAAGCCCCTCGCGCTCCCATAATACCAGCATCACCAAATACTGCGGATAGGTTAGCTGTAGTTCAGACAGCAGACGACGATAGAGTTTATTCATCGCCAGATTAGCCGAATATAAGGCGAAACATAGCTGACTATCCAGCCGGTAGGCCGTTGCGTCCAGTGAACGCGGGGTGATGTGAGTGTCTTTTCTGTTCATGCAAGCTAATCTATATCGTTAAAAATTAAATAGCAAGCGATTTAAATCCTGAGTTGACCTGTGACTGACAGCGATATTCAGATCCATCGATAATCAGGCTGAAACCTCGCACTGATGTTCTTAATTCTCTGATTTTGCGCTAAGTTTATTCATAACGGAAACATTTACCGGGTCGCTCGCCATTACACGGCTGCTTAACAGTCGAAAGCAGGATGACGGAAATAAAAATCAGGTCAGGAACTTCACCAGACAGAGCGGAAATCACCCATGTCGACAGTAAAAAAACTTAGCGCCCAACGGCGTCGCATCTCTCTTTTGTTATTGGACAACAAGGCGCTGGTTGACAGCATTATCAATCAGCAACCTGCTGATACTAAAAAAGAAAATCGTGTTGTAAAAGAAAATAAAGCCCTACTCGATCAAACAGCCGAAATCTGCCGGTTGATTGCCGAATGGCATTCCGCCGACCTTGCCGACTTGCTGGAATCATTACCGCATGATGAACGACGGGCCCTGTGGCGACTCATCCCGATAAAAAAACGCGGACGCGTGTTGATTGAAGTGTCGGACAGCATTTCTGACGGCCTGATCGAAGACATGCAGGATAAAGAAATCCTGAAGGCGGTGCGCCCACTGGATGTGGATGAGCAAGCGCAACTGTCCCGCCGTTTGCCCCGCAATCTGCTGGGGAGAATATTGACGGCGTTGGAAGCCAGACAGCGGGCGCAACTACGGGAAGCGATTAATTACGACGAAGACCGCATCGGCTATCTGATGGATTTCAAACTCGTCACCATCCGTGCCGATGTGACGCTGGCGACAGTTCAGCGTTATTTGCGCTACCGTAAAACCATCCCTGACGCCACCGATAAACTGTTCGTCACCGATAGAAAAAATACGCTGATTGGCGAACTTTCTCTGGCCGCTATTTTACTTCACCCGCCCCAAACGACGGTTTCGGCGATTATGGAACCTCATCCGCTGATGTTTCAGCCTGAAGATAGCCTTGAAGAAGCCGCAGGCGCATTTGAGCGATACAACCTGATTTCCACCGCCGTGGTCGATAGCAAGGGCAAACTGATGGGACGCCTGACGGTTGAAGATATCGTGGACGTGGTGAATAAAGAAAATGACAGCCACCTGCGTCGTTCCGGCGGCTTAACCCCTTCGGAAGACGTGTACGCGCCAATCTACAAATCGGTGCGTAACCGCTGGGCATGGCTGGCGATCAATCTGTGTACCGCGCTGGTCGCCTCCCGCGTCATTGGCCTGTTTGAAAATACACTTGCGCATCTGGTGGCGCTGGCGGCGCTGATGCCCATTGTCGCCGGCCTGGGCGGTAATACCGGCAACCAGACCATCACCATGATTGTACGGGCGCTGGCCTTGCATCAGTTGGAGCACGGCAAAAAATCCTACCTGTTGTTGAAAGAGTTAGGGGTAGCGCTGGTCAATGGCCTGATATGGGGCTCTGTTATGGGGCTGGTTACTTACGCGCTATATGGCGATATGGCAATGGGCGGCGTCATGATGTTCGCCATCTTGCTCAACCTGTTGCTGGCGGCGCTGATGGGCGTGCTGATCCCGCTGGCGCTGATGTCTCTTGGCCGCGATCCGGCGGTGGGTTCCAGCGTTATGATTACGGCGATTACCGATACCGGCGGCTTTTTTATTTTTCTGGGGCTGGCGACAGTGTTTCTATTGCCGTAAGTATTCTGATGTGTTGGATGATTGGCTTGTGCTGAAAACGCATATAAGGCATCGCATATTCAATGCGCGATGCCTTCATTGATTGATTCCGTTAATGGTCAACTGCCGCATTCCTAATAACGACATCTGGTTTTCTTCTATTAACTTAATGGCCCCGCCCCACCGGAAGCCTGACATCGATATATCGAAGGCGTTAACCCGGTACGGGCGGGATATTCGCGTTCAATAACCTCAATCACTTCCTCCGTCAACGCTGACGGGATCAACGCGACAATGCAGCCGCCAAAACCGCCGCCGGTCATTCTGACGCCGCCGCGTTTACCGACATAGTCCTGAATCAACGCAACCAGCGTATCAATCTGCGGCACCGTGATCGCAAAATCATCACGCATGGAAACATGTGATTCCGCCATCAGGGTAAACAGACGCCGCGCATCCTGTCGCGCCAGCGCATCGGCGGCTTCCAGTGTGCGGCGGTTTTCCGAAATGACATGCCGGGCTCGCTTGCATACCAACGGATCAAGGCCCGCCGCGCCTGCTGCAAACTGCGACAATGAAACATCGCGGAGCGCGTTGACGCCAAAGTAACGCGCCGCTGCTTCGCACTGCCGACGCCGCGTGTTGTACTCGCTGTCCACCAGACCGCGACGTACATTGGAATTGACAATCACTATCTCCACGTCAGCCAACATCCGCACCGCCCGCCCCTCCAGCGTGCGGCAGTCGATCAACAACGCATGACCCGCCTGCCCCTGAGCGGAAATATACTGATCCATGATGCCGCAGCGACAACCGACAAAATCGTTTTCTGCTTGCTGCCCCGCCAGCGCCAATACTAACGGGCTTACGTCAAGATTATTCAAGGTCTTGAATGTCTGACCGATCGCCACCTCCAGCGAGGCGGAAGAACTCAGCCCCGCCCCTGACGGCACATTGCCGGTAATCACCATATCCATACCGCTGAGCGGCAATCCGCGCGCTTGTAGAGATTTGACGGTTCCCCGCACATAGTCAGCCCAGGCATATTCAGGATGATGTTCAATAACATGGGTGAGATCGAACTGGTCCTGTTGGTTATCGCAGTTTACCGCCACTACCCGCACTACACTGTCCTGTCGCACCGCCGCGCTGATCACTGTCTGATAGTCGATGGCGCAAGGCAAAACAAAACCGTCGTTATAGTCGGTATGCTCGCCAATCAGGTTTACCCGGCCTGGCGCCTGAATATTGGCGTTCGGCGCATAACCAAACACCTGAATAAAGACCGACTCGGCAGACTGGCGCAGAGAATCTATATGGCTCATTCGATGACCTCAAATTTGCTCACGAAAATGAATATCGCTTACGCTACGCAACCGCTCGGCAGCCTGCTCCGCCGTCAGATCACGTTGCACCTCCGCCAGCATTTCATAACCGACCATAAACTTGCGCACGCTGGCAGAACGTAATAATGGGGGATAAAAATGAGCATGCAGTTGCCAGTGCGCATTGTCATCACCGTTGAACGGCGCGCCATGCCATCCCATCGAATAGGGGAAGGCGCACTGAAACAGATTGTCATAACGGCTGGTCAGCGTTTTCAACGCCACCGCCAAATCGTCGCGCTGAGCATCATTCAATTGCGGCAACCGCTGTACGGTGAATTTGGGCAACAGCAAGGTTTCAAATGGCCAGCATGCCCAATAAGGAACCACCGCCAGCCAATATTCTGTTTCCACCACCAGGCGCGTTCCCGCCGTCTGTTCGCGTTGAACATAATCCAACAGCAGCGGTGAAGCATATTGAATAAAATATTCACGCTGATGCTGATCTTCACGCAGCGCTTCGTTCGGCAAAAAATCGTTGGCCCATACTTGCCCATGCGGATGTGGATTGGAACATCCCATCATCGCGCCTTTATTTTCAAATACCTGAACCCATGCATAGCGTGCTCCCAATTGCGCCGTCTGCTCGCTCCAGGTATCGATCACCGCCCTTAGCGCCGACAACGGAAGCTCCGGCAAACTTTTACCGTGATCGGGCGAGAAACAGATCACCCGGCTAACGCCTCTGGCGCGCTCCATACGGAACAACGGATCAGCGCAGAAAGCTACCGTCGGGGTATCTTCCAGCAGAGCCGAAAAATCATTGGTGAAAACATATGTACCCTGATACTGAGGATTAATATCGCCACTGATCCGCTGGTTACCTGCGCACAGGTAGCAGTGCGGATCGTAAGACGGCGGCGCACTGCGGTCCGGCGCTTCCTGCTGACCCTGCCACGGACGTTTGGCGCGATGAGGCGACACCAGCACCCACTCTCCTTTGAGCGGATTAAAGCGGCGGTGCGGATGTTCGGTTGGTTCAAACAGCATAAGATCATTCCTCAAAGCAAGACTCAACCCTGTGCGGATCAGCGATAGTGGTCAATCGAGTGAGATGCTCCTTTTACATATTATTATGTAATCGATCTCATCAGAAATTTGATAAATCCCTCGCATTTTCATGCATGAAAAGTGAATATCATCCACGAATTTTGCAACTTAGTGTAAACGGTTACACTAAATTTAAACCTCGGAATAGGATTTGGAAAGAGACAAGTTGCGCATGAATGTTGATACCGCTCACAGAAGTACCGTCTGGATAGCACGGGAAAAAAAGAGGAATAGGCAATATCAATAAAAAACCTGTACATTTATACGTATAAATCATCCGTTTTTCTCATAACCAGTGCGTTAGGCTATACCCAAGTCAGTGACGTGACACACAGCAAAACGGCTAGCCAACATGATCGGATACACTTACCCAGATAAGTGGTTCACGTGGATAAGCGTTATTAAACACATGCTGGCGTCAGGTATGGAAAACATAAAAAAACCGTTGTTTTTTATGTCACATGACAACGCATTTCACCGTTCAGGAATGCTCAATGGCAACAATAAAAGATGTCGCTCGTCTGGCTGGTGTCTCCGTTGCAACGGTTTCGCGAGTCATCAATAATTCCCCGAAAGCCAGCAGCGCCTCACGAGCGGTCGTGCATCAGGCAATGGCTGAGTTACAGTTTCATCCCAACGCCAATGCCAGAGCCCTTGCCCATCAAAGTGCGGAAACGCTTGGTATTGTGGTCGCGGATGTTTCCGATCCTTTCTTCGGCGCTATGGTCAAATCCGTGGAACAGATCGCTCAGGCAACAGGAAAATTCCTGCTTATCGGCAATGGCTATCACAACGCCGATCAGGAGAAAAAAGCCATCGAACAGCTTATTCGTCATCGCTGCGCCGGGTTGGTGGTGCATGCCAAGATGATTTCCGCTCACGAATTGACGGCGTTGATGAGCCATATTCCTGATATGGTGCTGATCAACCGTACCCTGCCGGGTTATGAAAGCCGTTGCGTCGCGCTGGATGATCGTTACGGTTCATGGCTGTCTACCCGTCATTTGCTTCAGCAAGGTCATCAGAAAATCGGTTTTCTCTGCTCGGATCACCCGATTTCCGACGCCTTCGATCGTCTTCAGGGTTATATCGATGCTCTACAAGAGCAAGGTATTGAACCGAATGAACGCCTGATCGCCAGGGCCTCGCCGGATGAACCGGGCGGCGAAGCGGCGATGACGTCGTTGCTCAGTCGTGGCGGCGAGATGACGGCGATAGTGTGCTACAACGACTCCATGGCGGCTGGCGCGCTATCGGTGTTGAGTGATAACAGTATCAACGTGCCGCAGGATATGTCGGTGGTGGGGTTTGATGATGTCCTGATCGCCCGCTACCTACGTCCGCGTTTGACTACCGTACATTACCCGGTTGCTGCGATGGCAATACACGCGGCGCAACTGGCGATTGCGTTATCCCAGGGCGAGCCGCTCAAAGAAACCACCAATATGTTCAGCCCGACATTGGTTCGCCGTTATTCTGTCAGCGCGCCCCCGGACAAAAAACAATCTTCCGTCCAACCGCGGTTCGCTTAAGCAAACGAGTCTGCGCGCATGATTTCTTTGCGACGCGGATTCAAAAACTGAAATCGCCGCAAGCACGGAAAAATCGCGGTCTGCTAATATTTTGTGGCAGGAACAAGGCTGTCGGGCGCTGCGCTGTGCCATCAGGTTGCGCTCTGTTTCCATTCAGCAATGCCGACCATGCTCAGGCGTGGTTAGCTTAACCAATAAGGTGATGACGATGGGAAAAATCCACGACTTCAAGAAACTGTTTAAATCAATGCTTGGCAAGAAGCAAATCTCGGAAATAGAGTTGACCTCGCCAGTGGATAAAGAAAACCTGCAACAGTTGGTGAGCGCCTTCGGCGGCAAAGAGAATATCGCCAGTCTGGATGCCTGCATTACGCGCCTGCGGGTCGAAGTGCTCGACCTGCGGTCGGTCAACAGCGCGCATCTGCAAAAACTGGGCGCGCTGGGCGTTATTATTGTCGACAATCAGGTTCAGGCGATCTTTGGCAGACAGTCCGATAACCTGCGGCGCGAACTGGCCCACTGGTTTGAAGTTGAGGACAGCATCCCGCGCTAAGCCCCCGCATCACGTCAATCCTTAACGACCACCGCCTCAATCCGTGAGGCGGTGATGTTTGTTCAATACGCGCTGGCGTCATTCAGCAGGCCAATATCCGCCGGCGATAGCCGCAGCCGGGTCGCCCCCGCCAGTTCCTTGACTTGTTCCAGTGACGTGGCACTGACAATCGGCGCCGTCATTCCCGGACGGGCAATCAGCCAGGCCAACGCCACCTGTGACGGCGTTACCTGATGCAGGTTGGCGACGCTATCCAATGCTTCAATAATGGTGCGCCCCCGATCATTCAGATACTTTTCAACCACCCCCTGCCCGCGTGCGCTTTTTGCCGCATCCTCCGGCTGGCGGTATTTTCCAGACAGAAAACCGCTTGCCAGCGAATAGTAGCTGATTACGCCAAGTCCGTGTTCCCGAACCAGAGGCTCCAGCGCCGCCTCATAGCCTTGACGATCATACAGATTGTATTCAGGTTGCAGTGTTTCATAACGCGCCAGATTATTGTCCGCGCTGACTTTCAGCGCTTCCGCCAGCCTGTTCGCCTCGTAATTTGATGCGCCGATCGCCCGGACTTTGCCCTCTTTAATCAACGCGTCAAAGGTGGTGAGCGTTTCCTCCAGCGGCGTCTCTTTATCATCTTCATGGGACTGATAAAGGTCGATATAATCGGTCTGCAAACGCTGCAACGAAGCTTCCACCGCCTGACGAATATAGCGTGCGGACAGCCCTTTTTTACCATCCCCCATATCCATGCCCACTTTGGTGGCGATAATCACCTTGTCGCGCTGGCCGGTCTTTTTCAACCAGTTGCCGATAATGGTTTCGGACTCACCGCCCTGATTGTCTGGCGCCCAGACAGAATACACATCCGCGGTATCAATGAAATTCAACTGATGCTCCAGCAAAGCATCCAGAAGACGAAACGAGGTGGGCTGATCGATAGTCCAGCCAAACACATTTCCCCCGAAGGTCAATGAAGGGACCTTGATCCCGGAACGTCCCAGTTCACGGACAGATTCAGAAGCTGACATAAATCATATCTCCTTGTTGAATAAAAGCGGAAAACCTCATAAAAGCGCAATGCGGTTCAGGGATCAAGCCGGCAAATACCGCCATAGTGTTCGGGGCAGCGTTACCCTGTCTTCTGGTGAAAACAACGACATCATCACAAAAATGAGGAATTTCATCTGTGGTATCAAAATATTGAATGGATAAAAGTCAGTGATAATCAGATACACCATTTAGTTTAGACACTTTCCCACTATATAATTGCGTTTTTGTGTTCTTCATCTCATTTTCAATGCAAGCGTTGCATAGAATGACCTGGAAAACTTGGCCTGACTCATATTTGGAGCAAACATGTCTCTATCCCATATTGCGCAATTCGTTTTGGCTTTGGTTGTGGTCGGCGCGCTGGCGCTACTGGTCTGTCGGGATCGTAAAAGCATCCGCATCCGCTTTATTATTCAACTGCTGGTTATTGAGATTCTGCTTGCCTACTTCTTCCTCTACTCGAACATCGGGCTGGGGGCGGTAAAAGCAGTTGCGGCGCTGTTCGATAAACTGCTCGGATTCGCCGGTCAAGGAACGGATTTCGTCTTCGGCGATATGGTGAATAGCGAAAAGAACCTGATTTCGTTCTTCTTCAAAGTGCTCTGCCCCATCGTCTTCATTTCTGCGTTAATCGGGATTTTGCAATACATCAAAGTGCTGCCCATCATCATCCGTGTGATCGGTACGGTACTGTCCAAAGTGAATGGTATGGGGAAACTCGAATCCTTTAACGCCGTCAGTTCACTGATCCTTGGTCAGTCCGAAAATTTCATTGCTTACAAAGACATTCTGGGCAAGATGTCCGAAAAGCGGATGTACACCATGGCCGCCACCGCCATGTCGACGGTTTCGATGTCCATCGTCGGCGCCTATATGTCGATGATCGATGCCAAGTTCGTGGTCGCCGCGCTGATCCTGAACATGTTCAGCACCTTTATTGTGCTATCGCTCATCAACCCGTATACCGTGGATGACGAACCGGAGCTACAGTTAGGCAATCTGCATGAAGGCCAGAGCTTTTTTGAAATGCTGGGTGAATACATTCTGGCTGGTTTCAAAGTCGCGGTTATCGTTGCCGCCATGCTGATTGGCTTTATTGCCTTGATCGCCGCCATCAACGCCCTGTTCAGCGCCATCTTCGGCGTGAGCTTCCAGGATATTCTCGGTTACGTTTTCTATCCGTTTGCCTGGATTATGGGCATCCCTTCCCACGAAGCCTTGCAGGTCGGCAGCATTATGGCGACTAAACTGGTTTCCAATGAGTTCGTGGCCATGCTGGAACTGCAAAAAGTGGCTGAGACCTTGTCGCCGCGCAGCGTGGGCATCCTGTCGGTGTTCCTGGTTTCCTTCGCCAACTTCTCATCGATCGGGATTATCGCCGGGGCGATTAAAGGCCTGAATGAACATCAGGGCAACGTGGTTTCCCGCTTTGGTCTGAAACTGGTTTATGGCTCGACGCTGGTCAGCATCCTGTCAGCGTCTATCGCGGGACTGGTGATGTAACCGTCTGGCTGAACGCGTCGATCTCTTCATCCGGCGGCTCGCGCGCCGCCGGGTTTTTTATCCTACAAACCCTGACACATCTTCCACATTTCCTTCATTTTTTCCCGGTAGAAACTGTTTACACTAGTATGATAGGGCGTCTGGTTGACGAAAACGAAACGTTTCAGTGACCTGCGCGATCCTCTGCGCCATCTGGAGAGATTAATCCATCACTATGAATGCCAACCGCTTCTTACGTCTGTTGATACTTGTTGCCGCCATCATCATTGCAGCCTTGCTGCTCTGGCGTCATTTCAACCCAACCCAGGCTACGCCGGGGCAAAACGGCAGTGCGCAGCAACCCCGCGAAACCGGCGGCGGACGACGTGGAGGCATGAATGTGTTGCCGCCGGTACAGGCTGCATCAACGCAATCAGCATCCGTTCCCTACTATCTTTCCGGCCTCGGCACCGTTACCGCCGCCAATACCGTGACCATCCGCAGCCGGGTCAACGGTGAACTGATGGCGCTGCACTTTCAGGAAGGCCAACAAGTAAAAGCCGGCGAGTTATTGGCGGAGATCGACCCCAGGCCTTTTCAGGTCGAACTGACTCAGGCTCAGGGACAATTGGCGAAAGATCAGGCGGTGCTGGCTAACGCCCGTCAGGATCTATCCCGCTATCAGCAACTGGTGAAGAGTAACCTGATCTCGCGTCAGGAACTGGATGCGCAACTCGCTCAGGTTCGACAGGCGCAAGGCACAATCAAAGTCGATGAAGGCGCGGTCGCCAGCGCCGAGCTTCAGTTGGCTTACAGCAAGATCACCGCTCCCATTAGTGGCCGGGTCGGGCTGAAACAGGTGGATGTAGGAAATTACATCACCAGCAGTGATACTAACGGGCTGGTCGTCATCACGCAGACGCACCCTATCGATGCGGTATTTACCGTACCGGAAGGTGAGATCGCCACCATCCTCAATGCGCAGAAATCCGGTCAGCCGCCGATCGTCGAAGCCTGGGATCGCGCCAATCAGAAACGGTTGTCGCAGGGTAGTCTGCTCAGTATGGATAACCAGATCGATGCCGCCACCGGCACCATCAAGCTCAAGGCTCGTTTTGAAAATCTGGATGACGCGTTGTTCCCAAACCAGTTCGTCAACATCCGCATGAAGGTCGATATGCTGCAAAACGCCGTGGTTGCGCCGGTAGCCGCCGTGCAGATGGGCAACGAAGGACGTTTCGTCTGGATACTGAATGATAAGCAAGAAGTCAGCAAACGGCAGGTGACGACCGGCATTCAATACGGTCAGCAAATCGTGATTACCGCCGGTCTGGATGCCGGGGTGCAAGTGATTACCGATGGTATCGACCGGCTGACGGAAGGGGCGAAGGTGGATGTCCTGCCTGCGGCGCAAACCACGCAAAGACCGGCTACCCGCAGGGAGAAATCCTGATGCGGGATACTGCGCCAGCCAGTGGCGGCGGCCCATCACGGATTTTTATCCTGCGGCCGGTGGCCACCACGCTGTTGATGATCGCTATCCTGCTGGCGGGGATCATCGGCTACCGTGCGTTGCCGGTTGCGGCGTTGCCGGAAGTGGATTATCCGACCATCCAGGTGGTCACGCTCTATCCCGGCGCCAGCCCTGAAGTGGTGACCTCGGCGATCACCGCGCCGCTGGAACGTCAGTTCGGCCAAATGTCCGGGCTAAAGCAGATGTCAACCCAGAGTTCGGGCGGCGCGTCGGTCATCACGTTGCAATTCCAGCTTGAGTTGTCGCTGGATATTGCGGAACAAGATGTGCAGGCCGCCATCAATGCGGCCACCAATCTGTTGCCCGACGACCTGCCTTACCCGCCGACCTACAGCAAGGTGAACCCGGCCGACCCGCCGATTATGACGCTGGCGGTCACTTCCAGCGCCATGCCGATGACGCAGGTTCAGGACATGGTCGATAATCGCATCGCGCAGAAAATCTCGCAGGTGGCGGGCGTCGGTCTGGTTTCGCTGGCGGGCGGGCAGCGTCCCGCGGTGCGGGTGAAACTCAACGCGCCCGCGCTGGCGGCGCAGGGGTTGACCAGCGAAGCGATCCGCACCGCTATCACCGCCGCCAACGTCAATTCCGCAAAGGGCAGTCTTGACGGCCCGACGCGCGCCATTACGCTGTCCGCCAACGATCAGATGAAATCCGTTGAGGATTATCGACAACTGATCGTCGCCTGGCGCAATGCTGCGCCGGTGCGCCTGCGCGACGTCGCCACCATCGAACAGGCGGCGGAAAACACCTATCTGGCGGCCTGGTCCAATCGTCAGCAGGCGATCATTATCAACGTTCAGCGTCAACCCGGCGCCAACGTGATCACCACCACCGACAGCATTCGCAAGTTGTTGCCGGGCCTGACGGCCAGCCTGCCGAAATCGGTCGAGGTCACGACCCTGACCGATCGCACCACCAGCATCCGCGCATCGGTTAAAGACGTCCAATTTGAATTATTGCTGGCTATCGCACTGGTGGTGATGGTGATCTACCTGTTTCTGCGCAATGCGGTCGCGACGCTGATCCCCAGCATCGTGGTGCCGCTATCGCTGATCGGCACTTTTGCCGCCATGTATTTCCTTGGCTTTTCCATCAATAATCTGACGCTGATGGCGCTTACCATCGCCACCGGTTTTGTGGTGGATGACGCGATCGTGGTTATTGAAAACATCGCCCGCTACATCGAAAAAGGGGAAAAACCGCGCGATGCGGCGTTGAAAGGCGCCGGCGAAATCGGCTTTACCATTATTTCATTGACCTTCTCGCTGATTGCCGTGCTGATCCCGTTGTTGTTTATGGGCGACATTATTGGCCGTCTGTTCCGGGAATTCGCCATCACGCTGGCGGTGGCGATTCTGATTTCGGCAGTGGTGTCGCTGACGCTCACGCCGATGATGTGCGCCCATATGCTCAGTCATCGGTCGCTGCGTCAGCACAACCGGTTTACCCGCGCCAGCGAACAGTTCTTTACCCGACTGGTAAACGCCTATGGCGTCTGGTTGCGTAAAGTGCTGAATCACCCCTGGTTAACGCTGAGCGTGGCATTGGGCACCTTAGCGCTCACCATTCTGCTCTACCTGTGGATCCCCAAAGGATTCTTTCCGGTACAGGACAACGGCATTATTCAGGGGACGGTGCAAGCGCCGCAATCAGTCTCCTTCATTAATATGGCGGAACGCCAGCAGCAAGTGGCGTCAATTATCATGAAAGATCCGGCGGTACAGAGCGTGTCGTCGTTTGTCGGCGTCGACGGCGCCAACGCCGCGCTGAACAGTGGCCGCTTGCAGATCAACCTGCGTCCGCTCAGCGAGCGCGGCGAACGTATTCCTGAGATCATTGCCCGGCTGCAACAACAGACCGCACAACTCCCCGGCATACAGCTTTACCTGCAACCGGTGCAGGATTTGACCATCGATACGCAGGTCAGCCGCACGCCATATCAGTTTACCTTGCAGGCCATGTCGCAGGAGGAACTGAGCCTGTGGGTGCCGAAGCTGATGGCGGAACTGCAAAAGCTGCCGCAACTGGAAGACGTCAGCAGCGACTGGCAGGATCGCGCGCCGGTGGCTTATGTCAACGTCAACCGCGACAGCGCCAGCCGTCTGGGTATTACCATGTCGCAGGTTGACAGCGCCCTGTATAACGCTTTCGGGCAACGTCTGATTTCCACGATTTATACCCAGTCCAGCCAGTATCGCGTCGTGCTGGAACACAATACCGCCAATCATTCCGCCATTGACGGCAATGCACTGGACGCCCTGAACGACGTGCGGTTAGTCAGCGGCGACGGCGGCGCGATCCCGCTGAGTAGTATCGCGACCATTGAGGAGCGTCTGGGGCCGCTGGCGATCAACCGCATCGATCAATTTCCCTCAACCATCATCTCCTTTAATGTGAACAGTGACTACTCGCTGGGTGAGGCGGTGAACGCCATCACTCAGGCGGAACAGCAGATGAATCTGCCGGCGGATATCACCACTCGTTTTCAGGGCAGCACGCTGGCATTTCAGTCTGCGTTGAGCAGCACGGTGTGGCTGATCGTGGCGGCGGTAGTCGCCATGTACATTGTGCTTGGCGTGTTGTACGAAAGCTTCATTCATCCGGTCACCATACTTTCCACGCTGCCCACGGCAGGCGTCGGCGCATTGCTGGCGCTGATGATGGCCGGCAGCGAACTGGATGTGATTGCCGTTATCGGCATCATTCTGCTGATCGGCATCGTGAAAAAGAACGCCATCATGATGATCGACTTCGCGCTGGCCGCCGAACGGAAACAAGGCATGACGCCTTATGACGCCATCTATCAGGCTTGCCTGTTGCGTTTTCGTCCCATCCTGATGACCACTCTGGCTGCGCTGCTCAGCGCCTTGCCGCTGATGTTGAGTACCGGTGTGGGCGCGGAATTACGCCAACCGCTGGGGATCTGTATGGTTGGCGGTCTGATCATGAGTCAGATCCTCACGCTGTTTACCACGCCGGTGATTTATCTGCTGTTTGACCGGCTGGCGCAACGCTTTCGCCGCGCGTCTCGTCAGGAGGAAGAAAACGCGTGAGGTTCTTCGCCCTGTTCATTCATCGGCCCGTCGCCACCACGCTGCTGACGCTGGCTATCGCCATTTGCGGCATCATCGGATTTCGGCTGCTGCCGGTCGCTCCCTTGCCGCAGGTGGATTTTCCGGTTATCTCGGTCAGCGCTTCGCTACCGGGCGCGTCGCCGGAAACCATGGCCTCTTCGGTCGCCACGCCGCTGGAACGCGCATTGGGCCGGATTGCCGGCGTCAGCGAAATGACCTCCACCAGTTCGCTCGGCAGCACGCGCATTATTCTGGTATTCGATCTCGACAGGGATATCAACGGCGCCGCCCGTGACGTGCAGGCCGCCATCAATGCCGCTCAGAATCTGTTGCCGTCCGGCATGGCGAGCCGCCCCACCTACCGCAAGGCCAACCCATCCGATGCGCCGGTCATGATCCTGACGCTGACGTCGGATACCTATGATCAGGGCCAACTCTATGACTTCGCCTCAACCCAACTGGCGCAAAAAATCGCTCAGATGGAGGGCGTGGGAGATGTTTCCATCAGCGGCGGTTCCTTGCCGGCGGTGCGCGTGGCCCTGAATCCTGTGGCGCTGTTTAATCAGGGGATTTCGCTGGACGCCGTGCGCGAGGCCATCAGCCAGGCTAATGTGCGCCAGCCGCTGGGCAATATCGCCAATCATCAGCAAAGCTGGCAAATACAGACCAATGATGAACTGAAAAGCGCAGAGGCCTACAAGCCGCTGATTATTCACTACCGTAACGGTGCCGCAGTCCGGCTGAGCGATGTGGCGACAGTGGAAGATGCGGTGCAAGACGCACGCAACGCGGGGATGGCGAACGCCGAACCCGCCGTTCTGGTGATGATCCGCCGTACCCCTGAGGCCAACATCATCAACACCGTCGATAACATCCGTGCCGCGTTGCCGACGCTGCGCGCCAGCCTGCCTGCGGCGATCCAACTTGATATTGCCCAGGATCGCTCGCCGACTATCCGCGCTTCGCTCGCCGAGGTCGAACAATCGCTGATCATCGCCGTGGCGCTGGTCATTCTGGTGGTGTTTCTGTTTCTGCGTTCCTGGCGCGCCACTTTTATTCCCGCCGTGGCGGTGCCGGTTTCCCTGATCGGCACCTTCGCCGCCATGTATCTATTCGGGTTCAGTCTGAATAACCTGTCGCTGATGGCGCTCACCATCGCCACCGGTTTTGTGGTGGATGATGCGATTGTGGTGCTGGAAAATATTTCCCGTCACATTGAAGCGGGCATGAAGCCGCTGCAAGCCTCGTTGCAAGGGGTGCGTGAAGTGGGTTTCACCGTGATGTCGATGAGTATTTCGCTGGTGGCGGTGTTCATCCCGCTGTTATTGATGGACGGTTTACCGGGCCGACTGCTTCGGGAGTTTGCCGTAACGCTGTCAGTGGCGATCATGATTTCGCTGCTGATTTCACTGACGCTGACGCCGATGATGTGCGCCCGTTTATTGCGTGCCGCGCCTGCGCGCAGTCAACCGCGTAACCGTGGTTTCAGCCGCGTCATCACATCGGTGCAACAGCGCTATGGCCGTTCGCTTATGTGGGTGCTCAATCATGCCCGTTGGGTATTGGCGCTATTGTTGGGGACGATGGCGCTGAATGTCTGGCTGTATATCAGCATCCCGAAAACCTTTTTCCCTGAGCAGGATAATGGCCGGCTAATGGGATTTATTCAGGCTGATCAGAGCATTTCCTTTCAGGCGATGAAGGGGAAACTACAGAACTTCATGACCATTGTGCGCAACGATCCCGCCGTGGATAACGTGACCGGCTTTACCGGCGGAACGCGCACCAACGGCGGATCGATGTTTATCTCCCTCAAACCGCTGTCCGAACGTGACGTCAGCGCTCAGCAGGTCATCAGCCGTCTGAGGAGCAAGCTGTCGAAAGAAGCGGGCGCCAGCCTGTTTTTAATGCCGGTGCAAGATATCCACATCGGTGGACGCCAAGCGAACGCCAGCTACCAGTACACCTTGCTGTCTGATGACGTGAGCGAACTGCGCATCTGGGAACCGAAAATCAGTGATGCCCTGAGCAAGTTGCCTGAACTGGTCGATGTAAGCTCCGATCAGCAGAGTAAGGGGTCGGAAATGGCGCTCACCTACAATCGTGATGCGATGGCGCAACTGGGGATCAGTGTCGCCAGCGCCAATGCGTTATTGAACAATGCCTTCGGTCAGCGTCAGATCTCCACCATTTATCAGCCGCTTAACCAGTACAAAGTGGTGATGGAAGTCGATGCAGCCTATACGCAGGATGTGAGTGCGCTGGATAGCATGTTCGTCATCAATAACGACGGCAAGCCGATCCCGCTCTCTTACTTTGCCCGCTGGCAGCCCATCAATGCGCCGCTGTCGGTCAACCATCAGGGCTTGTCTGCGGCTTCAACCCTATCCTTCAACTTATCCGACGGGACGACGCTTTCAGCAGCCACTACCGCCATTGAACGGGCCATGACCGCGCTGGGCGCGCCGACCACCGTGCGGGGACAATTCTCCGGCACGGCGCAGGCTTTCCAACAGTCGCAATCCGCGCAGTTGGTGTTGATTCTGGCGGCGATCATCACGGTCTATATTGTGCTCGGCGTGCTGTATGAAAGTTACGTGCATCCGCTCACCATTCTCTCCACCCTGCCTTCCGCGGGCGTGGGCGCGCTGCTGGCGCTGGAGTGGTTCGGCGCGCCGTTCAGCCTGATTGCGCTGATTGGCATTATGTTGCTGATCGGTATCGTTAAAAAGAACGCCATCATGATGGTGGACTTTGCGCTGGCGGCGCAACGAACCCGTGGGATCAGCGCCAAAGACGCTATTTTTCAGGCCAGTCTGTTGCGTTTCCGACCGATTATGATGACCACGCTGGCCGCGCTGTTTGGCGCGTTGCCGTTGGCGCTGACCAGCGGCGACGGCGCCGAATTGCGCCAGCCGCTGGGGATCACTATTGTCGGCGGGTTGGTGGTAAGCCAGTTGCTCACGCTGTACACCACGCCGGTGGTATACCTGTTTTTTGATAAGCTGAGGAACATCAATCATGCCGCCGGGAAACCCTGACTGATGAACACCCATCCTGCTTCGGTGCGCTGGCAACTCTGGATTGTCGCCTTTGGCTTTTTCATGCAAACGCTGGATACCACCATTGTGAATACCGCGCTGCCGTCAATGGCCGCCAGCCTCAATGAAAGCCCGCTGCGTATGCATTCCGTGATTGTCTCCTATGTGCTGACCGTCGCCGTCATGTTACCGGCCAGCGGCTGGCTGGCCGATCGCATCGGCGTTAAAAATATCCTCTTCTGCGCCATTCTGCTTTTTACGCTGGGCTCGTTGCTGTGCGCTCGTTCGCAAACACTGGATGCATTGCTGATCTCCCGCGTCGTTCAAGGCATCGGCGGCGCGATGATGGTGCCGGTGGGACGGCTGACCGTGATGAAAATTGTGCCGCGCGATCAGTATATGGCGGCCATGACCTTTGTGACCCTTCCCGGCCAGATCGGTCCGCTAATGGGACCAGCCCTCGGCGGCTTTCTGGTGGAATACGCCAGTTGGCACTGGATTTTTCTGATCAATCTGCCGGTGGGGATCGCCGGGGCGCTGGCGACCTGGCTCCTGATGCCGAATTACACCATGCAAACGCAGCGTTTTGATATGCGCGGCTTCCTGTGGCTCACGGTCGGGATGGCGACATTGACGCTGGCGCTGGATGGCAATCGCAGCCTGGGAATATCGCCGATCGCCATTTTTGCGTTGATCGCCATCGGGTTGATTTCCCTGCTGAGTTATTGGCTGCACGCCCGCAATAATCCCCTGGCCTTGTTTAATCTGCGACTTTTCAATACCCAGACCTTTTCCATCGGCTTGACCGGCGGGCTGCTGGCTCGCATCGGCAGCGCCATGCTGCCCTTTATGACGCCGTTATTCCTGCAAGTGGGGATGGGATTTTCCCCTTTTCATGCCGGGCTGATGATGATCCCGATGGTGCTCGGCAGCATGGGCGTCAAACGGGTGGTGGTGCAAGTCGTCAACCAGTTTGGTTATCGCCGGGTGCTGGTGGCATCGACTTTGCTGTTGGCGTTGGCGGCCTTGCTGTTTGCGCTGGTGGCGTTAATGCAATGGATGTGGCTGCTGCCGGTGGTGCTGATCTTCCTCGGCTGCATGAATTCGATCCGCTTTTCCTGCATGAACACGCTGACGCTGAAAGATCTGCCGGATCCTCTGACCAGCGGCGGCAATAGCCTGCTTTCCATGACCATGCAGATCGCTACCAGTCTGGGCGTCAGCGTGGCCGGGATCTTACTGGGGATATTTTCGCAACAACACTTCAGCATGGGCGCCGCCGAAACCCAAACCGTGTTCCTTTATACCTATCTCAGCATGGTGGTCATCATCGCGTTGCCAGCCTTGATTTTTAATCGTGTACCGCCGGATACCGTCAAACAATCGACGCTTTCCCGTCGGTCGTGAGGTTGCTATGAAATTTGGAATTACCGCCAAGCTATTCCTCGCCATTTTCGCCACCTGTATGTTGGTGTTGATCACCATGCACTGGGGCGTGCGCGTGAGTTTCGAACGTGGGTTTATTGATTACATCAAACGCGACAATGAACAACGCGTGGTTCAACTACGGGACGCGCTGGCGGAGCAATACCAGTCGCATGGAGACTGGTCGTTTCTGCGGAATAACGAACGTCTGGTGTTTAAAATACTGCATTCGATGGATCAGAATACTGAAGACAATGCCAACAAACGCATGCAAGGCTGGCGGGTACGCCTCTGGGTGCTGGATGCCGCCAAAAACACACTGTTTGGTTCGCAGGCCCCGCTCCCCAAAGAAGGCATGTGGCAACCAATTATAGTGCAAAATCAGCAAGTTGGATGGGTTGTCGCCTCCCCCGTCGAGCGACTGACCCGCAATGCCGATATCAACTTTGATAAACAGCAGCAGCGAACCAGTTGGTTGATTGTCGCCCTGTCGACACTGCTGGCGATCATTGTCACCTGGTTAACTTCACGCGGCCTGCTGGCGCCGGTAAAACGGCTGGTTAACGGCATACACCGTTTGGCCGCCGGTGATTTCAGCGCGCGCGTATCCGCCGCCACCCATGATGAACTTGGCCGTCTGGCGCAGGACTTTAATCAGCTTGCCAGCGCATTGGAAAAAAACGAACAGTCGCGCCGGGATTTCATGGCCGATGTTTCCCACGAATTGCGCACACCGCTGGCCGTGCTGCGTGGGGAACTGGAAGCCTTACAGGATGGCGTTCGTCAGCCTGACGCCTGTTCATTGAGTTCGCTTCAGGCGGAAGTGGCGACGTTAACCAAACTGGTGGACGATCTTCACCAACTCTCGTTGTCTGATCTGGGCGCGCTGGCCTATCGCCGGGTCACCGTGGATGTGGTGCAACTGCTGCATATCGCGGTTGCCGCATTCAGCGATCGCTATCAGAAAAAACGCATTGCACTGACGATGGACTTCCCGGCGCAAGCCACGGTTTTCGGCGACCCCGACCGCTTGAGCCAGTTGTTTAATAACCTGCTGGAAAACAGCCTGCGCTATAGCGACGAACAGGGGAAACTGGCGATACAGATTACGCTGCGACAGAAACGGCTATACATCCGTTGGCAGGACAGCGCCCCCGGCGTCAGCGACGAACAGCTTACGCTGATTTTTGAACGCTTTTACCGCGCGGAAAGCTCGCGCAATCGAGCCAGCGGGGGTTCCGGGCTGGGGCTGGCCATCTGCAATAATATCGTTGAGGCGCATGGCGGACGACTGTATGCTGAGCACTCTTCATGGGGCGGCCTGTTGATTACTGTCGAGCTTCCCCAGCATATAGCGGAATAATGCGTTACAACGAACCCGGTATGATGACAACTGAATCGGCTTGCGCTAGTCCTTTACCCGTATTGATCGTCGAAGACGAGCCAAAGCTTGGGCAACTCCTGGTCGATTATCTTCAGGCGGCGGGTTATCAAACCCATTGGATCACCAACGGCGACGACGTCGTTGAGTGGGTGCGACAAACCCCGCCCGCGCTGATCCTGCTGGATCTGATGCTGCCGGGCTGCGATGGCCTGACCCTTTGCCGCACCATCCGTCAATTTTCCAACGTGCCAATCATTATGGTGACCGCCCGCAGCGAGGAGATCGATCGCCTGCTTGGGCTGGAAATCGGCGCGGATGACTATATCTGTAAGCCCTTCAGCCCACGGGAAGTGGTGGTCAGAGTCAGAACGTTGCTGCGTCGTTGCGGCTGGCAAAGCGAACCCAGACAAGCGACAGGCAAAAACACGTTACGGATCGATAAAAGCGGCTTTCAGGCCAGCTACCTCGGGCAGAATCTTGATTTGACCCCGGCGGAATTCAGGCTGCTCAAAACGTTATCCACCGAACCGGGCAAAGTTTTTTCCCGGGAAGAATTGCTGGATAAACTCTATGACGACTATCGGGTCGTCACCGATCGCACCATTGACAGCCACATCAAAAACTTGCGCCGCAAGCTGGAACAGCTTGACGGGGAAACCTCATTTATTCGTACTGTTTATGGCATGGGTTATCGCTGGGAAGCGACGCCTGCGGAGTTGGTTTAATCTGACGCTTGCCGCGCACCACAAACAGCGGACGTAAGCGCGCTCGGATACAGTCAAAAAATCTGTCGGATTTATTTAAAAATTTATCATTTTTTCTTTATCTGTGGCTGTTAACCTTGCTGGACTGAAGTCATGAACAGCATACGAACAGATTGGGGATAAAACGATGTCAGGTTTAGTAGACGGTAAATGGGTAAACGGCGATGTGGCGGCCGAAGAAATAAAAAACGGCGCTTTCCATCGCGAGGAAACAAAATTCCGGCAAACCGAGATCGTGCCGGAATCCGGGCGTTACCAGCTTTTCGTCTCTTATCTCTGTCCGTGGGCATCGCGCACGCTGATTTTCCGCAAGCTGAAAGGGCTGGAAAACATCATTCAGCTTTCTATCGCCGAACCGCATATCGGCGATAACGGCTGGGAATTCACAACCCCGCAGGACGCTGGCGAACACGTCGCGCCGATCCGTTTTCTGCATCAGCTTTATAGCGCCAGCGAACCGCACTACACCGGGAAAGTTTCAGTTCCGGTCTTATGGGATAGGGTAGAAGGCCGGATAGTGAATAATGAGTCCGCTGACATTATCCGCATCTTGAACGATGCCTTTAACCACCTGACGGATAACCATCTGGATTTTTATCCGCCCGCTCTGCGTAGCGAGATCGATAGCTGGAATGAAACGATTTATCACAATGTGAACAACGGCGTATACAAAACGGGGTTTTCCAAAACGCAGGCGAGCTATGATCACGCGATCATCCCTTTGTTCAGCACCCTGGATAAACTGGAACAACATCTGACGACCCACCGCTATATCGCCGGCGATACCCTGACCGAAGCGGACTGGCGTTTGTTTGTTACCTTGATCCGTTTTGATGTCGCCTACCACGGCGCTTTCAAATGCAACCTGCGTCGTATCGAAGATTACCCACATTTGTCGAACTACCTGCGCGAGTTATATCAATGGCCGGGCGTTGCGGAAACGGTCAATATCGACCACATCAAAGCCGGTTACTATGGCATTGCCTGGCTCAATCCCACCCAGATTGTGCCGGCCGGCCCGGAAACGGATTTGTATCGTCCGCACAACCGGAATGCGCTGGGCGAATCCACTATCGCCAGCCGCTAATGGTTATCACGCCCGCAAAACGCCGTGACGGTTGCGGGCCATCACCGTTGATGTACATCAAACAATAAGCCTACTTTTCGTAGGCCGTCTGCTGCATTTGTTCCGCATTAGCGCTAGAATCCCCGCCTTTACTGTTCCCCTTGGGAATAGCCTGACTTGTAATCAGAATCGAGAGACATCCATGTTCAAACCGGAATTACTTTCTCCGGCCGGTACGCTGAAAAATATGCGCTACGCCTTTGCCTATGGCGCGGATGCGATTTATGCCGGTCAACCCCGTTACAGCCTGCGCGTGCGCAATAATGAATTCAACCACCAGACGTTGGCGCAAGCCATTGCCGAAGCGCATGATCTGGGCAAGAAATTCTATGTCGTCGTCAATATCGCTCCCCATAACGCCAAGCTGAAAACCTTCCTGCGCGACCTGCAACCGGTAATTGAGATGGGGCCGGATGCGTTGATCATGTCCGATCCGGGCCTGATTATGCTGGTCCGGGAAAACTTTCCGCAGATGCCGATCCATCTTTCCGTGCAAGCCAACGCCGTGAACTGGGCCACAGTGAAATTCTGGCAGCAAATGGGACTGAGCCGCGTAATTTTATCCCGCGAATTGTCGCTGGAAGAGATCGAGGAAATCCGCAAAAACGTGCCGGAGATGGAACTGGAAATCTTCGTGCACGGCGCCCTGTGTATGGCCTATTCCGGGCGTTGCCTGCTGTCTGGCTACATCAACAAGCGCGATCCCAATCAAGGCACCTGCACCAATGCTTGTCGCTGGGAATATAACGTACAGGAAGGGAAAGAGGATGACGTCGGCAATATCGTGCACCAGCACGAACCGATTGCGGTGAAAAACGTCGAACCGACGCTGGGTATCGGCGCGCCGACGGACAAAGTCTTTATGCTGGAAGAAAACCAGCGACCCGGCGAGTACATGAGCGCGTTCGAAGACGAGCACGGCACCTACATCATGAACTCCCGCGATTTACGCGCCATTCAGCACGTCGAACGTCTGACGCAAATGCAGGTGCATTCGCTGAAGATTGAAGGCCGCACCAAATCTTTCTACTACTGCGCCCGAACCGCGCAGGTGTACCGGCGTGCGATTGATGACGCCGTCGCGGGAAAACCCTTCGATCCGACGTTGCTGCAAACGCTGGAAGGTCTGGCTCACCGCGGCTATACCGAAGGCTTCCTGCGCCGCCATGTGCATGAGGATTATCAGAATTACGATTACGGTTATTCCGTCTCCGATCGTCAGCAATTCGTGGGGGAGTTTACCGGAGTTCGCCGCGACGGACTGGCGGAAGTCGCGGTAAAAAACAAATTCTCCTGCGGCGACAGTGTGGAAATGATGACGCCCAACGGCAACATTCAGTTCACCATTGAAGCCATGCAAAATGCTAAGGGACAGGCGGCGGATGTCGCGCCGGGTAACGGACACATCGTCTATTTGCCGGTTCCCGATGACATTACGCTGGATTATGCGTTACTTCTGCGTAATTTGCCCGGCACCACCACGCGCAATCCCAACGCTAAATAGCGCTAGCGCGCCGGGTTGTTGAGGATAATCTGTAGATGGCGTTCGGATAAAAAAACGGATATAACCACAGAAAGCAGGGTTTTGGATAAATATTAGAATCAGATCACATCAATTGCCGAGCCTTCTGGCTATTATTGCGTTGCTGAGAAAATTTAGAACGAAAAATAAGCGTAGTGATACTACTAGGAACCACCTCCTTGGCCCGCTCAATCTCCCTTGAGCGGGCTTTTTCTTTTGTCCTGCTTTGACGCTTCCCTCCCCCCGACACACTGATTCACAATTCACCGACTCTTCTGATATCTGTGTCGGTATTTCCTGACTATGCTTAGCTGGCTTAAACTTACCGCTTTCATCTGAACGCCTTGATATGGAGAATGCTATGGATAAACGCCCGGTTACCTTACTGATTCTGAATGGAAAAAGTGCTGGCAATGAGGAACTTCGCACAGCAATCAAGGCATTTCGTCAGGACGGTTATCATCTGGATGTCCGTGTAACCTGGGAATTTGGCGACGCACAACGCTATGTGGAAGAAGCCGTCCGTCTGAAAGCCGATAATGTGATTGCCGCCGGCGGCGATGGCACCATTAATGAAGTCGCCGCCGCGCTTGCCAGACAACCGGAAGGGAAACGGCCTTGCCTCGGTATTATTCCATTGGGAACCGCCAATGATTTCGCCGCCAGCAGCCAGATCCCCATTGAACTGGACCACGCGTTGATGCTGGCCATTAAAGGCCGGCCAACGGCGATCGATATGGCGAGAGTAAATGACGAGCACTATTTCATCAACATGGCGACCGGCGGATTCGCCACGCGGATCACCCGCGAAACGCCCGCTCGAATGAAATCGGCGTTAGGCGGCGCGTCTTATGTGCTGCATGCATTGTTGCGTATGGATATGCTGCAATCGGAACGCTGTGAAATCCGCGGCCCGGATTTTAGCTGGTCAGGCGATACACTGGTGATTGCCGTGGGAAATGGTCGTCAAGCGGGCGGCGGGCAGATGCTCTGCCCGGATGCGTTGATCAACGACGGATTCCTGGAGCTTAGCGTGCTTTCCGCACAGGAGTTGTTGCCCAATATGCTTCAGGCATGGTTCACCGGCAGTGAAAACCAGAACATGATCTCCGCAACCTTGCCCTGGCTGGAAATCACCGCGCCAGACGAGATGACATTCAATCTGGACGGTGAACCGCTCAAGGCAAAACGTTTCCACATCGAAGTGCTGCCCGCCGCTATTCGGTGTCGCCTGCCACCGCAATGCGCATTGCTTGGATAGCCGCTATTCCCGCTTCAGGCGGTTGCTATTGGCCAGATAAAGCGTAACGACCAGCACTAAAATAGCAGCCGCGTATACCAGTGTATCCCACGGGTTTTTGTGATCGACAATAATCAACCGGATAATCGCGGTGATGCCAATGTAAACAAAATAGCGCAACGGAAAGTGATAGCCGGACTGGAAATACTTAACGATCAGCGCAATAAACTCAAAGTAGAGAAAATAGATGACGATGCCTTCTATCAACTGATAGGAAGAATCCTTTTCGCTGCTAATCAATAGCACCTCGCCCAGATGTATTGTTTCCTTCACCAAAAAAATCACCAATATCAGCGCCAGCGCCAAAAGCCCGATATTCAGTACTGTTTGCAGCACTTTTGCAGCCAGAGCACTGCGAGCCGAACCTGCCATATCCATTTCCTCACGTCATACCACTAACTCATTAAAGGCAAGTTGCACTTATTTCGCTTGCTTGTCTGGCAAGGGTGTCCTCCGGTTGTGTCAACAGAAGGACGGCCCGATGACACCCGCCATCGGACAACCTGCATGTCCTGAAAATTACCGGGCGCCATTGCCAATGTCTATGCGTTTTGGCTGTTAATTTAATTGATTTACGCTAGCCGGCAATCACCACCAGCGATGAAAGTGATGTACCGGCCCGATGCCCTGCCCGACTTCCAGCGAATCAGCCTGTTGCAACGCCTGTTGCAGATACGCTTTGGCTTCCCTCACCGTATCGGCCCAGGACGTATGCCGTGGCCGCAATGCGGCAAGCGCGGCGGAAAGTGTACACCCGGTGCCGTGCGTATGTCGGGTATTCACCCGCGCGGAAGTAAAACGCAGAGGTGGCGCATGTTGGCTGAACAACCAGTCCGGGCTTTCCTCTTCACTCAGGTGACCTCCTTTCATCAATACCGCCCGACATCCCATCGCCAGCAATGCTTCGCCTTGTTCAATCATCTCCTGCTCGCTGGCGGCAGGCGAACAGTCAAGCAAGGCGGCGGCCTCCGGCAAGTTAGGCGTAATCAATGACACTTGCGGCAGCAGTAACTGGCGCAGCGACGCCACCGCCTCGCACGAAAGCAGCGGATCGCCGCTTTTCGCCAGCATCACCGTATCCAGCACCACGTATGGCGGTTGGTAATGACGCAGGCGTTCGGTGACAACTTCGACAATATCCGCTTGCGCCAGCATGCCGATTTTGACGCTATCGATGCGGACATCGCTCAGCACCGAGTCCAGTTGCGCGGCGACAAAACCGGGTTCAATCCGATAGACCGACTGTACGCCTCGCGTGTTCTGCGCCACCAGCGCGGTAATAACCGTCGCGCCATAAGCGCCCAACGCGGAAAAAGTTTTTAAATCAGCCTGAATGCCCGCGCCGCCGCTGGGATCGGTGCCAGCGATGGTGAGCGCGTTAATCCGTTTCATGCCAGATCCTCCGCCCGCAGTCCGTAAAGCCGGTCGAGAAATGCCGGGATAAAACTGCCCGGCCCCTGCGCCTGTGACGCCGCCTGAAACCCCGCCAGCGACATGACATAACAAGCCGTCGCCACATGTTGCAACCGATCGCCGTCCAGCGCGCAAAATCCCGCCACCACAGCAGATAAGGCACAGCCGGTTCCGACGACGCGAGTCATGATTTTATCGCCGCCGTTAATCGAGAAATCTCTTTCGCCATCAGTAACATAATCAACTTCGCCCGTCACCGCGACAATCGTTGACAGACGACGCGCCAGATCGCGGGCGGCGGACAGCGCACTTAACGAGTCGTCGGTACTGTCCACGCCCCGCCCCCGTGCATCCAGACCGGATAGCGCCATGATCTCCGAAGCGTTTGCGCGAATCGCGGCCGGTTTCAAGGCCAACAGTTCATGAGCGAATTCCGTGCGCAACGTCAGTCCGCCGACGGCAACAGGATCAAGCGCCCACGGCGTTCCTGCCTGATTCGCGCTGCAAACCGCCGCCCACATAGCTTGCGCCCGCGCCCGCTCCAGCGTTCCCACATTAATCAACAATGCATCCGCCTGCGCACTGAACTGGGCGGCTTCACCAGGATCGACCACCATCGCAGGCGAGGCTTTTAACGCCAGCAGGACGTTCGCGGTAAACGACTGCACCACATCGTTGGTCAGACAGTGCACCAATGGCGAAAGCGCATGAAATTGTGTCAGAGAGGCTGCCGCGGCAGCGGCGGGTAAAGAGACAGGTCGAGTATTCATCATTCTCCCAACCGGCGATCAAGAAGGCGGTAACCGGTTGGTATACCGTGACTTCCCTCCGCTGGCATTATCCAGTTCAGGTAATACGGGTATTTCTCAGCCCTTACGGACACCCCGAGTCATTGATAAATCATTGTCATACAAGAATAGAGCCGCCATCAGCGCGACTCATACAGATAAAAAGGTATATAAGCGCGCAATGAACAGCAATCGCAAACTGTTAACTGCTCTTGAAATGACCTGAATACCTTGCGCCTTTTTCATCACCATTTCACCAGGTGTAGCGCATTGTGGTCGATATTATGTTGTTTATTACTACGCAAATTATAAGTCTAATGAGGAAATTATAAGAACCTTTGCCTATACTGATCATCTTTCGAGTGGTTGCGCGTACTGGCGGCATCTCGAAATTTATTGGTATGTATGTCACCTAAAAGTATCAACTTTCGGCAACTTTCGTCCATCGCGTTGTACAGGCGGAACACTTGCTGGAGTTCATGCAAGCATCATACTTTTGTACATCTTATTTTCAGGAGGTTTACAGTGGGATATGCAACAACCAACCCGTATACGGGCGAAGTCATTAAAACGTTCCCAGACGCTACTGACGCTCAAGTCACTGATGCCATCGCGAAAGCACATAATACCTTTCTGAAATGGAAAGAGGAATCGTTCTCAACGCGCGGCGCGATATTGCAAAAAGCGGCCGATCTGTTGCGTCAGAATCAGGAAGAGTTCGCACGTTTGCTGACGCTTGAAATGGGAAAACTGATTGGCGAAGCGCGTGCGGAAGTCGAATTGTCAGCCCAAATCTTCGAGTATTACGTGCACAATGCGGAACGTTTACTGGAACCTGAAACGCTCCCGGTCGCCAACCCGCAAGAAGCGACGGCGCAGGTGGTTCATGAACCCCTGGGCGTACTGCTGGCTATCGAACCCTGGAACTTCCCGTATTATCAGATTGCCCGCATTATTGCGCCGCAACTTTCCGCGGGTAATACCATGCTCCTGAAACACGCATCAAACGTTCCGCAAAGCGCCGCCCGTTTTGAACAACTGATGAAAGATGCAGGCTTGCCGGATGGCGCATTCACCAACCTGTACGCCAACCGCAATCATATCGAGATGATTCTGAACGATCCGCGGGTGCAGGGCGTCGCGTTAACCGGTTCGGAAGGCGCTGGGGCAACGGTGGCGCAGCAGGCCGCGAAAGCACTGAAGAAATCGACGCTGGAATTAGGCGGCGCCGATGCGTTTGTCGTTCTGGCTGACGCCGATTTGGAAAAAACGGCTAAATGGGCAGTGTTTGGCCGTCACTGGAACGGCGGTCAGGTTTGCGTCTCCTCCAAACGCATGATCATCGTTGACGAGGTATATGACGAATTTCTTGAGCGTTATACACAGGGCGTTGCCGCACTGCGCGCTGGCGACCCTTTCGATGAAAACACCACTCTCGCCCCGCTTTCTTCGCAGGATGCCGTTGAAGAAGTGAAAGAAAAAATCCAGTTAGCCGTTTCTCACGGCGCGGTGGCGGTGGAAGTCGGCCCGCAAGTGCCGCAGCAAGGCGCTTTCGTTCAACCGACGATCCTGACGGATGTCACCCCCGATAACCCGGCTTACCATATGGAGTTTTTCGGCCCGGTTTCCATGATCTTCCGCGCTAAAGATGAAGATGACGCGGTATTCATTGCCAACGACTCGCCTTTCGGCCTTGGTGGTTCCGTATTCACACGCGATACGGCGCATGGTGCTGAGGTCGCGAAACGCATCTCAACGGGCATGGTGTACGTCAACCACCCGACGCGGGTGAAAGCCGACCTGCCCTTCGGCGGCGTTCGTCGTTCCGGCTATGGACGTGAACTCATCGGATTAGGCATCAAAGAGTTTGTTAATCACAAATTGATTTCTGTTGTCGATATTGATGCTGAGTTTTAAGGACGCGACACGATGAGCACGATTAAACTGTTAGGTATTGCAGGCAGCCTGCGCAAAGCCTCCACCAACCGTGGGCTGCTGCGCGCAGCCCAATCGGTGCTGCCGCCGGGCGTGTCGCTGGAAATCGCCGAGCTCCTGGATGTGCCGTTTTACAATGCCGACCTTACCGACATACCTGAATCGGTACAACGTATTGCTCGTCAGGCGCAAGATGCCGATGGCTTCGTCTTCGCCAGTACGGAGTACAACTACTCCATGGCACCGGCTCTGAAGAACATTCTTGACTGGTTTTCCCGTCTTCCTGATATCAATGTGCTGGACAACAAACCAGCCGCCCTGATGGGAGCCGGCGGCGGAATGGGGACGTCCCGCGCGCAATATCACCTGCGTCAAACCTGTGTCTACTTGAACATTCATCCGCTCAACAAGCCGGAAGTGTTCTCGAATGCGTTTGCCGGCGGTTTTGATGAGCATGGTAATCTGCAAGACGAAAAAATCCTTGGCTTGATTACGGAACAAATGAAGACACTCGCTGACGTCATCGCACGGCAAAAGTCGTTCTTTATTGACGCACGTAATTGATTGCAAATACCGTCCGCCAGCGCTCGTTATGGCTGGAGGACGGTATTCTTTCGCTGTTACCCCCCGCCAATGCGACTCAAGTCAGCGGACATCAGTTTGTCAGTACGAGATGATCAGCTTTCATTCTTTTCTGTCTTCTCTTGCGCATTATTGTCATAACCGAGTCGGCCAATAAACGGCAAGCGCAACGCCGGAGGATTGACATCCACCCCCAGATTGACGCCCAGAATATTAGCCTCAATGCCTTCTTCCACGCCCACGGTCATGCCGAGCACCCCTAACAGCGATATCTGTAGCCCCAGGCCAGACGGCGGTAAACCAATCGGACGCGTTAACGGTCGGTAATCTTTACCGATGGCGTTGGCGGGCAAGTCCAGCTTCAATTGCGGTACTTCTCTGCCGATATGCGCGATAAAGGTATTGCTATTCGGCCCCGGCCAGGCCCGATAGGTTCGCGGCCAGGGATAACTTTTAATCGCGGCTTCGATTTGCGGGATCATGGCTTGCGCCTGCGCGCCGCGATGTTCCGCCAGAAGCTTTGGCGCCGCGCCGTACCAGAATCCATCAGGAAGCGAGCGATTAAGACGCACCACGTCATCGCTGCCCCAACGGACCACCTCGTAACGGCGATATTGCGTTTCCCCGGCGTTCTTGAAAATAATCCACGGATGAACCGCGACCAGACCGCGCCAGCCGTAGGTTGGCGCGGCATAAACCTGAACGATGGCGATACTGCGCGACCGCACCGGATCCGGCGCGATCCCGGCTGAATCGCGCCGTGACGACGACCAGCCCTGACCACTAAATGTCTCTCCATTACGGGTTGAATGCGCCCAACTCTGCCAGAACGACAAAAGCAACACACAGAGAAAACCAAGACTCAGCATTTTGAAGTACGTCATAGGCCAACTAATCCACTGAAAGGACATTTAAAATGAACATTCACGACATCAAATGCGCTGATCAACCGTCGCCGCAAGAAAAATCGGGCTGTCATGCACACAGGCTTGCATGTCGAAAATGGAATGCGTTATCATCCGCATCGGCTATCTACTTTTACATCTTTTTGATTTTTCGTTCACTGAATATTCAGTGTGATTTCTCTTGTCCGCTCGATTGCCAGCGCTGGTTGATAAGCGGAACAGTGATGTAAAAGGCCATTTCCATGTCATTTTCCTCCCTTCGTAATTTTTGCATTATCGCCCATATCGACCACGGCAAATCCACGCTTGCCGATCGTTTTATTGAGCTAACCTCTACCGTGGCCCAGCGAAACATGCGGGAACTGCTGCTCGACTCAATGGATATTGAGCGTGAACGCGGTATCACCATCAAGCTGCAAACGGTACGCATGCGCTATCAGAGCGATGAGGGCCGCCAGTATCAATTCAATCTGGTGGATACGCCGGGACACGTTGATTTTTCCGCGGAAGTTTCACGCAGCCTGGCCGCCTGCGAAGGCGCGATACTGCTGATTGACGCCACGCAAGGCGTTCAAGCCCAGACCATTGCCAATCTCAATCTGGCGCGACAACATGGGCTGACCATACTGCCGGTCCTGAACAAAATTGATAGTCCGCAAGCCGATATCGATAACGTGATGCAGCAACTGGCTGACATTCCCGCACTGGATATCAGCACGGTATTGCCGGTATCGGCAAAAACCGGAGAAGGCGTAGCCGCCGTGCTCGCGTTTGTCGCCCGGCATTTCCCCTCCCCGCGCGGCGAATCGCACGCCCCGCTCAGGGCGTTGGTATTTGACTCCCATTACGATCCTTATCACGGCGCCATCATGCATGTGCGTATTGTGGACGGCAGCATCAACATCGGCGATGCCCTCTGTTTCATGTCATCCGGTTTTCGCTTTGAGGTCACTGAAACCGGGGCTTTCCTGCCTGAGCGTCAGCCGTGTAAAAAACTGGATACGGGCGAAGTGGGCTATATCGCCGCCGGGATTAAAGATGCGGGAGCGATCCGGGTTGGCGATACCCTGACGCTGGCGGCAAATCCCGCAACCGAAGCGGTTTCCCGCTATCAGGAGATGAAACCGATGGTGTTTTCCGGCCTCTATCCTGATGCCGATGATGATCTGAAAGGATTGCGCAACGCCATGGATAAACTGTCGCTTAATGATGCGGCGCTGCATATTGAACCGGAAGTCTCCGCATCGCTGGGCGCGGGCTTCCGCTGTGGTTTTCTGGGTATGCTGCACATGGATATTGTCCGCGAGCGCCTGAAACGAGAATACGGCATCTCTGTGATTGCCACCGCGCCGAGCGTTGAATATCGCGTCTGGTTACATAACGGTCAATGCCTGAGCGTCGATAATCCAGCTCATTTTCCGGGTGAAGACGTGCTGAATTACGTCGAAGAGCCTTATGTCGTCGGCACCATTCACACGCCGGATACTTATGTGGGCGCAATGATGGAGTTTTGTGCCTCCCGGCGCGGCGAGTTTGTGGATATGCATTATCTGGACGGCGGCGCCGTGCGTTTGACCTGGGAGATCCCGCTTAATGAGATGGTTTTCGGCTTTTTTGATACGCTGAAATCCCTCACCCAGGGCTACGCCACGCTTGATTACGAATTTTCAGGCTATCGCCGCTCCGATCTGGTGCGCTGCGATATTTATCTCGATAACCAACTGGTGGACGCCTTTTCTTTTATTATCGCCCGACAAAAAGCCTGGGCGCGGGCGTCCGAAATCGTGAAAACGCTTAAGTACGTCATCCCACGCAAGCTGTATCCGGTGCCGGTACAGGCAAAAGTGGAAAACCGCTTTATCGCGCGGGAAGATATTCCGCCGTTGCGGAAAACCGCGCTGGCGCAAGGATTTCAGGGCAGCGTATCGCAGAAAAAACGTCTCATCCGTAAGCAACGCGAAAATAAGAAACACAATATCGGATTTTCAAAACGGGAAATCCCTCGTGAGGCGTTCATGGCGATTTTAGCGATTGACGGGTGATTATTTATCGTACACTTGCACCTGGAATTATCATGGGTATATTTAAAGCAATTTTCAGTCAATATCGATCGATAAAAGAGGGATTTATGATTAAGGGTGATAACCGTTTATCTCGTTATTTTCAGTATTTAATTAAACCTCATATTTTATGCTGGGCTGTCTTTTCTTTTTGGGCATTAACCGCCCAGGCCGGCGAAAACGAGAAAATAACGCAACTGATTGATCAGCGTTTGGATTATATGAAAGATGTCGCTGGGTATAAGGCTGAAAATCATTTACCCGTAGAGGATCTGCCCCAGGAGCGTAAGGTGATTGAAAAATCATTGGCTGAGGCAGAATCTTTGGGTCTGGAAGGGGAATCCGTCAAGAACTTTATGATTGCACAAATCAGCGTGGCCAAAGCCATTCAATATCGCTATCGCGCCGACTGGCTATCCGTGCCGGAGCAACACTGGAAACCGCGCGATTTGGCGGATATCCGGCAACAAATTAGCGCGCTGAGTGACGCCACTATCCGGCAAATCGCCGATGAGCTAAAAAACAAACGCGGCGTTAAGGTCGATTACTGTTCATCTATCCAGACAATACAACGACATAACCTGAAAACGTCCGATAAAGAAATGCTTTGTTTGGCATTAAATCAGATCAAACTGAAGTAGTGTAGACAGCAGAGACTGCCCTCCCGCCGCGTATCGGCATTTGCCATCATAAACCGGAAACCGGGCGTTTACGTCCGGTAAGACGCCGGAATCCGAAAATTTCATATTGCATACTGGTATTCAACTACGTTGGCATTGTTCTGCGCAGTTGGGCGGCGTGCCTGGCGGGAGGCATGCCAAAAATACGGGCATAATCCCGGCTGAACTGAGATGGGCTTGCATAACCGACACGGAAACCGGCACTGGCGGCATCCAGTGCATCACTTATCATCAGACGTTGAGCTTCCAACATACGTAACCGTGTGCGAAATTCAAGCGGACTCATCAAGGTAACGGCTTTGAAATGAGCATGAAAGGTGGAGCGACTCATACCCGCAATTTCTGCCGCCTGTTCGACAGGACAGGTTTCACGAAAATGGGTTTTGATCCAGACAATGGCACGAGAAATATGGTTCAACCGGCTATCAGCCAGAACCATATGCCGGATAGTGTTACCGCCGTCACCGGTCAGAAGGCGGTAAAGGATCTCTTGTAACACCAGCGGAGCAAGCGCGCCAATATCTTCTGGCGTATCCAGCAAGCTCGCCAGACGTACAGCGGCATTCAAGAGTTCAGGGGTGGTGCGATTAAGCGTTAAACCCAAAGGAAAATCATGCGCTTTTTGCAATGGCATTGGATAACGGATCGCAAGTTCGCCCAGTTCCGCCATATTAAGCGAGATTTGCAGACATAAGTATGGCCGTTCCGCGCTTGCTTCGATAACCGACCCCATAACCGGTAGATCGACAGAGGCCATCATGTAAGTGGCGGGATCATAGACAAAAGCAGTGGTGCCGAGCATAGCCTGTTTTCGTCCCTGAGCGATGAGACAAAGCGTCGGCTCGTAGATAACAGGTATCGGCATCGTCGGCACTGAAGAGCGCAACAACTTTACGCCAGGTAATGGGCACGAATTTACACCGTCATCAGCCGCATGGCGTCCAATAATCTCCGCCAGTCTATCAAGTTGAGTCATCCTCAAATCACCTTATACAAATAAAACAGCACGGCTGGTATTCGCATAATCGTGCAAGCATTGCGGACAAACCGTCTACCCTTCACTAACACAATCTCGCTTAAATAGATAACGAGTAAATCAAACAGCGACGTATTTACTTTCTATGGAGACGCCTATACATGTCAATGAATACAACACTCGATCAATATCGCTTGCTCGGACGATCCGGTTTGCGGGTATCGCCACTGGCTCTCGGCACGATGACGTTCGGCTGCGACTGGGGATGGGGCTCGGATGAAACCGAGGCAAAACGAATATTCGACTTATATGTCGATTATGGCGGCAATTTTATCGATACCTCAGTCAATTATACCAATGGTGCATCCGAAACCATTCTGGGCAGGCTGGTAAAAGAAAAACGCGACCGAATTGTGCTCGCCACGAAATTTACGATGGCGCGAACCCCCGGCGATCCAAACTCCGGCGGCAATCATCGCATGAATCTGGTGCGCTCGCTGGAAACCAGCCTGCGGCAACTTGATACCGACCGGATCGAACTGCTCTATGTGCATGCGTGGGACTTCACGACGCGCCCTGAGGAAGTGATGCGCGCATTGGATGACCTTGTGCGCACAGGAAAGATCCTCTATGTCGGCATCTGCAACACGCCAGCCTGGTTGATCGCCCAAATGCAGACGATTGCCGATCTGCGCGGTTGGTCGCCGTTCGTCGCTTTGCAGATCGAATACAGCCTGATCGAACGCACGGTGGAACACGAACTCATCCCGATGGCGCAAGCGATGGGTCTCGGCGTCTTGCCGTGGTCGCCGTTGGCCGGGGGGCTCCTCACCGGGAAGTACCATCGTGCCGATCTGACGCAGGAAAGCGAGGCCCAGATTTCCGATAACCGCAAGAGAGTCATCGCCTCATCCGGGCATCTGAGTGAGCGGGCGTTCGCCATCGCCGACGTTGTCGGTGAAATCGCCGATGAGGTCGGCGCCACCCGCTCGCAGGTCGCTCTGGCATGGACGCTGCTGAATCCCGCGGTGGTCTCGCCGATAATAGGCGCGCGGACACTGGCGCAGGCCGAGGATAATTTCGGCGCTCCCGGCGTTTCCCTGACCGCCGCGCAGCGACAACGACTCGATTTGGCGAGCACGCCCGAACCGATCTTTCCGGCTCGCTTTATGGACCGTCCTATGGCGCGGCATATCATGTTCGGCGGCGGCAATCGCACTTCTTTGTTGCGGGACGTTGCGCCATGACAGTGCTCAGGATGACAGCACTTGCCCTTCTGACGCTGGTTTGCGCAACCAGCAGCGCCCTGCCAGCGGACAGATTTCCCCTGGACGATATCTCGCGCGGGTTGCGAAATGTCATGCTCCTTGCCCATCAAACGGAGAAGAAGATGCAGCACCACCCCTATATCGGCATGTGGATCACGGCGGATGGACACATCCGTCAGGCGTTTTTACCCAACGGGCGTTACGACGAAGCGCGGGGCAACCGCCAAAGCGCTTATCAAGGCCGTTACGAAATAACAGGTAATCGCATTGACTATTGGGACGATAGTGGCTTTAGCGCCGATGGCGTCTTTGTAAATCATGATGAGTTGCACCACGGCGGCATGGTTTTCTATCGAAAAAAATAAGGTCGGCCCCGCGATACCGGCACGATCAATAGCCTGAGAAATGTGCATAAAAATCCGGGGATGTTTTTATTCCCGGTTTTTATTTGCCCGACAGCATCCAATAAAGACGCAAAAAAACCCGCATTTACGCGGGCTTAGTCTTATTTGCCACCATCAGGCAGGTGTGTTTCCAGATGAGGGATCATTCCCACTCAATCGTCGCCGGCGGCTTACCGGACACGTCGTAAACCACGCGCGAGATACCGTCCACTTCGTTGATAATGCGATTCGATACGCGGCCAAGGAATTCATACGGCAGGTGCGCCCAGTGCGCGGTCATAAAGTCGATGGTTTCAACGGCGCGCAGTGCGACGACCCAATCATATTTACGGCCATCGCCCATTACGCCAACGGAACGAACCGGCAGGAAGACGGTGAAAGCCTGGCTGACTTTGTTGTACAGATCGGCTTTGTGCAGTTCTTCAATGAAGATCGCATCGGCACGACGCAGCAGGTCGCAATACTCTTTCTTCACTTCGCCCAACACACGCACGCCCAGTCCCGGTCCAGGGAAGGGATGGCGGTACAGCATGTTGTACGGCAGACCCAGTTCCAGACCGATCTTGCGGACTTCATCCTTGAACAATTCTTTCAGCGGTTCAACCAGACCCAGCTTCATCTCTTTCGGCAATCCGCCGACATTGTGGTGAGATTTGATGACGTGCGCCTTGCCTGTTGCGGAAGCGGCGGATTCGATAACGTCAGGGTAAATGGTGCCTTGCGCCAGCCATTTCACTTCAGACTGCTTGCTGGCTTCTTCGTCGAAGACTTCAACAAACACCCGCCCGATGATTTTACGTTTCGCTTCCGGTTCGTCCACGCCCGCCAGCGCGTTCAGGAAGCGCGCTTCCGCCGGGACATGAACAATGTTCAGGCCGAAGTGGTCGCCAAACATTTCCAGCACCTGATCCGCTTCGTTCAAACGCAGCAAGCCGTTATCCACGAATACGCAGGTCAAGCGTTCGCCAATCGCGCGGTGCAACAGCATCGCCGTTACGGAGGAATCCACACCGCCGGACAAACCGAGGATCACCTGATCGTCACCGACCTGCTGACGAATACGCGCTACCGCATCATCAATAATTTTGGCTGGCGTCCACAGCGCTTCGCACTCACAGATATCACGTACAAAACGCTCCAACATGCGTTGTCCCTGACGAGTGTGGGTGACTTCCGGGTGAAACTGCACGCCGTAAAAACGTTTTTCTTCGTTTGCCATGATCGCGAACGGGCAAGTATCCGTGCTGGCGACGGTCACAAACCCCTCAGGGATGGCGGTGACTTTATCGCCGTGGCTCATCCATACATCCAGCAGCGGCGCGCCTGCGGCGCTCAACGCATCCTGAATATCACGAACCAGCGCGCTGTCCGTTTTCACCTCCACCTGCGCATAGCCGAACTCGCGTTCGCTGGAGCCTTCCACATGACCACCCAGTTGCATCGCCATAGTCTGCATACCGTAGCAAACGCCTAAAACCGGTACGCCAGCCTGGAATACGTATTCCGGCGCGCGTGGGCTATCAAATTCAGTGGTACTTTCCGGGCCGCCGGAAAGGATAATCCCGTTAGGATTGAATTCACGGATCTGCGCTTCAGTGACGTCCCATGCCCAAAGTTCACAATAAACGCCCAATTCACGAACGCGTCGTGCTACTAACTGCGTATATTGCGAGCCGAAATCCAGAATGAGAATGCGGTGTTGATGAATGTTTTCTGTCATGAGAGGCGTATTCCAAAATACGAAAAAGCAAAAGTGATTAAACCCGGCAATGTTACCGGGTTTAACGGGTTAAATCAGCCTGCAAATCACCTTATGAACCCATACGGTAGTTCGGTGACTCCTTGGTGATGGTCACGTCGTGAACATGGCTTTCCTGAATACCGGCGCCGCTGATACGTACGAATTCCGCTTTGGTGCGCAGTTCGTCGATAGTGCCGCAGCCGGTCAGCCCCATACAGGAGCGCAGACCGCCCATTTGCTGGTGAACGATCTCTTTCAGGCGGCCTTTATAGGCCACGCGGCCTTCAATGCCTTCCGGCACCAGTTTGTCCGCGGCGTTATCGCTTTGAAAATAGCGGTCGGAAGATCCTTTGGACATCGCGCCCAGTGAGCCCATACCACGGTAAGATTTGAAAGAACGCCCCTGATACAGTTCGATTTCGCCCGGAGATTCTTCCGTCCCCGCCAGCATTGAGCCTACCATGACGCAAGCGGCGCCCGCTGCAATGGCTTTGGCGATGTCGCCGGAGAAACGAATACCGCCATCGGCGATAACCGGAATACCGATGCCTTCCAATGCTTCAACCGCATCGGAAATAGCGGTGATCTGAGGAACCCCGACACCGGTCACGATACGGGTGGTACAAATGGAACCAGGGCCGATGCCGACTTTCACTGCGCTGACGCCAGCCTCCGCCAACGCTATGGCGCCTGCGCCCGTTGCCACGTTGCCGCCGATGATTTCCAGATCAGGGTATTTGGCGCGGGTTTCACGAATACGTTGCAACACGCCTTCGGAATGACCGTGGGAAGAGTCAATCAGCAACACATCCACCCCCGCCGCGACCAGCGCATCGATACGCTCTTCATTACCCGCGCCCGCGCCAACCGCCGCGCCGACACGCAGGCGGCCGTGCTCATCTTTACAAGCGTTGGGTTTACGCTCTGCTTTCTGAAAATCTTTAACGGTAATCATGCCGAGCAGACGGAATTGCTCGTCCACCACCAGCGCTTTTTCCACGCGTTTTTCATGCATTTTTTGCAGAACGACTTCACGCGCTTCCGCGTCTTTTACCGTAACCAGACGCGCTTTCGGCGTCATCACGGCGCTGACCGGTAGATCCAGATCGGTCACAAAGCGCACGTCACGACCGGTAATAATTCCCACCAGTTCATTGCCTTCGGCCACAACCGGATAACCGGCGAAACCATTACGTTCGGTCAATTCTTTTACCTGACGCAATGTGGTATTTGGCGTAACGGTTTGTGGATCAACGACCACCCCGCTTTCATGTTTTTTTACGCGGCTGACTTCTTCCGCCTGACGCTCAATCGACATATTTTTATGAATAAAGCCCAAGCCACCTTCCTGAGCCAGCGCGATCGCCAGACCAGATTCGGTGACGGTATCCATCGCAGCCGACAGCATAGGGATATTCAGACGAATTTTTTTCGTCAGTTGGGTGGTTAAATCAGCCGTGTTAGGCAAGACAGTGGAGTGGGCAGGAACAAGGAGAACATCATCAAACGTCAGTGCTTCTTTAGCGATACGTAGCATGGGCAATATCTCACCAAGGTGGGTGTAAGAACGGATAAAATATTGCCGTGGCATTATACAGAGCGTAATCGATTGCCTCCAGCATTTTTTTACTAAAAAGCTTGATTACCTTTCACATGCAGGTAGTATCAATCAATGAAGTCACTGTTTTAAAATTTGATCTAGCTCACAATGTCTCAATTTCCCGCCTCTGCTATTTTTACCGTTAGCCGCCTGAATCAGACGGTTAGACAATTGTTGGAAATGGAAATGGGGCAGATCTGGCTTTCCGGCGAAATCTCCAACTTCTCGCAGCCATCTTCCGGTCATTGGTATTTCACGCTGAAAGATGAACGCGCTCAGGTGCGCTGCGCCATGTTCCGCAACAGCAACCGTCGGGTCGCCTTTCGTCCGCAAAACGGTCAGCAGGTACTGATACGCGCCAGCATTACGCTGTATGAACCGCGTGGCGATTATCAGTTGCTGGCGGAAAGTATGCAGCCTGCCGGAGATGGTCTGTTGCAACAGCAGTTTGAACAGTTGAAGCAGCGTCTTGCAGCCGAAGGGGTGTTCGATCAGCAGTTCAAACAGGCGCTTCCCTCCCCGGCCAGACAGGTCGGCGTAATCACTTCCGCCAGCGGCGCCGCCCTGCACGATATTTTAAACGTATTGCAGCGCCGCGATCCTTCACTGCCCGTGGTGGTGTATCCCACTGCCGTACAAGGCAATGAAGCGCCGTTACAGATTGTGCGCGCCATTGAACTGGCCAACCTGCGCAACGAATGTGATGTACTGATTGTCGGTCGCGGCGGCGGTTCGCTGGAAGATTTGTGGAGCTTCAATGATGAGCGTGTCGCGCGGGCCATTTTTGCCAGCCGGATCCCCATCGTCAGTGCTGTGGGTCATGAAACCGATGTGACCATTGCAGATTTCGTCGGTGATGTGCGTGCGCCGACGCCTTCCGCCGCGGCAGAGTTAGTCAGCCGTAATCAGCTTGAATTGCTGCGTCAGATACAATCCCAGCGCCAGCGTCTGGAAATGGCGATGGATTACTATCTTGCTCAGCGTCATCAGGTATTCACGCGCTGGCATCATCGCTTGCAACAACAGCATCCGCAGTTGCGGCTGGCGCGTCAGCAGGCTCAGTTGGTGAAACTTCGCCAGCGGCTGGATGATGCCATGCAGCTACAGTTGCGCCAGACTTTGCGCCGCCGCGAACGCATGGAACAGCGTTTGTTTCAGCAGCAACCCTTGCCGACAATTCAGCGTGCGCAGCAGCGTTTACAGCAATTGCGCTATCAGATGCAGAATGCCGTTGAGCGTAACCTGAATAAGCAACAACAACGGTTGGGTGTCGCCTGTTCGCGTCTGGAAGGCGTCAGCCCGCTGGCAACGCTGGCGCGCGGCTATAACGTCACCACGACGCCGGATGGCGAAGTGCTGAAAAACGTCGCCCAAATCTCGCCGGGCGCAACATTGAAAACCCGGTTGCAGGATGGATGGGTTGAAAGTCAGGTCACCGCGCTCGTGCCGCACACTCCCGCCGCCGCGCCCGCCAAAAGGCGACGTAACAAGTCTTAATCGCCGTAGGGATTTATCCTAAAACTGATGATTGTCCCCGTCATCCGCCTCAACTTCTGAACTATACTGATCTCCAGCCGACTAAATTCTTATGGTGAATGTAAGAATGCATGCGTTTTTGTTGATCGTCTGCGTTACCCGATGATCGCCTTTCCAAGGAGATAAGGTATGAAGTCCAGACCGATTTATGGCGTGATCCCCCCCTATATCCTGCATCGTATTATCTCCAATGGTTCGGAAGACCAGCGTCACTGCGCCCAACAGACGTTGATGCATGTCCAGTCATTGATGGTAAGCCACCATCCCCGGCCACAACCCCATGCGCAGCAGTCCGCCGGACAAGTGCATCGTGAAATTTTCGACGCTGAAAATCAGCAACAGCTACCGGGCACACTGGTTCGCGCAGAAGGGCAAGCCAGTAATGGCGATGTCGCCGTTGATGAAGCCTACGACTATCTTGGCGTTACCTACGATTTCTTCTGGCGGATTTTTCAGCGTAATTCGCTTGATGACGAAGGGCTAACGCTGGCCGGTACGGTGCATTACGGTAAGGATTATCAGAATGCATTCTGGAACGGACAACAAATGGTATTCGGTGACGGCGATGGTAAAATATTCAATCGCTTCACTATTGCGATTGATGTGGTCGCCCATGAATTGTCTCATGGCATTGTCGAAAATGAAGCGGGACTGATTTATTTCCGACAATCCGGGGCGTTGAACGAATCCCTGTCCGATGTTTTTGGCACGATGGTAAAACAGTTTCATCTGGGACAAACCACCGAACAGGCGGACTGGATCATCGGAGCTGGCTTGCTGGCCGAAGGTATTCACGGTATGGGATTGCGCTCCATGTCACATCCGGGGACAGCCTATGATGACCTGCTGTTAGGCGTCGATCCGCAACCTTCCCATATGCATGACTATGTCAACACGCGCGAAGACAACGGCGGCGTACACCTGAACTCCGGTATCCCCAATCGCGCCTTCTATCTGGCGGCCACCGCACTGGGCGGCTATTCATGGGAAAAAGCCGGTAGAGTCTGGTATGACACCGTGTGCGATGAATCGCTGCCGCAGAATGCGGATTTCGAAATATTCGCCCGTTATACCATTCGTCATGCGGCCAAACGATTCAACCAAAGCGTTGCCGATACCATTCGGCAAGCATGGGAAACGGTGGGTGTGGAGGTGAGACAGGAGCTTTTATGAAAACGTTGCCGGAACTTAACGACGATGCGGTTATCGAATTAGCCCGCGAAGGCGGGCTTGCCTGGATCCCCAAGCTGGCGGGCCTGCGCCGTTTCGTCCTCGCCAGTGTGCCGGTATCAGAACGAGAGAGAATCTGCCGGGCGATCCTCAACGCGCTGCCGCAAGCCCGTGAACCCGGCGAGCCAGATGGCCCTGGACGCGGCGATCAATTTTATTACCGGATTCATATCAGCTACGGTCACCCGCATCAGCAATACGCCGAAGCCATCCTGTTGATCCCCGAAGACAGCGCGCCGCCGGAACTGACGGAGCTATGGCGTAACGGCGTGCAGCCGTAAGCAGGATTAGTCAGCGGGAAGAGCGTTTAACAACACGCGCTTTTTTGAGATCAAGCCGTGTTGCCGACACAGATAATTCACCGCGCCGCAGGCCCTCAACATGTCAAGCAAGTGCTTACATTCAGGGCAACGGGCTTCCCGACGATAACGCTGCCGGCAGGCGCCGCACTGAAATGTATCGCCGTCTTGCCAGACCAGCGGGTTATTGCAGTGCGGACACATGGCGTCCATTTCATCTCCTTGCGAATAAGCCTTATGTCACTGCTGCGGTTAAATCACGCCCAGCGAACGTAAGCAATACAGGCCGATCGCCGTCACAAAAAACGAACCGACGGTGGTCATCGCGATAATATTCGCCGCCAGCGTCGCGTTGCCGCCCATCGCGCGCGTCATGGCATAGCTCCCGGCTGCGGTCGGCGTCGCTGAAAACAGGAAAATAACACCAAGCGATACGCCGCGAAACCCGACCATCCACCCCCCCAGCGTCAGCAAACCGGGAACCACAAGTAATTTGGCGACAGAAGAAAGCGCCGCAACATTGGATGTTCGCAGCATAGTGCGGATATCCAGACTGGCTCCCGCGCACAACAGCGCCAGCGGTAACGCCAGGGCAGATACCAGATGTCCGGTCTGCTTAATCACTTCCGGCATCGGCAACGTACTGCGTGAATAGAGCAGCCCCAACACCAGAGCGATAATCAACGGATTGGTCACGATACTGACCAGCAGCGCTTTTGTGCTGATCTGCCCTCCCTGCTCGTCGCGCCGCAAACTGCGGGTCAGCGTAATCACCGACAGCACATTGAACAAGATCACCGTTACCGTCAGATAGAGCGAACCTACCGCCACACCTTCACTACCATAGGCGCTCATCGCAAACGCCAACCCCATGATGCCGGTATTGGAACGAAAGCCGCCCTGAACGAAAATCCCCCGCTCTCGCGGATCTTTCACCAGATAGACAGCCACAAACTCCAATAACAGAAAGGTGGCAAGGGTTCCCAACGTACCGTAAATCATCATCGGCAGATGATCGGCCATCGACTGTTGATTCGTCGCGATACTGAAAAAAAGCAGGCAGGGTAAGGCCAGATTGAATACCAGTTTCATTGCCGAATCACAGAACCCGTCATCCAACAGATTCAGCCGACGCATTCCCATACCCAGTAGCAGGAGCAACAAATTGGGCATGGTGACTTGAAATGCAAAACTCCAGGTTTCCCAGGACATGACTTTCCCTTCTGGCTGAACGCGTTCGTCTCCGACAATGCGGGGCGAAAAGAACCCTTCGCCCCGCCAAATACATTATTTACTTTTTTTAAGATGCTGCATCAACCGCTTACGCTTGCGTAACTGGTTTGGCGTCAATGTGTTGCGCTTATCGGCAAAGGGATTCTCGCCTTCTTTGAACTGAATACGGATCGGCGTCCCCATGACATTCAATGAGCGGCGATAGTAATTCATCAGATAGCGCTTATACGAGTCAGGCAAATCTTTGACCTGATTACCGTGGATCACCACAATCGGCGGGTTATAGCCGCCCGCATGCGCATATTTCAGTTTCACCCGGCGACCGCGCACCAATGGCGGCTGATGATCATCGGCCGCCATTTGCATAATACGGGTCAGCATGGAAGTACCCACGCGACGAGTCGCACAGGTGTAAGCTTCCATCACCGATTCGAACAAGTTGCCCACGCCGCTGCCGTGCAATGCGGAGATAAAGTGAATACGAGCAAAATCGATGAAGCCAAGACGCAAATCCAGCGTTTCCTTCACTTCATCACGCACTTCCTGCGACAATCCGTCCCACTTGTTGACCACAATCACCAATGAGCGCCCACTATTGAGGATAAAACCCAGCAGAGAGAGATCCTGATCGGAGATACCTTCACGAGCGTCAATCACCAACAGAACCACGTTGGCATCCTCAATGGCTTGCAGCGTCTTGATCACAGAGAATTTTTCCACCGTCTCGGTGACTTTGCCGCGCTTACGTACGCCGGCGGTATCGATCAATATATATTCACGCTCATCACGCACCATCGGTATGTATATGCTATCGCGGGTGGTGCCGGGCATGTCGTAAACCACCACCCGGTCTTCACCCAGAATCCGGTTAGTCAGTGTGGACTTACCCACGTTAGGGCGACCGACTATCGCCAGCTTTATCGGTAGATCTTCCGGGTTGAAGTCATCTTCCTCCGCGATCTCGCCTTCAGATGCATTTTCACCCAGTTGCTCAGCCCAGTAAGCCGCGTTCGCTTCTTCCTCAGTTAACTCAACCGGTTCCGTCACCTCATCCTGCACAAACGGCAGCAAAACCTTCTCAAGCAGCGAGGTCACGCCACGGCCATGAGAGGCCGCAATCGCATGGATCTCGCCCATACCGAGCGAGTAAAAATCCGCCGTCACCGTATCGGGATCAAGACCATCGGTTTTGTTGGCGACCAAAACAGTGGTCTTTTGACGGCTACGCAGGTGCTGGGCAATACCTTCATCCGCCGGCATTAATCCGGCGCGGGCATCCACCATAAACAGGACGATATCCGCTTCTTCAATCGCCACCAGCGATTGACCGGCCATGCGTGTTTCAACGCCGTCCTCCGTACCATCGATACCACCGGTATCAACGATAATAAATTCATGGCCTTCCACTTCCGCGCGGCCATACTTGCGGTCACGCGTCAGCCCTGGGAAATCCGCCACCAATGCATCACGAGTGCGTGTTAAACGGTTAAACAGCGTAGACTTTCCCACATTCGGACGTCCGACCAGCGCGACGACAGGTATCATTGTTACAACCTCATTACTTATATTTCAATACGTTACAGCGATAATACTCGCTGACGATAAAAAGACGAAACGGCCCCTGATACTGTCAGGAGCCGTTTCGGGTTCGTCTCTACCAACCGGCAGGGACCCAAACGTGCGGGGCGTTAACTAGCGGGTAAAAGCGTACACATCGCCATTTTTCGCCTGGATAAGCAGCTTGTCGCTGGCAATTACCGGCTTGCTTAGGAAGCCTGAACCATCCACTTTCTGCTGAGCCACAAAACGCCCGTCAGCTGTATTCAGCCAATGCAAATAGCCTTCCGTATCACCCACCACCAGATAGCCGTCGAACAACACCGGCGCGGTCAGATTACGGTGCAGTAAATCGCTCTGACGCCACAGGTTGACGCCGCCATTGGTATTCAGCGCCACAATACGGTCATTCTGATCAACCAGATAGATGCGGTCGCCATCGATGATGAAATCCTGTACCGAACCAAGTTCGCGTTTCCACAGAACCTGACCTGAACGCAAATCCAGCGCCGTCATGTTGCCATTATAACCCAACGCGTAGACCACCTCACCCATCACAACCGGCGTGGTATCGACATCGTTCAGGCGATCGATTTCCGTCGCGCCGCTGGGCTGGGAAATGCGCTGTTGCCAGATAAGCTGGCCCTGATTAATCATCACCGCATTCACGCGACCGTTATCCCCACCGACAATCGCCGCACCGAACGCCGTCGTTGGCGCGGATTCGCCGCGTAGGGAAAGCGTCGGCATATCCAGATTGACGGTCCACCTAACCGCGCCATTAGCTTCGTCCAACGCCTGCAACATGCCGTTGCTGGTGTGGATCAGCACCACGCCGTCGCTGACGACCGGGCGGGAAATGGCTTCGCCCGCTACAGCGGTCTGCCATACCACCGCACCATCATCCGCATTCAGCGCATAGACCTGCGCCTGCTCGCTGCCGATATAGATATGACGGCCGGAAACGGTCACGCCGCCGGACAACAGTGCGGGTTTATTGCGGGAGAAAAACCCGGTTTTCTCAGACAGATCAACCCGCCAGATTTCTTTGCCGTCATTCAGATCCAGCGCCTTGACAGTACCCCGGCGATCGGCGGCAAAGACGCGATTATCCTGCCATGCCGGATGAAGATTGGAGTAAAACTCCCCAATACCGCTGCCGACTGAACGGCTCCACACTTTGGTGGGAGTAAACTGATTCTCCACCTTTGGCAGTGGAGACATAGTGACAACATCTTCTTCGCTGTTAAACAGCGAACAACCGCTCAGCAGGGCAACAGAAACCAGTCCTACTAAAAGTGTTTTACGCAATTGCATGGAATTCCTCTTAGCTGGACAGATTGTTCAGTTTCATGGTCAGCAATGCCTTCAATGCCTGCGGAGGGTTAGCAGACAAACCTTTGTTATACGCGTCGCGCGCCGCCTGATTATCCCCTTTGCCGACCAGCACATCGCCACGGACATCCGCCGCCAGCGCCACCCAGCCATCAAGCTTAATGGCATCCAGGGTTTTCAGCGCCTCGTCCGTTTTCTTCTCTTGCAGTTGGATCCGCGCCAGACGCAGATTCACCAGTGCAAGCAAGTCGGCATCCTTGGTCTGGGATTGGGCCAACACCAGTTGTTGTTCCGCCTTGGCGAAATCTTTCTGATCGACATAATGACGCGCCAGTTCCAGTGACGCCAGTGCGCCATAACTATTTTTATTCGCGGCGCTGAACTTCTCAGCCGCCGCTACGCCGTCCGTTTTGCCATCGGCCAATTGTTCGGTGATTTGCTGATAAGACGTAGACGCTGCTATTGCATTGGTGCTTTGGCTATTCTGCCAGAAACGCCAGCCAACCAGCGCTCCGACACCGAGCACCACGCCAACCACCAGCGCCTTGCCATTTTCCGCGAGAAAACGACGTAACGCATCAACCTGTTCATTCTCTGTGGTATAGACTTCCACGGTGTCTTTCTCCTCAATCCAGTAACATTGCCAGACGCGCGGCGACATCGGTCTGCGCCAGGGTATCCTGCTCGCCATTACGCAGGTTTTTGACGACAACCTGACCGGCCGCAACTTCGTTTTCACCTAAAACCAGCGCTACGCGCGCGCCTGATTTGTCGGCTCTGGCGAATTGCTTTTTAAAATTGCCGCCGCCATAGTTGGTCATCAGTTTCAATTGCGGCAACGTATCACGCAGCTTTTCGGCCAGTTGCATCGCTGCCGCCTGCGTACCTGCGCCGGAAGAAACCAGGTAGACATCCACGCCTGGATGCGCCTTAAACTCAGGATTAACCGATTGCACCAGCAGCACCAGACGCTCCAGTCCCATCGCAAACCCCACCGCGGGCGTCGCATGGCCGCCCAACTGCTCAACCATGCCATCATATCGTCCGCCGGCGCAAACCGTTCCCTGCGCCCCCAGACTGGTGGTGACCCATTCGAACACAGTACGGTTGTAATAATCCAGGCCGCGAACCAAACGAGGATTAACGGTATATGGGATGCCCGCCTGCGTTAAAAGTTCACCCAACGCGACAAAGTGAGCGCGGGATTCTTCATCCAGATAATCCGTCAGAACCGGCGCATCGTTGAGTAACGTCTGCACCTGCGGATTTTTTGAATCCAGCACGCGCAACGGATTGGTATACATGCGACGCAGACAATCTTCGTCCAGTTTATCTTTATGCTGCTCAAGAAAGGCAATCAGCGCTTCACGGTAAGTCGCTCTGGCTTCCAGCGATCCAATCGAGTTCAGTTCCAGCTTGACGTGCTCGGCGATGCCCAACACTCGCCACCAGCGAGCGGTAAGCAGAATCAGTTCGGCATCGATATCCGGCCCCTGTAGCCCGAAAACTTCACAACCCAACTGATGAAACTGACGGTAGCGTCCTTTCTGCGGACGTTCGTGGCGGAACATCGGCCCCATATACCACAAACGCTGCTCCTGATTATAAAGAATACCGTGCTCAATACCGGCGCGAACGCATGACGCGGTATTCTCAGGACGCAACGTCAGGCTGTCGCCGTTGCGATCCTCGAAGGTGTACATTTCTTTTTCAACCACATCGGTCACTTCACCGATGGCACGTTTAAACAGCGAAGTTTGCTCAACAATCGGTGTGCGGATTTCACTGTAGCCGTAGCTGCCAAGCACCTGCTTCAGACTGGTTTCAATACGCTGCCACAATGCCGTTTCGGCTGGCAGGTAATCGTTCATGCCGCGAATGGCTTGAATATTTTTTGCCACGTCAGTTCTCTATGCGTTTTTCAAAAATAAACCCGATTATAGGAGGATCTGCAACCTATCTTCAATGCAGGCCGATCCTCCTCGGGTTAGGAATGATAAATTAGGCGAGTGATGGCATATATCCGCACCAACGCCGTTTATTTATCGACCAGATTAACGGCGATGCGCTGGTTTTCATCCATCATGGAGGCTTTGGCCCGAATTTTGGCCTCCAGTTGATCAATCATCTGCTCGTTGTCAAAACGCTCTTTCTGGCGAACGCCATCTTCGTAAAAACCGCTCTTGTTATGGCCGCCGGTGACGCCAATGGTGGAAACCAGCGCTTCGCCCGGCCCGTTGACCACACAACCGATGATCGAAACATCCATCGGCGTGATGATATCTTCCAGTCGCTGCTCCAGCGCATTGACGGTGCCAATCACATCAAATTCCTGACGGGAACAGGTTGGACAGGCAATAAAGTTGATACCGCGGGAACGAATGCGTAGTGATTTTAGAATATCGAAACCGACTTTCACTTCCTCGATCGGATCGGCAGCCAGCGAGATACGCAGCGTGTCGCCGATCCCTTCCGACAGCAACAAGCCAAGGCCGATAGCGGATTTGACCGCGCCGCTGCGTGCGCCGCCCGCTTCCGTAATCCCCAGATGCAACGGTTGATCGATACGCGCGGCCAACAGACGATAAGATTCCACCGCCAGAAACACATCTGATGCCTTTACGCTGACTTTGAATTGATCAAAGTTGAGGCGATCCAGAATATCAACATGCCGCATCGCGGATTCCAGCAGCGCCTGCGGCGTCGGCTCGCCATATTTTTCCTGCAAATCCTTTTCCAGCGAACCGCCGTTCACACCGATACGGATCGGGATATTTTTATCCCGCGCGCAATCAACAACAGAACGGATACGCGCCTCATTGCCGATATTGCCGGGGTTGATGCGCAGACAGTCAACGCCGTACTCCGCCACCTTCAGGGCAATGCGGTAGTCAAAATGAATATCCGCCACCAGAGGAACATTCACTCGCTGTTTGATCAGTTTGAATGCTTCCGCCGCTTCCATGGTTGGCACGGAGACGCGGACAATATCAACGCCAACACGTTCCAGTGACCTGATTTGGCCAACGGTCGCTTCAACATCGGTGGTTCGGGTGTTGGTCATGGATTGCACCGCGATCGGCGCACCATCACCAATAGGCACCTTGCCGACGTAAATTCGTTTTGATTTGCGACGGGTTATGGGTGCTGCGTTATGCATTACTTCTTCTCCAACATTGCAACATCACGTAAACGTTACGTTATTCCGCGGCCAGTGTAAGACGAGCCACCTGATTGCTTCTCACAAACTGGCTCAAATCGACGGGTTTACCCTGGAATTGGATCTGGACCGCAGCGGGCGCGCCAATCTTGAGTCTATACGGCGCCTGACCATTCAGATTCAGTGAGCCGCCATTACGCTGCATACCGCTGAACAGTTTTTTACCGCTGGCGTCAATCACTTCCAGCCAGCAATCCGCGTTGAAATTCATGACCAGCGCATTGCCGCTGGCCGCAGGCGGGGTTGGATTTTCGCTCGAAGCCGTCTCGGTCGCCGGGGCAACCTCGTCTGAACTCAACGCGGCGTTATTGTTGTCCGGCTGCAAGGGAGCGGTCGGTTGCGAGGCCACAGGCGGTGGTGCGGGCTGAGGGGGAGTCATCGCGGGATTAGCAGGCGACTCAGGCGGCGTCACGCTCGGCAAAGGCAACGCCACCGACGTGGAAGCGCTCGAATCGCCCCCCGTCTCCGCCAGCGGTTCGCTGTTATCCATCAGCGGCACAGACTGACCTTCACTCTGCGCCTGCATTGAACTGGCATGGTCCACCATACTGTTGATTTCCTGCTGCTGCGCCTGATAGTTCTGCCACCACCATGCGCCAGTCAATCCCAGTACCACAATCACCACCAGCCAGGTGAAAGTCATCAACCACCCGTCGCGTTTTTTGCGACTTTTACCCAGAGAGAAACTCTGCATGGGAGCAACATTCGACACCTTCGGCGCCACATGTTTATCTAGCATCGGCAACAGTTCATCTTCGGGCAAATGAACCAGTTTCGCATAAGAACGGATATATCCGCGTAAAAACGTCGGCGCCAACCCCGTTGGCGTATTACCTTCTTCTATCTCGCGAACGGTGGAAAGCTTAAGACACAAACGCTCAGCAACAGCCTGCTGAGTCAACCCCAGCCGCTCACGCGCCTGACGTAAACGTTCGCCGGGAAGGGTTGATTCTGTATTATCTTGAGTGGCTTCAGTATTCATTAGCTAAGAATTGCTGGTACTGTTTAGATTGTGGAAAACTTCGCGCCAGCGATTTGCCATAACGTTCAATATCCTCATCATAGCCTGCTAACGCGGCGAAACGAATCTGTAACCATAAACTCTCGGCGCTGGCCGGAAGAATATGCTGATAAATGTCCAGGAGCCGCTTGGCTTGCTCATGTTTTCCGCTGGAAAACTGTTTATCAGCCTCTGCCAACAGCATAGCGCCTTTGGCATGATCGTACTTTATAGCTCGGATTAACAAACTGCGCGCTTCATCATTCTGTCCGGCTTTGAAAAAGCAATACCCCGCGTTTTCCAGCGCATCCGCAACCTGACTGTAATCAGGGAGTTGCGCCGCCGCACTAAACTGTCGCTGCGCCGCTACATACTGCCCTAAACTACACAGAAACGCACCGTAATTATTCATCACGCTGCCGTTTTCCGGCGCCAGCGCAAACGCGCGCTGATAACGCCGCCCGACGGACTCATTTTCACCAATACGCTGCTCATAAAGCGCCATGCCCAACTGGGTGCGATAATCCCGCGGCGCGGCATCCAGCGCTTTTGCAAGATTCTGACGCGCCGCATCCAGATTATTGCGGGCCAGATATTCCAGCCCCAGTTGCAAACGGGTCTGCGCAATCATGGGAGTGACGTTTTCACCGGATGAACGATTACCGCATCCCGCAGACAAAACCGCCATGATCACCACCAGCCAACCGGCTCTCTGTCTTAACTGTCGCATCATCCCTGACGTCCTTTTCCTACGATTCCATCCCGCGTCCATCGTCAGGCATCGCCCGGCCTGGCTCGCATCATCAAAATATTATCGCGCTCATTAACGGCCAGGACAATTAGGTATCAGACCGTTTTAACCGTGATAGGTTCACCTGCCATTTTTTTCTTCAGCGTGCGCTTGGTTCTGTCCACCACCTCGCCGGCAAGCTGACCGCAGGCGGCATCAATATCATCGCCACGGGTTTTACGCACAATCGTGGTAAAACCATATTCCATCAGCACCTTGGAGAAGCGATCGACACGGCTGTTCGAACTACGGCCATAAGGCGCGCCGGGGAACGGGTTCCACGGGATCAGGTTGATCTTGCACGGAGTATCTTTCAGACATTCCGCTAACTGATGGGCATGTTCCGTGCCGTCGTTGATATGATCCAGCATCACATACTCCACCGTCACTCGTCCCTGATTGGCATTGGATTTCGCCAGATAGCGCCGCACCGCGCTCAGGAATGTTTCGATGTTATATTTCTTATTAAGCGGCATGATTTCGTTACGGATTTCATCGTTTGGCGCGTGCAGGGAGATCGCCAGCGCGACGTCGATCATGTCGCCCAGTTTGTCCAGCGCCGGCACCACCCCGGACGTTGACAGCGTGACGCGACGTTTCGACAGACCAAAACCGAAATCATCCAGCATGATCTCCATCGCCGGCACCACATTGGTCAGGTTGAGCAAGGGTTCGCCCATGCCCATCATCACCACGTTGGTGATGGGACGCTGGCCGGTAACTTTGAACGCGCCGATGATTTTGGCCGCCCGCCATACCTGACCGATGATTTCAGATACCCGCAGGTTGCGGTTAAAACCCTGCTGCGCGGTGGAACAGAATTTACACTCCAGCGCACAGCCGACCTGGGAAGAGACACACAGCGTGGCGCGATCTTCTTCGGGAATATAGACCGTCTCGACACGCTGACCACCGACCAGTATCGCCCACTTGATGGTGCCGTCAGACGAGCGTTGTTCGTCCACCACTTCGGGCGCACGGATCTCAGCGACTTCCTGTAACTTGCCGCGGAAAGCTTTGTTGATATCCGTCATCTGGGTGAAATCATCACAACAATAGTGATAAATCCACTTCATCACCTGATCGGCGCGGAAAGGTTTCTCTCCCAGCGAGGCAAAAAACTCCCGCATTTGCTGACGGTTAAGATCCAGCAGATTGACTTTTTCCGCACTGGTTTTGGCAGGTTGAGAGGCGACGGCAGACGCCGGTGAAAATTCGGACACGATTTGCTCAGACAAGTTTTTTTCAGACACGATTTGTTCAGACATAGGAACCCAGGCCTCGTTATTACACGTTATGGCGCTAAAGAAGGATAATAAAGAAACGCCCCGGACAAGCGCAAGCTTATCCGGGGCGCGGCATTGTACAAAGTTTAAAACAGGGAAGCCACCATCGCCGCACTTTTTATGCGCCGAACGTCAAACCAACACCCGGCGGCCTCGCGCCGGCGTTTACCGGTTACGCGGACAAATTTCATCGGCGCTGAAGAAATAGGCGATTTCACGTTGAGCGGACTCAAGGGAATCAGAACCATGCACGGCGTTTTCAGTAAAACTGTCGGCATAATCGGCACGCAGCGTACCGGCCAGCGCGTTCGCCGGGTTGGTGGCGCCCATGATGTCACGATTGCGCTGCACCGCATTTTCACCTTCCAGTACCTGAACCATGATCGGGCCGGAAATCATGAACTCGACCAGGCCGTCAAAAAACGGTTTTCCCTGATGCTCAGCATAAAAGCCTTCAGCCTGCTCACGGGTCAGTTGCAGCATTTTGGCGGCAACAATTTTAAACCCCGCGCTTTCAAAACGTGCATAAATGGCCCCAATCGCATTCTTGGCGACAGCATTGGGTTTTACGATGGAAAAGGTACGTTCTACCGTCATATAGACCTCATTAAATAACTATCAGATAGCAGCCGGATTGGAGGAATGATACTCCCAGCCAGTGAAAGTGGCGCAGATTATAGGGGCAGCAAGCGCTATTGCCTATCGGCGGAATAACATTTTGTTAAAAAAATATTAGCTTTTGCCCTACCTCACTATCGATATTGCTGACGTCCGGTGCGGTTTCAATCGGGAACATGCACATCATGTAACAAATCAGCGGCGATCACAATTCTGAACGTTACTTGTAACGTTATGCGTTATTTGTTTTTAAAACAATAAGATAACTGGATATTACACTTCATGCGCTGTTAGCCTTGCGCTGTACCCCCTAATAATGGCCACCAAGAGGGCTGATAATGAAAAACGCGGTCAATGCATTACAGAATTTTGGTAAATCTCTGTACGGGCCGGTGCTGATATTACCGATTGTCGGGCTGTTCATCGCTTTTGGCAATGTGTTCGGCAACGGTAATCTGGCCGGATATATTCCTTTTCTTAACCACCCGTTGATTCAGGGGTTTGGTCAACTGGTTTCCAAATCCGCGGTTGCTATTCTGGCGAATCTGGCGCTGGTTTTTGCTGTCGGCATTCCTATCGGGCTGGCAAAACGCGATAAGGGCTACGCGGCGCTTATCGGTCTGGTGATGTTTATCATCTTCATCAATGCGATGAACATTACCCTTCAGCTTCAAGGAAAACTGGCGCCGGTCGCCGAAATGCGCGCAGCCGGACAAGGCATGGCGCTCGGCGTTCAAGTCCTTGAGATGGGCGTTTTCGCCGGTATTCTGATCGGCGCGCTGGCTGGTTATCTTTATAACCGCTATTCCGGCAAACAATTCGACGGCGTGATGGCGATCTATTCCGGTCACTGCTTCGTCGCCATTCTGGTTATCCCGCTGGCCATTGCTCTCGGTTTCGTCATGAGCGCCATCTGGCCGTTCGCTCAGCAGGGGATCAGCCAACTGGCGTTTGCTATTAAAGGCGCCGGTCCCTTTGGCGTCGCTATCTATGGTTTTCTTGAACGCATTCTGATCCCAACCGGTTTGCATCATCTGGTCTACACCCCGTTCCTGTATACCGAACTGGGGGGGATGGCCGAGGTGTGCGGCAACCTGTATCAAGGCGCACGTAATATCTACTTTGCTGAGATGGCTTGCCAAAGCGTCAAACAACTTAGCCCGACGGTGGCATGGGATGCGCGCGGCATCAGTAAAATGTTCGGTCTGACCGCGGCGGCGCTGGCAATGTATGTGACCGCCAAACCAGAAAAACGCATGGCGGCCAAAGCGATTCTGATCCCTGCCGCCTTTGCCTCTTTCCTGCTTGGCGTAACCGAACCACTGGAATTCTCTTTTCTGTTCGTCGCGCCGTTGCTGTTTGTGGTTCACGCCGTGCTGACCGGCCTGGGCATGATGCTGTTCTATGTGCTGGGCGTTCATGCCATTGGCGCCAACGGCGTCATTGACTTCCTGCTTTATAATCTGCCGCTGGGCATTGAGAAATCCAATTGGCCGATGTACATCGTCGTCGGGTTGACCATGTCGGTAATTTACTTCCTTGTCTTCCGTTTCCTGATCCTCTATTTCGATATGCCGACGCCGGGACGCGAAGCCAGTGAAGAAGACACCCGGTTGTACTCCAAAACGGAATATCAGGCAAAAGCACAGCAGCAGGTCAAAAACGATGCTCACCTCGTCGGCTCAACCATCATTGCCGGACTGGGCGGCAAACCGAATATTGAAGTAGTGGATAACTGTTACACCCGTCTGCGGGTAACCGTGCTGGACCCAACGATAGTTGATGACCAACAACTCAAAACCACCGGCGCCAAAGCCGTTATCCGTCAGGGTAACAATGTGCAGGTGGTATACGGACTTCACGTCAAAACCATACGCGAAGCAGTTGAAAACGCGCTTTAACAGGAGATTGACCATGACGAACCCCCCATTCATTCTGACTATTGCCGGCGGCGGCAGTACCTATACGCCGGGCATCGTAAAAAGTCTGATGGTGCGTCTCGCGGATTTTCCGCTGGCGGAAATCCGTCTGTACGACATTGACGGTCAGCGACAGGAAACCATTGCGCCCGTGGTCGAAAAAGTCATCCGCGATCATAGCCGCGAGATTAGATTCACCGTCACCACCGATGTGGAAACCGCGTTTAGCGGCGCGCACTTTGTGTTCGCCCAGATGCGCGTCGGTCAATACAAAATGCGCGAGCAGGATGAGAAAATTCCTCTACGCCACGGCGTGGTCGGACAGGAAACCTGCGGCCCCGGCGGATTGGCTTACGGCTTACGCACCATTCTACCGATGGTCGAACTGATCGATCTGGTGGCGCGTTACGCTCATCAGGACGCCTGGATCGTCAATTATTCGAATCCGGCGGCTATCGTGGCCGAAGGTATTCGTCGCCTGCGCCCCAACGCTCGCGTACTGAATATCTGTGACATGCCGGTCGCCGCGATGCGTAATATCGCCGCGGTGCTGGGTGTTGACCGCCACGACATCACGGTGGATTATTTCGGCCTCAACCACTTTGGCTGGTTTACCCGCGTGCTGGTCGATGGCGTCGATCGCCTGCCCGAACTGCGCGAACATATCGCCCGCTACGGCTTGCTGACCGCCGACGCAGCCGATACCGATCCGCAGCATGCCGATCCGTCCTGGGTTAAGACCTGGCGCAACATCAAGCCGATCATGGATCATTTCCCTGAGTTTGTGCCAAACCCGTATTTGCAGTATTACCTGATGCCGAATCAGATTGTCGAACATCAGAACCCCGACTACACCCGCGCCAATGAAGTAATGGACGGACGCGAGAAGAAACTCTTTGCGGCGGCGGCCCGCTACCAGGAAACCGGCGTGCTGTCAGACGCCTTCCATGTTGGCGTACATGGTGAGTTTATCGTTGACGTCGCCTGCTCACTCGCCTTCGATCTGCGCCAGCGCCATCTGGTGATGGTGGAAAACAAAGGGGCGATAGCCAATCTGCCTTATGATGCCATGGTGGAAGTCCCCGCCTACATTACCGCGCAAGGGCCGGAACCGGTTCGTATGGGTAATGCGCCTCAGTTCCATCGAGCGCTGTTGGAACAGCAACTGGCCTCGGAACAACTGCTGGTTGAGGCGACGCTGGAAGGCAGTTATGAAAAAGCGTTGCAAGCCTTCACCCTGAACCGCACAGTACCCACCATGCAGCATGCGAAGGCGATTCTGGACGATATGATTGAGGCTAACCGTGAATACTGGCCGCAGCTAAAACAAGCCTATACAGACGGCGTCGCGCAGTAAGCGCGTACTTGTCGGAACAGAAGAAATCGCTGACAATGCCTCCACGGTTTTACATCGGGACTGACTGACCGTCAGCCCTGCCTGGGGGGAATTATGTCAGCATCTTCTTCTGCATCATTGGTTTCTAACGAATGGTTTGTTTCTGCCGCCTGGCTTGCCGAGCACCTTGACGACAGCACGATCACGCTCCTTGACGCCAGAATGTTGCCGCCGGGCGAGACGACGCGCGATATCCACGCGGAATACCGCGCCGGTCATATCCCCGGCGCGGTATTTTTTAATATTGAAACCTTGTCCGATCACCGTACCGACCTGCCGCATATGATGCCGGACAGCGATGATTTTTCCCGCGCCATGAGCGGGCTGGGCGTCAGCCATCAGCAACACCTGGTCATCTACGATGAGGGCAATCTGTTCTCGGCACCGCGCGCCTGGTGGATGCTGCACACCTTTGGCGTTGAGAAGATCTCAATCCTCGCCGGCGGACTGGCTGGCTGGAAAAATCAAAACCTGCCGCTGGAACAAGGCACTGTCGAGCGAGCGCCTGCGGTTTTCGACGCCAGAGCGAATGAAAAGGCGATCCGTCAACGTGATGAGGTGTTGGCTATCAGCCGTGATCACTCCGCGCAGATTATTGATGCCCGTCCTGCCGCCCGCTTTAATGGTGAAATGGACGAACCGCGTCCCGGCCTGCATCGCGGACATATTCCCGGCAGCCTGAATGTACCCTGGGGTGATCTGGTCGCCAACGGCGCGCTGAAACCGAATGTCGAACTCGCCGCCATTCTGCACAAGCATGGGGTGGATTTCAGTCGTCCGGTCGTTGCCAGTTGCGGTTCCGGCGTCACCGCCTGCGTGGTTATTCTGGCGTTGCACGTACTGAATGTCGCCAATGTGACGCTTTACGATGGCGCATGGAGCGATTGGGGCAGCCGCAATGACCTGCCCATCACGCTTGATTGATTCCCCGGCTGTCGTCAACGGTTCAGGAGCACCTTATGGATAACCGACTGGCATCGCTGATGCAACGTGGTCAGTCGTTGACGCGCGCGGAATATCGCGTGCTGGCCTTTGTCGCGGAACACGCTTCCCTGGTGGGGAAAATTACCGTACGCGAACTGGCGCAACAAACCTATGTTTCTACCGCCACCATCATGCGGTTGTGTCAGAAAATCGGGTTCAGCGGTTACAGCGAATTTATTTATCACTGTAAACAATTACTGACGGCGCAGCCGCATTTGCCGCCAATGGCCGAACCTTTTGCCGTTAATCACCTTCCGGCGGCGTTTCAGCACTTTGTTGATAATTACCGACACACCTTTTCCTATATCAGCGCGCAAGAGATGCTCGCATTCAGCCAGATTTTGCGTCAGGAAAGCCATTTTTTCCTCTATGGCGCTGGTTTCTCCCACCTGTTTGCCGAATATCTGGCGAAAAAGCTTCAGGTTTTGGGTAAAGACGCGTTTTCTTCCGGGTTGGGCGATAGCAAAGGCATTTTTCTCAACAATGCACCGAAATATCAGGTGTTCATCGCCATTTCCCGTAGTGGCGAAACCGAGCAGGTGCTGGACAAGGCGCGAGTTGCCCGCAATATCGGCATGAAGGTGATTGCGTTCACCAGAGCATCGCTGAATTCATTAGGCGAGCAGGCCGATCTGCATTTCCGGCTCTATGACGATGCGGTGCATTATGCGGCTGAGGCGGGAGAGATCAGTTCGTTTGAATCGAATCTGGTGATGTTGATCGATCTCTTATTGCTCCAGGCGACAACGGCGGATTGATCACCCGCCGCTGCGCCGAAACCCGGTTCAGGCGCGACCGGTATCCTTGAAATCGCGCAGGAAACTGCCCCATTTGCGCTCATAAAACGGCGTGGTATGTTTGAGCAGGTAGTGACTGATGCCTGGCTCATTTTCATTAACCACACAAAGATCAACCGGACGTTCATCCGGTGAGGTATCGCTGGCGACGCTGCCTGCGGCACGGATAATTTCTTCCACCTGTTGATCGGCTTCAATCCCGATGAGCAGATGCGGCGCTTTTTCATCCGGCTCCTGGATTTGCGCCAAAAATGCGCGGCGCACATGCCGATATTTGGTGAACAACTGGGTAAGCGAATCAATCATTTGCACCGGCATCTCGGCGGGCTGACCAATCACCACCTGAGTATCTTCTTCAACGATGCGCTGCTCGACAAATCCGTTACCTTCGCCGGACAGCATGTGCTCCACTTCCTGCGGCAGAAACTCTTTTCCATACGGCAGTTTGGGGTTGAGAAACAAGGTAGCGCCCAACGTAATCTCAAACAGTGAACGGGCTGGTAATGCCAGAAAGGATTGTTCTTCGGTGATCACTTGTTGCAAGGCGGCCAGCGACGAGAAAAAAGGAATAGCGGAAGAACCGTCGGCTTTTTCCCAATGCTGAATCTGTACGTTGCTGCCCGCATGCAGGATCTTTTCACCACGCGCTTCACTTTCATCGCTGCTGCCTAAAACGAAGACAGTGGCCTCCATTAATTCGCTGAAAAACTCAGGCCGATGCGCAGGCTCGGTTGCGGCCAGTACCAGCACCTCTTCCAGTTTATTTTGTGGTGAAAAATCCATAGCTATCCTCAACCCATGATTGCGTTAAAAACCAGACGGCTGGTCCGATTTCGCTAAACAGCACATTCCAGCAATGATAACTGAATCCTGACTATTCAGCTTTGCTCAACAGCAAATTCGCCAGCGTCCGAACGCCCAGCCCGGTGGCGCCCGGTGACCATTGCTCCACCGCGCCCTTGCGGTAGGTGGCGGAACAGTCGATGTGCAGCCAGCCTTGCTGATAATTCTTCACAAAATGCGATAAAAACGCCGCTGCCGTACTCGCGCCTGCGCTGTGCGCGGCCCCGGCGACATTATTCAAATCCGCAAAATTGGAAGGTAGCTGACTGCGGTGGAACTCTTCCAGCGGCAGACGCCAGAACGGTTCGCCTTCCTGTTTCGCGCTGGCCTGTAATGCCGCCGCCAGTTCATCATCAAAGCTGAACAGGGCATGGTAATCATTGCCCAATGCGGTTTTTGCCGCACCGGTCAGCGTGGCGCAATCAATGATCCACTGTGGATGCTGTTCAGACGCATCAATCAGGCCGTCGGCCAGCACCAGACGCCCTTCCGCATCGGTGTTCATGACTTCCACGCTTTTGCCGTTGCGGTAACGAATAATGTCGCCCAGCTTGAACGCATTACCGCTGACCATATTATCCGCACAGCACAGATACAGCTTCACCCGCTGCTTCAACCCACGCGAGGCGGCCAGCGCCAGCGCGCCCACCACGGTCGCCGCGCCCCCCATGTCCGATTTCATGGAATCCATAAAGCCGCTGGGTTTCAGACTGTAGCCCCCGGTATCAAAGGTGATGCCCTTGCCCACCAGACAGGCGAACACCGGCGCATCGGGATTGCCGGTCGGGTTGTAGTCCAGCGCCAACAGTACCGGCGCACGATCGGAACCCCGGCCAACGGTATAAATACCGGCATAGTTTTGCGTGCGCAGATCATCGCCTTTGGTGATGCGATAACTGACCGCATCGCAATCAACATCACACAGCAGATCGATCGCACGGGTCGCCAGTTGCTCAGGCCCCAGATCTTCCGCCGGCAGATTGATGGTATCGCGCACCCAGTCAATAATCTTCAGGCGGTCATCCAGTTCTTTCCGGTCAGCCTCATTCAGTTCCGCCCATTCCACCGTCCGCGGGCCTTTCGGCGCACGATAGCCTTGCCAGAATGCCCAACTGTTCGCCAGATCCCAACCAACACCGACCAGTTTGACGTGCCTGATGCCCTGACCGTCAATTTTACGGGCCGCGCGTTGGATGGTCGCCAACGGAGCTTTCCCATTCAGATGAATGGTAAAACCGTGTTCATTCATACTTAATGACGCTTTCTCTCCCCAGCGCGCATCCGCAGGTTGGGTGGAGAGTGAAATCAGCATCGCTTCGCTTGTCATAATTCGGCTCCAGACTGTTTTTTCCGATAACCCGATGTGCGGGTCATCGCACAAAAATAGAGCGGGCCGCCCAGGGCAGCCCGTCATAGCAATGACTATTCCGCTTCGTCTAACCAGACCAGCAGAATCGCCTCCAGAATTTTTTCATTGGATGCGCCAGGATCATCATCAAACGCTTCCAGATCGCAGATCCACTGGTGCATATCGGTAAAACGCACCGTTTTTGGATCGAGCGCGGGAAACTGATCGTAAAGCGCTTCGCCGATCGCCCGGCTATCCGTCCATTTCAATCCCATAGCAAGCCTCCTGCCATTAATGTTCGCGAGCGTGGTTAATCGTATAACGCGGGATCTCCACCACCAGATCGTCGTCGGCTACCCGCGCCTGACACCCTAAACGGCTTTCCGGCTCCAGCCCCCAGGCTTTATCCAGCATATCATCTTCATCTTCCGTACTCTCCGCCAGCGCATCGAATCCTTCGCGGATGATGCAATGGCAAGTCGTACAGGCGCAGGATTTCTCGCAGGCATGCTCAATTTCAATACCGTTGCGCAGTGCGACGTTCAGAATACTTTCCCCGCGCTCAGCTTCCAACACCGCCCCTTCAGGACACAGATCCTGATGCGGCAGAAAGACAATCTTAGGCATGTTTACACCTCGTCCACGGAATGGCCCGCCAACGCACGGCGAATAGAGGCATCCATGCGGCGGGCGGCGAATTCCTGGGTTTGTTGATCGACGTTTTTAATAGCGGCGTCAATCGCCGCGGCGTCGGTTTCCGACATCCGTTGTCCGAGGTTTTCGGCTGCCGCGATAATTGACGCTTTTTCATTATCAGTCAGCAAGTCGGCATCCGCCGCCAGCGCGCTGTTAAGACTTTCCAACACTCGCGCCGCCTCAACTTGCTGTTCCGCCAACATTCTGGCGCCCACATCGTCCTGTGCATTCCGCATGGCATCTGTGATCATGGACGCAATTTCACCATCACTCAGTCCGTAAGACGGTTTGACCTGTATGGCCGCTTCAATCCCGGTCGATTTTTCCATTGCGGTCACGTTGAGCAGACCATCGGCATCCACCTGAAACGTCACGCGGATATGTGCGCCGCCAGCGGGTAACGGCGGCAGACCACGCAGGGTAAAACGTCCAAGAGAACGGCAATCCTGCACCAGTTCGCGTTCACCCTGCACAACGTGGATCATCATCCCGTTCTGACCGTCTTTAAAAGTAGTGAACTCCTGTGCTCTGGCGACCGGAATGGTGGTGTTGCGCGGGATAATTTTCTCAACCAGTCCGCCCATGGTTTCCAAACCCAGCGACAACGGAATGACATCCAGCAGCAGCATGTCGCTATCCGGTTTGTTGCCCACCAAAATATCCGCCTGGATTGCCGCGCCAATCGCCACCACCTTATCCGGGTCGATGGTGGTCAGCGGCGCTCTGCCAAAGAACTCGCCCACCTGTTCACGCACCAGCGGCACGCGGGTTGAACCGCCAACCATGACGACTTCCTGTATTTCATTCGGCGTCACACCGGCATCCCTCAACGTGCGACGACAAGCCAGCAGCGTACGTTTCACCAACGCGGCAATCAGCCCATTGAACTGGCCGCGGGTTATCTCCCCCTGCCAACCGGCAACATCTATTGATGCCGAATCCGCGCGACTCAATGCGATCTTGGTCTGGATCGCCGCTTCACGCAACGCATGTTGTAACTGGTGATCGTCACGCGCGGTGATACCCGCCTGCCCGCGCAGCCACTCGACCAACAGATTGTCGAAATCATCGCCGCCCAGCGCGGAATCGCCGCCCGTCGCCAGCACTTCAAACACGCCGCGGCTCAGACGTAGCACAGAAATATCAAAGGTTCCGCCACCCAGGTCGTAAACGGCGATAACCCCTTCCTGAGCGGAATCCAATCCATAAGCGATCGCCGCGGCGGTTGGCTCATTGAGCAAACGCAAGACATGCAGACCGGCCAGACGAGCAGCGTCTTTAGTGCCTTGACGCTGCGCATCGTCGAAATAGGCCGGAACCGTAATCACCACGCCGTCCGGTATGCCGCCTAACGCTTGCTGCGCACGTTGCGCCAGCGCCGACAGGATATCGGCCGACACGCGCACCGGGTTCAATTCGCCGCCGCTGGTCTGAATCAATGGCAAACCGTTATCGCTGGCGCGGTATTGGTAAGGTAAATGGGGATAGCGCTGCTGAATATCCGCTAACGAACGGCCCATCATCCGTTTGACGGAACTGATGGTGTTCGCTGGGTCGAGGGCGGCATTTTCTCGCGCCTCCCAGCCTACCGCATGCCCTTCGGCACGGTAATGGACCACGGACGGCAGGAGATCGCGGCCCGCGTGATCGGCCAGCGTTTGCGCCGCGCCGCTGCGCACGGCGGCAACCAGAGAATGGGTGGTGCCCAGATCGATGCCGACAGCCAGACGCCGCTGATGCGGCGCCGCGCTGAGGCCGGGTTCGCTAATTTGTAATAAGGCCATATTGAGCTTCCATCAATTGGCTGGCGGGAAAGGCGCTCCCAGCCGAATTAAACACTTAACTGTCCAGCAATTGTTCTTCGAGTTGTTCAACCTGCTGCTGGAGCTTGTCTAAAAAACGCAGCTTACGCACGGTGTCAGCCGCATCATTCCACGCCTCATTATCCAGTTCGTTACGCATTTGCTCACTCCGTTTAGCGAGCATCGCCTGTAACCGTCCGGCAAATTCAGCCAGCGCCGCTTCAACATCGGCACGGCGCGCAATGGCATCCAGTTCCTCACGCATCTCAAGCTGTTCCATCAGAAAAGCGGTGTCCTGTAACGTATGCTGCTCATTACTTAAATCAAAACCGTGCAAAGATAACATATACTCCGCGCGTTTCAGCGGATGTTTCAGGGTCTGATAGGCGCTATTGATGGTGGCGGCCTGCTGTAATGCCAGCATACGCGCTCTTTCGGGCTGGGTCGCAAAGCGATCCGGGTGGAACTGGCGTTGCAGTTCCTGAAAACGGGAAACCAGCAGACCGCTATCCACATCATAGCGACCAGGCAGCCCGAACAAAGTAAAGTAATCCATAAAACGTGCTCTAGGGTTTCCGGGTCATTACGATGATTTGCCGCCGTTTCTCCCGGCCAATCGCCGGAAGAAATAGGGAAAGCGCATTTACTGGCTGGTCAGACGTTAAAGCTTTCGCCGCAGCCGCATGCGCTTGAAACGTTGGGGTTATTGAATTTGAAGCCTTCATTCAGCCCTTCCTTGACGAAATCCAGTTCGGCGCCGTCCAGGTAGACCAGGCTTTTACCATCAATAATAACCTTGACGCCTTTGTCTTCGAATACCACGTCATCCGCATTCACATCATCAACAAATTCCAGCACATACGCCATACCGGAACAACCGGATGTCCGCACGCCCAGGCGCAGGCCAATGCCTTTACCCCGGTTGGACATAAATGCATTAACTCGCTGTGCGGCGCTGTCGCTCAGAGAAATCGACATACAACAACCTCGGCATTGTTAAGCTGGCAAGCTATTTCGCTTCGCGTTTACTTTTGTAATCGGCAATCGCGGCTTTAATGGCATCTTCCGCCAGAATGGAACAGTGAATTTTCACCGGCGGGAGTTCAAGCTCTTCCGCAATTTGCGTGTTTTTAATCGATTCCGCTTCGTTAAGCGATTTGCCTTTTACCCACTCCGTCACCAGCGAACTGGACGCAATGGCGGAGCCGCAGCCATAAGTCTTGAAGCGGGCGTCTTCGATGATCCCGGCGTCGTTGACCTTGATCTGCAACTTCATCACATCGCCGCAGGCAGGCGCGCCCACCATGCCGCTGCCAATGCTGGGATCGGCGTTATCAAATGAACCAACGTTGCGTGGATTTTCGTAGTGATCTATTACTTTTTCGCTGTAAGCCATAATCGTCGTCCCCTCTCCTGCGAATTAATGATGCGCCCATTCGATGCTGCTGATATCCACGCCTTGCTTGAACATTTCCCACAGCGGAGAAAGCTCGCGCAGACGGCCAATGGATTTACGCACCAACTCGATGGTGTAGTCGATCTCTTCTTCTGTAGTAAAACGTCCCAGAGAGAAACGGATCGAACTATGCGCCAGTTCATCATTCATACCCAACGCACGTAACACATAAGAGGGTTCAAGACTGGCGGAGGTACAGGCGGAGCCGGACGAAACGGCCAGATCCTTGAGCGCCATAATCAGCGATTCACCTTCAACATAGTTGAAACTGACGTTGAGGATATTCGGCGCGCCCTGTTCAATATCACCATTCAGATAAACTTCTTCAATATCATTTATCCCGTGCCACAGACGATCGCGCAGCGTGCGCAGGCGCGCCACTTCCACATCCATTTCTTCTTTAGCGATACGGTACGCTTCACCCATGCCGACGATTTGATGAACGGGCAAGGTGCCGGAGCGCATACCGCGCTCGTGGCCGCCGCCGTGCATCTGCGCTTCGATACGAATACGGGGTTTGCGGCGAACGTACAGCGCGCCGATGCCTTTCGGTCCATAAATTTTATGGCCGGAGAAAGACATCAGATCCACTTTTAACTGACTCAGATCGATGGGCAATTTACCCACGCTCTGGGTGGCATCGACATGAAAGATGATCCCGCGGCCACGGCACATTTCGCCGATGGTCGCGATATCCTGCACCACCCCGATTTCATTGTTCACATGCATGATGGAAATCAGAATGGTGTCATCACGCATCGCGGCTGCCAGTTCTTTCAGGTCGATAATACCGTTGCTTTGCGGCGCCAGATAGGTGACGTCGAACCCTTCGCGCTCTAACTGGCGGCAGGTATCCAGCACGGCTTTGTGTTCTGTCTTGCTGGTGATGATGTGTTTGCCTTTCTTCTGATAGAAGTTGGCGGCGCCTTTAATCGCCAGGTTATCCGACTCTGTCGCGCCGGAGGTAAAGACAATCTCTCGCGGGTCGGCCCCCACCAGTTCAGCAATCTGATTACGGGCGATATCGACGGCTTCTTCCGCCTGCCAACCGAAACGGTGGGAACGGGAAGCGGGGTTGCCGAACGTTCCGTCCAGGGTCAGGCATTGCATCATTTTTTCAGCTACCCGCGGATCAACCGGCGTCGTTGCTGAATAGTCCAGATAAATCGGTAACTTCATTGCTCATAAACTCCGTACATCACTTCAAAACGTGCAAAGCGTCTTGTTTTATTGGCAGACTGTTTACCCGCAGCCTTGCGGTTCAACGCCATGCGCTGTTGAAAATCAATGACAAAAAATGACTGGCGGGAAGGTTTAATTTGGCGGATCGAACGATCCGCCAGCGCTAATGAATGTTCAGGCGCGCAGATTCACGTTGATCGTGTCCTGAATCCGGCCGTTGGCGGTGCGACGGCTATCGGCGGTGTCCTGTCTGTCCGCTACATCCAGCACTTCTTTATTGTTGACCAGTTCGTCCAACGTAATATTGTTCAGAAAGTCAGTAATACGGTCGCTCAGATCACGCCACAGCGTATGAGTCAGACAACGATCGCCGCCCTGACAACTTTCACGCCCCTGACAACGCGTGGCGTCAACAGATTCATCTACCGCCGAGATCACCATGCCTACCGCGATTTCATCAGCGTTTTTGCCCAGCAAATAACCGCCGCCCGGACCACGCACGCTGGCGACCAGACCGTTTTTACGCAGGCGTGAAAATAATTGTTCCAAATAGGAAAGTGAAATACCCTGACGCTCGGAAATGTCAGCCAACGGAACCGGGCCTTCTTTAGAATGCAGCGCCACATCAAGCATGGCGGTAACCGCATAACGGCCTTTAGATGTCAATCTCATGATAGTGATACCTGTAGATAAAACATGTATTATGAAAACATGTATTGGCAGAACATAGCCTGAGTCTGACATTCCCGAGTGTTACAGTCAACTATTTAACCAAGTAATTCACTCAAGTATTATTCATCCATTACGCATCGTTATTCTTTTGAATCGAACTCAATATCCCGCGCAGAATATTCAGTTCCTGACTTTCCGGCCTGGCCCGCGTAAACAACCGACGCAATTTGTTCATCACCTGCCCCTGATGCGCCTGCCGGATAAAACCGGTTTCCATCAATGTCTTTTCAAGGTGCTGATAAAAACGCTCCAGATCATCCACCCGCGGATAAGGCGTCTCGCCGTGGACTTCCTTACCGGCGGCAAGACGATCCAGATGGGCGACCCGCACTTCATAAGCCAGAATCTGCACAGCCATCGCCAGATTTAACGAACTGTATTCAGGGTTGGCCGGGATAGCGACATGATAATGGCATTTCTGCAATTCGTCATTCGTCAAACCGACGCGCTCACGACCGAAAACCAGCGCCACCGGCGCATGCTCGGCTTCCTGCGCGGCGCGCACGCCGCACTCGCGCGGTTCCAGCATCGGCCAGGGCAAGGTACGGGAACGGGCGCTGGTTCCCACCACCAGACTACACCCTTCAAGCGCCTGATCCAGCGTATCCACCAGCGCGGCGTCGCCAATAACATCGCTGGCGCCCGCCGCCAGCGCGATGGCTTGGGAATCGGGTTTTACCAGCGGATTAACCAGATACAGCTTGCTTAATCCCATGGTTTTCATCGCTCTGGCAACGGAACCCATATTGCCAGTGTGGGATGTTTCAACCAGAACAATGCGAATATTGTCTAACATGCGAACTCTATCATGCGAAAAGGAAATCGGAATATTCTAACACAGACTTAGATATTTTCCTTTTCCCCTGCTATAATACGCGCCGCTTTCTGTTCTTTAACATTCTAGTGGACGATACCATGCATCCGATGCTCAACATCGCTATACGCGCTGCGCGTAAAGGCGGTAATTTAATTGCTAAAAATTACGAAACCCCTGACGCCGTGGAAGCCAGTCAAAAAGGCAGCAACGATTTTGTCACCAACGTCGATCGGGATGCAGAACGTCTGATCATTGAAGTCATCCGTAAATCTTATCCGCAACACACCATTATTGGTGAAGAATGCGGTGAGTTGGTTGGCGAAGATCAGGCTGTACAATGGGTTATCGATCCACTGGATGGCACCACCAACTTTATTAAGCGTCTCCCCCATTTCGCTGTTTCCATTGCAGTGCGCATTAAAGGCCGCACCGAAGTTGCCGTTGTTTATGATCCGATGCGAAACGAACTGTTCACCGCCACCCGTGGTCAAGGCGCGCAGTTGAATGGTTATCGTCTGCGCAGCAGCAACGCACGCGATCTGGATGGCACCGTGCTGGCTACCGGATTCCCATTCAAAGCGAAGCAACATGCCAAAAGCTATCTCAACATTGTCGCCGCGTTGTTTACGCAGTGCGCGGATTTCCGTCGCACCGGCTCCGCGGCGCTTGATCTGGCCTATGTCGCCGCCGGTCGTGTTGACGGGTTCTTTGAAATCGGTCTTAAACCCTGGGATTTCGCTGGCGGCGAACTGTTGGTGCGTGAAGCCGGCGGCGTCGTGACCGATTTTGTCGGCGGTCATAATTACCTTACTTCGGGTAATCTGGTGGCGGGCAACCCACGCGTCGTGAAATGTCTGCTGGCAACGATGCGTGATGAACTGAGCGATGCGCTGAAACGCTGATACATTTTCTGACAATATCTTAGACCTCCACGCCAGCCTTGGGCTGGCGTGTTGTTTTTTTAGTTACGCATTACCGAATTGCCCATTAATGCTCTTATCCGCACTACCCTGTGTTGATAATAGTTATTAAAATCATTTTCCTTCAATGGAGAGACGTTCAGGAAATGATTATGTTTAAAAAACCTTTCACATCGTTGTTGCTGGCCACGGCGCTATGCGTTTCATTCGCCAGTTACGCCACTCAGTATCCTTTAACCGTCACCGATATGGATGGACGGCAAGTCGAAGTAAAACAGCGTCCTCAGCGTATCGTGATACAAGACGGGCGGGACATCATGACCCTGGCGCTGTTGGATCGGGAGAATCCGTTTCAACGTCTGGTCGCCTGGAACAACATTCCCAAAAAATCCGATATCGCGACCTGGAACATGCTGAAAGGCAAATGGCCGCAGGCTGAAAACGTGCTGGATATGAAATCCGGCGATAACGGCGCGATTGAACTGGAAACCTTACTGTCCAAACAACCGGATTTGATGGTGGCGCAATTACGCGCTAAGCCGTCACTGACTGATAACGGCGTGTTGGATAAACTCAAGGCGCTCAGTATTCCGGTCATCTTTATCGACTCAGAAGTTAATCCGATGAAAAATACCGCGGATAGCGTCGATTTGCTGGGCAAAGTATTGGATAAAGAAGACAACGCCAAAGCCTACACCACATTCTATCGCCAGCATCTGGCCGCTATTCAGCAGAAAACCGCAACGCTTACCAAAAAAGCCAATGTATTTGTTGAAGCCTGGGCCGGACGCTCGGAAAGTTGCTGCTTCAGCCATGCGCACAACGGTTGGGGCGGCATGGTCGAAGCGGTGGGCGCCAATAATATTGGTTCAGAACTACTGCCAGGCGCCAACGGCTATGTTTCGCTGGAAAAACTCATCAGCATGAAACCCGACGTTTACATCATGACCGGCGCCAAACGCAACTCCAGCACCAGCATTACGCTGCCGCTGGGCTACAATGCCGATAAATCCGACATTGCCGCAAAAACACAGAAACTGGTGTCTCGCCAGGGGGTGAACCAAATCCCCGCGGTGAAGCAAAAACAGGTATTTGGCGTCTATCATCCGTTCTACAACCATCCTTACAACATTGTCGGGATGGAATATCTGGCGAAAGCCATTTATCCGCAGACATTCGCCGATCTGAATCCTGACGATAGCTATCGTCATATCATCAAAAACTTTACCTCGCTGCCTGATAATGATTTTATCTTTGCCTGGAAAGAAGGTGAGTAAGCATTAATGAGTACAACCACTGAACCTACCGCTCTGGATGACAGCGCTGTAATGGACAACTATCGCGGCATCATCCGACGCCGCGTGAGTATCATGACAATGCTGCTGCTGGTAATCATCGGCTCGCTATTGCTGGATTTCACGATGGGTCCCTCAGGGTTGAAGCTGGATGCGCTCTGGCAGGCGCTGACCGATCCGGCCAGCGTGGATGCCGGGACGCGCGTTATCGTCTGGGATATTCGCCTGCCTTACGCGCTGATGGCGGTGGTTGTCGGCATGGCGCTGGGGCTGGCCGGGGCGGAGATGCAAACCATCCTGAATAATCCGCTGGCCAGCCCGTTTACGCTGGGCGTTTCCTCTGCCGCAGCGTTCGGCGCGGCGCTGGCCATCGTATTAGGAATTGGCTTCCCCGGTATTCCCGATCAGTGGTTTATCTCCGCCAATGCGTTTCTGTTCGCCCTGCTCGCCGCCCTACTGCTTGACGCTATCACCCGCTGGACGCAGGTCGCCACGTCCGGTGTGGTGCTGTTCGGTATCGCACTGGTGTTCACGTTCAATGCGTTGGTTTCCATGCTTCAGTTCGTTGCCAACGAAGATACGCTGCAAGGTCTGGTGTTCTGGACGATGGGCAGTCTGGCGCGGGCATCGTGGGAGAAGCTGGGCATCCTGTTGCTGGTGCTCGTCGTGGTCATGCCGCTGTCGCTGATGAGTTCGTGGAAACTCACCGCCTTGCGATTAGGTGAAGATCGCGCCGTCAGCTTTGGCATCAACGTGCGGCGTTTGCGTTTGGCGAGCTTGCTGCGCATCAGCATTCTGTCGGCTATCTCAGTGGCGTTTGTCGGCCCCATCGGGTTTATCGGTCTGGTCGCGCCGCACATTGCGCGCATGATATTTGGTGAAGATCATCGCTTTTACCTGCCAGCGAGCGCGCTGACCGGCGCGTTGGTGCTGTCGCTGGCCTCTGTCGCCTCGAAGAACCTGATCCCCGGCGTGATCATTCCGGTCGGTATCGTCACCTCACTGGTCGGGGTGCCGTTCTTCCTGAGTATTATTCTGCGCCATAGGGGAAATGTATGAGCCAGCAAGGATTACGACTTTCGCACTTTCGCGCGGGCTATCCTAAACATCAGGTTATTCGCGATCTGTCAGTTCCACTGTTGCCTCGCGGGAAAATCACCATTCTGCTGGGTCCCAACGGCAGCGGTAAATCGACCTTGCTGCGCGCGATGGCCGGGCTGAATCCGTGCGAAGGCGAACTGTGGCTGGATGACAGCAACCTGATGCAGTTGCCTTTCGCGCAACGGGCCGAAAAAGTGGTTTATCTGCCGCAATCGCTGCCAGCGGGCGTACATCTGCATGTACTGGAATCGATTATCGTCGCGCAGCGCGCCTCCGGCGGCCTGCATACCGCGGTTCAGCAGGCCGAAGTCATGACACTGTTACGACAACTGGGTATTGAACATCTGGCCTTGAGCTACCTTGATCAGCTGTCCGGCGGACAAAAGCAGCTGGTGGGACTGGCGCAATCGTTGATTCGTCAACCCTCGTTATTGCTACTGGATGAACCGCTCAGCGCGTTGGATCTCAACTACCAGTTCCATGTGATGGATCTGGTGCGCAAGGAAACCCGTAAGCGGAATATCATTACCGTTGTCGTGGTGCATGACATCAACATCGCGTTACGTCACGGCGATCATGTCTTGATGCTGCAAAACGGCAACCTGATCGCGGACGGCGCTCCCGCCGACGTGATCAGCCCGGAAAGCCTGTCTGCGGTTTACGGCGTGCGAGGACGCATCGAGCGCTGCTCGCAGGGCGTCGCGCAGGTGATTATCGATGGGCTGGTCAGCGAACCCACGACGTAGTACACATAACGTATACAAACAAAAATAGATCGCGTTTATGGACGTCCCCCTGTTTCAGGTGGTGCTGTGGCTGAGAGTGGGACGAATAAACAACGCCGGAACAGCCAACAGCGCCATCACCCAGAATGTTCCTCCCTGCAAAGACTCAAACAGGAAGCCGGATACCATCGTCATGACGGCAATGCTGCCGCCCATCGCCAGTGAGGAATATACGGCCTGCAAGCGCAGCACGTCGCCGCCGGTGCGCGCCGCGATAAAACGCATCGCCGCCAGATGACATACAGTGAAGGTCGCGCAATGCAATATCTGCATCACTATCAACCACGGCAGCGCCACGGTCGCGCCCATCAATCCCCAGCGCACCACGCCGCACACGGCAGAGAGCAGCAACAGTTGTCTGGCGTTCCAGCGCCCGAACAAACGCTGGCTGAAAATAAAGATGACAATCTCCGCTACCACGCCCAATGACCACAAATAGCCGATGATTGAGGCGGAATAGCCGGAATCCAGCCAATAAATCACGCTGAAACCATAATAGGCCGCGTGCGCGCCCTGCAAAAGCGAAACGCAGACCAGGAAGCGCCATACCGCCGGTTCACTGAGCAGGGCTTTCCACGGCGTCACCGTTGCGGACAAGGTTGAAGCGGTCGCCGCTTGCGGCATCACGCTGGGGCGCAACAGCAACCCCAGCAACATGGCAAGCAGGCCCGCGCTCAGGATCGCCAGAATTGCCGTATGCCCCCAGACCGCCACCAATTCGCCGGTCACCGCGGAGGCAATAACGAAAGCAATCGAACCCCAGACGCGTACCTTGCCGTAATCCATCACAATTTGGCGCTGCCAGGTTGCGGCCAGCGCATCGGTTAGCGGCACCAGCGGCGCAAAAAACAGGTTGAAACCGATCATGACCAACATCAGCCATAGCCAGGCATTGCCCAGCCAGAACCCGACGAAAAACGCCAACGCCGCCAGCGCCAACGCTCGCAGCGCCGTAATCAGCTTCGACGGATCTTTGACGCTGGGTGTAATCACCAGACTGCCGACAAAACGAGCGACCAGCCCTGCTCCCAGCAATATGCCAATCGACTCCGCGGACAAGCCTTCGCCTTTTAACCACCTGCCCCAGAACGGCAGAAAAATGCCATAACAAAAAAAGTAGGTGAAATAACTTAACGCCAGCCAACGCGTTGATTGCAGAACCATGACGCCTCCCCTTTCCCGCAGGCTACTCTGGCAGAGTACATACGCTGGCGCAACGCGTTATTCATCCTTCAATGACCGCGCTAACGGGATTGATAAAAATGATGAAAAACGCCAGCACGTTGGCTGGCGTCTGGAAGAAAGCCAAAACACTTTCTCAGCTAAAAACGATATCAGGGGCAAGATTGAGATTAAGCGTAAACCGGGAAACGGGCGCAGACATCCAGCACTTTTTGTTTAACGCGCTCAATCGTGGCTTCGTCGTTGATGTTATCCAGCACATCACAGATCCAACCAGCCAGTTCACGCACTTCCGCTTCTTTAAAACCTCGGCGCGTGGCGGCTGGCGTACCGATACGTACGCCAGAAGTCACGAACGGACTCTTCGGATCGTTAGGCACGCTGTTTTTATTAACCGTGATATTGGCACGGCCCAATGCGGCGTCCGCTTCTTTACCGGTGATATTTTTGCTCACCAGATCCAACAGGAACAAGTGGTTGCTGGTGCCGCCGGAAACCACGTTATAACCACGCGACAGGAATACCTCGACCATCGCTTTGGCGTTTTTCGCCACTTGCTGCTGGTAAACCTTGAATTCAGGCTCCATCGCTTCTTTCAGCGCGACGGCTTTACCGGCGATAACATGCATCAGCGGGCCGCCCTGACCACCAGGGAATACCGCGGAGTTCAGTTTTTTATACAGTTCCTCGTCGCCGCCTTGCGCCAGAATCAGACCACCGCGCGGGCCTGCCAACGTTTTGTGGGTGGTGGTGGTCACGATGTGGGCATGAGGAACCGGATTCGGGTACACGTCTGCGGCAACCAGACCGGCGACGTGCGCCATATCAACAAACAGATAAGCGCCGATGCTGTCGGCGATTTCACGCATTTTTGCCCAGTCCACCACACCAGAGTAAGCAGAGAAACCGCCAATGATCATTTTTGGCTTGTGGGTGCGGGCCAGTTGCGCCATTTCTTCGTAATCGATCTTGCCGCTTTCATCAATGCCGTAAGGGATCACGTTGTAGAGTTTACCAGACAGGTTAACCGGGGAACCGTGAGTCAGGTGGCCGCCGTGCGCCAGGTTCATACCCAGAATGGTATCGCCCGGCTGCAACAGCGCGGTATAGACGGCAAAGTTAGCCTGAGAACCAGAGTGAGGCTGGACATTGGCATAATCCGCGCCGAACAGCGCTTTGGCGCGATCGATAGCCAGTTGCTCAACCACATCCACATACTCGCAACCGCCGTAATAGCGTTTACCCGGATAGCCTTCAGCATATTTGTTAGTGAGTTGAGAACCTTGCGCCTGCATGACGCGCGGGCTGGTATAGTTTTCGGACGCAATCAGTTCAATATGCTCTTCCTGACGCACCACTTCCTGCTCCATTGCTTGCCACAGTTCGGCATCATAATCGGCAATGTTCATTTCACGCTTTAACATCCGCATCTCCTGACTCAGCTAACTTAAATATACTGGGAAACAATCACCCGTTTGGGTACTGGCCTATAGTGTAAACCGTTTATTGCTGTTGAAGATAGGCCTTGACAGAGGTTTTTACGCAAACGATTAGCCACAGGCGGCACAAGGCTTGAGAGGATTTATGACCCGCAACGGGAAGCAGAGATTTCTTCATTTCAAGCTGTATGTTTTTCATATTGACTCGTCAGCCCGCATTTTCCGACCATGCCGTTGCAGATGAGTAAAAAATAAAAAACAGCACTTTTTAAATGACTGAATCTATAAAAATCCACGCGATCTGTTCGACAATAGGCGCAACCCGTTTTCAACACTTTTTCCACTCATACGACAAGGGATATGTTTAACCATGCTAAAACGTTTTTCCACGGAGATGGCCTGCGCCATCCTGTTTTCCTCTCCCTGGATGATGGTCCACGCCAAATTACCCGATGCCGCCCGTCACGCCAACCCGTCCGCCGACATTGCGGCCATGCCCAGCGCCAGTCTGGGCGAAAACACCACCCTCATGGGCCGTCTGACGCACCGTGAAATCCATCTCCCCGCCACCATCATTATCCGGGATCAGCAAGGGCAGCGCAGGCAAACGCAAACGGATGAGCAAGGGAATTATCACCTCGACGTTTCAATGTTAACGGCCCCATTGCGGCTGTCGGCCATCGAATCCGGCGGCAATAATTGCTTGATTAATTACCTTCCACGAGCGATCTGTCTGACAGCATTGGCGCCATCATTACAATCGGGCAAAGAGAATATCGTCAACATCAATCCGTTAACCGATCGTATCCTTTCCGATGTCGCCGTCGCAGCAGGCTATATCGGACCGCAACAACTGGCTGATGATGGCGCGTCGCCGACACTGGATACCGCGGCATGGGAAAAGGCTTACGACGTTTTTCACGCCGGGTTTAACGCGGCATTGAAGCAGGCGGGTATCGCCGCCCCCGCACGATTTGATCCGATGACCTATCCATCCACCCAGCAGGAAGCCCTGACCAATATCATCAAGGTCATTAATCATAACCGTAATTATGACAACAACACCGGTTATTCCGGGCATACGGTGCTGACCGATAGCAATTTTCGCCCGATCGTCGGTCTGAACGCTCAGGGCAATTATGAACCATTGGATTACAAGTTCGCCCGCCAGCGTCTGGATGAGATGCAAAAGGCCAAAATCCGTATTTTTATCGTTGGCGATTCTACTGCGGCAACCTATGAAAAAGCCCGTTTCCCGCGCATGGGCTGGGGACAGGTTTTCGAACAACAGTTCAGAAAGAATAGCGGGGTAAAAATCGTCAATGCCGCCCGCTCTGGTCGCAGTTCACGCGATTATTTCCATGAAGGCTGGTTCCGCCAGATACAACCGCTGATGAAAGCGGGTGATTTCCTGTTCATCCAAATGGGACATAACGACCAAAACTGCAACAGCGCCAGACCGGTACGCGGCGCTGCCGATGTCGCCAACCTGTGCACCTATCCCAACAATGCGCAAGGTGAACGTCAGGCTACGCATGGTAAACCGGATATGTCATTCCAGACATCACTGGAACGTTACCTCAATTTTGCCCGCCAGTATCAAATGACGCCCGTACTGCTGACCCCCACCGCGCGTGTACGCACGGCGGAGGGTAAAAAAGGCATACCCGCGGTACACAGCCACTTTACGCGGCAAAATAGCGAAGGCGGATATGCCTTTGTCGGCGACTACAGCCAAACCATCAAAAACACGGCAACGGCCAATAACGTCATTCTGCTGGATATCGAACCCGCCACGCTTGCGCTGGCGAACCAGGGAGGCAGTAATCACTGGAAACAATACTGGCTGGCGGCGGACCCGAAGAAATATCCTTTCTATCGCAATCAGACGGGCAGCCTGACCACCCCGGATACCACGCACTTCCAGAAAAAAGGGGCGATCGCCGTTGCGAAAATCGTCGCCGAAGCCATTCGGCAAGCACCTGAGTTGCAAACGCTGGCCGACAACCTGGTCAGCGAACACCAGTCAAAATAAGGAAACAAACAAGCCAGCCCGAAGAGAACTGGCTTGCAGACAACGCCGTTGCAGAAGACGCGCGCGATCAGACGCAACGCGTCGTCAATCCACGTCCCGGTGATTAAATCGCTTCTTCGTCTTCTTCACCGGTACGGATACGCACCACCCGCGCCACATCAAAGACAAAGATTTTACCGTCGCCAATTTTGCCGGTCTGCGCCGTCTGCATGATCGTTTCCACACAGGTATCAACGATATCATCGGCAACCACGATCTCAATTTTCACTTTGGGCAAAAAATCAACCATGTACTCAGCGCCACGATACAGTTCCGTGTGGCCTTTCTGACGACCAAAACCTTTTACTTCCGTTACCGTCATCCCTGTGATGCCCACTTCAGCTAACGCTTCACGTACATCGTCCAGTTTGAACGGCTTGATAATCGCATCAATTTTTTTCATCGAAGAACCTTTTTATTACCTATGTTGCGGCCAAAGCCGGGCATCAGCGAACAATCAACTTGTCAGATTCCCGTCTGACAAGCTATTAGCATTATTCCTTAAAATCGTTAGCGTCTAACTCATGACGCCCCAACAGTTTATAAAATTCCGTCCGGTTACGACCCGCCATCCGCGCGGCCTGCGTGACATTGCCTTTCGCTATCTGCAACAGTTTGCGCAAGTAATTCAACTCGAACTGATGGCGAGCCTCGACAAACGTCGGCAACGCCGTATTTTCACCTTCCAGCGCCTGCTCAACCAGCGCTTCACTGATAACCGGCGCGCTGGTCAACGCCACACACTGTTCAATTACGTTAACCAATTGCCTCACGTTACCCGGCCAACTCGCCGTCATCAACCGTTTCATGGCATCCGTTGAGAAAGTGCGCACAAAGGGTTTATGCCGGGTTGCCGACTCACGCAACAGATGATTAGCCAGCAGCGGGATATCCTCAGCCCGTTCATACAGGGCAGGTAATTTCATATTCACCACATTCAGGCGATAGTACAGATCCTCACGAAACTCGCCTTTCTCCATCGCTTTTGGCAAATCACGGTGAGTCGCGGAAATGATCCGCACATTAATATCCAGATCGCGGTTACTGCCCAGCGGACGAACCTTGCGCTCCTGTAGCACACGCAGCAGTTTAACCTGCAACGACAGCGGCATATCGCCGATTTCATCCAGAAACAGCGTTCCGCCTTCCGCCGCCTGAAAAAGTCCTTCACGGCTGCTGACGGCGCCCGTAAACGCGCCTTTCGCATGACCGAACAGTTCCGACTCAAGCAATGGTTCCGGCAATGCGCCGCAGTTAATGGCGATGAAGGCCTTTTTCGCTCGCGGGCTGGCAGCGTGAATCGCCTGCGCCAGCACCTCTTTTCCGGTTCCGCTCTGGCCGTTAATCAACACGCTGACATCTGACTGCGCCACCATGCTGGCCTGTTCCAGCAGACGTAGCATCAGCGGGCTGCGCGTGACGATGTTTTCACGCCAGCTTTCATCGCCCGCTGGCGCGGAAAGCGCCATTGCTTCATCAATCGCCTTATACAACGCATCACGATCAACCGGCTTGGTAAGAAAACTGAATACGCCTTGTTGCGTTGCCGCCACAGCATCCGGGATCGAACCGTGCGCCGTCAGAATTATGACCGGCATACCGGGTTGATAGCGCTGAATTTCCGAAAACAGCGCCATGCCGTCCATCTCATCCATGCGCAGATCGCTGATAACCAGATCAAATTGTTCTCTGGTCAGCAGTTTTAACGCTTCATGACCGCTTTCCGCCGTCATCACGCCGTAGCCTTCGCTGGTCAGACGCATTCCCAACAGCTTCAATAAGCTGGGATCATCATCCACCAGCAATAAATTCGCCGGTTTACGGGCTGTCATGGGGTGTTCGGCTCCTTATTCGTGCTTTCTGGTTCCACCGGCGGTGAATAAGTATCTTCTGCTTTGGTCGGCGTGACCGTTGAGTTTTGCGCGGCGCCGCGAGTTTTACGGTTTATACCCAAATTACTACGGTATTCGACATCATTTCCCGGCAACTCGCCCGATAGTTGTTTACGAGATGAAAGCTGACGCTCAATATCCGTCAGGTTCTCCAATTTCCGGGTGGTGGTTTCCAGTTGATATTGCAGATGATTTTGCTGGATGCGCAAGGTATCCAATTGCTTATCGCTGGATTCCTGCAAGCGTTTATAACGCAAGCGTTCATCAGACAACGCCAGCAACAGGGTTTGTCGATCGCGCCAGGTTTTCACCAATGATCTCAATGACGACGGAAAATCCAGACGGTACAGATTGAGTTGTTCCAGCATCTGATGCCGTTCTGTCTGGGTTATGCCGGCGTTGTCCAGCAGAATCCCCTGCTTGAAGGCATTCTCCCAACGCCCTTCCTCCAACCGCAGCGCTTCTTCGCGCGCCTGAAAGGGCGTCAAACGTCCGGCGCAATCCATTGCACGCAGCCAGTAGAGCGCATTATTCATCGCTTCACGATCGTCCACTTGCCACAGGCGCTCACATTGTGCGATGCGGTAATCGGTCACCTGCTCTTTCGGCGTCGGGCTGTCCTTGTCCAGCAACGATATGCCGCGGTTTACATGGCTATTACAGGCAGCCAGCAGCAACGGGGATAACACCACCACGGCTTTTAGCACGCGGCGCGAAGACACAACAGACAGAATGCGCTGCGGACAAGGACGGGCAAACCATGCATTCATTATTTATTCTCAGACGTTAAAGGCAATTCAATACGAAAACAGACATCAGCATAGTCAACGGTGATCAGGCTGAGTTCGCCCTGCATACGGCGAATACAATCACGGGCAATGCTTAACCCCAGACCGCTGCCTTTGACGGCGCCTTTGCGCTGATGACTTCCCTGATAAAAAGGTTCAAAAATCATGCCGCGCTCCGCATCAGGGATAGGCGTGCCGTTATTCGCAACATCAATCTGTACCCGATTACCACTCTGACGACTCGCGATCCAAATGTTACCGGATTCCTTACCATAGTGCACCGCATTGGAATAGAGATTATCAAGCACACGCATCAAGAGCGTGGTTTCCGCCCAGCAGTGCTCAATATCCAGTTTGACCTCGGTATGCAGCATTTTTGCCCGTGCGGGCAGGCTATGGGACGACACCACAATCTCGACGATTTCCTCAATCTCCACCGATTCCATTTCCGTGGGGGTATCAGCGAGCTTACGGTTGTAGTCCAACAGTTGATCGATCAATTGCAGTAGGTGTCGGCTGCTACTGTCCAGAATAGCAACCACCTCTTTTTGATCGGCGGTCAATGGCCCCGCCACCTCATCGGCCAATAACTCTGCGCCTTCACGCAGGCTGGCCAGCGGCGTTTTCAACTCATGGGAGATGTGACGCAGAAATTCATGACGTTGCGACTCCAGCCAGGAGAGCCGTTCACTCAACCAGATGATACGCTGCGCCAGCGATCGAATTTCACGCGGCCCTTTAAAGGTACTGGTATTCCCCAACGAGCGGCCCTCGCCCAAGCGATTAATCATGCGCTCGACCCCATTGACCGGGCCGATAATCATCCGGGTAAACAACATAACCAGTATTACGCTGACCAGAAAAAGCAACAGCGCCTGCCAGCCAAAGAACTGTCCACGTTCGGCAATCGCCTGTTGTAGCTGTTGACCGCGGGAAAACACCACGTCGCGCGTCATCTGCACCATCTGTCCGTTCGCCTGGGAAAAGCGTTCCAGCAGCCCGGAGGCATTGTGATCCGGGCCGCTATTATCGCAGCGCAACTCCGCAAGTTGGGTTAAATACTGACGCAATGTTTGATAGTCGCGTTGATCCGGCAGAACCGGCGCATGAGCATCGAGGATTTGAGAATATTGCTTACGCTGATTTTGATACAGCGTCGCCAGCGTTTGATCGTCCAGTACGCAATACTGACGATAGCTGCGCTCCATCGCCAGCGCGACGCTGGTCATCGCTTCGCTGCGTCGAGCGTCCCTCAAGGTGGTGCGGTTAATCTCCGCCGCCTGTTCACTCAGCGTATCCAGACTTTGATAAGCCTGATAAGCCAACACTAATAAAGGCAGCAGCACCAGTAAAAAAGCCATGATAACCAGCTGCCGCAGAGAACGCGGAAACAAACGCCATCGTTTCAAAGAAATCATCTCGCTACCTGCCAACCCATACTTGATGCTAACTGAATCCGATAAAAACGTCAGGAACGTTTTTATCAACAGGAATAACTATCACCGGGAATAATCAGGATGTTCATCAACGGGAAAGGAGCGCGCGGCGATCTGACATTAGCATTACGCGGCCAGAAGAATCGCTCCCGCTGGCCGCGTAACTGAATAGGCGGTGCCTCACTCAACGTGTCGTCCGATGCTTGATAAAATATTATCGGTCTGGTGGACGATAGGCACCCTTTCTTTTGGCGTCATTCCGGGTGTTATGAGCGAGAATTCTGCCCGTCGGCAGTGCAATCATAACCAGTTGAATGAGCAACGCTGTGTATTATGCAGAGTTCATGCCAGTTTTCAATAAAATTTTTAATACAATGATTTTTAATCATTTATTTATTTCGGCTTGCTTAAAATCTGTAGATGACGCTCGCCTTCCCACTAAAAGCCGCCATTTATGTCGTCAAAAACCGACAGCTTTGCTGCAATTCATCTCTGCCTATATAAATCATAAGGTTAAGTGTCATCAATTAGCGACATCGATTATTACGTTTGTCGCAAAAACACGACAGTTTCATCAACAGCTGGATTTTATTGCTTATTTCGCCGTTACACGCATTAATCGCAGATCATAAAAAGGAGCCGAAGCTCCTTTTTATGATCAACCGACGTTATGATTAACCCACGCTCACCCCAGTTGTCTGCGCGCATTGCGGAACATACGCATCCACGGGCTATCCTCGCCCCACTCTTGCGGGTGCCAGGAATTGCTGACCGTGCGGAATACACGTTCCGGGTGCGGCATCATTACGGTTGCGCGACCATCGGCGCTGGTTAGCGCGGTGATGCCGTTTGGCGAACCATTCGGGTTGGCTGGATAATTTTCCGTCACCTGCCCGTAGTTATTCACATAACGCAAGGCGACCAGGTGGTGCTGTTCCAGCGCGCTCAGGTGAGCATCATCACGAACCTCAACACGGCCTTCGCCATGAGAAACCGCAATAGGCATACGTGAACCGGCCATGTCATTCATGAACAGCGACGGACTCTTTTCAACTTCAACCAGACTGAAGCGGGCCTCAAAGCGATCAGATTTATTGCGAACAAATCGCGGCCACAAGTCGGCGCCCGGAATCAGTTCACGTAGGTTCGACATCATCTGGCAGCCGTTACACACGCCCAGCGCCAGCGTCTGCGGACGCTGGAAGAACGCGGCAAATTCATCACGCACGCGTGAATTAAACAGAATGGATTTCGCCCAGCCTTCACCCGCGCCCAGCACGTCGCCATACGAAAAGCCGCCGCAAGCCACCAGCGCCTGGAAGTCTTGCAGATCACGGCGTCCAGCCAGCAAATCGCTCATATGAATATCAATGGCATCAAAGCCCGCACGATGGAAGGCCGCCGCCATTTCCACATGGGAGTTGACGCCCTGCTCGCGCAATATCGCGACTTTAGGACGAACCTGACGGGCAATATACGGCGCGGCGATATCCTCCTGGAGATCAAAAGTCAACGCCACATTCAGGCCTGGATCGTTATCATCCTGTTTGGCGGAGTGCTCTTGATCGGCGCATTGCGGGTTATCACGCAGGCGCTGCATCTGCCAGGTGGTTTCCGCCCACCAGTTACGCATCGTGATGCGGTTCTCGTGGTATACCACGTCTTCGCCGCATTTAATCATGAAGCGGGAACCGGTTTCAGCCTGACCGAGATAGTGAACGCATTCCGCCAGACCATGCAGAGCCAGGACGCTTTCCGCCTCGGCGCGACGTGACGCGGGGATCTGAATCACCGCGCCTAGTTCTTCATTAAACAAGGTCGCCAGGACGTCTTCACCCTGCGTGGCGATATCGACGTTCATGCCACAGTGTCCGGCGAACGCCATCTCCGCCAGCGTCGCCAGCAAACCGCCGTCAGAGCGGTCGTGATACGCCAGCAGGACGTTGTCCGCGACCAATTGCTGGATGGCATTAAAGAAGCCGGCCAGTTGCGTCGCGTTGCGGACATCCGCGGTTGTTCGCCCCAACTGGCGATAAACCTGAGCCAGCGCCGTGGCGCCCAGCGCCTTGTGGCCGGCGCCCAGATCTATCAGCAACAAGGCATTATCCTGCCCAACACGCAATTGCGGAGTGACCGTACGGCGCACATCTTCCACCCTGGCAAACGCCGAGATCACCAGCGACATCGGCGATGTCATGGCGCGTTCTTCTCCGCCCTCCTGCCAGCGCGTCTTCATCGACATGGAGTCCTTGCCGACCGGTATGGTCAGCCCCAGCGTTGGACAGAGCTCTTCGCCAATGGCTTTCACCGCGTCATAAAGACCGGCATCTTCACCGGGATGCCCTGCCGCCGCCATCCAGTTTGCAGACAATTTCACGCGAGTCAGAGGGCCAATATGGGTCGCGGCAATATTGGTCAGGGCTTCGCCCACCGCCAGACGCGCGGAAGCGGCGAAATCACGCAGCGCAACAGGCGCGCGTTCGCCAATCGACATCGCTTCGCCGTGGTAGCTGTCCAGGCTGGCGGTGGTGACCGCGCAATCCGCCACCGGCACCTGCCACGGCCCGACCATTTGGTCACGCGCGACCATCCCGGTTACAGTGCGGTCGCCGATGGTAATCAGGAAGGTTTTTTCCGCCACTACCGGCAAATGCAGCACACGCTCCACCGCTTCGGCCAGATAAATACCCTCACGATTGAGCGGCGTGCCTGCCACCTGCTTACGTTCAACATCACGCAGCATTTTCGGCGTTTTGCCCAGTAAAACATCCAGCGGCAGATCGATCGGCTGATTGTTAAAATGACGGTCATTGAGCGTCAGGTGTAATTCTTCCGTCGCTTCGCCGATCACTGCATAAGGGGCGCGCTCACGGCGGCAGATGTCATCGAAACAGGCCAGTTGCTCCGGCGCGACAGCCAGCACATAACGCTCTTGCGATTCATTGCACCACACTTCCAGCGGACTCATACCCGGTTCATCATTCAGGATGTCGCGCAACTCAAAACGTCCGCCGCGTCCGCCATCGCTCACCAGTTCCGGCATGGCATTGGATAATCCGCCCGCGCCCACATCGTGGATAAACAGAATCGGGTTCGCTTCACCCAATTGCCAGCAGCGATCGATCACTTCCTGACAACGGCGCTCCATTTCCGGGTTATCCCGCTGAACAGAGGCAAAATCCAGATCGGCATCGGACTGGCCGGACGCCATTGATGAGGCCGCCCCACCGCCCAGACCGATATTCATGGACGGCCCGCCCAAGACGATCAGCTTGGCGCCGACGCCGATCTCGCCTTTCCTGACGTGATCGGCACGGATATTACCGATCCCCCCCGCCAGCATGATTGGCTTATGGTAGCCGCGCAGTTCGCAACCATTATGGCTATCGACACGCTCTTCATAGGTACGGAAATACCCCGTCAGCGCGGGACGGCCGAACTCATTGTTGAACGCCGCGCCGCCCAGCGGCCCTTCGGTCATGATATCCAGCGCGCTGACAATGCGATCGGGCTTGCCGAATTCTTCCGTTTCCCACGGTTGAATAAAACCAGGGATACGCAGGTTGGAAACGGAGAAACCCACCAGCCCGGCTTTCGGTTTGGCGCCCCGCCCGGTTGCGCCTTCATCACGGATCTCGCCGCCGGAACCTGTCGCCGCGCCCGGCCACGGGGAAATCGCCGTCGGATGGTTATGCGTTTCCACTTTCATCAGGATATGCGTCTCTTCCTGATGGTAATCGTATTGACCATGCGTATCGGTATAGAAGCGGCCCACGGCGGAACCTTCCATCACCGCGGCATTATCCTTGTAAGCCGACAACACATGGTCCGGCGTATGCTCAAAGGTGTTCTTGATCATCTTGAACAGCGATTTCTGCTGTTCAACGCCATCAATCACCCAGTCAGCATTAAAAATTTTGTGGCGGCAGTGCTCGGAGTTCGCCTGCGCGAACATATACAGTTCAATATCCGTCGGGTTGCGACCGAGCTTTTTGAACGCCTCCAACAAATAATCAATCTCGTCTTCCGCCAATGCCAGCCCCAGACGAATATTTGCCGCTTCCAGCGCCTGGCGTCCCTGTAACAAGATTTCAACACGTTTCAATGGCGCGGGCTGATGATGAGAAAACAGTTGCTCAGCCTGCCGCATATCGTCAAATACGCTTTCCATCATACGGTCATGCAGCAGAGCGCCCAATTGCCGCCATTGCGCCTCATTCAACGTTGGCGCATGGATATAGAATGCCAGGCCACGCTCAAGACGCAGTACCTTGTTCAATCCACAGTTGTGCGCGATATCGGTCGCTTTGGAAGACCAGGGAGAAATGGTGCCGGGACGTGGCGTCACCAACAACAGTCGGCCTTGCGGCTCGTGTTCAGCGAGAGAAGGACCGTACTTCAGCAAACGGGTGAGTTTGGCCTGTTCATCGTTGTTCAACGACGCGCTGACATCGGCAAAATGCACGTATTCGGCATAGATATCGCTAACCGGCAAAAAGTGCTCTTTGCAGCGGGCCAGCAATTTATTAATACGAAAAGCCGACAAAGCAGGTGAACCACGCAGTATTTCCATAATCTAAAGTTCTCTCGTCTTCGATGCACTTACTAATAGTGCGGTCGTTGGGCGCTACAGGGGGGAAACGCGCGTCATTATAGAGAATCCTGCCCCCGGACGAAACCGTTTGCGTGGCTATTATTGAACATCGCACGGCGAGCACGGTTAATCATTAAGCAAATCAATAAAAGTTGCACACTGGCGTTTTGTTGCGCAAAATGCCCCGACTCTGCGACTTTATGTACAAAAAAACGCCAGACGCGGTTTTTAACGTCGCTTGCGACGGCCCACAGGGTGGCGGGCGGAATAAATCGCCCGCGTTGAAAAAACTGCCGTTACAGACAGACAGGCTCTTCAGCCGCTGAGAGACAATTATTTGAAGCCTCTAAAATTAAACTATTTTTTTATCGGGATTATCACGTTACTGCTGGCGCTGGCCTTATGGCCGTCGATCCCCTGGCGCAGCAGCCAGGATACGCAGATTAAACAGATTCTTTCACGCGGGGAGTTGCGCATCAGCACCATCAACTCCCCGCTGACTTACTACACCAATAACGGCAATCCCGCCGGTCTGGATTATGAACTGGCAAAACGTTTCGCCGATTATCTCGACGTCAGACTAGTGGTGTCTGCGCGTAAAAATCTGGATGAACTGTTTGACGATCTGGATAATAATAACGCGGATTTGCTGGCGGCCGGCTTGATATATAACCACGAACGGCTGGGACGTTTCCGCGTCGGCCCTTCTTATTATTCCGTCTCACAGCAACTAGTGTATCGGCTGGGCAAGCCGCGTCCCCGGAATATGGAAAAACTGCCGGGGCGACTGGCCGTCACTTCAGGCTCGGCCCACATCGCCACCCTGCGCGAACTGAAAGACGAAAAATATCCCCAACTCGACTGGGAGCCGGCCTCTGAACTGACCTCGAATGATCTGTTGAAACAGGTTGCGGACGGCAATCTGGACTACACCATCGCCGATTCCGTGACTATCGGGTTAATGCAACGTATCCATCCGCAACTTGCCGTCGCCTTCGATCTGAGTGATGAAGAACCGGTCACCTGGTATATGCGGCGCTCCCATGACGATAGTCTTTCAGCGGCGCTGCTGGATTTTTTCAGCCAGATGGTTGAAGACGGTACGCTCGCTCGTCTGGAGGAAAAGTACCTCGGCCATGTTGGTGAATTTGATTACGTGGACACCACGACATTTCTGAACGCGATTGATGAAACACTACCCGCATTCAGGCCGCTGTTTGAAAAGTATGCGACCGAAATCGACTGGAAATTGCTGGCGGCCATCTCCTATCAGGAATCGCACTGGAATCCGCTGGCCACCTCGCCGACCGGCGTTCGCGGCCTTATGATGTTAACCAGGAATACGGCTGAAAGTCTCGACGTGACCGATCGCCTTGATCCTGAACAGAGCATTCGTGGCGGCGCTCAATATATGTCCCATATGATGCAAAAGATGCCGGACACCATTCCTGAAGATGAGAAAATCTGGTTTGCGCTGGCGTCATACAATATGGGATACGCGCATTTGCTGGATGCCAGAAAGCTGACCGAAAAACAGCAAGGCAATCCCGACAGTTGGGTGGACGTAAAAATGCGTCTGCCGATGCTGAGTCAGAAGCGCTACTACACGCAAACCACTTATGGCTACGCACGCGGACACCAGGCTTATAATTATGTGGAGAATATTCGCCGCTATATGGTAAGTCTGGAAGGGTATCTGACGGAAAAAGAGCACAACGCGAAGCAACAGCAACTTGCTGCCCAGGCTTATCCGGCGGTGCCAGCCGATAAACTGTCGGAATAAGCCGCGATTAACCTGCGGCTTTTTTATCCGCTTCCCGACGCGCTTTGTGCTGATCACGCCGCATACGGAAAAAGGCGCTGAGCATGGCCGAACACTCATCGGCCAGCAGGCCTGCCTCAATGGTGATCTGATGATTCATCCCCGGATGACGCAGAATATCCACCAGTGACCCCGCCGCACCGGTTTTTTCATCCGCCGCGCCATAAACCAACCGCCCAATGCGGCTGTGGATCATCGCCCCCGCACACATGATGCACGGCTCCAGCGTTACATAAAGCGTGGTGTTCAACAGGCGATAGTTCTGCAACACCCGCCCCCCCTGACGCAGCGCCATAACCTCGGCATGGGCTGTCGGGTCGTGATGCCCTATCGGACGGTTCCAACCTTCGCCAATCGCCTGATTATCCAGAACCAATACCGCGCCGACCGGTACTTCCCCTTCATCCTGAGCACGCCGTGCCAACGTCAGCGCATGGCGCATCCAATATTCATCATCCGGTACGTGGCTCACCATGTCCTCGTTCTCTTCTCGGTAACGTGTTGCGGCGAACATTATAGCGATAGGATAAGCCGGGACAACCCGGAGGGACATTACGCCAGTTGTATTACTCCAGTTGTTGCAGACTGCCGTTTGGCGTCACACGCCAGCGGTGCTCGCAAAAATAGAGCAGCGGGTTATCCTGTTTGCTGTCGCTGTAGCCGCTGTAAAGTTTTAGCGGCGCGCCGAGTTGCCGCTCCATCTGAATAACCTTCTCCCGCCCCAGACAGCGCAAAGTCAACACCCAGCCACCATAACGGCGTGTCATCTGGCTTCCCATTAGTCGCACCCCCGGCAGAAAAGGCGAATCATGATAAACCTGTTCGACCAGACGCTGGGGCGATCCGGTGACCAGCCAAACCTGCGCATCCGTATCCTGTAGATACGTCGTAAGCCGCGCCTGAACTTCAGGAAAAGGCGTAACCTGACGCCGGAAGTCACTGACAAACTGCTTTTCCAGGCTGTTCAAATGGGCTTCGCTGCGCCCGAAGGTTATCGCCCACAAAAGCCAACTCATCGGCCAGCGCACGGCGCGTCCCTGTAGCAGCAATCCCAGAATAATCACCGGCAGGAGCGGAATAACCAGAACGCTGTTGAGCGGCAGGCGACGGAGCAAAAAACGCAGGAAGCTGCCAAACATATCTTCCTGATGCAACGTGCCATCCAGATCAAAAAACACCACTCGCGGACTTCGCTTATCGCTCACAACATCACTCCTTGGTCAAAGCATAGAAAAAGACTTTTTCAACTGACAAATAACCACGCCATCATAAAATCAGCCCATCAGCGCCTCGCGCAGATAACCACCACGCTGCGCCAGCCGCTGACGCGCCTGCTCCGCGTCCAGTCCGCTCAGGATCATCAGAATCGCCGGCTTGACCTCGTTTTCGGTCTGCAATAGCGCCTGCCGCGCGATATCCGGCTGCGCTCCTGTCGCTTCCATCACAATGCGGCAGGCACGATCAAGCAATTTGACGTTGGTTGCTTTCACATCCACCATCAGATTCTGATACACCTTTCCCAGCTTTACCATCACGCCGGTGGAAATCATATTCAGCACCAGTTTTTGCGCCGTTCCCGATTTCAGCCGGGTCGAACCCGTTAACGCTTCCGGCCCGACAACAGGAGAAATCGCGATCTGCGCTTCCTGCGCAATCGGTGAATCAGGATTGCAGGATATCGCCGCGGTACGGCAACCCATGCGCCGGGCATAGCGCAGCGCGCCGATAACATAAGGCGTTCTGCCCGATGCCGCCAGCCCGATAACCATATCATCAGGCGTCAGGTCAAGAGCGTTCAGATCCGCTTCGCCTAATTGCGGATCATCCTCCGCGCCTTCCACCGCCTTGAGCAGCGCGCCCGGCCCTCCCGCTATCAGACCGATCACCAGCCCATGCGGGACACCGAAAGTCGGCGGACACTCAGAAGCATCCAGCACGCCAAGCCGTCCGCTGGTTCCCGCGCCAAGATAAATCAGCCGACCGCCTGCTTTAAGCGCATCTGTTGCCCGATCGACCGCCTCGGCAATCGCCGGCAACACCCGCCCAACGGCTGCCGGCACTTTCTGATCTTCCTGATTAAACGCGCGCATCATGTCCAGAGTAGACAACGTATCCAACATCATCGTGGCGGGGTTACGGGTTTCAGATACCAGTGCGCCCAAACGGAGATCGCCTGAATTCATTGCGTCTGCCTTCATCCTGCTTACCTCATCATTTTCGTCGGTTTTATTGTGCCGGTTTCTGGCGATCATTGTCTGACGATCATAGTAATCTCTTTTTGCTATTATAAAAGTAAGCTACTCTGCAACAGTCTGTATAACTTAATTTATTCCGTCTTTACACAGCGAAAACATGCCCGGTGGGCAAATAGAGAAACATCAGTGCGATATCACGGGACTAAAGCATCCTATTGCAAACTATTTTTTATCTGCTGTCTGCTGTTTCTGCTGGCAGGTTCCCTGCGCGCCGACTGGAACTTTGTTACTATCGCCCAACGCACCGAGAAACTTTATGGCCCAATGCCGCCGGGCGCTGACTCGCGGATTAAAGGATGGCAGACCTTACTGGCGACGCCGCGTAATACCGAAGAAAAAAAGCTGCTGGAAACCGTAAACCGTTTTTTTAATGACCACTTGCTGTTTCGGGATGATATCGTCATCTGGAATCAGGAAGACTACTGGGCAAGCCCGATCCAAACGCTGCGTAAAGGCGCGGCGGACTGTGAAGACTTCGCCATCGCCAAATACTTTACCCTGCGTCAACTAGGGGTGTCCGGCGAAAAACTGCGCATTACTTACGTTAAAGCATTACGCCTGAATAAAGCTCATATGGTGCTTACCTATTATTCAACGCCAACCGCCATTCCGCTGGTGCTGGATAATCTGACGGATAAGATCCAACCAGCGACGCAGCGCGATGATTTGCTGCCGGTCTATTCCTTCAACGGCGCAGGTGTATGGTTGCCGGGAGCAAACGGCAATAAACGTGTGGGCGACAGTAAACGACTTTCACGCTGGCAGGATTTGTTAACCAAAATGCGTGCCGAAGGATTTTCAATTGAGGAGTAGGATGAGGCTATGTCTCTATACAAACAATTACTGATAGCCATCTGCCTGTTCGTGCTGATTATCTTCAGCGGAAGTTTTTTCGTCAGTCTGGAAAACTCCCGTGAACACTCCAATAACCAGCTGCAATCCCACGCGCAGGATGCGGCGACCGCACTCGGCTTGTCTCTGACCCCCAATATTGACGATCCGGCGATGGTGGAACTGATGGTCAGTTCCATTTTCGACAGCGGTTATTTCTCCAGCATACGTATTCGGGATTTAAAAACCGGTAAAATCATGCTGACGCGTCAATCTTCGCCGGAAATACCGAATATCCCCGCCTGGTTTGTCCGGCTGGTTAATCTCCAGCCCGGCGCGGGCGAAGCCATCATCATGCGGGGATGGGAACAGGCGGCCAAGGTGGAGGTGGTCAGTCATCCCATGTTCGCCGTCACCCGCTTGTGGAAGAGTAGTTCAGCCACGCTCCTGTGGTTGCTTGGCTGCGGTTCGCTGGGAGTATTGATCGGCGCCGTTCTACTGCGCCGCCAGCTTCGTCCTCTGGATTATATTGTTGAGCAATCGCTGGCGATTACGCGCCGGGAATTCCTTAGTCAGCCGAATCTACCCAATACCCCGGAATTCCGCCGGGTGGCGCAAGCCATGAACCAGATGGTCAGCCAACTCAAAACCCTGTTTGAAGAGGAAGCGGAACGCAGCGAGCGCTTACGTCAGGACGCCTACCAGGATCCGCAGACCGGGCTGGCCAATCGTCGTGCTTTCGATATGCAGTTCAATGACAAGCTCGAAGATGAAGAAACCGCGCCCGGTTTTCTTATTATGATCCGCATACAGGATCTCTCTGGCATGAATCAACGGCTGGGCGGTCAGCGCACCGATGCGCTGCTGGCTTCGATTGGTCAGATTATGCGTAACATCCAAAAGCAGCATAGCGAAGCGGAAAGTATTCTGGCGCGTATCCGCGGTGGGGAATTCGCCATGCTGTGTCCCGGTCTGGTGGATAAAGAAGCTTACGCGCTGATTGGCGACTTGTCGCGCAATATCGAAACCTTGTACCACACCGGAGAAACTGACGTATCGCCGATAGCCAGATTCGCCATGGTGCCATTTCGCGCCGGCGATTCTGCGTCATCGTTGCTGATTCAGGGCGATCAGGCGCTTACCAGAGCCGAAAGCGATTCCGACACCACCATGTCTGATGAATCTCATCTGCTCTCCTCTCAGGTGGAAGCCGATCGGCATATGTGGTTCAACCGACTGGATCCGATCCTCGAACAAGGCCGTTTACAACTATTCCTGCAACCCGTCGTGGATTGTCTTGCACCTGAACAGATCCTGCATCATAAAGTGCTGGCAAGAATCAAGGATGAACAAGGCAACAGCATTGCCGCAGGGCGTTTCCTTCCCTGGGTGCAACGCTTTGGCTGGCATACCCGTCTGGATCAGATCATGCTGCAACAGGTATTGGCGTATTTACGCCAATACCCTGGCAATCTGGCGCTCAGTCTGTCCGGCAATACCGTTCTTGATCTGCCGTTAATGGCACAGTTGCTTGCGCCGCTAAAACATCAACCCGCGCTGGCGCAACGGCTGATCCTGGAACTGGATGAAAACCAGTTGCCGGACACCGCACAGCTTGAGGCATTAATCAAACTGCTCAATGAACACGGCTGCACATTGGGGCTGCAACACTTCGGCGGTCGGTTTAATATGATCGGTAATTTATCCCAATGGGGACTGGCCTACCTGAAAGTTGATGGCAGCTATATTCGCAATATCGATCAGGAAGCGGATAAAAAGATGTTTATTGAAGCGTTATATCGCGCCACCAACAGTATTGCGCTGCCGCTGATTGCCGAACGCGTGGAAACCGTCGGAGAATTGAACGTTCTTCAGGAAATGGGGTTGCAAGGCGCAATGGGCCGTCTGCTAGGCGAACCGGTGCCAGCCGCCGCCATAGCGAAGCCGCGCGCCAGTCAACCTTAGAATAAAGCCGCAAAAAATCCCCGGCGCGCTTGCCGGGGAATAAGCAGGATGTCGGAACGCGCTCAGCAAAAAACGCGCTCTTATCTCAGTCACCATCAGAACATCCCGTCTTCATCATCGCCAATCAATTTGTTCAAACTGCCGTTCAACGCTTCACGCGCTTGAGTACGACTGATCAACTTAAGCTGAGCCGCTGGCGGGAAATCGGTAATGTTGATGAGTCCTTTTTGCATCAAAACCTGAATCAAATCCTCAAGTACACGCACCATTTCCAGATCGCTTTGGCGCAGTTGCTGCAAACTGGCCTGCGTAACCTCATGGCTGTTGAGCCATTCCAGTGCTTCTGCGGAATCGTCAGGCAATTCGCCATTCATTTCGGGAAAAGGACTCTCATCAACCTTGAGCAGGTAACCATCACTATCGCGCTGGATATAAAACATATTCAGAGGCCTTTTTAAGTGTTCTTAAAGAAACATGAAGCCGACAGAATCCTTTGAAAGCCCCGTTTTTACTGCTATTACCCCAGACTGGCGGGGACTGCTTACCTCAGCCCCTATCAGCTTTCCGCATGTTCTGGTTTGCTGATCAAACTCTCAAGCGACGGCAGTGCGCCATTGTATTGATCAAGCGTAATGGATACCGCGACCGTGCCGCCGTTATCCGCGGTAAAATTACCTTCCGTACTGACTTCGATGGTTGGCGAACCGTTGTTATCCTGAATGCGAATGTAACGGCTGATATCGGTTCCTTCTTCAAGTTCGCCGACCAGATCGCTCAAATCGATCCGGTCACCTTCGCTGGCGTTGAAATCCTTGATCACATCATGGCCAATGTCGCCAGACTGCCATTTAAAGGTATCCGCCCCCGCACCGCCAATCAGGATATCGTCGCCATCGCCGCCAACCAGAGTATCGTTGCCCTGACCGCCAAACAACTGGTCATTGCCGCTGCCGCCATACAGTTCATCACTGCCCGCGCTACCAAAATAGACGGTGGACGCCTTACTGGTATTGCCCTCAATATCGGTCACCTGCATGCTGATCGATTTGGCGTTACTGCCGGATGTGGTAAGGGCTAATTGCGACAGGAAACTATTCCAGTCGCCGATGCTTTCGCCCGCGCTATCCTTGGATGTTATCGTCAACACATTACCATCGTCTTGCTGCACAACAGTAAACAACACATTATCCGGCAACGATATTTTATCATCGACGCCCAGACCGTCGGCTTTGATGACCACCTCTTTCAGATCCAGGGAATCCGCATCGGAAATGGTTACCTGCGCGTTGAACGTTGTGGCGACATCATCCTGCGGGAGCGTGGTGATATCCCCCGAACCGATGAGTTTGAAAGAGCCTATCTGGATATCATCCATTGTGTTGCCGTAATTACCCAGCGGGTTGAATTCAACGGCCAGTTCACCGCTGCCATTCGCCGGCACCACATCATCCGGCAACAAAATCTGAATAACGCTGAACTTGTCGTCCAGATAATCAGCGTCAGTACGTTTTGCCGTATCCTGATAGGTTTTCGCCCAGGTTTCCAACGCGGCGACGTCTTGCGCGCCGTAGGTCACGCCATCCAGAACGAACGTGACGCCATCATGCAATACTTCAACCGAGGCGTTCAACGCATCATCCGGGAAATAGTCAACCCATTGACCATTTTCGAATTTGCCGTTTGTCTGCCAATCATAGTTAGCCGTATCCGGCGTGGTAATCCTCAGCAGTTCAATGCCATTGAAAGAAACAACCACCTGTAATGGCGCGCCATTCGCCCCGCCATTACCGGAAATACCGTTATTCCAGCCTAGTTCCATCTGGATAACAGAACCGGCAGTCACGCCATCAACCTGCTGCCAGACTTTCGGCAATGCCCCGGACGGCAGGCCGCTTTGCGCGATACGTTGACCGAGATAATCATAATCAGTCGCAATCATGCCTTTATCTTTATCCGCCAGAGAGAAGAAAGCCCCCTTCCAGCTTGTCGGCTCGTTGGTATTCCATTGCCCATTCCAGCCCTCACCCGCTCCGCCATTCAGATCGCCGTTGTCGGAAATTTCTTTCGCTTCGCCAATAAGCTCAAAACTGACTTCCGGCGCCTGACCTGTCTCAGGAGCATTCGCTTCACCTTTGAGCGTAATCACCACATCCGCGGTTGCCGCGTCACCATCGCTATCTTTAACGGTGTAAGAGAATTTCATTTCCGGTTGATCGCCCACCGCCATGCTATCTCTGGCTTCACGACTCATTTCAAACGTATAAGAGCCATCCGATTTCCCGGTAAACGTCCCGTATTCATTCACAATGACATAGGTGCCGTCAGCTTGTTGCGTGGCATTATTCCAGATCACGCCTTCCGTCCCGGCGCCATCGGCGCCAACCTGATAAGCGTCGCCGTCAATCTGACCATTGATTCTGGGCATATCATCCACCGCAGAGATGGTGGCATAAAGATCAAACGCATTGGAGGCGTTTTCCCATGTATACACCTTGGAAACCGGCGTACCGTATTCGCTATTCTTGAAGCCATCGATCGTGAACTCGAAAGTTCGGTCACCTACGGTAAAGGTCTTCGTCAGGGTAGACTGATCAATTTCAACAATGTCGCGCTGAGCTTCAGCGGACAGTTCTCTTTGCTCCCAACGACCCGGTCGCCACCAGCTTCCAGGCACCCACACGTTTTCCGTATTGGCCGTTTCCGTATGCGTCAGTTTTATCGTGTGGGTGATTTCGTGGTTTTCACCATCAATCATAACGTTAAAGTTCACCACCAAATCAGTGGAGTCGAGCGCCCCGCCCGTCACCGGATAGTTAAGATGCGTAAACGCTCCTAACTTAAAGGTGGAACCGATCAAACTCTCCGAACTGCTACTACGATAATCTTCATTATCATAATAATCATATCCCGACCGCCCGGAGCCGGTGCTATTCCCCCAACGAAGTTGCTCATAGTAGCTATCGGCACGATCCGTATCCATAGAGCGACCGCTAGCATCACGTTGATAGCTCGCATTCACAAACCCGCCCTGAAGACCGGTAACGATCACCTCGCTCACAGGAACCGATAGCGTGTTTTCAACATTCTGAGCAACCGGCGCATCATCTTCTACCACCACCGTCAGCGTCGTATTACTGGTGTTGCCATATTGATCGGCAACCTTAACGCCCACATTGAGGTCAAACGTGTCCTCTTCAGTTGTATTCGGATGATCGATTGAGCGATGTAATTCCACAGTGTATTCACCCGAATCGTCGATGGAGAGGGTGACGACTTTACCTGCCGGCGTCGAACCGATGAGCGTTTTGCCCTCCTGAGACAATGCCCAGGAAACAGATTGTCCATCAGACGTCAGCGCAGGCGCATTCGCGTCAGGCGCAACCAGCGTTACCGTGGTCGGGTGCGGATGCTCAATCGTTATCGTACCGCTGCTGAAGCGTGAATCCGTTGTATCATTATCGCCGCGGGTATCAGGCACACCGCCGGATAAACCTTCTTCAGAGACATGGGTCGTACCCGCCGTGAGCCTCGGATCTTGATCATTGTCGATCACCGTACTTGAGGCGGTATCCTGAGCACTTATCGCCACCGCCTCAAATGCGCCGTTCCGATCCGTCACCCCGGAGATCGTCACGACCAGTTGTTCGTCAGATTCTCTAACCTGATCATCCACCACGTCCACCACAAATGTCGTGGATGAACCGCCGGTAATCGTTACGCTGGTTGGGCGGCCCGTGGTATCGCTGTTATTCGCCGCGTCACCGCTCCAACTCAGCAAAATATCGACGGACTTGCCTGCCGGCAGTTCCACGGTTTTACCCGTGCTATCCACCAGTTTTACCGTGTAGCTTAGCGCGCCGCCTTCAGATACCATCGGCTGATCAACACTGATAGTGGCATAAACGGTGTCATCCGAGTCTGGCACGGCTTCGTCGGTGATCGTCACCGTCACGTCATTACCTTTGACCAGATTTTCGAACACCTGGGTTCCCGAACCCTGTTCGGTGATCCTATCGATACTTACCGTCTGCCGACGCTCGCCGACAAAAACATTATCGTCAACCGTCTCCGTTACCGTACCGAGCGTCGATCCTGCCGCGATCGTGACGGACTTGCCATTAGACAGTGCAATCACCAAACCACCGTGATCACTCAAATCAGCACCCTGTGGGCCGGACAATTCAACCGTATAGGTGACCTCGCTCCCTTCCTCGACCGGGTTTGGCGACACGCTCAGCACCGCAGTCACCGTATCAACGGTATCGACCACGCTTGCTTCGGCGGGCGCTCCCAACGTCAGGTTCTCGAACAGCGTGCCGTCAGCGGCCTGCGCATCCTGCAATGCCACCGTCAACGATGCGCCGTCCTGATACACGTCATCGCCCTGGGCCGCGCGGCTATAGACCACTTCAGTCGTACCTTTGGCAATAGTGACGGTTTTACCACCGTCCAACGTGACGACCACATCACGATCCAGTTGTTGATTAAGGGAAACGGTAAAGGTCTGCGTTTCATTCTCGGCGAACTCAGGCTTATCGGCCTGTATCGACACAATTAGCGCATCGCCCTGGTTTGGAATATTCGGCTCCCCCGGCATACCTGGTTCATCCGTTACCGTGGTCGTTACCGGATTATCGTTCAGCGTCAACTTCTCGAACGCTTCGCCGCCGCTCACCGACACCAATTGATTCACCACCGCCGGTTGACCGCCAACAAACACATCGTCTTGCGCCACTAGCGTCACCGAACCGCTCGTGCTGTTCGCCGGCACCGTCACCATTGTGCCATCGGTCAGCGTAAACGTCAGCGCGGCATGGTTGCTCATCGGCAAACCAGCCTGATTGCTGAGCGTTACGGAATACGTGAAGCTTTCGCCTTCCGCCACCGTGTTCTTATCCACCGTCAGCGTCGCAATAACCTCATTCATTGTATCGGTTACCGTCACTGTCGATTCTCTGTTGCTTACCAGCGTTTCAAAGTTATGCTCACCGGTATCTGTCACACTCACCGTATAGCTTTCACCGTCCTGGTAGACATCATCGCCCTGCACCGCAAACGCCGTTGAGGTGCCAACCGCGCTGTTGGCGGCAAAGGTGATGGTCGCGCCATTGCTGAGCGTCACGGTAAATTCACGGTCGGTCGGCTGGCTTAATGTCGCGCCAATGGTGGCGGTGCCGCTGCCTTCCGCCACGGTGATATCGCCCAGCGTCAAGGTGGTGGTATCGCTGTTATCCACTACCGTGGTGGTGGTTGTACTGCTGGTATCCAGCGCTTCATAGTTGCCGCCAGCAGCGTCTTTGATACCGAGGGTCAGCGCTTCCTCACCCTGCTGATAGCCATCGTCACCGCGTGTCGCGATCTGTACCGTACCGCTGCTTTCACCCACCGGAATGGTGATGGTCTGATCGTTACTTAGCGTAATGACCAGCGGACTGCCGGTGACCGGTGAACCCACGGTGGCGGTGACGGTAAAGGCGCTGCCTTCGGTGACCTGATTATCCGCGCTCAGGGTGATGGCGGTGGTATCGACCGTATCCGTCACGGTGACGGTTGCGGTGTCGCTGCTGTCCAGTTGCTCAAAGTTATGCGCGCCACTGTCGGTTACACTTACGGTATAACTTTCACCGTCCTGATAGGCATCATCGCCCTGCACCGCAAAGGCGGTTGAGGTGCCAACCGCGCTGTTGGCGGCAAAGGTGATGGTCGCGCCATTGCTGAGCGTCACGGTAAATTCACGGTCAGTCGGCTGGCTTAATGTCGCGCCAATGGTGGCGGTGCCGCTGCCTTCCGTTACCGTCACATCCCCCAGCGTCAAGGTGGTGGCGTCGTTGTTATCCACTACCGTGGTGGTGGTTGTACTGGTCGTATCCAGCGCTTCATAGTTGCCGCCAGCGGCGTCTTTGATACCGACCGTGATAGGTTCATCGCCCTGCTGATAACCATCGTCACCGCGTGTCGCAATCTGTACCATGCCGCTGCTTTCACCCACCGGAATGGTGATGGTCTGATCGTTGCTTAGCGTAATGACCAGCGGGCTGCCGGTGACCGGCGCGCCCACGGTGGCGGTGACGGTAAAGGCGCTGCCTTCGGTCACCTGATTATCCGCGCTCAGGGTGATGGCGGTGGTATCGACCGTATCCGTCACGGTGACGGTTGCAGTATCGCTGACATCCAGTTGTTCAAAGTTATGTTCACCGGCATTGACGACACTCACCGTATAGCTTTCACCGTCCTGATAGGCATCATCGCCCTGCACCGCAAACGCCGTTGAGGTGCCAACCGCGCTGTTGGCGGCAAAGGTGATGGTCGCGCCATTGCTGAGCGTCACGGTAAATTCTCGGTCGGTCGGCTGGCTTAATGTCGCGCCAATGGTGGCGGTGCCGCTGCCTTCCGCCACGGTGATATCGCCCAGCGTCAAGGTGGTGGTATCGCTGTTATCCACTACCGTGGTAGTGGTTGTACCGGTCGTATCCAGCGCTTCATAGTTGCCGCCGGCAGCGTCTTTAATGCCGACCGTGATGGGTTCATCGCCCTGCTGATAACCATCGTCACCGCGAGTCGCAATCTGTACCGTACCGCTGATTTCGCCCACCGGGATGGTGATGGTCTGATCGTTGCTCAGCGTGATCACCAGCGGGCTGCCGGTGACCGGTGAGCCCACGGTGGCGGTGACGGTAAAGGCGCTGCCTTCGGTCACCTGATTATCCGCGCTCAGGGTAATGGCAGTGGTATCGACCGTATCCGTCACGGTGACGGTTGCGGTGTCGCTGCTGTCCAGTTGTTCGAAGTTATGTTCACCGGCATTGACGACACTCACCGTATAGCTTTCGCCGTCCTGATAAGCATCATCGCCCTGCACCGCAAACGCCGTTGAGGTGCCAACCGCGCTGTTGGCGGCAAAGGTGATGGTCGCGCCATTGCTGAGCGTCACGGTAAATTCACGATCGGTCGGCTGGCTTAATGTCGCGCCGATGGTGGCGGTACCGCTGCCTTCCGTTACCGTCACATCCCCCAGCGTCAGCGTGGTGGCGTCGCTGTTATCCACTACCGTGGTGGTGGTTGTGCTGGTCGTATCCAGCGCTTCATAGTTGCCGCCGGCGGCGTCTTTGATACCGAGGGTCAGCGCTTCCTCACCCTGCTGATAGCCATCATCGCCACGTGTCGCAATCTGTACCGTGCCGGTACTTTCGCCCACCGGAATGGTGATGGTCTGATCGTTGCTTAGCGTGATCACCAGCGGACTGCCGGTGACCGGTGAACCCACGGTGGCGGTGACGGTAAAGGCGCTGCCTTCGGTCACCTGATTATCCGCGCTCAGGGTGATGGCGGTGGTATCGACCGTATCCGTCACGGTGACGGTTGCAGTATCGCTGACATCCAGTTGTTCAAAGTTATGTTCACCGGCATTGGCGACACTCACCGCATAGCTTTCACCGTCCTGATAGGCATCATCGCCCTGCACCGCAAACGCGGTTGAGGTGCCAACCGCGCTGTTGGCGGCAAAGGTGATGGTCGCGCCATTGCTGAGCGTCACGGTAAATTCACGGTCGGTCGGCTGGCTTAATGTCGCGCCAATGGTAGCGGTGCCGCTGCCTTCCGTTACCGTCACATCACCCAGCGTCAGCGTGGTGGTATCGCTGTTATCCACTACCGTGGTGGTGGTTGTACTGCTGGTATCCAGCGCTTCATAGTTGCCGCCGGCAGCGTCTTTAATGCCGACCGTGATGGGTTCATCGCCCTGCTGATAACCATCGTCACCGCGAGTCGCAATCTGTACCGTACCGCTGATTTCGCCCACCGGAATGGTGATGGTCTGATCGTTGCTCAGCGTGATCACCAGCGGACTGCCGGTGACCGGTGAACCCACGGTGGCGGTGACGGTAAAGGCGCTGCCTTCGGTCACCTGATTATCCGCGCTCAGGGTGATGGCGGTGGTATCGACCGTATCCGTCACGGTGACAATCGCGGTGTCGCTGCTGTCCAGTTGTTCAAAGTTATGTTCACCGGCATTGACGACGCTCACCGTATAGCTTTCACCGTCCTGATAGGCATCATCGCCCTGCACCGCAAACGCCGTTGAGGTGCCAACCGCGCTGTTGGCGGCAAAGGTGATGGTCGCGCCATTGCTGAGCGTCACGGTAAACTCACGGTCAGTCGGCTGGCTTAATGTCGCGCCAATGGTGGCGGTGCCGCTGCCTTCCGTTACCGTCACATCCCCCAGCGTCAAGGTGGTGGCGTCGCGGTTATCCACTACCGTGGTGGTGGTTGTGCTGGTCGTATCCAGCGCTTCATAGTTGCCGCCAGCGGTGTCTTTAATGCCGACCGTGATGGGTTCATCGCCCTGCTGATAACCATCGTCACCGCGTGTCGCGATCTGTACCGTGCCGGTACTTTCGCCCACCGGAATGGTGATGGTCTGATCGTTGCTCAGCGTGATCACCAGCGGACTGCCGGTGACCGGTGAACCCACGGTGGCGGTGACGGTAAAGGCGCTGCCTTCGGTCACCTGATTATCCGCGCTCAGGGTGATGGCGGTGGTATCGCTGTTATCCACTACCGTGGTGGTGGTTGTACTGGTCGTATCCAGCGCTTCATAGTTGCCGCCAGCGGCGTCTTTAATGCCGACCGTGATGGGTTCATCGCCCTGCTGATAGCCATCGTCACCGCGTGTCGCAATCTGTACCGTGCCGGTACTTTCGCCCACCGGAATGGTGATGGTCTGATCGTTGCTTAGCGTGATCACCAGCGGACTGCCGGTGACCGGTGAACCCACGGTGGCGGTGACGGTAAAGGCGCTGCCTTCGGTCACCTGATTATCCGCGCTCAGGGTGATGGCGGTGGTATCGCTGTTATCCACTACCGTGGTGGTGGTTGTACTGGTCGTATCCAGCGCTTCATAGTTGCCGCCGGCAGCGTCTTTAATGCCGACCGTGATGGGTTCATCGCCCTGCTGATAGCCATCGTCACCGCGTGTCGCAATCTGTACCGTGCCGGTACTTTCGCCCACCGGAATGGTGATGGTCTGATCGTTGCTCAGCGTGATCACCAGCGGGCTGCCGGTGACCGGCGCACCCACGGTGGCGGTGACGGTAAAGGCGCTGCCTTCGGTGACCTGATTATCCGCGCTCAGGGTGATGGCGGTGGTATCGACCGTATCCGTCACGGTGACGGTTGCGGTGTCGCTGCTGTCCAGTTGCTCAAAGTTATGCGCGCCACTGTCGGTTACACTCACGGTGTAACTTTCACCGTCCTGATAGGCATCATCGCCCTGCACCGCAAACGCCGTTGAGGTGCCAACCGCGCTGTTGGCGGCAAAGGTGATGGTCGCGCCATTGCTGAGCGTCACGGTAAACTCACGGTCAGTCGGCTGGCTTAATGTCGCGCCAATGGTGGCGGTGCCGCTGCCTTCCGTTACCGTCACATCCCCCAGCGTCAAGGTGGTGGCGTCGCGGTTATCCACTACCGTGGTGGTGGTTGTACTGCTGGTATCCAGCGCTTCATAGTTGCCGCCGGCAGCGTCTTTGATACCGACCGTGATGGGTTCATCGCCCTGCTGATAGCTATCGTCACCGCGTGTCGCGATCTGTACCGTGCCGCTGCTTTCACCCACCGGAATGGTGATGATCTGATCGTTACTCAGCGTGATCACCAGCGGGCTGCCGGTGACCGGCGCGCCCACGGTGGCGGTGACGGTAAAGGCGCTGCCTTCGGTGACCTGATTATCCGAACTCAGGGTGATGGCGGTGGTATCGACCGTATCCGTCACGGTGACAATCGCGGTGTCGCTGCTGTCCAGTTGTTCAAAGTTATGTTCACCGGCATTGACGACGCTCACCGTATAGCTTTCACCGTCCTGATAGGCATCATCGCCCTGCACCGAAAACGCCGTTGAGGTGCCAACCGCGCTGTTGGCGGCAAAGATGATGGTCGCGCCATTGCTGAGCGTCACGGTAAATTCACGGTCAGTCGGCTGGCTTAATGTCGCGCCGATGGTGGCGGTGCCGCTGCCTTCCGCCACAGTGATATCCCCCAGCGTCAAGGTGGTGGTATCGCTGTTATCCACTACCGTGGTGGTGGTTGTACTGCTGGTATCCAGCGCTTCATAGTTGCCGCCGGCAGCGTCTTTAATGCCGACCGTGATGGGTTCATCGCCCTGCTGATAACCATCGTCACCGCGTGTCGCAATCTGTACCGTGCCGGTACTTTCGCCCACCGGAATGGTGATGGTCTGATCGTTACTCAGCGTAATGACCAGCGGACTGCCGGTGACCGGCGCGCCCACGGTGGCGGTGACGGTAAAGGCGCTGCCTTCGGTCACCTGATTATCCGCGCTCAGGGTGATGGCGGTGGTATCGACCGTATCCGTCACGGTGACGGTTGCGGTGTCGCTGACATCCAACTGTTCGAAGTTATGCGCGCCACTGTCGGTTACACTCACGGTGTAACTTTCACTGTCCTGGTAGACATCATCGCCCTGCACCGCAAACGCCGTTGAGGTGCCAACTGCACTGTTGGCGGCAAAGGTGATGGTCGCGCCATTGCTGAGCGTCACGGTAAACTCACGATCGGTCGGCTGGCTTAATGTCGCGCCAATGGTGGCAGTGCCGCTGCCTTCCGTTACCGTCACATCCCCCAGCGTCAGCGTGGTGGCGTCGCGGTTATCCACTACCGTGGTGGTGGTTGTACTGGTCGTATCCAGCGCTTCATAGTTGCCGCCGGCAGCGTCTTTAATGCCGACCGTGATGGGTTCATCGCCCTGCTGATAGCCATCGTCACCGCGTGTAGCGATCTGTACCGTGCCGCTGCTTTCGCCCACCGGAATGGTGATGGTCTGATCATTACTCAGCGTGATCACCAGCGGACTGCCGGTGACCGGCGCGCCCACGGTGGCGGTGACGGTAAAGGCGCTGCCTTCGGTCACCTGATTATC
>NZ_JAMPJU010000013.1 GCF_025840185.1 Brenneria izbisi
TAAAGCTATTTATGAATGCCGCTTCGCCGTTCCCCAGCAATCAGCATGGTCTGGCTAAAGTGGAGCGGTAATATGCGGAGAATTCTAGAAAATTACTTCACTATGTGGGGTGGCATGTCAAAAGATAATATATGCGAACTATTTCAGGGAAGAGATAAATTAATTTGTCAGTCATTATTCTCTTGGGTAAATGATGGTTCTCATTCAATACATGATGACTTATATATTAATCATGGAGAAAGAACAAATGAGGTTTACTTACGTATATTCAAAGATATATTCACAAAATCAAAGCAAATTGGACATTATGAACTCATGATAGGAATAACTGAAGTTTCACCAAATTTAATAGACGAACAAGCATGATATAGATAATATTTTTGGTAGCTTTAAAATAGGCTACCACCTATCTTTCCATTTCATACTAAGACCATGAAAACACCAAGTACGGTTACATTTACTTTCTGGTACAAATGACATAATTCATTAAGATCAACTATTTCCCCCGCACCACAGCAGAAAATATTTAAATCACAAATCAGGAATAAACCCTTCTTCCCGCAGAGCCTTAATCACCCCACGAATCAGATATGAGTTAGAAAACTTCGCCGTATAGGAACGGGCTCCCTCTTCTACTGGCTGAAGCAGTCCCCGATCAATCAACTTACCAAGTTGATAAGTCACTTGAGCCGGTTTCAGCTCAGGTAAAGCGGTACGGAGATCACCCGCTTTTATCGTCCCTAGCTCGACAGCGCGTTTCAGAACTTTAGATTCCAACGGGTTTATTAGCCCCCTTTCAGATGAAAAGTCGATCGCCGGATACAGTATTTTTGTACTCAAAAAAGCATGGTTTGTCAGTTGATCGACTTTCTTCAACTCAGATGAAATTCCCGAAAGTACATATAAACACCATTCTTCTAAGCCCTGCTCAGTTCCTTTATCCGCTAACGACAGCATGGCGTAATAACGCTCGCGATCGTTACAAAATACCGCTGTCGGATTAAGAACCCGGCCACCTGCCTGCACATTAAAACCATACTTGATCAATAACGCATAGGTCAGCAGTCTGACCGTTCTGCCATTACCGTTGCCAAAGGGGTGTATCCAGCCGAAGCGGTGATGCACCAGCGCAATTTTCATCAGATCATATTTTGGTTTATCGGCACGGTTAATAAAGGCTGTCAGTTCTGACATATAGTCAGGAACATGGATATGATCCGGCGGTAAATGGTCAGACTGAGCGATGCTGACGTTATGCTGCCGATAGGCACCGGGCGTTTTATCACCTTCCTGTTGCAATCCGACAACCGCCAGACTATGTAGCTCGCGGATAAAATATTCCGTTATCTCATCACCATTATTTAGATGCTCGTCGATGAATTCCATCGCAGCTTCAATATTATTGATTTCTTTGAGCTGATCCGTTGAACTCTGTGTTCCTTCAACTTTGCTTTCAACATAGTCGGCAAGCGTCGTGTGGTTTCCCTCAATCCTCGCAGAGCCCAGACTCTCCAGCATGTGGAAAACGGCTTTCAACTGCGCAAACAGAATAGGGTGAACATCCGTTTCCAACCTCAGATGCCGAAGGATCTCCAGTTCCGTCAGCGCATCGACCAAAGGGGAGTCAAAACTGGGGTTCAGGAGCGAGAGTTCAAAGTGATTAAATTGAGCCATGATATGTAGTTATCTCAAATGGAGCATGACGACATCTCAAAATAATAGCAAAAATACTAATATAATCCATAAATTATAAATCAGACTTTTTATGATTATCTCAAAAATCACGAATCCGACATATCAAGTTCTACGTTTGAAAGATGTTCAATGCAGAGAGGAACAGGCCATTGCCAGCATGAGAGATGAAACCGCGTTTTTAGCGCTGTTAACCGCTAAAACACCGATTCATCGTGACAACCATCACAAAAACAAAGCGATTTTTTATGGGGGCTTTCATGGGGCGGTGTTTACGATAAATATCAATAAAATAGATAATTAACAGCAAGTTAATCGTGAGTATGATCCCGACTCCACCACCTTTCCTTTTTTATGCCTCCTTATCAATCCCTATGTTGTTACGATTCAATAAGTTGGCGTAAAAATCTTTTCCGATGCATTTTGATTTATCCCTTCGTATCGGGGAATTTTTGGGTCAGATTGCGGGTCATTCAGTTCGACAACTGGAGTGAGCCTCATATGTTAACTGACGGCAAAGTCCGATCCGCGAAACCTCTCGCAAAATCTTACAAGCTCACTGACTCGCAAGGCCTGTACCTCACGGTATCTACCCGCGGCGCTAAGCTATGGTATTTCCGCTATCGTTTCGGCGGTAAAGAAAACCGTCTGGCCTTTGGTCCCTATCCTCAAACCACGCTGGCAGGGGCCCGCGAAAAGCGCGATGCGGCTCGGAAGCTGCTGGCGTCCGGTATCTGCCCTTCTCTGTTTCGCAAGGCGCATAACACCGCCGTTATCAGACAGATCCACAGAAAACACTGGCTCTCGAACTGCTGTTCACTAGCATCAAACACGTCATCGTGAATCATCAGCACATCCCGCTGGAAACGAAGCGCCGCCATGTTTTTCGGGTTTATACGTTTGAGGAGTTGAAGGAGTTGGATTGGAATCTTGGCTAATTGCTGAACAATCATGCAAAGTATATACTCATAGTATGCATAAATGAGGAGTACTATCATGAAACACCGCGTCAGCGTTACCGTAGACAAAGACAATTATCAGATTCTGAGTGCCGCCGGAGTCAATATTTCTGGTCTGGTGAATGATGTCATTGGCAAAGAAGCCCGTCGCATCAAGGCAGAAGAGTGGAAGAAGGAAAACCGCGAAGGGATGGAAGAAGTCGCCCAATTTATCGCCCAGAATGGCGCCTTTGCGGATGAAAACAGGAACTGGTGATCATGCAATTCATTGTTTATCAATACAAACGCGCCAGTCACTACAAAATGGTTATCGATGTGCAAAGCGACATTGTCGAGACACAAAAGCGGCGTACGGTCATCCCGCTTATCGAATCGCATCATCTGTCTGAGAAAGTGAATAAAACATTGTTCCCTCAACTTCGCATCAATGGCGAGAATTACCGACTGATGACCACTGAACTATCCAGCGTTCCTGTTGAAGTCATGGGTGAAGTGATTGCGGATCTCGGCGACTGTGCGGATGAGATCAAGGATGCTATTCATCTTATGTTTTGGGGATTTGAGAGGTGCTCAGAGTTTTCGAATTGAGTATTACACATAGCGATCTCGGCAGATGAACTTTTGAAATACTTCAAAAATTGAATGGTGTAGTTTAATCCTAGCCATTTATCCAGTTGTCTCTTGCCGAGATACGCGCCTAGGTGACCACAGGTCGTACGCTGGCGCTGGATTGCCGACGAGTTCTTTTTACGCAGGCGCATTATTATGACGGATAGAGCACACGGCTCGATTCTATTCAGTCAAACCTTACCAATAGCAACCTTCTTAGATGAACATATTCCATATGTAGCAAAGTCTTTAAAAGTGAATAGTTCGATTTACCGGCATGCTTACAGCGGCCACAGTCGCAGATCCGTGCTGGAACATAAGTTTTATTAATGATAAGGTGTTCAACGAATGTCGGATCCGCACCTTGTTCATAGTGAATAATTTTAGCCGTAAATGCCTGGTAATCCAGGTTAATCAGAGGAGCGCGGTGACGATGTGGTTGCCGTCATGGGACACTTGAAGCAGGTGCGGAATGCAGTACCGCAGCGGCTACAGTTAGATAATGGCTGCGATTTATTTCCCAATTGATGGAGCAAGCGATGGGCGAATAAAACGATGTGGCGATGGACTCTCGCGTCCCGGAAAGCCAATGGCTCAAGTTTTGATCGAGTCATTTAATCGTCGCTTTCGTGAAGAATATCTAAACATTCACTAACGTCAGAAATACAACCAGCAACAACGCCACTCGACCTTAACCGACCAGAATCAGATAATTTTTCCTAAGTCTGCAAAAAGGCCGGATCGCTGATTTAGCTTGGCTTCGATTTTAGAACAAGGTCAAATCATGAAAGAAAATGCACAACAGACTGTGGTAGAAGTGCTGATCCAACATTTGGAAAACGTTGGGGTAGACGTTGCCTTCGGTGTTTCCGGTGCTTTCATCGCTCCGGCATGGAAAGCACTCTTCGAGTCATCCATCAATACCATCCATTGCCGACATGAAGCGGGCGCTGCTTTTTGCGCCTCAGAATACAGTCTATATAAAGATAAACCGGCTGCGGTATTTTCCACCGCAGGCCCTGGCATCACCAACGCGTTAACGGCACTGCGCGCAGCAAAGCTAGATGGCTCTAAAGTGGTATTTATTGCGCCAATAACAACGTCAAAAAATAATGGGTTGTGGGGATTGCAACAAACCACAGCACAGGATGTAAGCGCCTTGGCAGGCGATGGCATCACAGGATTCTTCGATCGTATTGTTTGTATCGATGAAGAAGAAAAGATATATGAAGCGATTGAGTCCATCTCTCATCTGAAAACATCGCGTGGTCAGGTATTAGGTATATTTATTCTTCCCAGCATTCAGAAAAAAAACTTTTTTCAAGATGCGGTAAAAATAAATAAACAAAAAATTCACCCCTCGAAAAATGCAGAAGAGAGTTATCTGGAAAAACAACAGTATAAAATAGCTGAAGTGCTTGCTACGGGAGATGCTATTATCTGGAATGGTTTTGGCAGCCACCATTGCTCGGAAATATTAACCCGACTGGCGACTGAAACATATACGCCAGTAATGTCAACGCCACGCGGAAAAGGAATATTCCCTGAAAAACACCCATTATATATAGGCGCTACGGGGTTAGGTTCCGATGAACAGAAATTACAATCTATCGTAAATGATCCCGCATTGAAAGCAGTCATTATTTTGGGAACCCGATTAGGGGAGTCCAGTTCGCATTATCTGCAAAACAAAATAAAAGATATTGATGTGTATTATATCAGTCTGGAAAATATCGATATCAGAAAGAACCTTCCTGCTTCAACCGTCGTCATCAATGCTGAGTTGTCCCAATTCTTACATGGCGTATATGATAAAATAAAAAAATTACCCATTGCGCATCAGTCCAATATTATTGAAAACACAAGAACGATTGAACGACAGACCACAGAGGAAATCAAGAATGGCGTCATCCATCCAGAGGATGTTATGGCGATAATCCAAAAGGTTGCCATTGATGAATATGATTGCCTGGTGGCTGCAGATGCCGGAAACTCACATGTATGGACAAATAGGTATTTGCAGTTTCAAAAACCCAATCGTTATCGGGTAAATTCAGCGTTGGGGACCATGGGACATTATGCCTGCGGGATTGTAGGACTGGCAATGTCAGGCAAAGTCACCGTCGGCGTCATAGGCGATGGTTCTATGCTGATGAATAACGAAATCAGTACGGCAGTTCGTCATCAAGCACCGGCTATTTGGCTGGTATTGAATGATGGCACTTACAACATGTGTCGGCAAGGTTTGAACTCGATAGGTTATCCGCAACTCGATTGCGCGATTCCTCAGGTAGATTTCGCTTTGTTCGCTCAGGCATTAGGCGCTAACGGCATCAGAGTAACACACTCATCCGAACTGGAAACCGCGTTACATTCGGCTATTATGCAAGGTGTTCCTACGGTGATCGATGTGCTGATTGATAGAGAAGCGCCGCCGCCGGTGTTTGGGCGGAACAAAACCGTCAAATCTCTTTAATTGTTCCAGGAGAATTCATCGAGCCACTGAAATGCACGATACGCTGGTTGGTTCAATGGATTTCTGCGCGATCCAACGGTTGTGTTATCAACGTGGTGGTGCGGATGGCGGCGATTTGCGTAGAGGAACCGCTGACGCCCGTTCAGTAGCTACGGCAAGCCCGCAGGCGAACGAGGCGTCTTTCGACATCGCGTTCGCCTGTCGGATGCGCGGCGTCAGTCAGTCTGATGATAAGTCAACGACAAATCGGTATAACAATCGTTTTAAGCTTTTCTGCAATACCTGCCGGAAAAGACATGCACTGATTCAATTAAATGATTGTTTATTTCCTCTTCTGACATATGAAAATTTTTCGTTATTAACGAGTTTAATAAATAGGTGCCCCAACATAACGAAATGAACGTTTCAGCGGCAACCGTAACGTTGTTTCCGGTAAATTCTGGATGAACCTCAAGACATTGACTCAGCGTTTTGATGCATTTCCCCGGCCCCGCCTGCCAAAAAAAATCCGCCAGTTCAGGGAAACAATGCTTCTCAGTAATGATGATATTAAATAAAGCTCTTGACTCATCCTGTAAAAAAGTATCAATCAGTTTTCTACCAAAGCCAACCAATAATAAAGAAAGTTCTTCCTCAAACTTTAAACTATCATTCAATTGCTTCTCAAGCATTTCAATTTTTTTTGAAATAACCGCGCTAAATAAAGCATCTTTAGTGGGATACAATGTATATAGCGTAGTCTTTGATGCTCCAGCACGTTTAGCTATGTCGATCACTTTAGCCTTACTGAATCCTGACTCCAGAAAAACCTGCGTAGCAATATCAAGGATAAATTCAACCCGGATGGGAAGCTCGCTTGATTTTGGACGACCTCTGATACTTAGTTTATTTTTCATAATAGTCAATTCTAATGCCATGTAATTTCAGAGAGAGTAATTCAGTTGAAATGATAATAAATGTACTTTCCTGCATTTTACTTAACTTCACAATTGGATTGCAATCTCTCTGCTGATCACCCATTTACCAAAAACAAACACCACATTAACACTTTCCTTGCGGTAAACATACATTGATCCAGATCGATACCACAAATAACTTTATTATTGATCGGTCAAATTGACAACAGCGGAGCAGGAGCATACCATAATTAAAATGATACCCACTGGTACTTATAATAGTGATTAATATCCATTAATAAAATATTTAATAAGGTACTTATCTTTCTTTCCGCTCCAACTAAAAATCCATCTGATAATAAACATTAAAAACCAAAACTGGAGATTTAATTATGAAAAAAGAAAATCTTAACGTTGCAGTCCTCGGACATAGCGGTATGGGCGGTATGGCGCTGGTTAATGAACTATTGAACAGAGGACATACGGTAACCGGTATTTCCATTGATGCCGATAAAGTTCAGGACAGAGACGGTTTAACCAATATTACGTTAGATATTCTCAATACAACCGCGCTTGAAAAAGTCCTGATCGGTCATGATGTTGTGGTTTCCACCTTTTCGGGTGGCCACACAGTCGATCTCCGGGTCTATTATCTTCAGGTGGAAGGTACCCGTTCAATGATTAAAGCGGTACGGAATACCGAAGTACCTTATTTCATTTATGTTGGCGGGGCTGCAAGCCTATTTGTTAAACCAGGGTTACAAATGTTTGATGACCCGCGTTTTCCGAAATGGTATTTCGGCGTTGAACCGCCCAATCATCTTCGCTGGCTTGGCGATGTTACTGGCGAAAGCTTTTTCTATGATGCCGCGGAAAGGAAGGAAAAAGGTCTGGTTAAAGAGGGAGACAGTGATCCACTGCTTGAGGAGTGTATCAAAGACTGGAAACAAGTACCTTTGCTTGAAGGATGCCGCCTCGCGCTGGAGCTTTTCACCGATCGCACGGATTTTAAATGGAGTTTTCTGTCGCCACCGTGGATGTACCGTCCTGGCAAAGGGACAGGAAACTACGAACTTGGCATTGACTTCATGATTTTCCACCAGGGCATCCCTTCAGGGATTGATTTGCCTGATTTGGCCCTGGCTGTTGCTGATGAAGTTGAAAACCAGCGTCTGATCCACAAACACTGGACTGTAGCGGGCGATCAGGAGTAATGAATAAGACAATACAGAAAATGGATACAGGAAACGGACTTCATTTTCAGGCGGCTGAATGCTTGCTCCGTTCAGTTAAGTAACAACATAGCGAGTTCAGAGACTATTTTTCCCGCATTACACGGACTGTTATTATCAAAAATCAACTCAGGCGTAATAATTGACATTGAAATGGATGATATCAGAAACATGAATACCGCATCTTCATTACGCCCCCGAATGATATTATTTGACATAGCCTGCCGGATAAACGGCAGGCAAGCTGACTTGAACGGACTTATTATATCTTTCAGTACAATATTAAAGCGCTCCCGGTCAGAGGCCGCCTCATTCAATAATAAAGAAGGAAACTCAGGGATTTCCGAGCAAATAGAAACCACACATTGTATAAAATCAACAAAAATGTCTTTCTGCTCCCTGGATGATGTCGGTATATCGCTGAGTTTCTGAATATGTATTTTCTGCTTTCTGGCTAAAAAACTCAGCATTTCATTCCATAATCCTGATTTAGATCCATACAACCTTGCAATTAAGGCCATATCAACGCCGGCATCGGCGGCAATCTTACGTAAAGTGGTTGAATCATATCCGTATCGGGAAAAGTGATGCAATGCGGCTGGTAAGATCGTCTCCCGGCCTGACCGGACGGCAAGCGGCCTTCTGCCCCGTTTTTTAGTCTCAGTAATTTCTTTGTTTTTCATATCAATACAAATTCTTATGGTTTCATTCAGCGCTGGTTTTGCCGACACTGAATTGTATGTAGTTCATCATCCCACTTCTCTTATGGGCACAAGCAGATGACTATCGTAGTCGTGACCAAAATGAATAACGTGCACTCCGACATTTCTGCTTTCAGGAGTCGGGACCTGCTGTTCTCCGATAAAATCAGGCACCTCTTTACGTCCTCCCAAGGTACGCATTCTGACCTTCTCTCCTGGGGTGATGGTTTCACTTGCTGCCGGAAGAGTGATCTCCGCCACGCCAAACCCCATGTCAATATCAGTGGGTATAGGCTGATATGCTGCAATAGTCAGCACCAGTTGTTCACCAGCATGATAACGCATCGCGACCGGCCAGATGCCAATTTCAACCGGTACGATTTCGCCTGCTTTAAGCTTTTCCTCGTGTGTATGCAGCAGGTAGGGTTCAGAGTCTGTTGAGCGTTGCGTATCCATAGCCCGGTGAGAAACACGCAAAAGCCCAGAGGCGATAACCGGACCGCTCATGCCCTCCCCCAGAACCCGGATAAAGGGATTGCCGTTACTGTCCCGCTTCTCCACGCCGATCGCCAACTCCATATCATCCGATCCACGCGCCTCCACCCACAAGCGAAGCTTCATGTACCCGATAACATCGGTATCATGCGGGAAAACATAATGAAATTCAGTTTTCCCCTCTCTGTCGACGCCATACGCCACACTGGTTCCAGCACGTTCAGCGCGGTCTGACAACCGGTTGCCGGTATTCAGCCAGAGTGGTACGGCCTGCATACCCGCTGGCGGCCACGACTGTTCCTTCTGGTCCACAACATCGGCATTTTCTTTATCTAAAATACAAATTCTCACCTTGGGTGTTTTTTCCCAGCCATTATCTTCACCTTGCAGATAATGATTAAAAAACTGTAACAGTTCCTGCGTATATTTGGGGGTATAAAAGTCCAGCCATTCGTGAGTGTTATTTACCCGCAGCCATTTCTCTTCCGATAAAATTTCCCGAAAACCGGCAAATGATCCATGCGTATGAGCATGGTTGGTATAGCTTGCAATCACATAAGCAGGGATCGCAATACGTTCCAGACGGGCCTTTTTATCTTCCCAGTATTCATTCATTAACTGATGTTCGATAATCATGCGAGGCTGATCCTCAACCATATTTTCTCCGGCGAGATTTCGGATAATCACCTCTGGGAAAGCAGGCGCCGGGATCCCTCCTCGGTTGCCGGTTTCACGAAAATGATCGACGAAACCTTCCCACGGGGCAATTGCGGCAAGATGGGGCGGCTGCTCGGCAGCGATGAACCATTGCGATACGGCCAGCCAGGAATTCCCGGCCATACCGACTTTACCCGAACACCATTTCTGTGATGCCGCCCACTCGATAAAATCATATCCGTCTTCAGCAAGCTGACGTCCCCAGTAGTTTATATTGCCTGCGGATTTATATGCGCCTCGTGGATCCGGGTTGAGGACGATGTACCCTTCGTTGCACCAAAATGCAGGATCGGGGCCTTCAAATTTTTGCAGTTCAGAAACCCACGCCAGCGGAACGCCCGAACGCCCCCGAATATCATCCAGCCACTGCCCGCCGATTTCTTTTCCGTAGGGACTCCAGGCAGTCAGCGCTGGGTGTTGTTGACCAGCATATTGCCCGTCTGTCGCCGGGCGGAAAACATCGGTATACATTGTCGTGCCATCGCGCAGTGTTACGGCGACATCCCGTTCAAAAATGATATCGCAGGGAAGAGGACGCGCACCCTCGCGACGAACCGAGCCCGCTTTTAACAACGTCGTTTTCGGTTGGAAACCAGGATAACGCGCTCTGGGAGCGTTGATGGGTAACGCTTTACGAAAAGGCACCAGGCAGGAGTCATTGCCGTAAATTCGCATAATTAACCGAGCCATGTTTGTTTTGTCTCCATTCAGCAGTATGGGGCGTACCAACATGTTAGCTCTTTAAATCATCATGTGATGATTTATTTTACAAAAATTTCGTTTGATCAATAATCCACTGTTTTTTCCAATGCGTTGATTGTGCTAATGCTGGGTAAAATCGCGTAACGCGGCTGTCATTGCATCACGATATATTAGCTGCCGCGAAAATACGTTGCCCAATATCATGTCCGGCTTTAAGGCAAGCTTCCGGCGTTGCTAATTCCGGCATCAGCAGCACTTCAGAGGTCAGCACCGGCGCGCCGCAATAGTCGAAAATTCCGTGGACTATCTGTGCATTATACGCGTCCGCATAACCGTGTTTTTCGAATGTTCTTTGGCTGGCGCCGCCCAGCGCAATAAGATGCACCGGCAAATGGCCCAGTTTCTTTACCACGTCTCCATCAGCAGTGTCTTCATAGGCCCAGCCGTTTGAAAAAACGCGATCGATCCACCCCTTCAGTAACCCCGGCATTGACCACCAATAAATCGGAAACACCAGAATAAGCGCATCCGCGTTGTCGATACGCGACTGCTGCGCCACGACATCAGGCGGCGTTGTGCCTGTTTGCTGAAAAGCAGCCACATCCGATGCAGAAAAAGCGGGATTAAAGCCTTCCTGCGTAAGATCCGCTATTTCAACGGTATTTTCTGAATTTGATTCAGCTATCCCTTGCGCAATGGCGGCCGCGACACTATGAGTCAGTGAGAGATGAAGGGGATGAGAAACGACAATTAATGCATGCATTGCGGGGACTCCCTATTGCTATGAAACCATGCCAGCGTTAGTCTTATATACTGAAAGTAACTTACCAATAGTAGGTTACCTTTAGTATATAATCAGGTCAACAGGAAATACCGGCCATGTCTAACTCACATGCAAGACAGCGTTTATCCAGAGAAGAGCGTTATGTACAACTGATAGAAACCGCATGGCGGATTATCCGGGAGGAAGGCACGGAAGCGCTCACATTAGGCCAACTGGCGGAGCGGGCAGGCGTGACGAAACCCGTGGTGTACGATCATTTCACCAATCGTTCCGGGCTTTTCGCCGCACTTTATAAAGAATTTGATTATCGTCAGACGGCGCAGATGGATGAAATTATCCGTAATACAGAGCCGGTACTTGAGCAACTGGCCTCGGTCATAGCGACATCATACATTGATTGCGTACTGCTCCAGGGGCGTGAAATGCCCAACGTTATGGCGGCGCTTACCGGAACTCCTGAACTTGAACAAATCAGGCAAGATTACACCACCACTTTTACGGAGAAATGTCGCCAACTGTTTGCTCCGTTTTGCGGCGGTCAACCACTGCATGATGCGGCGCTGCGGGCAATGCTCGGTTCCGCCGAAGGGTTATCTTATGCGACGGTTCAAGGGGTCATTACGGAACAGCAGGCAAAGGATGAACTGTTCCATGTGATCCTCTCGATGGTAGAAAGGAATCGTATAGAGTAACCCCAGAACGAAGTTATCGTGACTGCCCTTACGCCCTGTCAGATAGGGGCGACATCAGCCGCCCCAGGTGATGGTTATTTCAACGTAATATCAACCATGGGAGGAATATAACCGTAGTCATACGCTTCAAGCACAAAGGTCTGTAAACCTTTCAGCTTGATTTTAACCGTCGGCGCTTCCGTGCCGCCGATGCGGTAGCTATCTTCGCCCGTGGGGACGGAATCGATGAAAGAAGTCACCAGACCATTAGGCATGACGTAGTGCGAGTAAGTCTGGTAAGGCTGAGAAGGCGGGTTGCCCAGCACCAGACCAGAGCCGTTCAGCGGCTCATATGGCCCGAACAGATTATCACTCACAAAACCGTATACCCCATCAGGCCCGGTCAGTCCGTCGCCATAAGTAAATTTATGGCTGATGGTGAACAAATAATATTTCCCGTCCTGGAAAACAAAATGCGGGCGCTCAGTCTGATCGTTAACACCGACTGCCGTCACCAGCGGCGGCAGCAATTCCCAATCGTCACCATCCTCATCACGGCACATGGCAATACCGATGCAACCAGTCTGGAAGTGTGCGTTTCCGACATCCTCATAGCCCGGAGGTACATCACCTAATTCATCCGGGCCGACGACATGCGAACCACGCACACCGGCAACATTGCCTTCAAACAGCATATACAGCTGACCGCTTTTCGGATCGTGGAACGGGCAAGGATCGCGGAAGGCCCAGTACGGGTTCTGGCTTTCGGTCTGGTAAATTTTTCCGTCCGCCTCGAACAGTCGCTTGACCTTCTTGAATCCCACCATTTCCACGCCATTTTCCGTGGCTACCACACGTCCGCGCACTTTCACAATGGTCGAACCCGGCGTTACCGCCGTGTAGTAAAGATCAATTTCACCATGATTGTTCAATAGGATCGGCGTTCCCGCCCATTCACGCGTTGTGGGAGAATCACCTTCCTCCATTACGCGTCCGCCCATGATCCAATCTTTACCGGTGCGGGAGAACCAGAAGTACATTTTTGCCCGTCCATGACGATCATTCCAGTCACGGGTAATGTCATAATTGCCCTCTTCGTCCAGATACTCAGGATTGGTTGGGCTGCGCTCGGCGGTAAGCGTGAAAATGACGGACCAGCCATTGACTGATACGATATTACCGTCCATATCGCGTAAGGGCATGGTATCCCAGATAAACACCTCATCGCTCATGACCGGAAAATCTCCACAAACCAGCGGCTGAGTGGTGGTTGGGTCATATTCGTTAACCTTCAACGCATCAGCGCGTGACCAAATAGTCGGTTTATGTGGTTGAGCAGATTTCAAGACGTTTTTTTTACCTTTACTGATAGTATTCATAATATTTCTCTCTTTATAAAAAAATAAAACCCGCCCAAACAAATAATGATATTTGTTCGGTTGCGGGCTTTTGGGTGATTTACATTTATAAAAAATGGACGTCATGCCGTATTTCACGACATAACGACAAGATGTCAGCCACCATAATGACTAACGTTCTAAAACAACAATAAAAAATTTCACGACGTTATCTTTCGCATCTCCTCCTTTAAAAAAACCAAACATCATACAAACAAATAATAAAAACCCAGGGAGTTTTATTGTTATTTGTTTGTTTTCTTATCATTATCATCACGGTAATTAATAAATTTCAATATACAGTGACGAATCTTTTTCACGCCAATAAAACCAATCATCCCCCCCACCGCAGGCGTCAAGGTTTTTGGCAAAGAGTAATAGTCAAGCGACGCAACCGCTGTCAGCGTCAACGCCCCGCACAGCGCGGCCTCCAGCAGCATTCTTCGCCATCCTCCACCACTGTAGGCAACGCGCAATATTGCGATAAAAACAGCTAATAACACGCCGCCGGTGGGAACATCTCCGCGCCACCAGCCCTGTATTAATTCATAAGCGCCTGCCCAACTGAAGATATTAATTTGCATATTTACCTTCTGAAAAGCGAGTGAAAAACAAGATAAATCTTATTAAGACTGTTATTTTAACCATAAAAAAAGCCCCGAAAAAATTTCGGGGCTTAAATAATAAAACCTGCCAAAAGCAGGTTTTCAATCTCTACCAAAGGAAATTAAAAATCACTAAATTCCCATCATGGAAATAAATCTAACCATTTTAAGACACGAATGCAAGCATTAATTTTAAAAAAAATTAATCTTATTTTTATCAATTATTTCTCGGATGAGGTAATCACAGAAAATAACTGTTCTGCCGCGCCCGCCTCCTGGTGACAACGCGTAACCAGCGAGTCATAAAATACCTTCCAATTTCGCGACCATGTACGCTGGGTTAAATCTGGAATCAATGTTTTTATTACTTTATAAACCGCCGCCGATGTCAGTGGTTTCAATCCTGAACCGCCGCAACGGGGACACACTTTTTCTATGGTTTCTCCAGCAGCTTTTGATGCCGCCAGATCAGTAATCTTTCCTCTGCCGTTACAGCGGCAACGGTACTGCGCGTCATCTGCGGTTCTGCAATATTGCTCAACCGCCATTTTTGCCAGCAACACCATGCAATGAGCCATCTGGCGTCCAGCCGCCTTCCCCACCAGAACCGGCGCTTGCTTGAACGCAAATCGGGCGATGCCTTCTATTGCTTTATTCCGCTCTTTAGGATCTTTATCGTACCGTGCCAGGATCAGACTTAATCCTAATGCCTCACGCGATTGCACCACCCCCAACGCCAGTAGAATATCGTTATAGCGGCTTTTCGCCGCTGACGAAGGCGCGCGCTCTCTTTGAGCCTGGCTGACCGGTCGGCGGTCATCACGCGCGTGATAATCATAAGACGACATGCTTTCTCTACAGGTGAACATTGCCGAGGCCGATTTAGGCCCGCACAGGCTGAGCGCATGTTCAATATTCATGAGGAGCCTCTCCTGTATCAGCCCATGTTGCCGTCTGCGTTAAGCGGTTTGGACGGTGGGAATTGCCCCGTTCACTTTGCCGCATCCAGGCAAAGCTCACTACGTCCCCAGATCCATACCGCCAGAACAGGCGCGATTCCGCGCCTGCCGGGAATATAATGCCGATGCTGGCAGGCAACGAACTTGGTATCGATTGACATTCCATAGAATCATTCCTTTAAGTCTTACTATGTCTTACGTTAAATCATGCGGGATCGCGGCGCAGGCGACGATCCCGCCGAGGTTTCTGTTTTTCGTAGCGCCACAGGTCAGGTCATTTTTTTGTTGATTTTATTATCCACAAAGCAGACTATAGACAACGAAAATCAACAATTCAATGAAAAAATCAACACAGTGTTTATTTTATAAGTTGGTGAAAATGACAGAACTGACCGAACGCCTGCGCTACCTGATGCGCGAAGAAAAACTGAAACAAAAGGATTTGGCGGAAATGCTCGGCACCTCGCCGCAGACAGTAAATAACTGGCTGAAACGCGGCACGCTGAGTCGGGAGTCGGCACTGACCATCAATGAAAAAACCGGCTATTCACTGGACTGGCTGCTCAATGGGACAGGTCAGCCGAAAGCGGAAATCAGTAATTTTAAAACGTCGCGCTTGCAGGTGACCGAATGGGAAAGCACCGATAACGATGACGACGAATTTGTGGAAGTCTCGTTGCTGGGCGTCCGGCTATCCGCCGGTGGCGGCGCGTATGATATTGATGAAGATGAAGTCTACGCCCTGCCTTTTCGCGCCTATACCCTTCGCCGCCTGGGGATCCGGGTTGAAGATACCAGGGTTGTGACGGTAATGGGCGATAGCATGGAACCCAAATTGTCGGATGGCGATAAAGTCGCCGTCAACCTGGCGGATCGTCAAATCCGGGACGGCAAAATGTATGCTATTCGCATGGGCGAGTTGCAGCGCGTTAAAGCGCTTATCAAACGTCCTGACGGCAGTATTATTGTGCGCTCCTATAATCCGGCGTATGGCGATGAGGTTGTCACCAAAGAGCAGATCATTAACGGCGAACTGGCGGTGATTGGACGAGTATGGTGGGTATCCGCGCTAGTGTAAGTTATAGCGCGCGATATCGATTGGCTTGACGGGGATTTCAGGATGAACCAGGCATTACCTAGTGGAGATAGCCGCAAACGCTATCTCCTGAGTCACCAGCCCATTGAGGAATGGCGGACACAGCATCCCTGCCATGTTTTATCAGGCGGGAATACTCACGGCATATTGGCTGCGTGACCATATTCGATGCTTACCAAGCTGTTGAATAAAGTCCGCCAGCATTTTTTTCTTCATGCCATCGCCGCTCACGACGCCAGCCTGCGCAGCTTCTTCCTGTTGCCAAAGCGTATTTAGTTGCCGGGCATCGCCGCTTAATCCAATCACCTTCAGATGCTTATAGGCTTCCAGCAGATAGTGTTTTGCTTCACCACAGACGGACAATGCCGCATAGGTCCCCGCCGGAACAATAACCGCATCCACTGTTATGGAAGGCGCCCCGGCAAAGGTGGCGTCAACATTAATTTTCGAGCCGTCATCAGCCTGAACAACCCCCATTTTTTGAGCCAATAATTTAGGATGAATGCCTTTTTGCTGAAGCGTCTTCATGCTCAGCAGCACATCATCCGCTTTCACGCCATCGCTTAGAAGAATGGCGACAATACGCCCTTTCACCTCTCCGGCGGGATCGGCGTACAAACTGAGGCTAGGGGCTGATGATAAGCCGTTCACCTCATGGGGCGCAGGCGTGTTACGCACATCATCAGAAAGCTCAATACCCAGATTTGCCGCCACCTGAGACGCCAGAGAGACATCAATGCCCGCCAGCTTGTCGATCACGCGTTCACGAATATAAGAGCGGGCGACTTTCGCGAGCTCAAAACTGAAGGCATCAACAATATGCTGCTGCTCTATGGCGGTTTGACTCAACCAGAACAGATGGGGTTGAGAATAGTAATCAGCGAAAGATTCGCTTCGTTCCCGGATTTTGTGACCATCAATACGTTCGGCATAACTTTCAAAACCACCGCCAGCTGGCGCCGCTGGGGTTTCTCGCGGCCAGTTATTATTGATGGAATTGGGCCCGTAATTAGCCGGATTAGTATCGATCTCCTGCCGATGCATGCCATCCCGCTGGAAATTGTGATAAGGACAGGTCGGGCGATTAATCGGGATTTCATGAAAATTCGGCCCGCCAAGGCGACTGATTTGTGTGTCAGTATAAGAAAACAGGCGGCCCTGCAATAAAGGATCGTTACTAAAATCAATACCGGGAACAACGTGACCGGGATGGAAAGCCACCTGCTCGGTTTCAGCAAAAAAATTATCCGGGTTGCGGTTGAGCACCATTTTCCCCACTCGCTCAACCGGCACCAACTCTTCGGGTATCAATTTCGTGGCATCGAGCAGATCAAAATCAAAGGCGAATTCATCTTCTTCCGCTACCAGTTGTACCCCTAGCTCAAACTCAGGATAATCGCCCGCCTCAATGGATTCCCACAGATCTCGACGATGGAAGTCAGGCTCCTTACCCGCCAGTTTCTGCGCTTCATCCCACAACAAGGACGCTTTGCCCGCGACGGGCTTCCAGTGAAAGCGCACAAAAGTCGATTTGCCCTGCGCATTGATAAAGCGAAAGGTATGAATGCCAAACCCTTCCATGGTGCGGTAACTACGTGGGATGCCACGATCGGACATCGCCCAAATCACGTTATGCAACGTTTCCGGCTGTAAAGACACGAAATCCCAGAAGGTGTCATGCGCGGACGCCCCTTGCGGGATCTCATTATGAGGTTCAGGTTTCACAGCATGGACGAAATCCGGGAATTTATGCGCATCCTGAATAAAGAACACCGGCGTATTATTACCAACCAGATCAAAAATGCCCTCGTTGGTATAAAATTTGGTGGCGAAACCGCGAATATCACGCACGGTATCCGCCGAACCCTTGGCGCCCTGCACCGTAGAGAAGCGCACAAAAACCGGAATTTGCTCACCAGGACGCTGCAAAAAATCCGCTTTCGTTACCTGAGACAAACTTTTATATACCTCAAAATAACCGTGGGCCGCCGATCCCCGCGCATGAACAATTCTTTCCGGGATGCGCTCATGATCAAAATGCGTAATTTTTTCACGCATAATGAAATCTTCCAGCAGCGTCGGCCCCCGGCTACCGGCTCGCAGGGAATTTTGATCGTCGGCAATCCTGGTTCCCTGATTCGTCGTTAATGGCTGCTCAGTGGATGTCCGCTTGCGATTGGTATCCAGATCTTTGCTTTTTGCGGTGGGCGCGGCGGTGTCTTTGTCGCTACCGGGTACGGTCGGGTAGGCGCCCGGTGGAGATGGCTTACGGTCAGCCATATGGGAGCCATCTGCCGGCGCGGTATCGCCTAAATGAAGCGCGTCTGTTTTATTGCCCTTCACTGCATCAGCCTGTTTAGCGGGCAATTTTTTACTTTTTCTTTCAGATACGGTCTTTTTTATCGACATTGCTATTCACCTAAAAATATAAATTATAGAAAATAATTATCCGCTTTATTCTGAAATAAAGCGTAGACCAGATAAATAAATTCAACAAATTTCAATAAAGGAGAATGTAAATAAATTCATTCCGTATAATCAATGCGATCACGAAACAGCAAAATCGCACTAACTTATTAATATTTTTATAAAAACCGGCTTGAAAAAATTAAGATCGACGTAAAGACTGCATTAACGCAACAACATAATATAAAAGAACTTTTCAGTATCTATTTAGAAACATCAGCAGGATTAAAAGAACGCTAATTCTTTAACAGACGATAGGAGAGCAATGATGATATTTTTATTTGACCGAGCCCCCTCATACCAAACAATTATTTAACTACGAAGGCCATTATCAACAATATAAAAATGTCGTGACATCATTCGGTCTGAGCAAATAAGCGCCTTTGAACCGATATCCTGCATAAAATTGCGGCGTCAGGTCAGTTAACAATTCCAGTTCAAAAACCTGCCTGGCGCAGTCTAAGGCCACCATTCTGGCATCAAGAAAATCAAAGTAACGTTTCACCTGCGGATACAGCGCCTTGAACAGACTCTCTTTGGCAGAAAAATTAAGCGTCAACAGGCAGTGGAATGCTTCCTCTCGTTCCTGGAACCACTGGTATTCTTCTTCATCAATAATCCCCGGCCACAGGGCCAACGCCCGTTCATCGGACAGATATGACTCAATATCCACGCCCACGCAAGGCAGTGAGTCGCGGAGGATATGCGCCGCGCACAAGACATTTTCCGCATTATGGCTCAAAGAACCAGCGATATTTTCAGGCCATTGTGGAGAGCGATCTTCCGCGCTGTGCAGGACGAAATCCGTATATCCCAGTTTACACAGTACATGCTTAACCAAACATCGACCTGCCAGAAACTCGGCACGACGTTTGGGTACAGAGCGCTCAAGCGCATCAGAAAAAGGGATCCCCGCCAGCAAGAACAAGGCGTCAGAATAAGCAGACAAGCGAAAATGACAGCGGGCGCCAATACCGGGATACACGATGCCATCCATTGCTTGTGGGAAAGTTATCCATTCAACATCATCAATAAAAGCAGAAAGCATGTCACGTTACTCTGGAAAGTGGTCTCATACTGCCAGCCATTTTCGGTTCTTCGCCTGCAAAATAAAGAATGGACGACTTACGCCGCCCCAAACGCTTATAACGCCAGGAAGAAGCCTGCAATGCTGGCGCTCATCAGGTTGGACAGCGTACCTGCCGTAACCGCTTTCAAACCAAACCGGGCAATATCCTGACGTCGACTCGGCGCCATACTGCCTAAACCCCCAATAAGAATAGCTATCGATGACAGGTTGGCAAATCCACAAAGTGCGAATGAGATAATCGCCTTGGTATGATCGGACAATACCTGTAAGCCCGCAGCGGCAACCGTATCGTCAGCTTTCAGATACTCGCTAAAATTCATATAGGCGACGAACTCATTGACGATCAGTTTTTGACCAATAAACGATCCGGCGATGGTAGCTTCATTCCAGGGTACGCCAATCAAAAACGCCACCGGTGCGAAGAGCCAGCCTAAAATCAATTCCAGCGACAACTGAGAGTAGTTAAACCAACCGCCCACCCCACCGAGAATCCCATTAAGCAACGCAATCAGCGCGATAAACGCCAGCAACATTGCCCCCACATTCAGCGCCAGTTGCATGCCGGAAGCCGCGCCGCTGGCCGCAGCATCGATCACGTTGGCCGGACGATCATCCTCATCCACAAAACCAACCATTTGTTCGCGGTCATGCGTGTTTTCCGTCTCAGGCACCATCAACTTGGCGAACAACAACCCGCCGGGCGCCGCCATAAAGGAAGCGGCGATCAAGTATTCCAGCGGTACGCCCATCTGAGCATAACCCGCCATAACCGAACCGGCGATAGAAGCCAGACCGCCACACATCACAGCAAACAATTCCGACTGCGTCATATTGGCGATATACGGACGCACCACCAACGGCGCTTCGGTCTGACCGACAAAAATATTCGCGGTAGCGGAAAGCGATTCCGTGCGCGATGTACCCAACAGTTTCTGTAACCCGCCGCCCAGCAAGCGGATAACCCATTGCATAATGCCCATATAATAGAGCACAGCGATAAGTGATGAGAAGAAAACGATGATAGGCAACACGCGAAGCGCAAAAACAAAGCCACCGCCGCCAAAGACTTCAAACATCTTGTCAGACGTCAGGCCGCCGAACATGAAAGAGACACCCTGATTACCGTAGGAAATGATATTGGCTACGCCTTCCGTCATACCGCCTAAAATTCTGCGCCCCAACGGAACATATAGCACCAACGCACCAATGCTAATCTGAATAATGAAAGCACCCAACACGGTGCGTAATCTGATCGCTTTACGATTACTGGAAAGCATAATCGCAAACAATATCAGTACAATCATGCCAATAAGACTCATGATGAGTTGCATGTGTTACATTCCCTTTATGTGTAATGTGATAACAATTGTTTCTTAATAGCTCGTTTCTTAAAAGGTCAGTTATTGAAAACGGTTATTTTTTAAATACGTCTTTTTCATTTATGGTCGCAGCAGGACATCGATCGCCCTGCAAGGCAGGAAACCAGGCACGATTGGTCGAGTCGATTATAAAGACTGGCCCTGAGCAGTAGTCAACTTATGTCACAAATGCATACAACATCGAATAAGCCAAAATACCAAAAGGTGATATAGATCACATTTTCAATGCCATTATATGAAAAAACAATGACTACAGCGCGGACGGTTAGTCAAAAATCCCCATAAGTCACCCGCTCTGCAGGACAATTCGCAAACATGTTTTTATCTGAGTTGAAAGAGCCGGCATGAATTTTGGTATATCGCCGCCGCCAATTCCTCGGCAGGTTCTGGGCGTAACTGACAGAGCGACTGAAAGATATCGGTGATCCGTTCGGGGCGGTTGGGTTGCCCCTGATAACCACTGACCGGCATATCCGGCGCGTCAGTTTCCAGCAGCAAGCGATCGAGAGGGAGACGAGCAATGGCCTGGCGCGTCTTATTGGCTCTGGAATAGGTAATCGTTCCGCCTACGCCAATATAATAACCCAGCCGGATAAACGCCTGCGCCTGCGCCAGACTACCAGCGAATCCGTGGACGACGCCGGTACGCGGCACATCAATGCGCCGCAGCAGTTGCGCCAGCCGATCATGGGTACGCCGTGAATGGAGGATGACCGGAAGATCATACCGTTGCGCCAGCTTCAACTGCGCCTCAAGCATCATGCATTGGCGCTCGAATTGCGGTTCCTGCATATAAAGATCCAAACCGATCTCGCCCACGGCCACCAGCTTTTCAGGTTGCTGACGTAAATACGCGTCTAACTGCGACAGATCAGTATCAGTATGCTGGGAAATATATAACGGATGCAGCCCAAGAGCGGCATAAAGCGGAGAATGCGAACAAGACAGCGTCAGTACACGATCAAAGTGGCGAGACGCCACGGCAGGAATAATGATACGTTCAACGTCTGCGGCGGCAGCCAATTGGAGGCTTGCCACATCGTCATCATAAAATAACGGGAAATCGAAATGACAATGGGTATCGATAAAAGGAGAGTGAGTCGCAGGCACCGCGCCTCCGACAGAATATAGCATCGACACGCGTCTTTATTCCTCAGTGTAATATTCTCTCTTCTGAGGATAGCTGTTCATTGTCCTTTCCGTAACCCTCTTGTACTACGCCGGAAAAATAACCGTTATTGCCTTCCAACCATGCGCAGTCACTGTCAAACCATTCGGCCCAAAATGCCCAGAAGTTCCCTTTCAACTGTTTCCATCTGCCTACAACAATATCGCTATTCATCCTATGCCCCCCTGATAAAAGGTCAAGATTCAGCAAACACCATGAACAGTGTGACTGTTTCATATTACAGCGGTGTGATAGCCCTGTCTTTCAGAAAATGCCGTGATTAAATGAGATTTCCGTCCAAGATATCAGGAACAATAAAAGGCGTCGGATTGGGTTAACGGCGGCACGGGAAGGGAAGTAAACGCCTCAACGTTTTCTCGCAGAATGAAAACGTGACGGGTATGACCCCGTCAGGAAAAAGCAAGGGTGTCTAAGGACGTTTACGGCCCATAAACAGGCTCGCCAGGAACAGGATAATACCGATGACAAAGACGATTTTAGCCGCACCTGCCGCAGTTCCCGCCAGACCACCAAACCCCAACGCGGCGGCGATCAGCGCAATAACCAAAAAGATAATTCCCCAACGAAACATACATACTCCTTACCAGAAAATGAACAAACATGCCGGTCATCCTGACGTGAGTAATGCATCCAAATTGCGTATCCAGCGTGGTCGTATCGTGTTATGTGGAAGCTGCGGGTAGCCGTTTAAACGACACCCGCAGTAAACAAGGTGATTATTTGACGGTTAAACTATTTTTGACGCTTTTAACGCCATCAACGGACTTAGCGATGCTTTCCGCGCGCGCGGATTGCGCCTGGTTATCCACTTCGCCACTCAGCAAAACGACACCTTCCTGTGTTTCCACCTTCACTTTACGTGAGGGAACAATGTCATCCGCCAGCAGTTTGGCTTTGATGGTGCTGGTTGTCATGGCATCGCCCGCATAAGCGCCAACGGATTGCGATGCGTTATCTTTCACCTGGAGTTTGTCACTGACAGACGTGACGCCTTCCGTTTTGGTGGCTATTTCCACGGCACGTGCCGCGATCTCCTGACTACCGACAAAACCACTCAACGTAACCATGCCGTTAGTAGTTTCAACGGAAATATCACCGCTGGTGATGGACTTATCTTCCAGCAAAGCGCTTTTTACTTTGGCTGTTGTTGCACTGTCGCTCATGTAGCCTGACGCTTTATTTGCGGAACTATCGACTTTCTCACCAGTCGTATCAGCAATGCTTTGCATTTTCTGTCCTACGGTTTCTTCAGCCAGGGCCGTTCCCCCTGCCAGAATCGAACCCAGAACGACAGCGATCAGCGATTGTGTAAGTTTGGTCTTTTGCATCGATTTCTTCCTTTATCTTTCTTTATTATGCCCATAGATGGCAAAACAATGCCTTGGGCCGTATTAACGCAGGATGATTATGAAAATGATTCAGGGCTGTGACAGCGCCATGAAACGTTTGATGTTTATCGCCAAAAAGACGAAGAAATTAGTGGTTTATCTTTAAAAAAAGAAATAAATCAAAATAACAAACCACTCATAATCACGTTAAATAGTTAAACAAACTAAAACACTTAACACGTTGTTAACTATAGACCACTAAATGAAAATTCACAGGACGATAGACGGAAAAGACGTGAAACAGGCTGCAATTCAGATTTGTCTGTGGAGGAAAAACGGCAGGAACAGCTGAGCACAAAAAAAACAACTTATTGATATAAGACAAAAAAACGCGAATCTCAGCACATTAAAGGCCATTAATTCGCGTATCTGAACCGCCAGACAATAGAACGAAAGTATTCTGATTATGAATGCTTCCCGCTTATTTAAGCAGCAAGCATTACATTAATGCTCGCGCGTTTTATGGAATTCGACCTCAGAATAACGCTCCCGCGTCAAATTCAGGTTTACCAACGTCGGTGCGATGTAAGTCAGGTTATCGCCGCCATCTAATGCCAGGTGCTGCTCATTCTTGCGCTTGAACTCCTCAAGCTTTTTCACGTCGCGGCATTCAACCCAACGCGCCGTGGAAACATTGACGGACTCGTAAATGGCTTCCACGTTATATTCTGTCTTCAATCGCGCGACCACCACATCAAACTGCAACACCCCGACAGCGCCCACGATCAAATCGTTGTTGGTCAGCGGACGGAAAACCTGTACCGCGCCTTCTTCTGAAAGCTGAACCAGTCCTTTCAGCAATTGCTTCTGTTTTAACGGATCGCGCAGGCGGATACGGCGGAACAGTTCCGGGGCAAAGTTTGGAATACCGGTGAATTTCATGTCTTCACCCTGGGTAAAGGTATCGCCTATCTGGATCGTGCCGTGGTTATGCAAGCCGATAATATCGCCCGGATACGCTTCCTCTACGTGAGAACGATCGCCTGCCATAAAGGTCAGCGCATCGGAAATCACCACATCTTTGCCGGTACGAACCTGACGCAGCTTCATCCCTTTCTCATACCGGCCTGAAACCACACGCATAAACGCCACGCGGTCGCGGTGTTTCGGGTCCATGTTGGCCTGGATCTTAAAGACGAAACCGGTGAATTTCTCTTCGGCGGCCATCACCAGCCGCGTATCAGTGTGTCGTGGCATCGGCGCGGGCGCCCAGGCGACCAGCCCATCAAGCATGTGATCAACGCCAAAGTTACCCAGCGCCGTACCAAAGAATACCGGCGTCAGTTCGCCAGACAGAAACGCCTCCAGTTCGAATTCGTGAGATGCGCCTTTCACCAGTTCAAGTTCCTCGCGCAGTTGCATCGCCAATTCTTCGCCGACCGCAACGTCCAGATCCGGGTTATCCAGCCCTTTTACGATACGCACTTCCTGAATAGTGTGGCCTTTGCCGCTCTGATAAAGGTAGGTTTCATCTTTATAAAGGTGATAAACCCCTTTGAACAGCTTGCCGCAGCCGATCGGCCAGGTGATGGGCGCGCAGGCGATTTTCAGTTCGCTCTCCACCTCATCCAACACTTCCATCGGATCGCGGATATCGCGGTCCAGTTTATTCATAAACGTTAGGATCGGCGTATCGCGCAGGCGGGTGACTTCCATCAGTTTACGCGTCCGGTCTTCAACCCCTTTCGCCGCATCGATCACCATCAGGCAGCAGTCCACTGCCGTCAACGTGCGATAGGTATCTTCCGAGAAATCTTCGTGTCCAGGAGTATCGAGCAGGTTAACCAGACATTCCTGATAAGGAAACTGCATCACCGAGGTGGTAATGGAGATGCCACGTTGTTTTTCCATCTCCATCCAGTCGGATTTCGCATGCTGGCTTGAACCGCGCCCTTTTACCGTACCGGCGGTCTGGATTGCCTGTCCGAACAACAACACTTTTTCGGTAATGGTGGTTTTACCGGCATCGGGGTGGGAGATGATGGCGAACGTTCTTCTTTTCGAGACTTCGCGGGCGTATTCACTTGGAGACATGATTTCAGGTTTCTTCTGTTAGCCACCCGGCGTGCGCATCAAGTCAAAAACCACCGATGTCAGCGTCAGGCAAAGCGGAAATAATTCGTAAGCCGGGTATTTTCCCTGATTTGACGGTGATACACAATCGGTCACTGAAAGCAGCGCAAACCGCAGACCATCCAGAGCTCAGCGCCGCCAGCCTGACAGCCGACTCAGGCGCCCAATGTGGCGCCGCCGTCAATGACGATATCCTGTAGCGTAATGTGGCCAGCAAGATCAGAGGCCATAAACAAAATGGCGTCGGCGATATCTTGTGGACAGGCAATTTTCCCCAAAGGAATACCCAGCTTAAATTGGGCGGGGAAACCCGCGATAGTCTGTTGCTCCGCATCAGAGGATTGCCACAGGCTGCGTTGCATGGGCGTGTCAGTTGACCCCGGAGAAACCAGATTACAGCGCACGCCATACGGCGCCAGTTCAAGCCCTACCGTCAGACACAGACTGCGAAGCGCCGCTTTGGAAGCGCAGTAGGCGGCCATTCCCACCCTGGGAACATGAGCGGCATTGGATGCCACGGTGACAATGGCTCCGCGGCGCTGGCGCTGGAACTGCGGGATCACCGCATGAAACAGGTTGAATGCGCCCCCCGCATTAACGGCGAGACAATCCTGCCAGTCCTGCTGACTGAGAGTTTCCGTCGCCCCCATACGCAGAATACCGGCCCCGTTGACCAGTACGTCCAATTGTGGCGTGTGCAATAGCTGTTCACCGCAACGCTCCGCGACTGCTTTCGCATCGCTGATATCCAGCAAACAGGGCGTGAAAGGCAGCGCCGTGTCGGGGAACGCCAGATCAAACCCCAGCACATCAGCCCCCGCCTGTGCAAACTGGCAGGCGGTAGCATAACCGATGCCGCGACCGGCGCCGGTTACCCATACCTGTTTTCCGCTGAAATCGAACCGGAAGCTCATGCTTCCTCCCGCTCTGCGACAGAGAGCAGACTGAGCCAGTGGTTGATGGTCGGGACTTTCACCAGCGTCACGAAATCCACATCATGGCCCTGCTGACGCCAGCGGGCCGCCAGAGACATAATGCGCACGGAATCCAGGCCGTAATCCAACAGGTTTTCATCGTCACCCACCTCACCGGCATCCTCATCCAGAAGGGGCAACAACTCCGCCCGCAGGCGGGCATGATCGTAGTTTTCCACTGACTGTACGCAAGCGATTAACTGCTCCGTAGTCATCACTCGTCCACAACGTCCGGCGCTATAACGTAGCGCCATCATATGATCTTCCAGCGAGAAATCAGCCAGCGCATCCGCCGCCATAAACGGTTTGATATCGCGCATGAAAGCATCATTCGCCGTGGTCAGGCAGCCAATATGAGCATAAATACCGCAAATAATCAGTTGGTTGCGACCGGCCTCACGCAGTTGCTGCTCCAGATCGGTACGCAAAAAAGCGCTATACCGCCATTTCACCAATACCGTATCCGTCTCCGCCGGCGTCAGCGCCGCGGTAATGGCCTGCTGTTCGGGATATTTATTCAGTCCCGGCCCCCACATGTCATTCAACAGCGCCCTGTCCGTTGCGCTCTGGTGATTCGGCTGCGCAGTGTAAAACACCGGGATGTCATGCTGACGACAGAAGCTCCGCAGTCGAACAATGTTTTCGATAAGCCGGGCGGTCAGCGGACTGTCTTGCCCCCAGAAATTAAGAAAGTAATTTTGCATATCATGAATCAACAACGCCGCGCGCGGCGGTTCCAAAGGCCAGCTAACCTTATTGTCAGGCAACGAAGCCGCAGACGGCAGAGGATAGCTATTCAGTTTTGGAATGCTCATGGATTACTCTCCTGCAACGGTTGGTTGGGCAAGCTGCTGCGCAATCTTGCGTAACTGTTGTTTATCAACTTTGCCTACCGCTGTTTCCGGTAATGCTGGCAGGCTTTCAAAACGATCCGGTAATTTGTAATCGGCAATGCCCTGTTCACGCAGATGACGGCGCAGCGCTACGGATTTGATCGCCTGGCGGCAAACCACAAAAGCGCAGCTTTTTTCTCCCATCAACGCATCGGGTATCGCCACCAGCGCGGCGTTGATCACCAGAGGATGGCGCAAGAGCAGATTTTCAATCTCCTCGGCGGCGATTTTCTCGCCCCCCCGGTTAATCTGATCTTTTTCGCGGCCCACAACTTGCAGATAACCGTCCTCATGCCGGATCACCACATCGCCGGAACAGTAGAAACCCTGTTCGTCAAACACCTGCCGGTTATACTGCGGGCTGCGATAATAGCCGCGGAAGGTGTAAGGGCCGCGAGTCATCAGACGCCCAGCCTGACCGTTGGGTAACGGATCGCCTGCGGCATCCGCCACCCAAACTTCGTCGTCAATGCTGATGGGACACCCTTGCGTGGTGAAGATATGGTCATCATCGTCATCCAGACGGGTATAGTTCACCAGCCCTTCCGCCATGCCGAATACCTGCTGTAGCCGGCACCCCAGTTCGCGGGGAATGCGTCGCGCCAATGCTTCATTGAGCCGTGCGCCGCCAACCTGCAAAAGCTTTAGGCTCCGCAATGCATGACCTTGTCCCGCCAGAGCAACCGCTTCCAGCCATAGCGTTACCGCAGGCGGAACCAGCGCAGTCACATTCACCTGATGCCGTTCGATCAACGGAAAACAGTGGGTGGCGCTGGGATCGGTGGCCATCACCACCGTTCCCCCTGCGTAAAATACCCCCAGCGCTCCCGGAGAACTTAACGGATAATTATGCGCGGCGGGTAAAGCGCACAGATAACGGGTATTTGCATCAAAACGACAGATATCCACGCTGGCGCGGATGCTGTAGTAATAATCATTGTGCGTACGCGGGATCAGCTTCGGCGTGCCGGTACTGCCGCCGGAGAGTTGGAAAAAGGCGACCTCATCCGGCGGAGTCGGCGAGCATGCGTCATCGCTGTGCGTTTGCTGTAGCAGTTGTTGCAAATCGTATTCAGGATTTTCCTCACCGCGCAGGATGACATGCTGTAAATCAGGGCTGATGCGCCGTAACTCATCAATGAACGAGTCGTCATGAAACAGATTATGACCGCGATCGACAATCAGCAGCGCTGGCGTTATCTGTTCCGTATAAGCGCTCAGTTCACTGCGCTGATGATTGAATAAGGCATTTACCGGCACCACCCCAATACGCAGCAACGCGAAATAGGTCAGGTAAAACTCGGCGATGTTGCCTAGCTGCACCAGCGCCGTTTGTCCGCGCCGCACACCTCGTCGCGCCAGCGCCCCAGCCAGCCGATTAACGCTCTGGTTTAACTCGCGATAACTGAAGTGACGTTCACCGTCGATCAACGCCAGCGCGTCACTGTCTTTATGCCGCAGGAGAATGTCGCCCAACGGACGATCGATCCAATAGCCGCATGCGCGGTAGTGCTGCTCCTGCTCGGCGGGCCAGCGATTGAACTCGACGATCATGCGACACACTCCTGAACATTCGTCATGCCAAAGGCGCGCAGCATGGTGCTCAGCTTCACGCCGGTTTCATTCCATTCGCCAAGCGGCTGAGAATCCGGCACGATGCCGGCGCCGGCGAACAGCGTTACGCTATTTCCACGCACCTCGCCGCAACGAATCGTCACCACCCATTCGCCGTTGCCCTGCGCGTCGCTCCAGCCGACAATGCCGCCGAATAATCCGCGTTCGAAGGGTTCAAGGCTGGCGATAAGTTGCCGAGCCGTATCGGTCGGGTAACCGCATAATGCCGGCGTAGGATGAAGCAAACAGGCCAGCGACAATGCGCTGTCAGTTTCAGCAACCGCTTCACCGCTAATGGCGCTCGCCAAATGCCACAATGTGGCGGTAGAAAGCAGTTCCGGCGTTTCAGGTACGTGTAATTGGCGACAGCAAGGCGTCAATACCCGGCGCATCTCGTTAATCACCACCTGATGCTCATAACTATCTTTTACCGAATCCAGCAATTGTTGCCCCACGCGCCGATCCGCTTGCGAATCGATAGGCCGAGGAGCGGATCCTGCCAGCGGTTTGGAATATAACTGGCGGCCCGACTTGCGTAACAACAACTCAGGACTGGCGCCCAGCAACGCGCCATCATCCAGCGGAACATAAAAGTGATAGGCGTCAGGTTCACGAGCGAGCAAGCGCGCTAACAGCGCCCGATGATCGACCGGCGCGCTGAGCTCGATATCCAGCAGGCGGGATAGCACGACTTTGGTTATTTTGTCCTCTCGCGTCGCATTCACAGCCTGACTCACTAAATCGATAAAAACATCCTTGTCTGGCCGTGGTTGGGTTGTAACAATATCCGCCAATGGAGGACAATCATTGAGCGATGGCATGGTAAAATCGTCGCGGCAAAACCAGTGACTTTGCTGGGGAATAAACAGCGCCGAAGGACGCGAGGTATCAAAGGGGATGGCGCCGACCAGTACAGGCTCGGCAATACCTTCCGTTCTGGCGCGCGCAAATGCTTGTTGCAGGGTTCGCTGAAATTCGCCAGAAGTATTAAAGCCATCACTGGCAGGCGTCGCCAATGACATAAAGCAACCCTGTGTATACAGGCTGCGGGAGGGCGAACTGAAAAAGAATCCTGAATCTGGCTTCCAAACGCCCCTCTCCTCTTGCGTAAAATTGTCCCTAATCAAACGGTACACTCGCAACCTCCCATATTATAAGAATGATAATGATTTTGATAACCATTATCATTATGAGTTTGAGTAACAACTTAGAACGATGTTTCTGCATTGTCAATAATTGTCAATATAGGAAAGCTCGCTTCACGTTCCCGCATTTTATGTTCAATAGATAAGAGGTTTAAGTGATGAGAACGGCATTTTATTTACCGGCATGGCGCGGTGTGTTGCTGCCCTTGTTCGCATTGATACTGAGCGCCTGCGACGGACAAACCGACAGCGGCGTGGCGGCGCAACAGGGCAACATGACATCCAAAGGCTGGCCGCGGCAGATTCAGACCCTTGACGGCACGGTCACGCTTAAGGAACAGCCGCAGCGTATTGTCTCCACCAGCGTCACCGTCACCGGCACCTTGTTGGCGATTGACGCGCCGGTCATTGCCAGTTCCGCCACCAGCCCAGGCAGCCATATTTCGGATAGTCAGGGATTCCTGCGACAGTGGAGCGCTATCGCCCTTGAGCGTAAAGTAAAAAAAATCTATGAAACCAAACCCAATGCCGAAGCGATCGCCAATGAAGCGCCGGACCTGATTGTGGTCGCCGCCACGGGAGGCGACTCCGCCCTGATGCTGCGTCAGCAGCTTAGCGCTATCGCGCCGGTACTGGTGATCAATTATGATGATAAAAGCTGGCAGGAATTGGCTCTTCAGTTGGGCTATGCGACCGGACACGAAGAGCAGGCTGAGGCGGTGATCGCGAAATTCGATAACCAGTTGAACGCCGTGAAGCAACGTTTGAATTTACCTCCGCAACCTGTCAGCGCCTTTGTCTGGCGGGAAGACGGCAAAGGCGCCAATTTATGGACCGCCGACTCTGCGCAAGGCCAGTTGTTGCAACAGTTGGGTTTCGAACTTGCGGCGATACCTGACGAAGTGCGTGGCAACTACAGTATGGGCAAGCGCAAGGATCTGGTGCAATTATCCGGCGAGAAGTTGGCCGACGGGCTGAACGGTAACACTTATCTACTGTTTTCCACGGAAGAGGAGAGCGTCGGGCAACTGCTCGCCAATCCGTTCGTTGCCCATTTGCCGGCAGTCAGAAACAAACAGGTTTACGCCATGGGTAACGATACCTTTCGTCTGGACTATTACAGCGCCAGTAATATGTTAGACCGGCTGGAAACGTATTTTACCGCGCATTAACCACTCGCCGATGATGCCCGTTGCGGCGGAGTGGGATTTTCAAGCCGCCGCAATGACCCAGACAAGGTAGCCAGCGTGATGCCAGCCAGGGCTGCGCTCAGACCGAATAACAAGCCGGAGGTTTGTAGCGACAATTGCGTCCCCATGACGCCAAGCAGCAGAGCGCCAAATGCATCTCCCGTCACGGCCTGCGCTGTCCATAGCCCGTTAACACGACCCAACAATGCATTTGGCGTCAAACTTTGCACCAGCGTGAACTGCAACAACGAATTGATCGCGCTGAGATAACCATAAATTACCAGACAGCATAGCGATAACACAAAATACGGCATCAAACTGAACAGACTGAGGATTAAAAATCCCGCCACCGCGGTGAAGATCATTACTCTACCGGGCCGTGGGGTTTGAGCTACCCGCCCGCTGGTAAAAGCCCCCAACGCCGCGCCCAACGGTATTGCCGAATACATCACGCCCAGATGCAACGCATCAATCTGCCAGCGGACAGCCAGTGCCGGAAACAACACCCGAACGGCGCTGGTCAGGCTGATCAGCGTTCCCATCAACACAACGGCGCCGATAACCCGATTCTGTTTTAAAAAAATCATTCCCGCCAGCAGTGCGCGGCCTGGATGCTCCTTGGGCTGCGGCGGAGGGGGCATCGAAGGCAGACGTATTAGCGGGATCAGCGTTAACCAGGTTCCGGCGGCGGCTAACGCGTAATTCCATCCCACATCGCCCCAGGCGATAGTCATCCCCGCAATAGCCGGAGACACCACCGCGCCGAATCGTACTGTCAGCATACTGATGGCTCCTGCCGAACCAAGGTTTTCCCGCCCAACCAGCGCCGGCGTCGCAGCCATCAATGCCGTCATACCGACCGCGCCGAAAAAGCCATCCCATATGGCAAGCAACCATAGCAGGAGCAGCGAAGGTTCAGGCGCCAGCGTATTCAGGAATAAACCGGCGAATCCCGCGCCGCAGGTGGCGCGGGCGAACAGGATAAGACGACGACGGTTATATCGATCCGCCATCACACCGCCCAGCAACAGGCCGATAAACATACCGCCGCCAGCCAGCACCACCGCCAGCCCGACCTGAAGGGTCGAACCGGTCATTTGCTGGATCTGCACCGGCACCGCCACAGTCAACATCCCCAACGCCAGCACGGAGATAAAACGCGCGCAAAACAGCGCCCGAAAATCACGGTTATTTTTTAGCAAACTGAAATTGAGCAAAATGGAAGGTCTGTCCATAGCTTTTCCCCGGCGGTTGTACATTCCGATTGCGTCAATGAAAAATTAACGACATCGACCCCAGCGTTTTGTTCCTGATGAAGACATGTTAATATAATCAATATCAAATTATATTGATAATTATAATCATTTGCATATGCATTCCAATAAGACTCATTTTCCGCAGAGGGATAACGCAGACCGGATCCGCACCTCTTTAAAGGGAACGATAGCGGGCAATTCGCGCTACGGTTTATCTATCATCAGTCTGCTATTGATGTTGTGCTGTCTGCTCAGTTTATTCGTCGGTGCCAAAAATATTCCCTTTACCGACATCATCAACATATTGAGCGGTGATAATGCCCATCCCGACAGTACGATTATCCTTGATGCCCGTTTACCGCGCACACTGGCCGGATTGCTGGCAGGCGCCGCGCTCGGCGTATCCGGGGCGCTTATCCAGGCACTGACACGCAACCCATTGGCCGACCCCGGCATTTTAGGCATTAATGCCGGCGCCAGTTTCGCGGTGGTCATCGGTATCGCTTTTTTTGGCGCCACGCTGCCCGAACAGTATCTGTGGTTCGCCTTTGGCGGCGCATTACTATCCAGCCTGGGAGTGTGGCTAATCGCATTCCAGACGCGCAAACCCAGTCCCGTTCGTTTAACGTTGGCAGGCGTCGCGCTCGGCGCAGTGCTGGCGGGGATGGCCTCCGGCCTCTCTCTGCTCGACCCACTGGTCTATGACCATGTTCGTTTCTGGGAAGCCGGTACTCTGGATATCCGCAGCATGCACATTATAAAAGTGATCGCGGCGCCGGTGTTGGCAGGGCTGGCGCTGGCGTTATTGCTGGCTCGCTCTCTTAATGTTCTGGACATGGGAAACGATATCGCACAGGCGTTAGGCACACGAACAACCACGATCCAGATACTCGGTCTGATCGCCATCACGTTATTATGCGGCTCAGCCACTGCCGCAGTAGGCCCTATCGCGTTTATCGGTCTGATGGTACCGCATATCGCCCGTCGTCTGGTCGGGCCGGATCAGAAAAAAATACTGCCCTGGGTACTGCTCCTGACGCCTTGTCTGTTGTTGGTTTCCGATATGGTCGGACGGGTTATTGTACCCGGAGAATTACGCGTTTCCATTGTCACCGCCTTTATCGGCTCCCCGGTATTAATTGCTCTGGTACGCCGACATGGAGGCAAAAGCGGATGATGCGGCACGGCCTGACTCAAAGCGCTCTGCGACGGCGCGGATATTGCGGCATCATGGTGATGCTTTGCTTGATGCTGGCGGTACTCGCACTGATTTCAGGCGCGATGCCGCTCAGCATAGATCTGGTGCTGCGGGCGTTATGGGGCGACGCGCCCGCCAACATCGTCACCATTGTGACCCAGTGGCGTTTGCCTCGCGTGGTAATGGCGTTGATCCTCGGCGCGGCGCTTGGCGTCAGTGGGGCTATTTTTCAGTCACTGCTGCGCAATTCACTTGGCAGCCCAGACATTATCGGGTTTAACTCGGGTGCATATACCGGGGCGATAATGTCGATTATTCTGTTTAACGGCAACGAATTCAGTATTGCGGGCGGCGCTCTGGCCGGCGGTATTCTCTCCTCGGCGCTGGTGTGGCTATTGACCTGGCGTCAGGGCATTCAGGGCTTTCGGCTGATTATCATCGGCATTGCCATCAGCGCGTTACTCTATGCCATAAATACCTGGCTTATTATCTCAGCGTCGCTGGAATCAGCTATGTCAGCCGCGCTGTGGGGCGCAGGCTCGCTTAATGGCATTACCTGGAGTAAAGCGCTTCCCGCTCTGCTTTTTATTGCCATTGCCTTTATCTTGTCGTTGTTGCTGACGCGACGAATGACGCTAATGGAAATGGGTGATGATACCGCCAGGGCGCTGGGTGTACCGGTAGAGCGCTCGCGGCTGCTGCTGATGGTCATCGGCGTTGCGCTGACGGCCTCAGCGACGGCCGCCGCCGGGCCTATCTCTTTTATATCCTTGTGCGCGCCGCAGATTGCTCGCCGCTTAAGCGGCGCTGATATTCCCTCCTTGCCGGCGGCCGCGTTAACCGGCGCCTTTTTATTATTGGCGGCCGATTTTCTGGCGCAGCGATTATTTTCACCGAATCAGTTGCCGGTCGGCGTCGTCACGGTTTGCATTGGCGGTCTCTATCTGCTGGTGTTGCTGACACGGGAATCCCGCTGAGGCTCCTGACAAACCTCATGCAACCTTCTTCCGGCAGATAGTCTGTGTCGGGCGACGATCCTTGCGCCGCCCGACAAACAGCCAGGCCATTTACAATCTGGACAGTACCTTGTCGATCAGCGGCCCCAACTTAGCCAGCGAAGCTGGCGAGATAATATCAATATGGCAACAATCCAGTTCAAATACCTGTAATCGATCCACATACGGCGCCCAGGCCGCCTGTACATCCATACCTTCAGGAAGAGAACCTTTAGCGACAAACAACGTCGCCTCCCCTTGATAGCGAGCGGTTCGGGCCTGCGCCAACAAACGCACCGAGTCAGCGTAATTGGCCTCAATATCATCAAACATATCCCGCTTTTGCTGTTGAAGGGCGATATCCACTGTCTCCTCCGCAGCGGCCATAAACAAGTCGCGCTCATTGTCCACCTCCTGTCTGGCTTTTTCGTCCATGGATGCGGTCCAATCCTGAGTTTCCGGGGGATAAGTATCCAACAGACCGAGAAAAGCCACCGTTTCTCCCTGCGCCTGTAAGCGCCTGGCGATCCCCTGAGCGACGGTGCCGCCAAGTGAATAACCCATCAGATGATAGGGGCCGTGCGGTTGCACCCGTCGCAGATTGACCAGATGGTGTTCACAGACTTCATCCATCGTGGCGCAGCGGGCAATAGGTCCATCAGGACGCGGCGACTGCAAGCCGATAACCGGCCAACGCGACGCCAGATAACGAGGGAGCACGCTAAACTGCCAGGCAAACCCGGAAGCGGGATGAATGCAGAACAGCGGGTTCCCTTCCCCGGTTCGCAGCGGCAAAACCTGATCGAATCCGGCACGCCGCATTTCTTCGTCGGCACGTTCGCCGTCAAGCAACTGCGCCAGTTTTTCCACGGTAGACGCCACCATCAGTTGTCCGACGGAAACGGGTTTATCCAGATCGCGTCGCAGTTCCGCAGCCAGCCGCATCGCCAGTAGCGAATGACCGCCCAACGCGAAAAAGTCATCGGTGGCATTCACATTGTCCCGCTCCAGCAAACGGGAAAATAGTCCGGCCAGTTGCGTTTCCAACCCCGGACGAGGCAGACGTCCTCGCTGACCGCTCTCCTCTGGTAACGGCAACGCCTTGCGATCCAGCTTGCCGTTGGCGCTAAGGGGCAGAGAGGGCAGTATCACCACCGCGACCGGCACCATATGTGCCGGCAAACGCGAGGTCAGCGCAACGCGCAGGGCCTCGCCATCCAGTTGTGCCGAAGGTGCGGGTACGACATAACCGATCAACTGGCGAGCATCCGCCCCGGCCCTGGCCCCGCTCCGGCCCAACACACATGCCTGCACCGCGGCCTGATGGACGCCCGGCAGAGCAACCAGCGCAGATTCAATTTCACCCAGCTCAATGCGCTGTCCACGTATTTTCAATTGGTCGTCACGGCGACCGAGATATTCCACCACGCCGTCCGGCAGCCAACGCGCCACATCGCCGGTACAGTACATGCGTTTTCCAACTGTCTCTGGATCCGCAACAAAACGACTGGCGGTCAGTTCGCGCCGATGCAGATAGCCCTGCGCCAATTGTTCCCCGGTGAGGTAAAGCTCGCCAGCGATGCCCGGCGGCACTGGCCGCAACCAGGGATCCAGGATTCTCAGCCCGGTATTCCATACCGGACGGCCAATGGGTACGCTGACGCCAGTCACCGACGCCAGCGCCTGACCGCAAGCATTATGCCAACTGACATCGACCGCCGCTTCGGTCGGACCGTAAAGATTATACAACGGTATGCCGGTCACACTTTCCCAGGCGCGGGAGAGTTCGGTTGAAAGCGCTTCACCGCTACAGAACACCCGTCGCAGGGTTGCGCAATTGCGCACGGCTTTTTCGTCGTCCAGCGCGTCAACAAAAGCAGCCAGCATTGAGGGAACGAAATGCATGGTGGTGACGCGGTGCTTTTTCGTCAACGCCATCAACGCCGACGGATCGCGGTGCGCTTCCGGCGGTGCCATCACCAACGAGGCCCCGACCATCAATGGCCAGAAAAATTCCCATACCGATACATCGAAACTACACGGCGTTTTTTGCAACACCACGTCATCTGCGCCCAACGGATACTGATGTTGCATCCACAACAATCGATTGACGATGGCGTTATGCGCAATCACCACGCCTTTTGGCCGACTGGTGGAACCAGAGGTGTAGATAATGTAGGCGGGATGATGGGGAGAAGGCGTCTGACGGCACGCAGGGAGATCGTGATTAACCGCCAGTCGGCTATCATAAGAAAAAATAGGCCCCGCACCATCGAAGCGTTCGCGTTGCGAGGGATCGGTGATGATCAACCGCGGTTGCGCATCATCAAGCATCAGTTGCAGGCGCTCATCAGGATAGCCGGTATCCAGCGGAAGATATGCCGCCCCAACGTCAACCACTGCCATTAACGCCAGCGACAGAAATACCGAACGCGGCAATGCTACCGCCACGGTGTCCCCGGGAATCACGCCCGCCGCCGCCAGATGCTGCGCGAGCAGCATTACCTGTTCGCGCACCTCGGCATAGCTCAAAGACTGAGTTTCATCCACCAACGCAACGGCTTGCGGCGAGCGGGACGCCTGGCGCGCCAACAGTCCGCTCAGGGTATCCGGCCTGACCTCATGCTCAGTTTGATTGGCGCGTCGCACGAGTTCTTGCTCTGACTCGCTCAGCAGCGACAGCGCGGCCAGAGGCCGCTCCGGTGTGACGACCAGTTGTTGAAGCAGCAGTTGCAGGCGCAACGCCACCGCCTCGGCATCCACCTGACCTGGACGGTATTCCAGGTGCAGCGATAATATATCGCCGGGAACAGCCATCAGCGTCAGCGGGTAATGCGTATATCCGTGATTACATACACGGGTGCAACATACCTCGCCGAAAGGACGATTGAGTAACTCGCTTTCATCCGGGTAGTTCTCCACCACCAGCAGGGTATCAAACAGCGCTTCGCCTCCCGCCAATTGTTGGATCTCGCCTAGCCCCAAATTGTCATGAGCCAGCAAATCGACTTGCCCTGGTTGTATTTGCGCCAACTGTTCCAACAAAGCGCGCTGGGGTTGCAACCGAATCCGAACCGGCACGGTATTACTGAATAAACCAATATGATCGCCAGTGCCTGCCGGTCCGGTAAAACGCCCGGATACCGGCGTGCCGAACACAATATCATCACGCCCGCTGATAGCGCCCAACAGTGTCGCCCACACGCCCTGCAACAGCGTGTTCAGGGTCAGCCCCCACCTCAGCCGCAATGATTCCAGACCGTGTTGCAATTCGGGCGTCAACGTTATCGGCAGACGATGCATGGTTTCTTGCGTTGACGGAACATCACCGAACAGCACGCAAGGCGTCACATCCTTCAGCGACTCGCGCCAGGCGGATTGCGCGGCGTCTTTGTTCCGCGCCGTCAATCGGGTTATCACCGTGGGATAATCCGCCTGCGGCGTCGGCAGAGAGGACGCCATGTCGCCAAGCACAAACAGTAGTTCGCGCAACATAATGGCTGAAGACCAACCATCAGCCACCAGATGATGAGCGACAATCAGCAGTGTTGACCGCCGGGAGGATAATTGCACCAGCACGGCACGCACCAACGGAACATCGCTTCCGTCAATCAGCAAATCACGCGCCAGTTCCTCTTGTTCGATACGTTGCAGGCTCTGCTGCTGTTCCTGCGCGCTCATACCGCTCAGATCGTACTGACGCCATGGCCAACTGCGTCCCATTGACCGCCGGGGCAAAATTTGCAATGGCGCGTCACACAGCGTGTTATCAAAACAGGCGTTAAGCTGCGGATGACGTTGCATCATGCTGTTCAGCGCCGCCTTTATGCGCGAGGCCGTCAGCGCGCCGTCGAAATCAAAGCGGCTTAATGCATTGTAATTGCCGGTTCCGTCTCGCAGTTGGGCATGGAACAATAATCCCTGCTGTAACGGCAAGGTCGGTAATACCCAATGGACGGGACCGTATTTAGCGTTGACGCGCGCCATCAGCGCCTTATCATCCGCCAGCAGCGGCAATGTCGAAGAATTATCGCCATCCTGCCAGACGGTCATGACGGGCGCCATCGCCAGCGGTGTACGCAGAGAAAAAATATCCCTTGCTGACAACTGGTAACCCGCCTGTCTTAGATTGTTGGCCAGCATCATGGCTGAAATACTGTCGCCGCCTTGCAGAAAGAAATCGTCATCCGCGCCAAAAGCCTTAAGACGCAATACAGTGGCGATGGCATCGCACAACAGTCGCTCACGGGCATTTTGCGGCTGTTGCGGTTGTAATAGTTTCGCTGTGGGCCGTGGCAACGCACGACGATCGATTTTCCCGCTGCTGTTGACCGGCAACTGCGGCAGCACCACAAGTTGACTGGGTAGCATGTACTCTGGAATACGTTCTCGCAGTCGGGCATAAAGTCGTTCGCTGATCCGCTCAGGTTCCTCTGCCAGCACCGCCTTCACCGCGCAATATGCCACCAGTTGATTACGGCCTTCCGTTTCACGAACCACTATCGCTGAGCTTTCCACCTCCGATAATGCCGATAGCGCGTTTTCCACCTCGCCCAGTTCGATTCGATAACCACGAACCTTAACCTGATCGTCGATGCGGCCAACGAAATCAAGCTGGCCGTCAGCGCGCCAGCGAACCAGATCCCCGGTGCGGTAAAGCCGCTCGCCCTTGCCGAATGGCGAAGCGATGAACCGGGAGGCCGTCAATCCCGCCTTGCCAAGATAACCACGCGCCAGCCCTGCTCCGCCCAGATAGAGTTCGCCGACCGCCCCTATCGGCAGCGGCTGCAATCGGCCATCCAAAACCCAGACGCACATGCCTGGCACGGGACGGCCAATAACAGGCTCCAACGAGTCCGCCGGATCGCCAATCACACTGTCAACCGTACATTCCGTCGGGCCGTAATAATTGCGCGCCGCCACCTGTGGATACTGCTTCAACTGCTGCCAGAGCGCAGAGGATACTGCCTCGCCGCCCAGCAGGATCATCAATGGCCGATGCTTGTCCGATGTCAGTAAACCGGCGGCCAGCAGTTGCGTCAGCATCAACGGCGTCACTTCAATAATGTCGGTGCGCTGGCGTTGGATGGCCGTTACCAGCGCCAGCGCATCACGGCGAGTATCGTCATCAAACAGGTCCATTATCTGGCCATCCATCATCCCCAACAGTGGATCCCAACTGGCGTCAAATACCCAGGCGGCACTGTGTCCGGTATGTAACCGTCGGCGCTCCCCTTTGTCTGACAATCTCCTCGCCGCCGAGGAAAATGTGCCGGCCCGGTGGACATTTAGCAGATTGAGCAACGCGCCATGGGTGTTCATCACCCCTTTTGGTCGTCCGGTGGAACCTGACGTATAGATAATGTAAGCCAGATGCTCGCTGAGGAGCGGGAACCCACGCTCAGCATCGTCCGGCGGCAGATCGCTGAATGTCGTCAGACACACGCTGTCCAGACACACAGCGGGTATCGACGTAAAAGCGGCAAAGCGCGGACGTAACGCTTCAAGAGTAATCAACCGATCAGGCTGACTCTCGCCAATCATCATCGCCAGTCGCTCCGGCGGTGAGTCCGCATCCAATACCATGATCACCTGACCGGCCATCATCACAGCCAGCATCGCCACCACGCAGTCGGGTCCGCGCGGCAGCAGAATAGCCACCGGCGATTGAGGCGTTCCATCAAGCAACAGACGCGCCAACCGGGATGCCCGTTGACGCAACTCTAGATAGCTGATGCTCTCATCTTTCCAGCGCAACGCGACGGCTTCAGGCTGCTGCGCGCATTGCCGCATAAACGCATCCAGCACCGTGGTTTCGTGCTCAATGCGCTGGGCTGCGCCGCCATCGCTCCAGTGAGACAGCTTGTCTAGCGCCGTTTCATCCAGCAGACCGGCCTCCCCGATCGGCAGCGAGACATTGCTGGCGAACTGACGAAGCAACAGCGGCAAACAGGCGGCATAATGCGCCAACTGTTCCGGCTGGTAACGCGCCTGGTTTGCCAATAGTTCCACACTCAGCGCGCCGGATTCATCAATATACAGATCGATCTCAAGATCGCTGACCGGCCCCGATGCCAATTGGTGGGTCATGGCCTTAGCACCGTGGAACTCAAGTTGATAATCGAATAATTTGATATTAAAGGTTGGCCCCATCAATCCCTGGCTTTCACCGATGCGGCCAAGATCGCGCAAGAGTTGCTCGCCATCATAAGCCTGATGACGCCGTATCGCCTTAAGCTCCGCAGCCACGGTACGCGCCACATCATGTAATGTCGCGTCGGGATCGGCATGAATCGGCACGGGCAGGACATTCACCACCGGGCCGATGGCATTTAATGCCTGCGATCCCATACGGCGCATAAAGGTAAATCCCGCAGTGTAGGCCGTTCTGCCGCTCAGACGCCCTACCCAGACCGCGATCAGCGCCAATCCGATTTCCGTGGCGCTTAATCGCGTTGTCAGCGAGGGAACTGTCAGCCGCGCAAAATCATCGGCATCCAGGCGCAGCGAATAACGTAAGATATGCGGCGAGGGATGGCTATCAGACATTGGCCGCGCCGCGAGACTGACAGGCGGCGGCAATTGTTGACATTTGTCCAGCCAGAACAGCCTGTCGCGCGTGCAGGTAGCGGTATGCGACTCGTCAAGATACTCCCGCACGACGGCGGAAAAAGGCGTAAACGGCGACGGGCCGACGCTCCGGCCATCACAGCGAGCGTGGTAGATATGGGCAATTCTGCGAGTCAGGGCGGTAAAACTGAAACCATCGACCATTAGATGATGATAACGCTGATACCAGAACCAACGCGCCGGGGCAGTACTGAGGCGGAACAGGATATGGCGGCACAGAATCGCTTCGCCGCCAGCCCGCAGATTGCCTGACAAATCCTCACGCATTATTGCGAGCGCCGCAGTAGGCGCATCTGCCTCATGGCTAAGATCAATGAATTCTGGGCGGGGTAAATTACTGTCGCCCTCCGCTGCCGGCAGGATCTGAACCACCTCACCATCACGTTCTTCAAAACGCGCTCTGACAGTATCAGCTTCCATCAATCCTAGACGGATCGCCTCAAGCATGAGGTCCGGCTTCAATTCACCCCTGATTTCCACATAATGGGCCACCGCGAAAGTATTCGACCAGGGCGAAAGTTGATCGGCAAACCAAATGCCCGGCTGGGCGGCCACCAACGGCAACACCTGTAACGCGGTGCTGGTATCAGGGGAGAGGGATGTATCGGTCATGGACTAAAATCTCCTGGCTGGTGGGGTTATGAAGCATTTTGCGCATGACGCAGACTAGCTGGCCGCATATCAGTCCAGTTGGTTTCCAACCACGCGACGCACTCCGCACGCGGCAAAGGGCCGATTACCGTTCGCCACCCCGGAGGCGTTCCCTTGAAATCCGGCCATAAGCTGTACTGCTCCTCGTCATTAATTAGCACCAGAAAGAGATAACGTTCATCATCGAACGGATTTTGCATTTGCTGTTCCATGTTATGGCTCCTGTCTGATAGAGGTGGTCTTCCCCGCGGGGGAGTTCGTCTGGATCATCGGGAAATCGGATGACCACAGCGCCGTCAGGCCGTCAATCAGTCCGCCCCGCCAGCACAATGCATCGTGACCGCCATTAAACTCCCGGTAACATAGGGTATGGTGGGTATGGCGCAATACATTGAATAAGCGTTGATTAACCCGATGGATCAACGTCTCGCGCACGCCGGCTTCCATAAAGATTTTCAGTTTTCCGTAACTACCCAGACCTTGTTTAATGCGCTCAATTAACTGGCATTCACCGTCCGCCGCTTCGGTGGCCTGTATCAGATCCTGACGCGGCCACCAGAAGGAGCCGGACTGACTCAGCACACAGCCGAAACGTTGCGGCCAGTGCAGCCCGGCGAATAGCGCCGCCAATCCGCCATAGCTTTGTCCGGCGACCACGGTGGTGGCGGCATCGTCCTGATAAGCGCAAATACCCGCGATCTGCGGCAATAATTCCTCCTGAACCGCCAACCAGAATTGATCATTACAGGCCAATTCGCTGCTCCGATGCGCGCTATCTATCACATCGATCAGCAGATAAACCGCTTGCGGTAATTGCCCGGACTGCGTCTGCTTCATCAACGCCGACCATACGGGCATGCCTGATGCCCAGAACTGGCCATCCAGCAGGATCGCCAATGGCCGCTTAGCGGGCTGCGTCTCTCCGGTACTGAAAATCCAGACGGTACGGCGGTTGTTAAGGCGCTGACTGTGCCAGCAATAGGAGTGTAAACGTGCCGGAGCAGGCTGGCAGCGGAGGCCAAGATCAAAGTCGCGCCAGGCCAGTTGCGGCGGCGCATCAGGTAAATGCAACCCGGACAGGGACTGCCCTCGGCTGCCGTGCCAGAAACGACGCCGATTAAGCGGATCGTGCGTCGCCCGGCTTAACGTTTCACACCACCATTTTCTTTGTGCCAGACGCTGGGTGCGGATATCCCCTGCGGGCGGATTAAAACGCTGATGGTCGGTAGCGGGTATAAAAGAATAACCGCCTCGCCAGTCCCCTGCCAGAATAGTGCTCCAGTACCAGACATCGGTGCCTTGCAATCGCGCCATCGACTCCGGCGACATTTTGTGATGGTCTGTCACGCAATTGACATCTATCCAGACATAGCGAGTGTCGGATATCTGCTCGCTGCCTTGCGGATCACGCCAAAAGAAGGTAACCCGGTAATCGCCTGTGGCAAGTTTTTCCAACCGAGGGATATCCCCCGCGCTCAATTCACGCCACCATTCCTCACTGCCGGCATCATGTCGATGCAGCATTAATTGAATCGGCGGTTGCTCAGCATAGTGATTCATAGGAATACTTTCCTCTGCTGTGAGCCTCTTTAACCGTGCTCTGTCCGGTAGCTCCGCATGCTGGATGTAATAACCCGGAACACCGATGTAAAAGAGAGTTGACCACCGTGGCGATCCGCATCGAGCGCCACGGTTTACTCAGTGATGAGAGACGCTACCACTCATAATTGATTGTCGCAGTGACCGTCCGCCCAATACCATAGAAGCAGGCGGTGGCGGAAGCACAGGTGGCGACATATTTTTTATCAAACATATTATTAAGATTGACTTGCGCCGACACGCCTTTCAGCGATGGCGTCAGGCCGCCCAGTTCATAGCTGACTTTCGCATCGTATAAATCGACAGACGGAACTTTAAAGGTATTCTGGGCATTACCATAGCTGGTGCCGATATATCTGGCGCCCAGACCGACACCGAGACCATTCGCCACGCCGGAATGGAAATTGTATTCCCCCCACAATGACGCCATATGAGAAGGAATGCGCGCCGGCGTTTTACCCTGCGTGCCAGCCACGGTGGTTTTGGTGGTTTCAGAATCGATATAGCTGTAGGAGGCGATAAGATTGATTGATTCGGTCAATGCCGAATGCACTTCCACTTCCAGCCCCTGGTTGCGAATTTCGCCGACCGGTTCAAACCATCCCAGGCTGCTGTTATAGGTAGAAACGTTTTGCTGGCGCAGATCGTAAAGCGACAGGCTCATCAAGGTATTCCAACCCGGCGGCTGGTATTTAATCCCGACTTCAACCTGTTTGCCTGTGGTTGGCGAAAAAGGCGGCGTTCCCGGCGCACGATTGGTTTGCAGGTTGGGTTCAAAAGAGGTGCTATAGCTCACATACGGCGAAACGCCATTATCGAAGGCATACAGCAACGCCGCGCGACCGGTGAACTTACTATCGTTTTGCTGTACCTGACTGCTGTCGAGATAATCGTCGGTTCGCACTTCGGTCCAGTCATAGCGTCCCGAAAGCAGTAGATTCCAATTGTTCCATTCCATCTGATCCTGTACATAGACGCCAAGCTGATCCAACGTCTGTCGCTGATCCGTACTCTTGATTAGCGAACGCTCATCAACCGGTACGCCATAGACAGGAGAGGACCAATCGATTTGGTAACTCGTACTATTGCCCTGCCACAGTTTCTGCCGATCCTTGTTCCACCGGTAATCCAGCCCAGTCAACACCACATGATCCACCATACCGGTAGCAAACTGAGCCTGTAACTGATTATCCAACGCAAACTCATCGGTATCGCGCTCCTCTCGCTGGGCGCGTCGGTTCAACACATAGGTGCTGTCGGAGTTCCTGTAGATAAAGTATTTGTATTTTTGAGTGATATTGGCGTAACGCGCATTCTGTCTGAAGGTAAATATTTCATTGAAATTATGTTCGAATTCATAACCAATGGCGGCTTGCTCGCGCTTTGACAGATTAAAGGACGGATCACTGACATTAAAATCAAAGGGAATATAGCCCCGCTCAGTGCCGAACACCGTACCCACCGACGGCAGGAAATTGCGGTAGCCGGCATCAGGATCTTTCTGGAAACTGGTCAGCAACGTAAAGCGGGTATCGATATTGGGATACCAGGTCAACGAAGGAGCAATGGCGTAGCGGGTTTCCTTATAATCATCGACTTGATTATGCTGGGTACGCGCCAGACCGTTGAGTCGATACAGCAGGGTGTTGTCATCATTCAACGCGCCGCCAAAGTCAAATGCGCCCTGCGCAAGATCATTATTGCCGCCTTTCAATTGAATTTTATGTATCGGGGTGGCTGTCGGACGTTTGCTGGTCATACTGACCAGACCACCAGGATTCACCTGGCCGTAAAGTACAGATGCCGGGCCTTTGACCACTTCCACTCGCTCCAGCAACCAGGGGTCGATCACGCCAGTTTGCGCTCCAGCCGAAGCGCCAAAGCTCAAACCGTCCAAAAATCGTGGCACATAGGAAAGCCCACGAATAAACACCTCGTCGTAACGATTGGAACTGCCCCGGTATTCCGCTACCACCCCGGCGGTGTAGCGCAATGCCTGCGGAACGGAGGATACATCCTGCGCATCCATCTGGTCGCGGGTCACGACTGAAATAGATTGCGGCGTTTTTATCAATGGCGTGGCGGTTTTACTGCCCGCCTGACTGGTGGTTGCCACCATTCCTTTTAGCGGCGCGGTGGGTGATTCATTTGCTGTTCCGGCTACCACCGTGATGGTGTCATTCTGTTGTGTTGTGTTGTGTTGTGTTGTGTTGTGTTGTGTTGTGTTGTGTTGTGTATCAGCCGCCACACTTTGCACTGGATGGACTACTGCCAGAAGTAATCCCATATGCATAGCGGCGCAAAAACATTTTTTATGTTTTATTTTCATATAATTAACCCTTGCGCAACAATGTTAACATCATCCTATGTAACCCTGTTTTACTGCCGAAAAACCTTAGCACAACAAAAATACAAAACGCTAATGATATTTATTATCATTAGCGTTTTGTATTAATTTCACATCTTTGGTTTTTTAATGCATCCGCATAGGTAGCGATAGGAAATATCCGGCTTATCGCTTAATAAACGAGCAGGTTCGACGCGGCGTCTCGGGAACGTCGCGGTTGGGGCTGAAAAGCGGCGGTTAGGCTGTCGTCACATGCGGAACCGGATGATAGCGTCCGCACGGCACAATCAGCGGCGTGTGAGATACCGGGTCTTGAATAATCACGCAGGGCATGCCGAACACCTGTCTGATCAGGTCGGCGCTGACGATCTCGGCTGGTTTTCCTTGCGCCATAATCTTTCCGGCCTGCATGACGATCAGATGATCGGCATAACGACAGGCCTGATTCAGGTCATGTAGCACCGCCACCAGCGTGCGGCCATGTTGTTGGTGGAGATCGCAAAACAGATCGAGCAGATCAATCTGATGAGCCATATCCAGCCAGGTCGTGGGTTCATCCAGCAGCAACAACTGTGTCTGTTGTGCCAACACCATGGCTATCCATACGCGCTGCCGCTGTCCGCCGGACAGTTCATCCACGCTGCGTTCCGACAACGCACTGACATCGGTGGCAATCATCGCCTGCTCCACCGCTTCCTGATCCGCCGCACGCCACTGCCGCAGCAGACTTTGGTGAGGATAGCGTCCACGCGCCACCAGATCAGCCACCGTGATGTTATCCGGTACGATGGCATGCTGCGGTAACAGACCAATTTTCCGGGCCAGCGCTTTGGTGGGGAGTTGGTGAATGTTTTTACCATCCAGCAACACTTCTCCCGCCAGTGGTTTCAACAACCGGCACAGCGCCCGTAGCAAAGTGGATTTGCCACAGGCATTTGGACCGATAATCACACTGAATTGATTATCCGGGATCGTAACGCTCAGCGCTTCAGCGATAATTTTTTTATCATATGCGAGCGTAAGGTTGGTGGCGTTCAACGTACCAAACATAACCAGATGGTTCCTCCCAAAATGGACATCAGATAAGTTAGCCGCGCCTGCGGGCTTAACGGTAAACGCTTAAAACAACTGCGTTAATTAGCCTTTCCTTTGCTCTTCGTTATCCGCGCCGGCGTCGTTTTCCACGCCGTCATCCTCATTAACCGGCGTACTGGCCGTGAGCAAATAAGGCGATTGCTGCCAACGGGTACGGCGGTTCTGCAACAGCGTTCTCGTCAGAATGATACCGATCGCCAGCGACAACAATATCATCAGGCGCAGCATATTGGTGGTGTTATCCACCTGTTTGGCTTCTGTCGCCAAAACGTGGGTATCAAGAGTAATGCGCAGGAAGCCTATCGGCCCGTCCTTGCCCTCAATCGGCTGCACCAGTTGATGATTGGAATAACTGCCGACCCGATTGCCGTCCAGCGCCAGCCGATCGCGCAATTGAACCTGCTCGCCCGCGTTGGCGACCAACGATCCATCCTGCTGATAAATACCGGCATCCAAAATCCGGCTATGTTCCGTGAGTTGTTTGAGTATATCGTTAATCTTCTGGTTGTTATCCCCCACGCTATCCATCAGCGGCGCGAGGCTGTAAGCCACTTGTTTGGTCAGGGTGCGCGCCAACTCCTCAACCTGTTCGGAGCGCGCCATCTGGTGGCTCAGGCTGAAATAGGAAGCGCCCTGCATCAGTATCACCAGCAGAGCCAGACAAGACAGCACAATGGCTGTGCGATGCAGGCGAAATTTTACCCGAGTCCTAACCATGATAATCCTTAGGCGATTTGGATACTTTATGTTGCCAGAAGCGTCAACGATAGGATAGCTTGTTGCCCTGTTTTCCGATGGATATGTTTGTGGTTGCGATCCGGTATCAGAAAACCGACAGATACCCATTCTATGCCACCCAATGACCGCCCGTAGAGGATTTATCCCATGTCGAATAGTCTGACCTATCGTGATCTCCCGAATGAGATTAACTGTTGGCCGGGACTGCCGCTATCGCTGAGCGGTGATGAAGTAATGCCGCTCGATTACCGCGCCGGAGACACTGGCTGGCTGTTGTATAGCGATGTACTCGACAAGAATCTGCTTTCGCGCTATCAGCGTAAACTGGGCGCGGCGATGGTGATTGTCAGCGCCTGGAACGTGGGAGATTATCAGGTCGTGCGATTGGCGGGTTCGCTGACGCCGCGCGCCACCAAGCTGGCGCATGAACTGGGCATGGATGTCGCGCCAATGCGCAACGCTCCCACCCTGCGCGCGCCCGGCCTGCTGGTGATGGATATGGATTCCACCGCGATTGAGATTGAATGCATTGATGAAATCGCGCGGCTGGCGGGAACGGGCGAATTGGTTGCCGAAGTCACCGAGCGCGCGATGCGCGGAGAACTGGATTTTTCCGCCAGTCTGCGCCAACGCGTCGGGACATTAAAAGGCGCCGACGCCAATATTCTGCATGAGGTGCGTAAAGATCTGCCGCTGATGCCGGGTCTAACCAACATGGTCAGTCAACTTCAGGCGGCTGGCTGGCATGTGGCCATCGCCTCTGGCGGGTTTACCTATTTCGCCGATTATCTGCGTGAAGAACTGGGTCTGGTGGCGGCTGTCGCCAATGAAATGGGAATGTGGGATGGTAAACTGACCGGCGAAGTCATCGGCCCGATTGTCGATGCGAAATATAAAGCCGCCACGCTGCGTGAACTGGCGGAAAAACTGGATATTCCCTTGCAGCAGACGGTCGCCATCGGCGATGGCGCCAACGATCTGCTGATGATCAAAGCATCTGGTCTGGGCATTGCCTATCATGCCAAACCCAAAGTCAACGAACAGTCCGCCGTGACCATCCGACATGCCGACCTGACCGGGGTGTTGTGCATCCTCAGCGGCAGCATGAGGCACGAAGAACGCTAATCGATACGAGGTAACCTGTGGCAAAAGCCGTCAAACGCGCCTTTGTATGTAATGAATGCGGGGCGGATTATCCACGCTGGCAGGGACAGTGCAGCGCCTGTCATGCCTGGAATACCATTACCGAAGTTCGTCTGGCGGCGGCCTCGTCCTCACGATCCGATCGTCTGACCGGCTATGCGGGGGAAAGCGCCGGGGTCAGTCGGGTACAAAAACTCTCAGAAATCAGTCTTGAGGCGCTGCCTCGCTTTTCCACCGGTTTTCAGGAGTTTGATCGCGTGCTGGGCGGCGGCGTGGTGCCGGGCAGCGCGATTTTGATCGGCGGTAATCCGGGGGCGGGGAAAAGCACCCTGCTGTTGCAAACGCTGTGCAAACTGTCCGAGCAGATGAAAACCCTGTACGTCACCGGGGAAGAATCGTTGCAGCAGGTGGCGATGCGCGCCCATCGCCTCGGCCTGCCCGCGCACAATCTGAATATGTTGTCTGAAACCAGCATCGAACAGATTTGCCTGATTGCCGAGCAGGAACAGCCAAAGCTGATGGTGATCGACTCTATTCAGGTCATGCATCTGGCGGATATTCAATCCTCGCCCGGCAGCGTCGCCCAGGTCCGCGAAACCGCGGCCTACCTGACCCGTTTCGCCAAAACCCGTGGCGTCGCCATTATTATGGTCGGTCATGTCACCAAAGACGGTTCGCTGGCCGGCCCGAAAGTGCTGGAACACTGTATCGACTGCTCGGTATTGCTGGATGGCGACGCCGATTCCCGTTTCCGTACCTTGCGCAGTCACAAGAACCGCTTTGGCGCCGTCAACGAACTGGGTGTTTTCGCCATGACCGAACAGGGATTGCGCGAAATCAGCAACCCGTCGGCGATTTTCCTCAGCCGCGGCGACGAAATCACCTCCGGCAGTTCGGTGATGGTGGTCTGGGAAGGCACGCGCCCGTTGCTGGTGGAAATTCAGGCGCTGGTGGATCAATCCATGATGGCGAACCCGCGTCGGGTCGCGGTGGGACTGGAACAGAACCGTCTGGCGATCCTGCTGGCGGTGCTGCATCGTCATGGCGGTTTGCAGATGTCGGATCAGGATGTGTTCGTCAACGTCGTCGGCGGCGTCAAAGTAACGGAAACCAGCGCCGATCTCGCCCTGTTGCTGTCGCTGGTTTCCAGCCTGCGCGACCGTCCGCTGCCGCAGGATCTGGTGGTATTTGGCGAGGTCGGGCTGGCGGGTGAAATCCGCCCGGTGCCCAGCGGTCAGGAACGCATTGCGGAAGCGGCTAAGCACGGTTTCAAACGCGCGATTGTTCCCCACGCCAATATGCCGAAAAAACCGCCGGCCAATATGCAGGTTTTCGGCGTTAAAAAGCTGGCTGACGCATTGGATATTCTCAACGATTTTTAACGTCGCGGAGCTCCGACCTCCCATAAAACAGCGATTCATCCGCTGCCCTGTGGTATCTTGTTTAGTACGCTAAACAGGAGTATCGGTCTATGTCCCCATTTGAGTATTTAAAATCCGCCATTCGGCAAAAGGGGTGTACTTTACAGCAAGTCGCCGATGCGACGGATATGACCAAAGGCTATCTCAGCCAGTTGCTCAATGCCAAGATCAAAAGCCCCAGCGCTCAGAAACTGGAAGCGCTGCACCGTTTTCTCGGTCTGGAATTTCCCCGGCATGAAAAAAAGATTGGCGTCGTCTTCGGCAAGTTTTACCCCCTGCATACCGGCCACATCTATCTGATCCAACGGGCGTGCAGTCAGGTGGACGAACTGCACGTCATTCTGGGTTATGACGAACCGCGTGACCGCCTGCTGTTTGAAAATAGCTCCATGTCGCAACAGCCCACTGTCAGCGATCGTCTGCGCTGGCTGTTACAAACCTTTAAATATCAGAAAAATATCCGTATTCATGCCTTTAATGAACAAGGGATGGAGCCGTATCCGCACGGCTGGGACATCTGGAGCCAGGGCATTCAGGCTTTTATGCGGGGAAAAAATATTGAACCCAATTTCGTCTATACCAGCGAAGAACAGGATGCGCCGCAATACCGTGAACAACTGGGGATCGAAACGGTCCTGATCGATCCCCAGCGCTCCTTTATGAGCATCAGCGGATCGCAAATCCGCCACGATCCTTTCCGCTACTGGGAATATATCCCCACCGAAGTCAAACCGTTCTTTGTGCGCACGGTCGCTATTTTGGGCGGCGAATCCAGCGGAAAATCCACGCTGGTGAACAAACTGGCCAACATCTTCAACACCACCAGCGCCTGGGAATATGGCCGCGACTACGTGTTCTCCCATCTGGGCGGCGATGAAATGGCGCTGCAATACTCCGACTACGACAAAATCGCGCTCGGTCAGGCGCAATACATCGATTTTGCCGTCAAATACGCCAACAAAGTGGCTTTTATTGATACCGACTTCGTGACGACACAGGCATTCTGCAAAAAGTATGAGGGGCGTGAGCATCCGTTCGTTCAGGCGCTGATTGACGAATATCGCTTCGATCTGGTGATTCTGCTGGAAAACAACACGCCGTGGGTGGCTGATGGACTACGCAGCCTGGGCAGTTCGTCCGCCCGGCAGGAATTTCAAAATCTGCTGAAAAGCATGCTGGTAGAGAACAATATTCGCTACATCCACGTTGAAGAATCAGACTATGACTCGCGTTTTCTGCGCTGTGTGGAACTGGTGCAGCAAATGCTGGGGCATAGCAGATAAAGTGCACTGTTCAATCATAGTCAGCCTGTTTGCCCGCCAGCATAACTCAACCGGCATGAACGCTGGCTGATTCAACGACGCGCCTAAAAAAGCCCCGGTTCCATCTTCAGCAAGAACAACATATTGGGGCTAGCTATTCGCCCAACGAACGCGCTAAACACGCGTTTCTTAACATGCACTGCATGCTGACGAACAAAACCCCCATAAAAAGCAATATCGCGATCAGCCCATCGTAACCGAAAAAGGTAATGACCGCCCCGGAGAGGAGCGGGCCGACGATACTGCCGGCAGACCAAAACAGCCCCAGCAATGAATTCATCACAATTAGTCGCTGACCGACAAATATCTGACCAGCCCGAACCAGGGAAAGTGTGTAAAGGCCTCCAGCCGCCGCGCCAAGGATGATACAGATTGAAGCCAGAAGCGCTGGGGAGGAAAATGAAAATGTTATTAACAACAGCATAATACAGAAAATAACGCCACAGCCGATATGGGTTTTTATGATGCCGCATTTGTCCGCCAGCCAGCCAATCGGCGTCTGGAATAAGGCATCCCCCAGAAAGATGAGCGTTACCAATAATATCGCAGATTTTTCGTCCAGACCTTGCTCCACGCCATAGAGCGGGAAGAGGGAGAGCATGCTGGCATCAAAGAACGCAAAACAGAATACGCCAGAGGCAATCGCAGGTAGAAATGGTATAAGACTCCGGTAAGAGGCAGACGATCTTTCCTCTGCCCGAATCATATCGGCACAATTTTTCAGCATTAGCGCACAAACGCCAGATACGCCGCAAATCAACCACAAGGCATATATTTGAATATTCTCCCCGGCGGCAATAAGCAATGGCCCCAGCAACTGACACCCGGTGAAAACTGAGGTATAGACCCCAGTCAACGTCGCCTTGTGCTTGTCTGAAGCGCGGCTGGTAATCCAGCTTTCCCCCAGTACCACAAGGAGCCCCGACGCCAGTCCCGTCAGCAAACGGGGTAAAATGAGTAACAGAGGATGCGAGAGCAGATAGGAGGCAACGGTTGACGCCGCAAGGATAATAAGACTACTCGATAAAAGGTATCCGGCGTGCAGGCGACGGCTGAGCAATGGCGTAATAAAAGAGGATAACATCATTCCGGCGGCGGGCAGCGCCGCCAGAATACCGAGCGTCGCGGTACTGTGTCCTTGCTGTGCAAGCTTCAGGCTGATCAACGGCAATGTATAGCCAGTAACCAGCCCCACCAGGGATGCGGCGATTATCATGTTCAGAGTCGTAAAACGGGAGCTACGAGGATTTTCTGTCATTGCGCTTCCAGTGCGGGTTTAACAAATCACATCACCAGCGCCAACAACGTGACGGCGTAATAATCTCCGGCAGCGGGATATCCCAATGTTCGGTGGGTAAACAGTCAACCAACTGACAATCATGGGCCAGGCCGATCGGGTAAGGCCCCTGCCGCGACCAATTCTGCAACGTGCGATCATAGAAACCGCCGCCCATGCCTAATCGTTGTCCCTGCCTGTCAAACGCCACCAGCGGCGTCAGCAATACATCCAACTGGGGCAGCGGCAGAACCTGCCGCACATCCAGTTGCGGTTCCAGAATTTTCAGACGATTCAAAACCAGTTCGGTATCCGGCGTATAACGCAGGAACAGCAAATTCCCGGCGCTGAACGGATGTAATACCGGCAGATAAACCCGTTTACCCTGCCGCCATAGCTGTTGGATCAGCGGCTGTGTATCCAGTTCGCCATCGAATGAGAGAAACGCCGCGATATTGTCGGCCTGCGTTATTTTCGGGTGACGACAGACCTGATCCATCGCCTGTTCCGCGCAGAGGGCCTGCTGATCGGGCGTGAGTTGACGACGGCGCTGCCGCACATCCTGACGGATTTGCTGACGACGTTGAGCGCAAGAGAGGGATGAGGCGGATGACGGAGTGGGATGCATACGAAAATGGAGGCCGTAGCCGTAATGATCACGCGTGAAACAAAGGGAATCTCCGAGATGCCGCCGCAGGCTGTAACCCTTGAACCCTTGGTTCAAGGTGAACATAACGTCGCAGTCTTAAGGCTTCTCGGGCGAACCGAGCATGCTCACCAACCACGGAGCATTACATTCTGTTGGTTTGAAATATCGGCTCAGGGGACTGACCCGCTGACAAACATCTCAGAGAAATTTTATTCGTAACTCACAAAGACCTTATCACGTCTTATCGCGTAAAAACACCGTACTTTTGTCAAATTTCGATGTTATTCAAACTGCGGTCCCTGACGTTCGGTAATCCGTCCCTGCTCCAACAGCGCCTGTTCGATGGTCTGTTGCAGCATACGGATACGCTGCTCCATGTTCGCCGCATAATCACGGGTTTTACCCCGTTCCTGCGCCAGTTCATGGCACACGTTCAACGCGGCGATAAACACCAGTTGCTCGGTGTTTGTGACTCTAGTGCGAACTTTAAGATCTTGCAACCGCTGGTTAAGATCCTCCGCAGCCTGATTCAACGCATCCTGTTGTTCTGGCGGACAGTTGACTCTTAACGAACGGCCAAAAACCTGAATATCTACCGGTTGTGCAGACATGCCACCTTCCTGCCTTATTTCGTTTTCGCGCCCGCAGAGAAGTTAATCCTGCGCTGCCCGGCATCGGGCCAGTTAAAGCGGGCGTCACTATATATATCCCCACTATAAGATACAAGCCCTTTCTGGTATCCCTACCGGGCTTGGTGGTAGCATAACACGAACTAATCCTGCCAACGATGACGAATCCGCATGTCTATAGAGAATACGTTTCCAGGCTATGAAGCCCTTGACCAATTGCTTCACCAGCAGCAAATCGCCCTCACCGCCGCAGAAATGCATGGTCTGATTAGCGGTCTGCTGTGCGGCGGCAACCATGACGACAGTTGGCGAACCCTGGTGTTTGAATTGACCAACGAAGGCATGGCCTTCCCGCAAACGCTGGCCCAGCCAATCCAGCATCTGTATCAGGTTACGCGTGAAATGCTGGAAGACGAAGGTTTCATGTTTCAGCTTTTCCTGCCTGACGATAACAACGAACCCGTCACGGTATTTGACCGGATAGATGCGCTGGCCGACTGGGTAAACCATTTTTTGCTGGGCCTGGGCGTGGCTCAACCGCGCCTGAACAAAGCCGAAGGCGAATTGAAAGAAGCCATTGATGATTTACGCAACATCGCCCAGTTAGGTTACGACGAAGATGAAGATCAGGAAGAACTGGCGCAGTCACTGGAAGAAGTGATTGAATATGTTCGAGTCTCGGCCATTTTGTGTCATAACGAATTTACCAGCCAACCGGTTGTGGCGCCTGAGCAGAAAAAACCAACGCTGCATTGATTTTTCGCCAGCCGCAGCAACGGTTTGTCCCACAGCACGGAATATTTTCAGGAGCAGGTGATGAATCCACAAGAATTCCTTCGTCGTCGGCAGACGCTGCTGGAGAAAATGGCGCCAGCCAGTGCCGCGATCATGTTTGCCGCGCCTGAAACAGCGCGTAATGCCGACAGTGATTATCCCTATCGTCAGAACAGCGATTTCTGGTATTTCACCGGATTCAATGAACCGGAAGCGGTGCTGTTGCTGGTTAAAAGCGATGAAAAACATCACCATAGCGTGCTATTCAACCGTGTGCGCGATCTGACGGCGGAAATCTGGTTTGGTCGTCGCCTGGGCCAACAAGCCGCGCCCGCCAAACTGGGCGTCGATCGGGCGCTGCCATTTAATGAAATCGGCGACCAGCTACATTTGTTGCTCAACGGTCTGGACGTCATTTATCACGCGCAGGGGCAATACGATTACGCCGACAAGCTGCTGTTTTCCGCGCTGGAAACGTTGCGTAACGGCGCCCGCAAAGGTTTTATCGCCCCGCCGACCGTCACCGACTGGCGTCCGTGGGTCCATGAAATGCGATTGTTCAAATCACAGGCGGAAATTGACGTGATGCGGCGCGCAGGGGAAATCACCGCGCTGGCCCACATGCGCGCCATGCAGACTTGTCGTCCCGGAATGTTTGAATACCAGCTTGAAGGGGAAATTCATCACGAGTTCACCCGTCACGGCGCGCGTTATCCCTCTTACAACACCATTGTCGGCAGCGGCGATAACGCCTGCATTCTGCATTACACCGAAAATGAATCTCAAATGCGTGATGGCGATTTAGTGTTGATCGACGCCGGATGCGAATACCGCGGCTACGCGGGCGATATTACCCGCACGTTCCCGGTCAATGGCAAATTTACCGCGCCGCAACGAGCCATCTACGACATCGTGCTGCGCTCGCAACGCAAGGCGCTGGAGATATTCGCGCCCGGTATCAGCATCCGCGACGTCACTGACGAAGTGGTGCGTATCATGGTGAGCGGCCTGGTTCAGTTGGGCATCCTGAAAGGCGAGGTGGACGCGTTGATCACCGAACAGGCGCACCGTCAGTTCTTCATGCATGGGCTCAGCCACTGGCTGGGGCTGGATGTACACGATGTCGGCGATTATGGTTCCACCGATCGTGGTCGTCCGCTCGAACCCGGCATGGTGCTGACGGTTGAACCCGGTCTGTATATCGCGCCGGATGCCAACGTGCCTCAGCAATATCGGGGCATTGGGATTCGTATTGAAGATGACATTCTGATCACCGCAACCGGCAACGAAAACCTGACGTCCGGCGTGGTGAAAGATGCCGATGAAATCGAAGCGCTGATGGCGCAACGGCATTCCGCTCAGCAATCGATTTCAGGATGACAACATGACGGTAATGATTGTTGGTGGTGGAATGGCGGGCGCGACGTTGGCGCTGGCGATATCCACGCTCTCACAAGGGAAAGTCCCCGTGGATCTCATTGAGGCGATATCACCGCTCGAACGTCAGCATCCGGGCTTTGACGGCAGAGCGATTGCTCTGGCGGAAGGCACCAGCGAACAACTTGAAACCATCGGCATCTGGCAGAGGCTGGCGGGCTGCGCCACCGCGATAACCGACATTCACGTCAGCGATCGCGGCCACGCCTGCTTTGTTAATCTGAACGCCGCGGACTATCGCGTGCCGGCGCTGGGCCATGTCGTCGAACTGCACGAAGCGGGTCAACGACTGTTCTCTCTGTTGCAGCAGGCGCCCGGCGTGCGTCTGCATTGTCCAGCGCAAGTGGTGGACGTGGCCCGCACGTCAGACAAGGCCATGCTGACGCTGGATAACGGGACGGTGCTGACCGGGCGACTCATGGTGGCGGCCGACGGCACCAATTCGATGCTGGCGGCATCATGCGGTATCCAGTGGCAGCAGCAAGACTATGAGCAAATCGCCGTTATCGCCAACGTGACGACCAGCGAACCCCATCAGGGGCGCGCGTTCGAGCGTTTTACGCCACAGGGTCCGCTGGCGATGTTGCCCATGAGCAAAGGCCGCAGTTCACTGGTGTGGTGCCATGCCAACAACCAGCAGGCGCAGGTTGATAGCTGGCATGAAGATGAATTCCGTCAGCAGTTGCAGCGAGCGTTTGGCTGGCGTTTGGGGGCGTTCGTCCACATCGGCGAGCGCCGCAGCTATCCGTTACGATTACTCACGGCCAGTCAGCACATCAGCCACCGGCTGGCATTGGTGGGCAACGCGGCTCAGACGCTGCACCCGATCGCCGGACAAGGCTTTAATCTGGGTTTACGGGATGTTATGTCGCTGGCGGAAACGGTGGTGGACGCCATGCGGCATCATCAGGATCCGGGCTGCTACCGCGTGCTTAGCCGCTACCAGCAACGACGCCAATCGGATCAGCAAACAACAGTGGCGATAACCGACGGGCTGGTCAGACTTTTCGCCAACCGCTATACCGCGCTGGAAATTGGCCGTAATCTGGGGCTGATGGCCATGAATAATCTGCCGTTGATGCGCGATGCGCTTGCCCGCCGCACGCTTGGCTGGGTTGAGCGTTAATCACGATTTTCGGCGGAACATAACAGGAAAAGTTTATGCAATCATTCGACGTGGTTATTGCCGGGGGCGGCATGGTTGGTCTGGCGCTCGCCTGCGGTTTGCAAGGCAGCGGCCTGCGCATTGCCGTTCTCGAAAAACAGCCGCTTGACGCGCATGCGCCTGAACATGGGCGCGCCTTGCGCGTTTCCGCCATCAACGCCGCCAGTGAGAGTCTGCTGCGTCATCTGGGCGTGTGGGACAGCCTCGTCGCACAGCGCGCCAGCCCTTATAACGCGATGGAAGTCTGGGATAAAGACAGCTTCGGCAAAATCCATTTCAGCGGCGAAGAGTTTGGCTTTTCACGCCTCGGCCATATTATCGAAAATCCTATCATTCAGCAGGCGCTGTGGCGCAAGGCTGACCAGTCCAGCGACATCACGCTGCTGACGCCCGCAGTGCTAAAACAGGTCGCCTGGGGCGAAAACGAAGCCTTTATCACCTTGCAGGGTGACAGCATGCTGACCGCGCGTCTGGTGGTCGGCGCCGACGGCGCGCACTCCTGGCTGCGTCAGCATGCGGATATTCCGCTGACCTTCTGGGATTACGGTCACCACGCGCTGGTCGCCAATATCCGTACCGCCGCCCCGCACCACGCCGTGGCGCGTCAGGTGTTTCATGGCGATGGTATTCTGGCGTTTTTGCCGCTTAACGATCCGCATCTCTGTTCGATTGTCTGGTCACTCGCGCCGCAACAAGCCCAGGTTATGCAAACCCTATCCGAAGACGAGTTTAATCAGCAAGTGTCGATGGCCTTCGATATGCGGCTGGGATTATGCAAACTTGAAAGTGAACGACACACGTTCCCATTAATGGCGCGTTACGCCCGCAGTTTCGCGGCGCATCGTCTGGTGCTGGTCGGCGATGCGGCGCACACCATTCATCCTCTGGCGGGCCAGGGGGTAAATCTCGGCTTTATGGATGTGGCGGACTTGATTGCGGAATTAAAGCGCCTGCAAACACAGGGCAAAGATATCGGTCAGCATCTGTATCTCAGGCGCTATGAACGCAAACGTAAACACAGCGCCGCCGTCATGCTCGCCAGTATGCAGGGCTTCCGCGATCTGTTCGCTGGCGAAAACCCGGCGAAAAAGCTGCTGCGCGACGTGGGGCTGGTACTGGCTGACAAACTGCCCGGCGTTAAACCGACGTTGGTGCGTCAGGCTATGGGGTTACATGATTTGCCAGCCTGGTTGAATGAGGGTAAATAATCCGACGCCTTGACTCGCCGCAGATGCGGCGAGTGCGGCACGTTATGAATCCGGCCCGACTCTTACCACCAGTTTGCCGAAATTGCGTCCTTGCAACAGGCCGATAAACGCTTCCGGCGCGTTTTCCAAACCATCGACCAGATGTTCCCGGTATTTGATCTTGCCTTCCGCCACCCACTGGGAAACGACTTGCCAGAATTCGTCAAAACGATGGCCGTAGTCATCAAAAATAATGAATCCCTGCATCCGAATACGTTTCTTCAACAGGGTCGCGGTCAGCAACGGCAGACGATCGGGGCCGTCAGGCAAGTCTGTCGCATTATAACCGGCGACCAACCCACAAAGCGGAATACGCGCGCAGGTATTCAACAGCGGTAATACCGCATCGAATACCTTGCCGCCGACATTCTCAAAATAGATATCGATCCCTTGCGGGCAGGCTTGTTGTAGCTGTTCGGCAAAATCCGCCGCGTGGTGATCGAGGCACACATCAAACCCCAGCACCTCAACCGCATGACGACATTTCTCCGCACCGCCGGCGACGCCCACAACGTGACACCCCTTCAGTTTACCAATCTGCCCGACTGTCGCGCCCACCGGCCCCGAGGCCGCCGCCACAACCAGGGTTTCACCGGCTTTGGGCTGTCCGATGTCCATCAGTCCCATGTAGGCGGTAAACCCAGGCATCCCCAAAATCCCCAGCGCGTAGGATGGATTAGACGGCGATTGCCCCAGATTTTTTATGCCTTCGCCATTGGAAACGATGTAATCCTGCCAGCCGCCGGGCGCCACGACCCAATCTCCCACCTGATAATCGGGATGTTTTGAATTCGCTACCCGACTGACGGTCGTACCGACCATCGTCTCGCCCAACTCAACGGGTTTGGCGTAAGACGGCGCATCGCTCATACGGCCACGCATGTAAGGATCAAGAGAAAGAAAAACCGAGCGCAGCAGCACTTCACCCTGATTAACCTCAGGAATGGCTTGCTGTTCCAGCCGGAAATTGGCTGGCGTGGGAGCACCATGTGGGCGTTGCGCCAGCACGATACGGCGATTGTACTGTTCGGTTTGCGACATGCGTTTCCTCCTTTAAATTAAGAATCAACGAGTTATGCCATTAGCAACAGTCAACAGCAAATGATAAGCATAGTTCATGTCGCTGCATTACGCCGTGCGCCCCGCTGAAAAGTACAAAGCCACGTTCAATCGGACATGGCTTTGCGTGTTATTACTGCGATTTCATTACTACGGTTTCATTACTGTGGACAAACTCAGACAGACTTGCTTTTCTCGTAGCGGGAAACCTTATCCAGATAGCCCATGACAAACGCAGACAACACGAACGTCAAATGGATAATCACGTACCACATCAGCTTGTTGTCCGGGATGTTGCGCGCATCCATAAAAACACGCAGCAAATGGATGGAAGAGATCGCCACAATCGATGCGGCCACTTTATTCTTCAGCGAACCGGAGTCCATCTTGCCCAGCCAGTTCAGCTTCTCCCTGTTATTGGAGATATCCAGAGCCGATACAAAGTTCTCATAACCAGAAAGCATCACCATCACCAGCAACCCGCCCACCAGCGTCATATCGATCAGCGACAACAGCGTCAGCACCAAATCGGATTCGGCCATGACGAAGACCTGGGGCAGTACGTGGTAGACCTCCTGGAAAAATTTAAGCATCAGCGCCAGTAAGCCAAGCGACAACCCCAGATAAATGGGAGCCAGCAACCAACGCGACGTATACATCAAATTTTCAATAAAACGTTCCATGATTCTCATTATGCAGGTTAGGGAAATCGTAGGCATCATAGCGAAAAGCTTAAGACAGTGTGAATCAAATCTCAGTACACCGCGGCAGATTTCTCTCAAAAAATAACGTCATGTAACCCTTAACGCCAAAGTGGAAGCCGGAAAGCTTAATGATAGTCATACAATTTCACCGGCCTTCAGGCTGCTTTTTGCCGGCGATAAAAAAGAAAGCAAGAATCGCAAGCATATACGCCGCCCAGAGGGTGAGCGTCATGGTAAAGACCGAGGTTCCGCCGATGCCGGAAAGCGGTACGCTGATGCCGCCGAATGTGAACATAGTGACGCCTAACACCGCCGATGCGCTGCCGCCGGCATTGCTGTTCTGGGTTTGCATGGCCAGCGAGGACGCCGCGGTACAGATGGCGCTGTTGCAGGCGATGGCGAAAAACAGGATAACCAGGAAAACGGGCAAAGGCGCGCCGATGATCCCCGCCAGCAACAATGCGCTGCTGATCATGCCGGCGAATATCAATGCGCCCTTAAGTAGCGTGAACTCGCCGTATTTTTTACTTAATAGCGCGGCCAACTGCGCGGCGATGATCAGCCCGATACCATTGATGGCAAAACAAAGACTGAAGCCAAGAGGCGACATATTATAGATGCGCTGTAAAACAAACGGCGAGGCGCCGATATAAGCAAACAGCCCCGCCAGCATGAGCGCCTGTGTAAGACAGAACCCGATAAAGACTTTATGCCGGATCACCGAACCGATAGAGCCGAACATTGCGCCGAAACTGCCGGGATTGCGCTTTCCCTGCGGCAGACTTTCACGGATATTGAGCCTGGTCATAACCAGTAAAATTACGCCGACCGCGGTAAGCACCGCAAACAAGCCACGCCAGTCCATGACGGACAGCAGCACGCTACCGAGTACCGGGGCGATAATAGGCGCCAATCCATTGACCATCATCAACATGGCGAAGAATGTGGTGAGCTCATGACCGTTGTAGAGATCCCGTGCAATGGAACGGGAGAGCACGGCGCCGCCGGCGCCCGCTACGCCTTGAAGAAAACGGGCCAGAATAAGTTGCATCGCCGTTGGCGCGAACATGCACCATACGGAGGCGATGATAAATAACGCCAGCGATAGTAATAATGGCCGCCTTCTCCCGACCTGATCGCTGATCGGTCCGAAAAGAAGTTGACCGATCCCCAGTCCGAAAAGACTGGCGGTAAGCGTTAACTGAGCCGTGGAGGTCGATATATTAAGTTCCGTGGATAAGTGCGGTAACGCCGGCAGATAAAGATCGGTGCACAAAGGGCCGAAAGCGGCAAGTAAACCAAGATTTATTATATAGTTAGTGCGGATTGATAATTTCATTTCATCTCCTGGCGAAATAAAAAACAGGTATTAGGCAAGCGAGCGGCTCCAACGTGTCTCGCCACCGTCGCTGATGTTGTCCTTTCGCGCGGTCACGATGTCGCTACGCATTCAACCGCGGCAACGCCCCCCGAAAAGAAGAGGGCATGAATAATGACTGGCCTAAATGCCTCCGCCCAGAGATTGCCAAAGCGTGATACGGTTCTGGTAATCAGTTTGCTTCAGCGTGATTAAACCCTGTTGGGCGGCATAAAGCGTCCGTTGCGCCACCAGCATGTTCAGATAGCTGTCCACGCCATTGCGGTAACGTAAATCAGATAAATGGTAGCTTTTCATCGCGGCAGCGACATAGGCGTTCTGTGCATCCAGCCGTTCTTGCAGAGTTGCACGGCTGGCCAACGCATTGGCGACATCCTTAAACGCGCTCTGAATCGCTTTCTCATAAGCGGCGATATACCCTTTCTTTTCAGCCTCGGCGTAACGTAATGCCGCGAGATTCTCCCCGCCGGTGAAAATCGGCAAGGTCAGGCTCGGCGCGAATGACCACACATTACTCCCATGACTGAATAAGCTGGACAGTGAACTGCTGCCCACCCCGGCGCTGGCGGTCAGCGTCAGGCTGGGGAAAAAAGCGGCCCGCGCCGCGCCGATATCCGCATTGGCACTTTTAAGCTCATGCTCGGCTGCCTGCACATCGGGACGACGAAGCAATACCTCGGACGAGACGCCGGACGGCACGATGGTAATGGCGCCTTCCAGCGGTTCCAGGGTGTCGGGCAGCAGTAAGTCAGGAACTGATTCGCCGACCAGCAGATTTAATGCGTTGAGATCCTGCGCCACCAGGGTGGTATACGCGGCCACATCGCCCCGCGCTTGCTGATAGGTGGTGATTGCCGAGTTAACCGCCGTACCGTCATCCGCCCCGAGTTCGAGGCGTCGTTTCGTCACTTTCACGGTATCCGCCGCGCTTTGCATCGTGACTTTTGCCAGCGCCAGACTGCTTTGATCGGCGGCAAGGGTAATCCAGGCCGTCGTCGTCTCCGCAATCAGGGTAATGCGGGTATTTTTGGCGGTCGCGGCTGAGGCCAGCCAACTCTCTTTGGCTGCCTGGGACAAACTGCGGTTTTTACCAAAAAGATCGAGTTCAAAAGAACTGACGCTGCCGTTTGCTTCGGCGCTGCTATTTACTTCCGATACCCCGGTGCTGACCGAGCGACTGCGGCTGGAGCTTAACTCAGCATCCAGCGTAGGATAGAGAGCCGCGTTCCTCTCCCCATACAAAGCCCGCGCCGCTTCAATGTCCGCGATGGCCTGACGTAAATCCCGATTCGATTTTAACGCCCGGCTCACCACCTGCTTCAACCGGTCATTATGGATGGTAGCCTGCCACGCTGTTAACTCCAATTGCGGCTGTGTGCTCTGGCCACCGGGCCACACGGCTGGCACGGGAGCGGTGGGACGCACATAATGAGGCTCCAGTGAAATACATCCTGCAAGTAATAGCGGGCAGGCAATCAGCATTTTCCTCAGCATTACGATTTACTCCCGACCACAGCCGCTTTAGTAAAAACTTTTTTTACTAAGATGAAAAATAACGGCACGAAGAAAATAGCCAGGAAGGTGGCGGTTACCGTTCCGCCCACGATGCCGGTGCCTATCGCTATCCTGCTGTTGGCGCCCGCGCCAGTGGACATCGCCAGAGGCAGCACCCCGGCGATAAAGGCGAATGAAGTCATCAGAATCGGCCTCAACCGCGTTCTGGCCGCGGCAAAAGCGGCGACGCCAACAGATTTTCCCTGATTCAACGCGGCCTCGGCGAATTCGACAATCAAAATGGCGTTTTTGGACGACAAGCCGATGGTCGTCAGCAACGCCACCTGAAAATAAACATCGTTATCCAGGCCGCGCAAGGTCACCGCGATCACGGCCCCCACCACCCCCAGCGGGATAACCATCAGCACCGAAAGCGGTACGGACCAGCTTTCATAAAGCGCCGCCAGACAGAGGAAAACCACCAGTATGGAGAAGCCGTAAAGCATACCTGCCTGCCCGCTAGCCATTCTTTCCTGTAGCGACAATCCGCTCCAGGAATAGGTCGCCCCAGCAGGCAGGGTCTGCGCCAGCGCTTCCATTTTATCCAGCGCGGCGCTTGAACTGGTGCCGATCGCGCCTTCACCCTGAATTTCATAGGATGACGAACCGCCATAGCGGGTCAACGTATCGGCGCCGGCGGTCCAGCGGGTTGTGGCAAAGGCGGAGAAAGGGGTCATATCATTGTTGCTGCCCTTAACGAACCAATTATTCAGGTCATCAGGTTTGGAGCGGAATTGACTGTCGCCCTGAAGATAGACTTTTTTAACCCGTCCGCCGGACAGAAAATCATTGACGTATGTACCGCCCCAGGCGCTGCTGAGCGTGGCGGTGACATCACCGATAGATAATCCCAGGGCAACCACTTTGGCGGTATCAATATCCACATTGAGTTGCGGCATTTCAGGCAGTTCATTGGCGCGAACCGACGCCAGTTCAGTGGAGGCCGAGGCTGCTTTGATCAACTGATCCCGTAAGACTTTCAACTCTTCACGGGTGGTCGCACCGGCGGCCTGCAATTCAAAGGTGAAACCGTTGGACTGGCCCAATCCATCTACGGCCGGCGGGACCAGGGTATAGATTTGCGCATCACGCACGACGGCAAGATTTTTCATGGCGCGAGCGGCGATGGACTGCGCCGTATTGTCGTTGCCGTCGCGCGCCGACCAGTCTTTCAGGGCAACAAACGCCATACCTGCATTCTGTGCGCTGCCGCTGAAGTTAAAGCCAGAGACGGTGAAAATAACCTCGGTATTGGCTTTTTCGTTATCCAGAAAATAGGTTTCCACCACTTTACTCACCTGATTGGTTCGGTTCATGGTCGCCCCGGCGGGCAGGGTGTATTGCACCATCACATCGCCCTGATCTTCCACAGGTAAAAAACCACCGGGCAAGCGCATCAGCAATACGACCATGATGCCGGCGATAACCAGATAAACCAGTATCGCCCGCGCCGGACGCCTGAGGATACCGGCTACCTTGCGGCCATATTTTGTTTCCGTTTTTTCATAAATGCGGTTAAACCATCGGGCAAATCTGCGCTCATGTTCGTCAGACGTTTTGAGCATCGCGCCGCATAGCGCCGGCGTCAACGTCAAGGCCACCACCACCGATAGGATCATCGCGGAAACAATCGTTACCGAAAACTGGCGGTAGATAACGCCGGTGGAACCGCCAAAAAAGGCCATCGGAAGAAATACCGCGGACAGCACGAGGGCGATCGCCACCAGCGCCCCGGAAATCTCGCCCATTGATTTCTCTGTGGCTTCAATGGCGGGCAATTTCTCCTCGCGCATTATGCGTTCGACATTCTCCACCACGACAATGGCGTCATCCACCAGAAGCCCGATAGCCAGTACCATGCCGAACAGCGTCAGCGTATTGATGGAATAACCAAATACCGACAGTACGGCGAAGGTCCCCATCATAACGACAGGTACGGCAAGGGCGGGGATCAGGGTCGCACGCACATTCTGCAAGAAGATATACATCACCGCGATCACCAACACGATGGCGATTAACAATGTTTCTACCACCTCGGTAACCGAAATTTTGATAAAGGCGGTATTGTCTTTGGGATAGGCGATTTCATAGCCTTGCGGCATGTTGCTCTGGAATTCCGCTAGCTTGGCTTTCACATTGGTCGCCGTATCCAGGGCATTCGCCCCGGATGCCAGCATCACCGCGATACCCGCGGCCGGATGGCCGTTTAAGCGGGTTACGTTGCTGTAATCCTCGCTGCCAAGCTCAACGCGCGCCACATCACTCAAATGCACAATCGCGCCGGCGGTATCGCTTTTAACAATGATGTCGCGAAATTGCTGGGGCGTTTTGAGACGGGACAGGGTTGTGACGGTCGCCGTCAACTGTTGGACATCGGACGAAGGCGCCGCCCCCACTTTGCCCGCTGAAACTTGGGTGTTCTGCGCTTCAATTGCGCTTTCAATATCGGAAGGCATCAGGCTGTAAGAAGCCAGCTTTGCCGGATCCAGCCAGATGCGCATGGCGTATTCCGAGCCAAACACCTGTACATCGCCGACCCCTTGCACCCGTGACAGCGGGTCCTGGATATTGCTAACCAGCCAGTCCGCAATATCGGTTCCCGAATGTTTATCCGATTTGTCGTACAGCGCCATAATCAGCAGAAAGCTGGTCTGACTTTTTTCGACTGTCACGCCCTGTGCAGTCACTTCCGCCGGCAATCTGGCTTCGGCCTGCTGAACTTTGTTTTGTACCTGCACCTGGGCGATATTGGCGTCGGTGCCTTGAGCGAAGGTGACGTTAATCGAAACCGTGCCGTCAGAACTGCTGGTTGAACTGAAATAGAGCAAGCCATCAAGACCGGTTAATTCCTGTTCAATCACCTGAGTGACGCTATTTTCCAGCGTTTCCGCCGACGCGCCGGTATAGGTGGCGCTTATTTTTACCGTTGGTGGGGCGACATCGGGATATTGTCCAATCGCCATCTCCCGCAAGGCCATCGCGCCGGCAAGAACGAGCAGAATAGCAATAACCCAGGCAAATACTGGCCGCCTGACAAAAAAACGAGAAAACATCATTGCGCTCCCTCGATTTTATTGCCGATGACCACCGCATTTACGCTCTCACCCATGGTGACCTTACTGCGGCCTTCGACAATCAATTTATCGCCGGACGACAGGCCTTTGGTCACTAACCAATGATCGCCAATGGCACGCGATGTGGTCACCGAGCGCTGCTCAACCTTGTTATCTTTATTGACGATAAGCGCACTGCCATTGCCCGCCGAGTCGCGGGTGATGCCCTGCTGTGGCGCCAAAATAGCATCGTTAAGCGTACCGTTAACGACCCTGGCCCTGACAAACATGCCCGGCAACAGGATAAATTCTGGATTGGGGAACACCGCGCGCAGCGTTACCGAACCGGTGGCCTCATCCACCGCGACTTCAGATAATTGCAGCGCGCCTTTATGTGGATAAATACTGCCATCTTCAAGCGTCAGGGTAACATTATCGATACTGTCTTTATTTTTCTGCAACGCCTGTTTGCGTAAGGCGAGCAATTGGCTGCTGGATTGCGTCATATCCACATACATCCTATCCAGCGAGCGGATTGTCGCCAGCGCGGTGGTCTGTTCTGATGTCACCAGGGCGCCGGGCGTGACGGATGAAATCCCGATGCGCCCACTGATTGGAGCGGTGACGCGGGTCCAGGCCAAATTAATTTTGGCGGATTCGAGAGCGGCTTTTTTCTCAGCGACCGAAGCAACGTTTTGTTCATAAGTCGCGCGCGCATCGTCATACTCTTCCCTGGAAACGCCGTGCTCTTTTTCCAGGATGGCATAACGTTGCGCTTTTAATTTCGCCGCAGAGACAACGGCCTGTGCATTTTTTAAGACCGCCGCCGCTTGATCGTAGGCTGCCTGATAACTTGACGGATCGATAAGATAAAGTATCTGGCCTTCCTTAACGTCCTGTCCTTCGGTAAACAGCCGTTTTTGAATAATGCCGCCCACCTGGGGCCGGACATCGGCACTCAGCGTGGCGGTGGTCCGTCCGGTTAAATCGCTGGCGAGTGTAACGGGAGATGACTTTAATACGACGACCCCGACTTCAGTAGGCTCTGCAACCGCTGGTTCTTTTGTTTCGTCATCGCATGCGGTCAGGAAAATAATATTGAATACCAGAAACAGGTATTTGAAAGAGGTCATGTGATTCCAAATAAGGTGATATGGCGGAAAATCGCTCTCGACTATAACATTATCAGGCTGCGCGGAATCTTGGCGGAATGTAAAATAAACGTAATAAAGCCTGTCAATATTAAAATTAAACGCTTACATCTGTAACTTTCGATCTATCAGGTATATATCAATTTAATTTTAGTAGCATGAACATTATTTATATTCGTTATTAATCACCTGAATTTTGGTATTCTATTTAGCCAGATAAAAAAAGAAATTACATAAATACACATATTGTCATATCTGATAACCATAAAAGCCCCAACTGGCACCACTCTATTCACATTAATGCTAATGTTGTTTCAAAGGTAAAAATCGATCGTAATGTTCAATAAGTGTATCATTGTCTAAAATGAAGGCTTACTTTTACGGATTTTTAGGATTACTTTCATTTATCCATTAACAATCAAATAGTTACATCATATAAAATTATTTACACGGTAAAGCGACAATAGAACAAACCTTTAAAACCAACATGGTTATTTTAAAGTTTCTCGGATAAACAACCGCATTTTCGGCAACGAAAAAGAGCCATGTGGTTAACTCGTTCTGCAATGGTGGGTATTCAACTTAAGGGAGGTGGTTTATTTACGCATCGTCATGCTAAATTTTACTGAACAACAATTTCACTGATCAACAATGACAACGTGCTCTATCCAATGGATTTCAAGATCCTGAACAGCGGTAAGCGGATCAATTTCCGATAACGGATGCGGTGCAACAAACCGACGATTCTGAAAGATGACGGATTATTTAGGAGAAAATATTATGCAGTTACGTACCACGAAGGAAAAAATCCTGATAGCAATATTAGTCGGGGTCATTGCCGGTATTATTTGCGCCCTGGCGAAATTTGGTTGGGAAATTCCGTTCCCGCCGCGCACGCCGGACCGCGATCTTACCAATCCGCCGCAACAGTTACTGCAACAGTTGGGCATGTCTTTCGAAATGTCCCACATCACGTATTTGTTTAACGGCAACCCAAGACCCATCATGAGCTTTATCATGCACTTCGGGTTTTCCATTACCTTTGCCGTGCTGTACTGCGTGGTGGCCGAGTTTTATCCCAAAATCAAACTCTGGCAAGGGGCTTTTTACGGCCTGGTTCTGCATGTTGTCTTCCATATTATCCTGCTGCCGTTGTTGGGCACCATACCGGCGCCGTGGGATCAGCCGTTTGCCGAGCATTTCTCCGAGCTTTTCGGCCACATGTTCTGTTTCTGGCTGGTTGAAATTGCCCGCCGCGACTTACGCAACCGCATTACCCATGCGCCGGATGCGGAAGTGCCGCTGTCGCAAGCTACCCGATAAGCTTACGGATCGACATGCTGGAAACGCTGCCGATAGGTGCTGGGCGAGACGCCAAATGCCTGATGGAAGACCACGGAGAAATAGTTACTGTCGTCAAAGCCGCACTGCGCGGCTATTTCACCAATGGTTTGCTGGTTGTAGCGCAATAGTTCCATCGCTTTGCACAAGCGCAATTGACGCAAATATTGCGCGACGCTCATGCCGGTCTGTTCTTTAAAACGTGTGCGCAGGCCGCGCGCGCTGAAACCATGCTGTCGGCAGAAAACGTCATAGCGGAAAGGAAGCGCGATACTGGCGCGCAGGGCGTTCATCAGCAAATCCAACTGGTGAGCCTCCGCCAACTGCGGATTGTCCGGCGCATGACGATATCGCCTTGCCAGCAAGACAATCTGCAACAGCAACACCTCGCTCAATTGCAACGACAGCGCATCCGATTTCATGCACTCCTGCGCCAGCGCGTCGACTTTATCGCGAATGGCTTCCATCCCTGCGGAACCCAGGCACCAGTAGCGCGCATGCTGCGGTTCATCGCCGCCCGGCAATAATGCCTGCCAGTCTGTCGATAACGTCAACCGCTCGCGGATATACATAATATTATCCAGTTCCAGATCGTGCACAGATTCGTAGCTGTGCCGGTCACTGGCCGAGACGTAGAACATGTCGCCACGCGTGATGCGGTAAGGCACATCGTTCCACAAATGCAGACCATTTCCGCGCCAGACAATCACCAATTCATCGAAATCATGATGATGCAGAGGAAATACCGGCTGCGGATGGCGTTCGGCAACCATCACGTTGTTTTTATCGGTGAGGAAATAGTCTTCAGTCTGTAGCTTTAAACCACGTCTGTTTTTTAACATTCCTCACCTGCCCGCCGTCAGCTATCCTCATGACACGCCTGATGGCGTAACGATTTAGGGGCCAGAGAAAATGCCTTGCGGAATTGCGTTGAGAAGTGATTACTGTCGCTGAATCCACAGGCATGCGCAATGGTGGTGATCGAATCATCACTTTGCTGCAACCGCCGACGCGCCTCCAGCAATCTTAACCGATTCAAATAGCGTTGTGGCGTCATACCGGTATGTTGTTTCAACTGGCGATGCAGCGTTCTCAGCGGTAACGAGAACTGTTCGGCCAACGCGCCCCAGTTGATCTGTTCGCTATAGTTGTTCTGCAACCAGCCCAGCAGCGCCTGCACGCCCTGACGCTGACAGCCGTTGCTTTCGGTCTGGAAACAGCGTTGCCGCAACAGTATCAGTATTTGTAAAAACAGGCTTTCGCTGGCGGCGATAGCTTCCGGCGTGTCGCTCTGCGCCAAATCAGCCAGTTTGCCGAGGCTTTGTTTTAACTGCCGCATGCCCGCCGCGTTAACCTGCCATTGTCCCTGCCACTCACCGTGCGGGCCGTAAGGCAAAAAAGAGGCGATATCAGACAGAAAACGAAAGCCACGCGGCGAGCGGTAGAGCACGTTGGTCAGGCATAAGCCCTCCACATTTTCGAACAGGTGCCGATCGTTATCGCGCACGAAGAACACTGTCCCGCTGCTCAGCGCATAGGGCTGCTCATTAAACACATGGACGCCAGCGCCCTGTTCCACCAGCACGATCTCCCAGAAATCGTGAGAATGTTCGGGAAATGCCGACTGCGGCGTGCGCGGCTCCACCGCCACTGTCACCGCCCGTGAAGCAAAGAAGTCATCACCACGAAGTAAGGTCATTTTGATTCTCCACTTAACCCGCTCGCGAAGCGGTATAAGATCGCCAGTGCGTACCAACGCCGGGGAAATAGCGTCATGGTAGCCATAAGCACATCGCACGACCTTTAAATACCGTCGCTCGCACGGGCATTGTGATGTCATTTTTTCAAGATCCAGAAACCAATTCGTCGAAGTGTGGATAGGATCACACCGGCCTTTTTCTCTTTTATCTCCCCTCCTCCCGCCGTATACAGCCGTAAAACCCGTCATGATCTGGCGCAACTGTGATCTGTTTCACCGTCAGCTTGACGATTTTGCCAGTCACCGCGGTGACATGGCACTCACCGGAAGGTGACCGCGGTCACTGATCTTTACACTGCCTGACATCAAACCGGTAAAGAGGAAGGGTCATGACGGTGAAGCATATCGTGGCGGTGGATCTTGGCGCCTCCAGCGGTCGGGTGATGCTGGCGACGTTACAGACCTCCACACAGCATCTGGCGCTGAGGGAAATTCATCGTTTCAGCCATCATCTGGTGTCGCAGGACGGCCACCATGTGTGGGATCTGTCAGCGCTGGAACAGGCGATCCTTGCTGGTTTACATCAAATTGATCGCATGGGAATCTACCCGGACAGCATCGGGATTGATAGCTGGGGGGTAGACTATGTGTTGCTGGATAAAGCGGGCGAACTGGTCGGCCTGCCCTACGCTTATCGCGATCATCGCACTGACGGCCTGATGGCTATGGCGACAGGTGATCTGGGGCGTGAAAATATTTATCAACGTACCGGCATTCAATTTCTGCCTTTCAATACCTTGTACCAACTCAAGGCTTTGTGCGATCAGCACCCGGAATATCTGCAACAAGCTGAACATCTGTTGCTGATCCCGGATTATTTCCACTATCGGTTGACCGGCGCCATCAGTTGCGAATACACCAACGCCAGCACGACACAGTTGCTCAATCTGGCGGATAAAACATGGGATAGCGCACTGCTGAACTATCTGGGATTTCCCCAACGTTTGCTAAGCCAACCGGTGCAGCCCGGTCACCGCATCGGCGTCTGGTTCGCGCCCAGCGGCCAGCGAATTCCGGTGCGCGCGGTGGCGACGCATGATACCGCCAGCGCCGTTGTCGCCACGCCGCTGCATGACAAAGACAGCGCTTACCTCAGTTCCGGCACCTGGTCATTAATCGGCTTTGAAAGCGACACGCCATACACCAGCGCGCGGGCGCTGGCCACCAATATCACCAATGAAGGTGGAATTAACGGCACCTATCGCGTACTGAAAAACATCATGGGGCTGTGGCTACTGCAACGCGTCTGTCAGGAGCGGCAGATTCAGGATCTGTCTGCGCTGATTGAGGAAGCCTCCCGTCTGCCGCTGTGTGGCAGCCTGATCAATCCGAATGACGAGCGTTTCATCAATCCGCCGTCCATGTGTGACGCAATCCGCGAATTTTGCGCCGAACATCAGCAGGCGATGCCCCACAGCGACGCGGAACTGGCACGCTGCATCTTTGACAGCCTGGCCATGCTTTACCGTCAGGTTATTGAGCAACTGGGCGAACTGCGGCAAGCCCCGTTGCGCCAGTTACATATTGTCGGCGGCGGCTGCCAGAACGCACTCCTGAATCAGTTGTGCGCCGATGTGTGCCAGTTGCCGGTATTAGCCGGACCGGTGGAGGCCTCCACGTTGGGTAATATCGGCTGTCAGTTGATCGCGCTCAATGCCGTCGCCGATCTGACCGAATTCCGTCATCTGTTAACCCAAAATTTCCCGCTCCACCGTTATACCCCTCGCGCAGATATTGATTTCGTCAGCCACTGGCGCCGATTCAAGTCCCTTTGTCATGATAAAAAAGAGGAAACCACTGTATGAACAATGCGATTGAAACCGCCTGGCGTCTGGCGAAAGAACGTTACGCCAGCATGAATATTGATGTCGACGCCGTGCTGGAACAGTTGGATCGCATTCCGGTCTCCATGCACTGCTGGCAGGGGGACGACGTCGCCGGTTTTGAAGATCGCGGCGGCGCACTGACTGGCGGTATTCAGGCCACTGGCAACTATCCCGGCAAAGCGCGAACAGCCGATGAGCTACGCGCCGATCTGGAGCAGGCGTTCACCCTGATCCCAGGGCCGAAACGCTTGAATCTGCATGCTATTTATTTGGAGTCCGAGCAGCCTGTCGCCCGTAACCAGATTGAGCCGCGGCATTTCAGCCATTGGGTCGAGTGGGCCAAACGCCATCAACTGGGGCTGGATTTCAATCCCACCTGCTTCTCTCATCCGCTCAGCAGCGACGGTTTTACCCTGTCGCACCCGGACGAAAAAATCCGCCGGTTCTGGATTGAACATTGTCAGGCCAGCCGCCGTATCTCCGCCTATTTCGGACGCGAACTGGGTACGCCGTCAGTGATGAATATCTGGATACCGGACGGTATGAAAGATCTGACCGTTGATCGTCTGGCGTTCCGCCAGCGTCTGCTCAGCGCGCTGGATGAAGTTATTGCCGAACCGCTCAATCCGTCGCACCACATTGATGCGGTGGAAAGTAAGCTGTTCGGGCTGGGGGCGGAGAGCTTTACCGTGGGCTCCAATGAATTCTATCTGGGCTATGCCGCCAGCCGCGGCACGGCGTTGTGTCTGGATGCCGGTCACTTCCATCCGACCGAAGTGATTTCCGACAAGATCTCCAGCGCCATTCTGTATGTTCCGCGTCTGTTACTGCACGTCAGCCGCCCGGTGCGTTGGGACAGCGATCATGTCGTCCTGCTGGATGACGAAACACAGGCTATTGCCCATGAAATCGTGCGCCACCAACTGCTCAGCCGCGTGCATATCGGGCTCGATTTCTTTGATGCCTCCATCAACCGTATCGCCGCCTGGGTTATCGGCACCCGTAATATGAAGAAAGCACTGCTGCGCGCGCTGCTGGAACCCATCAATATGCTGCGTCAATACGAACGGCAAGGTGACTACACCGCTCGTCTGGCCCTGCTGGAAGAACAAAAATCCCTGCCGTGGCAAGCCGTCTGGGAGCGCTACTGCCAGCGCCATGACGTCATGCCGGGCAGCGAATGGCTGCAACATGTGCGCCAGTATGAACAAACCATCCTCACTCAACGTCAAGGGTAAGACTATGCAAGCGATCCTTTCTTCCTGGTTTGTACAAGGCATGATTAAAGCCACCGGCGATATGTGGCTTAAAGGTTGGGACGAGCGTAACGGCGGCAATATCAGCCTGCGCCTGACGACAGAGGATGTCACGCCTTATGAAAGCGATTTCTATCCGCAACCGCGCCATGAAACATTAAGTCAGGCCATGCCTGAACTGGCGGGATGCTGGTTTATCGTCACCGGTTCCGGCAAGTTTTTTCGTAACGTACAGTTGGAGCCGGCGGATTCGCTGGCGCTGCTGCAAGTGGATCATGACGGTACAGGCTATCGCTTGTACTGGGGGCTGACCAACGGCGGCCTGCCGACGTCGGAACTGGCCGCGCATTTTCAGTCGCATAAAGTACGCATGGCGGTCACGCACGGACGCGATCGGGTCATCATGCATTGCCATGCCACCAACCTGATCGCGCTCAGCTATGTGCTGGAACTCGATACTGCCGTGTTCACCCGCGAACTGTGGGAAGGCAGCACCGAATGTCTGGTGGTGTTCCCGGATGGCATCGGTATCGTTCCGTGGATGGTGCCGGGAACCGATGCCATCGGTAACGCGACCGCTGATCAGATGCGGCGTCATTCGCTGGTGCTCTGGCCGTTCCACGGTATTTTCGGCAGCGGCCCGACGCTGGATGAAACTTTCGGCCTGATCGATACCGCTGAGAAATCCGCCACGGTGATGGTGAAAGTCAGATCGATGGGCGGCAAGAAACAAACCATCTCCACCGAAGCATTGATTGCTTTGGGCGAGCGCTTTGGTGTCACGCCGATGAAAGCGGCGTTGCGCGTTTAGTCTTTCCGCCATTGTTTAACCGGCGTCACCGGCGTTTGTCCGTGACGCCTTCAAGAGAGAGCCGCCATGTTGCGTAAAGCCTTTGTGATGTCCGTTTTTCCTGAATGTCATGCCGAATATGAACAACGGCATAATCCGATCTGGCCGGAACTGGCCGAGGCGCTCAAAGCGCACGGCGCGCGCCACTACAGTATTTTTTTGGATAAAGCGCGAAATCTGCTGTTTGCTTATGTCGAAATTGAATCCGAAGAGCGTTGGAACGCCATCGCGCAAACGGCGGTCTGTCAGCGCTGGTGGCGGCATATGACAGACGTGATGCCCGCCAACCCAGACAATAGTCCGCTCAGCGAGGCGCTTGTTCCCGTTTTCTATCTGGATTGATTAACCATCTCCGGGCGCGACGCGCATCAGAACGTCATCACCGACTGCAAAAGCTGTTGCGCATAGGGATGCCGCACCTCTCCCAACGCGGACATCTCATCCACTCGCTCAATCACGCGGCCCGATTGCAAAAAAATCACCCGCTGGCACAGGTAGGCGACAGCCGCTAAATCATGGCTGATAAACAGATAGGTCAGTCCCAGCCGTTCACGCAGTTCCGCCAGCAGATCCAGCACTTGTACCTGCACAGACACATCCAGCGCGCTGACCGCCTCATCCAGCACGATAAACTGCGGTCGGCAGGCGATGGCTCTGGCGATGCAGACGCGTTGCATTTGCCCGCCGCTCAACTGGTGCGGAAAACGCTCGCATAATTCCGCCGTCAGCCCCACCAGATCCAGCAATTCCGTCACCTGTCGCCGCACGTCCTCACGCCGCGTCACGCCGCGTCCCCGCAAGGGTTCCGCAACAATGTTCAGCACGCTCATCGAGGGATTGGCCGATGAGGTATAGTCCTGAAAAACCGCGCTGACCCGCACCTGCCGCGCCTGCGGGCGTTGCCAGAAACGTCGCGGCGTATAGAGCGGTTGCCCCGCCAGCCGCACCTGCCCGCGCTTCGGCGCTTCCAGCCCCAGCAGAATCCGGCCCAGCGTACTTTTGCCGCTGCCGCTCTCGCCGATAATGCCAAGACATTCGCCGCTGCGCACACTGAACGATACATCATGCAAAACGGGCAACCACTGACCGACGTTTTCCGCACGGTAGCCATGGCTCACCTGAACGACGTCAACCAACGCGGTCATATGTCACTTCCCGCTCATTGGCCGGCGCAACCACCAGCGCCTGATAACGTCGCTGCAAGGCCTGGCGAGAAGCCACCAGATAGCGCGTATGCGGATGCTGGGGCTGGCGCAGCACCTGCCGTGCCTCACCCTGTTCCACCGCACGCCCCTGATGGATCACCAGTACGCGATCGGCGATACGATTCACCACGCCGAAATCGTGAGAAATAAAAATCATGGTGGTGCCGAGGCGCTCACGAATGGCGCTGAACGCCTGCATGATTTCGTGCTGGGTAACCGAATCCAGCGCGGTCGTCGGTTCATCGGCAATCAGCAGTTGCGGCTCCAGCGCCAGCGCGATGGCGATCATGACGCGCTGCAACATGCCGCCGCTGATCTGAGCGGGGTATTTATCAAACAATGCCGTCACGTCCCGTAGCCGGACAAGTTGCATCATCTCCAACGCCCGTTCGCGCGCTTCGCGCCGGTTCAGCGCCAGATGGACGCCAAAGGTTTCCACCATCTGCCTACCGACCGATTGCAGCGGATCAAACGCATTCATCGGATGTTGCAGGATCATGCCGATGCTTTTTCCGCGCAACCGCCGCATCGCTTCCGGCGATTGCGCCAGCAAATCCGTCCCGTTCAACCAGGCTTGCCCGCTACAGGTAAACTGTCCGCCCAACAGCCCCATCAATGCCCGACAGGTCAGGCTTTTTCCGCTACCGCTTTCGCCGACCACGCCAAGGCAGGCATGACGAGGCAGAGAAAAGGCGATATCGTTCAGCAGTGTCTGCCCCCCGGTTTTCAACGCAACCTGCAAATTCTCGACACGTAGTAAATCGCTCATCAATGAGACTCCCGTGGGTCCAGCGCATCACGCAGACAGTCACCCAGCAAATTAAAAGCGGCCACCACCACCAGGATCGCCAGCCCCGGCGCCAGCATTTGCTCAGGGTGGCTCATCATCACTTTTTGCGCCTCGCTTAACATGGTACCCCACTCAGCCGTCGGCGCCTGAACGCCAAGCCCAAGAAACGACAGCGCGGAGATATTCAGAATAACCCAGCCGGTATCCAGCGTCGCCAGCACCACGATCTCGGACAACGTATTGGGCAGCAAATGGCGTCGTAAAATAAACCACCACGGCGTACCGCTGGCGCGGGAAAACAGAATGTAATTTTTCTGGCTGTGCTTGATGACAATGCTGCGGATCATACGGGTATACCACGCCCACTTCACCAGAATATTCGCCAGGATCACGTTCCCGATCCCCACGCCCAGAATCCCGACAATCGCCAGGATCATAATCTGGCTGGGGAAGGACAACATGACGTCGCAACAGCGCATCATGATCTCGTCCAGTCGGCCACGAAAATAACCGGACAGGAAGCCAAACAGACAACCAATCACAATCGTTACCGCCATGGTCAGCAGCGCCAGAAACAGCGTGGTTCTCACGCCGAACATCAGACGCGACAGCACGCAGCGGCCAAGATGATCAGAGCCCAGCGGGAAGCGAGCGCTGAAGTCGGCATATTTACGGGCGATGTTAATCTTGTTCGGATCGTTGGGCGCCAGCCACGGCGCGAAAATACCGATGACGACCACGGTAATCAGCACCAGCAGGCAGAGTAATGCGACTTTATCGCGCAGCAGTTTTTGCGAAAACAACATATTATCTCTCTTGTCGCAAAGCCGGATCCATCCAGCGCTGAATGATATCCACCAATAGATTGCAGAACACAAACAGCACCGCCATCATCAGGATATAAGCCTGAATCACCGGATAGTCGCGACTGAAAATCGCTGAAATACACAGTCGCCCCACCCCCGGCCAGGCAAAGATATTTTCGATAATCACCGTCCCGGCCAGCAGTTGCGGAATACTCATGCCCAGTGCGGTAATGCTGCTATGCAGCGAATTCCTCAGCACATGGCGCAGAATAATGCTCTTCTCCGTCAACCCGCGAGTACGGGCGTAATAGACGTAATACTGCTGCATATTTTCCAGCATATTATTACGAATCAATCGGATATAGATGGAGATATACACCATCGACAGCGTGATGGCAGGCAAAATGATGTGCGCGAACGTACCGCTGCCGCTGGTCGGCAACCAATCCCACGCTAGCGCAAGCCACCAGATCAGCAGCAGGCCAAGCCAGTAGCTGGGCATGGCCGTCCCCAGAAAAACCAGCGTCCGAATCAGGCGGTCAAACAGGCTGTCTTTATACACCGCGCTCAATACGCCCAGCGGGATGCTGATACCCAGGATCATCAACAGCGCCACCCCAGCCAGCGCCAGTGTCGCGGGCAAACAGCGGGCAATCTCATCCAGCACCAGTCGATTGTTGACATACGAGTAGCCAAAATCCAGACGCATGGCATCGAATAACCAGTAGAAATAGCGCAGCAGAAAGGGGCGATCCAGCCCAAGTTGCAGACGCATGGCGTCGATTGACTCCGGGGTGGGAATAATTTCATTGACCCGCAGGGCGACTTCAGCCGGATCAGCAGGCACCAGATTCAGCAACAAAAAAGAGAGGAATGAGATACCGAACAGAATCGGCACGGTCAGCAACAGACGTCGGCAGATATATTTTTTCACATCACAACCTGTCATTTCTCAGATCCCTCCGCAACGCGGAAAGCATGGAACGAATAACATCGAACAGAAACACGGCGCATATATCAGCAACATCCTCCGCCTCGCCATCAGGGAAAGCGGAGGCTTACATTACATTCGCCTTAAACGCCTGACTCGCGTTAATCCGTTACTCGCGGTACATGCGATCAAACGGGATCTCAAACTGCGACGGGTTAAAGCCCACCCCTTTCAGACTCTTCACATACACCGCCCGGTTGCGTTCATACGTCAACGGGATATAAACCGCTTCGTTATGCAGCGTGGTCAGGACATAGCGATAGAGTTCCTGCCGTTTTTGTTCATCCGTGGTGATGAGCGCATGCGCAATGCTGTCATCGATCTGTTTTTTCTCCGCCAGCCCTTGTTGCGCGGCGTAGTCGCCGTAAACCGGCAATTTCATTCCCGACAGGAAGGACTGAGGATCGTAAGGCGTGCCCCAGGAAATATTAAACACGATATCGAATTTGCCTGCTTTCTGACGATCGCGGTAAGCCTGCTCCTCTTCACCATATAATTTGAGTTCAATACCCAGGTCGGCGAATTCGCTTTGCAGGTATTCGGCAATCACTTTCTGCGATGCGGTGTTGCTGTCGTAGTAAATCGCGATGGAGAGCGGTTTACCGTCTTTCTGCCGCCACGTCTGACCGGCTTGCCGCACCCAACCCGCCGCGTCCAGTAGATTTGCCGACTGCTCCAGATCATACGCATAAGGTTTCAGATCGATATTGCTGTACGGCACATTCCTGGCCAGCAGCGTATCCGCCGGCACTTCACTGCCGCCGAAGATGCCTTCCGCGATGTCCACCTTATTCACTGCGTGCTGCAACGCCTGCCGCACGCGTACATCCTTCAGGTTTTCCGACTGGGTGTTAATCAGCAGCATGCGGGTGGATACCGGCTCGGAAAGCTGTGTGGCGAATTTCTTGTTCTTGCTCAGTTGGACGAAAGAATCGGCGTCAATCATGTTTTTGCCATAAATCAGTTCGATTTCACCTTTCTGCAATGCCAGCAAGCGTGTCTGATTATCCGGTATCACCTTCATCACCACCCGTTCCAGCCTGGGTTTCTCGCCCCAATAATATGGATTGAGCGTAAATACCGCATATTCATCGGTTTTATGTTCACTCATCACGTAAGGGCCGGTGCCGATATAAGCCGTCACCCCTTGTTTCGTTTCCCCCGCTTTCATCGCCGCCGGCGAAATAAAGCGCATGGGCCGGGTAACCGCCAACTCAATCAGGAAAGGATAATAGGGTTCTTTCAGGGTAAAACGCAGTTGGCGTTCATCAAGCGCTTCAACCTTATCAATGATGCGCACCATTTCCAGCCAGCCATGCCGTTCGCGGTTAGCCAACACCGCATCAATGTTCTGTTTTGCCGCCAGAGCGTTGAACGGCGCGCCATCGCTGAATTTCACGCCCTCGCGCAAGGTAAAGGTGTATACCTTGCCGTCGGCGGAGGTTTGCCATTTTTCCGCCAGCCAGGGCTGAATACCGGTGGGCGTGATTTTCACCAGCGATTCATACAACATATTCTGCGCCCAGATCTCACCCGAATAGAGATGCGGATTGAGATCGCGCGTATCACGAAAGTTGGCGAACGTTAGCGACGCAGGCGTTTGCGCCAGCGTCGGACCCGTCAATAACGGGGAAAAGCAAAGCAACAGCGTGGCAAGGAGACGATGGGGTTTCTTCATTCGGCGCGCTGGCACCGATAATGCAGAGGTGCTCTCAAATGTAGACATAGTAATATTCCATTTACCCAAAAAATACAGAGGTGGAAAAAAGGTAGCCTAAAATCGGTCGTTATATTAACAAGACAACACCAAGATGAGAATAATTATCGTTTATAAAAACATGATGTAGAGCAGAGAAAACAGAAAATTATTATGTTGAATCATGCCGACCCCGGCACACCAATACCTGAACACGTTATAACGTCCTATCACATCAACGCGTTTCGGGAAAAGCAGACCGGACTTTCGGGACGGATGGACATTAGCGCGTCTCTCTGCCACTTGTCTATTTAAGATTAACGTGCTCAAGAGATGTCAATGCATCTGCCATTTTTAATATGACAGGAAAATTAAATTTTTAAAAAGAGTAACCTCTGTAAACAATCACATATTTTAATAATTTAATTTACCTCGTTATTATTTTTTTCAATTGATACGCGAGCATGAATAATCTGGCATTAACCATTATTAATAACCTTCTATTTAATAAAGAAAAAATGAAATTATATAAAAATATTAAAAATTGTATATTTACCTTTTTAGCATCTTGACTACAATTAATATTAATCATAAAAAACATGCGCACTTACCAACACAATAAGAATCATGACTTTTAAAACCTATTAACCCAATTGTTACTACCAACTCCCAACACCACCTTCTATTTTAATCTGTAAAAGGTGTTGAAAATATTTTCTAAAAATAAGAATAGCCCATTTATTAATTAAAGGGTTATAGCCTGAATAATTCGAGTCGAGGAAAGCGACTTTTTGGCGCCTATGGTTGATTGGCATTTATGGCAGGAGTTGTTGTATGCCAGGCAGTTGACTGCCTGGGAAAAATTTACGCTATTCGCGATTCTTAAAGAAGAAAGGTAATATTTATGCCGCATGAGTTTCAAACAATCCATGTCTGCCTAATCAGCCAGGATGATGGGTTAATACAAGATTTAAAAGTAGTGCTTAATAATATCAATACATTGCTGGACAGCAACGACAGCATGCCAACCGATAAATTGTTGTCAGACGAGGATTGCACAAAAAGTGACAGCATCCTCTATAAACAGATTATCGAACAGGCAAATCAGTACATTTCACAGCATAAATACAAGGGTATCGCCCTGTCATTACTGCGTTTCGACTCAATTTCGGCGGCGCTTGAGGCATTGACGGCAGGTCATCAACCGCAATTTGTCTTCTTAGACGCCAGATACGAAGAACCTGGCGCGGAAGACCCATTTGTACCGTTTATCAGCAACCAACCTGAAACCCGCTTTTCACCTTATTCAATGATACTGCTATGTCAGGAGGAATTTCTGAGAAAATGGATGTGTCAGTCGGGAAGCAGCAGACAAGTACGCGTACTGCATCCCAATCCGTATCAACGTCGGGCCGACTTTCTGCGATTGATTCTGGGCCACCTGGAACACGCCTATTACAACCGCATGCTCATGCGAGTCTATCAGAATACAGATGAGCCGGTGACGCTAGCGAAGACAATTCATCGTCATATGACCGCTCGCTGGGGCGATCAGTGGGACTTTCACTTCTATACCGGTTCCATGATAGCCCGGTTCATCAGTTCGATGAATACATTATTGCAAGGTTCAGACCACCGATGCCTGACTGGAAACAACGAACATTCTCTTGCCGTCAGCGCGTTGGCGGGCTGGCAGTTATATGACCGGCCCTATGTGATAGCCATGACCTCAGGCATGATTGACGAGATGCGCGGCACCCTGACAAACCTTAAACACGCTGCCGCGCCAGGCCTGATTGTCTGCGCCGATTCCCCCTCAACTATCTGGTATCCATTTCAGGGAACGGTCAACGCGGATAACAACGGTCATGCAGTGATTGCCGCTCGCGGCTTATGGCATTGTTTTATAAACTCGCCCGATGATATATCCACTGGAATGGAAGGCGCTTTCCAGGCTATTGATGAGCATCCGGCGCCAACCTTTATCATGGCTACGCAAGCCATGCTCGAATCACAACTGGATGAGCCCACGCTCACAACACGGCCACCCGCCATCAAAACGGCGGATCTATCCGCGGCTCAGCGTGAACGGCTAGATCAGGCGGTAGCGGCCATCAACCATGATAATACGCGAATGCTATGGCACTGTGATCGCCTCACGCCAGACGAACAAGTCCGTGTTATGCGACTGGCAGAGAAAGCGGGCATTGGATTGGTCGATAGCATCATTCATCCCGGCAGCGTACCCACTTACCGGGAAAGCGCCCCCGTGGAAAACTATCTCGGCACACTTTCCATGTACGGTTTTAACCGCGCAATCTATGAGTTTCTGGAAACGCCGCCTCAGCAAGACGAAAGCCGGCCCTGGTTGTTCTTTCTCAAAAGCAGAATTGAACAATCAGCGACGCCCTATTCGGAAGGTAAGCTCAAACGCAACTTCAACGTTGCCCAGGTCAACAGCAACACGGCGCATATGTCGCCATTCACCAGCCTGGCTCTGGATGTTCGGCTGGAAGATTTTCTTGACTATATAGAGCCGCGTCTGGATGTCGATAGCATCGTGCTGTCTCACCGCCGGACATTGCTTGAACAATTGCGGAATATTCAGGAGGCGGTGCCAATCGATCTCATCGAAACGATGCCGATGACGCCCAATTATTTCTTCCATCATTTAAATCTGCTGTTAACCGATCTGATTCAACGGCAAGGCTATCGCTATACCGGCGTCTATGATGTCGGACGTTGCGGCTTATCAGCCATCCGCAATGTCGCGCGTACCGATACCGGCTTCTCCGGTTGGTATGGCCGCGCCTTGATGGGGGATGGCCTGATGTCGCTACCCTATATCGCGCTGAAAAACGAGCGCAACGTGCTGGCCTTTATTGGCGATGGCGCTCGCGCAATCGCGCCGGACATAGAACAGCGTTTGATCTTGTCATCAGCTAAAGGCGTGGCGGCTCGCGGCGGCAACGTCACCGTCTTGTACCTGACCAATGGCGGGCTCTCCATGATCCAGAGCTATCTGGACAAGCGTCACCTGCCGAACGGCTATAAACAAGTCCATATCCCCATGGTCGGACGGGAGACCAAGCCTGAAGACTGCGTTATTGATGACATAAGCGTCCATCGCCGCACGATCCGCCAATTTTGCCCGAAACAGTTGGGCGAAGCGTTAATCACGCCAGGCCGCGTCAACTTCTTCGATGTCTGGCTCGGACACAACTCAGAGGGTGACGGCTTAAGCCTAATCTCAGAAGACTCCTGGAGCCGTCTACGTATTTCTCAAGAGGGATAACTATGAAATTCGGTTTTATTGCCCACCCAACATCCAGAGAATTGCTGCATCAGGTCAAACTGGTCGATATGACAGGCCGTATGCTTGAGGAACAGGCCAACGGCTACGATCCTGCGCGATGGCGTCAGCGCAATTTGGTTCCCTTTGTCGAATTCAGTCGCATCGTCAGCGCCTGTGGCGCGCAATGTGAAGGTATTTTACAATTCATGCCATTGACGGCTGAACAGATGCTAAGCCAGCCGCGACGCATCGCTGAACGCGTGGTCGAAGGCGTCAACGCGCTCAAAAGCGAGGGCGCGGAACTGGTTGGGCTTGGGGGCTTTACATCCATCGTCGGCAACCGCGGCCTACAGACGCTCGAACGCACCCAGGTTCCGGTAACTACCGGCAACTCGCTGACAGCCTATGCTACCTATATAAATCTGCTGGATGTTCTATCCGCTCTTGATATTCCTCCCGAGCAGGCGGAAGTTGCCGTACTGGGCTATCCCGGTTCAATCGCGCTGGCAGTCGCCCGACTGCTGGCCCCGAAGGGATGCCGATTGCATCTGGTGCATCGGGACGAAAAACAGCAATCCGCGATTCTGCTGAATTATCTGCCGGAGCAATTTCACGGACAAGTCACGCTGCACGCCAACGTGGAAGCATGCTACGACAAAATCAAGCTGTTCGTGGCCGCGACGTCCAGCGGCGGCGTGATTGATCCACAACGGCTGGCGCCGGGCAGCGTGATCGTGGATGCGGCGCTGCCGAAAGATACGCAGCCAGGCTGGGAAAAGCGTGACGATATTCTGGTGATTGATGGCGGACTGGTATCGGCAAACGACACCGTAAACTTCGGCGCTTTGGCGTTAGGGTTGGATCCGAAGCGCAACCTCAATGGTTGCCTCGCCGAAACCATTATTCTCGCGCTGGAGGGACGGGCAGAACCTTTTTCGATCGGACGCGATTTGCCAGTCGACCGAGTGCTGGAAATTGGACGTATTGCCGAACATCATGGTTTTTTCCCGCGTCCCTTAACAAGCCAGGGCGAAACGGTAAATGAAGCTAAGTTCCATCAATTACGGCGTTTCCACGGCGGCAAACAGCCAGCAGCCCTGGACATAGATGACGATCCCCAACACCTTCGCACGGAAGTGCTGCGCTGTTTTGGCGAACACATCAACCCCGTCTTGCGTGAATTCTATGAGTTCAATCATGTCGAACGGGTTTTCAACCACGGGCAAGGATGCTGGCTAACCGATCTGGATGGCCGCCGCTATCTGGATTTTATGGCGGGCTACGGTTGTCTCAATACCGGTCACAACCACCCACGCGTTATCGCCCAACTACAACACTACCTCACGCAACAGTATCCCACCTTCGTGCAATATCTGTCCGCGCCGTTGCATGCCAGTCTTCTGGCCAGGCGTCTATCCGAACTTACGCCAGGCGGACTGGAGCGCGTGTTCCTGAGCAACTCAGGAACTGAAGCCGTGGAAGCCGCGTTAAAGCTGGCGATGGCCGCCAGCAATAAAACTACGTTCGATAAACCTACGATTGATAAACCAACAATATTGTATTGCGCCAACGGTTACCACGGCAAAACGCTGGGGGCCTTGTCGGTGACGGGTCGCGAGAAACATCGCAAGGTATATGAACCGCTGCTGCCCCGCTGCGAGGAAATTCCGTTCGGTGACGCGACCGCTCTGCAAGCGCGGCTGCTCAAGGGAGACGTTATGGCTTTCATCATGGAACCCATCCAGGGAGAAGGCGGCGTCACCATGCCGCCGGATGGTTACCTTTCTGCGGTGCGCGCGCTGTGCTCCGAACATCAATGCCTGTGGATCCTCGACGAAATCCAGACCGGGCTTGGCCGTACCGGTAAGATGTTCGCCTGCCAGTGGGAGGATGTCTCTCCCGACATCATGGTATTGTCCAAATCCCTTTCCGGCGGACTGGTACCCATTGGCGCCACCCTTTCATCGAAAGAAGTCTGGCAACGCGCCTACGGTAATATCGATCGCTTTTCCTTGCACACCTCAACATTCGGCGGCGGAAATTTTGCGGCGGCGGCGGCGCTGGCCTCGCTGGATGTGATGGAACATGAAGACCTGGCCGGCAACGCCCGTCTGGTCGGGGCTCATTTACGGCAAGGGCTGGAAGAGTTAGCCCGCAAGCACTACTTCATTAAAGAAGTCCGCGGACGAGGACTGATGCTCGCCGTTGAATTCCAAAACGATATATCGGACGGCATTGAGGCCTTCGTCCAGGAAATGACCAGCAGACTGCCCGCCAAAGCCGCCGCTACCTACCGGATGATGCCCATGAAAGCCCGCGATCATCTGGAAGCCGCCATGAAAGAGCTAGAGTCCACGATGGCGGACATGTTCGTGCTACGCATCATGACCAAGCTCTCTCAGGAACACAACATTCTGACCTTTGTGACGGCCAACAATAACCGGGTTATGCGAATCCAGCCGCCGCTGATTCTGTCACTGGAAGAAGCCGAACTCTTCATCAAGGCGCTGAGTGAGGTATGCGACGAACTATCCACCTTTGAAGCATAAGGTAATGCATCAGTTATAACCGGCTCCGAACATAGAGGATGAACCGCACTGGCGCTACCGCGCCAGTGCGCCATTAACCGGATGCTGACGGGCGCGAGCTCGCTTTACACCTTTGCCGATATACATCCCCGACAACACCACGTCACAAAAAATTCACAATTCAATCGGAAACCACTTTCCCTCCGCAACGACTTAAAAGTGAATAAAAAAACACACGTCTGACTCTTACGGATCTTTCTTCCTTTTGAGCCCTGAACAGAGAATATCGATGTCTATGCCTTAAACCATTTGTCCCGCCGTCTTGCTTCATGTTTCAGCAAGACGGCTTTTTTATCGGTCAATACAGGAAAATATAAAGATGAGCTTGGAAATCTATCGGGCCTTAATAGATGGTTTCTGCGACCTCGCAGAGATCCCCCGCAGCGGCGTGATTTACGAACGCCCCAATTTCGAGATCGACGGCGTCGATTTTTCCCTACCCTATGTCCCACAGCCAGAACCCGGCCACATGGCGATCCACGCCGATCTAGGCGCATTGCGCGGTGAGTATTCGGCACAACAATCAATCGCGCTGCTGGATATGAATTTTCACCTTTTCAACGCGCCCTACGGTGCGGTGTTGGCTCGCAATCCCAAAACCGGAAACATTCTGCTTATGGGCGCAGTCGGCCTTAAGCGCGCCTCCGCGCCCACGCTGTTGGCAGCGCTTTCCGCCTGCGCCGCCTTCGTGCGCCAATGGCGCGAGTCAGACGCCCCCCGCCCCGCACGCATGCCAACCCCAACCGCCGCGGCGCGCAAGCAACCCTATTGAGAGAGGCACGATCATGCGTATTAATGATATACAGCCACAGACACTCGCCTTGAGCGGCCTTCCCACTCAGCCAAAGGCGTCCGATATCGCGTCAACATCAACGGTCAGTGTGCGCCCATCAAGCAATCCTCCGCTACTGAGCGGACAGCGCGAACGTCCAGCGTCCTTCAATGCGCCGCAGCCTCAGGCGTTAAAATTGCCGGAGCGCCATCAACAACTGTTTGATGATTACCGCTTGGATCTGATGGAGCGCGGCAGTACGGACATGTCTCATGTCAATGGCGCGCTTCCCCGCCTGTTGGGAGGTTTGCTGGAAACCAATCCCGGCTCGCGTTTCAACGAGGTGGCGGCTTATCTGCCGGGAATATCGCCGCCGCCGCGTCTGGCCGATCCGGTTTTTACCGATCGGCTTAATGAGATTGCGGCACGCAGTGAACTGCATTCTCCCCCGGATATCCAGGAAACCGCCCAGGTTTTCGCCGACTATGCGGGCAAGTTGGGCGACTACCTGGAACATGCTCATCTCCTGCACGATAGCGCGTTGCGCGAACCGAACCTCAGCCAGACGGATCGCATGGATATCCGCCGCAGTCAGACAGCGTTGGCGTCAGCGGCGCGCGAGGCGATCAAGAGCGTTCCCGACGCGCTTGAGACGAGCATGAACAAGGTTAACGCCAACCTGACGCTGCTCGAACACGAACTTAACGAGACGGCGCCTTCGGATGACCGTGTTAAGACGATCCAGACGGAGATGGACGCACATAAGCAGACTCTGTCGTTCCTGCAAGGCGTACAAACCGACTATCAGGGGCATTCCAAGGTTAAGCATCTTGCTACCGTGCAGGCTCACCTCAATCTGGAGGATGTTCGGGAGCGCCTGTCCAGACCGCTGGAAGCGACGGAGAAAGGAAAGATCATCGTGGGATCGGCTATCGTTCAGGGCGTTCAGACATTCCTGCATCTGGGAGAAGTTCGTTCCTGGATGAATATCGCCGCGAGCAGCCAGATCCCCCGGAACGATGCGCAGGGTACGTTGGGACGATCCGTCATGGCGGGCAGCGTCACCGGGTTTGCGCATGAGGCCATCAGCGGACTGATGAAACCCATTCTGGAAGACGGTTTGCAAGCGTTGGGCGTTCCAGGGCTTAAACCCGTTAAGGCTGATACCATCGTTCCCAAACCCTTGCGCTCGGCTGTTGGCGAGTACGGTGAGATGGTGAAAAAATCGTCACATACCCTGACCGAGGAAACGACCCAGGCGGATCAGGAACGTTTGCGCGTCAGCAATAAACAATTACGCAGCGATACCGTTCTGGCGCTGGGGGATTCGATAGCCTTTCTCCCACGCGGCGCCATTCAGGTGCTGCGTCAAAGCCTTGACGATGTCAGCGCCAAGGATCTGACGACACCGCATATTCTCTCAGGATTCGGCGCACTGGGTTCCAGTACGGCAGGCGCGATCAAAGCGGCAGTGCAACTTCATACGGCCTACACCGATCCCCAGGGACGTAAATTCGCCATCTTCGAACCGCAACGGACACCCCAGACGAGCATCGGCGACAAGATCAAGCAAAGTCTGGACATCACGCAAGACAAGGTGCGCAGCAATTTCTACAGTAAAATGGCGTCGGCGGTGCAAGGGTCGTTCATCAGCGGGCTGATGCCTAAAGCGGATTCGTCGGCATCGCTCAGCGGCGGACAACGCGCCAGGAATGCTTTGCTCGGTATGATCTCGCCGATTACCTATACCTCATCCATTTACAGCAATCAGGCTGTTTCCGCGGAAATTAAAGCGCGTAAAGGAACAATCGAACCAGGGGATCGCCTGACCAACGCCGCTTTCAACATCGCGGCCCAACACAAAACCCAGCTTCCGCGCGCGACCAGCGCGGATAGCCACCTGCGCAAGCTGGAGAGCGCCTACCACGCGCTGCGCGGAGCGCTACAGGTGGCGCCCCAGGCCACCACCGAAGTGCTGAATCTGCTGGATCGCGGCGTGACCGAAGGCGTGCGTCGGGTCGCCGCCGCAGTAACAACCGACAAGCCGGCGGCGAACCGGGCCATAGACAACCCACAGCCACCGTCCGCCCGTGCCGGGGAAACAGCCCCTCCCCCATCGGCGGGCAATGGAGAATAGGTTTATCACATCGACATAACGTCGCCATATTAACAACGCTCACGGATGGGGCGAGTGGTGAGTACCGCCAACGCCCCTGCAACTTGAATGATGATGGGTATATCGCCTGAAAGATAATGATTCGGTTTATTCCCCCTATATTAGCAAGGTTATATTTACCTCCCGACCACCAACATTATAATTGTTACGTTAATTAAGTAATTAAACTGGAAAATAATAAAATTCCATTCCCCACTTTAATTCGATGAAAATAAACGCGATTGTCATAATAATGTAATATTAAATATTACTGTCGCAAGTAATAAATCTCACAATAAGTTTTTCCTATCAACAAGCAAACAAAACATAAAGTACTGATTTAAATATGTTTTTAAATTTAAAAATGATATTAAAAATACAACAAAATATAAGAATCTTCTTAATCAACAGGTCTTGTCATAAAACATAGAACTAAATTTAATAATACGGAACTTACTTATGTGTAAGTTTAAAAATAATGGTTCCTCTCCCCTTCTCGTTGAGAGGGTGAATATCAATCTGTTTTCTAAAGCGAGATATTTGATTTGACGACATTAAAACCCCTGTTAGCTAAAAATCGTAGCTGGGCTACGCTGCGCCGTCAGCGTCATCCGCACTATTTCAGAAAACACACGCAAGGCCAGCAGCCGCACTCATTGTGGATCGGCTGTTCCGATAGCCGCGTCCCTGCCGAAGTGTTGACAGGCTCTGATCCCGGTGAACTCTTCGTCCATCGCAATATTGCTAATATGGTGGTAGCAGACGACGACAATTTCATGAGCGTTCTGCAATATGCCCTCGAATACCTGCATGTTTCCCGCATTGTGCTGTGTGGTCACTACGGCTGCGGCGGCGTGCAAGCCGCCGTTAACCTGCCCGAAATGACGCTCGCCAGCGAGGATTCGCCGCTCTCCCGCCGCATCACCCAACTGCGCGAGGCCATCTCATCACAGATTACCGCCTCGCCCCATACCGAGGCTGACGAAAGCACGCGTCAGAATCAGTTGGTTGAAGCAAACGTACTGGCGCAGTTCGCTCATTTGATCGCTTGCGAACCCGTGCGGCAAGCCTGGCGCAATGGCGTCGAGCTTGACGTTTTTGGCTGTGTTTACGATCTGCACACCGGTCACCTGAAAGAACTTATCCACCGGCACGCGCAGGAACAGGAGGAATCCCCATGAACCTGAGCACACTTCGCTATGACATCCCTGCGGGGCTTGTCGTTTTCCTTGTCGCCCTGCCGCTGAGCCTGGGTATTGCGCAAGCCAGCGGACTCCCGCCCTTTGTCGGACTGCTGACCGGCGTGGTCGGCGGTATCGTCGTTACGCTATTCAGCCCGTCACGCTATGCGGTCAGCGGCCCCGCCGCCGGTCTGGTGACGATTGTCTCCGGCGCGATAGCCAGTCTGGGCTCGTTTTCGGCATTGCTGCTGGCGGTGATGCTCGCGGGCGTTCTGCAATGCGTATTAGGAATGCTGCGCGCCGGACGCTTCATTACCCTGATCCCCGGCACCGTGATCAAAGGCATGCTCTCCGCCATCGGCATTTTGTTAATCATCCAGCAAGTTCCCTTAGCCCTCGGCTCCGATGGCGAAGACGACCTGAAATCGCTGTTCAGTCCATCCGGTTCCGGCTTCTCCGCCGGCGCGCTGACGGTTTGTCTGGTCGGGTTGGCGATTCTATGGCTGTGGACCACCAAACCGGTGCAGAAGATCAGCGCCATCAGTTGGTTGCCCGGGCCGTTGATCGCCGTCTTATTTGGCGGATTGTTTACGGTCTACGGCGACCGCTTATCCTCCGAGATGGTCAGCAACCTGCCGCGCATCACGCTGCCGGAGTTCGACAATATCGAGCAGTTGATGGGAGAAATGACGCGCCCAGACTGGCAGGCATGGAAAAATCCGGCGGTGTATGTCGTAGCGGTCACGCTGGCGCTGGTGGCCAGTCTGGAAACCTTGCTAAGCCAGGAAGCGCTCAAAAAAATCCGTCCGCAGCACCCGGCGCCGTCGCCGGATAAAGAGATGCGCGCACAAGGCATCGGCAACATGCTGAGCGGCTTTTTGGGCGGCCTGCCGATCACCGCGGTGATTGTGCGTAGTTCGGTCAATGTCAATGCCGGGGCGCGCACCCGATTCTCCATCCTGCTGCACGGCGTCCTACTGCTGTTGTCCGGTTTGTTCATGGCCGATCTGCTGAACGTCATCCCACTTGCGAGTCTGGCGGCCGTGCTGCTCTATACCGGTTATAAACTGGCCTCGCCGCAACAGTTTCTGCTGTTGTGGCGCCAGGGCCTGCAACAGTTCGTTCCCTTTGCCGCCACCGTCATCGGGATTATCGCCTTCGGCATGCTGGCCGGTATCGCTATCGGCATCGCCACTCAACTGGCGTTCAGCATTTACAAAAGCCACCGCAACGCCATGAAGTTGACGCGCTACAGCGACCACTTCGTACTGAGCTTTCAGCAAAACCTGACATTTGTGCACAACCCGCACCTGCAAAGTCTGCTGAACAAGATCCCAGCCAACAGCGTGGTGATTGTCGAGCATGACAATGCGGACTACATCGACCCCGATGTTCGTTCCGTGCTGGCTGATTTCCGTGACAATGCCCAGGAGCGCGGCATCAAACTCAGCCAGTGGCCGGTTTGACGCTATTATCCTAATGTGCAACGCCCTTTATCGGGCGTTGCTCGTTATTGTGCGCGAGTCAGGCAGCGCTGACGGCGATCATCCACACGTTTTGCGAACCATGCGGTGGTCAGTTTACGGGTGATTTTCGGGCTTTCCAGTGTGATCCCCGGCAGAATGGCGCGAGGTGCGCCGCCGCCAGCCGCTTTGTCGGCTAAGGCATAAACTCGCTCATACAAGCCGGTTTCTTCGAACGCCAGACTATCCCCCTTCTCCAACGCCCGGCGGATCGCGCTATCGCTCATATCCAGCCGTTTGCCCAGCGAACGTACTGCCAGTTCAGTCGCGCCGGGTTTATCCGAACCGTGATTGATCAAATCGCCATCCAGCGCCAGCGAAATACCGCTAAGACGGCTGACAGCCCGTTGAAACGCGGCATTACGGCTGGCGTACCAGCCGGCATTAAAATCCGCAAAGCGATAAATCGACTGCGGATAATTCGCCGGATAGTCCAACAGGTGTTTAATGCCGAAGTACATGCCACCCCGACGGCTGAACACTTCGCGGCGAATGGCGCCGTCTACGCGGTACGGATAGCTTTCGGCGTTGGCTTCGGCAAAGGCAATGCTCACCTGCATCGGCCCACCGGTGTGTACCGGGTTCAGACGGCCAAACAGTTTTTGTCCCATCGGCGCTATCTCAATAAAATCATCAAAGATCGCGCTCAGTTCTTTTTCACTACGCACCTTGTCCAATCGCTCACTGTAGCTTTTGCCATTGGGGGATTTGATCAACAGCGCGGTGCGCACCAGAAAAGCCGGAACATGCAGTTGCTCGGCGCGACGGTCAATTTCCTTCCAGGCGATTTTGGCTAATCCCGGTACCTGCGGATCGGCGTTAAACGTCGATTCCTGCTCGGTTACCGCCAAAACCGAGCACAAATTTTCATTACTGGGATCAAGGTTCTGCGCGGTAAACGCCGCGGCAATATCGGTCGCCCACCCCTGACGATCGCTGACGGTGGCAGGCAATAGCTTCAGCAACTGCGCACGGATATCCGCCGGACGCGGTTCAGGCTGTTGCGAGCTTTTGTCCGCGCAACCAGCTAGTACCAACAAGGCAATCAGACACAGCGAACGAAACAAGGGAACACAATGATTAGGCATGTTATCTCAGCTAAGTGACCAACGGCAGCCAAGACGTTAGCGTAGTTGGGAAGGATGATCCAGTCTGTTCGCCGCCGCCATGCGGCCTGAAAACGTTGCTCCGCCATAGCGCAGCCTTGCCCGCTTTACGTGCGTTTGCAGGCCAGCGATCATTTAAAAATCTTTTAAAACAAAAAATTAAAAAAATGGCACAGACTTCGCTTTATTGAAAGCCATCTTGTATACAAAATGGAATTCAGTGTATATCAACGCCGGGGGATGTCCCGCTGGCGAAACCAGGGCTGGAACAGGAGCGATAAAATGCCGGAAGGTACTCAGAACAAACGCAAAAGCAAAGCCCGGCCTGAAGCGCTGGCGGAGCGGGTATATCAATCACTTAAAAACGATATCTTTGATTTCCGCCTGATGCCGGGCGATCGGTTCAGCGAAAGCGAGGTCGCCGAACGGATGAACGTCAGCCGGACTCCGGTACGTCAGGCCTTGTTCTGGCTGGAGCGGGAAGGCTATGTTGAAGTTTATTTCCGCAGCGGCTGGCAGGTAAGACCGTTCGATTTTGAATACTTCGAAGAACTCTACGATTTTCGCACCGTACTGGAGCGGGAAGCCGTGCACCGCCTGTGTGAGATGCCCCTGGAGCGCAGCCGCGCGCTGTTGGCAGAACTGACGCAATTCTGGATTGATGAACCGCGCCTTGCCGAAGGTAAAACAGTATCCCGCTATGATGAAGCCTTTCATATGAGGCTGGTTGCGGCGGCTGGAAACCGTGAAATAGAACGGGTTCACGCCGAACTGACCGAAAAGATCCGTATCATCCGCCGTCTTGATTTCACACGCGAAGATCGTATTGATGCGACCTATCGCGAACACGCCCGCATTTTGCAACTGATCTTGCAGCAGCAGAGCGGAGAGGCGCAGCGTATTTTAACCGCGCACATTGCCGAAAGTAAGGCCGAAGTCAGAAAAATCACCCTGCATATGTTGCAGCAGGCCAGACGCCCCGCGGTGACGCACGAATAATGCGGTGCGCTTCAAATGCTGACAAAATCAATTCAGCCTCCATTAGATATCGCGCTTTGACTAGCGCCTTTTAGATACTCTGACTGATCCGCTATTATTGATGTATATTTTCTGACAACGCCAATCAGCGATTAATGATAGTGGATTTAATTTGATTCTCGTTCTCTTTCTTTCCACATAAACTTCATCTTTCCCCGGCGTCAGGATCCCGGAAAAAGATAGATTGTAGTTTGGCGAAACAAAAAAAGGCATTCCATTAGGTACACAAATTAACTCTATATATTTTAATGGCTGATTTCCTGGGGAGACAACATCGTAAACTACTTTTATACAATATGTTAGAACAGGGATTATTTTATTATCGATCAAATAGAACGGTGAAATTTCCGGTCTGGCGTTTTTCATGCCATTCTCAGTTGGAGCTCAAAACGGTAATAACATATGTCATGGTTCACAAAACTGAAGACATTAAAGAAGGATTGCTAAACACAGCAATCCCTCTTTGTTTATCAGCGAACCGATACGCCTCAGCCTCGCTACGACGCCATTTCCCGCTTGAATACCGCCAGCGTATGGGCTTTAACGCGGATAAACTCTGGATCGCTCATCGCCTCGGCGCCGCGTGGTCTGGGCAGATTAAAGGGAACCACTTCAGCAACCTGTGTCGGACGCCGGGTAAGCAGCAGGATCTCGTCCGCCAGGAACACCGCGTCCTCCAAATCGTGCGAGACAATCAGCATGCTTACGCCGGTGGCAAGCTGAACTTCCTGCAATTTATCGCGAATAAACAGCGTCATTTCAAAATCGAGCGCGGAGAAAGGCTCATCAAGAAACATCACTTCCGGTTTTGGCCCCAGCGCACGCATGATGCACACGGTCTGCTGCTGACCGCCCGATAGCTCGTAAGGATAACGTTGTAGATCAAAGCGAATTTCGAACATGGCGATCAGTTCTTCCACCCGCAGCTTCACCTGCGCTTTACTCATGCCGCGGCGAATCAAAGGATAGGCGATATTCGCGTAGGCGCTCATCCACGGAAACAATGCATCGCGGTAGTTCTGGAACACGTAACCGATGGTCGTTTCCGACAGCAATTTCCCGTCGAACAGGATTTCACCTTTATCCACCGGTATCAGCCCGGCGATCATATTCATCAGCGTCGATTTTCCGCAGCCGTTAGGACCGAATATCGAAACAATTTTACCGCGCGGCAAATCCAAATTGAGATTGCTGTATAACGGCTGGCCGGCGAATGATTTATCCAGCCCGCGAATGGTGACGTGCGTATCCGCGGGCGGATACTGCTCCAGTTGCGGTCCGCGATAGTCAGGGTGTAATACGCTAGGTGTCGTCATGCTTTGCCGCTCCAGTGAACAATTCTCTTCTCAACCAGTAAAAAAAGCAGATTCAACAGATAACCCAACGCGCCGGTGATCAGGATCGAGGCGTACATATCCTTGATATTGAAAATCTGCTGGGCGTCGATAATACGGTGGCCCAAGCCATTTTCCGAACCGATAAACATTTCCGCGACAATCACGATCACCAGCGCCATCGATACGCCGGTACGCAGACCGACGAATGTCTGCGCCAGGCTTTCCATCAGCATGATGTCCTTGAAAATATGCCAGCGTGATACGCCCATGACCTGCGCGGCCATCACGCGGGTTTTCTTGGCGTTCATCACGCCATAAGCGCTGTTAAACAGGATCACCAATACGGCGGCGAAGGCGGCAATGGCGATTTTATTCGCATCGGTAATACCGAAAATCAGCAAGAACAAAGGGATAAGCGCCGAAGATGGCGTTGAGCGAAAGAAATCAATCAAAAACTCCACGCTGCGATACACCGTCTCGCTGCTGCCAAGAATAATGCCGAGCGGCACGCCGATCGCCGCGGCAAAGGCAAACGCCATCAGCGTGCGGTACAGCGTCGCGGCGATATCCTCACGCATGTCCGCCTCGCCGAAAGCGTGGAACAAATAACCTAATGTTTCCGTCGGTGAAGGCAGCAGCACCGGATTCAGCCACTTGGCGCTGACGGCAAGCTGCCACAGCAGAAACAACAGAATAGGGCCAAGAAATGGCAACAGCTTACGGCTCATAATGTCTCCTGGTTTTTTAAGCTGAATACATCAGCGCCGCGACGGAAATGTGGTCACGGAAAATTTTACGTTCAGTAAAAATGTCGTAGTACTTCTGGAAGAAGCCGATATCCGAAGCGTTCATGTCGTTGTACATAACAAAATTAGGCAGCGGCACCGCTTTCAACAACGCGTTATCAATGCCGGTAAAGTTGCCGATATTCTCGCGCGCGGCATCCGGCTGGCGTTGGATGAACTCAACAGCACGGGCATAGGCATCGATAAAACGTTTGGCTTTATCCGCGTTGCCGTTGATAAAGCTGCTGGTTAGCGCCGCCGCGCCGCCAAACCACGGCGCATCGGCATCGTCGAGGACATATTTCGAAATCACCCCGGTTTCCAGCGTGCGCGCCAGATTCCTCATCTGCCCGACCGTACCGGTCGGCTCCAGCGTATAAACGCCGTCGATCTGTCCAGCGGCAAGTGAAGGAACATGTTGTCCCACTGGCAGTTCAATCACTTTCGTATCGGTAAAACCATTTTTCTCCAGAATGATTTTCGCCAGCGTCACATTCTGGATCCCGGGGCCGGTGGCGATGCGTTTGCCCTTTAGCTCGGCGATGCTTTTTACCGGGCTATTCAGCGGCACCAGAAACTCGTCCAGTACCCATTTATGGTTGGATGGATTGGTACAGATAAATTTGAACAGTTCCGGCATGGTTTGCGCCCCTAATCCCAGCGCGCCGGTCGCCGTACCGTTGGCGCAGCCATGAATGCGGTTGGTGATCATGCCTTCAACGATTTGCTGCGGACTGGCGAACTTGACCGCCCGCACGTTCAGCCCCGCCTCCTTGAAAAAACCGCGCTCGACGGCGACATACAGCGGCAACCCGCCGACAATCGGCCAGTAGCCGATACGGATTTCGTCATCCTCAGCAGCCTGCGCGCGAGAAAGCCCCAGCATGTCGCCAGCGACGACGGCGCCAAATGCCAGCGCAGACAGTCTGATCAAGCGCCGACGCTGTGGATTGACAGGAGCGGATAAAGCCTTATGGGTGACGCGTTTCATCGTTAATCCTCCAGAGGGTGCGCTCAGCCGTCACAGCGAATAAAAGCACATCGCCGGACAGCCATTGATAATGAATTCAATCTTGTATACAAGTCTTACTGCTGCTGATAAAGCAGAAGTTATGCCAACTTTTAACATTTTGAATTTATGTTGTTTTTATGTAAGAAGCAGGAAAAAATAACGTTTACGGTGCGTAAAACATGCGCATACGCTCTATCATAGTGCAGTGCCGATTCGCTTAACGCAGACAAACCGGTGACAGGTACGCGCTCTGTCGCCCCGCTAACTTCAGATCCGCTAAAGCTGGTTATAAGAAAAAATTAATCAGTGATATTCCTTATATTTTTTCATCGTCCGGCTGATTAAGCTGATATCAGTTACCACGTTTGCCAGCGGCTGATATGAGATAAAATAGCCGTAACCTCGGAGCGTTACGCATCCACCTTTTGTCGCGCAGGCAACAACACATGGTTAAACGAACAATTTCACATGGTTAAACGAATAATGTCCGCCAATAAATTGATCGATATGTATGCCGTCCATGTCTTTGTGACGATGGCCGAAGCAGGTAGCATGACCGCGGCAGCGACGCGTCTGGGCCTGACGCCCTCAGCCATTTCGCAAACGATCAGGCTTTTGGAGGACGATTTCGGCGTCATGCTGGTCAACCGGGCAAGACGTCCTTTTGTGTTAACGCCTTATGGCATTGCCTTAAAAAACCGCGGAGAAGTGCTGACCGAAGAGATCGCCAATCTGAAAGCGCAGGTGCTCGAAGCGGGAAAAGGGATAAAACCTGATCTGCGCATCGGTCTGGTTGACTCCTTTGCCATCACCTGTGGTTCGGTATTCACCAAACGTTTGTTGAAACGTTCATCGCAATTGCTGATCCGTACAGGATTAAGCCCACAGCAAGGCGAAGCGCTGATGCGGCGGGAACTGGATCTTATCGTCACCAGCGATCCCTTGATGGATACCGACAGCGTGGTGCGTTACCGCCTGTTTTCCGAAGGTTATTTTATTATTACGCCGCCGGAATATCGCAAACGGATCAAGACGATCGAAGATATTCGTGAATTGTCCGCCGCCTTACCGCTGGTGCGGTTCAATCGCAACTCGCAGATTGGCATGCAGATTGAGCGCTACCTGCGCAGGATAGATATTCGCGTTCCCAATATGCTCGAATTTGATAATGCGGATACCTTAACCTCTATGGTCGCGGCCGGGATCGGCTGGGCGGTCACCAGCCCCATCAGTTTCCTGCAATCGGAAATCCATGCCAGACAGGTTCTGACGCATATGCCGGAACAACTGAACATAAAACGTTCGCTTTATATCGTCGGACACCGTGACGAGTACAGTGCGTTCTTTGATGAAGCGTGTGACGTCACCCATGAAATCATCGAAACCGTTTTTATGCCCAAACTGCAAAACCTGCATCGGGGAATAGAAAAACTGGTATCGATTAATCCAGATGATAGGGAATAACCGTCAGCAATAACGTTAATAACAGGAGATGCGCCGGCCCTGACGGGAAATAATCAGAGCGGGTAAGCATTTAAGCAGGCCATTAAATTTAAATTAATTTTCAGGTCAATATTAAACCGTGACCTCGTGTACATCGTCAGAACAAAGGAATAAGACTTATGTCATCCCCGATCCGTATTGAAGAAGATCTGTTAGGCACCCGTGAAGTTCCCGCTGATGCGTATTATGGTATCCATACGCTGCGCGCCATTGAAAACTTTTATATCAGCAACCAGACCATCAGCGATATTCCAGAGTTTGTCCGCGCCATGGTGATGGTAAAAAAAGCGGCGGCGCTGGCGAATCGACAACTGCAAACCATTCCGCGCAACATTGCCGATGTCATTATTCAGGCCTGCGATGAAGTGCTGAATAACGGCAAATGTCTGGATCAGTTTCCTGTGGATGTCTATCAAGGGGGCGCAGGCACGTCGGTTAATATGAACACCAACGAGGTGCTGGCGAATATCGGTCTGGAATTGATGGGACATCAGAAAGGCGAATATCAGTACCTCAATCCAAACGACCATTTGAATAAATGTCAGTCCACCAATGACGCCTACCCCACCGGTTTCCGGCTGGCGGTGTACAGTTCCATACTGAAGCTGATGGAAGCGATCACCCAGTTGGGTAATGGGTTTGAGCGTAAGGCGCAGGAATTTGAAACGATCCTGAAAATGGGCCGCACCCAGTTGCAGGATGCGGTGCCGATGACGCTGGGCCAGGAATTTCACGCCTTCAACGTGCTGCTGAAAGAAGAGAACAAGAACCTGCTGCGTACCGCGGAACTGCTGTTGGAAGTAAATCTGGGCGCCACCGCCATCGGGACGCGCCTGAACACCCCGGATGAATATCAGCATCTGGCGGTACAGTTTCTGGCGCAAGTCAGCGGTTTGCCGTGCGTACCGGCTGAAGACCTGATCGAAGCAACCTCCGACTGCGGCGCCTACGTGATGGTGCACAGCGCGCTTAAGCGTGTCGCCGTAAAACTATCGAAAATCTGTCATGATCTGCGGTTGCTGTCTTCCGGTCCGCGCGCCGGTTTGAACGAAATCAATCTGCCGGAGTTGCAGGCTGGCTCTTCCATTATGCCGGCGAAGGTTAACCCGGTGGTGCCGGAAGTGGTCAATCAGGTGTGCTTCAAGGTTATTGGTAATGACACCTGCGTGACGATGGCGGCAGAAGCCGGTCAGCTACAGTTAAACGTGATGGAACCGGTGATTGGACAGGCGATGTTTGAATCCATCCAGATCCTGTCTAATGCGTGTTACAACCTGCTGGAAAAATGCGTTGATGGCATTACCGCCAACAAAGAAGTGTGTGAGGCGTATGTCTTCAACTCCATCGGTATCGTGACCTATCTGAACCCATTTATCGGCCACCATAATGGCGATATCGTCGGGAAAATCTGCGCTGAAACCGGCAAGAGCGTGCGTGAAGTGGTACTGGAGCGCGGCCTGCTGACGGAAGCGGAACTGGATGATATTTTCTCTATCCAAAACCTGATGCATCCGGCCTACAAAGCCAAACGCTACACCGACGAAGCAGAATCCGTGTAATCGCCTTCCGCTTCATTACCACTCAGGCACAGGGGCAGACGCATCCTGTGCCTTCACTCATTAACCTCCACTGATTAGCCTTCACTTCTGCTGTTTTCAGCCCATGTTCCATGACAGGGCAGCGGCGCAATATTGCGGTGCGCCGGCAACTGACACATCTACAACACCTAACTGGCTCTGTTCAGATGATAAATTGTATTCATACAGTAAAAAACGCCGTCACTATAATGATAATGACGAAAATATAAGAGGATATTATGGGAAATATTCAATCTTGCCGCGGCAAATGGTTATGCCTTATTCAAGCTGATAACTAACGGCAAGAAAATGAATTTAATCAGAGCATGAGAGGCGTAATGAAAATACAAAACAGGATTATTTAACAATATATTCCACCCTGATCGGGATGATTATATTCAGTCTCATGAGGGTTTAATTCACGCCTGACTTTTTTAAACCAAACGGGCCGAACCGTCCTATTCAGAAATCTACGCTGACCTTGCCGATAAACGCGTCAATTAACAGGAAACCACCATGCTGAAATATACTCTATCTTCCCGTAAATTTATGCTCGCCAGCGCCATTGGCGCGTTAACGCTTTATGGTTCTCTGGCACAGGCATCCACGTTGCGTATTGCCATGACAGCCGCCGATATTCCACTCACGCTGGGACAACCGGATCAGGGGTTTGAAGGCAACCGCTTTACCGGGATCCCTTTATATGATGCGTTGGTTGAATGGGATCTCTCTCAGGGAGAAAAACCAAGCGGTCTGGTGCCCGGTCTTGCCAGTGAATGGCATATTGATCCCGCCAATCAAAGCCGGTGGATCTTCAAACTGCGTCAAGGCGTAAAATTTCATGACGGCTCGGCGGTGAATGCCGACGCCATCGTCTGGAATGTGGCGAAGGTGCTGGATAAAACGGCGCCGCAGTACGCGCCGGGGCAAATCGGTAATACTCTTTCACGTATGCCAACCCTGAAAAGCGCTGAGAAAATTGATGATTACACCGTCGCGTTGACCACCACCGAACCCGATGCCCTGCTGCCCTATAACCTCACCAATCTGTTTATTGTTTCTCCGGTCGCCTGGCAAAAAATGTACGATGCGGTGCCAACTTCGGTAAGCGATGTCGCCGAACGCAGCCAGCGCGCCTGGACCGACTTTGCCGCCCACGCCGTGGGAAGCGGCCCGTTCGAACTGGAAAAACTGGTTCCGCGTCAACAACTCATCCTGAAAAAAAATCCCCATTACTGGAACAAAGATCGCATTCCGCGCGTTGATAAAGTGGTGCTGATCCCGCTTCCTGAAGCGAATGCCCGTACCGCCGCGCTCCTGTCGAAACAGGTGGACTGGATTGAAGCCCCGGCCCCTGACGCGGTTGATCAAATCAAATCTCAGGGCTTTAAGATTTATGCCAATACGCAGCCGCACCTCTGGCCGTGGCAGTTCTCTTTCCTGGAAGGTTCGCCGTGGAAGGACATTCGCGTACGCAAGGCCGCCAACCTGTGTCTGAACCGCAGCGAGTTAAAAAGCTATCTCGGCGGATACATGAAGGAAGCCACCGGCGTCTACGAGAGCGACAACCCGTGGTACGGCAAGCCGTCATTCCAGATTAAATACGACCCGGATACCGCACGCAAACTGATGACTGAAGCCGGTTATAGCGCCGGTAAACCGCTGCGCGTCACGGTGGCGACATCCGCATCCGGCTCCGGGCAGATGCAACCGCTGCCAATGAACGAATATATTCAGCAAAGCCTGAAAAGCTGTTTCTTCAATGTGGACATCAAAGTCAACGAATGGAACACGCTGTTCACCAACTGGCGTTTAGGCGCGAAAGATCCCGCCTCACAAGGGGTGGATGCCATCAACGTGAGCGCCGCCGTCGCGGACCCATATTTCGGCATGATTCGTTTCTCAACCGCCAAAGCGTTTCCGCCGGTTGCCACCAACTGGGGTTACTTCTCCACGCCGGAAACCGAAAGACTCGCCAACAAGGTGAAACATGCTTTTACCCCGGCGGAGATGGATAGCGCGACGGCGGAGTTGCATGAAGCCGTGATGAATGAGGTGCCGTTCCTGTTTGTGGCGCATGACGTTGGACCGCGCGCCATTTCACCGGCGGTAACCGGCGTGGTGCAACCGCAAAGCTGGTTCATCGATCTGGCGTTGGTCAGCAAAAAAGAGTAACCGACGATCACGGAGGGAGCATGCTCACCACCCTTTTTTACCGTATTTTACTGGCGATCCCCACGATGCTTGGCGTGGCCGTAGTCTGCTTTCTGCTGGTGCAGATAGCGCCCGGCGATCCGCTGGTATCAGTGATGCCGCCAGATGCCTCCGAATCGCTGCGCCAATCGCTGATGCAGGCTTACGGCTTCGACAAACCGCTGCCGATCCAGTTTCTGCATTGGCTGTGGCGAGCAATGCAGGGCGATTTGGGCATGTCGGTCGCAACCGGGCGGCCCGTCATTTCCGAAGTCATGACCGCAGTGACCTATTCTCTGCGTCTGGCGCTGCTGGCCACCAGCATCGGCTTTCTGCTCGGCAGTCTGTTTGGGTTTGTCGCGGGCTATTTCCGTAACAGCATGATTGATCGCCTGGCTTCGCTGTTATCGGTATTTGGCGTCAGCGTGCCGCATTACTGGTTGGGAATGCTGCTGGTTATCGTTTTCTGCGTGAAGTTCGCCTTGTTGCCCGCCACTGGCGGCGGGCCGATTGGCGAAACCGCCTGGAGGTGGGATTGGGCGCATTTGCAATTTATGTTGCTGCCCGCCATCACCTTGTCGGTGATCCCAACTGGCATCATCGCCCGTACCGTGCGTTCGCAGGTGGCCGATATTTTAAGTCAGGAGTTCATCATCGGATTGCGGGCCAGGGGATTAACTGAATGCCGTATTTTTCTGCATGTGGTGAAAAATGCCGCGCCCACCGCGCTGGCGGTGATGGGGTTGCAGGTAGGTTACCTGATGGGCGGCTCCATTCTGGTAGAGACGGTGTTCTCCTGGCCCGGTACGGGCCTGCTGTTGAACACCGCCATTTTTCAACGCGATTTGCCGTTACTGCAAGGCACCATCTGGGTACTGGCGTTGTTCTTTGTGTTGCTCAATCTGCTGGTAGACGTATTGCAGACCGCACTCGACCCGCGCATTAAAAGGAGCTAACCATGGTGGATGTTATCCCGCCCAAACAACTGGCCCCGCCTGCCAGCCGGGGCTATTGGATCAGCGTGTTGCTCCGTTTGCTACGTGACCCGACAGGCGTGGTAGTGGGCGTAATTATCCTGTTCCTGCTGTTGCTGGCGATATTCGGCCCGTGGCTGATAGTGAAAGATCCGTACCAGACATCCATGTTTATGCGGCTTAAACCCATTGGCACGCAGGGGTTCGTGCTGGGTTCCGACGAACTGGGACGCGACATGCTTTCAAGGCTGATCCTGGGCACTCGCCTGTCGCTGTTCATGGGGATTGTTCCGGTGGTATTCGCTTTCTTTATTGGCGGCACGATAGGCATTATCGCAGGCTATGCGGGCGGATGGGTAAACTCGCTCATTATGCGCACCATCGATATTTTCTACGCTTTTCCTTCCGTGCTGCTGGCGATAGCGTTATCCGGCGCGATGGGGGCTGGCGTGGGGAACGCCTTGCTTTCTCTGACGCTGGTTTTTGTTCCGCAGGTGGCGCGTATTGCCGAAAGCGTCACCGCCCAGATAAGGCACATGGACTATATCGATGCGGCGCGCGCCACTGGCGCCGGCGCCTTCACGATTATTCGCGTACAGGTACTGGGTAATGTGCTGGGGCCGGTGTTTGTCTTCTCCACCGGGCTTATCTCGGTATGCATGATCCTTGCCTCCGGGCTCTCGTTTCTCGGCTTAGGGGTTCGTCCCCCGGAGCCGGAGTGGGGCCTGATGCTCAACACCTTGCGCACCGCAATCTATACCCAACCCTGGGTGGCGGCCTTGCCGGGACTGATGATATTCATCACCTCCATCTCCTTTAACATTCTTGCGGATCGTTTACGCGCCGCAATGTCGATCAAGGAGTAACCGATGCAACCCTTTGAGAATATCGATGTGGGCGGCCCCGCGCAGCCGCTGCTTAAAGTAAATCAACTGCGGAAGTATTTCCCGGTACGCAACGGCAAACAGCGGGCCGTCGTGCAGGCGGTGGATGACGTCAGTTTTGAGGTCAAAAAAGGCGAAACGCTGGGCGTGGTGGGCGAGTCCGGTTGCGGAAAATCCACCACGGCGCGCCTGCTAATGCAACTGCTCGCTCAGGACAGCGGCGAACTGATTTTTGATGGTATTGGCGTAGGATCTTCCCGCTTGCCGATGAAAGCGTACCGCCGTCAGGTACAGATGGTGTTTCAGGACAGCTACGCCTCGCTCAACCCGCGGATGACCATGCAAGAGAGCATCGCTTTCGGCCAGCGCGTACATGGCATCGATGCGGCGCAGGCTGAGGTGTATGCGCATTATCTGCTGGCGCATGTGGGGCTTGAACCGGCGCGTTTCGCCCATCGTTATCCCCACGAGTTATCCGGCGGTCAGCGTCAGCGCGTGAATATTGCCCGTGCGCTGGCGATGAAACCCCGGCTGGTTATTCTGGACGAAGCCGTGTCAGCGCTGGATAAATCCGTCGAGGCGCAGGTGTTGCAACTACTGCTGGATTTGAAGCGCGAGCTCGATCTCACCTATGTGTTTATCAGCCATGACCTGCATGTGGTGCGCTATCTCTCGGATCGCATACTGGTGATGTATCTCGGCGAAGTGGTGGAAATTGGCCCGGCAGAAAACCTGTTTACCGATGCGAAACATCCTTACACCCAGGCGCTGCTGCACTCGATGCCCTCCATGGACCCGGAAAATCGCACCCTAACCTCACCGCTTTACGGCGACCCGCCCAGCCCGATTTCACCACCAACAGGTTGCCGTTTTCATACCCGTTGCCCACAAGCGAAAGCCGTTTGCACGCAGGTGAAACCGCAACTCCTGACGGTTGGCGAAAACCACAGCAGCCGGTGTCTGATGGCGCAACCGGACTCACTCTGGCATACCGGCGATATTGCGATTCAGGAGGTAAACCATGTCGTATGAACCCCTGGTAAAACTTGACGATTTACATGTCCGTTTCCGCCGGGACAAACAGACCATCGAAGCGGTGAACGGCGTATCTTTCGAGGTGAAGCGCGGGGAAGTCATGGCATTGATCGGTGAATCCGGCTCCGGCAAAAGCGTGACGCTGCGCGCCATCATGCGGCTTCATCCGCCGCGGCACACCACCATGAGCGGCTCGATTACGGTCGGGGGCGAAGATGTGTTAACGATGTCTTCCCCGGCGCTGCAACGTTTTCGTGGGGCAAAAACCGCGATGATTTTTCAGGAACCGCTGCTGGCGTTCGACCCGGTATACACCGTCGGGCAGCAGATTATTGAAGGGCTGCGCCGCCATGAAAAGCTATCGTACCAAGATGCCCGCCAGCGAGCGCTGGAAGCGCTGCGCCAGGTTCGAATCCCCAGCCCGGAACAGCGTCTGGATGCCTATCCCCATGAAATGTCCGGTGGGATGCGTCAGCGGGCGATGATCGCCCTGGCCCTCTCCTGCCAGCCTTCGTTATTGCTGGCTGATGAACCGACCACCGCGCTGGACGCCACCGTACAAATTCAGATCCTGATCCTGCTCCGGGAACAGCAACAGGCGCTTGGACTATCGATCATCTTCGTGACACACGATATTGGCGCCGCGGTCGAAATTGCCGATCGTGTGGCGGTCATGTACGCCGGACGGATTGTGGAAGAGGCTTCTCTGCGTGAGATTATGTCCCATCCGCGTCATCCCTATACGCAGGTTCTGCTCGGCAGCCGTCCGCAAGGCGGCCTGAAAAAAGGCGATGTGCTGCATTGTATTCCGGGCTCGCCGCCGGATCTCTCGCAACTACCGCCCGGCTGCGCATTCGCGCCACGTTGCCCGCACGCAACCCAGGTATGCAGCCAGTCGGCGCCGGTCATTGAAACAGTGGCGGAGCGCCACGGGGTCAGTTGTCATCACTGGCGCTCATTACCATTGCCTGCATCCGCTGTAGCCTGACTTTTCTGCCTCGCCATGTTGCCGCCAGGCTCACATTTGTTGCAATTGCGCCATCAGCGTCTCCACGCCTGGCGCAATATTCTCCGGCGCGATGGCGTGAAAACCCATCCTGAAAAAATTCTCCGGCGGCACATCGTCAAGAAAATGACGCGCGCCGGGCTCAATCAACACGCCCGCATGGGCCGCACGCCAGGTCAGATTCTGCGTATTGATTCTTGACGGGGTTTGCAACCAAAACGCGTTGGCATGTTCGCTGCCGGCAATCGTCTGACATTCCGGCAAATACCGATTCAGCGCCTTGCTAAGGCTCTCCCAGCGGCGCGCGGAATCATCATGATAACGACGCAGGTGGGTTTCGTAATATCCCTGCGCCAGAAAATGCGCCATCTGATACTGAATATTGGCTGGCGGATGGCGATACATCAAACGGCGCAAAGCCCGCGCCTCATCGATCAGTTCCGGGTCCGCCACCATAAAACCAAGGCGCAGACCGGGAGAAAGCGCTTTCGACAGACTGCTGATGTAAATTACCCGCCCATTACGGTCGCTCGCTTTTAACGCGGGCGGCGGGTTACCGGTAAAATTACTTTCCGAATCATAATCATCTTCGATAATGACCGCATCCTGCTGCACAGCGTGCCTGAGAAGCTGGCTACGACGCGACGGACTCAGGGTGACGCCAGTCGGCACCTGATGGCCCGGCGTCACATAGTAGTAATCACAACGCTGAGACTCATCAATCACAATGCCTTGTTCATCCACCGCATGGGGAACAATATCCACCTCGTTCAACATAAACGTATTGATGGCCTCGCGAAAACCGGGGTTTTCCACCCCCACGCGGCTCTCTGTGGACAACAGCAAACGGGTCAATAAATAAAGCGCATTCTGGGAACCGAGCGTAATCAGGATCTCATCCGGCCCGGCGACAATGCCGCGTTTAGGCAACACGCGGGTACGGATTTGCTCAATCAGCATCGGCACATCCTGATCAACATGATCCACCACCCAACACTGGTCACGCATACCGCTGTTAAGCCAGTTTGATGTGGCGCGCCACTGACTCACCGGAAACTGACGGGTATCCGGCTGACCGTAAATAAATGGATAGCGGTAATTCATCCAGCGAGCAGGCTTGAGGATAGCCGACGCTTCACTGGGGGTCATTTTCAGCCGATTGTTCCATTGCGGGGCGTTGACGCGATCTTGCGGTGCATCAGGAGGGGCCAGATAATCCCGCTGCTGATAATCGGGATGCAAAAAGTAGCCGCTACGCGGACGACTGACCAGATACCCTTCGTGCACCAGCCCTTCAAAAACCAGCGCCGTGGTATTACGTGACACATTTAACTGCGCGGCCAGTTGACGGCATGAAGGGAGCGGCTCATTAGCCGGAAAAACGCCAGCCAGAATAGCATCCATCAATGATTCACGGAGTTGTTCCTGCAATCCGCGTTGCTTGTCAAACTCCACATGCAAGTAATGACGATTCATTCGCAGCCCTCTTCGTAAAAACCACGACGAATAGCCTGCAAATGCCGTACCACACCGCACCAGAAGCTGAATTGCGGACAGTCGATTTTCCCCGCTATTGGAGCAGCAGAGTGCCAATTGAACAACAGGGTGCCAACAGTGCAAAAAGGGAAACGGCGTAAAGTTCCAGGCGGAGTGGTGCTGGAACAGTTAACGGCGATATACACATGGGTCGACAGTGTAGATATAATTTTTTAATTCAATTTTTAAGAAAATTATAGATTGTTATTTTTATTAAAAAATAGCTTAAATATAATTTCCATATTTAAAATGTTACTAAAACAGGTGTACTTACACTGATGTTAATGGACGATTATGGGCATAAAAAAGCTACCCTGAGGTGGCTTGATTTTCATACTATGGTGCGAAGGCCGGACTCGAAAAAAAACTAAATTTATTGTTTTTTATACAAAAAATTAAAAAACATTTATAAAAAGACCACCAAAATGACCCCCAACAGAAGTTAACAATACGCGCTAGAACCTCAGAAAGCAGAGATCCCAGCACAGATTTGAAAATTAATATCTTCCACTCCCCCTCTGGCAGGATAGTTGACACCCCATACTGAAAATCTCTATGGGGGCAACGGAGCCTGTTATGAAACGCTAT
>NZ_JAMPJU010000014.1 GCF_025840185.1 Brenneria izbisi
TCGTTCGAGAGCTTTATCCGCTTATTTTAACTGATTTGGGGCGAGTCCAACTTCGGCCGTTGACATAGGAGCGTCAATGCGGTGGCCGAATCGTTCTTCAGTTCGCTGAAAAAAGAACGCATCAGGAAGAGAATATACAAAACCCGGGATCTGGCCCGAGCGGATATCTTCGATTACATTGAAGTGTTTTACAACCGGGCTCGGCGCCACAGTCATCTCGGCGGCGTCAGCCCGGAGGCCTTTGAACAGGCCTCGTCGTGAGGACAGAATTTGTCTACGGGCGTGGGGGCAGTCCATTATTTTCCCCGCGTCAGCACTATTGCCAACTGAGCACTTATCAGGCGCTTGCAGTCCTGCTGCAAATTTTCAGCGGTTCCCATATCCATGAATCCGTGATCAACGCCCGGATAGATTTTATGCAGACATTCTATACCGGCCTGATACAGACGTTGGGTAAACACGAAATGCTCAGGCGTAAAAGGACAATGCTCCGCAGAAATCAGGATTACTGGTGGAAATAGGCTGATGTCCGCAGTCAGACCGACCGAGAGAAAGCGATGAGAATACTGACTATTATCGCCTTGTAGGTAAGCGTCCCTGATGCAGAGATCAATCAGATCGTTTTTAAGCATGCTTCCAGCTGCTTTGCCGGTGAGCTTATTCTGGTGCGGAATGGTAAAATCCAGCGGTGGGTAAATTACGGACAAGGCAGAAACCGGGAATGCTTTTCGTTCGTCAGCCAGGATACAGAGAGCCATAGCAATATTGGCACCGGCACTGTTGCCGCCCAGAATAATTTTTTCAGGATCTATACCGTAGTGGTCAGCACAGGCTATGACATGAAGAATGACTTCAAAGGCTTCTTCTATTGCTGACGGGAAGGGATACTTCGGAGCCAGCCCGTAATCAATTGAAAATACGGTGCAGCCTGCATCATTTACTATTCGCCGGGCCATAGGCTCATCATCCCGGTAACTGCTCATACAAAAGGCCCCGCCGTGTAGATAAAACATGGCTGCGGTTTTTTCGGTGCTCGATGGAGAATAGATTCTTACCGGCGTGGCGCGAAATGTCGTATCAACCATGATGTCACGTACCGAGCCGACGGGCACGTCCATACCATCCGAAAGGGGCGGCATCTGGCTGAGAAATTTCTGCATCTCCTCAATTTTTGATGCTGTGTCTTCAGTTCTGTTATTTCTCATACAGTTTATCCTCAGGTTAATGTTTCGCTTAAAGATAGACGATATTTAAGATTTGTAACCGCTTGGGGTAAGAGCATTTGCCGGCGCAGGCTTTGCCAGAAAAAGCACACAAGCATAAAGCAGATTTCATAAATATCCCGGTAGGCCAGTACATAAGCCTCTCGCTGAACCTGGCTACTTAAAGACCTTTTACTCTATTAAAAATAATGAGTGTATAATTCAGGAGATCGCTGAGGCGCTGGATGTAGAACCTTATGTATTTTCAAGAAATTACGTTGAAAAATTGAATATCGCCCGTTCCGCCACTTATTGCATCGGCCTTGAGTTTGGACTCTGGGCTTTTCTGCATTTGAATAGCAGCCTGTTTTATATTTTATCTGCTTAACGTCAGTCACACATTGAAAGACGGTAATAAAATCCCTATAACAGAAGAGTACCTCTGCTCCAGTTGTTGCATTGGCGTTATAAAATTTATAGCAGGCGAGGCGTGCGAAAAAAAACCTATTCGATGAGATATGTTGCAGGACAACCGGCAGAACGTATCTTTCCAACTCGGCAAATGTTTCCTCTGGAACAAGTGCTGCCTACCGGTCCCTTGCTGCTAAAGCAGGATGTTTTGCGTGTGATGGTGTGGAACATCTTTAAGCAGCAAAGAATGAACTGGCTTTCTGTTTTGCAGAACTTTGGCAAAGATACCCAGTTGGTTCTGTTGCAGGAAGCTCAGAGCACGCCTGAGCTTATTCGCTTTGCAACTTCCAACTATCTTTCTACCGATCAAGTTCCCGCGGTTGTTTTGCCGCAACATCCTTCTGGCGTGATGACGTTGTCGGCCGCTCAGCCAATGTATTGTTGCCCGCTACGGGAAAGGGAGCCACTGCTGCGTTTATCCAAGTCTGCCTTAGTAACCGTGTATTCGTTGCATGATGGCCGACAACTGATGGTTATCAACATTCATGCGGTAAATTTCAGTTTCGGTGTGGAAGTATACAGTAAGCAGCTTGAATCTATTGGTGAGCAACTTAGTCTTCACCGTGGCCCGGCAATTATGGCGGGTGACTTTAATGCCTGGAGCCAGCCCCGTATTAATGCGCTTTATCGCTTTGCTACACGTATGGCGCTAAAAGAGGTCGGTTTTATTGATGATCATCGTCGCAAAGCGTTTGGGCGTCCGCTGGACTTTGTGTTCTATCGTGAACTGGCTGTTGTCCAATCTTCAATACTGGTGACGCAGGCATCGGATCACAATCCCTTGCTGGTCGAATTCCAGCTTTGACGATAGTCGCCTGGCAAAAAAAACCGCCTTAATTTCAGGCGGTTTTTTATGTCTATGAACTAAGAGTCTGGCTGGGCGCTATTACTGACATAAAGCGTCAGTCTGTCACCGGGCTGGATATTGGCTTTCTTGTTGATCACCGTATTCCAGCGCATAACATCCGCAATATTTACGCCATGACGCCTGGCGATGCTGGCAAGCGAATCACCTTTACGAACTTGATAGGTGATTGAACCGCCTTTACTGTCGCTGTTAGCTACCCTGGCAATTTGCAACGTCTGTCCAGCTTTGAGCGCGTTCGCACTACGCAGATTGTTCCAGCTTTGCAAATCTTTGGCGCTAACATTCAGCCGCGCGGCAATTGCAGATAACGTATCGCCAGAGCGAACGCTATACTGCGATTCGGTCGTTGACTGCGCCAGTCTGGTCGGCTGGATCGCAGCGATGTCACCATCTGCCAGCGAATCCTTCAACTGCTCGACATGCGCTTTCGGAACCATAATGTAATGCGGACCATTTGGCGCGGTTACACCGCGTTTGTAGCCCGGATTGTAGTTCTTCAGCATGGTCAATGACAGACCGGCCATCTCCGCAGCTTGCGTCAATTGCATTTGCTGTCCAACGTCTACTCTGGCCAATGCACGGCTTTCGTTTGGCGTGGGCAGCTTAACGCCGTATTTTCTGCTATTCTTAAGAATATCGCTCAAAGCCAGCATTTTCGGAACATAGATTGACGTTTCACGTGGTAACGCCAATGCCCAGAAATTGGTTGCTTTACCCTTTGCTCTATTCGCTTTAATAGCTTTCATGACGCGACCTTCACCACTGTTGTAGGCGGCGATGGTCAATAGCCAGTCACCGTCGAACATGGTGTTAAGACGCTGCATTATATCCAGAGCAGCGGTCGTCGACGCGACTACGTCACGACGCCCGTCATACCATTGGTTTTGTTTCAAACCATAATTTCGTCCTGTGCCAGGGATTATCTGCCATAGCCCTGCGGCATTGGCGGATGATGTGGCGTGAGGATCAAAAGCGCTCTCCACTATGGGTAGCAGTACCAGTTCCATCGGCATGTTACGTTGCTTAATCTGCTCGACAATCCAGTACATGTACGGCTCTGCCCGTAATGTTACATCGTGGAGATAGCTCTTGTTTTTTAAATAACGCTTTTTTTGCTCGCGGATCCGGGCGTTTTCCGGAACCTCCATCTTCAGCTCGTCGCTAATGAAGTTCCACAGATCTCGTTGCGCGAGGCTGTCATCATCCAGCCATCGCGCGGAGGTCTCTCGACCATCTGCGTACTTTCCTGCTTCACTTTGACTTGCCGAAGACAAACTCTGTGCATGCTGTTTGGGTTGTGAGGTGTCGTTGGGCGGCACCTGGCAACCGACTAGCAAGACCGAGGCGATAAACATCATCGCTTTAGCCTTCATATGTGTGTCAATAGTTGCTTAAAAGACGAGCAATAATACGTTGATTAGGGAGTCAGTACAACCTATACCTTTAGAAATGGTCTTTCTTACTGCGTAGTTGCTCAAAAATCTGCCAATCCGCCATGCTTTCAGGTTCTTTTGATATTTTTCTTTTTAAATCAATATCATGGCATCTAAGAAATAGATTGATTTTACGCTCTAATCCTAATGTTGTAGGCAAGCTAGATTGTGATTTTTTGCGTATCTGGCTGATTTTATAAAGATAAGCCTCAATAGTGGGTTCTTCTGGCCATATTTCATTAGAAAACATTAAGTTTGCTTGCGTGTATTCATGTGCACAGCAAATGAGCGTGTCATCAGGGAGCGTTGATATTTTTTTAATTGATTCAAACATTTGTTTTGGCGTGCCTTCAAAAATTCGTCCGCATCCGCCGGAGAAAAGTGTATCGCCGCAGAATAAAAAGGGGGCAATATAATAAGCAATATGACCGGATGTGTGGCCTGGAACATCGATTACGGAAAATTCTGAATCTAATAATTCGATGACTTTTCCGCCACTCACGATGGTCGTTGTACCGCAATTAGCGGTTTCCTGTGGACCAAAAACAGGCAGATTCGCATAGTGACCCACGATACCGGCAACCCCGCCGACATGATCGTTGTGATGGTGGGTAAGTAGAATCGCCTTGGGAGAAAGCCGGTGTTGGTCAAGCGCATCCAGCACCGGTTGCGCCTCGCCTGGATCGACGATCACACAATGCTTTTCTTTGTTACTCAATAACCAAATGTAGTTGTCCTGGAGGGCGGGAATACTGATAAGATTCATTGATTACCTCGTTTTGCTATCAGCCTGAGGAAAGAGAATAAAACATGCAGCCAGCGCATACCCCTCAGACACTTGTTGCCCCTGCTTCATGGGATGATATCACCTGTGGTCAATACTATCGCGAATCACTTGAACAGGCATTACTCCCCTGGTGGCCGAAGTTGTTTGGTTTCCATCTGCTCAAAATAGGCCCGTTGAGCGCTGAGATTAGCGTGCGTGAGTGTTCGATTTCACATCAGGTTAATGTCGCCCCTTGTGGTAACAATCTGCAGATTATTGCTGATCCGCATCAGTTACCCTTTTCTGAAAAGTCGGTTGATGCATGTTTACTGGCGCAAACACTGTCTTATTCATCAGATCCACATCGGATGCTGCGTGAAGTTGACCGAGTGCTGGTTGATGATGGCTGGCTGATATTGAGCGGATTTAATCCAATCAGTTTTGTTGGATTGGCCAAACTTATTCCCAGATTAAACAAACGACAACCTTATTGTAGTCGAATGTTTACGCAAATGCGGTTGATGGACTGGCTGAGTTTGTTGAACTACGAAGTGGTGCACCATGCCAGTTTTCATGTCACGCCGTGGCGAAGGAATAAAGGAAAGTTGAATAAACACATCCCGGTCTTTGGTTGCATGACATTACTTGTTGCGCGTAAAAGGACGATTCCGCTGATACCCACGCCGATGCGGGCCAAATTGCGCAAGGCGCCGTTGCGCCGCACGGTCGGCGCAACGAAAATCTATCGACGTTAAGGTGTCGCCTTACTCTGGATGATAACCGACGTCATCTAGCGTCGGCGCGTTGGCCGCTTGACGCGCAAGCTCATCACAGCGTTCATTTTCCGGGTGTCCGGCGTGGCCTTTTACCCATTCCCAGCGCAGGGTATGGCGTTGGATCGCTACATCAAGGCGTTGCCAGAGATCAACATTTTTTACCGGCTTTTTATCTGCGGTTTTCCAGCCCCGTTTTTTCCAGTTATGAATCCAACGGGTGATCCCCTGGCGGACATACTGGCTGTCGGTGCTTAACACCACTTCGCACGGAGAGGTTAGTGTTTCAAGCGCCGCGATAGCCGCCATCAGTTCCATCCGGTTATTGGTGGTTAATCGGTAACCGGCACTTAGGGTTTTTTCATGCTGCTTGTAACGCAGCAAGGCGCCGTAACCGCCAGGGCCAGGATTTCCCAGGCAAGATCCGTCGGTGAAAACTTCTACCTGTTTAAGCATCTCTGGTAGACTCTCCCTTATGGTGAAAACGGCAAGTCTGACATAAACGAAAACGATGAGCACTGAAATTACGCGACAAGTCGTCCTGGATACAGAAACCACCGGTATGAATAAACTGGGGGTTCACTACGAAGGACATAAAATTATCGAAATTGGTGGCGTAGAGGTGATCAACCGTCGTCTTACCGGTCGTCACTTTCACGTTTATATCAAACCTGATCGTTTAGTCGATCCCGAAGCCTATAACATTCATGGCATCAGCGATGAGTTTCTGGCGGATAAGCCGACTTATGCCGATATTGCCGATGATTTTCTCGATTTTATCCGCGGGGCCGAACTTGTTATCCATAATGCCATGTTTGATATCGGCTTTATGGATTATGAGTTCCGCATGCTGAATCGGGATATCCCGAAGACGGAAACATTCTGTCAGATCACCGATAGCCTGTTAATGGCGCGTAAGATTTTCCCCGGCAAACGCAACAATTTGGATGCGCTTTGTGATCGTTACCAGATAGATAACAGTAAGCGAACGTTGCACGGCGCTTTGCTGGATGCCGAAATTCTGGCGGAAGTCTATCTGGCCATGACTGGCGGCCAGACGTCGTTGGCATTTTCAATGGAAGGTGAAATGCAGCGACAGGAAAATGAGAGCGAAACAATTCAGCGCATTACGCGTCCGGCTTCGGCGTTGAAGGTGCTTTACGCCAATGAAGAAGAATTATTTGCACATGAACAGCGTTTGGATCTGATCGCCAAGAAAGGCGGCAGTTGCCTGTGGCGTAATGAGTAAAACACCATCGGCGAGAGAATCGCCGTTAAGATGAAATTATAAGCAAACAGAATCGGTTAGTTATAAAAACCATTGACGTAATAGTACCATCATCTTAGTATTCATCCCGCTCAATGAGCGTAGAGTGGAGCGGTAGTTCAGTTGGTTAGAATACCTGCCTGTCACGCAGGGGGTCGCGGGTTCGAGTCCCGTCCGTTCCGCCACTTATCTATTCCGGGATGTTCCTATACATCTCTGGATGAATAAAAACCGTATCGCTGTCAAAGGCATACGGTTTTTTTTCGTCTCTATGATACCCCCGGTATAGCGGGGTATCCGGCTCAAAATGGCCTACGTGTCGGAAAGAGAAATTTCGTAGGCCATTTTTATGGCTCGCTATCCCTGCGAGCCACCCTGACGGGCCGTCGCTATCACGACGTTAAAAATTTCTCCTGGAAATTTTTTGGTTTTGTGGCTGAGAAAGGGTCGCGGATACAGGACATTACACCATTCCCGTTGTTTGGTTTTTAACGACAACCAAGGAGTGAACGATGACCGCAATACCCCGCCTGCTTTCTGCTGTCACAGTACGAAAAGCAAAACTCGCCGCTAAAGATTATGAACTGTCTGATGGGCATGGCCTGACACTTTCCATCAGGACTACCGGTAAGAAAATCTGGCGTTTTCGTTACCAGCGACCCAATTCCTCAGCACGTACCAATATCACGCTGGGCCATTATCCTGCCATGACGCTGGCTGCCGCACGTACCCTTCACGATGAATATATCGCGCTGTTGATTAAAGGTATCGATCTCAAAAACAGGAGCAGGACAAGGCTGAGCAGGAAAAAAGAGCCAAAGACAGCCTGTTCGTTAATGTGGCAACGAGGTGGTTCGCCATTAAAAAAACCAGCGGTATTCCCGACGTTCATGCCGGTGATATCTGGCGTTCACTGGAGGGGGCGGTGAGCCGCTGGCGATTGAACTACGGGGCAGCAGACAGGCAGGGCGTCATGATGAGACGGGTAATGTCGAATGGCGCGACAGACCTTCGCTGGATATCAACAGCAGCCAGGTTGCGCTAACCACGGCGACGGGCAAGGCCAATTACTTTGTCATGAGTAGTGGGACTAAGACACCTGGATGTAATAAGACTCAGGGGACAGGGGCTGGCAAGATTGCTGATATTATGGGGAAAATACGGAGAGGTCGTAATGGATGGACCATGGAGAAAATGAGCGAAGTTGATCCTGACTTTCTAAAAAAGATAGATGCTATCCGTGATGCCTCTAAAGATAACAAGGTTGCTTATATGCACGCACAAGTTTTTTTTTGATTCAAAGGGCGCGCTCAGTCAATTGGCTGGCAATGGAACGGGTATTCAGTTAAATACGTGGTAGTAAGGACAAAATATGGCGAAAATTCAAAGTCGATTGGATAAAGTATTGCCCCAAGTGCCAAGCTGGGCTAGCGACGCGTGGCCTATAAACGGGAACCGCTTACAGCGGTATGTTTCTGGGGAAGGTAGCGTGGGTCATGCATGTACAGATCTGTTTGATTATGGGATGCAGGCAATCAGATTCAGTTTGCTTGCCGCCCGTGAATACAATTCAAAAGATGCTATTAAGCAAATGACTTTTGGGGTTGCGCGGAATTTGTTTTCAGAAATTGTCGATCTAAGGATTTTAACATCCCCAGAGCAAATGTTTATCGGTACGTTGGATGATTGTACACATACGATGCTGGGAGTATTGGCGCTTGGGAAATCGGAACTGGTTTTCCCTTATTACCAAACAGTATTTGATTGTATTGAGAAGGGCTATGGTTTAGGTGACGGTCATAATCCACCTCTTGGAACTACACTTCGCTACGCCGCTTTCGGTCTGACTATTATCGGCGACTGGTTAGGAAAACCACTGGATCTGAGCAGTGGCGCTGGATGTTGAACTTTATTTTTTCAATGAGTTACGGTGGAAAATTGCATGGCGTCCGTTCCGCAACTACTCTAAAACCCCTGAATTGGCGATGATTCAGGGGGGTATCATTTCAGCGCCTGCTACGTTAGAAATCCCAATCCTCATCTTCCGTATTGACTGCTTTGCCAATAACGTATGAAGAGCCTGAACCTGAGAAGAAGTCGTGATTCTCATCAGCATTCGGCGATAGTGCGGAAAGAATGGCCGGATTGACGTCCGTCATGCTGGCAGGGAACAACGCTTCATAGCCCAGATTCATTAACGCTTTATTGGCGTTGTAGTGCAGGAATTTTTTGACATCTTCCGTCCAGCCGACGCTGTCGTACAGTTCCTGGGTATAGAGCACTTCATTGTCATAGAGATCCTGCAATAGTTCATAAGCGAAGTTCTTGACCTGCTGCTGACGCGCACTGTCCGCTTTCGCCAGACCTTGCTGGAATTTATAGCCGATGTAATAACCGTGTACGGCTTCATCCCGGATGATCAGCCGTATCAAATCTGCGGTGTTGGTCAGTTTCGCCCGGCTTGACCAGTACATCGGCAGATAAAACCCGGAATAAAACAGAAACGACTCCAGAAAAACGCTGGCGACTTTTTTCATCAGCGGATCGTCACTGCGATAATGCGCCAGGATAATGGCCGCTTTTTTCTGCAACGCCGGATTTTCCTCGCTCCAGCGGTACGCGTCATCCACTTCACTGGTCAGGCAAAGTGTAGAAAAAATAGAGCTATAGGAGCGTGCGTGAACCGCTTCCATAAAGCTGATGTTGGATAATACCGCTTCTTCGTGTGGTGTGACGGCGTCCGGCATAAGCGTCGGCGCGCCCAGCGTATTCTGAATGGTGTCCAGCAGCGTCAGCCCGGTAAATACCCGGATGGTTAACTGACGTTCATGGGCACTCAACGTTCCCCATGATGGAATGTCATTCGAAAGCGGTACTTTTTCCGGCAACCAGAAATTTGATGTCAGCCGGTTCCAGACCTCCAAATCTTTATCATCTTCGATTTTGTTCCAGTTGATGGCCTGGACGCGCGTTAACAATGTCATAATCAGATTTCCTTCAGCGATGGCTTATAGCGCGCAGGACACACAGCCCTGAACTTCTGTGCCTTCCAGCGCCATCTGTCGTATACGAATGTAATAGATGGTTTTGATCCCCTTGGTCCAGGCATAGATTTGCGCTTTATTGATATCCCGCGTGGTGGCGGTATCACGGAAGAACAGGGTCAGCGACAATCCCTGATCGACGTGCTGAGTCGCGGCGGCATAGGTATCAATAATCTTCTGCGGACCAATTTCGTAGGCATCCTGGTAATACTCCAGGTTGTCGTTGGTCATATAAGGGGCGGGGTAGTAAACCCGTCCGATTTTGCCTTCTTTGCGAATCTCAATACGCGACACAATCGGGTGGATGCTGGATGTGGAATGATTGATGTAAGAAATCGAGCCTGTCGGCGGTACGGCCTGTAAATTCTGGTTATAAATGCCATAGGTCATGACCGATTCGCGCAAGTCCGCCCAATCCTGCTGATTAGGAAGCGTGATCCCGGCCTGAGAAAATAGCGCCTGTACCCGTTCTGTGGCGGGCAGCCAACTTTGCTCAATGTATTTGTTAAAATATTCGCCGGAAGCATACTTCGAGTTTTCAAAGCCTTTGAAGCGCTGACCGCGCTCTATCGCCAACTGGTTCGATGCCCGCAGCGCGTGGTAGGCCACGGTATAAAAATAGATATTGGTGAAATCAATGCCTTCCTCAGAACCGTAAAAAATACGTTCCTTTGCCAGATAGCCGTGCAGATTCATCTGGCCGAGGCCAATGGCATGAGATTCGTCATTGCCTTTCTCGATTGAAGGTACGGAACGGATGTGACTCATATCGGAAACGGCGGTCAGCGCGCGAATAGCCATTTCCACCGTTAACCCGAAGTCAGGCGATGACATCGACTTGGCGATATTCAGCGAGCCGAGATTGCAGGAGATATCCTTGCCGACATGACGATAGCCAAGATCCTCGTCGTACACGCTGGCGTCATTAACCTGCAAAATTTCAGAACACAGATTGCTCATATTGATGCGTCCCTGAATCGGGTTCGCCCGGTTTACCGTATCCTCAAACATCATGTAGGGATAGCCGGATTCAAACTGGATCTCGGCAAGGATCTGAAAGAATTCTCTCGCTTTGATGTGTGACTTGTGGATGCGCTTGTCATTCACCATCTCATGGTACTTTTCACTAATGCTGATTTCCGACAATGGAACGCCGTACACCTGTTCGACATCATAGGGTGAAAACAGGTACATCACCTGATTCTCTTTCGCCAGTTGGAATGTGATATCGGGTATGACCACGCCCAGCGACAGCGTTTTAATACGGATTTTTTCATCGGCATTTTCGCGTTTGGTATCCAGAAAACGCAGAATATCGGGGTGATGCGCATTGAGATAAACCGCGCCGGCGCCCTGACGCGCGCCCAACTGGTTGGCATAGGAGAAGGCATCTTCCAGCATTTTCATCACCGGAATAATACCGGACGACTGATTTTCGATACGTTTGATCGGCGCGCCAGTTTCACGGATATTGGTGAGCATGAAAGCGACGCCGCCTCCACGTTTGGAAAGCTGAAGCGCTGAGTTAATCGCGCGACCAATGGATTCCATATTGTCTTCGATGCGTAGCAGAAAGCAGGAAACCAGTTCGCCGCGTTGCTTTTTGCCGCAATTCAGAAACGTGGGCGTGGCGGGCTGGAACCGACCGCTGATAATTTCGTCTACCAGGGCGCTGGCAAGTGCGGCGTCACCCGCGGCCAGGGTCAGCGCGACCATGCAGACGCGATCTTCATAGCGTTCCAGATAACGTTTGCCGTCAAAGGTTTTAAGGGTGTAACCGGTGTAATATTTAAAAGCGCCCAGGAACGTTTGAAAGCGAAACTTATGGCGGTATGCCTGCTGGAAAAGACTTTTAATAAAACTGAAGGCATATTGATCCAGAATTTCCGCTTCGTAATAGCCTTCCTCAACCAGATAGCGCAGTTTTTCTTCCAGATTATGGAAGAACACCGTGTTTTGATTCACATGTTGCAGGAAATAACGCCGAGCGGCCAGTTTGTCCTGTTCGAACTGGATGCGCCCCTCTGCGTCGTAGAGGTTCAGCATGGCGTTGAGAGAATGGTAGTCCAGCTCCGTGTTGGCTGGTTTTGTGATCACGGATTCTGTTGTTGCCAAAATTTAGTTACTCCCTTACGCACATTTGCAACGTCTTCCGCGGTGCCAAGTAGCTCGAAGCGATACAGGTAAGGCACCTGACACTTCTGCGCGATAATGTCACCCGCGAGGCAGTACGCTGCGCCGAAGTTCATATTGCCTGCGGCAATGACGCCTCGCAGGTAATCACGATTTTGCCGTTCGTTCAGAAAATGGATCACCTGGCGGGGTACGGCGCCTTTGCTGCTGCCGCCACCGTAGCTGGGAACCACCAGAATATAAGGCTGCTCCACTTTCAGGGGGGGAAGCCCGGTAGCGATGGGGATTCGCAGGGCGGGTAATCCAACCCTGCTAATGAAGCGATGGGTATTTTCCGACTGGCTGGAAAAATAGACCAGTGGGTTCATCGCGCCCCCTTATTGCAACCGCTGCGAGGCATGAAGCGTGCTGATTTTGTCCGGGCGGAAGCCGCTCCAGTGATCATCCGCCGTCATGACAACCGGTACTTGCTGATAACCTAATGCCCTGACCTGCTGTAACGCCTGCGCATCTTCCGTTAAGTCCACCAGTTGATAGTCAATTCCCTGTTTATCCAGCGCACGGCATGTCGCATTGCATTGAACACAATCTGGTTTGGTGAAAATAGTAATACGCATGATTCGTATTTACCCTTTGGCGTGAAAGAAGTTTATCGGAGCGGCTGGCTTGGCGGGTATGTGTTCCCGGACCGATCCACGAAGCAACCATCATTAGTGATGAGGCTACGCTCTGAATACTAGATGTAGTTGTTTTGAAATTCAACCATACAATATATAGGATTTATGTGTAAGCTTATACAACAGGTCGCCAACCCGGATGGCGCAAGGCGAAAAGGTAAAAAACCGTCATTTTAAAGAAAGTGTGGCGAGGGTAACCTCTTAAGGATAAAAAAGGGAGCCTCGGCTCCCTTCAACATGACATCACATTTTCGGCAGGTTCCTGCCGTAATAGATCTCCTGCATTTCATGATACAGCAGGTCAGTAATTCTCTTGCGTTCCGCATTGCTCAACGCGTCGGGCCTGACATTGAACAGGTAATGTTGCAGATCGAAATCTTTCAATAACATCTTGGTATGAAAAATATTTTCCTGATAAACATTAACATCCATCATGTGATAAAGCGATTTCATGTCTTCTGACATGAAGTTCTGAATCGAATTAATCTGGTGGTCGATAAAATGTTTCACGCCGTTGATATCACGGGTAAAGCCCCGCACACGATAATCAATGGTCACAATATCGGATTCTAGCTGGTGAATAAGATAGTTAAGCGCTTTTAAAGGGGAGATGACGCCACAGGTTGACACTTCAATGTCAGCGCGAAAAGTACATAATCCGCCTTCGGGGTGGCTTTCCGGGTAGGTATGCACGCAAATATGGCTTTTGTCCAGATGCGCGACCACGGCGTTCGGCAAAGGTCCCGGATGTTCGGAATTATCGACATCCCGTGGATCCATCGGTTCTTCGCTGACCAGAATGGTCACGCTGGCGCCTTGCGGTTCATAGTCCTGACGGGCGATGTTAAGAATATTGGCCCCGATGATCGAGCAGGTTTCGGTCAGGATTTCGGTTAAGCGATTGGCGTTATACTGTTCATCAATGTAGGCGATATAACCCGCGCGGTCATCGGCTGTTTTGGCGTAACAGATATCGTAGATACAAAAACTCAGGCTTTTGGTCAGATTGTTAAAGCCGTGTAGTTTCAGCTTGTGCAATTTAAGTCACCCCCTTGTTGATTGGTTGCTGTGAGAATTGTCATGAACCGGATAATGCATTTAATAAATACTGCGGCAGCGCGAAGCTTCCCACATGCACGTCTGGATTGTAATAGCGACAGTCAATGCCGGAAGCCGCGAAGCGTTGACGTAACGTTTCAGCGCTAAGCTGGCGCAACGCCTTATGGTGACTGGCCCAGGCGAAGGTCATAATGCCGCCATAGTAGGTCGGTATCGCCGCCTGATAAAAACTGACGTCACTGAAATAATGGCTCAGTTTTCGGTGGCTATTGACGGCTTCATCCTGCTGTAGAAAACAGACGCCGTTCTGGGCGACAAAAATCCCGCCGTCATTCAGGCAACGCGCGCACCCCTGATAAAAATCCGAGGTAAACAGGCTTTCACCCGGCCCGATGGGGTCGGTGCAGTCGGAAATGATGACATCAAATTTCTCGGTGCATTGACTAACGTAGTTTACGCCATCATCAATGACCAGATGGAAACGGGGATCGTCATAAGCGCCGGCATGATGATTGGGCAAATATTGCCGACAGAAGGCGACGACGCCAGCGTCGATTTCCACCATGGTAATATGTTCGACGCCGCGGTGCCGACTAACTTCACGCAGCATCCCGCCGTCGCCGCCGCCGATGATCAGCACACGTTTGGCGTTGCCATGAGCCAGCAACGGAACATGCGTCAGCATTTCGTGGTAAATGAATTCATCACGCTCGGTGGTCTGCACCACGCCATCAAGCGCCATGACGCGGCCCAATGACGCATTTTCAAAAATGATCAGATCCTGATGAGCGGTTTTTTGGTGATACAGCACCCGGTCGATGGAAAAATACTGACCAAAGTTGGCATGTAAGGTTTCATACCAAGTTTCTTTCTGGGACATGTTAGGGCTTCCTCCGCGATAACAGCCATGAAAATTGGCGCGCCATCATAGCTAACTCTTGCGCCGCTTGCACGGTCGAATTTCAGTCAGCGCGGAGGATGGGGGGAATTATTGCGCGTAGGCAAGCAATCCGAGTGAATTACGCGCCAGCGATTGGCATTTTTTAGGTGTCGCGATCGCAATATTACTCAGGTCGCGGTAGCTGTCTTCACCCAGGGCCGTCATGTTGTAGGTATTGTAATTGCTGAGATCCCAGCGATTTTGCTGCGCAAATGCCACCAGCGTCCGACGAATCTGCTCATTGGGCAGATCCTGATAGCCGCAGTTGTTCTTCAGATAAACGAAAATCGCGGTCAGATCCGCAAGATCTTCCGCCTCAAATTCGTTTAATGCTTTGCTGGCGGAGGAGAAGCTCATCAGACTTAGCAGGAGCATCGCCAGCGCGGAGTTTTTCATGGTTAAACCTGTTCCTGATATCGTCAGATGACGTTATCACAGATGTTGCCTCTGGTTCCAAGCTTTCTTGTCGCGCACGCAAGGCGGCATGCGTAAAAAAACCAGACAATATCAGGCGGAAAGAGGACTGAAAAGCGAACGATACCGGCGTTGGGGGGCAGGCAAGCGCTTTCTTCAGGTTAATCGTGCGATTACAGGCTATTTATCGTTGATTGACACCATGACGTCGGCATCAGGCTCTGTTATTAATAATAATGGTCTAACTAATATAGTTTGTACTTTATGATCTCCGGTTTCTGGCGCGTCAGTAGTTGGTTGTTGGCGGGACTGTTGCTGTTTCCTTTAGCAACGGTTTTCGTTCAGGCTTTTTTTATGACGGGCGTCCTGTCCGACACTCAGTGGGCCGTCGCAAGCGACGTTGAAAATTTCTCCCGAAAATTGTTTGCCGAGGATCGCGGATTCGCCCAGCTATGGCGGAGCGGATTACCGGTATATCTGCTCAATTCGGCGGCGCTGGTGACGGGTACGGTGCTGCTCAGTTTGTTGATCGGCTTGCCAGCGGCCTGGTTGATGGCGATGTACCGTTTTCCCGGCCAGCGTATCCTGGGTTGGGCGCTATGTTTGCCATTAGCGATGCCCGCTTTCCTGCTTGCCTACCTTTATGCCGATATCGCCGCGCCTTTGCAGACGCTGACTGGCGCGCCCAGTGCCGTGGCCGTGCTGTGCGGCGCATGCGTTATCCTGGCGTTGGTGTTGTACCCTTATATTTATCTGTTGGTGCGCCACGCTTTGGCAACACAACCGGCCAGCCTGATTCATTCAGCCCGCATGCTTAAGCTTTCCCATGCGCAAGTAATAAGGCGGGTTTGTCTGCCCATCGCCCGACCAGCGATGGTGACGGGCGCGATATTGGTGGCGGTTGACGCCTTCGGCGACTACGGCGCGGCATCTTATCTGGCGCTCCCCACACTGACGACCGCTGTGCTGGATATCTGGCAGCAGCAGGGCGATCTGGGCGCGGCGGCACGTATTGCGGTAATCATCCTGCCTTTTATTTTCTTATTGATGTATCTGGCGCATGTGTGGCGGCGGAAAAACCAGATCTACCAGGCGCGTTTGCAGGCGGAACCGCTTGTCCCGCCCAACCTGCGCGGCTGGCGCAGCGGATTGGCGCAGTTCTACTGTTGGAGCCTGGTCTGTCTGGCATTCCTTTTTCCACTCTTGCGGCTGACGTGGGGGGCGATGGCGCAGGCGATGCCGGGCTGGGATCAGGCGTTTCTGCTTGCTATCGGTAACAGCGTGTTGATTTCTACCGTGGCCACCGCGTTGATTATGCTTATGGCGATATCATTTGTGTTTTATACCCGCACAGTGGGCCCATCGGCGAATCAACTTCCTGTACGGCTGATAGGCCTGAGCCTTGCGATCCCCGGCGCAGTGTTGGCGTTGGGATGGTTTATCCCGCTGGTCTGGATTGGTCATGGTCTTGGACAACTGGCGCAGCGTATGTCGTTATACGTGCCTGAAGTGTGGGTATCAGGATCGTTATTTATTCTGATGCTGGTATACAGCGCCAAATTTGCCCGCCTGATGCTGGATGGTCTGGAATACCGGATGGCGAAGATCCCGCTATCGCTGGATCGCGCCTGTCTGGTGCTGAAATGCTCTGCCCGCGAGCGCTGGTCGCGGGTGCATCTTCCTTTACTAAGGCGGGCTCTGCTGGTTGGCGCGTTGCTGGTTTTCACCGAAAGTATGAAAGAACTGAATGTTTCTTTGCTGTTGCGTCCACTGCATCTTGAAACACTGGCAACCTATGTTTTCCGGTTGACGTCAGGGGAGCCAGCGACATCGCTGGCTTTGCCAGCATTGGCCCTGGTGCTGGTGGGAATGGTTCCGGTGGTTGGCTTGATCCGGGTTTTAAACATCAAAGGATAATAAAATGGTAACGTCGGTGGATATGCTCAGTGTGAAGTCATTACGCTGCGGCTTGAGTCTGGAAAACGTGACGTTTGCTGTCCGGGCTGATGAAACCATCTGCTTGCTGGGCAGAAATGGCAGCGGTAAAACGACGCTGCTCCACGCTATCGCCGGCTTGTTGCCGATCGAACAAGGCGAGATTCTATTTGACGGACACCCCATCAGTACCCCCCAGCAGATGTTGCCGCCGGAGCAACGTCAGATTGGCATGCTTTTTCAGGATTATGCCTTGTTTCCTCATTTGACTGTCGAAGGCAATGTGACGTTTGGTTTATATGGTCAGGCGGCCAGCGACGTGGCGCGCATCGGCGGGGAGATGCTGACGCTGTTGAAGCTTGATGAGGTGGCGTCCCGCTATCCGCATGAATTGTCAAACGAACAGCAGCAGCGTTTGTCTCTGGCGCGGGCGCTGGCTTGCGACCCCAAATTGCTATTGCTGGATGAACCTTTCCCCGGACTGGATAGCCAGTGCCGTTATCGGCTGATAACCGAGTTGCGGCAGATATTGAAACAGCGGCACATCGCGGCTATTTTTGCGACGCATAGCCGGGAAGAGGCGTTTGCCTGCGCCGATCATCTCATCTTGCTGGAGGAGGGGAAAATTGTTCAGCAAGGTTATCCGTATGAACTTTATCACCGCCCCGTCAGTCGGTTTGTCGCGGATTTTCTGGGGAATACGAATTATCTGCCGGTGAAGATCCAAAGCGATCATCAATGGCAGAGTGCGTTAGGCGATCATCATGCCAATCATCGGCTGAATCAACCGATTGATTCGCAATGCGACTGGATGGTGCGTCCTCTGGACGTCGCGCTGGCGCTGGACCCGGACGGCAGCGCGCAAATTGAGGATCGGCTTTTTACCGGTACATCCAATCTCTATAAGGTGAGTCTGGGGGAACTGATAATTCTGGTGCAGACCAGCAACTGGTTTGAGCCGGGGCAGAATGTGCGTTTGAGCATTAAGACCGAGCAACCGGTGCTCTTTCCGGCGCTTGCGGCAGCGGAGTGACGCAGGTTCACGCGCCGGGGAAAACCCAGGCGCTGGGATGTTTTTCGAAGCCCAGTCTGGGGTAGTAATCAACCGCCTGAGGCGCGGCCAGCAGGATAAGTTTGCATTTCGGCGTTAACTGTTGTCTGGTCATGGTTATCAGCGTTTTCCCGATCCCTGCATGTTGCCAGTGCTCTGATACCGCCAGATCGGACAGGTAGCAACAAAAATGAAAGTCAGTCACGCTACGTGCAATCCCCACCAGCGTTGCGCCATGCCAGGCTGAAATCAGCACATCAGCATGTTCCAGCATGCCGTCAATAGCTTCTCTGTCTGCCAGCGGGCGGCGCGGCCCTAGCGACGTTTTCGCCAGTAGATCGATAAATTGCTGGCTGGACAGCGGGGCATTCACTTGATAACTGATTTCGTGATCTGGCGTGTTCATCAGGGCTCCTTTAACCGGAAGGATGGGGCTGGCCGGTGGTTTCTGGTATACTTCGCGCCCTTGGGCGCAATCTGCCTGCTCAGGCGACCGTTCAGCATAAGGGGCATCATCGTCTTTGCCGATGATACTGAATTCTTTTATTCAACGAGTTATGAGTATGATGAAACATACCGTAGAAGTCATGATTCCTGAACAGGAAGTGATGGATCGAGTTAACGAGTTAGGCCGACAAATCAGCGATCACTATCGTGGTAGCGGCAGTGATATGGTATTGGTCGGCTTGCTGCGTGGTTCATTTATCTTTATGGCGGATCTGTGCCGGGCTATTGATGTTGCGCACGAAGTCGATTTCATGACGGCATCCAGCTATGGCAGCGGTATGAATACCACCCGTGATGTGAAAATCCTCAAGGATCTGGACGAAGATATTCGCGGTAAGGACGTATTGATCGTCGAAGATATTATCGATTCCGGCAATACGTTGAGCAGAGTGCGTGAAATTCTGCAATTGCGTGAACCTAAATCGCTGGCGATATGTACCCTGCTGGATAAACCGGAGCGTCGGGAAGTGGAGGTGAACGTCGAGTGGGTCGGGTTCGCTATTCCTGATGAGTTCGTGGTGGGATATGGCATCGACTACGCCCAGCACTATCGCCATTTACCCTATATCGGCAAAGTGATTGCTCAGCCATGAGCGGGGCGCGGGGTGAGATGACGCCTGTTGCAAGGCGTCGATAGGCATCAGGGCAGGGAAGAAATAGCGCGACGGTAGCGTTGTTCCAGCGTCTCCCTGTTGGTGGCGGTGACTTCCAGATCGCGCAGTCGACCATCCTGAATACCGTAAACCCAGCCGTGGATCATGATTTTTTGTCCGCGTTTCCAGGCTGACTGCATCACAGTGGAGTGACCGAGGTTATAAACCTGTTCGACGACATTGATCTCGCACAGCGTATTCAACCGCTGTTCGGGAGGCAGTTCTCCCAGCAGCGAACTATGCTTGTACCACAGATCGCGAATATGCAGCAGCCAGTTGTTGATTAAGCCCAGTTCCGGGTTTTCAACCGCCGCCTGCACGCCGCCACAACCGTAATGACCGCAAATAATGATGTGTTCGACTTCCAGCACTTCGACCGCGTATTGTACGACAGACAGGCAGTTGAGGTCTGTGTGAATAACCAGATTGGCGACGTTACGGTGAACAAACAGTTCGCCTGGCGCGAGGCTGGTCAGGCTTTCCGCAGGTACGCGACTATCCGAGCATCCAATCCACAAAAAACGAGGTCGTTGTGCCTGCGCCAGCCGTTCAAAATAACCAGGATCTTCTTCCACCATCGTTTTCGACCAGCGTTGGTTATTCGCGATGAGTGTTTCAATTTCTTTCATGAAAGTAAATGACCTGTAACAGACAAGAAGCAGTAGAGGTAATATAAGGCAACATTCGTCGTTTGAAAAACGATAGTTTTAAAATCGAAACTGTAGAACTCACTAATAATAAGGCAATCCATTTCTTATGACATATGCACTGGAACTGGCGCAATTAACCAAAACCTACGCAGGGGGCGTCAAAGCATTGCGCGGCATCGACCTACAGGTTGAAGCAGGCGATTTTTATGCTCTGCTGGGGCCGAATGGCGCGGGCAAATCCACCACTATCGGGATTATTAGCTCATTAGTGAATAAAACCGCCGGCAAAGTACAGGTGTTTGGTTATGATCTGGATCGGGACGTGGTTAACGCCAAGCGTCAACTGGGGTTAGTGCCGCAGGAATTCAACTTCAACCAGTTTGAAACCGTATTGCAGATAGTGGTGAGTCAGGCGGGCTATTACGGCGTAAAACGTGGTGAAGCGATGCTGAGGGCGGAGAAATACCTCAGGCAATTGGATTTATGGGACAAGCGTAATGAAAAGTCCCGCATGCTTTCCGGCGGGATGAAACGCCGTCTGATGATCGCTCGCGCATTGATGCATGAGCCTAAGCTGCTGATTCTGGATGAACCCACCGCCGGTGTGGATATTGAACTGCGTCGTTCCATGTGGGGTTTTCTCAAAGAGCTCAATGCGCAGGGCACCACGATCATTCTGACCACCCATTATCTGGAAGAAGCCGAAATGCTGTGCCGCAACATCGGCATTATCCAGCATGGCGAACTGGTGGAAAACACCTCGATGCGTCATCTGCTCTCCAAACTGAAATCTGAAACATTTATTTTTGATCTGGCCGCCAAAAGCCCGTTACCTCAGCTTGATGGTTATCCGTTCCGGCTGGTGGATACCTCGACGCTTGAGGTGGAGGTGATGCGTGAACAAGGCATGAATGGGCTGTTCAGTCAGTTGAGCGCGCAGGGGATACAGGTATTGAGTATGCGTAACAAAGCGAACCGGCTGGAGGAGTTGTTTGTCTCGCTGGTTAACGGTAATGGAGAACAAGCATGATGCAGTTGTATTGGGTGGCGTTACAGAGCATCTGGGTTAAAGAAGTCCACCGTTTTAGCCGTATCTGGATACAGACGCTGGTGCCGCCGGTTATCACCATGACGCTGTATTTTATTATTTTCGGCAATCTGATTGGCTCGCGTATTGGTGAGATGCATGGTTTTGATTATATGCAGTTCATCGTACCCGGCCTGATCATGATGTCGGTGATCACCAATTCCTACGCCAATGTCGCTTCTTCATTTTTTAGTGCGAAGTTTCAACGCAATATCGAGGAGCTGCTGGTCGCGCCGGTGCCGACCCATGTGGTTATCGCCGGCTATGTCGGCGGCGGCGTGGCGCGCGGCGTATGTGTCGGTATATTAGTGACCGTAGTATCGCTGTTTTTTGTTCCGCTTCAGGTTCATGCCTGGTGGATCATTGTGCTGACGCTATTACTGACGGCGGTGCTATTCTCGCTGGCCGGACTGCTGAATGCGGTATTTGCCACCACCTTTGATGATATCAGCCTGATCCCGACTTTTGTGCTGACGCCGCTGACCTATCTTGGCGGGGTATTTTATTCCCTGACGCTGTTGCCACCCTTCTGGCAGGCGGTGTCGAAGCTTAATCCGGTCGTGTATATGATTAGCGGGTTCCGCTATGGCTTCCTGGGGATCCATGATGTCCCGCTGCTCTTTACCATGACGGTGCTGGTCGGCTTTATCCTGGCGTTTTATCTGCTGGCGTGGTGGTTGATCGAGCGTGGGCGCGGGTTACGTACTTGATACATGATGGTGGTAAGGCGGTGATCGCACCGCCTTTTTCACCTTCAGGCAACCTGAACCGGAATGGCTTTTGCCTGACGTTGCAGTTCATTATCGCCAGTGAAATAGGCGACGTTGGGGCGATGTTCTCGTGCTTGCTCATCGGACATCTGCACATAAGAGCAGATGATCAGTTTGTCGCCCACGCAGGCGCAGCGTGCCGCCGCGCCATTGACGGAAATAATGCGCGAACCTCTCTCGCCCGCGATGGCGTAGGTCGAAAAGCGCTGACCATTGTCCACGTTATAGATATCAATCGCTTCATATTCCAGAATGCCCGCGGCATCCATAAAATCCTGATCGATGGCGCAAGAGCCTTCATAGTGCAAATCTGCCTGGGTGACTTTCACCCGGTGCAGTTTGCCTTGCAGCATGGTACGTATCATCGCTTTGTTACCTCAGTTCACACAGTCAAATCAACTTGCTGGTTATCAATCAATCGCGCTTTGCCTAACCAGGCGGCCATCAGAACAACCGCGCGAGCGCTGGCCGCTGTCAATGGCTGTAATGTATCGGCATCGCGAATAAACAGTTCATCAGGGGTAAAACCGGCCAGTCGAAGCTGTTCTTCGGCCTGACTCAGCAGCGTATCAATCTGCCGTTCGCCCTGCGACAACTGTTCAACCACGTCAGCCATCACCTTAGGCAAGCGCGGAGCGATTTTGCGTTCTTCCGGGCTGAGATAGCCGTTACGCGAACTCAGCGCCAGTCCGTCTTTCGCCCGCACAATCGGTACGCCGACAATGGCGATGTCATAGCCCATATCACGGACTAACTGACGGATCAGCAACAATTGCTGATAATCTTTTTCGCCAAAGCAGGCTACATCCGGTTGCGCCATATTGAACAGTTTGCTGACGATGGTGGCGACGCCGCGAAAATGACCGGGACGGCTGGCGCCTTCCAACATGGCGGACAGCCCCGGCACTTCGACGAATGTTTGCGTTTCCAACCCGTTCGGATATATCACGTCCGGGCTGGGAGCGAAAACCAGATCGACGCCTTTACGATTCAGTTTCTCGCAATCTTCCTGCAATGTACGGGGATAACGCGCCAGATCATCCTGTCGTTCAAACTGCATGGGATTGACGAAAATACTGACGATCACGATATCGGCCCGCGCTCTGGCTTCATCCACCAGTGTCAGATGCCCGTCGTGCAAATTCCCCATGGTGGACACCAGCGCAATACGTTTCCCCTCTTGACGCCAGCGACGAATCTCGCGGCGCAGCAGCAGAGGCGTTTCAATAATCAACACACCTACACTCCTTAATGAGAACAGCCGGTGTTAATGGAAAGAATGTTCTTCAGCCGGATAAATCCCTTGTTCCACCTCTTGCACATAGAGGCGTGCGGCAGCGCGTATATCGCCGCTTTGCGCCAGGAAGTCTTTGGCGAATTTAGGGGTCTTCTCACCAGTAATGCCCAAGGCGTCATGCATCACCAGAACCTGTCCATCGGTGACGTTGCCGGCGCCGATGCCGATAACCGGAATCGCAAGGGCTTCGGTGATGCGTTGCGCCAGCGCGACCGGCACACACTCCAGCACCAGTAGCTGGGCGCCGGCCTGTTCCAGCGCGAGCGCATCCTCCAGGAGTTGATTGGCCGTCGCTTGGTCGCGACCCTGAATTTTGTAACCGCCGAAAATATTAACGGACTGCGGCGTCAGACCAAGGTGTCCGCATACGGGAACAGCACGTTCGGTCAGCATTTTCACGGTTGGCGCCAGCCAGCTTCCGCCTTCCAGTTTGACCATATTGGCGCCGGCGCGCATCAATTCCGCGGCCTGGCTAAAGGCTTGTTCCGGCGTGGCGTAACTCATGAACGGTAGGTCTGACAGCACCAGCGCCAAAGGCGCGCCACGGCGAACGCAATGCGTGTGATAGACGATATCGCTAACGGTAACGGGTAACGTGGAATCGTGTCCCTGTAATGCCATGCCCAGGGAGTCGCCAATCAGCATCACCTTGATCCCCTGTTCAAAGAACAGGCGAGAGAAGCTGGCGTCGTAAGCGGTGATTGAAGCGAATTTCCGCTTTTCTTGTTTCCACTGGCGCAAATGGGAGATGGTCGTCGGTTTCATGACTGCCTTCCTAAGTCAATAGGGCGAAGAATGAAAGGCGATCATTCTAATGGAAGCGGACGTACAGGGATATACCCATATCCCGCAAGTTTCTGTCGTCAATTGAAACCAACCGCTCATCGGGGCTGTGCTGAGTCGGGGCGAATTATTTTATTGGTGGTTATCGTCATGCCAGTGCGTCAGACCGTTGCGATCGACGCGCACCAGACGATGAGCAAGCGATTCACCATCCGGGAACACCAGATCAGGCGCGATCTCGGCCAGCGGATACAACATGAATTCGCGATTTTTCATATCGTAATGAGGAACCGTCAGGCGGGCCGTGTCAATCACCGCGTCGCCAAACAGCAGAATATCCAGATCCAGCGTGCGCGGACCCCAACGGTGCGCCTTGCGCTCCCGCCCCTGCTCAAGCTCAATCGCCTGCGTATGGTCAAGCAACTGTTCGGCGCTTAGATCGGTTTCCAGCGCCACGACCGCATTGAGATAATCTGGCTGATCCTGTGGACCAAGCGGACGACTGCGGTAAAATGAGGAACATTTGCTTATGTGGGTGAGTGGCACATTATCCAGCGCGGTCAACGCGGCGCGCACTTGTTGTAACGGCTGGGCCAGATTGCTGCCCAGCGCCACAAAAACGCGGGTCATCCGGCGTTTTCCCTGCGCATTGCCGTTGGCTTTCGGGGGCGGCGAGGGCGCGAGCGACGGTGCGGCGTCGGGCCGTCATCCAGTGATTTCAGCATATTTTGCTGTAGCGGCGGCGCGGCAACCTGAAACTCGCCCCACCATGCGGCCAGACGCAGCAATTCCTGATGGTTTTCTATTTCAGCGCGCAGGCAAAGCAGATCATAAGCCGCACGGAATTTCGGATGTTCCATCAGCTTATACGCCCGTTTCCCCTGGCGGCGCGACAGGCGCAACTGTAATTGCCAGATATCGCGCACTAAAGAGGTAATACGTTTAGGAATAGCCAGAGAACGGCACTGTTCATCCAGCACATCGTTCATTGCCAGCGAGAAGGCATCGAAATAAGCCAGTCCGCTTTCCTGCGCCAGCTTTTGCGCATGTTCGATCAGCGGATACCACAACATGGCGGCGAACAGAAACGCCGGGTTAACGCGCATATTGTTTTGCAGACGCTGGTCGGTATTTTTCAGAACCTGCTCCACCATCCGCTCCAGCGTGGTATCGCCCGCTTCGGTAAAGTGGCGGCTAATCAGCGGGAACAGCGGTTGGAATAACTGATATTCGCACAGCATTTTGTAGGTTGGGTAGCCGTAACCGGTTTGCAGCAGTTTCAGCGACTCTTCGAACATACGGGCGGCGGGAATATCATGCAACAAGGCCGCCAGACGCGGGATCGGTTGGGCGGTCTCCGGGCTGATGGTCATATTCAGTTTGGCGGCAAAACGCACGGCGCGCAGCATTCGCACCGGATCTTCACGGTAGCGGGTTTCCGGGTCGCCAATCATGCGAATGATCCCCTGACGCAGATCATTCAACCCATTGGTGTAGTCCCGAACGGTGAAGTCGGAAATCGTGTAATACAGGCTATTGATGGAGAAATCACGACGCTGGGCATCTTCCTCAATCGAGCCAAAAATATTGTCGCGCAACAGCATGCCGCTCTGTGCTTGCTGGGCGGAATTCTTGATTTCCTGCTGTTCCTGATGCTGGTCGTGATGACCACGGAACGTCGCGACCTCAATCACTTCAGGTCCGAACATCACATGGGCCAGACGGAAACGGCGACCGACCAAACGGCAGTTGCGAAATAGCTTACGCACCTGTTCGGGGGTCGCATTGGTGGTGATATCAAAATCTTTCGGCTTTTTGCCCAGCAGCAGGTCGCGAACGCCGCCGCCGACCAGATAAGCCTCGTAACCCGCTTTGTTCAAACGATAAAGTACTTTCAGCGCGTTATCGCTGATATCACTGCGTGAAATATTATGCTGGTCACGCGGGATTACCGTCAGATGCTGACGCGGTTCCTGGTGCTCGACCGTTTCGTTCTCACGATTCAGTACCTTACGGCAAAAATTAGCGACTCGGGTAAAGATAATACACCTCGATAGTGATGGATAAATAAAGGCACAACCGAAAAATAGCGGCTAATCATAGCTCACCAGGCCCTCTTTGAGAATAATCATGTGACTGTCAACCGGTTTATTGCCGCCTTGGTCGGAATTTTATCCAGCGACCAGTGCGCGATCGACCACTCAAGCAGCGCCGCAAGTGTTAAGTCTCGCCAGCTTTCCGGCAATGGCTGGTGCAGAAATTGCAGCGCTGCAACAATAATCGGCCGAGGATCGCTTGCCGGCAGCGTGGGGGCATGGTTTTGTTTGGAGAGCTTTTGTCCTGCATGATTCAGCACCAACGGCAGGTGAATGTAATCCGGCGCCTGATAACCCAAATAATGGTAGAGCGCGATTTGTCGTACCGTCGGTTCAATCAGATCGGCGCCGCGCACGATTTCCGTGATCCCTTGCTGATGATCATCGACGACTACCGCCAGATTATAAGCAAACAGCCCGTCACGACGGTGGATAATAAAATCCTCTTCCGCCAGGGCGCGATCGGCATGAATCTCACCACGCAGGCGGTCATGAAAATGGAGAACCGGGGTGGTTTGCCGTAAGCGCAGCGCGGCCTGCGGCGGCGGGCGGCGGCCAAGATCACGGCAATGGCCATCATAGCGCCCGCCCAATTGCTGGATGCGACGGCGGGGACAGGCGCAATAGTAGCTCAATCCGTTCTGATGAAGTTGATGAAGCGCAGCAAGGTAGAGCGCATGGCGTTGTGATTGATAGACAACGTCACCGTCCCAATACAGGCCGTAATGTTCGAGTTGGGAGAGAATACGGGATGAAGCGCCAGGAACTTCACGTGGTGGATCGATATCTTCAATACGCACCAGCCAGCGTCCGCGTTGAGCGCGAGCCTGAAGATAACTGCCTAGCGCGGCAATCAGCGAACCAAAATGCAGGTTGCCGGAAGGCGAGGGGGCAAAGCGCCCAACGTAATGTGTTGTTGCAGACATAAGGACACAAATGATAAAGCCTGCCCCTGCGCGGAATTATATCGCAGGGCAGGCATTTTGCATGGCGGATGGTTATCCGGCCATTTGCTTTTCGCGTATTTCCGCCAGTGTTTTGCAGTCAATACACAGATCAGCTGTTGGACGCGCTTCCAGACGGCGGATACCGATTTCCACCCCACAGGACTCACAGAAACCAAAATCTTCATCTTCGATTTTTTGCAATGTTTTGGCGATCTTCTTGATGAGCTTACGCTCACGGTCGCGATTGCGCAGTTCGAGGCTGAATTCTTCTTCCTGTGCCGCACGGTCAACGGGATCAGGGAAATTCGCGGCTTCATCACGCATATGCGATACCGTACGATCCACTTCATCCCTGAGTTGGTTGCGCCATGCTTCAAGAATACGCTTGAAATGAGCGAGTTGAACATCGTTCATATACTCTTCGCCCGGCTTCTCCTGATACGGCTCTACTCCGGCAATTGCGAGAATGCTCAGAGAAGATGTCTTACGGTTTTGCCCTTCTTGCATGTTGCTTCTCCTACATAACACGACACGCACTATACCCTGCTTAGTTGAAGTTAATGCGTTGCCGGTCACTATAAAGGGTTGGCTTCTTTAACTTACCTGAATCACTTACTTTGATAAGTTATTCAGAATGCCTTCATTTGTTGCCTGGCCGTCACTTCAATCACTCTGGGTATATCGATCCCCTAAGGGGAAAAAACAGGCCGCTATAAATAGCAGATGGAGATTAGGTTGGCAATGATTCCTGACACCGGCCTGATAAAGTGTGAGGAACAACCAATTATCATCAGATGATAAACAACGTGTTAGCGTGTTATCGCCATGATCACTTTATTTATCTACTTATAATAACGGCAACTTGTGCGTAATCCTGATGCCATCAGGAGATAACGTGGAGGCATAACATAGAATTTCAACCCCTTGCTGTTGTGCTGCCATTAATAATTCCGCATAACGCGGGTCAATATGCCGTGCGGGAGAAACCTGCGCGATCCCGGAGTGCAGCACGGCAAAAAACAGAACGGCGCGTTCACCGTGAGTCACGACCTGTTGCAGTTCACGCAGATGCTTCTGCCCCCGCAGGGTGACCGCATCAGGAAAGTAACCCCATCCATGTTGCAATAATGTAACGGACTTAACCTCAATATAGCAGTTAATCTTGTCTGCCGCCTGTAACAGCAGATCAATACGGCTATTTTCCGCACCATATTTTACTTCGGTCTTTACGGTGGTGTAGCCCGCCAGTTCAACGATCCGATTTTCCGTCAGGGCTTCATGCAATAACGTGTTGGCGCGCAATGTATTGACACAAATCCATTCGTTCTGTTGCGTTTGCGTTAGTTCCCAACTGTGAGGATATTTGCGTTTCGGATTCGCGGATGTCGAATACCAGACGGTGTCGCCCGGCGTCGCGCACCCCGTCATCGCTCCGGTGTTGGCGCAGTGCAGTGTGAATGTTTCGCCCTGCGGCGTGACCACATCGGCGAGAAAGCGTTTGTAGCGTTTAATCAGTCTGGCTGGTTGCAAGCGAGGCGTAAATTGCATGGGTATCCTATTGTGAGCGTGGTTTGGTCAGCGGCCAGCTAGCCAATGTCTGATAACGGGTTCTGCCGTTCTCAAACAGCGATTGATAAAGCGAGAAATGATCCATATTTACCGACCAACTGAAATCAGCCTGCGGTAAGCTCACCGCTCTGGTCGCGCCGCGCAGCAGGGTAATATGAGGATGGAAGGGCTGAGATGTCTGATGGCAACCATTACGGGCCGCCTGCGAGCGTAGCAATCCGGCCAGTTGCAGCAGACCGCGCGGCGCCTGTCGACATCCGATCCAGACCACGCCGGAGCGCGGCCATTGTCCGGCGTCATTCAGGTTGATGGTAAATTCAGGCTGGGTGATGCGTCCCGCCAGCGTGCGCAGCGCCTGTTCTTTCTGTTCGCTCACCTCGCCCAGAAAAGCCAACGTCAGGTGAAGGTTGGCCGCGGCTACTGGACGACCGGCTTCAGGCGGGAAATGTTCAGCGCGCCAGCGGATAATATCCTGCCGGATTTCTTCGGGTAGCGTTAAGGCAAAAAACAACCGGCGGGCGATGTGCATCTCTATCTCTCTGATCTCATCCGATGCGACTTTCATTCGATGCTACAATGCCCGCCGCTGAAAGTTAACCTTTATGGAGATTTCTGTGATTTTACCGCCCGTCAGCGCCGTATTAAATGATGTCGTCTCGGCGTTGCATACTTCGCCTCAGGTGTTGCTCAATGCGCCTACCGGCGCCGGGAAATCCACCTGGCTACCGCTGCAACTGCTGCAACAGGGTAATCTGCGCGGACGAATCATCATGCTTGAACCCCGCCGATTGGCGGCGAAAAGCGTGGCCTGGCGGCTGGCGCAGCAATTGGGTGAAGAGCCGGGGCGAACGGTAGGTTACCGGATGCGGGCGGAAAGCCGGGTTAGCGCCGCGACGCGTCTGGAGGTGGTCACCGAAGGGATATTGACGCGTCTATTGCAGCAGGATGCCGAGTTGCAGGATGTCGCGCTGGTGATCCTGGATGAGTTTCACGAGCGTAGTCTGCAAGCTGATCTGGCGCTGGCGTTATTGTTGGATGTGCAGCAAGGGCTGCGTGAGGATTTGAAACTGCTGATCATGTCCGCCACGCTGGATAATACGCGGCTTTCCGCCTTGTTGCCGTCATCGGTTTGTATTGTATCCGCGGGGCGCGGTTATCCGGTCGAACGTCATTATATGCCGCTGAACAGTCAGGAGCGGCTGGAAGAGGGCGTTGCCCGTCAGGTCAGGCGTCTTATGGCGGAGCAGGCCGGTTCGCTGCTGCTGTTTTTACCCGGCGTGGCCGAAATTAAACGCGTGCAGGCGCTGCTGGAAAACAGCATAACGGATGATGTGGATTTGTGTCCGTTGTACGGCGCGCTGACGTTGGCGGAACAGCAAAAAGCGATCCTGCCGGCGGCGGCGGGGCGCCGTAAAGTGGTGCTGGCGACCAATATTGCGGAAACCAGCCTGACCATCGAAGGTATTCGTTTGGTCATTGATTGCGGTCTGGAGCGGGTGGCGCGTTTCGACGTGAAAAGCGGCTTAACCCGATTGGTCACGCAGCGTATCAGCCAGGCATCGATGGTTCAGCGCGCCGGACGCGCCGGGCGACTAAGTCCGGGTATTTGCTGGCATCTCTGTTCACGCGAGCAAGCCGAGCGCGCGGCGGCGCAAAGCGATGCCGAAATACTTAACAGCGATCTGAGCAGTTTCTGGCTGGATTTATTGCAGTGGGGTTGTACGGATGCGGCGCAGCTTACCTGGCTGGATACGCCGCCGCCTGCCGCCTTGCAATCAGCCCGGAATTTGCTGGGCCAGTTGAAAATTACCGATCAGCAGGATCGACTGACTGCCGCAGGACGCAAGATCGCCGCGCTTGGTTGCGATGTCCGGCTGGCAACCATGCTGTTCGCCGCCGCCGAACATCGCATTGATGTACAAAGCGACGATGTGCTGACGACTGCGGGGTGTCTGGCGGCGATCCTTGAAGAGCCGCCGCGTGGCGGATCGATTAATCTGCTGGACTGGCTGCATCGGCCATTGCCGCACTGGGTTCGGCGCGGACAGCAACTAACGCGCCGTCTGGCGCCGGTAGCCGGTCGTATCAATAGCGCGTGGGCCGCCTGGTTGCTGGCGCAGGCTTTTGCCGATCGCATTGCCCGGCGGCGCAGTCAGGATGGCCGCTATCAATTGGCTGGCGGCATCGGGGCGATGATGGCGGACGATGATGCGCTGTCTGGCGCGGATTGGCTGTTGGCGCCCGCGCTATTGCACAACAGTCATTCAGCGGATGCGCGTATCCTGCTGGCGTTACCCCTGGAGATCGACCAACTGGCGCGGCAGTTGCCGATGTTGGTCAGCGAGCATAACGTCGTGCGGTGGGACGAGGAAAAAGGCACGTTGCGCGCCAGCAAACGCAGTCAGATTGGTCACCTGATATTACAGACGCGTCCATTGACGAAACCGTCTGATGAAGAGCTGCATCAGGCGATGCTGGGCTGGTTGCGGGAACAAGGGCTGGCGGCGTTGAACTGGCAACCCGCGGCGGCGCAGTTGCGCGCCCGCTTGCAATGCGCCCGACAATGGCTGCCGGAAGTTGACTGGCCGCGGGTGGATGAGGAGACATTGCTGGCTACGCTGGAATCCTGGTTGCTGCCATCTTTAGCCGGTGTGCGTGATTTGCGCGGGTTACGGCAGGTGGATCTGAGCGACGCGTTGCTGCGGTTGCTGGACTGGCCTTTGCGTCAGCGGCTGGATAGTGCGCTGCCGAGCCATTACACTGTGCCCGGCGGCAGCCGTTTACCCATCGCCTATGATGAAGATAAACCGCCGGTGCTGTCGGTACGGCTACAGGAAATGTTTGGCGAGCGGCAAAGCCCGCGGCTGGCGGAAGGACGGGTAGCGCTGGTGTTGGCGCTCTTATCGCCGGCCCAACGTCCATTGCAGATTACGCGTGATTTGGCGGCCTTCTGGCAAGGCGCTTACCGTGACGTGCAAAAAGAGATGAAAGGCCGTTATCCCAAACATGTCTGGCCCGACGATCCGGCAAATACGGCGCCGACCAGACGCACCAGGAAATATCAGAATCACTAATTTCAGACGTTTCCGCTTCCTTGATGTGTACGGCGGAAACAGAGTAGACGGCTTGAGCGCAGAGCAGGTGGCCGTTAACAACCTGATGGAGAAGCAACAGTAATGTCTCGGGATGATCGCGAACCTATCGGGCGCAAAGGAAGGGCGTCAGGACGTAAACCTACACGCAGGCAGGCAATACGACGTCACAGGGACGATGACTACAATGATGATTATGAAGATGATCAGGGCGATTTTGATGATGATGACGGCGATGACGATGAGGACTCGATGACGCAGAAACCGCGTAAGAAACGAAGCTGGCTGGGACTGTTTATCAAACTGTCTCTGGTCTTTGCGGTCGTGTTGGCGATTTATGGCGTGTACCTCGACAGCCAGATCCGTAGCCGTATTGAAGGCAAGGTATGGCAACTGCCCGCGGCGGTATATGGTCGGATGGTTAACCTTGAACCGGGCATGTCTTACAACCAGAAAGAGATGATGAGTCTGCTGGAAGGTATGCAGTATCGTCAGGTCAGCCGCATCACCAGACCGGGGGAGTTCAGCGTTCGCGGCAACAGTATTGAAATGTTGCGGCGTCCGTTTGATTTCCCGGACAGTAAAGAAGGGCAGATCCGCGCGCGTCTGACGTTTAACAATGATCGTCTGGCGCAGATCCAGAATCTGGATAACCAGCGTAATTTCGGTTTCTTCCGCCTCGATCCGAAGCTGATCACCATGATGCAGTCGCCGAATGGCGAGCAACGTCTGTTTGTGCCGCGTTCTGGTTTCCCCGATCTGCTGGTTGATACGCTCATCGCGACCGAAGACCGCCACTTCTACGAACATGATGGGATCAGTTTGTATTCGATTGGGCGGGCGTTTCTGGCGAATATTACCGCTGGTCGCGCGGTACAGGGGGGAAGCACCCTGACGCAGCAGTTGGTGAAAAACCTGTTCCTGACCAATGAGCGTTCTTTGTGGCGTAAAGCCAACGAAGCGTATATGGCGTTGATCATGGATTATCGCTACAGCAAAGATCGCATTCTGGAACTGTATCTGAATGAAGTGTATCTCGGTCAGAGCGGCAGCGACCAGATCCGCGGTTTTCCATTGGCCAGCCTTTATTACTTTGGTCGCCCGGTTAATGAACTGAGTCTGGATCAACAGGCGTTGCTGGTGGGCATGGTTAAAGGCGCGTCGCTGTATAATCCGTGGCGTAATCCCAAGATCACGCTGGAACGACGCAATCTGGTATTGCGTTTGTTGCAAAATCAACAAGTTATTGATGCCGACCTCTACAATATGTTGAGCGCCCGCCCGCTGGGTGTGCAACCCAAAGGGGGCGTTATCAGCCCGCAGCCTGCTTTTATGCAAGTCGTGCGGCAGGAGTTGCAGCAACGGTTGGGCGATAAGGTTAACGATCTGTCGGGCGTAAAAATCTTTACCACGCTTGATCCCGTCTCACAGGATGCGGCGGAAAAAGCGGTGGAAGAGGGGGTCCCCGCGTTGAGGGCCGCGAGGGGGGTGAATGATCTGGAATCGGCAATGGTGATTGTCGACCGCTTCAGTGGTGAGATCCGCGCCATGGTCGGCGGTTCGCAGACGCAATATGCCGGATTCAACCGTGCATTGCAGGCGCGGCGACCTGTCGGTTCTCTGGCGAAGCCGCCAACCTACCTCACAGCGTTAAGCCAGCCCGATGTCTATCGTCTGAACACCTGGCTGGCGGATGAACCGTTATCGCTCAGACAACCCAACGGGCAATTGTGGCAGCCGAAAAACTATGATCGTGAATTTCGGGGCCGCGTGATGCTGGTTGATGCGCTGGCAAACTCCCTGAACGTGCCGACGGTGAATCTGGGCATGGCCGTTGGTCTGGATCAGGTTACCGCGACGCTGAAACGGTTGGGTATCCCTGATAATGTCATTCAGCCTGTGCCGGCCATGTTGCTCGGAGCAATCAGTCTGACGCCAATGGAAGTGGCGCAGGAATATCAGACGATTGCCAGCGGCGGCAATCGTGCGCCGTTGTCGGCGTTGCGTTCGGTGATTGCGGAGGATGGCGCGGTGTTGTATCAGAGCTTCCCGCAGGCGGAACGCGCGGTTCCGGCGCAAGCGGCTTATCTGACGCTGTACGGTATGCAGCAGGTGGTGGCGCGCGGCACATCCCGTTCGCTGGCGGTGAAATTCCCCAATTATCATCTGGCGGCGAAAACCGGTACGACCAACGATCTGCGTGATAGCTGGTTTGCCGGGATAGACGGTAAGGAAGTGGCGATCAGTTGGGTGGGGCGCGATAACAATGGTCCGGCAAAACTGACGGGCGCCAACGGCGCGCTGACCATTTATCGCCGCTATCTGGAAAATCAAACGCCGCTACCGCTGATGCTGACGCCGCCGGAAGGGATCGCGACCATGACGGTTGATGCCAGCGGCAATTTTGTCTGCAACGGCAGCAGCGCCGGACGAGCGCTGCCGGTCTGGACGGATAATCCGCAATCGTTGTGTCAGGCCGCTCAGCAACAAACTCCGCAGCAAGAGCAGCAGAGCGGCGAGGGCGTTGCCGACTGGATCAGGGAAATGTTTGGTCAGTAATACGTTATTTCCCCCGATATGCCTGCTTTTGCCCCAACGGAGGGAGAGGGATGAGGCGACAGCTTCTCTCCCTTTGGCAAAGGAACCACGCAGCGCCGCCTTTGCCAGAAGCCCACGGATGGGCCGAGTGGCGGGCGCAGCCAACGCGCCTGCAATGGAAAGTATGACGGATATATACCGTTATCAGTAAAACTTGTGGTTAAGTGACAGGGAATTCCCCTACGCACGCTTCAATCCCCTTGCGGTAAATATCTTGCGGAGACGATTCCGTTAAGCCTATTATGCAATCTTTATCATAATCATTATCGTTTTCCTTTGGCCTGATAGCGGTTAATCATTCCCCTTGATTTTCATTGAAAACCAAAACGTTATGCAAAATCGTAATAGATTGCCCGATGCCACATTCACTCTGAATGCGGTAAGTTTTTCCATCACAGGCCGTACATTGCTGCATCCCTTGTCGCTGACATTTCCGGTCGGTAAAGTCTGTGGTTTGATTGGACACAATGGCTCAGGGAAATCCACGCTGTTGAAAATTCTTGGTCGCCACCAGTCCGCCAGCGGCGGCAATGTGCTGCTGGGTGAACAATCAGCGGCAAACTGGGACAGCAAATCCTTTGCCCGACAGGTAGCCTATCTGCCCCAGCAGTTGCCGGCGGCGGAAGGGATGACGGTGCGTGAACTGGTCGCGATAGGCCGTTATCCCTGGCATGGCGCGCTGGGGCGTTTCGGGCGTGTCGATCGGGAAAAAGTGGACGAAGCAATCATGCTGGTGGGACTGAATGCATTCGCCAATCGGCTGGTGGACAGCTTATCAGGCGGCGAGCGCCAACGCGCTTGGCTGGCGATGACGGTGGCGCAGGATAGCCGCTGCCTGTTGTTGGATGAACCCACTTCTGCGCTGGATATCGCCCATCAGGTCGAAGTATTGGCGCTCATTCAACGCATGAGCCGGGAACGCGGACTGACGGTGATTGCCGTTTTACATGATATTAATATGGCGGCTCGCTACTGTGATTATCTGGTGGCGTTGCGCCGTGGGGAAATGATTGCGCAAGGTGAACCGGCTGCGTTGATGCAAAGCGACGTACTGGAGAATATCTATGGCATCCCGATGGGAATATTGCCTCATCCCGGCGGCGGCGCGCCGGTAAGTTATGTTTGCTGACAATGTCTGAATTATTCCTTCCCGCAGCGTTGCCGGATCACCGGCGACGCCGTCTATTGACTGCCTTGCTGCTGTCTCCCCTGATGTATTCCTCAACCAGTTATGGCGCCACGTATCCTGATCTTGAACGGATAGTCGCGCTCGAATGGCTGCCGGCAGAGTTACTGATGGCGCTGGGGATCACGCCGCTGGCGATAGCCGATAAACCGAACTATCGCTTGTGGGTGAGTGAACCGGCCCTCCCGGAGCGGGTGATTGACGTCGGGTTGCGTACTGAACCCAATCTTGAACAACTAACTTTACTGAAACCCTCGCTCATTCTGTATTCAGAAGGCTATGGCCCTTCGGTCCAAAAGATGACCCGTATCTCACCCATTCTGGGGTTCGGGTTTAGTGACAATAATGGCAAACCGCTGACGGTCGCCAGGACATCGCTGGCGAAACTGGCGCTGGCGCTGGGTATTCCTGACGCGGCGGAACAACATTTAGCGCGACTTTCACAATTTATGCGCCAGTCGGCCATCAGGCTGCAACCTTATACCCAACGCCCGCTATTACTGTTATCGCTGTTGGATGCGCGTCATGTACTGGTTATGGGTAAAAACAGTTTGTTTCAGGAAGTGATGGATGACATTGGCATCGAAAACGCCTGGCAGGGCGAAACCAATTTCTGGGGCAGCGCGGTGGTGGGTATTGAACGTCTGGCGGAAATTGATAATGCGCATGCGCTCTGTTTCGATCATGGCAATAGCGAGTTGATCGCACAGGTGGCTCGTAGTCCGCTGTGGCAGGCGATGCCATTTATCCGCGAACAGCGTTGGCAGCGTGTGCCTGCGGTCTGGTTGTATGGCGGCACGCTGTCGGCCATGCGGTTTGCTGAGGTTCTGGCGCAGGCGCTGGAGGAACGGGGGTGATCGCGGTTAAAAAACAGACGTTGCCCATTCTGCTGATCGGTTTGTTGTCGGCGATCGCGCTGAGTCTGGGCGCGTACAATTTACAGCGTCAGTTGCCTGTGGCGCTATGGCTGCAAGGGTTCTGGCAGCCGGATACTGACGATATTCGTCAATTACTGTTTCACTATAGTTTGCTGCCGCGCATGGCGCTTGCCTTGCTGGTCGGCGCCGGTCTGGGGTTATGCGGCGTCTTATTCCAGCAGGTGTTGCGTAACCCGCTGGCGGAACCGTCGACGCTGGGGATTGCGTCCGGGGCGCAACTGGGCATTACGGTGGTGACGCTCTGGTCGGTGCCGGGGGGAATGGCGATTCAGCAGATCGCGGCGATGATCGGCGCATTAACGGTGGGCGGGCTGGTGTTTGGCGTCGCCTGGGGAAAACGGCTCTCGCCGGTTACCCTGATCCTGGCCGGGTTGGTGCTGAGTTTTTATTGCGGGGCGGTGAACCAGTTATTCGCGCTGTTTCACCATGAACAACTGCAAAATTTGTTTCTGTGGAGCAGCGGTGCGTTGAATCAGCAGGACTGGCGCAATGTTCAGTTTGTACTGCCGCGCCTGCTGATCTGCTTTTGTCTGACGTTATTATTGCTGCGGCCTCTGACCCTGCTTGGGCTGGATGACGGCGTAGCGCGTAATCTGGGGCTTGGGCTGTCGCTGGCGCGGTTGAGCGCGCTGGGGGTGGCGATTTTCCTGAGCGCGCAATTAGTGAATGCGGTGGGGATTATCGGTTTCATCGGCCTGTTCGCGCCGCTGTTGGCTAAAATGCTGGGAGCCAGACGTCTGTGGCACCGCCTCTGGCTGGCGCCGTTACTGGGCGCGTTGCTGTTGGCCGTCGCCGATCAGGTGGTGATCTGGCTGACGTATGTCTGGCGCGAGGTGCCGACGGGCGCGGCCACCGCATTGCTGGGCGCGCCGTTATTACTGTGGCTGCTGCCTCGCTTACGCAGCAATGGCTCTCCTGCGCTGATGGATCATGCCGGGGCGCCAGTCATCGAACGTCGCCAGTGGGGAGGGTGGCTGGCGTTAGGCGGTATATTGCTGGCGGCGATAACGCTGGTCGCCTTGCTGCTGGGGAAAAATGCGCAGGGGTGGCACTGGAGCAGCGGCGAACTGTTGACGGAACTGTTGCCGTGGCGCTGGCCGCGTATTCTGGCGGCATTGGCGGCGGGGATGATGCTGGCGGTGGCGGGGACATTGATACAGAAACTGACGGGTAATCCAATGGGCAGCCCGGAAGTGCTGGGGATCAGTTCGGGCGCGTCATTTGGCGTGATTATCCTGCTGTTTTTTGTCCCCGGTAACGCCTTTGTCTGGTTGCTTCCGGCAGGCAGCGCGGGTGCGGCGTTAACGCTATTGATCATGGTGGCGGTGGCCGGACAAGGCGGGTTTTCCACACAGCGCATGCTGCTGGCCGGGATAGCCCTGAGCATGGCTTTCACCACGGTGATCTCGCTGCTGCTGGCCAGTGGCGATCCTCGCATGGGAAACGTACTGACCTGGTTATCGGGTTCGACCTATGCGGTGGAAGCGGCTGATGCGCTGAGGACCGCCGCGATTGCCGGCGTGTTGTTGCTGGTGGTGCCGCTGTGCCAGCGCTGGTTGCGTATTCTGCCGTTGGGGACGACGACGGCACGCGCGTTGGGCGTGGCCGTCACCCCGGTTCGTCTGTTGGTGCTGTTGCTGGCCGCGATCCTCACCGCAATGTCAACGCTGCTGGTGGGGCCAATGAGCTTCGTCGGCCTGATGGCACCGCACCTGGCGCGCATGTTGGGATTTAGTCGCGTCATGCCGCAGCTTTGTTGCTCCGCGTTACTGGGCGGCGGATTGATGGTCATGGCCGACTGGTGCGGCAGAATGGCGATGTTCCCGTATCAAATTCCGGCTGGTTTGCTGGCGACGTTTATTGGCGCGCCTTACTTTGTTTATCTGCTGCGTAAGCAGGCAAAATAAGTTATGGCGCGAGATTGATCGCTTCCACCAGCATCCAGAGGGCGGTGATCACCAGCGATAATCCCATAACGCCGTTGAACAACCGCAGTTTTCTGGGATCCTGAAGGTGCTTGCCGATGCGATCGCCAAGCGCCGCCCACAGCAGAATGCATGGCAGATTCAGCGCCATAAAGCCGATCATGACTGTTAAAACACCGCTGTTGGCCGCATAGAGCAGCGCCACGTTGCTGGACATGAGCCAGGCTTTGGGGTTGACTGCCTGGAATAACGCGCCCTGAAGCAGGGTGAGCGGCTTACTTTTTCCATTCAGTTCCGGCGCGGACGCACGCGCAATTTTCCACGACAGCCACAGCAGATAGGCACACCCCACCACGGTGAGCGGTACTCTTACCGCGCTCATTCCGCTAAGCAACAGATCCAGCGCCATCCCCATCAGCGCCGTTTGCAACGCGCAGCCGATCAGAACGCCCAATAACATTGGCAATGTACGCCGTATGCCAAAATTGACCCCGGAGGTCGCCAGCAACAGATTGTTGGGACCGGGGGTAATCGACATAACCGTGACATAGCTGAAGAAAGAGGGATCGAGCATGGTGCGTTCCTTTTTACACTGAGTGAGAACACCATCATAAGAGAGAAAAAGGAGATGGTAACAGATACACAAAAAGATTATTGTAATGAGTACAGATGCTTTGAATGATTAACTGTACTCATCGGTTGGCGAGGTAATTGTGTCCATTATCGATCCGCAGGAAAACACGCTTTATCAACAGTTGGCGGAAACCTTCGCCACAGCGATTCATCAGGGAACCTGGCCGCCGGGAAGTCGTTTACCGGCTATCCGTCGCGTAGCGGGATCGCATCAGGTGAGTGTCAATACCGTGCTTAATGCCTGGCGTATTCTTGAGGATCGCGGTTTGATCGAGGCGCGTCCGCAATCCGGCTATTTTGTACGCGGGCGGTTGCCACCGTTGACGAAATCTCCGCGGCATCGTGCTCAGGTCATCATTCCCGGCAGTGAAAAACTGGATCTGATCGATACGGTTTTTGCCGCGCAGAATCATCCCGATTACCTTAATATTTCTCTTGCCTGCCCACAAAACAGCGATTTTTATCCCAGCGCGAAGATCAGCCGCATTACTGCTTCGCTTCTGCGTCGTTATCCTGACATCATTGGCCGCTACGCCTTACCGCCGGGCAGCGAGCGGCTGCGCCGTGAAGTGGCGCGGCGGGCGATGGACTCAGGCATCGCGTTGGGCGGCGATGATATCACTGTCACCCACGGCTGCATGGAGGCGATGCAGTTGGCATTACGGGCAGTGACCCAACCGGGCGACTGCGTGGGGCTGGAAACGCCGACCTATTTTTATCTGTTTCCATTGCTGGCCAGTCTGGGACTGAAAACAGTGGAAATTCCGACCGATCCGCAGCGCGGACTATCCCTGGATGCGCTAGAGATGTTGCTTTCGGAACGACGGCTTCAGGCGATCATCGCCATGCCCAATGTACAAAATCCGCTGGGGTGCAGCATGACGCTGGCAGACAAAAAGCGACTGGCGAAATTGGTGAACGACTATCAGGTTCCGCTGATAGAAGACGGTTTGTATAGCGAGCTACAGTTTAACTGGCCGCTTTCCCCGGCGGTCAAGGCGTTCGATCGCGACGGCTGGGTGATTTACTGTTCCAGCTTCACCAAGACGCTGGCCCCCGATTTTCGTATCGGCTGGATGGCGGCGGGCCGTTTCAGTGCGAAGATTGCGCGGCTGAAAGCCGTGTCGTCAATGGCGGAGTCCGCGCTGTTGTCGGAGACGCTGGCGCAATTTCTGGAATCCGGCGGATACGATCACCATCTGCGCACGTTGCGCCGTCGCTATGCCGCCCAGTTGGATGAAGCCCGTGGGCTGATTGTCCGCCATTTTCCGCAAGGCACGCGCGCCACCCAGCCGCAAGGCGGTTTTGTCTTCTGGCTGGAAATGCCTGGCGAGGTGGATGGCGTGGCGCTGTTTCATCGTCTGTTGCAGGAAAAGATCTGCGTGACGCCCGGCGCGCTTTACACCTTAAGCGACCGCTGCCGACACGCCATTCGTCTGTCCTGTTGTTATCCTTTTGATGAACGTTATCAGTATGCGCTTAAACGGGCGGGGGCGCTGGCCTGCGAAATGAGCGGCATTGCGCCCCCGGATGAAGTTTAATTTCGCGCCTTACCTTACAAACGCGCAAAGCAACGTTGCGCTGCTTCTATTGTGCGTTCAATATCCTGTTGACTGTGAGCCAGCGACATAAATCCGGCTTCGAAGGCGGAAGGCGCCAGATAGACGCCTTGTTCCAGCATCATATGGAAGAAGCGCTTGAAGCGTTCCACGTCGCACCGCATCACATCCTGATAGCAGGTCACGCGGTCGGCGTCGGTAAAGAACAGACCGAACATGCCGCCCGCCTGATTGACCACCAGCGGGATATGTTCCGCTTTGGCGGCGGACAGCAGCCCTGCGGCAAGCTGTTGCGTCAGTTCCGTCAGTTTCTGATGGACGCCGGGTTTGGCCACTTCCGTCAGGCAGGCGAAACCCGCCGCCATCGCAATCGGGTTGCCGGAGAGCGTACCGGCCTGATACACCGGGCCGACCGGCGCCAGCGCCTGCATCACTTCGCGTTTGCCGCCGAACGCGCCAACCGGCATGCCGCCGCCGATAATTTTGCCCAGACAGGTTAAATCGGGCTGAACGCCATAGTGAGCTTGCGCGCCCGCCAGCGCCACGCGAAAACCGGTCATCACTTCATCAATGATGAACAGCGCGCCGAATTCGTCGCACAGCGCGCGCAACCCCGGCAGGAATTCCGGCAATGGCGGCACGCAGTTCATATTGCCGGCCACCGGTTCGACAATAATCGCGGCGATGTCTTGCGGGTATTGCTCAAACGCGGCGCGCACCGAGGATAAGTCATTATAGGTACAGGTCAGTGTGTGGCGGGCGACGTCGGCGGGTACGCCGGGCGAGTTGGGCTGTCCCAGCGTCAAGGCGCCGGAACCGGCTTTGACCAGCAGACAATCGGCATGACCGTGATAGCATCCTTCAAACTTGATGATTTTATCGCGCCCGGTATAGCCGCGGGCCAGACGAATGGCGCTCATGGTGGCTTCCGTCCCGGAGTTCACCATGCGCACCATATCCATGCCGGGCATCAGCGATGTCACCAGCCGAGCCATTTGCACTTCGATTTCCGTTGGCGCGCCAAAGCTTAATCCGTGCTCCGCCGCCGCGATCACCGCCTGACGAATGGCCGGGTGGTTATGTCCCAGCACCATCGGCCCCCAGGAACCGACGTAATCGATATAGCATTGACCATCTGCGTCATAAAGGTAGGCGCCGTCCGCCCGTTCGATAAACAGCGGCACGCCGCCGACGCCGTTGAACGCGCGTACCGGCGAGTTGACGCCGCCCGGAATAAGTTGCTGTGCCGCGGCATACAGACTTTCAGATTTGTTCATTAAGTGATCCTGACATTGTGATTATCATGGAAAGTAAGGCCATTCTAATCAACTGCCCACGGTTATGAAATCGTTGTACTGGCCCGTGGTTAAAAACATAACGTGCCATCGCCAATGAGATCACTGGCTGTGCCGCAGGCGGCGTTGCATAATATGGCGATTAATTCAGCGGCCAGTGTCAAATCTTGAACGTTTTCGCTTACTGCCGGATAATAAGTCTATGAGTGTGGGCGTATCACCTGATAAGCCCTGAGTTGGGAGTAAAAAAGATGAGCGACGATATAGCATTGCCACTGCAATTTACCGATGCGGCAGCCATCAAGGTGAAGAACCTGATTGCTGATGAAGAGAATCCTGATCTGAAACTTCGGGTTTATATTACGGGTGGCGGTTGCAGCGGCTTCCAATACGGTTTTACCTTTGATGATCAAATCAACGAAGGCGACATGACCATTGAAAAGCAAGGCGTTGCTCTGGTGGTCGATCCGATGAGCCTGCAATATCTGGTGGGGGGGGCGGTGGACTACACGGAAGGGTTGGAAGGTTCGCGTTTTATCGTCACCAACCCGAATGCCAAAACCACTTGCGGTTGTGGTTCCTCTTTCAGTATCTGATAAGTCATTGCGCCGGTTGAAAAACCCGTGCGGCCATCATCGGCGCACGGGTTTTTTATGCGCGGGATGGCTAATCGCGCGATAACTGCCGGCAGATCTGTTGGGCCGCCAGCAGTAAACGCGGCCCGCTGCGATTAAACCAATCCTCATTCACCGCGATCACCGGAACATCGAGTTGAGGTTTCCAGAACGCCTGCGTATTGGCAATGGCAGAGGTTGTACCGCTGATGATAATCGCCTGCGGCGCACGCCTTAAGACCTGTTCCCGACTGACCTGCGGCCAGGGTGCCGGGCTGTCGTTAAAAATATTCCGCGCGCCGCACAGTGACACGATCTGACTTTGCAGGGTGTCTTTCGACGAGGTAAAAAGCGGTTGCGAGCCAAACTGTATAAAGACGCGCAACGGCGGGCGAGTTTTGCCGACATCGCGTTGCCGTAAATCCGTTATTTGCCGACGAAACGCGGCAGCGGCGTCTTCTGCCTGCTCAGGATGGCTGCTGTAAGTCGCCAACTGTTGCAGCGCGGCGGGAATGGCGTCCAGCGTTTTGGGATCAAGATAAACGATGGGAATGCCGAAATTGGCCAGTTGTTCCAGCGGCCTTTGCGCGTTGCCTTCGCGCCAGGCCAGAATGAGATCAGGCTTGAGCGCCAGGATCCGCTCCAGATTGATCCCCTGCCAGGACGCCACCTGCTCCAGCTTTTTCGCCTCTGGCGGATAGTCCGACCAGGCGCTGACTGCGATCAATTGCTCGCCCATGCCCGCCGCATAAGCGAGTTCTGTAGCATGGGGCGCCAGACTGATTACGCGTTCGGGCGCGGCGTTTGCCGTCGCCAGCAGTGAAAAAAGCAGACCACCCAGCAGGCGGCGCGTCCATGACTTCATCATGATTAATGCCTGGCCAGCGCCTGCAACATGGTTTCCACCATCCGGGTGGATTGCTCGGCGGCCACAGCCAGGAATGCGTCGAAACTGAGGTGCGATTCCTGATCGGCCACGTCGGAAATGGCGCGCACGATAACAAAAGGAACACCAAACTGATGGCAGACATGCGCCACCGCAGTGGCTTCCATTTCTACCGCGATAGCCTGAGGGAAAGTGTTGCGGATACGCGCCAGCGGTTCGGCGCCGTTGATGAAGGCATCGCCGCTGACCACCAGACCACGTACGGCATTGAGTTGCAGCCGGGCAATCGCATCCTGCGCCAGCGTAATTAAACGCTCATCGGCGATGAACGCCGCCGGACAGCCCGCCATCTGACCGGGTTCATAGCCAAACGCGGTCACATCGGCATCGTGATAGCGCACCTCATCGGAAACCACAATATCGCCGACGTTCAGGGTGGACGCGAGTCCGCCGGCGGAACCGGTATTAATCACCACATCCGGCTGGCAATGCTCCAGCAGCAAGGTGGTGCCCAACGCGGCGGACACTTTGCCAATCCCGGATTTCAGTAATGCGACATCCACACCGTTTAACTGTCCGCTGTAGATTTCACACCCGGCGCGCTGCAAGATCTGCCGATTTTCGATGCGATCGCGCAGCAGCGTCACTTCTTGTTCCATAGCGCCGATAATGCCGACTTTCATAAAGATCCCCACAAATTTTGTTATAAATAGCATGAGTATAGTGTCAGCTAGTCTATCATGGCTGACAAGAGTAAATGGAGCGTGTGAACTGACGTTAGCGGTGTTACATGGAGAATCGTATGTCTGATATCGATTTTACGAAGAAGATAAGCTTCCAGCGGCCCTTTAGCGCCGAGATTACAACCGAGGATGAATATGCCGTCGTTCGTCAGTTTGAAAGCGATCGCGGACGCATCATCAATTCCGCGGCGATCCGCCGCCTTCAGCAAAAAACGCAGGTCTTTCCGCTGGAGCGCAATTCCGCGGTGCGCTCACGTCTGACTCACTCTATGGAAGTGCAACAGGTAGGACGTTATATCGTTAAAGAGATCCTTCATCGCTTGAAAGAAGCAGACCGACTCAAGGAACTGGGACTGGAAAACCGGCAGACCCCGTTTGAAAGCATGGTGGAAATGGCGTGTCTGATGCATGACATCGGCAATCCGCCATTCGGTCATTTTGGCGAATCCGCGATCAATAACTGGTTCTGCCGGTTAATGGACATTGACTCTCTTAGCGATAAAGCAAACCATGAAGACCGCTGCCGGGTCGATTTCCTGCGGATGCAGGATGACGGGTTGAATGAGTTGCGCGGCAGAATTCGTCAGGATTTAAGTCATTTTGAAGGCAATGCCCAGGCTATCCGCTTGGTGCATACCTTGCTCAAACTGAATCTGACCTACGGTCAGGTCGGCTGCATCCTGAAATATACCCGTCCCGCCTACTGGTGCGAAAAAATCCCCGCTGAATACGATTATCTGATGAAAAAGCCGGGTTATTATCTGGCGGAGGAAACGTTCGTCATCCGTTTGCGCAACGAGTTATCAATGGGCGAATTTCATCGTTATCCGCTGACTTACATCATGGAAGCGGCGGACGATATCTCTTACTGCATTGCCGATTTAGAAGACGCGGTTGAAAAAGATATTCTCACTATTGAACAACTCCACAATCATCTGCGCGACGCCTGGGGCGAAGTGAAGAGCGGCGATCTGTTTGCCAAAACCGTCGGCAGGGCGTATGAGGGCCGTGAACGTCAACCGTGGCGCAGCGTGAACGATCAGTTTTTTATGAACCTGCGCGTCAATACCGTCGCCAAAATGGTGCCGCATGCTTCACAACGCTTTATCGATAATTTACCGGCGATTTATGCCGGGTCGTTTAATCATGCGTTGTTGGAAGATGACAGCCCGCAGAATCGCCTGCTGAAAGTATTCAAACATGTTGCACTGAAGCATGTGTTTAATCACTATGAAGTGGAGCAGCTTGAACTACAGGGATATCGGGTTATCCGTGGGCTGCTGGATATTTATAGCCCGTTGCTTGAGATGTCATACCGGGATTTCAGCCAGTTGGTGAAAGAAGATAGTCATAAACACTATCCTATTGAAACCCGGCTATACCATAAATTATCCCGTAAGCACTGCCTGGCTTACCGTGAAGCGGTGGAGAAGTTGCAAGGCCTGTCCGTCAAAGAGCGTGAGATCCGCGAATATTATTATCGCGCCCGTTTGATTCAGGACTACATCAGCGGTATGACCGATTTATATGCTTACGATGAGTATCGGAAATTGATGGCGGCGGAATAAGATTTTTTGTAAAGCGGGTCAATACTTTCTTACGCTTCAGCCTCTTCCCAATCTGAACTTTATTGGTCCATATTTATCTCATACAGCACGACCATAGCGTGTGGGCCGTAAGACTTGCCTGTTGATAAATATGAGACCTATCCCTATGAAAAGAAAATCATTGGTTCTAAGCGCGCTGACCTTAGCTCTGGCGATGGCCATCGTGCCTGTCGCGGCGAATGCGGCTGAGTCAGTCTCCTCCTCTTCCTTGCCTGCCAGCGGACAACTGCCCAGCCTGGCGCCGATGTTGGAAAAAGTGATGCCTTCCGTCGTCAGTATCGTTGTGGAAGGGCATACCAATGTCGATCAAGCGCGTATTCCGTCACAGCTTCAGCCTTTCTTTGGCAAGGATTCACCGTTCTGTCAGGAAGGTTCGCCATTCCAGCAATCCCCCATGTGTCAGGGGGACGACGGCGATGAAGGGCAACCCTCCAGACAGCAGAATTTTCAGGCGCTGGGCGCCGGGGTGGTGATCAATGCGGAAAAAGGCTATGTGGTCACCAATAACCATGTCGTTGACGATGCTGATAAAATTCAGGTCAGGCTCAGCGATGGACGTAAATATGATGCCAAGGTCATCGGCAAAGATCCGCGTGCGGATATTGCGTTGGTGCAGCTAAAAGATTTTAAAAACCTGACCGCCATCAAACTGGCCGATTCAGATCAGTTACGCGTCGGGGATTATACCGTGGCGATCGGCAACCCTTATGGATTGGGGGAAACGGCAACTTCCGGCATTGTGTCTGCGTTGGGGCGCAGTGGACTGAATATTGAAAATTATGAAAACTTTATTCAGACCGATGCGGCGATCAACCGTGGGAATTCCGGCGGCGCGCTGGTGAATCTCAACGGTGAGTTGATTGGCCTGAATACGGCGATCCTGGCGCCGGACGGCGGCAACATCGGGATCGGTTTTGCCATTCCCAGCAATATGGTGAAAAGTCTGGTCGGGCAGATCGTCGAATTCGGTGAGGTAAGACGAGGCGAGTTGGGGATCACCGGAACGGAATTGAACTCGGAACTGGCGCAGGCCATGAAAGTGGATGCGCAGCGCGGCGCATTTGTCAGTCAGGTTCAACCAAAGTCCGCGGCGGCGGCGGCGGGTATAAAAGCAGGCGACGTGATTGTTTCGTTAAACGGCAAAGCAATCAGCAGCTTTGCGGCGTTGCGCGCTCAGGTCGGCTCATTACCGGTCGGCAGCAAGATTGCGCTGGGGCTGTTGCGCGACGGAAAACCGTTGACGATCAATGTGACGCTTCAGCAAAGCAGCCAGACTCAGGTGGCGTCAGGTAACCTCTATACGGGGATTGAAGGCGCTGAATTGAGCAACACGGAGTTGGATGGTGAGAAGGGCGTCAAGGTTGATAATGTCAAGGCTGGCTCGGCTGCTGAGAAAATTGGTCTGAAAAAGGACGACATTATCTTTGGCGTCAATCAGCAGCCGGTACGGAATATTGGCGAGTTGCGTAAAATTCTCGACAGCAAGCCTGCGGTGTTGGCGCTGAATATTCGGCGTGGCGATAGCAATATCTATTTGTTAACTCAGTAATTTTTTATCTAAAGCCGGGTGCGAACGCACCCGGCTGACGCCGTTTCCCGCCATATTTTGTGAGTTCTTCCACAGTTTCAAACGAATTCCCAGTTCTTTGTTAATTTGCACAATGTGCAGCGCCGCACGTAACGTTATGCTGGTGCAATTGTCAGTGTTGCTGTCCGAGGTGGAAATGGCGTCGTATCATCTTAATGCTAGGATGGCGCAGGATATCGTTGCGCGGACCATGCAGATCATTGATAGCAATATCAATGTGATGGATGATCGCGGCAAAATTATCGGCAGCGGCGATCAGGAGCGGTTAGGTGAATTGCACGAGGGAGCGCTGCTGGCGTTATCTCAGGGACGGGTCGTCGATATTGATGATGCGGTGGCGCGTCATTTACACGGCGTGCGTCCCGGCATCAATCTGCCGCTGCGTATTGATGGCGAAATTGTGGGCGTTATCGGTCTGACCGGGAATCCCACCCAGTTGCGGCAATATGGCGAACTGGTCTGCATGACGGCTGAAATGATGTTGGAACAGGCCAGGCTGCTGCATATGCTGGCGCAGGATAGCCGTCTGCGCGAAGAGCTGGTTTTGAACCTGATTCGTACCGATGAGTTATCGCCTGCGTTGATGGAGTGGGCGCAGCGTTTGGGTATCGACCTGAATAAGCCGCGGGTTGTGGCTGTGCTGGAGGTTGATAGCGGGCAACTCGGCGTAGACAGCGCGATGGCGGAGTTGCAGCAGCTACAGACGCTACTGACCACGCCTGAGCGCGACAACTTGATCGCCATTGTGTCTTTGACCGAAATGGTGGTGCTGAAGCCCGCCTTGAACAGTCATGGGCGCTGGGATGCGGAAGAACATCGCCGTCGGGTTGACCATTTGCTGTCCCGTATGGCGGAAAGCAGCCGTCTGCGGATCCGTCTGGCGCTAGGGAACTATTTTCCCGGTGCGGGCAGTATCGCCCGCTCTTATCGTACCGCTCGAACCACCATGAGCGTCGGCAAGCAGCGTATGCCGTCACAGCGTTGTTATTTCTATCAGGATCTGATGCTGCCGGTATTGCTGGATAGTTTGCGCGGCGGCTGGCAGGCGAATGAACTGATTCGTCCTCTGACCAAACTGAAGGCGATGGATGGCAACGGATTGTTGCGCCGGACGCTGGGGGCCTGGTTTCGCAATAATGTTCAGCCCGGCGCGACCGCCAAGACGCTGTTTATCCATCGTAATACGTTGGAGTACCGCCTTAATCGCATTTCTGAACTCACCGGCCTGGATCTGGGTAATTTCGATGATCGTCTGTTGTTGTATGTTGCCCTGCAACTCGATGAAGAAGACTCAGTCTGAGAGGATTCAATACGCGGAGAATGACGCCGTCGGTTGCGCTCCTTTAATAAGGGAAGCCGCAGCGTTCTGTCTGAATGATGATTTACTTAGATTGAAAACTATTACATAACCATTAACAATATAACGCGATAGCATAAATTATCGCGAAACAGTATTTTTGCCACTTTCCCATATCCTCTATTGTCACTTCCATATTGTCAGTCTGATAGCCGCGTTGGTTAAGCGCGTAAATCAGCCTTGCTCGTCGTTATTTATACGCTTACCTGATTCGCTATGTAACGAATAACCCGCTGCGTCGGGCAGGTTGATAAAGCTTGCAAATTCTAGGGAGTGATAACCATGTCAATACGTCGTTTGGGGCTGTCTGTTGCTGCGGCAGCGCTGTTGTTTTCCGGCGTGGCGTCCGCCGCGACGGAATTATTGAATGTTTCCTACGATCCCACGCGAGAGCTTTATCAACAATATAACGCGGCTTTTAGCAAGCATTGGAAAGCGACGACAGGTGAAGATATCTCCATCAGGAATTCCCACGGCGGGTCGGGTAAACAGGCGCGTTCTGTTATCGACGGCCTACAGGCGGATGTGGTGACGCTGGCGCTGGCGGGCGATATTGATGCGCTCAATCTGAATCAGCAACTCATTGATCCCAACTGGCAGGCGCGCCTGCCAGATAACAGCACGCCTTATACTTCCACCATTGTTTTTCTGGTGAGAAAGGGCAATCCGAAACAGATTAAGGACTGGGACGATCTGGTGAAGCCAGGCGTTGAAGTTATTACGCCAAACCCGAAAACCTCCGGCGGGGCGCGCTGGAATTTCCTTGCGGCCTGGGCTTATGCCAAAGCGCAACCCGGCGGCAACGATGACAGCGCGTTGAAGTTCGTGACGGAGTTGTATCGTCATGCGCCGGTTCTGGATACCGGCGCCCGTGGTTCGACCATCAGCTTTGTTCAGCGTCAATTGGGCGACGTGCTGCTGGCGTGGGAAAACGAAGCCTATCTCTCTTTGCAGGAACAGGGTGGCGATCAGCTTGAGATAGTGACGCCGTCCCTGTCCATTCTGGCCGAGCCGCCGGTTGCGGTGGTGGACAAAGTGGTTGAGCGCAAAGGGACGCGCAAACAGGCGGAAGCCTATCTGCAATATCTGTACAGCGATGAAGCGCAGCGCATTATCGGTAAAAACTTTTACCGTCCGCGCAACGCGCAAATTGCTGAAGAATTTAAAGATCAGTTTGCGCCGGTGAAACTGGTGACCATCGATAAGGATTTCGGCGGCTGGAAAGCAGCACAGGACACTTTTTTTAAAGACGGCGGCGTATTCGACAAAATTTTCCAGGAAATTAATAAGTAATGGATTTCCGCTGTTGGCGAGCCGCTGTATAGGGCAGCGGCTTTGGTTTGTCGGCAGTTTGATTTGCCAGAATCATTGAGTATGACTATTGAAGGCAGCGTATGTCACACCGTAGCTCCCCGGTAATTCCCGGTTTCGGATTAACTTTGGGCTTCAGCCTGAGTTATTTAGGATTGATTGTACTTATTCCATTGGCGGGAATGTTTCTTTACGCCAGCCAATTGACGTTGGCCCAGTTTTGGGATCTGATCACCAGCCGACAGGTGCTTTTCTCCTTGCGACTCTCCTTTGGCACCGCGCTGGCGGCGGCCTTTATCAATGGCATCTTAGGGACGCTGCTGGCATGGGTATTGGTTCGTTATACTTTTCCGGGGCGAAAAATCATCGATGCGATGATCGATATGCCGTTTGCATTGCCCACGGCGGTCGCCGGGATCGCACTGACGGCGTTGTATGCCCCGAACGGGCTGATTGGTTCGCTGTTTCCTTTCAAGATCGCCTATACCGGCATCGGGATTACGCTGGCGCTGATTTTTGTCACCTTGCCTTTTGTGGTGCGCACGCTGCAACCGGTTCTGGCGGATATTCCGCAAGAAGTTGAAGAAGCGGCGGCCTGTCTTGGCGCTCGGCCAATACAGGTGTTTCGCCACGTTCTGCTTCCCTCGCTGTTGCCAGCCTGGTTGACCGGCTTTGCGCTGGCGTTTGCGCGCGGGGTGGGGGAATACGGTTCGGTGGTGTTTATCGCGGGCAATATTCCGTTCAAAACCGAAATTCTTCCGCTGTTGATCGTCTCCAAACTCGATCAGTATGACTATAAAGGCGCAACCGGGATTGGCGTATTTATGCTGCTGGTTTCTTTCATTATGTTGCTGCTGATTAATTTATTGCAGCGCCGTATTCAACCGAAGTTGTAAGGCGGACTGTCATGGAACAGGTTATTTCTTCTCAGGGCCGCTTACAGCAAGCCAAAAAAAAACCGGCGACGTATTACATCCTGGTCGCGTTGGCATGGGGCGTGTTTTTCCTGGTTCTGGTGTTACCGCTGCTGATGGTGGTGACGCAAGGTCTGGATAACGGCATCGGGGCATTCTGGGACGCCATTTCTGAACCTGATGCGGTTTCAGCACTGAAGCTGACCTTGCTGGCTACGGCGATTTCCGTGCCGTTGAACGTGGTTTTCGGGCTGGCGACCGCATGGTGTGTGACCAAATTTGCATTCCGCGGCAAGAGTCTGCTGCTGGCGCTGATCGACTTGCCGTTCTCTGTTTCACCCGTGGTGGCCGGGCTGGTCTATGTGCTGCTATTCGGGGCGCAAAGCAAGCTCTATCCCTTTCTGACGGCACATAATCTGGAAGTTGTGTATGCGGTGCCGGGCATTGTGCTGGCGACCATTTTCGTCACACTGCCTTATGTGGCGCGTGAACTGATCCCGTTGATGGAACAGCAAGGTTCGCAGGAAGAGGAAGCGGCGCGATTGCTGGGCGCCAACGGTTGGCAGATGTTCTGGCACATTACGCTGCCGAATGTGAAGTGGGCGCTTATTTACGGCGTGGTGCTGTGCACCGCCAGAGCGATGGGGGAGTTTGGCGCGGTCTCCGTTATCTCCGGTCATATTCGCGGGCTGACCAATACGCTGCCGCTGCATATCGAGATCCTTTATAACGAATATAACATTGTCGCGGCGTTCAGCGTCGCCATCCTGCTGCTGGCAATGTCGCTGGTGGTGCTGTTGCTGCGCCAGTGGAGCGAAAGCAGGTTGACGAAGCAATTACAGAAACAACAGGAGTTGACCAAAAATGAGCATTGAGATCCGCAATATTAATAAACAATTTGGTCAGTTTCGGGCGCTGAACGACATCAATCTGTCGATCCAGAGCGGTGAACTGGTGGCGCTGCTGGGGCCTTCGGGGTGTGGTAAGACCACGTTATTGCGCATTATCGCCGGTCTGGAGCAGCCTGACAGCGGCAGCATCATTTTCCACGGTGAAGACGTCTCGATTCATGATGTCCGCAAACGTAATGTCGGGTTCGTGTTTCAGCATTATGCGCTGTTCCGGCATATGACGGTATTCGACAACGTAGCGTTCGGCCTGCGCATGAAGCCGAAAAATATTCGGCCCGCAAAGCGTGAAATCGAACAAAAAGTTCACGAATTACTGAATCTGGTTCAGTTGGACTGGCTGGCGGATCGGTATCCCGAACAGCTTTCCGGCGGACAGCGCCAGCGGATCGCGCTGGCGCGCGCGTTGATTGTCGAGCCCAGTATATTGTTGCTGGACGAACCTTTTGGCGCGCTGGATGCCAAGGTGCGTAAAGAGTTGCGTCGCTGGTTGTCTCAGTTGCATGAAAATATCAATCTGACATCGGTGTTTGTCACCCATGATCAGGAAGAAGCGATGGAAGTCGCCGATCGTATTGTACTGATGAACAAAGGCGTTATTGAACAGATTGGCACCCCGGATGAAGTTTACAATCGTCCGGCCAGCGAGTTCGTTTATCACTTTCTGGGTGACAGTAACCGGCTGAAGATCGCGCAGACCGATGAAACCATCCTGTTCCGTCCGCATGAAGTGGCGTTGTCTGCTCAGGCGCAGGAAGGCTACCAGCCGGTGGTCGTCAGGGATATCCGACCGCTGGGCGCATTGACGCGCTTATCGCTGAAACTTGCCGATGAACAAGAACTTATCGAAGCGGAAGTGGCGAAAGATGATCTCAGCCTGAATGGTTTGCAAAAAGGGGATGTGATTCAGTTCAAGCCCAAACGTTATAACCATGATTGGGAGATTTAAATTCCCGCCTTAACGCCAACAGTATCGCTGTTGACCTTCTCTTCAACTCAGCATATCGGAACAATGATCGCCGGTTCCCGTCAAATCATGGGAACCGGCGAACTTTCTGCGTTCTTTATGCGGATTGATAAAGCCGTTTCTCAACCAGCGCGCTGCCTTGCAGACGATTTGCCGCTTTCGCAACCGACAGCACGGCCAGATCCACCAGCGGTTCGACGATGATGACCATCATATAAGCGCCGCCAAACGATAGCACGGATGAGATATTCCCAGCGGTAAAGCCCTGACCGTAAAACGCCCAGAACGCAACCCAGGTCACGATACCGGCCTGATAAGTGCTCGAAAGCGCCAGCGCCTGACGATAGGTCAGTTCGACATACGGGGTATCTGGCCGGATGATGCGTTTAGCCAGCGCGGAGAGCGCAAACAGCGGCGCCAGCAGCGTGGTGACGTTCATGCCGTATTGCGGCAGATCGAAAGGGGAGAAGAACAGGCCTTGAGTCAACAGTCCCAACGCCAGACCGATGGCCGCAGGCGCGGCGCCGAACAGCAGGAACAGCGTCGAACCGAGAATGAGGTGTACTTCGGAAACGCCGACCGGATGGTGCGGCAAAACCTGAAAGAAACTGAAAACCAGCAGCGTGCAGGCAAGGGAGCGCGACGCCAACGACAGCAGGCCACGTTCACGCGTCGCCGACAGCGCCTGCTTGAGGGTATAGGTTCCGATGCCCGCCGCCGAGAGATAACTCAGCCAGATTTTACCGTTTTCAACAACGCCTGGTTCAATATGCATTGATAACTCCTTTGCCGTCCTGATTGACGGCGTTGAATGGAATTGCTGTGCCAGACGTTCAGAAGACGTCTGGCGCTGCGCTTTTTAGCCGCGGAATGCGTGCGCTTTTCAACCGCTAAACGCCGGACTGACAGCCACCGGCGCCCGCTGCGGCGAGTGGTGGTGATCATGGGGGTGGGCTGGCGGACAGTCGGCGTGCGCCAGCAGCACGGGTTGACCATGCGGGGTATTGAGATAAGCCTGTCGCCATGCCTGCGCCCGCTGCGAGATGTCATCTTCGCCGGTAAATCCGAGAGAAGCCATCATCTTTTCCATCGCGGCGGCCCACTGACGGTAGTAGGCGTCATTCACGCTTTCCTCCGGCATGGCTGGCGCCGCCTTGATCTCTTCGCTGAATGCCTGCACCCACTCGCGCCAGGTGAAACATCCCGCCTGATGCAGATGAACCGTCAGTGAGAAAATCTGCGCCTGCCACGGCTTGTCGAACACCGGGCCTTCTTCGTCCCGCGGCAAGTCAATTGCCTCATAATGGTGTTGCGTCGCCATGTTTATGCCTCCTCCAGATAGTCATCCCACAGATCGATATAGACTTTGTCCGCGCGCGTTTCGCCCCACAGTTCCTGAGCGGTGAAGCTCACGCTGTAGACATGCTGCGGATGTTCGCCCAGACCATGCGCCATGGTGTCCGGCGTGGCGAAAACGCCGTGATCGAACTCGATCGTACCGACTTTGCCGCGCACGTAGCGCGGCAGACGGGTGTGGGTGGTCGGATTGATGTTCTTCGTGCGAACCTGATCGCCCGCCTTAAAATGGGCGGCTACGTCGTGGGCGACGCGGGCGGAGGCGCCGGTTTTAACCACCAGCGGCACCATGTCATTGGTTAGCACCGATGGGGCGGGCATTGCGGCAACCGTTTCAACCGCGCCCTGAAGTTCGGCGGCGGAGATCACGCCTTTTTCGCACAACAGCATCTCGATCGCATGCAACCAGTGCTCGTAATAGCTGGAGAGCAGGTAATTGGCGGGATCCATACGCTCCATGGCATGGCGGAACTCATCCACATTGAAATGCCCGCCAGCGAAGAGCGCCGGGAACAGTGAGAACATCCTGCGCTCCCAGTCATGGTGGAAGTAAGGTTCATTCTCTTCGGCGAGGATCGGGCCGTGGCCGTGCATGCCGCCAAGATCGTGTATTCCGTTCATGCGTTGCTCCTCATGCGTTATGACGCGGTAGTTGGGGCGAGGGGAAGGCCGGTTCCAATCATGGCGTCCCTGGTGACGAGTTCGGCCAGTTGTTCCTCGTTCCAGCCATCGGTTCCCGCTGGTCGTTCCGGCAGCACCAGATAACGCAACTCGGCGCTGCTGTCCCAGACGCGGATCTCTTTGTCCGCGGGGATTTCCAGCCCGAATTCCGCCAGCACGCTGCGCGGTTCGATCACGATGCGCGACCGGTAAGGCGCGGATTTATACCAGGCTGGCGGCAGTCCCAGCGTCGGCCAGGGGTAGCAGGAACATAATGTACAAACGGTCACGTTATGTACCTGAGGCGTATTTTCCACCACCAGCATGTCTTCTCCCTGAACGCCGGAGAAACCCAGTTCGGCAATGGCTGTCGTGGCGTTTTCCAGCAGTCGCCGTTTGTAGTGCGCATCGGTCCATGCTTTGGCGACGACTTGCGCGCCATTGCGCGGCCCGATTTTGTTTTCGTAAGTATCTATCAATGTATCGAGGGCGGCAGGGTCGATCAGCCCTTTCTCACGCAGCAGCGATTCCAGCGCCTTGACGCGCAGTTCGATATCCGCGGGCGGTTCAGTGTGATCGTGCTTATGGCTCATATCAAGCTCCTTACTGTGTCGGGGGCGTTAGCATTTTTGCCAGTCATAATCCGCTTCGAGTGCGGCGGCGGCCTGGTAAATGGTGCTTTCGGCATAATGACGGCCAACCAGCATCAGTCCTACCGGCAGACCATCAACCCGCCCGCAGGGAACGGACATGGCCGGGTGGCCGGTAATATCCAGCGGCGCGGTGTTGCCGATCATCTCAAATGCACGCGTGATGTACTCGGTGATGGAGCAGCCTGGCTCCGGTAATGGCTGGGCGGTGATCGGCACGGTGGGCATGACCAGCAGATCGTAGCGGGACAGGGCATCATCATAGCCAGCGCGCGCCTTGCGCGCCAGATTCTGGGCTTTGGCATAGTAGCGGCCCTGATAGTGTTCCAGCCCGTACTGACCGACGAACATACACACCTTGAGCGAGGCGGCTAGGGCATCGGCGTGGTTCCGCCAGTCGGCGTGCTTATCCAGTAAGGCGACATCGTATTGGCCTTTCCAGCTAAAGCCCATACCGTTGCCGTGCATCATCTGCGCGGTCAACCCTTCGCAGCCGATGGGCGACCAGATCGCGCCCGCCAGCGTATGCGCAGGAACGGAAACCTCTTCGATCACTGCGCCCAGACTTTCCAGACGCGCAATGGCTTCACGTACCTTGTCGCTGACTCTGGGGTCCTGATTGCCCAGTTGGAAGCCTTCAGTCAGGATGCCGATTTTCAGCCCTTTGACGCCGCGGCTCAGCGCATCGCTGTAGGTCTCGACCGGTGGCGCATACTGGCGCGGATCCAGACCGTCCGCTCCGGCCAGAACTTCCAGCATCAGGGCGTTGTCGCGCACATTGCGGGTGATGGGGCCAACGTGGTCGATGGTGGCTTCAATCGGCATGACGCCGGTGTAAGGCACCAGACCGTGAGTCGGTTTCAAACCGTAGGTGCCGCAGAAGGCGGAAGGAATGCGGATGGAACCGCCCTGATCAGCGCCAATCGCCATGTCCACTTCCCCGGCGGCGACCAGTGCGGCGCTGCCGGAGGATGAACCGCCTGCCGCATAGCCGTGGCGATGCGGGTTATGCACGGGCGCGGGATCGGAAGTGTGGCTGCCACCAGAGAGGCAGAAATGTTCGCAGGTCGCTTTACCGAGAATGGTGGCGCCGGCGTCCAGCAGGCGAGTGACCACGGTGGCGTCGAAAGTCGGAACAAACCCTTCGAGCGTTGATGTACCGTTCATCATCGGCACGTTGGCCAGAGAGACATTGTCCTTGAGAACCACGGTGCGCCCGGCCAGTTTTCCCTCCGCCGCGCCTTTCACCTCGGCCTTATAGTACCAGGCGTTATAACGGTTTTCGTCGCCGGTTGGCCGGTAGCCCGCCGTGCGCGGATAACGTACCTGCGGCATGTCATCGGGCAGTGAGTCGATCAGGTCGTAGGCGTCGAAGTTGGGTTGCATCAAGGCCAGATATTCGCTGGCTTGTTCCGGCGTCAGACTCATGTGCAGACGGCTGGCGATAGCCAGAAGTTGTTCAATATTAGGACGAGTGATTGCCATAAGTTCTCCTGTTCTTGTTTTGCGCCGGACTAACCGCCCGGTTAGAAAAATATAGGGTTCCCGCTTCCCCCCTGCTTGGTTGGGAAGGACAGCCCTTTGGTTGGGAAGGACAGTTCCTTCACATCCTGAACGGCGGGCAGACGGCGTCAGAAAACTCTGGCGTAACGCAGGTTCATGCGAAAGTCTTCTTTGGCGCCGTTCTCCACCGACAGATCCCGCCCCAGTTGTATCTGCACCTGATCTTTGGGTGTGACGAACTTGGCGGCGGTGAGACGGATATTGGTGGTGTTCTGCTTGTTGTCCTGATCGACGCCGTCGATGGTGGTTTCGCCGCCCCAGTTATGACCAAAGCCAATGCCGAAGGAGGTGGTTGTATCCGGCATATAGCGCCCCATGATCTGAGCGGTGTAGGAAATATCCTGCTCCAGACGGACTGAATTGGCGCTAAAGTCGTTGTTATCGCCGTACCAGATGGCATCGCCGACCAGATCGATGGCCCACTTGTCCGAGAAGTGCTTGACGTAGGCGGCCTGGAGGTCGATTTTCCAGCGGTTCTCCCCCAGATTAAGCGCATCATCCTTGTGGTAACGGCCAGTGGGGACATAGAGATAAGGCGTGAAACTGAGCGTATCGCTGGCGCTGTTGAGGCGTAGTTTGACTGGCGCTGCCAGGATGAGATCGCCCGTGCCGCTGGCATCCCCCAGCGCGGAGGCGTCAGCGCTGCCCGATAAGCGACCGAAAGGCAACAGGAACTGCGGATCGATGGTGACGGTATCGCTGAGCGCGTAAACATGCAGTAAACGGAGCATGCCGATGTCTGACTTCAGGTTAAAATCCGAACTGGTCTGGCGGCCCTGAGCGTAAAGGGAGTCGGTGGTGGCGTGTTGATAATAGAGCAAACCCAATGTCGTACCCACAGGCAATTGCTCATAGTCGCCGGGCGTCACTTCGACGGCCTGAGTATGGAATGCCGGCAACAGCGCGGCGAGAAAAAGATAACGTGACTTGCTCATCGTGATGCTCCTGTGGAAAGGGTTAGCCCTGGTTCGATTGCGCATCGCGCAACATACCGGTTTGCGGGTGGCAGTTGATGTATTCGAATACCTGACTTTGTTCGTTCGATACCGATACCTCGTGGTACAGACGCAGGTTGGTCAGGCCGGCGGCCACGCGGAAAAAGGTGGTGAAGATCCGTAAGTGGGTCGGGTGGGACTCCGCCCAGCGCTCAAGCTTTTCCACCGAGCGCCAGTGGCCGATGTTATAGCTCAGATCGAGCAGATTTCCTTGCAGATCGATATTGCGTACAAAGCGGTTGCTGTAGCATCCCACCGTCTGACCGTTGTCGGTGAGGAAATCCATCCCGGCCTGCAAGGTCGGCAGGATCTCGTCGAGATACAATGCGCGCTCATCCGCTTCGGCATTCACCCAATCCTGGCCGGAACGGATGAGGGCGATGTTGTCATGGCCTTGAACCACCACGCGCCCCCCTTTCGCCGGGTCGCCAGCGATCACCCGCAACACGCCGGATGGTTGCATCCAGTCCGTCTGGGAGACGGGGAAGCGGTCGCGCATCGAACCCCAGTAGCCATGTTCTTCAATTTCGTCGCTGATGCCGTCCATAACGGCGCCGACGCCGGGCAGGTTGTCGCGAAAGGCGTACAACGTCTCAAACTGTTCAGCGCACGGCGCCACGATCTCGCGGAAGTAGCCCAGACCTTCGTTCAGGCGTTCGTCAGCCGCCCACCACCCGGTTACTGCCGGCGAGCGCAGCCAGCGGCAGTGGGAGGCGGGATCTTTCCAGTAACCGGCGATCATCAGATTCCCGTAACCCTGATTATCGATATGCTGGGTCAGATCATAATGTTGCGGGCCGTCAGGCAGATCGAAGCTGGCAACGATGCGACGCATGGCTTCCAGCGCGGCGGGGCGTTGCTCCTCGTCGCGGAACTGCACGCCGAAATAAGCCATTACCACCTGTTGCAGGCGCTCGTCGGCCCGTCCCACCCACATGGGGAAGGGGGGCTGATAGTCGTCGGGGACGCGGCGGGATAACGTCCGGGGGCACTTGAGGTGCTTGTCGATGGCGGATTCCATGAGGGCTCCTGTTCTGGTTTATCAAGATCGGATTTGCCGATGACGGTTTCACATCAGGTTCGGCGCGTTTTCTGATGAAATCTTGCCGGTTCTGCTTGCTTTGATCGGGAGACTGAAACCCCGATAAGCCAGAGGTTACTGCTTGTATCCGGTGACTTGCTTGTCTCAGAAAGACAGTCGTTTGGCTGACAGCGACATCCGGCGGAGACTCAGTCGGGTAAGGAGAAAAGGAAGGGGGGCGGATGAGTGTCGTTGGTGCGTGATTGATCCATTTTGGGGCGGTTGAGCGCCGGAACAGGTGACTGGCGTTTGAACCACCTGGCGGCCAGGCCAGCGTTTCTCTGGCTGTCAGGCGTGCGAGGAGGCTCTGGCACGGTATTTGCGTCAGTTAAGGGACTGTTTACTGTTCTTCGGTGATCTGTTAACGCGAGGCAGTTCATGAGTAATACTCAATATTCGACTATCGCGGTTGCTGCGCCACAGCGCTTCGAATACTGGAAGGAAGTGGTGTTGCGCCATTGTATTCCCGCTGCCAGTAAGCCTTTATCTCACTGTGATTTCGACGGTCAGCTTAAGGTTCATGGGGTGGGGCTATTGGATATTTGCACGTTGTCCGCGCCGTTGCATTACTGGGAGCGAACGCCGCGTCATTTGCGTACCGGCCCCAACGATGACCTGTGGCTTGGTTTTACCCGCCACGGTCATGGACAACTGGAGCAGGGAGGACGCCGGGCGGCGCTGGCGGCGAATAGCCTGGTGCTCTACGATGCTTCCCAGACTTTTCGCTTTAGCCTTGGCGGTACTGATAATCATCTGGTTCGCATTCCTCGTCACCTGCTGAGTACCCGATTGCCTGGCGTCGAGAATCTCACCGCCGTGGTGCTGGACGATCGTCGTCCGGGGGTGGTGCCGCTGCGCGAAATGCTCTATCAGGTTGCGGTTGAACCGATAGGATTACACGATGACGATATATCCGGGCGTTTCTCCCAGACATTGCTGGATCTGCTGGTATTGAGTCTTGAGCTTCAGGATTTGGCGAAAAATAGCATAGAGCGCGATCTGTATGCGCGGATGATGAACTATATCCGCCGTCATTTGACCGAACCGGATTTGAACATCGAACGCATCGCCGGCGCGCATCATGTCTCCAGCCGAACGGTTACCAGAGCCTTTGCGCGTCATCAGAAAACGCCGATGTCGGTTATCTGGCATGAACGTTTACAGGCTAGCCGGGATGCGATTGAACGCGGCAATGTACGCAGCATTTCTCAGGCCGCGCTGGACTTTGGCTTCTCCGATTTTTCGCATTTCAGCCATGCTTTCCGCAAGGCTTTCGGCGTGACGCCGCATTCCCTGCTGAAACGATGAGAGCAGCGTTGCGTTATGGTGTTAGGTCATCAGTCAGGGCGGCTTTAAACGAAAGTGACGGGGGGGGAATAACGTGATGACGCTGCATTCAACATGGGCCGATAGAATTTCTACTCTCAGCGGTGTCGGCCATTTGCTCTGGTTTTTACGCTATGAGGAATGACGCATACAGACGAAAAAAACCGTATTACCGTCAACAGTGATACGGTTTTTTATTTCCCCAGACGTCGACAAGACGTCTGGGGAAGGGATAGTGGTGGGTCGTGCAGGATGACTCGGCCTCTGCTGGTGTCGCCCCTTCGGGGTCAACGCCGACGCGTTGTTATCTCGCTACGCTTGGCGCGAACCTGAACGCAGGTTATTCGTCTCATTCTGTGACTCACTCACAGGGCCAACGCAAACGTTGTTCAAAACCATTTTCAATGGTTTTGTCTTACCTGCACAACAGCACAAGATATTATTTAAGGCGATTGATTTTAGAAAGGAATACTTTGCGGAATTGGTGGGTCGTGCAGGATTCGAACCTGCGACCAATTGATTAAAAGTCAACTGCTCTACCAACTGAGCTAACGACCCGCAGAAGTGGTGGGTGATGACGGGATCGAACCGCCGACCCCCTCCTTGTAAGGGAGGTGCTCTCCCAGCTGAGCTAATCACCCACATCTGTACTCCATTAAACAAGAAGACAGCTGGTATGAGATTGGTGGGTGATGACGGGATCGAACCGCCGACCCCCTCCTTGTAAGGGAGGTGCTCTCCCAGCTGAGCTAATCACCCAATCTCAAATCTTCTTGCTTCACACAACGTATTTCACTTTTCACGACATATCATCGTGCTAAAAGTGTGGTGGGTGATGACGGGATCGAACCGCCGACCCCCTCCTTGTAAGGGAGGTGCTCTCCCAGCTGAGCTAATCACCCTCGCTGTGTGGAGTCGCATTATAGGGATAGTTGAAAGTGAGTCAACGCTTTTTAAAACTAAAAGGCGTGTTCGTTGTAAAATTAGTCAGGGCGCTTTATTTCTCGCCGCGGATGTCGCATCTTTGGGCAATTCGGCGGGTAATCAACAGATTCTGCCAGTAATAAACGTGGGTGTGAGGCGTTACAGCGTTGAGGAATCGAGGCAGAGTGATAGAATATCGGCCACTTTCGTTATCTGAACTCATGTCGGTATACGCCGACAGCCGTCGCGTAATAAGGCTTTAATCCCAAATGAAAATCAAAACCCGTTTCGCCCCCAGTCCAACTGGCTACCTGCATGTCGGTGGCGCCCGTACCGCACTCTATTCCTGGTTATTCGCCCGTCATCAGGGCGGCGAGTTTGTTCTGCGTATTGAAGATACTGACCTGGAACGCTCCACACAGGACGCCATCGATGCCATTATGGATGGTATGAACTGGCTGAATCTGGATTGGGATGAAGGTCCATATTTCCAGACCAAGCGTTTTGATCGTTATAACGCGGTTATCGATCAGATGTTGGAAAACGATACGGCTTATAAATGCTATTGTTCGAAAGAACGGCTGGAAGCGCTGCGTGAAACGCAGATGGCAAACGGCGATAAACCGCGTTATGACGGTCACTGCCGTGATTCTCATGAACATCATGCCGATAATGAACCGCATGTGGTGCGTTTTCGTAACCCGCAGGACGGTTCTGTTATTTTTAACGACCGGATTCGCGGGCCGATTGAGTTCAGCAATCAGGAACTGGATGATTTGATCATTCGTCGTACCGATGGTTCGCCGACCTATAACTTCTGTGTGGTGATAGATGACTGGGATATGGAAATCACCCATGTGATCCGTGGTGAAGACCACATCAACAATACACCGCGCCAAATCAATATCTTGAAAGCGTTGCATGCGCCGGTTCCGGAATATGCGCATGTTTCCATGATCCTGGGTGACGATGGCAAGAAACTATCCAAGCGCCACGGTGCGGTCGGTGTCATGCAGTATCGTGATGATGGTTACCTGCCGGAAGCCTTACTCAACTATCTGGTGCGTTTGGGCTGGTCGTGCGGCGATCAGGAAATTTTCTCTGTTGAAGAGATGAAAAACCTGTTTTCTCTGGATGCGGTCAGCAAATCAGCCAGCGCGTTTAATACGGAAAAGCTGCAATGGCTTAATCACCACTATATTAATCATCTGCCGGCGGAATACGTGGCGACGCATCTTTCATGGCACATTGAACAAGCTGGTATTGATACCCGCAATGGCCCGCAATTAAGCGAACTGGTGACGCTGTTGGGCGAGCGTTGCAAGACGCTGAAGGAAATCGCTGCTTCCTGCCGTTATTTCTATGAAGATTTTGAGCAGTTTGATGCCGATGCTGCGAAGAAACACCTGCGTCCGGTCGCGCGTCAGCCGCTGGAACTGGTACGCGCAAAGCTGGCCGCCATCACTGACTGGACAGCGGAAAATATTCATCATGCCATTCAGGGAACGGCTGATGAACTGGGACAAGGCATGGGCAAAGTCGGGATGCCGCTGCGTGTGGCGGTGACGGGCGCCGGACAGTCTCCTGGCGTTGACGTAACGGTAAAAGCGATAGGTCAGCAGCGTGCGCTGGCGCGTATTGACAAAGCGTTAGCATTTATTGCCGAGCGTGAAGCACAGCAATAACAATAATCGATGCAACAGATAAAACGAACCCGGCCTGCGCCGGGTTTTTTATGGCGTGCATTATTGCCCCGCGATGATCACTGCTTTTTCCATTGCATCAGGAATAACGCTGCTGTGGTCTTTGCCAGGAAACAGAATGAATTCGGTATGGGTTCCCTGCGCTTTCAATTGTGTAGCCAGCGCGCTCGCTCTCGCTACCATTTTTTTCTGGGTTTGCCGCGCCGCGTATTCCGTATCAGGGGGAGGGCCGGCCTCGGCCTTTTTTGACTTATCTTCATCTTCGCCAACACTTAGCGTGACGGACTGGGGCAGGGTGCTAAGCAAAGGTGTCCTTGTCGGGATAACGATGCCATCACCCCACCAGATGGAGGGACTGGCCGCCACATAGCGCTGAAAAGATTCAGTATGATTGAACAGCGTATACAGCGTAAACAATCCGCCGAAGGAGTGTCCGGCGAGCGTCTGTTTTCGACTATCAACCGGATAACGCGTTTCGATCCAGGGCTTCACCTGATTTTGCAGGAACTGATAAAACGTTTCGGCTTCCCCGCCTGCCGCAAAATCGGGGTCGCGAATTGGCGTGGGCGGTGTGTAGTCTCGTGTCCTGGCCAGCACATCGTAGGGTTGGGTTATCTGATAGCCGATGGCGACGATCAACGGCGCAGGACCGTTTTCTTCTTTATAGCTATTCACGGCCAACGGAAACTGGGCATTACCGTCCAACATATAGAGAACCGGATAACCCTGTTCGTTAGCCGCACGACGCGGCTTGGCGATAAAAAGACGGTAGTCATGCCGCTTATCGCTTTGCATATCAAACTGTAGGATCTCGAAATGGCGTCGAGCCTGTTCGCTTATCGTCGGAACGTCGGGCTGTGCCCGGGCGGGAAGCTGGCCGGACGCCAATAGTGTAAACGTAATCATAGAAAAGTAGCCATGTATTGGCTTATCTGGATGTGTGGGTCGATGATAAGAAATCATCTTACCATTAACAGCTTTTTTATCAGCCATCATCAGGGACATTGATATTTCAATACGCTGTCGCAAAACAGCAGCGCTGTTTTTGTCTCACTCAATGGGCGTTTGGCGGCTTTTTCAGCGGTTGACGGCATAAAAAGATTTAGCCGTTGACACTGTTAAGCGGGTTTCATATTATGCGACCCGTTCGCACAGATACTCTCTGTTGGAAACGGGGCTATAGCTCAGCTGGGAGAGCGCTTGCATGGCATGCAAGAGGTCAGCGGTTCGATCCCGCTTAGCTCCACCAAATCATCAGGATTTGGTTCTGAATTGAGTCTTTGAATGATATTACGAACATTCCACTTATGTGGGGCTATAGCTCAGCTGGGAGAGCGCTTGCATGGCATGCAAGAGGTCAGCGGTTCGATCCCGCTTAGCTCCACCAAATCAATATCCCCGTTTCACGAATTCCCAACGTTCATTGTTATTTCTATTATCCATCAATAAATAATTTTATCATCGTGTGATTCGGTTGCCTTCCGTGCCGAAGGCAGACCTGTCATTACGCGTTTTCCGGTAAACGTGGCGTCCAATCGATCGGTGTTGCACCTTGTTTCTCAAGGATCTGATTGGTTTGTGAAAAGTGCTTACATCCCAAAAAGCCGCGATGGGCGGATAAAGGGGAGGGATGCGGGGATTTCAATACATGGTGGCGCTGGCGATCAATAATACTGCCTTTTTTCTGCGCATGAGAGCCCCACAGCAGAAAAACAATGCCTTCACGTTTTTCATTCAAGGCGGCGATAACGCGATCAGTAAAGGTTTCCCAACCCAAATTAGCATGTGAATGCGCGCGTCCTGCTTCAACCGTCAACACGGTATTGAGCAGCATCACGCCTTGTTCAGCCCAGCTTTGCAAAAATCCATGACCGGGAATGTCAAACCCCGGAATGTCTGTGGACAGTTCTTTATAGATATTCACCAGAGACGGCGGCGCCGGAACACCAGGGCGAACGGAAAATGACAATCCATGTGCCTGATTGGGGCCGTGATACGGATCCTGGCCTAAAATAACGACTTTAACCTGATGCAACTCGGTAAACCGGAAGGCGTTAAACACATCCTTCTGGGGAGGATAAATGGTTTTTCCTGCGGCGCGTTCTTGCGCAATGAATTGAAGGGTATTCACAAAATAAGGTTGCTGCTTTTCTTGTGCCAGCACATCATGCCAGGTGAGGTAAGTCGTCATCATGCACTCTTCATTTTTAGGGGGAATTTTTGTGGGAATAGCTTACCGTTCAATTGTATCGAGGTAAAACCGTAACGATAGTGAAATCATGACGCCGTTCATTTTTTTGAAAAAAAATTGAAAATTTATAAAAATATTTGCAATTAAGATTGCGAATTAAATTGATATAAAACAATTAATTGCCATCAAGCGCTATTTGACCTGGGTTTTAAAATTGATTTAAATCAAAGATGCGAGGCGTTTGTACTGGTATATAAGAAGTTATATGCAGCTAGTTTTATTTAATCGTTAATAGCTATGGCTGTTTGTTACTGATTTCGATTTTCAATTAAGACAATAACACGCCGTTCTACGGAGGCAACAATGGTTACTGGTATTCAAATCACCAAAGCGAACAATAGCGCTCTAATCAATTCCTTCTGGCTACTGGATAAAGAAAAATCTCAGGCGCGTTGCGTTTGTGCTAAATCCGGCTACAGCGAAGATGAAGTGGTGGCGGTTAGCGATCTGGGTCAGATCGAATATCGTGAAATCCCGTTGGAAATCAAACCCGAAGTACGTGTAGAAGGTGGGCAACACCTGAATGTGAACGTTCTGCGTCGTGAAACGCTGGAAGATGCGGTTAAGCACCCGGAAAAATATCCGCAGCTGACTATCCGTGTGTCTGGTTACGCCGTGCGTTTTAACGCTCTGACGCCGGAACAACAACGCGACGTCATTACCCGTACTTTTACAGAAAGCCTGTAAACCACGACGTTGGTTTTACCCCAATAGCAAAAGGGAGCCGCGGCTCCCTTTATTGTGTCTGCGATTGCGCTTGCACGTTTCAACCAATGGCGTTATTCGCTGGCTGTTCCATCTACCTTTCTGGCAGGCTGACGGCGTTTGCCGATATTTTTACTATCGCGGTGACGCACTTTAACCCTTACTTTCGCTTTTTCCTTTTCCTGCTCTTTCTTCTCTTTGCGTTTAGCCAGCGCTTTTTTGGAGGGTTTCCCGGTGGTTTGGGCGCTGGGCGCTTTGGTTACCGGTCGTAGTTCATCAATGACTCTGGGTTTCAGCGGTTCATTTAAATAACGGGAAATTTTCCCCAGCAGCAGATGATCATGTGCTTCGACCAGTGAGATGGCGCATCCTTTTCGTCCGGCGCGACCAGTACGGCCAATGCGGTGCAGGTATGTGTCAGCGGTACGCGGCAGGTCAAAGTTAAATACATGGCTGACATCGTTGATGTCGATGCCGCGCGCCGCCACATCGGTGGCCACCAGAACATTCACCCGGCCTTCGCTCAGACGCTTGATCGCTTCATTACGCTTGGCCTGCACCATTTCTCCTTCAAGATAGCAAGCGGTAATGCCCGCCTCACGCAACCAGGCCACCAATTCATGAACACGCTCGCGCTTGCGAACAAAAACAATCGAACGTGTCGCTTCAGGTTGTTTCAACTGGTGGCAGAGCAAGGCGGTTTTATGTTTGATGTCATCCGCCCGGTAATACCATTGCAGAATTTTTTTGCGTTCACGGCGTGAGGGATCGGCTTCGACCTCGACAGGTTCTTTCAACAGACGCTCGGCAAAATCTTTAACCGCATTGCCTTCCAGCGTCGCGGAAAACAACAATGTCTGTTTGCGCCAACGGGTTTCGCCGGCAATATGTTCGATATCCTGCGCGAATCCCATATCCAGCATTCTGTCCGCTTCATCCAGAATCAGCGTTTCCACTGCTCGGCAGTCAAAGTTTTCTTCTTTTATGTATTGCAGCAGGCGACCAGTAGTGGCGACGACCACATCCTGATTTTCACTGAAAACTTCCGCATGATTCATATAGGCCACGCCGCCGGTGATGGTCGCGATGTCCAGATGCGTGTGCGCCGCCATTGCGCGAGCTTGATCAGCGACTTGCATGGCGAGTTCGCGGGTTGGCGTCAGGATCAAAATACGCGGCGGCCCGGATTTTTTACGAGGGAAATCTAAAAGATGCTGTAACACCGGCAGCAGATAGGCTGCGGTTTTACCGGTGCCTGTCGGCGCTGAACCCAGCACGTCGCGACCATCCATCGCGGGGGGAATGGCGGCCAACTGGATGGCGGTCGGGCGTTCATAACCCATATCACGCAGTGCGTCTAGCAGGCTGTCATCAAGATCAAGCTCGGAAAAATTTGTCGCAGTCATGGTCTACCTCTGTTTGGGGCGCTGATTATAGACGCATTAGTCTGGTTCTTCACCTGTTTAAACAGCCAACGGCGCTTTTCCTGGGTGGCGGATTAACTTATGCTACGGCGGTTTTAGTCTGGAATCTGCCACGATGAGCCATCGTTCTGATAATAAACCGACATTGCGTCGGGATGGATTTACCTTCAAGCAATTTTTTGTGGCGCATGATCGCTGCGCGATGAAAGTGGGTACGGATGGCATATTGTTGGGCGCCTGGGCGCCGATTGTTGGGGCCCGACGCATACTGGATATTGGTTGTGGTTCGGGATTGATTGCACTGATGCTGGCTCAGCGCACTGATAACGAGGTTTATATTGATGCGGTTGAACGAGAGATGGCCGCCAGTCAGCAGGCCGCAGACAATATTACGGCATCTGCGTGGGCACATCGAATGCGCGTTTACGCGGGCGATATTGTGGATTTTACCGCCTCGGTCGAGCACGTCTATTCGTTGATTGTCAGTAATCCGCCCTATTTCGCGCCGGGTGTCGCCTGTGCCAATGAGTCGCGCGCTCAGGCCCGTTATACCACGTCTCTGACTCATGACGTTTTGCTCGATTGCGCACGGCTTGCGCTGGCCCCTGGTGGCCTCTTTTGCGTGGTGCTGCCCGTTCAGGTTGAGGACGCTTTTCTGCCATTGGCGCAACCGCGCGGCTGGTTTGTGCGTCAGCGTATGGCGATAAGCGAATCGAATTCCCGTCCGGCGCATCGTGTGCTGCTGGCGCTGTCCCGGCAACCGGGAGAATGCCTGACGCAACAGTTGGCGATTCGTGACAACGACAAAAGCTACTCATCGGATTTTCAGCGCCTGACAAAAGATTTTTACCTTTTTATGTAGAATTGCAAAATGCAGGCTTGCAAAAAATCACGACACACGCGATGCCAGATCTTATCACCGTGTGTGCCGCAACACCCGATTGATGCGGGCGGTATAATGCACCGCGTTAGGGCGTCAGGATGGTTGGCTGTGGCGGCGTGTCTGCTTGTTGCGGATAATCCAGCGTGTAATGCAGCCCGCGGCTTTCTTTTCTTTCCAGCGCGCAACGCACAATCAACTCGGCGACCTGAACCAGATTGCGTAACTCCAGCAGATTATTGGAGATGCGGAAATGCGCGTAATACTCATCAATTTCCTGTTGCAGCATGATGATGCGCCGCCGCGCCCGTTCCAGTCTTTTGGTACTGCGCACGATGCCGACGTAATCCCACATAAACAGGCGCAACTCATGCCAGTTATGTTGAATCACTACCTGTTCGTCTGAGTTATCGACCTGGCTTTCATCCCATGCGGGCAGCTTCTTAATGGGTTTGATCTGGGGCAGACGTTGCAGAATATCTTCCGCTGCCGACCAACCATAGACCAGGCACTCCAATAATGAGTTGGATGCCATGCGGTTGGCGCCATGCAAGCCGGTATAGCTCACTTCGCCAATCGCATACAATCCATCCAGATCGGTGCGCCCGTGCTGATCAACCATCACGCCGCCGCAAGTGTAATGCGCCGCCGGCACGATAGGAATCGCTTCCCGGGTCAAATCGATGCCCAGCGATAACAATTTTTCGTAGATAGTGGGGAAATGCTGTTTGATGAATGTCTCAGGTTTATGGCTGATATCCAGATACATGCAGTCCGCGCCGAGGCGTTTCATCTCGTGGTCGATGGCTCTTGCAACCACGTCTCGCGGCGCCAGTTCACATCGGGAATCAAAGTCCGGCATAAAGCGGGTGCCGTCTGGCCGCTTCAGGTAAGCGCCTTCGCCACGCAACGCTTCCGTCAGCAGAAAATTCCGCGCCTGCGGATGGAATAAACAGGTTGGATGAAACTGGTTAAATTCGAGATTTGCCACCCTGCAACCCGCACGCCAGGCCATGGCGATACCGTCGCCGGAGGAAATATCCGGGTTGGTGGTGTACTGATAGACCTTGGAAGCGCCGCCGGTAGCCAGCACCACGGTTTTTGCCCGACAGGTTTCCACCGCTTCCCGTTCGCGGTTCCAGATATACGCGCCGACAATACGTCGTGTACCGGGCAGTCCCAGCTTATTGGAAGTAATCAGATCGACGGCGTTGCTGCGTTCCATGATTCGGATGTTCGGATGCGCCAGCACCTGTTTGACCAACGTGTTTTCGACTTCTTTTCCTGTGGCGTCGGCAGCATGCAGGATCCGGCGGTGGCTATGTCCGCCTTCGCGGGTGAGGTGATAGCGCTCTTCACCGCTGGTGCTGGTTTCGGTATCAAATAGTACGCCTTGTTCGATTAACCACTGTACACAGTGTTTGGCATTGCTGGCGATAAATTCGACGGTTTCGCGTTCGCATAAACCATCACCGGCGATTAGCGTGTCTTCAATGTGCGAATCGATGCTGTCGGTTTCATCAAAAACAGCCGCAATCCCGCCTTGAGCATAAAACGTCGCGCCCTCGTTTAACGGGCCTTTGCTGAGGACGGTAACGTTTGCGTGGGAAGCAAGGCGAAGGGCGAGGGAAAGGCCGGCAGCGCCGCTGCCGATGATTAACACATCACAGGTATGTTCTATGGTCGGTTGCATATTCGTGCCATTGATGCAAGAGAAAAGAGGAGAATCGATGTTAGCACCCAATTATTTATTCATGTATTGATTTTTCACCCCCCTGTAAAGATGTATAAAGACCAGGCGTCAGGTTGGTGAGAATCGTGCTAATCCCATGAATTTATCGTATGATCCCAGGCCTGCGCCTCTGAATGGTTCGCAAAATGATTGGTTCCGGTATCCGAATCCAGAGGCGGCGACACAGAAGAAAAAATCATGACCGGGAACTTTATGTCGGGTGCTGGTTCTAAGCTACAGCTTGCTCCGGTATAACTTATTATGGCTGGCAGTACTATTTACGTGTTACGTGTGGAGAACGGTTTGAGGAGATATTACCTCGGATGAGCGAGCAGCTGGCAGATCAGGTACTGGTCGAGCGAGTCCAGAAAGGCGATCAAAAATCGTTTAATTTGCTGGTCGTTCGTTACCAGCATAAGGTAGCGAGCCTGGTATCGCGTTATGTGCCTCAGGGCGATGTCCCTGACGTGGTGCAGGAGTCATTTATTAAAGCATATCGCGCACTGGATTCATTCCGGGGCGATAGTGCCTTTTATACATGGCTGTATCGTATTGCCGTGAATACAGCGAAAAACTATCTGGTCGCACAGGGACGGCGCCCGCCATCCAGCGACATTGATGCCAATGATGCTGAAAACTATGAAAATGCGGGCGCATTGAAAGAAATTTCGAACCCTGAGAACTTAATGTTGTCAGAGGAATTACGAAGCATTGTTTTTCGGACTATTGAATCTTTACCGGAAGATTTGCGCCTGGCGATTACGTTGCGTGAGTTGGATGGACTGAGCTACGAAGAGATTGCCGTCATTATGGATTGCCCCGTCGGCACTGTTCGTTCTCGTATCTTCCGGGCACGGGAAGCTATTGATAATAAAGTACAACCGCTTATTCAGCGTTAGTTCCTTTTCAGCTATTCGCATGATTAATGATGGATTTGACAAGATAAGGGCGTCGGTATGCAGAAAGAGAAGCTTTCCGCTTTAATGGATGGTGAGGCAGTCGATTCTGAACTGCTGAATGCTTTGACACGCGATGACAAGTTGCAGCAAAGTTGGCAAAGTTACCATCTGATTCGTGATACGTTGCGTGGTGATATTGATGAAAAAGTGATTCATCTCGATATCGCTTCCCGTGTTGCGGCCGCAATCGAACAGGAGCCTGTTCGTCTGGTTCATCAAGCGCAACCCGAGTCTCAACCGCATCCTTCTCGTTGGCCTCAGATGGCGTTCTGGCATAAGCTCCGCCCCTGGGCGAGTCAATTGACTCAGGTTGGCGTGGCCGCCTGCGTTTCGCTGGCGGTAATTGTCGGCGTGCAGAGTTACAATCAACCCGGTGTTGTCGAGCCGACAGGCGAATCTGCGTTGTTCCGTACACTGCCCGCGTCAGGAACCGCCTCTCCGGTTAGCCTGGGAACGCCGCCAGACAGCGTGTCCGCCCCCCATAACGGACAGCAAAAATCCGATGCGCAACGCAACCGCCTCAACGCGATTTTGCAGGACTATGAATTACAGCGTCGGCTGCATGCTGAACAGGTTCAACCGCATGATGATCAGCAAGCCGCCATTCAGGTTCCCGGCACTCAATCATTAGGAACTCAGCCTCAGTAATGAAGCGTGTTTTATTTATCGCCTGTTTGCTGATTGGCAGCCTGTTCTATTCCACCTTCGCCCCGGCACAAACTGAGTCCGGGGCGTTGTTGCAACAGATGAACAGCGCCAGTCGTTCGTTGAATTACGAGCTTTCTTTTATCAACATCACCCCGCAAGGTTTTGAGTCAGTCCGATATCGGCATGCCCTGCTGAACAACCGTTCTGTGGCGCAACTGGTATTTATGGACGGGCCGCGGCGTGAAATCATCCAGCGCGGTAATGAGATCAGCTATTTTGATTCTGGTCTTGAGCCTTTTTCTCTGACCGGCGATCACATTGTTGATTCGTTGCCCGCTTTGGTTTATACGGATTTCAAAAAGCTGGCCATGTACTACGACTTTGTCCCTGCCGATGGACGAGTGCGTATTGCCGATCGCTTAGCCGTAGGCATCCGCATTATCTCCCGGGATGCGACGCGTTATAGCTATGCCGTCTGGCTTGATGCTCATTCCAAATTACCTTTACGGGTTGATTTGCAGGATCGCAATGGGGAGCGCCTGGAGCAATTTTTAGTCACATCGCTGATTATTGATGATGAGATCGCCAATGTCTTGCGACCGTTGGATCGCATCAAGTTGCCGCCTTCCGTACCGACGCCAACATCTGAAGCCGTTAATTTCGCCTGGAATGCGGAGTGGCTGCCTGTCGGGATGAAGGAAATCTCCCATAGCCGTAAAATCGTGCCGGGAACCAATCTTCCCGTTGAGACTCGTTTATACAGCGATGGTCTGTTCAGTTTTTCGATTAATGTCAGTCCTTCGCCTGAGGTTCGTCCCGAACAGGCAATTCGTACCGGAAGACGTTCAATCCATACAGAAGTACGTAATAATTACGAAATCACCATTGTTGGCGAAATTCCTCCCGCCACGGCTAAGCGCATTGCAGATAACGTTATTCGGAAGGCGTAGTAATGATTAAAGAGTGGGCAACGGTTGTTTCATGGCGGAATGGCATCGCTGTCGTGCGTTGTGAGCAGAGTTCCGGTTGCGGAAGTTGTAAATCCCGCTCGACCTGCGGCACCGGATTGTTGAATCAACTGGGTGCTTCTGCCGATCATCTCCTGACGGTGCCTTGCGGACAACCATTGGAGGCAGGGCAGCGTATTGAACTGGGCATTGCCGAAGCCAGTCTGCTACGTTCCGCGGTGGTGGTCTACTTCTTGCCTTTGCTGGGATTGCTTCTCGGCGCGTCGCTGTTCCAGATGTTTTTCGCCAGTGATTTATCCGCCATGATCGGGGCGTTTGTCGGCGGTGGTTTGGCTTTTGTCTCGGTAAAACTTTGGGCAAAACGATTGAGTAAAAATAGTCGTTATGAACCTATTATCCTGCAAATTGCGCTACCGGGCGAACTACTGCAAATTAACCCCGTCTCTCAGTCATAGCGGGGGCGTTTATTGCGGATGACTTGGCCAGGCTACTTGATTATCTTGTACCATCTTCCGTTATGTTCACCCGTTTACTTCCCGCTTTTGTCTTGCTCTTCCGCCGTTGTGAATAAAACCGTCATAATCAACGGTAATGCACGGGACATGACTAGGTTTTCGCTCTGCTGACATGTAGAATGCTGCGATTCAGGTGGAATAACATCGCGGCTGTTTTCACCTAATGCGCATGCCCATCGGCAAGAATTTCAGGAATATCAAGGTAGAAAAATTTTTATAATGAAGCATATACGAAATTTCTCCATTATTGCCCATATCGACCACGGTAAGTCGACGTTATCCGATCGGATTATCCAGATTTGCGGTGGTTTAACCGAACGTGAAATGGCAGCGCAGGTTCTGGACTCCATGGATCTGGAACGTGAACGTGGTATTACGATCAAAGCGCAAAGCGTGACGCTGGATTATAAGGCGCAGGATGGTCAAACCTATCAGTTAAACTTCATTGATACCCCCGGACACGTTGACTTCTCCTACGAGGTTTCTCGTTCACTGGCCGCTTGCGAAGGGGCGTTGCTGGTGGTTGATGCGGGCCAGGGCGTTGAAGCGCAGACATTGGCGAACTGCTATACCGCATTGGATATGGATCTGGAAGTGGTGCCGGTGCTGAACAAAATCGACCTGCCTGCCGCTGATCCGGATCGTGTTGCCCAGGAAATCGAAGATATTGTGGGTATTGATGCGACGGATGCGGTGCGTTGCTCAGCTAAAACAGGTGTCGGGGTGCCGGATGTGCTGGAACGTCTGGTGCGTGATGTTCCACCGCCGGACGGCAGTGCGGACGCACCGTTGCAGGCGTTGATTATCGATTCCTGGTTTGATAACTACCTTGGCGTTGTTTCGTTGGTGCGCATAAAAAATGGTTCGATGCGTAAAGGCGACAAAATCAAGGTGATGAGTACCGGTCAGGTTTACAACGCCGACCGGCTGGGGATTTTTACCCCTAAGCGGATTGATCGCGAGGTGCTGAATTGCGGCGAGGTGGGCTGGCTGGTTTGCGCTATCAAAGATATTCTGGGCGCGCCGGTTGGCGATACGCTGACGCTGGCTCGTCAACCGGCGGAGAAAGCGCTGCCGGGCTTTAAGAAAGTGAAACCGCAGGTTTATGCCGGACTTTTCCCCATCAGTTCTGATGATTATGAAGCGTTTCGTGATGCGCTGGGTAAATTGAGTCTAAATGATGCATCCCTGTTTTATGAGCCGGAAAGCTCCACCGCGTTGGGTTTTGGTTTTCGCTGTGGTTTCCTTGGGTTGTTACACATGGAGATCATCCAGGAGCGTTTGGAACGGGAATATGATCTCGATCTGATCACTACCGCGCCAACAGTGGTGTATGAAGTAGAAACCACCGCTAAAGAAATTATTTATGTGGATAGTCCTTCTAAATTGCCGCCTTTGAATAATATTCAGGAACTGCGAGAGCCTATCGCCGAGTGTCATATGCTGATGCCGCAGGAATTCCTGGGTAACGTCATTACGTTGTGTATCGAGAAACGTGGTGTACAGACCAACATGGTTTACCACGGCAATCAGGTGGCGCTGACGTATGAAATTCCGATGGCGGAAGTGGTGCTTGATTTCTTTGACCGTCTTAAATCGACCTCGCGCGGCTATGCATCGCTGGATTACAGCTTTAAACGTTTCCAGGCTTCCGACATGGTGCGGGTAGACGTACTGATTAACGGCGAGCGTGTCGATGCCCTGGCGCTGATTACCCATCGGGACAATGCTCAGTATCGTGGTCGTGATCTGGTGGAAAAGATGAAAGAACTGATCCCACGCCAACAGTTTGATATCGCGATTCAGGCGGCAATCGGCAACCATATTATTGCCCGTTCCACAGTGAAGCAACTGCGCAAAAACGTACTGGCGAAGTGCTATGGTGGTGACGTGAGCCGTAAGAAGAAACTGTTGCAGAAACAGAAAGACGGTAAGAAGCGTATGAAACAAGTAGGTAATGTGGAGTTACCGCAAGAAGCGTTTCTGGCTATTTTGCACGTTGGCAAAGACAACAAATAAATCCTGAGGAGTTGGCATGGCCAATATGTTTGCCGTAATTTTGGCGCTGGTGACGCTTGTCACGGGTATTGTCTGGTGTTTGGAACGTTTTGTGTGGGCACCGGCGCGCCGGAAAAAATTTGCGGCATCGGGCGAGCAGGCGGCTTTGCCGAAATCGGTCGAGCAGCCCGGATGGATTGAAACGGTCGCATCAATATTTCCGGTGGTTGCGCTGGTGTTGGTGGTGCGTTCCTTTATTTATGAACCCTTTCAAATACCTTCGGGTTCCATGATGCCAACGTTGCTGATTGGGGATTTTATACTGGTAGAGAAATTCGCCTACGGTATAAAAGAGCCCTTTACTCAGAAAACGTTAATTGAAACCGGACATCCGTCACGTGGTGACGTGGTGGTATTTAAATATCCTTCCGATCCAAAGGTGGATTTTATCAAACGTGTCGTTGGCATACCGGGCGATCGCGTCAGTTATAACCCGATGAGCAAGCAAGTAACCATTAGTCCTGCCTGCGATGGTCAGCCGCGTTGTGATAAAGCGCTGGCTGTGGCCTATAATAATGTGCAGCCTAGCGATTTTGTTCAGACATTTAATCAGCCTGGTCTGGAATCACGTAGCGGTTTCTATCAGGTTCCGGTGAGTGAAAATAATGTTGATGGCGTTCGTATGGGCATCCGTAAAGAATCTCTGGGTAATGTGGCGCATAACATTCTGATGGTTCCCGGCGTGCAGGATCAGGTGGGCGGATATTATCAGCAGTCCCAACAGCAGCTTGCGACCTGGGTGGTGCCCGCCGGACACTATTTCATGATGGGCGATAACCGCGATAACAGTTTGGATAGCCGTTATTGGGGATTTGTCCCTGAAAGGAATCTGGTGGGTAAGGCAACCGCAATCTGGATGAGCTTTGAAAAACAGGAAGGCGAATGGCCTACCGGCGTGCGATTCAGTCGTATTGGCGGTATTCATTAATCAAAGCGATAAACACGCAGCATTATTATGTTGCTCGTTGTAGAATATTTACTGAAACACTATTTTCGAAACGTTCTTTTTTTAAAAGAATAAATGCAGGCTCCCAGTCGGGAGCTGATGCACACGAAACCGTTTTGATTGGTAATAAGCGAGTCAGGGCTGTTCCGTATGCAGCTGTTTTTGACGCATCGTTGATCTATTGGTAACACATGAATCCCATCCTGATAAATCGTTTACAAAGAAAGCTAGGTTATACTTTCCAGCAGTATGAACTTTTGTTACAGGCTCTGACGCACCGCAGTGCCAGCAGCAAGCACAACGAGCGACTCGAATTTCTGGGGGACTCGATTCTCAGCTTTGTCATCGCCAATGCGTTGTATCATCGTTTTCCCAAAGTGGATGAAGGCGACATGAGCCGGATGCGCGCTACGTTGGTGCGTGGTAATACGCTGGCGGAAATTGCGCGTGAATTTGAACTGGGCGAGTGTTTGCGTCTTGGGCCAGGAGAGTTGAAGAGCGGCGGTTTCCGTCGGGAATCCATTCTTGCTGATACGGTGGAAGCGTTGATCGGCGGTATTTTCCTCGACAGTGATATCCAGACGATCGAGCGTTTGATCCTTAACTGGTATAAAAGCCGGTTGGACGAGATCAGCCCCGGCGACAAGCAAAAAGATCCCAAAACGCGGTTGCAGGAATTTTTGCAAGGACGTCACTTACCGCTGCCAACCTATCTGGTGGTTCAGGTTCGCGGCGAGGCGCACGATCAGGAGTTTACGATCCACTGTCAGGTCAGTGGTTTTAGTGAATCGGTAATTGGCACTGGTTCGAGCCGCCGGAAGGCTGAACAGGCTGCGGCAGAACAAGCGTTGAAAAAACTGGAGCTTGAATGAGCGAAGAACAGACATACTGCGGTTTTATCGCGATTGTGGGTCGGCCTAACGTCGGTAAGTCAACCTTACTGAATCAGTTGCTGGGGCAGAAGATTTCGATTACATCGCGTAAACCCCAAACAACGCGCCACCGGATCATGGGCATTCATACGGAAGGCCCCTATCAGGCTATCTATGTGGATACCCCTGGGCTGCATATCGAAGAGAAGCGGGCGATTAACCGTCTGATGAACCGGGCGGCCAGCAGTTCCATCGGCGATGTTGAACTGATCATTTTCGTAGTGGAAGGGACGCATTGGAACGCTGACGATGAGATGGTATTGAACAAGCTGAGAGATCAGAAGCATCCTGTCGTGTTGGCAATTAATAAAGTGGACAATGTTACGGATAAAACCAAGCTGTTGCCGCATATCCAATTTATCAGCCAGCAAATGAATTTTCTGGATGTGGTGCCGATTTCCGCGGAAAAAGGAACGAATGTCGATACCATAGCCAGCATTGTGCGCAAGCACCTGGCGCCGGCTGATCACCATTTCCCGGAAGACTATATTACCGATCGTTCACAGCGCTTCATGGCGTCAGAAATTATCCGCGAAAAACTGATGCGTTTTCTGGGCGAAGAATTGCCATATTCTGTGACGGTTGAGATCGAGCGTTTTATAACCAACGAGCGCGGTGGTTATGACATTAATGGTCTGATCCTCGTTGAGCGTGAAGGCCAAAAAAAAATGGTCATCGGTAACAAGGGCGCCAAGATCAAAACGATCGGCATTGAAGCCCGCCAGGACATGGAAGAAATGTTTGAAACCAAAGTTCACCTCGAACTGTGGGTAAAAGTAAAGTCAGGTTGGGCGGATGATGAACGCGCCTTGCGAAGCCTCGGTTACAGCGAAGACATGTAAGGCCCGCGCCGATGGAAGGCTGGCAACGCGCATTTGTCTTACATGGGCGACCTTACAGCGAAACCAGTTTATTGCTGGATCTGTTTAGTGAAAGCGATGGTCGGGTGCGGGTGCTGGCAAAAGGCGCGCGGGCGCGACGTTCCAGTCTGAAAGGGTGTTTGCAGCCCTTTACACCTTTGCTGGTGCGCTGGAGCGGGAGGGGAGAGGTGAAAACGCTGCGTAATGCGGAACCGGTATCGCTGGCGCTTCCTCTTTCCGGCAGCATGCTATATAGCGGTCTGTATGTGAATGAGCTATTGGTGCGTGTGCTGGAACATGAAACCAACTATTCAGCGCTTTTTTTCGATTACCTCCATTGTTTACAACAACTTGCTTCTCAGGATGCATCCCCTGAGCCTGCATTGCGGCGTTTTGAACTGGCGCTGTTGGGGTATCTTGGTTACGGTGTGGACTTTTTACATTGTGCGGGCAGTGGTGAGTCGGTCGTTGACACCATGACATATCGGTATCGCGAAGAGAAAGGATTTATTGCCAGCTTGATTATCGATAATAACAGTTTTACCGGTTATGAGTTGCGCGCGCTGGCATCGCGGGAGTTTCCCGATACGGTGACATTACGGGCGGCAAAACGCTTTACCCGCATGGCGCTAAAGCCCTATCTTGGTGGTAAGCCACTGAAAAGTCGAGAACTATTCCGCCAGTTTGTCCCCGCATTCAACGCGCCTGAAACGCCATCTTCTGAGAAATAATACGCGTCTGCCGATATCCAGAAACCCACACATCGGTGTAAACTGCCAGATATTACGCGTTACTTTTTATAGGATTTATCATGGCTGAATTATTGCTGGGCGTTAACATTGATCATATCGCAACCCTGCGTAATGCCCGCGGAACGGCGTATCCTGACCCGATTCAGGCTGCATTTGTGGCTGAACAGGCGGGGGCCGATGGCATTACCGTACATTTGCGTGAAGATCGGCGTCATATTACCGACCGCGACGTGCGTATTTTGCGGGAAACCATTCAAACCCGTATGAATCTGGAAATGGCCGTGACGGAAGAGATGCTGGGGATTGCCTGCGAACTGAAACCCCATTTCTGTTGTCTGGTGCCGGAGAAACGCCAGGAAGTGACCACGGAAGGTGGGCTGGATGTTGCTGGTCAGCAAGAGAAAATGAATGATGCCGTCGCCCGATTGACTCAGGCTGGCATTCAGGTTTCTCTGTTCATTGATGCGGATAAACGTCAGATCGACGCGGCTGTCGTCAGTGGCGCGCCTTATATTGAAATCCACACTGGCGCGTATGCGGATGCATCCAGCGACAGCGAGCGTCAGCATGAATTTGAACGTATCCAAAATGCGGCAAGTTATGCCGCCGGAAAGGGCCTGAAAGTGAACGCCGGACACGGATTAACCTATCATAACGTCCAACCTGTCGCGGCTTTACCGGAAATACATGAATTGAATATCGGCCATGCCATTATCGGTCGCGCCGTCATGGGGGGGCTAAGCGAAGCCGTTGCGGAAATGAAACGCCTAATGAAGGATGCTCGTCGTTAATGCCGATTCTGGGACTTGGCACCGACATTGTCGAAGTTGCCCGTATTGCCGCGGTCATCGAACGCAGCGGTGAGCGTTTGGCGCGTCGCATCTTAACGGATAGGGAATGGACGCAATATCAGCAACATCAGCAACCGATTCGTTTTCTTGCCAAACGTTTTGCCGCCAAAGAAGCGGCGGCGAAAGCGTTTGGTACAGGTATTCGAGATGGGCTGGCGTTTAGTCAGTTTGAGGTATTCAACGATGAGCAGGGCAAACCCTGTTTGCGTTTTCTGGACAGAGCGGCGGAACTTGCCGAGCGCATGGGGGTGAAATATGTACACCTTACTCTGGCGGATGAGCGCCGTTATGCTTGTGCCACGGTGATCATTGAAAGCTAGCGGTCAGAGCCTGTCCGCATGGTGCATTAAGACGAACTTTTCCCACAACTGCTCGTTATCTTCTGGATGGGCAGGATCTTTGATGATCGTGTTATCAATCGGGCAGACTTTTTTACAAGTTGGTGCGTCGTAGTGTCCGACACATTCGGTGCATCGGCTGGCGTCAATTTCGTAGATATCCATACCCATCGAGATGGCCTGATTAGGGCATTCCGGCTCACACATATCGCAGTTGATACATTTATGGGTAATGAGTAATGCCATGATTGTCTTCTGTCTTGCAAACGAAACGGGGCGCAGATTATACCTGCTCCCGCGCGTTTAAACACCTGTAACGATATCCGAGGGCGTTTATTTCATATGGCGGCATCAACCACGGAATAAATCTGACCGGGTTTAACGACGCATAGCACTGTGATAAACAAATAATTGCAGAAAGCCAACATCTCTTTAACTTAAAAATGACGTGTATAAATATAGATGGTTAAGTTACAGGGTAAAATAACCATCTGTTCGTTACATTGCCACGAAATTTATCCTTTAGACTGTATCGACCAGTTATTATGGTTGCAGTGAATATAATTTAATTGCCTGATTTTTAAGGTTAATTTAATCTATTGTGCTGATTTCTCTATCTTGCGCGAGAATCAGTATGAATATAATCATTTTCACCGATAAAGTTTGTTTCAGGCGCGTCGATAACGGTATATATCCGAATGATATTATTTTTATAACTAACAAGTGTCAGTCTAATGGCGGAATTCATAGTGCAGCAGGAAGGTGATCTGGATCAGTTTGGACCATTGTTTTCCCATCAAGGAAACACTGAGCCATTAGACGCTGATTATTGGCATGAATGCCAGCGGCGGTATACTTTTCAACCAATTTACCGAACATCCGGTAAACTGATGGCTATCGAGTTGCTCACCTCCGTTTCCTCTCTTACCTTGCCGCAAAAATTTATCTCGCCTGAAAAATATTTTGCCAATATTAATGTCGATGCGCGTTTACAGATTATTGTTGAACAATTGCAACTTCTGTCTCACTGGCAATTGCGTTTTATCCGCGACGATCTGCTTGCATCCGTGAATATTGACGGCATGACGCTACTGGCTTTACAGAAAAGCCATGAAGCAAAGCGATTGATTTCCTCTATGCCGTGGATTCGTTTTGAGATGGTGGAAAATCAGGGAGGGTTGCCAAAGGAAACCCTGACTAAACTTCCTGAAGCGCAGACGCTCTGGCTGGATGATTTTGGTTGCGGGATGGCGAATTTTTCATCACTTATGCTGGTGCAATATGATTGTATCAAAGTGGCGCGCGAGTTGTTTATTCTGTTGCTGCAGAGTGGGGAAGGGCGTGAGGTTTTTCCGACGTTAATCGCGTTGCTTACCCGTTTTTGTAACTATGTGGTGATTGAAGGAATTGAAACACAAGAAGAGTGGGAGATCGTCAAAGCCTCCTATGCGGATGCGGCCCAGGGTTACTATCTTTCTCGTCCTCAACCGTTTGATAACTTCGAGGCGCTGAAATTGCAGCTTTAGGGATGAATAACGTGGTGACCATATCGTTTTGATGTAATCGAGTCCTGCCTTCCTTTTCATTTTTCTCTTGTTCTTCCGAGCCTCTTCCCTTCTATAACCCTTTCTTATTATTGAAGATCGCGTTTTGCGAAATAAGCAAGATTGCAACAAAGAAAACAGCATATATTCTTATTAATTGATTTATTTTGATGTTTTGTTTTTTATTTTTTTATATTTATGGTGTTTTATTTTGGTGTAAAACCAAATAATGAACTTTATAACTTTTTTAAGTATTCATTGGCCTTCTTATCGTTCTGAGTGTTGAAGGATTTTAAGGTTTGTTTTAAACTGCTGATTTATAATGATAAAAAATCATAGTATTCGCCGGTAACGATCGAAAATCATTTTGTGATAGATTTTATTGATTAAAAGAATGATACTTATTGGTATAATTGATTTGCTTACAAAAAATTGATGTTCAAAATATATCACCATGCATTTGGTGGCGTATTTTATTCCATTAGTGGCACTTATAACGCAAACAATTACTTAATATTCAATTAAGCTACTTTTTTATCTTGTTGTTCTTATTCGCGCACAGTCATATGCGGGGGCTTTATGCTGACGTTTCTATGTATCTAACCACTCCAGCTATATGGAGCACTTTTCTTTTCATCCTTTCTGCTCTCCGGAAATGTGCCAATCCCGTAAATCGATGGGATTGGGGTTTGTTACCGGGATTTTCCGTCATCAATGTTGCGACTTGTACGATCAGGACCGCTCGGGCCTGAGGAGAGTGCTATTGTGTATGAAATTATAATAATCATATTGTTGTTGCTGCTATTGTTTTCTTCTGTAAAGAATAGAAAAATTAAAAAAAAGTTTACTACTGAGCAGAAAAAACAAGATTTTCTAAGCATGATTTTCTTTGCGGCAGAATATAGCCCTGCTTCTATTATGATTGCGGACGAAAATTGTGAGATTATTTACGTAAATCGTCAATTTATTACCATGTCTGGTTATATGCCGGATGAAGTCATTGGTAAAAAAACAAATATATTAAAATCAGGGATGACCAACGTAAGTGTCTATGAAGATATGTGGTCGACCATAAATAAAGGTGATATCTGGAGTGGTGAATTTATTAACCGTCGCAAGGATGGTCAACTCTATTGGGAAAAAGCGAATATCGTTAAAATATATAATAAGGCGGCTAATTCAACCCAATACGTTGGCGTAAAGCTGGATATCACAGAAAGAAAGTCACAGGAACATCATGATAATTCCTATAATCGCGCACTGGAACTATTATCAAGTGGCGCGCCATTAAAAGATATTCTTGATGCGATTGTATTTAGCGTTGAAGAAAAAAATCCCGGTCGTATCGTCTGTTCAGTGTTACTGGTTGATAAAGATAAAAAATGTCTGACTTTAGGGTCGGCGCCGAGTTTGCCTGGTTTCTATAAAAATGCTATCCACAATGTGAAGATTGCTGACGGCGTTGCATCGTTCGGCACTGCGGCGTACACGGGAAAGCGAGTGATCACGGACGATATTTCTGTCCACCCGGACTGGTCTTTGCATAAAGGATTGGCATTATACGCCGGGCTGCGTTCATGCTGGTCTGAACCAATCTATGGACAAAATAAAGAAATATTGGGCGTGTTAAGTGTTTATCATCGCAAAGTATACGTTCCGACAGAAGAGGAAATTTTTTCAATAGAGAAATCAGCGCAACTGATTTCTATCGCCATTGAGCGCTATCGGGCGATTGATATGTTGCGACGAAGTGAGGAACATTATCGGCAGTTAGCGCACTATGATTCGCTGACCTCGCTGGCAAATGGTTTAACGTTTGCCGAACAGATGGAGCAGGCAATATTGTTATCCAAACAAACAGGCAGAAAAATTGCGCTGATGTTCCTCGATTTGGATAAATTCAAACAGATAAATGATTCTTTTGGTCACGCTGTCGGCGATTTGCTGTTAAAAGAGGCTGCGGCGCGAATGCGTGCTGCGGTGAGGGATTCCGATACGGTCTATCGACGCAGTGGTGACGAGTTTATTATCCTGCTACAAGGAATTAAAGAGGTTGAAAATACGTTGTATGTTGCAGATAAAATACATAACGCATTAAACGAGTCCTTCGAAATCGATGGGAAAAAGCTTGATATATCCTGTAGTATCGGTATTGCTCTCTACCCGGAACATGGTACTGATTCTCTAACCTTGGCAATTAATGCGGATTCAGCGATGTATCAGGCAAAAGCGATGGGTCGAAGCCAGACTCAAATCTATCATGACGTGAATAATCATTAATCTCCCCACCTCTTGCCCGATTGACTTGGCCCCTCCCTGGGCCTCGCCCATTGCGGGCCATTAAATCGCCTCGATTATCTTTCTCGCAATGCTTCAGCCCTTGCACGGATAATGGGTTTCAGCAGATAGCTGAGGATGGTTTTCTTGCCGGTGATGATATCGACTGATGCCACCATGCCAGGAATAATGAGTAGTGGTTTTTCCTCTGTACCCAAATAGTTTTTATCGGTGCGTAGCCGGATAATATAAAAACTGTTTCCTTCTTCATCGGTGACGGTATCTGGACTAATCTGCTCAAGCCTACCTTTAAGCCCACCGTAAACGGTGTAGTCATAAGCCGTCAGTTTAATAATCGCTTCCTGACCGGGATGTAAAAAAGCGATATCCTGCGGACGAACTCTGGCTTCAACCAGCAGTTTGTCATCCAGCGGGACAATTTCAACCAGGTCGCTCCCCGGTTGAATAACGCCGCCAATGGTGTTAACCATAATCTGCTGGATAATACCGCGCACCGGAGAAACCACCAGCGTGCGTTTTACCCGATCTTCCAGCGCTTTGCCGGTCGCGGTAAGCTTGTTCAGATTGGTTTGCGCTTCGTTCAACTGTGATAACGCATCGCTTTTATAGCGACCGCGCGCTTCCTCAATTTTGTTCTCAATTTCTTTTATTGCCGACTCCGCTCTGGGTATCGACAGGATAACGGAGTCGAGTTGGCCTTTGATTTCCACCTCGGCCCGTCGTAAACGCAACACTTCTACTTTAGAAATCGCGCCTGCGGCGATGAGCGGCTCCGACATTCTGATTTCCTGCTGTAACAAATTCAGGCTATTGCGAAACTGGATCTGCTTGGCAGAAAAGTCCCGTAATTCCTGACGGCGTTGCACCAACTGTTCTTCGAGGCCGGATATTTCATTATGAAATTGCTGGCGTCGGCTGTTATAAAGCTCACGCTCGCCGTTAGCCACTTCCGGCGTTTGCGCGGAGGCCTCTTCTGATAAAACCAATTCACGGTCGTTGATTTCGGCGTTCAGACGTTCGATTCTTAAAGTCAGCGCCAGGCGGTCGGCCTCCGTCTCCCCAACATTAGAGGCAAACCGGGTATCGTCCAGACGTAATAGCGGATCGCCGGCGTTAACGATCTGTCCCTCGTGAATAAAGACCTCTGTGACAATACCGCCTTCCAGATTCTGGATTTTTTGCAGTCTTGATGAGGGGATCGCTTTCCCGCTGCCGCGAGTTACTTCATCAATGTCGGCGAACGCTGCCCACAGGATGAAAAACAGGAAAAAAGCCCCAATAGTCCAGAGCGTAAAACGGACGACTCTGGGTGAGTCTTCGATAATCGCCCGGTTGACTTCCGGCATGGTCTGAAGATTATCCTGGTCATCATCCCCGATAAAGTAGCGTTTGATGCGCTGAATATAGTTAGCGAGACGCATTGATTTGTCCCTTCTTCAAGGCGTCCATCACGATGGCTTTTGGACCATCGGCAATAATGCGGCCTTTATCAAAAATAACCAGACGATCGACCAACGTCAGCATGGATGCCCGATGCGTCACCAGTAATAGGGTTTTATTGACCAGCACGGGCGCCAATGTCTGCTTCAATCGATCTTCACTGGTGTTATCCATCGAACTAGTGGGTTCATCCAAAACCAGAATCGGGGGATCGAGCAATAATGCTCTGGCCAGGGCGACCGCCTGACGTTGACCGCCGGAGAGTTGCTGACCACGTTCACCAACCTGAAGGTTATAGCCATCGGGATGCAGGCGGGCGAATTCATTCACCCCGGCAATTTCTGCCGCCAGCAGCATCGCTTCATCTTCGATATAACGCGCGCCACTAATCAGATTATCGCGCAGCGTGCCGCTAAACAGTTGAATATCCTGCGGCACATAACCGATGCTGTGTCTTAAATCGCTGACATCCAACTGGCGTGCATCCACGCCATCAATCAGCAGATTGCCGGTCGTTGGTTGATAAAGATTGACGATCAGTTTTTGCAGAGAACTTTTACCGGAACCGCTTCGTCCGATAATGCCTACTTTTTCACCGGGGGCGATGCTCAGATTGACGCCTTGCAAGGAACTGTTTTTCTGTTCTGGATAATTGAATGTGACATCGCGAAACTCAATGGCGCCGCGAATACTCTCCCGTTTGAGCGGACGTTCATTATCGCTGCGCTCCTGCGGCAATTGCATCATTTGTTCTGTGGTGGTCATCGTCAAGGATGCCTGCTGGTAACGGGTCACCAATCCAGACAGTTGGCCCAGCGGCATCAACGCTCTGCCATTCAGCATGTAGCAGGCAATCAATCCGCCCATGCTGAGATTGCCGTTAATCAGCAGGTAAACGCCAGCGACGATCATGGCGACGCCAGCGAACTGCTGGAACCAAAGCGTCAGGTTAACCGCTAATGATGATAATGCTTTCGCCCGCAGTTCAAGTTTGCTGAGGCTGCCAATGGTTTGTTCCCATTGATATTGCCGTTCGCTTTCCGCATTATTGACTTTTATGGCATCCAGACCACTTAACGTTTCAATCAAGGTTGCCTGCCGTTCACTGGCAAGATGCATGGTTTTCTCAATGGTGGAAGAAAGCGGTTTTTGCAAGGCCCAACTGGTGAGTAAAGCGATAGGATAGGCGAGGATCGATATCCAGACCAGCGGCCCGCCGATGAACCCGATTACCAGCAACAGCAGCAGGGTAAACGGGAAATCAATCAGCGTTGTCAGCGTCAATGAAGAAAGAAAATCCCTGAGCGACTGAAACTCATGAATGTTTTGCGCAAAGCTGCCGACGCGCGCTGGTCTGGCCTTCATCGACATGCCGGTGATGCGTTCGAACAAGGTGGCGGAAATGATCAGGTCGGTTTTTTTCCCAGCCATATCCAGGCAAATTCCCCGCAGGGTTTTCAATAATAGATCGAAGAAAAACGCGCCGGTAATACCGATCGCTAACACCCATAGGGTTGCGGTTGCCTGATTGGGAACCACTCTGTCATAAACGTTCATGACGAATAATGGCGTGGCCAGCGCGATGATATTGATCAGCAGGCTGGCGAGCACGGCATCCATATACAGGAAACGCGAAAGCTTAAGCGTATCCTTGAACCAGGTTTTGGTTCGGGGGATCAATGAATCATGTTGAATATCAAATTGGTGGCGAGGTTGAGCGAACATCACCAGGCCAAGATAGTTCTGCTGTAATGTATTGTGATCGACCGAAATTTCCCCGCCTTCGGTTTCACTGGGCAGAATTCGGGCGCTGCCATCGGCATTCCAGCCCAACAAAATGGCGGCTCTTCCTTCACGCAATAACAACATACTCGGCAAAGACATGACTGGAATTTGTTTCAGCGATCGTTTAAGCACTCTGCCTTGTAAACCGGCGCGGGCAGCCGCACGGGGGAGTAATTTGACGGATAAACGCTGATTGGCGAGGGGAAGACCTGCGGTCAATGTGGTGCGGCTGGCGGGTTTTCCCTGTAAAGCGCAAAGGATCAGCAGGCCATCCAATAATGGATCATCATGACGGCTGCGCGGATCGCTATGTTCATGGACCAGCGGTTTGTCAGGTGGCGTGTGACTTTCGTCTTGGGTGGAATGTAACTTCATTTAACGGCACTTTCCCTTACGCTAGGCAATCTCTGCAACCGACGATATGTAAACTAATGCTTCCCGGCAAAACCGGGGTTCATGACTCAATGACGCCGCACTATTCACGTTTTTTATTAAACTAATGACAATCAGGGATAAGCGTTTGACGCAAGGTTGTCATTCGCTGTTTTATTGACGATATCCATGACGTTGACGAATAATAAAGTTTCTTCACCCGTATCGGGATATACATAATATTAATTTAGACTGGGCAACTCTGCACGGGTCGTCACGTTGGTCAGGCTTTTACCCGCCGCAGGCGCGGGAATGGATAAACTGTTCAACAGGTCTCCCATGCGCGACTTTATTCGGTACTCGGTAAAGAGCGAGGTAAAACGAACCTCCACCAGGCGCCGTTGCGCGGTGAATAATTCATTTTCACTATCCAGCAAATCCAGCAGCGTTCTTTCGCCCAGGCTAAATTGTTTCTGATAGGCAGTGCGTACTTTCATACTGCGATCGGCATATTCCGCCGCGATGGGCAACTGCTGGCGTGAATTATTCAGCGCGGACCAGGCAAGCCGCAGTTCTTCGTCAAGCATGCGCAGGGAGTTATTTCTGATATCCTGCGCTTCTTTGATCTGGTAGGCCTTTGATTCCATATTGGCTTTGCCCGCTCCGCCTTCATACAAGTTGTAACGCATTCTCAGCATCGCCTGCCATTCGCTGTTGTGACCGCGTGAACCATCGATGTTATTGTCCATACTGCGCGCCAGTTCCACCGTAACTCGCGGGTAAAATGTCGATTTGGACGCTTCATATTGCTTTTCGGTTGCTTCAACATCCGATTGCGCAGATTTCAACACCGGGCTGTTTGTCAGCATAATGCGCCGCGCTTCTTCCAGAGACGCCGGCATTGAGAGGGTGGCGCTGTCCGGCAGCACCAGATTGTCGGGTTCTTTGCCCACCACGCTCAGATAATTGGTTATGGCATCATCAAGGTTGGTTTTTTCCGTCAAAACGTTGTTCCGGGCCTGGGCGAGACGCGCTTCTGCCTGCTCCATATCGGCCAGACGGCCTACGCCTTGTTCGCTGCGCAACCTGATTTGATCGTAGATTCGTTCATGGCTGGCGAGATTTTCTTCTGCGAGCCGGACAAATTCCCTGCGCTGCAAAACGGCGAGATAAACTTGTACCGCGTCTAATGCGGTGGTTTCACTGGTGTTTAGTACGTTGTAGGCGCGGGAATTGACGGTGGCGCGTTGCCGGGCAACCTCGCTGGATGTCGCAAAACCATCAAATACCATTTGATTCAGGTTGACGCTGGATTCACTGCGCGTCAGTTCAACTTTGTGATTACCGCTGGATCTCGTCGAATTACTGTCGGTTTCCTCGCGTCCGGTCCCCGCATTTAATGTTACAGAAGGCAGATAAGCTCCCTTGGCGGCACTCAGATCATGTTCGGCTGAAAAACGACTATTCATTGATGCGCTGACTTCAGGGTGGGTATTAAGTGTATGTTTAATCGCTTCCTGAATAGTGTCGGCGCTGACCGTATTAGTAAAAGCAGCAATAAGCGGCATTAAGGCCACGCCATATTTACGTTTGATCATGCTGATTTCCTTCGAAAATGCTGATTTTGTGATTATTCCTATTAATTATTCAAATAATTATATTAATGGTTCTATTAATATTTATAAAAAAATGATTTTAAATCAATGTGTTGAATGATAAATGAAAGCATTTTGATGAATCTGGAATTATTATTTACACTTACTAAGTAAACTTCTGGAAAGAATATTCCGAATTTTTTATTATATCAGTCATCTAGTCAAGTGCCTGGCACAGAAGAAAGTCAAATTATAGCGGTGTCTCAATAATTTAGTCAGGATGACACACAGCAATTCAATTCATCTGCAATGATGTCGAAATATAATTATTAAGATTCATATGCACCATAAATAACTATAGATATCAAGGAGAAGCTATTGTGAATAGCGTAATCGGTATCATCAAATTCGTTATCGGTCAGGTTTTCGTTGTCGCTTTAGATGGGAGTCAGCGGTTATTGACCGCGGGCGATCGTATCTATAGTGGTGAAGAAATTGTGACCGGTGACAATGGTGCGGTTTCTATAACATTGCCAGATGGACGTACTCTGGATTTAGGCCGAAATAGCCGCTGGAGTGATGTCGCGGATGCGACACAGCAGAAAACAGAAGACGCAGAGGATGATGTTGCCGCGTTGCAGGCCGCTATCGAACAGGGCGCAGACCCGACGCAAGTGCTTGAAGCCACCGCAGCAGGCAATGATAGCACTGGTGAGGCCGGCGACGGCGGCGGTAGTCACACAACCGTGGTGCTTGACCTGACCGGACAGGTTATTGATGTGACGGCGGGTTACACGACGGCGGAGAGTGATTTCGTGACCGACGGCGTAGAAGGGATTGATGACGCCGACACCCAATCATTAGCGGGGGCGCAACTTTCTGAGGAAGGTACGGGTAATGAAAATACGGGAAATCGTGATGTAATCACGCTGAGTTCGAACAGTCAGGTGACTGAAGGCAGCGCCTTTACCGTCACCGCCACCGTGGGTTCACCGGTCACCGGCAGTCCGCTGGTGATCACGCTGAGCAACGATCAGACCATCACCATTCCGGTGGGCGAAAGCAGCGGTACGGTACAGATCGCGACTCGCGGTGACGATGGTTATCAGCAGGGTGAGGAACCCATCACGGTCGGTATCAAAGATGCCGCTGGCGGCAACTATGAAGCGCTGGATACCAGCAGTACAACCACCACCACGGTAGTGGATAACAGCGATACCACCGCCATCACCCTGAGCTCGGATAATCAGGTGACCGAAGGCAGCGCCTTTACTGTCACCGCCACCGTGGGCGCGCCGGTCACCGGCAGTCCGCTGGTGATCACGCTGAGCAACGATCAGACCATCACCATCCCGGTGGGCGAAAGCAGCGGTACGGTACAGATCGCGACACGCGGCGATGATGGCTATCAGCAGGGTGAGGAAGCGCTGACCCTCGGTATCAAAGACACCGCTGGCGGCAACTATGAAGCGCTGGATACGACCAGTACAACCACCACCACGGTAGTGGATAACAGCGATACCACCGCCATCACCCTGAGCGCGGATAATCAGGTGACCGAAGGCAGCGTCTTTACCGTCACCGCCACCGTGGGCGCGCCGGTCACCGGCAGTCCGCTGGTGATCACGCTGAGCAACGATCAGACCATCACCATTCCGGTGGGCGAAAGCAGCGGCACGGTACAGATCGCGACACGCGGTGACGATGGCTATCAGCAGGGCGATGAAGCGCTGACCATCGGTATCAAAGACACCGTTGGCGGTAATTTTGAAGCGCTGGATACCAGCAGCACAACCACCACTACCGTGGTCGATAACAGCGATACCACCACCTTGACGCTGGGCGATATCACCGTGGCGGAAGGCAGCGGCACCGCCACCATTGGCGCGACATTAAGCCAGCCGACCGATCGTGAATTTACCGTGACGCTCAGCAATGGCGCGACCATCACCTTTGCCGCCAACAGCGCGGTTGGCACCTCAACGGCGTTTGCGGTGCAGGGCGATGATGCCTATCAGGACGGTGAAAGCTATACGGTGAGTGTCGTCAATGCCGGTGAACATAACTTTGAACAACTGGATGTCAGCGATACTGCAACCGTCACCGTGACGGATACGGTCGATACCACCGCCATCACCCTGAGCGCGGATAATCAGGTGACCGAAGGCAGCGCCTTTACCGTCACCGCCACCGTGGGCGCGCCGGTCACCGGCAGCCCGCTGGTCATTACGCTAAGCAACGATCAGACCATCACCATTCCGGTGGGTGAAAGCAGCGGCACGGTACAGATTGCGACACGCGGTGACGATGGTTATCAGCAGGGCGATGAACCCATCACGGTCGGCATTAAAGACACCGCTGGCGGCAACTATGAAGCGCTGGATACGACCAGTACAACCACCACCACGGTAGTGGATAATAGCGATACCACCACCTTGACGCTGGGCGATATCACTGTGGCGGAAGGCAGCGGCACCGCCACCATCGGCGCGACATTAAGCCAGCCGACTGACCGTGAATTTACCGTGACGCTCAGCAATGGCGCGACCATCACCTTTGCCGCCAACAGCGCGGTTGGCACCTCAACGGCGTTTTCGGTGCAGGGCGATGATGCCTATCAGGACGGTGAAAGCTATACGGTGAGCGTCGTCAATGCCGGTGAACATAACTTTGAACAACTGGACAGCAGCGACACCGCGATTGTCACCGTGACGGATACGGTCGATACCACCGCCATCACCCTGAGCGCGGATAATCAGGTCACCGAAGGCAGCGCCTTTACCGTCACCGCCACCGTGGGCGCGCCGGTCACCGGCAGCCCGCTGGTGATCACGCTGAGCAACGATCAGACCATCACCATTCCGGTGGGCGAAAGTACCGGCACGGTACAGATTGCGACACGCGGTGACGATGGCTATCAGCAGGGCGATGAACCCATCACGGTCGGCATTAAAGACGCCGCTGGCGGCAACTATGAAGCGCTGGATACGACCAGTACAACCACCACCACGGTAGTGGATAACAGCGATACCACCGCCATCACCCTGAGCGCGGATAATCAGGTGACCGAAGGCAGCGCCTTTACCGTCACCGCCACCGTGGGTTCACCGGTCACCGGCAGTCCGCTGGTGATCACGCTAAGCAACGATCAGACCATCACCATTCCGGTGGGCGAAAGTACCGGCACGGTACAGATCGCGACACGCGGTGACGATGGCTATCAGCAGGGTGAGGAAGCGCTGACCCTCGGTATCAAAGACGCTGCTGGCGGCAACTATGAAGCGCTGGATACCAGCAGTACAACCACCACCACGGTAGTGGATAACAGCGACGCCACCACCTTGACGCTGGGTGATATCACGGTGGCGGAAGGCAGCGGCACCGCCACCATTGGCGCGACATTAAGCCAGCCGACCGATCGTGAGTTTACCGTGACGCTCAGCAATGGCGCGACCATCAC
>NZ_JAMPJU010000015.1 GCF_025840185.1 Brenneria izbisi
TTGGCGATTGATCAGATCGCACAATTCGGACTGAGTTCCCTTCAGGTGATCTACTATTTTGCGAAGTTATTTAGTATGAACACATATGTAGATGAAGTCATACAGCATTGCCTTGAGAATAGTAAGAGTGGCTATCTAATTAGCTCAAGTAGCCGAAAATCGGGCAGAATACCAGGCGCACCTAATGCCGACTCGATCATTAAAGCATTCGTCAAAGCGCTCAAAGCAACGGATCTGGTTTACGAGAAATCAGCGCCGAGTTTTCATGAACTCCGCAGTCTCTCTTCACGGCTTTATAAGGCCGAATATGGGAAAGAGTTTGCTCAAAAATCACTCTGGCACAAGTCCATGAAAATGACAAATATCTATCTTGAGAGTCGTAAAAAAAAGTGGATAGAGATTTAGGCCAGATATCGAATTTAGGACATTTTCGGACATTAAAAATAAAATTATTAAAAATCAATTAATTAAAAAAGACAAGATACGATTCTTTTATGCGCCATGTAATAATTATCTTTTTGAATAATATAAATTATTTCTCACATGTAGTCTAAAAACCCATCAAAAACACCATCTTTCTCTATCCTTTGAAATCAAATACATGTTAGATTTTTTGTAAATCGACGGGAAAATGTCAGGCGCAATTTATGAGACAAATCGATTATCACGGAACGACAATCTGCATACTCGACGACAATGACATGCTGACACTATGCCTTGTCGGGTCGTATGCTGTCATTGAGGACTCGGGAGTTTTAAGTCGCTGTACACATCAGGGAAAGCGAAGCGCTGGCGATTCACACTGATCCGGTTACGGAGCTTGAAGACGCACTCGACATAATATTGAAATACATTTACTATACAGGAAGTAAGTTTTAGTTTGTTTTTTTGCAATTTATTTTCGTTAACTAGCAGCATGGAAAACAGATCAATTTTGATCATTTATTGCACTAGTTCTATGCATTTTTGCTATGTACTTTCGTCTGAATCATGCGCTTTTCATCGATAGAGAAATGTGGGGTACAGCAGACAAGATACATTATCCATAGTTACTATATACCAAGATAATAAATTTAGAAAGAAGAGTTCTGAAAATGACAATCAAAATAAAAGAGTTTAGAAACGACATCAATGGACTTAGAGCTTGGGCAGTTATATTTGTTGTGCTATATCATTTCAATATAACTGGATTTTCCGGAGGATTTATAGGCGTTGATGTTTTTTTTGTTATTTCTGGATTTTTAATGACTAAAATCATTGTATCTGGATTTGAAAAAGAATCATTTTCTTTTATTTTATTCTATCTATCTAGATTAATAAGAATATTACCAGCTTTATTTTCGTTATGTATATTCCTCCTAATCATTGGCTGGTTTTGGCTTCCTTCAATTGATTACAATAACCTTTCAACACATTCATTATCAGCAATTTTATTTTTATCGAATATAAAATTTTGGAGAGAGGCGGGTTATTTTGATGCGGAGTCACATGAAAAATGGCTGCTTCATACATGGTCTCTTTCCGTGGAGATGCAATTCTACATAATACTGCCAATAATGGTGTTGTTTTTATGGAAAATGGGTGGAAAGAAAGCAGCAATTCTTGGTCTTATATTTTTTTCTATAATTTCATTATTAGTATCATACTATGCATCACCAAAGTGGCCTACCGCTGCCTTCTTTTTATTCCCAGCGCGGGCATGGGAAATGCTTGCTGGCGGACTCACATGGTTTTTTTCCAGAAGGAAAAAACTAACATGGCATTTTGAACTAATTGGGTTCTCACTTATTTTCTATTCTGTTTTTTTCTTTGACACTTATTTAGATTGGCCCGGACTATCAGCTCTTGTGCCAGTATTAGGTTGTGTTTTAGTATTATTTTCAGACAGAAAAAATTCAATTTTAACTGGGAATTTTATAGCTCAAACTCTAGGAAACTGGTCTTACTCATTGTATTTATGGCACTGGCCTGTCGTCGTATTTTTATCATATGGTGGTTTTTTAAGCTCGCACATATATGTGCTACTTGGTATTATTACCTCTATAGTGTTGGGGGCCACGTCATATTTCTTAATTGAAGTCCCGACAAGGCGAGCATTATCTAATAAATCACTCGTTGTAAAAATAGCATATAGCCTATCATTTGTTATGATGGCATCATTATTATCAATAGTAGCAATATATCAAAAATATGAAGGAAGGATAAACAAAGATCTAGAACTAGTTGCTTCTAGCTCAAATGATAAAAATCCAAATGGGGAAAAATGTTTAGCCGCTTCCGGAATAAAAACTGATATATCAAACTGTATCCTTGGCAAAGGTGATTTAAAAGCCATCGTATTAGGAGACAGTCATGCTGATGCGATAGTTAATTCTGTAGTCGACTCATTTAATGGCAATGGAAGTGTTCTTGAACTGGCTTATGCAGGCTGTCCAACCCTTATTGGTGCCAAAAGAGATGGCCATGATTGCGAGGGGTTTAATAAATATGCTATTGAAATAATTAGCAAAATACAGCAAGATATTCCAGTTATCATAATCAACAGATCTTCAATGTACGCGCTTGGCACATTAAAAGGCGAAAATCCAGCGAGTTTGTACGGAAAGCCAGCAGTATATTTTTCCAAAAAATATGACTCGGTCACAAAAGAAAGCAGAGAAGAATATATTTCATCAATTATACATACCTCATGTGAAATATCAAAAAACAGAAAAGTATACTTAACCACTCCAGTTCCAGAAATGAATTTTGATATACCAAAAAAATTATCACATGATTTGATGTTTAATCGTGAAATAGTTGATATATTTATAGAAATAAGCGATTACCATGAGAGAAACAAAGATGTAATATATGCACAAAATATTGCGAGGAATAATTGTGGCGTAGAAATACTTGATGTGACAAAATATCTATGTGAAAATAACAAATGCTACGGAAATAAGGGGACTGACGTATTCTATTTCGACGATGACCATTTAAGTGAATTAGGAAACAGAAAATTATCCCCAATGTTCTCAGGTGCCTTATCTAGATAGATGTAAACTGCATGCGACGATGAAATCGGCGCATGCATACCATATTGCAGCATAAATTGATGAACTACGTTAAACGCATAGGTATTTTTTGATACGTCGGATAATTACACAGACGCACGGATACCATACTGCTTTGCAAGATAGTAAACATCAACAGCTAAGTCTAGAATTCAATCTGTTCGCCTCTGAATAATGAAGCTAATATAACTATTAGTAACCGCTATCTTTAAAATATTTACCGTAAGATATTTATACGACGAATTATTTTTGTCCAATAGTTCCCAGCCATCATTAGTTTTGACTGCTCTCGCGTATGTATATCGCCAAATTTGATTGTCTGAAAACAGTCTCGGTCTCCTTACCAAAAAATGTATCCGTCTTTTGGGGTCAGAATAACAGCGGCGAGAGGACGTCACACCTACGAAGTCTGGTCGGTCGGCGCTATGAGAAGGAACGAGGAAAGGAGTTTGCACAGAAGCTATTGGGCCACAAATCGGCCAAAATGACAGATAAGTATCTGGATACCAGAGGCAAAGAATACACCTATTTATAAAAAGACCGGATATAGAATTTAGGGCCGATTTCGGGCATTTTCGGGCATTTTCGGGCATTTTCGGGTCAGTTAAAATAAATCCGTTATAAATCAATCAATTAAAAAAAGACCGAATACGATTCCTGTATCCGGTCTAGGGAAATGGCTCTTGGGAGAGAGCCGTGCGCTAAAAGTTGGCATTTATACAAGCTGTACTAGCCTTGTCATTTAAGCATAGTAAACTCCCTCGCATTTTCCAGCTTCAACGCATCACAAATGGCACAGATTTCACACTTCACAATAACCATTCAGCATCAGTTAATTAACAACTAAATGAAAATTAATCACTTTAGGTTGGTTTATCCGGCTGGCAGAGTTGCTCTGCTCGTTCAATAAAAGGTTGCAGACTTTTCTTTTGACCGGGATTTTTAGGATCATCAAGCCAGATTTCATCTATCGGTTTAGCGTTTACCTGACCGCTCTTCATTTGCTCCGTCGCCGCGTCATTAAGCGGGTATTGCATCAGTGTCCCAGTGTGTAATGCATATAACGCATTGCCGGGTCGACATATCAACTGGACTTCTTCTCGCGTAAAGGCCCACTGCTCTCCATATTGCAGACGGCTGATGTTTGCCAGTTTTGCTGCGGCGAATGCATTCACAGACAGAGAAGCGAGCACAATAGATAGCAATAGTTTCTTCATCAGAGGTTCCTGAACAGGATTGTCCCGACGATTGTACAACATCATATTTACCAACCGTCCGGCTCGAAACAATACAAATTTCAGACCTTATAAAACATAAGGTTGCCTGTAAATCGATGAAACGATCATAGCGATAGTATCCCATGAAGTCGAGCGGCAAACCGTGCTGGCCCGCCAATAACAGAATGTGTGCGTACGGTGCGAAAACACCATGGGGCTTCGGAGATTCAGTATGCGAGGGATAAGGAAAAATCAGAGGCATAAACGAGGAAAGGAAGCAGCATGGGGCAAGAACCCCATGCTAGCTGAGATTGCTATAACGTCAGGTTGCTGAACCTGACACGCCAGCAGACATTTTCTTCAAATCCTGATCGATGAAGAACAGTCCACCTTCGTTAGTGTTAACCAGCGACAGCTTATCAAGAATGGATTTGAACAATTTTTCTTCTTCATGCTGCTCAGCAACGTACCATTGCAGGAAATTGAAGGTTGAATAATCTTGCAACGTCATCGCGGCATGCGCCAGTTCGTTGATTTTTCCGGTGATAAGTTGTTCATGCTCATAAGTCAGCTTGAAAACGTCAGACAATGATGTGAATTCTATCGGCGGCGCGGCGATGGCGCCCAGGATAGGCAGGCTGCCGGTGTCGTCCAGGTAGTCGAATAAACGCTGCATATGCTGCATCTCTTCCTGAGAATGGGCTTTCAAAAATGCGGAAGCCCCTTCAAAACCTTTATCGCCACACCAGGCACTCATTTGCAAATACAAGTTCGCAGAATAGAATTCCAGGTTAAGTTGCTCATTCAGTTTTTGAATCATTTCTTTTTTTAACATATACACCTCTTATTTCTCTGACCGGTAAATTAATTGAGGGCTATTATGCCTTGAAGTGCGAGAATAAAAAACATCTTATTAACTTAATTAACAATAAATAATTTTTAACTTTAAAATCAAAAAATTACCATTTACTGATTGATAATCATTTTTATTATCAATCAGAATCATTATCGATAAATCCAATAGTTTTAAAATGCTGTAAAATGATAACCAAATAAAACTTAGTCAATTAATCGACGTCAGTGATACGCATAAATAAAAAATCTATTTGTTGCATTCTCGATAAGGCAAATAACACAGCCAATATGACAGCAAGAGAGAAAGCGCCGCGCGAAAACTTGCGATTTCGTTGGTGCTGCTTTACCGTGACGCCAGCATATCGTCACGATTAATCAGGAGAACACGCGATGGGACATAACCTGGCTGAACTTTCTAAAGAAGAGATGGATAAGGTCAATGTTGATTTAGCGGCATCAGGGGTGGCTTTCAAGGAGCGCTATAACATGCCTGTCATTCCTGAATTGGTGGAAAAGGAGCAACCCGAACACCTGCGCGGTTATTTTCGTGAGCGCGTTGCCGTTTATCGTCAGCTTTCACTTCAGTTCTCACGCCTTCCCTATGAACCTAAAAGCAAATAGCGTTTTTGGTTCAGCCGCTGCGCAATAAAAACCGATTTCCTCCTTGCATATTACACAAAACAAGCGGTTAATGGTCGAGCAAACCAACCTTTTACAAGCGAGGTAATCTATGAGTAAAGGAATGGATAGCAAAAAGAACAGCAAGAAAAAACCCTTGAAAACCGCAGAGGAAAAGCGTGCGGATAAAAAGGCCAAGAAAGCTCAACCTCAGTCTGACATTAACTAACGTCACGATGCTGATCGGTAAACCCGCCTCCTCAGCGGGTTTACTCTGATGCATAATGGACGTTAACCGCCTGACTTATCCAATACCATCAGTAAAAACGCGTACTCCAGCGCAATATCTTCATAATGTTTAAAGCGCCCTGACTTGCCGCCATGCCCGGCGTCCATATCGGTATACATCAGCAACCACCGATTATCCGTCTTCATATCGCGTAACTTGGCTACCCATTTTGCCGGTTCCCAGTACTGGACCTGTGAGTCATGCAACCCGGTGGTCACCAGCATGTGGGGATAGTCCTGTTTCAGAATGCCATCATACGGGCTATATTGCCGGATATAGTCGTAATAGTCGCAGTCGTTTGGATCGCCCCACTCTTCATATTCCCCGGTGGTTAATGGGATGGACTCATCCAGCATGGTCGTCAGAACATCCACGAACGGCACCTGAGCCACCACACCTTTAAACAGACCCGGCGCCAGATTGACCACTGCGCCCATCAATAATCCACCGGCGCTACCGCCCATGGCGAACATACTTTGCCTGTCACCGTAACTTTGCTCGACTAACGCCTGAGAAACATCAATGAAGTCAGTAAATGAGTTCATTTTATTCAACAGTCGTCCATCGTCATACCACTGCTGCCCCAACTCGCCACCGCCACGAATATGCGTCAATGCAAAGACGAATCCGCGATCCAGCAAACTTAATCGGCTGACGCTAAAGTCCGGGTCCATGCTGCTGCCATAGGCGCCGTAACCATAGACCAATATCGGATTGCGCCCCGGCTTGAAGTGTTTACGGTGATAGACCAACGACACCGGAATGTCCACGCCATCTCGTGCCTTGATCCACAGACGCTCACTCTGGTAGTTATCCGGCGTAAAATTTTTTACTTCAGCCTGCTTCAACAACTGCTGCTGCCCGGTATCCATATTCAGTTCATACAGGGAGCTTGGCGTCGTCATTGATGCATAACCATAGCGCAGCAAGGCGGTTTCCGGGGACGGATTATAGGCGATCCAGGTGACATAACTGGCGTCATTGAACGTCGTGGTTTTCTCTTCCCGCGTTTGCCAGTGGATCTGTCGCAGGCTGGTCAAACCGCGTTCTCTTTCCTCAACGACCAGCCAGTCGCGGAAAAGCTCGAATCCCTCCAGTACGCGATGCTCACACGGCGCAATCAGGGTCTCCAGTTCGCTTTCGCCAGATTTTTGCGACCGATAAAGACCAAAGTTTTTCCCTTCCCGGTTGGAGCGCAGATAAAACGAGTTCTGATAATGATCTACCGCATATTCATGGTCTTTACGACGTGGAATGAAGACCTGCGGCAATGCCGTCGCATCCGCCGCGTCGATCAACAGAACTTCCGTCGTTGTTGTGCTGCTCAGGTAGAGGGTGATGTACCGCTCTGACGTGGTTTTTCCCAGGCTGACGTAATAGGTGTCATCCGTTTCTTCATACACCAGTTCATCATTCGCGGGATCGCAGCCTAACTGATGCCGATAAACCTGATACGGCAGCAAGGTCTGCGGGTGCTTGCGCACATAATAGATAGCAGTGGAATCGGCTGACCACTCGGCGCCGGCAGAAACCTTTGCAATCACATCCGGCAGCCATTTCCCCGTTGTCAGGTCACGAAAGCGAATATCATATTGCCGGCGGGACAGAAAATCCTCTGACAGCACCAGAATCTGGTTATTGGGGCTGACTTTCAATGCGCCCAGGCTGTAGAAATCATGATTCTCCGCTCGCTGATTACCATCCAGCAACGTTTCCCATGCAGTCGAGTCCTGTTCAGTCTGACGCCGATAAATCGGATATTCTTTGCCCGGCTCATAATGACTCTGGTAGCGATAACCATTGCGTACATAAGGCACAGACATATCTTCAGACGGTATCCGTTTAACCATTTCGTCATACAGTTCCTGTTGAAGATCGCGATAAGGCGCCATCACTTCGTTACAGTAACGGTTTTCCTGTTGCAGATAATCCAATACCTGCGGGTCGGCTCGCTGGTCATCACGCAGCCAATAGTAGTTATCGATACGCGTGTCGCCATACGCAGTCAGCGGATGGGGTCTTTTTTCTGCTTGCGGTGCGCTCATTACGTTTGATTCCCCCTCTCGTTATGGAATAAAAATCTTTTAACTTTATGCAGGGTTGCATGATTCTCCGGCGATGCCAAGCAAGGCCCCACCATTCTCTGACTTTTTGTCCAGCCGTCGCACGCTTATGGCGCGTGGTGCGTACGCAAACGTTTTCGTTTATACTGCGCGCATTTTTACGATGGGCGTCCTGCCCGTCACCTTACAGACCGTCGCAAGCGGCAATTTTTTACAACCCGATCAGGTAGACGTTATGTTAACAATTGGAACGGCCCTGCGTACCGACGCCACACGCGTGATGTTGCTCGGTTCCGGTGAACTAGGCAAAGAAGTGGCGATTGAGTGTCAACGCCTGGGGATTGAAGTTATCGCAGTTGATCGCTATGCCGATGCGCCAGCGATGCAAGTCGCACATCGCAGCCACGTCATTAACATGCTGGATGGCGAAGCGTTAAAAGCACTGGTTGAAGCGGAGCGTCCAGATTACATCGTCCCTGAGATTGAAGCCATCGCCACCGATATGCTGGTGAAACTGGAAGAGCAAGGCCACCAGGTGGTGCCGTGCGCGCAAGCCACCCTTCTGACGATGAATCGCGAAGGTATTCGTCGTCTGGCGGCGGAACAATTGGGCGTGCCGACCTCCACCTACCGTTTTGCGGACAGTGAAACCAGTTTCCGGCAGGCGGTGACGGATATCGGCTATCCTTGCATTGTTAAGCCGGTGATGAGTTCATCCGGCAAAGGTCAAAGCCTGATCCGCGAACCACAACAGTTGGAAAAAGCCTGGCAGTACGCGCAACAAGGCGGTCGCGCCGGCGGCGGACGGGTTATCGTTGAAGGTCTGGTCAGGTTCGATTTCGAGATCACGCTGCTGACCATTCACGCTGTTGACGGGATTCATTTCTGTGAGCCGATTGGCCATCGTCAGGAAGACGGCGATTATCGTGAGTCCTGGCAGCCGCAACAAATGAGCGCGCTGGCGCAGCAACGTGCGCAGGCGATCGCCTCTCAGGTGGTTAAAGCGCTGGGCGGTTATGGTCTGTTCGGCGTTGAACTGTTCGTTTGTGGCGACGAAGTGATCTTCAGCGAAGTCTCCCCTCGCCCGCACGATACCGGCATGGTCACGATGATTTCTCAGGATCTGTCGGAATTCGCTTTACATGTACGTGCGTTTCTCGGCTTGCCGATCGGCGCGATCCGTCAATACGGTGCAGCGGCGTCTGCCGTGATCCTGCCGCAACTGGATAGCCGCAATGTTCGTTATCAGGGCCTGGAAAGCGCCCTGCTGCCGCACACCCAGATCCGGCTGTTCGGCAAGCCCGACATCAGCGGACAGCGTCGCATGGGCGTGGCGCTGGCAACGGCGGAAACTACGGACGATGCGGTGGAATTAGCGAAAAAAGCGGCAGTGGCGATCAAGGTCAGCGGCTAAAAGTACGATAAAAAAAGCCACCCGATTTTTTGGGTGGCTTATGCAAACCGGCAGGATCGAATTACGCTTTCGCGCCTGCAACCGCTTCACGCGCCAGTTCGGTGATCCGCGCGTAGTCACCGCTTTCCAACGCATCGTTCGGCACCAGCCAGGAGCCGCCTACGCACAGTACGCTTTTCAGCGCCAGATAATCGCGGTAGTTATTCGGTGTAATTCCGCCCGTCGGACAGAAACGGATATGCGCGAACGGGCCGGCGATGGCCTGTAACGCTTTCACGCCGCCATTGGCTTCCGCCGGGAAAAACTTGAACTCCCGCAAACCGTAATCCATACCCAGCATCAATTCAGAAACCGTACTGATACCGGGGATCAACGGAATGGCGCCGGCGGTGGCCGCTTTCAACAACGGTTCGGTCAACCCAGGGCTGATGGCGAATTGGGCGCCGGCTTCGACGACAGCTGCCAGTTGCTGAGGATTGGTGACCGTTCCTGCGCCAACGATAGCGTCAGGCACTTCTTGCGCGATAACGCGAATTGCTTCTATCGCACAGTCGGTACGCAATGTCAGTTCCAGAACGCGAACGCCACCCGCGACCAACGCTTTTGCCATCGGTACGGCGTGCTCCAGTTTATTGACCACAATAACAGGCACCACAGGCCCCGCGGTCAAAATCTGTTCCGCGCTGGTTTTCCAGTTTTTCATCAAAAGTTATCTCCACTCATGCCCACAGGCACCATTTAATTAGACAGCGCGCCCCTGCCACAGGGATCTGCATCGCATACAGATGTCCGACCGCGTTGTTTACGCTTTATTATTATTCAAACTCGTTCCAGGAACGCCCATCACGGGTGATCATCGCAACGGAAGCCACCGGCCCCCAGCTTCCCGCCTGATAAGGCTTCGGCGCGTCATTATCCATCGACCAGGCATCCATGATGGAATCCACCCATTTCCAGGCTTCTTCCACTTCATCACGGCGCACAAACAGCGCCTGAATACCCCGCATGGTTTCCAGCAACAGACGCTCATAAGCATCCGCCAGATGCTGTTGATTAAACGTTTCCGAGAAGCTCAAATCCAATTTGACCGTTTGCAGACGATGCTTGTGCTCCAGCCCTGGAATTTTGTTCAGGATCTGGATTTCCACGCCTTCATCCGGCTGCAAGCGAATAATCAGCTTGTTCTGCGGCAATTGCTGGTAAGAATCATGGAATAGATTGAGCGCCGGATTTTTGAAATACACCACGACTTCGGAACATTTCGTCGGCAACCGTTTACCGGTACGCAGGTAGAACGGCACGCCAGACCAGCGCCAGTCATCAATATCCACGCGGATCGCCACAAAGGTTTCGGTGCTGCTGGTTCTGTTCGCGCCGTCTTCTTCCAGATAGCCCGGCACTTTGTTTCCCTGAACGAAGCCAGCGGTGTATTGTCCGCGCACGGTCGTTTCATGCACGTTGCTGCGATCGATACGACGCAGCGAACGCAATACTTTCACTTTCTCATCACGGATGCGGTCGGTGGTCAAATCAGACGGCGGCGACATGGCAATCATGGTCAGGATCTGCAACAGATGGTTCTGGATCATGTCGCGCATCTGTCCTGCCTGGTCAAAATAGCCCCAGCGCCCCTCAATGCCCACTTCTTCCGCGACGGTGATCTGCACATGATCGATGGTGCGGTTATCCCAGTTTGCGGAAAACAGCGAGTTGGCAAAACGCAATGCCAACAAGTTCAATACCGTTTCCTTGCCTAAATAATGGTCGATGCGATAGACCTGACACTCATCGAAAAACTCGGCAACCTGATCGTTAATCACGCATGAAGACGCCAGATCTTTGCCCAACGGTTTTTCCATCACCACGCGCGCCGGTTCCTTGTTTAACCCGGCAGCGCCCAGACCGCGGCAAATCGCGCCAAAAGTGCTGGGCGGCATGGCGAAATAATTGATGGTGGTGCGATTTTTCTGGTCAAGCATCTTGCCCAGTTTGCTAAAGTTTTTCGTATCTTCAACATCAAGGTTACAGAACGCCAACCGGTTACTCAGCGTATCCCACAGCGCTTCGTCGATGGGTTCTTTCATGAACGTTTCCAGCGCTTCACGCACCACGCCGGTATACGCTTTCTTATCCCACTCGGCTCTGCCGACGCCAATAATCCGGGTTTCCGGGTGGATATGGCCCGCTTTTTCCAACTGATACAGGGAAGGCAGCAATTTGCGGCGCGCCAAATCGCCTTTCGCGCCGAAAATAACCAGGTCGCATGCCTGGGCTGTAGACGTAACCGCCATGATCATCTCCTCGTTGCAGGATGCTGTAATTTTATTACAGCGATAATGTACTCTTTTTGACTATAACCAGTAAACCGTAACAACGGCTCAAAATCCGATGCGGGCGCGCGGCGGCTCATTAAAAACTGACTGATGATCCTTGCCGCCATGCTGATTGCCGATGCCCCAAACAGAAATTTTTTATCGTTTCTGACAGCGGATTACTTTTCTGAAAGTTAGACACAAGTCATGTTCTGGCAAAAAAAGCGTCCAACTTCCCCCTTTTTTCTCTGCCAACCGTTGCAGGGTCGTAGTATATTTTCACCAAGTCCGCATCAGTTGCGCCTTTAGTTGAAATCGGAAAATTTATATGGCCATTGTTATATGAATATGCTGGAAAAAATTCAGAGTCATTTGGAACTCTTGAGCAAGTCTGAAAGAAAGGTTGCTGAAGTTATCCTGAACGCTCCGCAAACAGCAATTCACTCAAGTATCGCTACGCTGGCTAAGATGGCTAATGTCAGCGAGCCCACCGTCAATCGCTTCTGTCGTCGTCTTGAAACCAAAGGCTTTCCTGATTTTAAACTACATCTGGCTCAAAGTCTGGCGAACGGCACACCTTATGTGAACCGTAACGTCGAAGAAGATGATAGTGTAGAGGCTTATACCAGCAAAATCTTTGAATCGACCATGGCTGGGCTGGAGCATGTACAATCCTGTCTGGATATTGCCGCCGTCAACCGGGCGGTGGATCTGCTCACCCAGGCGAAAAAGATTTCTTTTTTTGGCTTCGGCGCGTCCGCCGCCGTCGCTCATGATGCAATGAACAAGTTCTTTCGTTTCAATATTCCCGTGGTTTATTTTGACGATATCGTCATGCAGCGCATGAGTTGCATGAACTCCAGCGACGGCGATGTCGTGGTGCTGATTTCGCATACCGGGCGCACAAAAAGCCTGGTGGAAATGGCGCGGTTGGCAAGAGAGAACGACGCCATCGTTATCGCGATCACTTCGGTCGGCACGCCGTTGGCCCGCGAAGCATCATTGACGCTACGGGTTGATGTGCCAGAGGATACCGATGTCTACATGCCGATGGTTTCGCGTATTGCGCAACTCACGCTCATTGATGTACTGGCTACCGGCTTTACGCTACGGCGCGGAACAAAATTCCGCGATAACTTGAAGCGAGTCAAGGAAGCATTACGCGAATCGCGGTTTGATAAAGAGGAAGGATTAGGCAACCTTTTCCGATAATTTATTAATACTTAGGCTATTTTATTTTTGCACTATTCTAGTGATAGAACTAAAACAGATAATAACAACCCAGACTCAACTCGGCACTCGGGTAACGGATATCTCATCGGCGCAACGATGATTCAAGACGCTATGGATGAAATAGTTTTGTTGTAAAGTTACATTTTACCGCGTTACCTGACATTAATCGCAACACTACCGCTTCACAAGTCAACGGAGTTATACATGTCCAGACGGCTCAGAAGAACCAAAATTGTTACCACCCTGGGGCCAGCTACTGACCGTGACAATAATCTTGAAAAGATTATTAACGCGGGCGCTAATGTAGTACGCATGAATTTTTCGCACGGCACGCCGGAAGACCATCAATTACGTGCCAACAAAGTTCGTGAAATTGCGGCCAGACTAGGCCGTCATGTCGCCATTCTTGGCGATTTGCAGGGACCGAAAATTCGGGTGTCCACCTTTAAGGAAGGCAAAATTTTCCTGAATGTGGGCGACAAATTTCTGTTGGATGCCAACTTATCCAAAGGCGAAGGCGATAAAGAGAAAGTCGGTATCGACTATAAAGGTCTGCCGGCCGACGTGGTTCCGGGCGACATCCTGTTATTGGATGATGGTCGCGTACAATTGAAAGTCCTTCAGGTTGAAGGCATGAAAGTCTATACCGAAGTCACTGTCGGCGGTCCGCTGTCAAATAACAAAGGGATCAACAAGTTGGGCGGCGGCCTGTCCGCCGAAGCCTTAACCGAAAAAGATAAGGCTGACATTATCACCGCGGCAAAAATCGGCGTGGATTATCTGGCCGTCTCCTTCCCACGCACTGGTGAAGATCTGAACTATGCCCGTCGTCTGGCGCGTGACGCAGGCTGCCATGCCAAAATCGTGTCCAAAGTCGAGCGTGCGGAAGCGGTCTGTTCCGATGAAGCCATGGATGACATTATTCTGGCTTCTGATGTCGTGATGGTGGCGCGTGGAGATTTGGGCGTCGAGATCGGCGATCCCGAACTGGTGGGTATTCAGAAGAAGTTGATCCGCCGTGCGCGTCAGTTAAACCGTGCGGTCATCACCGCTACGCAGATGATGGAGTCCATGATCACCAACCCAATGCCCACCCGCGCCGAAGTCATGGATGTTGCCAACGCCGTGCTGGATGGCACCGATGCGGTGATGCTTTCCGCCGAAACCGCGGCGGGACAATATCCGGCGGAAACCGTCTCAGCGATGGCGCAAGTATGTATTGGCGCGGAGAAAATACCCAGCATCAATGTTTCCAAGCATCGTCTCGACGTGCAGTTTGATAACACGGAAGAGTCAATCGCCATGTCTTCCATGTATGCCGCTAACCATCTGAAAGGGGTAACAGCGCTGATAGCCATGACCGAATCAGGCCGCACCGCGCTGATGATGTCTCGCATCAGTTCCGGCCTGCCGATTTTTGCCATGTCGCGCCATGAGCATACGCTGAACCTGACAGCGCTGTATCGCGGCGTGACGCCAGTCCATTTCGACAGCTACACCGACGGCGTCGCCGCAGCCAACGATGCGGTTATCCTGCTGCGCGATAAAGGTTACCTGATGTCCGGGGATCTGGTTATTGTGACGCAAGGCGATGTGATGGGGACGATCGGTACGACCAACACCATCCGTATTCTGCGCGTGGAATAATCGCACATCGCTGCGCCGGGGCGTTGATCATCAAAGCCGGATGATAACCCTTATCATCCGGCTTTTTAATTATCAGCAAAACGCATCGTCGGTGGTGGAAACGCAATTACTTATAAAGATCATCACGGCAATAGGGTTCAATTTCACCCGGTTTGCGGGTTTTTAGCAGTTTCAGTATCCACGTATATTGTTCTGGATTCGGTCTGACCAGAATTTCCACTTCTTCATTCATGCGACGGGCAATACGCTCATCATCAGCATCCGCCAAATCATCCATCGGCGGGCGAATAAAGACATCAAGACAGCACGTTTTGGCGTTATACACCGGAAACAGCGGGACGATATCGGCCCGGCAAACTTTCATCAAACGCCCCAGCGCGGGCAGCGTCGCCTTGTAAGTGGCGAAGAAATCAACAAACTCGCTGTGTTCCGGGCCATGATCCTGATCCGGTAGATAATATCCCCAGCATCCGTTACGTACTGAACTGATAAATGGTTTGATGCCATCATTACGCGCATGAATCCGCCCACCAAAACGGCGGCGCAGACGATTCCACCAGTAATCCACCAGAGCATTTTTTTGATTGTGGAACATCGCGGCCATAGGCTGGCCACGCGACGACATCAACATTGCCGGAATATCCACACCCCAGCCATGCGGCACCAGAAAGATCACATTCCGTTGCTGCTGTTTCAATTTATTCACTATTTCTTCGCCATGCCAGCGCACATATTTTTCCACATTTCTGGGATTACGAATCCCCACTTCCACCATCATGATCATCGATTGAGGGGCTGTTGCGAACATATCATCGATAATGGTTTCACGTTGTGCCTCGGTCAATTCAGGCATGCAGTACAACAGATTAATGCGGGCCCGGCGGCGGGCGCCTTTCGACAAGCGGCCAACAAAACGCCCCATTCCGCCCAGAATCGGATTTCTTAATCGCGCAGGAACATAAGCGGCTGCCGCCATTAAGCCAACGCCCAGCCAAACGCCCCAATAACGCGGATGATAAAAGGCTCGTTGAAACTGAGGGATAAACTCAGCACCCATTTTCTTCTCGTTTTCCATGCATAAACTCTTTATACAAATCAAAGGTAATGACAATTGCCAATGGCTGTGGCGCTATCATAAAAGCACAACCAAAAATCAGGAACCTATAAATGAAAACGCCGGCAGCAAGCTACCGGCAGAAAAAACATCGCCTGGGGTTAATCAAACGCTAGCTGTGGGATCACTTCATTTACCTTAGCCAGGTAATCGCGGCGCTCTTTACCCGTCAGCCCTTCGGAACGCGGCAACTTGGCCGTTAGCGGATTGACTGCCTGCTGGTTGATCCAGAATTCATAATGCAGGTGTGGTCCGGTGGAACGACCGGTATTGCCTGATAAACCGATGCGATCGCCACGTTTCACTTTCTGCCCTGGTTTCACCAGAATGCGGTTCAGGTGCATAAAGCGTGTGGTGTACTGCCGCCCGTGACGAATGACCACATAATTACCCGCCGCGCCGCTGCGCTTGGCAATCAGCACTTCGCCATCGCCAACCGCCAACACCGGCGTGCCTATCGGCATCGCGAAATCGACACCTTTGTGCGGCGCGACACGACCGGTCACCGGATTAATACGACGAGGGCTGAAATTGGAAGAAATGCGGAACTGTTTCATGGTGGGGAAACGCATAAAACCACGCGTTAAACCAGAGCCTTCGCGATCGTAGAATTTGCCGTCTTCCGCACGAATCGCATAATAATCTTTTCCGCCAGTATTCAGACGCACACCCAATAGTTCGCTTTGCTCGCTCTTACCGTCCAGTATTTCCCGGGACAGTAGCACGGAGAAGGTGTCATCTTTGCGTAACTTACGAAAATCCAGTTGCCATTGTAGCGCTTTGATCACAGCGCTGACTTCACTATTGCTCAGCCCCGCGTTTCTGGCGCTGTTGACGAAACTACCATTCAACCGACCATTGAGAACGGCGTTACGCCACTCTCCTTTCAGCATCTCGATTCTTTCTTTGAAATCAGCGCCGACACGCTCATAGATACGGGTTTCACGGCGGGACATTTGCCAGGTCAAACTCTGCAATTCGCCCTTTTCACCCAGTTCCCAGGAGATTTGCTGCCCAATTTTCAGATTACGCAGATCTTTATTTTGCTCTGCAAGCTGCGTGATATCGGCAATATCAATGCCATACTGGGTAAGAATACTGCTCAGCGTATCGCCCGTTGACACGACATATTCATGGATGTTGCTTTCATCAGTGACTTTGTCATCCAGTTCGTCCTGCGGAATTTCGTCATCCGGCGCAGGCTGATCGATCGGTTCGCTGGCTTCCGGGGTAAGCGTCCGCAATTGGTTGGCTTCCAATGCGATATCTTTCACCACCACCGGGGCATCATTGACAGGGGGATAAACAAAAGGCCGCCAAACAGCAACGGCCAATGTCACAACGGTAAGCGACCCCAACATGACGCGATGGGGCCGAGGTAAGCTGTTATACGCCAGAGCGATAGTTCGGACTATCTGCTGCACTTATTCGTATCCTCATGATTTTTCCTCCAGACAGCCGCGGTACTGGTTTGATAACTGCAACAGGAAATTCGCATAGCTATCTTTACCCAGTGCGATATTGCTTCCCAATGGATCCAGCACGCCCGAGCGCACGTCAGTTCCCTTGGCGACAGCATTAATAACGGCTGGCCTGAATTGTGGTTCAGCAAAAACACATACGGCTTTATGCTCAACCAACTGTGTTCGAATATGATGTAAGCGCTGTGCGCCAGGTTGAATCGCGGGATTAATTGTAAAATGCCCCAACGGGCTTAAACCGTAGTGTTTCTCAAAATACCCATAGGCATCATGAAACACGAAATATCCCTTGCCCTGCACAGGCGCTAGCATCTTAGCAACTTTTTCATCTGTCTGCGCGATTTTATCCGTGAAATAAAGCAGATTCGCGTCTAGTTTGTCTTTATTTTGCGGCATAAGTTCCAATAATTTTGCATGAATGGCCATTGCCGCCTGTTTTGACATCTCTGGCGAGAGCCAAATGTGCATATTGTACTCGCCATGATGGTGTCCATCGTCCTCTGTTTCATGCTCGGACTGCCCGCTTGCGTGGTCAGCGTCGTGGTCATGTTGCTGGGCCGATTCTTTGATCATGTCGGCCTTGATGCCAGACACGTTCGCCAGCGTAATCTGTTTGCCAGCCGCGATCTGTGATAGCGGTTTCCCTAAAAATGTTTCCAATTCAGGGCCGACCCAAATAACCAGTTCGGCGGATCGTAATCGCTGGACATCGGACGGGCGCAAGGCATAATCGTGGGGCGATGCGCCATCAGGCAGCAATACCTCGGCTGGTGTTATGCCTTCCGTTATTGCCGAAGCAATAAATCCCAACGGACGGATTGAGGTCACCACAGCGGCGGAAGCGACGGTGATCGACGCTCCCGTTGTGATCAGGGCGCTGGCGACAAACACACTTTTTAACCATTTTTTTTGCTGAATACGCTTTTGCATCGAAGGCTATCTCATCGACATTTAATGTGTGATTTGTTATATTATAACATTACAAAATCTGTGCAACTCGAATTATATGTCCACTTTGGTATCACTCAATAATATTTCCGTGTCATTTGGCAGCCGGAAAGTGCTGTCGGCTATCTCGCTAAGTTTACAGGCGGGACGAATTCTTACGCTTCTTGGGCCGAACGGCGCAGGAAAATCAACGTTGGTGCGCGTCGTTCTGGGGCTGCTGTCCCCGACCTCCGGTTCAGTACGACAAACGCCGGGGCTGCGCATTGGCTACGTGCCGCAGAGACTGCATCTTGATGCCACGCTGCCGCTAACCGTCAACCGTTTTATGCGCCTGCGTCCCAGCGTGAAACAGTCGGATATTTTGCCCGCGCTTGAGCGCGTTCAGGCGACTCATCTGCTGGAACAACCGATGCAAAAACTGTCTGGCGGCGAAACACAACGCGTCTTGCTGGCGCGAGCACTACTGAGTCAACCGCAGCTTTTGGTGTTGGATGAGCCGACGCAAGGGGTGGATGTGAACGGTCAGCTTGCCCTTTATGATTTAATCAATCAGTTGCGGCGGGAATTCAATTGCGGCGTACTGATGGTTTCACACGATCTCCATCTGGTGATGGCAAAAACCGATGAAGTGCTATGCCTCAATCAACATATCTGTTGCTCCGGCACCCCGGAAGTGGTTTCTCTGCACCCCGAATTTTTGGCCATGTTCGGTCATCGCGGCGCGGAACAACTGGCGATTTATCGTCATCAGCATAATCATCGTCATGATTTACATGGCCGGATTGTACTGAAGAAGAAGAAAGAAGATTGTGCTGAAGAAACAAGGGAGCGCGACCAATGATTGAGCTTCTCCTTCCCGGTTGGCTGGCAGGCATGTTTCTGTCCGTGGCGGCAGGTCCGCTTGGCTCCTTTGTGGTCTGGCGACGGATGTCCTATTTCGGCGATACCCTGGCCCATGCCTCGTTGCTAGGGGTGGCTTTCGGTCTGCTGCTGGATATTCATCTTTTTTATGCCGTCATTGCCGTGACGCTGGCATTGGCGTTGGGGCTGGTGTGGCTGGAGCGGCGTCCGTATCTGGCTATCGATACCTTGCTGGGCATTATGGCGCACAGCGCGCTGTCACTGGGGCTGGTGGTCGTCAGCCTGATGGATAATGTACGCGTTGATCTGATGGCTTACCTGTTTGGCGATTTGCTCTCGGTAACCTCGGACGATCTCTGGATTATCGGTGCCGGCGTGACACTGGTGACGGCGGTGATGATGTGGCAATGGCGCGCCCTGCTCTCCATGACCATCAGTCCTGAACTGGCGCATGTCGATGGCGTGAAACTTCAGCGCGGTAAACTGCTCCTGATGCTGGTCACGGCATTGACTATCGGCATCGCCATGAAGTTTGTCGGCGCGTTGATCATTACTTCACTATTGATCATTCCCGCAGCCAGCGCCCGACGTTTTGCCCGCACGCCGGAACAGATGGCTGGATTTGCGGTAGGATTCGGCATGGTTGCCATTACTGGCGGTCTGGCGTTTTCCGCGCTTTACAACACCCCGGCGGGACCGTCCGTGGTGTTGTGCGCATCGATGCTGTTCATTGCCAGTTTAATCAAGAAACAACCCGCCTGATCGCAAGCTAGCGGGTTGTGAAACAGGTTATTGCCAGGCTGCGCGCCGCGCGAGCATTTATTCCTCGCGCGTCAAACCGAAATGACGATACGCATGTTGCGTCGCCATGCGTCCGCGCGATGTGCGCTGAATAAAGCCCTGTTGAATCAAAAATGGCTCCAACACATCTTCAATGGTTTCCCGCTCCTCGCCAATCGCCGCCGCCAGATTATCCAGCCCCACCGGGCCGCCGGTAAACTTCTCGATGATCGCCAGCAGCAACTTGCGATCCATATAGTCGAACCCCTCGGTATCCACCGCCAGCATATCCAGCGCCCGCGTTGCCACCTCCGCGGTGATCGCCCCTGCGGATTTGACTTCCGAAAAGTCCCGTACCCGGCGCAGCAACCGGTTGGCGATGCGCGGCGTTCCGCGTGAGCGCCGGGCCACTTCCAACGCGCCGTCGTAAGTCAGATCCAGCCCCAGACATTGCGCGCTGCGGCTGACAATATGCTGTAAATCGGCGACCTTATAAAACTCCAGACGCTGCACAATACCAAAGCGATCGCGTAGCGGCGAGGTCAACGATCCCGCGCGCGTCGTCGCGCCGATAAGCGTAAAGGGCGGTAAATCAAGTTTGATGGAACGCGCCGCCGGCCCTTCGCCAATCATGATATCCAGTTGATAATCTTCCATCGCTGGATACAGGATCTCTTCCACCACCGGCGACAGGCGATGAATCTCATCAATAAACAGCACATCGTGGGGTTCAAGGTTGGTCAACAACGCCGCCAGATCCCCGGCCTTCTCTAATATCGGCCCGGAAGTGGTACGCAGATTGACGCCCATTTCATTGGCGACAATATTCGCCAGCGTCGTTTTACCCAGCCCCGGCGGGCCAAAAATCAGCAGATGATCCAGCGCATCGCCGCGTTTACGCGCCGCCTGGATGAAAATCTCCATCTGTTCACAAACCTGCGGTTGTCCCACGTATTCCGACAACAATTTCGGACGGATCGCGCGGTCTATGCTTTCCTCTTCGGGAATCGCTTCGGCGGATATCAAACGATCAGCTTCAATCATGCATACCTCACAGCGCCGCGCGCAACGCGTCTCTGATCAGAGTCTCACAATCCGCATCAGGATGAGCAACCCTGGCCACCATCCTGCTTGCTTCCTGAGGTTTATAGCCCAGCGCAATCAGTGCGGAAGCGGCTTCTGCCTCAGGATCGCCGGATTCATTGTTTACGGAGGAGGAAGACGGTTTTACCGGCGCTTCGCTTGTCGAATTGAACAGATCGCCACTGAGTCCTTTAAAACGATCTTTCATTTCGACCACCAGCCGCTCGGCGGTTTTCTTACCCACGCCCGGTAATTTCACCAGTGCGTTGATCTCTTCCCGTTCAACCGCGCTGACAAACTGGGTGGCGGACATGCCGGAAAGGATTGCCAGCGCCAGTTTCGGCCCCACGCCGTTCACTTTGATCAGTTCACGGAACAGCGCTCTCTCTTGTTTATCGTTGAAACCGAATAACAGTTGCGCGTCCTCGCGCACCACAAAGTGGGTAAAAATCACCGCTTCCTGCGCCAAATCAGGGAGTTCGTAAAAGCAAGTCATCGGCATGTGGACTTCATAGCCAACGCCGTTCGCTTCTATCAGCACCTGCGGCGGCTGTTTTTCCAGAATAATGCCTCGGAGACGACCTATCACGTTGATCTTCCTTTTACGTTTATCAGCAAAGAATAGGGTATAGCTTATAGCATAAATAAGGCTGGATAAATATCCAGCCTTGTAATTCAGCGTAACCGGCCCGCCAGCGGATTGATTTTCCCGGTCGCGGCACGAATCAGGCTATGGTTGAAATGGCAGTGAGTAATGGCGATAGCCAGCGCATCGGCGGCATCGGCCTGCGGACTGGCGGACAGTTTCAGTAACGAACGCACCATATGCTGCACCTGCTTTTTATCCGCCGCGCCGGTGCCCACTACCGTTTGTTTTACCAGCCGGGCGGCGTATTCCGCCACCGGAATGTCCTGATTGACAGCGGCGACAATCGCCGCTCCGCGTGCCTGCCCCAGCTTTAACGCCGAGTCCGGGTTCTTGGCCATGAACACCTGTTCGATTGCCAGACAGTCCGGTCGAAATTGCGTGATAATTTCACTGACGCCTGCGTAAATCAGTTTAAGTCGTGTCGGCATGTCATCCACCACGGTGCGGATACAACCGCTGCCCAGGTAAGTCAGTTGACGTCCTTGCTGACGAACGATGCCGTAACCCGTTACGCGCGAACCGGGATCGATGCCCAGAATAATCGTCATCGCATCGCTCCACCGGTTCGTTTATCAATCAGGCGTGGTTCCCCCTGCATTATCGGGTTGCCATCACAGCAGTTCCGCCACCTCGTCGGAGATCTCGCCGTTATGGTAAACCTCCTGCACGTCATCGCAATCTTCCAGCATATCAATAAGACGCATCAGTTTCGGTGCGGTTTCGGCATCCATGTCCGCTTTGGTGGAAGGGATCATGGAAACTTCCGCGGATTCAGCCACCAGACCAGCCGCGTCCAATGCGTCTTTCACTTCCCCGAAGGTTTCCCACGGGGTGAAAACGTCAATCGCGCCGTCATCATACGTCACCACGTCATCAGCGCCCGCTTCCAGCGCCGCATCCATGACCGTATCCTCATCCAGACCCGGTGCATAAGCGATTACGCCTTTCTTACTGAACAGGTAGGCGACCGAGCCGTCGGTTCCCAGATTACCGCCGCATTTGGTAAACGCATGGCGAACCTCGGAAACGGTACGATTACGGTTGTCGCTCAGACACTCCACCATCACCGCCGTACCGCCGGGACCGTAACCTTCATAAATGATGGTTTCCATGTTGTTGTCTTCGTCGCCCCCCACGCCGCGGGCAATGGCGCGGTTTAGGGTATCGCGCGTCATGTTGTTGGACAGTGCTTTATCGATCGCAGCGCGCAGACGCGGGTTCGATCCCGGATCGCCGCCGCCCAACCGGGCGGCGGTGACCAGTTCGCGGATAATTTTGGTGAATATCTTGCCGCGTTTGGCGTCTTGCGCTGCTTTACGATGTTTTGTATTAGCCCACTTACTATGACCTGCCATAAAAATCTCCGAAAAAAGCCTGTTCAGGCCGGATAAATAACAAATTCCTCAATCGCCTGCCGGTTACTCCATGACTTGGTCAACTGCGCCGCACGGGGCGCTCCCAGCCACTGGTAGGCGAGGTGTTCGGTAATAACCACCTTTCGCTCTGTGGGCAACGCCAGACAGAACCAATGCTCCGTATTGCGCGTCACCCCTGGCGCATAGCGATGTCTCAAATGAGCAAATAGCTCAAACTCGATACAGCGCTGACAGTCAAAGAGTGATAACGCCTCAGCGGATATATCAATATTAACTTCCTCTTTAACTTCACGCTGTGCGGCGAACAACGCGCTTTCCCCTTCCTCTATACTGCCAGTCACCGACTGCCAGAAAGCAGGATCATCACGCCGTTGCAACATCAACACCCGCCCGGTGTCACGGGCATAAATTACCACCAGAACCGAAACGGGTCGCTTGTATGCCATATCACGCGTTCTCTGAATGACTATCCTGAGCGATTTTCCCTTTGCCTACCACCGCGATGGACAACTCGTCCAACGCCGCTGGATTGGCGAAACTCGGCGCTTCCGTCATCAGACAGGCCGCCGCCGTGGTTTTCGGGAAGGCAATGACATCACGAATGTTATCCGTACCGGTCAACAGCATCACCAAACGGTCCAGACCAAATGCCAGACCCGCGTGCGGCGGCGTGCCGAACTTCAACGCATCCAGCAAGAAGCCGAACTTCTCTCGTTGCTCATGTTCATTGATACCCAGGATACCGAATACCGTTTGCTGCATTTCGCCGTTATGGATACGCACGGATCCCCCGCCCACTTCATAACCGTTGATAACCATATCGTAAGCATTGGCGATGGCCGAAACCGGGCTGGCGGCCAGTTCGGAAGGCGACATATCGCGCGGCGCGGTAAACGGATGATGCATCGCCGCCAGACCGCCCTCTTCATCTTCTTCAAACATCGGGAAGTCGATAACCCACAGCGGTCGCCAACTTCCGTCTGCGGTCAGATTCAGATCGCGGCCCAGCTTAAGACGCAACGCGCCCAGCGCATCGGTCACCACTTTGGCGCTATCCGCGCCAAAGAACAGCATATCGCCGTCAGCGGCGGCGGTGCGTTCCAGCACAGCGGTCAGCACATCTTCACTGAGGAACTTGGCGACCGGACTCTGTACGCCTTCCAGACCTTTGGCGCGATCGTTGACCTTGATGTAGGCCAGCCCTTTGGCGCCATAGATTTCAACAAATTTTCCATACTCGTCAATTTGCTTACGGCTCAGTTGGGCGCCGCCCGGTACGCGGATAACGGCGACCCGCCCTTTGGCATCATTGGCCGGGCCAGCGAATACTTTAAATTCAACATGTTTGACCAGATCAGCCACATCCACCAGTTCCAGCGGGTTACGCAGATCCGGTTTGTCAGAACCAAAGCGACGCATCGCTTCCGCGAAGGTCATCACCGGGAAATCGCCCAGATCCACGCCCTTCACGTCCAACCACAACGCACGCACCAGTTTCTCCATCACTTCACGCACTTGCGGCGCGGTCATGAATGAGGTTTCCACATCGATCTGGGTGAACTCAGGTTGGCGGTCGGCGCGTAAATCCTCATCACGGAAACATTTAACGATTTGATAGTAGCGATCAAAACCGGACATCATCAGCAACTGCTTGAACAACTGCGGCGACTGCGGCAGCGCATAGAATTTGCCTTTGTGAACACGGCTCGGCACCAGATAATCGCGAGCGCCTTCCGGCGTGGCTTTGGTCAGCATCGGGGTTTCGATATCCAGAAAACCATGATCGTCCATAAAACGACGAACAAAGCTGGTAATACGCGCACGGGCTTTCAGGCGCTGCGCCATTTCAGGTCGGCGTAAATCCAGATAACGATATTTGAGACGCGCTTCTTCGGTGTTGGTCTGGTTGGAATCCAGCGGCAACGGTTCTGCGCGGTTAATGATGGTCAGATCGCTGGCGAAAATTTCAATCTCACCCGTCGCCATCTCTTTGTTGATCTGACTATCAGGGCGAGCACGCACCACACCGGTAAGTTGAATGCAGAATTCGTTGCGTAATTCGGATGCCAATTTAAATGCGTCCTGACGGTCAGGATCAAAGAACACCTGAACCACCCCTTCACGATCGCGCATATCAATAAAAATCAAGCCGCCCAGATCGCGGCGGCGGTTAACCCAACCACACAATGTCACTTCCTGGCCAACATGGGACGAATTCAACTGCCCGCAATATTTAGTACGCATTACGATGTCCTTTTACTCAGCCGCACAACCCACCTATTTTCGCTGTACGCGACAACCGAAAAGAGCGTGATATTGTTGCTGAACGGCATGGTTTTTCTGGATTAGAGTCCGGTGAAAAAAGGCGAGCATTATAAAGGAAATTCGCCCGCACGATAAGTGTCAAGGTAGCGCTCCGCGCCTTGCCTGCCCACTCTTTTCGATAAATTTCAGCATCGGTTAATAAAACGTTCAAAAATGTAAGACTAATTGTTACAGGAAAATGTCGGCGAGTACCACGCGCTGTAGATGACAGGTGATGGACGATAGCCTGTGACGCCAGGAATGAAATGAAGCGACAGGAAACCGCTAACGGGGTCGCGCAATCACTCATCGAACAGAATCTGCTAGAATTAGGATTTACGAATTTTCCCTGCACGATTACACAATGAAGCCAACGCGTCATCGCCGAGATTCACAGGAGTGGCTAATGTGAATATTATACACGGAGCCTGATTATGTATTCCTTTGTTGCCCGCCAACCCATTTTAAACCAGCGTCTGCAAACCGTTGCCTATGAGCTTTTTTTTCGCATTGATGTCACCAATAAATTCCCGGATGTCAGTGCTGAATTCGCCACGGCCCAACTGATATCCGATCAGTTTTTAACAAGTCCGTTGACAAAATTGGTTGGCGAAAAACTTTGCTACGTCAATTTTCCCTATGAAATGTTGATAACCGGTCAGGCAGAAATATTACCCCCTGATAAGGTGGTTATTGAGATCCTGGAAAGCGCCGTACCCGATAATGAATTACTCCTGGAAATAAAAAAAATGAAAAGGAAAGGATTCATATTCGCCCTTGATGACTTCACGATGAGTTCCGAATGGAACAGATTTCTGCCTTTTGTTGACATCATCAAATTTGATTTAAACCAATCGACATTCGATGAAATTGAAAGCTTCATCAATAAAACCAAACACCATAACCTGACCTACCTTGCTGAAAAAGTAGAAAAACATGAGCAATACCTGCAAAGCAAAAAGATAGGTATTTCATTGTTTCAAGGTTATTTTTTCAGCGTGCCGGAAGTGATGAAATCTAAAAGATTGATTAACAACTCAAATAGCACCATCAATCTGTTGAAAGAAATCAATCAGCCTGAACTGAACTATGCCAGAATTGAAGAGTTAATCTGTGCAGATTTATCGTTGTATTATAAATTGATGCGCTATGTCACAAACATTAAATACAATACTCGTTTCGGCATCACCGCCTCTGCCATGCCTTTTCGCGCCATTGCGATATTACTCGGGCAAAAAGAGCTTAAACGCTTTGTTTCTCTAGTGAGTATAACGAACTGCAATGCGAAAAAACCCAGCGAACTTTATCGCACCAGTTTAATCCGGGCCAGATTACTGGAATTATTACACCTCAAACTTGAAGATGAAGGTGATGCGACCGAAGCTTTCCTGTGCGGTTTATTATCACTGCTTGATGCGGTGCTTGATTATCCTATGCCTTTATTACTCTCTGAGATAACGTTATCCGATAAGATCAATCAAGCATTGTTGCATAATATCGGTGAGTTTGCCGTCTATCTGACCGTGGCTTATGAATACGAACAACAGGAATGGGACCACCTGAGTGATTATCTGGATTGCCTGGAAATCAATGAAACCGATTTTTTCCATATGATAATGAAGGCGACGCAGTGGGCAGATGAAATTCTATAATATTTTGAGTCTATGTTGAGTGCTCGTGCATACGCTCACCGCTCACTCAACATAAAACTTAATCATCATCCCGTTGTTTACAACCTGAGTTGAAGATGATGATTTCCTTTCATTAGTTCGATCTTTATCTGTTTTTGTTGACCATTAAGCGGCACCTCTACCTCATCCAGCGTTACCTGAGACATCCCCTGACAACGCTGATGATCATTTGTCACGCTGATAAGATAGCGACAATCCCCCAGGGTTACCTGCGCCTCAAAACCGGGCCAGTCATCCGGGATACAGGGGCTGAGCACCAGCAAGCTGCCTTCACGACGGATCCCCAGGATCCCTTCAACGCCAGCGCGGTACATCCACCCAGCCGAACCGGTATACCAGGTCCAGCCGCCGCGTCCGCTATGCGGCGCGACGGAATATACATCCGCGGCAATGACATAAGGTTCAACGCGGTAGCGGGCCACCTGCTCCGCGGTCGAGCCATGATTAATCGGGTTGAGCAAGGCAAACAGTTCAGCCGCCTTATTCCCGTCGCCCAATTGGGTAAAAGCGAGCACCGACCACATCGCCGCATGGGTATATTGACCGCCATTCTCACGTAATCCCGGCGGATAGCCTTTAATATAACCGGGATCATGAGCAGTGCGATCAAAGGGCGGCGTAAACAACAGCGCCAACCCGTCTTCCCAACGAAGAAGATATTTTTCCAGCGATGCCATGGCTGTCGCTGCCCGTTCGCTATCCGCTGCCCCGGAAAGCACCGCCCATGATTGTGCGATGGAATCAATGACACATTCATCATTACTGCTGCTGCCCAGCCAGGTGCCGTCATCAAACGTCGCCCGGCGATACCAGGCGCCATCCCAGGCTGACGCTTCAATAGCCGCCCTGACGGATTCAGCATGCTGTCGCCAGCGCGCCGCGCGCTCGGCATCATACCGGTCGGCCAATGGCGCAAAACAGGCAATGGTATGAATCAGCAACCAGCCGAGCCAGACGCTCTCGCCTTTTCCCCCCTCGCCGACACGATTCATACCGTCGTTCCAGTCCCCTGCGCCGATAAGGGGTAAACCATGCTCCCCCGTCAATTGCAGGCATTGATCCAGACCGCGAGCGCAATGTTCAAATAGTGTGGCGGTTTGGGCGGATTGCATCGGTTGGAAGAACGCATCATGTTCCCCCACGGCGACCGGCGGGCCTTCCAGAAAGCCGACCTGTTCGCTAAGCACGTCATAATCCTGACTCACCTGCACATAGGTGGCGGTCGCGAACGCCAGCCACACCCGATCGTCAGAGATGTGTGTTCTCACCCCGGCGCCAGAATGCGGCAGCCACCAATGCTGCACATCTCCCTCGGCGAATTGTCGGCCCGCGGCGCGTAACAAGTGTCGCCGCGTCGCCTGAGGTTGTGAAAAGGTTAATGCCATGCCGTCCTGAAGCTGGTCGCGAAAGCCATAAGCGCCGCTTGCCTGATAAAATCCGCAACGGGCCTGAATACGACAAGACAGGGTTTGATACAACAGCCACCCATTCAGCATGATATCCATGGCGCTATCGGGCGTTTTCACCCTGATCGCCCCCGTCACTGTTTCCCAGTGAGCTTCAACATCGCACAGAACCTGATCCAGATCGCACTGCCGATATTTCCCAATCAGATCGCCGACCTGTTCAACCGATTCTTCCTGCCCGATAAACCAGACGATCTCGACTTGCTCTCCCGGCGCGATGCTGACCGTGGTCTGTAGCGCGCCACAGGGATCCCCTCCCGCCGCAGTATTCCCGCTTAACCGGCGATGTTTCACCAACGCCGCCGGCGCCCTCATGTGTCCGTTTCGCCCCAGAAACTCCGTTCTGTCTGCGGTGAACGATGACTGCGCGCCCGACAAATCAGCGAAACCGATCCGTCCGGGGAAACTGCCTGACCACGGATTTCGCACCAGCATGGCCCCGGTTTGCGCATCCACATGACTTAACAGATAAGGCGCGCTGGCGCTACGCGAAGCGCCCAACACCCATTCCGCATAAGCCGTGATCGTCAGTTGCCGGGCCTGCGTTGAGGTATTGCGCAACCGCAGGCGAGAGATTTTTATCGGGTCCATCAGCGGGACGTATTGCAGTAATTCTGACTCAATATTATTGGCATGGTGAGTAAAACGGCTGTAACCAAAACCATGACGGGCAACATAACATCCACCGTCATTAATCGGCCATGCTGTCGGCGTCCATAACACGCCGCTCATATCATCATGGATATAAAGCGCCTCGCCGCCGGGATCAATCACCGCATCGTTTCCCCAAGGCGTCAGTTGGTTTTCACGGCTATTTTCCGCCCAGGTGTAACCGCTTCCTTGCGCGGAAACCTGAAATCCAAATGTTGGATTGGCGATAACATTAATCCACGGCGCTGGCGTGGTATGTTGCGCATCCAGTACGGTGACATATTCCCGCCCTTGCCGATCAAATCCGCCAATACCGTTAAAGAACGCCAGTTCCTCTGGGCGTGGCGTCTGGCCAGGCAGCCCCTTTGATGGCGCGGCGTTTTCCGGTTGGCTCGCGCGCGGCGCAGGCGGAACCAATTCCAACTGATAGGAAATGGGCCCCCGGCGGGCAATCAGCGATACCCGCGCGATTGACAGCAACAACGCCCTTGATTCCGTCGACATTAAATCAGCGCGCAGCGCAAATACCTCGCCGCGCGTTGATGCGCCGCCCAGACGCGGCCTTGATTGACTGCTGCGGATGGCGGTTTCAATGGCTATCTGCAAATCCTGAATATAAGACGATGAACGCTCGTTGATGATAACCAAATCCACATTCAGTAACTTCATGCGCCAGTATTCGTGAGCTCTCAGTAACTGATGCACCTGCGCCATATCGTCAATATCATCAATGCGCAGCAATACAATCGGCAGATCGCCGGAAATCGACATTGACCACAAACCGGACTGCTTGCCCGCGCCATCCACGATGGACGCCGACGGCGCGCGAAAACGCGGGTCGGTATAGATAATAGGTGCCGCCAAACGCTGAAAATCCGCGGCTTCTTCCGATTTCACCCCCAGATGGCGCAATTGCACCTGAGCTTGCGTCCAGGCAAAGGTTTTATCTCGCTCATAGGCGCTGCGATCGTGATGTTTATCAATCACATCAATCAATGCTTCGCGCGATGCGGCGACCACGGTCCAAAATGCCACCCGCACCGTTTTACCGGCGGGAATGCGCACCTGCTGGCGTAGTGAAAAAATGGGATCGAGTACCGTGCCGGTGGTATTGGATAACGCCTGATGCCCGACAATGGCATCCGCCGTCATAACCGACTGCCCTTTGCCAATAAACCGGGCCCGGTCTGATTCATACTGCATTTTGCTGCCAACCGCCCCTTCCAACACTGCGAAATGGGCCGCCCAGACCGGGGGTTCACCCGGTGAACGAGGGCGTCGGGTCGCAATCAGGGCGGAGAATTCCGCCAGATATTCCGTTTGCACAAACAGGCGGGAAAACGCGGTATGCGCGATGTCGGCGCTGGGCGGGGCCAACACGATTTCCGCGTAGGATGTCAGTTCGATGTCACGCCGCCGCCGTCCGCTGTTCGTCAATGTTACCCGACGAACTTCGCCATCGCTTTCCCCCGACACCAGCACATCAAGCGTGGTGGTCAGCGAACGTTCATGACGAATGTAAGATGCATGGTCTTCGCCAAAAACCACTTCATAACGATGCATCGGCGCGCCGATACTGCTAATCATACCGGCCGAAACCGGCAAATTGCCTGCCGACTCACTTAACTGGCGTTGCTCGCCCGCAGACCAGATTCGATTGCTGCGCGTATCACGCAGCAGCACAAAACTGCCCCATGCATCCTGAGTGCTGTCCTCCCGCCAGCGGGTAATCGCTAATTCGCGCCAGTGGCTATAACCGGAACCGGTGGTGGTTAGCATCACCGCATAGCGGCCATTCGACAGCAAATGGGTAATTGGCGCGCCAGTAGGCGAGGCGGAGAAGCGACGCAACATCGTCATTTCATTACGCCTTTCCCCGCCGCCAACTTTCACCTCTTCCACCTGCGGTTCAGCAAGCGCGACATGTACCGGCAAGCTTTCCTGCAACAAGAGCTCACATGACTGGATTACGGGTTCGCGGTGGAAGCGGCGGCGCATATTGCCGTTATGCAACGTGTTGGCGATAGCAACCAACGTCATTCCCTGATGGTGCGCCATAAAACTGTAAACGATAGCGAATTTTTCATTATCCGGCAGACGGGAAGGCGTGAAATCCAGCGCTTCATAAAAACCATAGCGCCCTGACGCGCCCATCGTCGCTAAACGCGCATAATTTCGACAGGCGGCCACCGGGTCAATCATCGTGGCTAAACCGGTGGCATAAGGCGCCACCACCAGATTATCCGCCAGCCCGCGTTTTAACCCCAAACCTGGCACACCAAAATTTGAATATTGATAGGTAAAATCGATATCTCGCGCATTATAAGCTGATTCTGAAATACCCCACGGCACAGATAACGCCCGACCATACGCCTGCTGTTGCGCGACGATCGCGCGTGTGGTTTGTTCCAGCACGCTCCCAATCGGCGCGCGCATCACCAGTGACGGCATCAAATATTCAAACATCGATCCAGACCAGGACATCAGCGCGGAACCCTTGCCGGTGCGAACCGCCGAACGTCCCAGTCGAAACCAGTGGCGGGAACTGACATCGCCTTTCGCAATGGCAAACAGGCTGGCTAGCCGGGCTTCAGAAGCCAGCAGATCGTAACAACTGACATCGAGTTGGTTTTCTGACATTAAATAGCCGATCGACAACAGTTTGCGTTCTGGATCGACAAGAAACGCAAAGTCCATTTCCATCGCCATCTTCCGCGCACGCAACGCCAACGCTTGCAGCCGTTCAATCACAGATGCGCTCTCAACCGCGGAATATTGCCGCTCACGCTCATGCGCCACAAGCATCGTGTGGGTTGCATCAATCCAGAAAAACGGCTCAGCCACACTTCCATCATCCGCGGGCGGCAATAACCTATCCGCCTGCCGCCGCAATTGTTCCAGTTGCAAAATCGCTTCCGGCAACAGGCGTTCCGCTGACAGATGACGATTCAGCAACATGCCGATTTTCGCCAACGGCCTGAATAGCGCGGTTTCACCCCGCGTTTCTTTATGCGACAACAGCGATTCGCGAATCAGTTGCAGGTGATCGGTCAGCGGTTCCCGCCAATCCTGTAGGCGGTTTTCTTCCTGCCATAACTCGCAAGCATTCGCCAGGACAATCAGATTTCCCGCCAGGTTGCCGCTATCGACCGAGGAAACATACGCCGGATGCAGGGTTTGCAGATCCCGCGTGTCATACCAGTTAAAAAAATGGCCTTTAAAACGCGGTAGTCGTTCCATGGTGGTCAAGGTCGCGCTGAGCCGATCGAGCATCTCAGTAAGACTTATCCAGCCGAAATCCCGCGCCGCCACGGTAGAGAGTAAATACAGCCCGATATTCGTCGGCGAAGTCCGGTGCGCCACCACTGGTCGCGGCTGCTCCTGGAAGTTATCCGGCGGCAGGTAATGTTCTTGTTGCGTGACAAAGGTGGTGAAAAAACGCCAGGTACGACGGGCGATTAAGCGTAATGTCTGTTTATCCGCGTCATCAATATTTTCCTGACGAGTCATCGTGCGCCCGCCACTCACCCACAGCGCCAGCGCCGGGGCGGTCAACCACAACACGCCCAGCGGCAACCATAGCGGCCAGTTCTGCGGCGATACCAGCAATGCCCCTCCCACGACCGCGCCACCCAGCGCCATCCCGCCGATCATCTGACGATAAAAACCCGTCAATGTCAGACGTGGACGGCTACCAGACTGGGCCGCCGTCGTCCATTCCAGCAGATGCCGCCGGGTAACCGTTAACCGCGTCAACGTGCGCACGAAAGCATCAATTGCGCGCCAACTTTGATCGGCCAGAAAGGACAATGTGAGGACAACCTGGAACAACGCCAGTTTGAGGTCGCTAAGCAAATGACGAAAAGGTCGGCTCTGACTAAGCGGTTGTTGTCGGGTCAAGCCGCGCAGCCAACGTGACACCGCATCCCACAACGCTGGCAGACAGGCAGGAAACGCCAATATCAGCAGAACGATAACCATGCCTTTCCATGCCGCGCTTAGCGGCAACGCGGCACAACATATCAGTATCAATAACAGACTCGGCGCGAACAGCGCACGCCGCAAATTGTCGATCATTTTCCAACGGCCAACCGCGGGTAAACGTACTTTTTCACCTGACGCCGTGCGCACCAGCCCCAAAATCCAGGGCAGCAGTTGCCAGTCGCCGCGCGTCCAGCGATGTTGCCGTTTTACGATGACGTCATAGCGGGAAGGAAAGGTTTCCACCAGTTCAACATCCGAAGCCAGCCCCGCGCGGGCATAAATGCCTTCAAACAGGTCGTGACTGAGTAGTCTGTTCTCTGGGATTCGTCCCCGAAGCGCGCGCTCGAACGCGTCGATATCATAGATGCCTTTGCCGGTGTAGGAACCTTCGCCGAATAAATCCTGATAAACATCGGACACGGCGGCTTCGTAGGGGTTGATTCCCCCAGGCGCGGAGAAAATACGCTGATAGAGCGACGTTTCGTGTCCCGCCGGCAGAGAAGGGGTAATCCGCGGTTGCAGAATAGCGTAACCGGCCACAATATTCTCACCACCGCTATCCCAGCGAGGCTGGTTAAGCGGGTGAGCCATTTTACCCACCAACTTCAGGGCGGTAGCGCGCGGTAAACGGGTATCGGCATCCAGCGTAATCACATAGCGCACATCAGCTGGCACCTGGACGGGATGCTCATTTATCGGCGTAAAACTGGTATCCGTCGCGCCGCGTAACAACCGGTTAAGCTCGTGCAGTTTTCCCCGTTTACGCTCCCATCCCATCCATACTTTTTCACTGGGATTGAACAATCTTCTGCGGTGCAACAATAGAAACCGCTCACCGGCAGGCCCTGCCCCATAACGCTCATTAAGCTGTTGTAGCGCCAGCAATGCCTGCGTTAACAGATGTTGATCGCCAGCCAGGATTTCCGTTTCGGCATCCACGCCGTCTGTCAACAGGGCAAAGGTCATATCCCCTTCTCCACTGGAGAGATAATGCACCTCCAATTGCTCCACCTGTTGCAGCATGTCCTGTTCGCTGGTCAGCAGAGTCGGCACCACCACCAGCGTCCGGCAATGCCTCGGCACGCCATGCAATAACGCCAGCCCAGGCAGGGGCGCGGCGCCAAATAGCCAGGTGATAAGCCGGTTGACCCACGCCGTAGCGACTTCAGAAAAGGGAATGATGCTGATAACACCGATCAATAACAGCCAACCGTTCGCAACGGAGGATGCGGACAGAATGCCCCCCCAGCCTGCCAGCAGGAGTGCGGTAAAAAATCCGATCATCGCGATATAACCGACCATCCCAACACGCAGGGTAAATCGATTAAAACGCAGTAAAAAAGCGGGCCGGAAACCAATCGCGGCTTCAAGTTGTGGTCGGCCTTCCGCAATCAGATAGTAGCCGGGCTCACGTTTACGTTCGCCCGGATCATCAGATAACGGGGAAACCGGCACTTGTTGCGCCAACAGCAGCGCCTGTTCCGTAATATCAAGCTCCGTGCATGGCGCTTGCCGGGCGAGTTGCTCAATCGCGCTACGATATAAATTACGGGTGGAAAAATCCATCGCCGCAAATTCGCTGCCAGCGCGTAGGCGCGCATCAACCAGACTGACACTTTCAAAAAATGTCGCCCAGTCGATATCAGAAATCAATCGCATACTGGTAATGATATTGCGCACCGTGACGTTAGAGACGCCCAGACGCTGTTGCGCATGTTGCACCACGTCTTCCATTGAGCTTCCCTGCTGTTTAAGCCGCTGTTCAAGCCAACCCAACACAGGCGTGGTTCTGGGATCATGATCGCGTAATCGCTTACTCAGTTGAGCAGCAAACGTCTCTGACAACGGCACATCGTTATAAGAAGCAAGGATATCGGAAGCAAGGGGGTAATCGCCCGCTCGCAACAGGTTATTCGCCACCTGTTCCGCCTTGGCGCGCTCCCGTCTCCCCACGGTCATTTGGTCGGCCAGGCGTCGCAGGTTTTCTATCAATACGATACGCAGGGTGATGGCGACCGCCCAAAGCTCACCTATCGTCAAGGGCTGAACTTCCTGATAGGCCATAATGAAGCGGCGTAAGGCTTCAGGATCGACATGGCTGTCAGTATGGGCGATGAACGCCCACACCAGGCCAAATACCCGCGGATAACCGGTAAAAGGCCCCTGCGACAATTTAGGCAATTGCCGGTAATAACGGGGAGGCAAATCTTCACGAATTTCACGAATTTGCGCCGAAACCAGATGATAGTTATCCAATAACCACTCGGCAGCGGGTACAACGTTACCGCCTTCCTCCAACTCGTGAGCGCTGGCGCGGTAAGCGGCCAGCAACACTTTCGCATTGTCATTCAAGCGATGGTGTAACGAGGTAACATGCGGAGGAGATAACGTCACGGGCTGGGCAGCGGCCAGAGTGCGCCCATGCTGCTCCAGCCGCTCCATGCCAAACAGATCGCCTCTGACAGGTCGAATGTCATTCCAGGGTGACGCTGCGTCTTGACGTAAGAAGGGAAATACGCGGGAAAATATTTTCATAATCGCCTTTCAGCCTCAACGTAAAAATACGCAAGGCCACTTTGAAGGTAACGTCCAGAAAGCTGGCAAACCTTATTGGCGCAGGATTGTCGGCACTTGATACAGGAAATACGTGTTCAGTTTGCTCAGGCCGTGAAAAAAAAGGCGACCGAGATCAGCGCGGCAGAAAATAAGTATAGTTGATAAATGTCAGGCCATTAAACGTTGGTTCGAAACAGAAACCGGCCACAAAACCGAAGAAGTCGGGACGACAATAAACATGATTGAAAAATAATGCATTAGATATACAGAGGGGGATCACCTTGAGGCCGTGTTTTAAAACGCCGGTGTAACCAAAGATATTGCTCTGGCGCGCGCATAATTTCATCTTCAATCGTTTTATTCAGATAATCCGCCGCCGACAGGCTGTCGTCATAAGGATAATTTTCCAATACAGAAGAAATGATCAATTGATAGCCCTGTCCGCCAGGTTTACGGATCACCACCGCTGTCACCAATTCAGGTCTGGCATGCTTAGCGATAATAAATGTCCCATTGCTGGTGGCGGCACGATCCACCCCAAAAAATGGGACAAATACGCTGCCCTTTATCCCCGGATCCTGATCGGGAGCAAACCACACCACCCCGCCATTTTTTAATGCATGAACCATCAAGACCAATTTTTTTCGGTCAACCAAGATATTTCCCGATCTTGAACGTCCCCATTTTTGCACTCGTTCCATGACTTTATTGTTATGAGGCCGATACATAACGATCATCGGTTTGCAATGGCCCAAAATACGGAAATGTAATTCCAGCGTCATGAAATGCACACCAATAACGATAACGCCGTTGCGTTTATTTTCTGCTGCGTGCAGATGCGCCAACCCCGCGATATCAAACCACTTTTTGATGCGTCGATCGGACCAGAACCATGCCATCCCCGTCTCCAGCAATGCGATTCCCAGAGAGGAAAAATTATCGGTTAATTTAATTTCGAGTTGCTGGAGGGTGATATCAGGAAAGCAAAGAGTCAGATTACGTCGGGCAATCGCCGCGCGACGCTTTAAAAAACGTATCGACTGGCGTCCCAGCCAACCGCCAAATCTGACCAGTGCGGGATAAGGTAATTGAACCAACAGAAATAACAATCCCAGACCAAGCCATAATAACCAGTAGCGGGGATGAGCATAGTTAAAAAATACGTTGCAGCGGTTAATCATCATGCTTATCTCTAATTATCAGTCTGTTATCTACAGCGTAATATTTTAATGAAATAAAATTACTTCCAAATGACATTTATAATTTACGCTCTGTGATTTTTTAACGGAGAGAAAAACCCTTTTTATTCATATGTAAGGTCGCTCCGGGCAGGATAAAAATATTTTTATGCACGTAATTTTTCGTATTCTTCCGCCAGCAATTCATAAACTTTGCTAAATCGCTGCTGAATAATCAATGGTTGCCCTTCCCTTGCCGCCAGTACGCCGGAAAGAATCACACAGGTCTGTGTAAATAAAAATACTTTCAGTTCTTCTTCTGTCATGGAAATGTTCCTGTATTGGCGGGGATTAAGCCTGTACGGTGACCGATGGAAAATGAATTTTGAGCGATATTTTTTATTTATCTCTTGGCAGAAAATATAAGCCACATTTAGGACAAATAATCGTGATGTTTTCACGCAGTCGGTTTCTACTTTGCTCAGTGACATGGGCACATATGGGACAAGCTACTTTAACTGATCCGCGACTGAACATCCGAAGGACATTCAAAATAAACATATTTTTTACCTTGAAACTGTATGGATATTCAGTGTACACCTTAATTTCACCAATAGCTCCTGATACATTCTTAGTATATAAAACTAACCATGTAATTTTAGCGAAGAAGATCGAGATTATGTTATTTGTCGGTTTACCGCAGTGGCAACATGCGGCCTGGAGTCGCTTAGGGCTGTACGATCTGGCTGATTACGCCCGCTATTTTAACTGTGTGGAAGGCAATACCACATTCTATGCCCTGCCTTCCCGTGATGTGGTGCTGCGTTGGCGTGATATGACACACGATGATTTTCGTTTCTGCTTTAAATTTCCCTCCCGCATCAGCCATCAGGCGGCTTTACAGCATTGCGATAACGACGTGCTGAGTTTCTATCAGTGTCTGGCGCCCTTGGCCGAGCGCATCGGACAACTCTGGATCCAACTGCCCGCCGCGTTCAGCCCGACACAACTGCATGTACTGTGGCAGTTTCTCGATACCTTGCCGCAGACCTTCTGCTACGGAGTAGAAGTCAGGCATCCGCTGTTTTTCGCCAAAGGCGATGAAGAGCGCCGTCTGAATCAGGGTTTACAACAGCGCGGCGTCAATCGCGTCATTCTTGATAGTCGCCCGGTCCACCATGCGGCGCCAGACAGCCTTGCCATGCGTGAAGCCCAGCGCAAAAAGCCGCGTCTGCCGGTACATGCCGTGTTAACCGCGGCACAACCGATCATTCGCTTTATTGGCAGTGAGAATGCCCTGGAGAATCGGCATTGGTTTCAATCGTGGCTGAATAAGCTACCGCAGTGGCAATCCGCACAACCATTTTTGTTTATTCATACCCCCGATATCGGCAACGCGCCCCGACTGGCCCAGCAACTCTGGCCCTTGCTGGCTGACGTCCTGCCTGCCGTCCCCCCGATACCGGGCTGGCCACAGCAGACTTCGTTGTTTTAAACATGTCGTTTTAAACATGTCGTTTCGCCTGTCGTCTGCGTATCCGGCCATGCTTTTTATTTATGGTAGGATGCGTGTCATATAATTCAGATAAAAATAATTGGCTTGGCAGGCGACAGTTCTGTCAGGGAAAGCTATTATTCCGCCAACCGGTTTCGGTTAGGTTATGGAGTGAAAAATGGTAAGCGCGCTCTACGTAGTGCTTGGCGCATTGTTGTTGATAAAGCTGTCCCTTGATGTCGTTAAACTCAGAATGCAGTACCGCGTAGCCTACGGTGATGGCGGTTTTTATGAGCTTCAAACGGCCATTCGCGTGCATGGTAATGCCGTGGAATACATTCCCATTGGCGCTATCTTGTTGGTTCTGATGGAAATGAATGGCGCGATAGTTGCAATGATTCATATCTGCGGACTATCACTGATCATCGGGCGTTTATTGCACTATCACGGCCTGCGCCATCGTGAATTCCGCTGGCGGCGAACAGGCATGATGGCCACCTATGTGTCGCTGGTATTGATGATATTGATCAATCTCTATTATTTACCCTGGGAACTGATGTTTACCTTGTACTGATCCGCGACTCACCAGCAGGTCACTTAGCGCTACGGATGAAACCGCCCTCCTTCATCCGTTTTCTGCGTTCCATTAGCCTCGTATCGTCATAACCATGTGCGTTGTCGAGACAACAGCGCATGCTTTATTGTTTCATTCTGCTAGAATATCGCTCTTCGATTCTTTGCTCAGCCTTATTTCCGTCATGCCAAACCGCGATATGCTTTTTTCCGCCCCTATTGCCAATCTGGGCGACTGGACCTTCGACGAACGGGTCGCCGAGGTGTTTCCCGACATGATTCAGCGCTCTGTTCCCGGCTATTCCAACATTATCTCCATGATTGGCATGCTTGCCGAACGCTTTGTTCAGCCTGAAAGTCAGGTTTACGATCTGGGTTGCTCTTTGGGAGCGGCCACGCTGTCGATGAGACGAAATATTCGCGTGCCGGGTTGCAAAATTATCGCGGTCGATAACTCGCCGGCGATGATCAAGCGTTGCCGCAACCACATCGACGCCTTCCGCTCCACGACGCCGGTGGACATCATTGAGTCCGATATTCTGGATATCGAAATAGAAAATGCCTCGATGGTAGTGCTGAACTTTACACTCCAGTTTCTGGAAACCGCCAACCGGCAATTGCTGTTGAACCGCATCTATCAGGGTCTCAATCCCGGCGGCGTTTTGGTGTTGTCGGAAAAATTCAGTTTTTCCGATGCAGAAATCGGCGAGTTGCTGTTCAACATGCACTTTGATTTCAAACGGGCCAACGGTTACAGCGAATTAGAAATCAGTCAGAAACGCAGCATGCTGGAAAATGTGATGCTGACGGATTCAGTGGAAACTCATAAGGAGCGTTTAAAACTGGCCGGTTTCGAGCACCGCGAAGTCTGGTTCCAGTGCTTTAATTTCGGTTCTTTATTAGCCGTCAAAACAGGGAAGTCCGCATGATCGATTTCGGCAATTTTTATCAGCAAATCGCCAAAGGGCCGTTAAGTCACTGGTTGAATACGTTGCCTCCGCAGTTGAGCCGCTGGCAGCAAGAGTCCTTGCATGGGAAATTCAAGCTATGGTTTAACACGCTTGAACACCTTCCCGCATTAACACCAACTTCGCTGGATCTGACGCACAGCGTCACCGCCCGCATGGAACCCGATATTTCCACCGGTCAACGTGAAGGCATTGACATGCTGTTACGCAATCTGATGCCCTGGCGCAAAGGCCCGTTTTCTCTTTATGGCGTAAATATCAACACCGAATGGCGTTCTGACTGGAAATGGACGCGCGTGTTGCCGCACATCCGTCCGTTAAAAGATCGTCTGATCCTGGATGTCGGTTGCGGCAGCGGTTATCACCTATGGCGCATGGTGGGAGAAGGCGCGCGCATGGCGATCGGCATCGATCCCATGCAGTTGTTTTTGTGTCAGTTTGAAGCGGTTCGCAAGTTGCTTGGCGACGATCAACGCGCTCACGTATTGCCGCTTGGCATTGAGCAATTACCTGAACTGGCGGCATTTGATACCGTATTCTCAATGGGCGTGCTCTATCACCGCCGTTCACCGCTCGACCATCTATGGCAGTTGAAAAATCAACTGGTATCTGGCGGTGAGTTAGTACTGGAAACGCTAGTGGTTGAAGGTGATGAACATCAGGTGCTGGTGCCTGGAGAACGCTATGCGCAGATGCGCAACGTCTATTTCATTCCTTCCGCTGCGGCACTCACAAGGTGGCTGGAAAAATGCGGCTTTATTGATGTGCAGGTGGTGGATGTTTGTACCACAACCACGCAGGAACAACGACGCACTGATTGGATGATTACCGAGTCACTGGCGGATTTTCTTGATCCCAACGATCAAAGCAAGACGGTGGAAGGCTATCCGGCCCCGTTGCGCGCGGTATTGGTTGCCCGGAAACCTTAGTTATCGCGTAGCAATGTTTGTCATCACAAATAGCGCGCCTGAGTATTTACTCACTCTAAACATTGATTTTCCATACCGCGGAATACTCATTAACCAATTAATTTAAAGAAAAAAAGCCCCGACAACACGCCGGGGCCTGGTACTCGCAAGCAAACCGGATGGTATGCTGCGCGGCAAGGGATAAATGAGTGATCACGAGACAGACATTGTCAGTCTCGCTGACGCTAACTAACCGACGAATATCACGAAACGGGTGAGGTTTCACGATCCGGGCTCAACGCCCGCTTCATGGCGGCTACCACATCAGCATCCACGCGATACCGACTGAATTCATCCATGTCGGTATTATCTCCGCACATGGAAACACCGATTTTTCGGTAGCGCATCACGGATGGCGTCTGCTGTCCGGCTGAACTGTGCAACTCCTGAATGCCGCTTTGCTGGAACTTTTGCAGGTTGGTGAGACGAACACCGGAACCAGCCATAATGATTGGACCACGACTAGCCTGAGTTAGTTCACGTAATAATATCAATCCATTTTCCGCCGTCTGCTGTTGCCCTGACGTCAGGATGCGGGACACGCCCAAATCCGTTAGTTGCTCTAATGCCAGATGCGGGTTGAGGCACATATCGAAAGCGCGATGAAATGTCACCGACATGCCTTGCGCCAGCGACATGATTTGCTTCATTCGGGGCAAATCGATGTGTCCTTCTGGATCCAGTATCCCCACCACCAGCCCCGGAAATCCCATCGCCTTGATTTGTTCCACCTCATATTTGATCGTTGCAAATTCTGTTTCGCTATAGCAGAAATCACCACCACGGGGCCGGACAATCGGATGAACGGGAATCGTTACCTGGTCGCGGGCAAGACGCAACATGCCATATCCGGGCGTTAAACCGCCCTCTCGTTGTCCGGCGCAAAGCTCAATACGATCCGCGCCAGACTGCGCCGCCGTTATCGCGCACTCGACGCTGTAACAACATACTTCCAGTTTTGTCATAGCCACCTCTATTTCAAACCAATGAACACCAAATATTTTCCTTAAAGGGAATAGTTAACTATGACATTCAGGCTCGTTTTATGAGTAGACAAGAGTCACAATGAAGGTAACGCTCGGCGAAATAAATATGACATAAACCACAATTTCGTTAATGTATCCACGTCAGGTCGTTATGATCTAAACGACCTGCAACTTTTCTTTATTGCCTATTCGCCATTTTCGCTGGCGACAATATCGCGAATATCATAAGGATGAAATTTGAGGGTGACTTTTCCTCTGGTAACCGCCAACGTGGGATTGGGAAGCCGCTCGTTCTCACCTTGCGGTGAACTGAATTTAAGCTTTATCCCTGGCGCGCGTAATGCTTCATCAGATAAACAAGCCAACGCCCGTTGATGCAATGTTGCCGCATCGCCCGGTAATACCAGTTCTATATGTTCCCACCCTTCATGGGGATAATGCTGCTTACCCGGCCAGGGTAATTCAATGCAATCAATTTCCCATGGCCCGATTTTGATTACCGAATCTAATATGAAAAGACAGATGGCGCGGCCATTAATCATCTTCTCGGATAGCAATGCGCCGTTACCCGACAGTTCGGTTTTCCAGCGTTCCGCCGTGCTGTGCTGATGGCAGCGCAGAGAGAGGTGATCGGCATGAAATGACATTAAATCAAGTTGAAGATCCGCAGCCAATGCCATGAGCTCCTTTTCAAAACGCGCCAAATCCTGGGTTAATGTTTCAGACAGCATGCAAGAAAACTCCTAACTGATTTTTAACGATATTTTATATAAATCCATACATCAATCACATCCAGATTCATAAAAATCTTTGATGTAATCAGTAAATGATTTATATCTTAAATCTATTTAATAAAAAAAATAAAACATTAAATACAATGGGATAAAAAACCCAACAGCATGATTAATAAATAAAAAACTTAGCGACTTCGGATAATTGAGATAACTCTCATCATGTTATCTGGGAGTTATCTTAAATAAAAAGCACCCCATTGTACGATGAAAAAAAACAAGATACTCTGATTCAAGTTAATATACAGAGAGGGTGAAGGATATGATTTTGTTAATTATTTCAATATTGCTGGTGATAATTGCAGCATATGCGATTTTTCGTCACTTTAAAACTAGAAATGAGCTTAAAATCGGCGCCAATCCTCGCAGCCGAAAACGTTAAATAAATAATTAATTATTCTGCCGCATTCCGTTCCACACTAATAAAGATAATCCACTTTTTAACTTCCCTATCATCCGTTTTCCACTTCATTGTGAGCCTGTCATGTTCTGCTGCCAATACGCCCGTTTGCTGACTCATAAAGGCAAATATGGTATAAGCAGGGCTTGGTTTTTTATTTAAGGTAACCCGGTGAATATTCAGGCTCTTCTCTCCGAAAAAGTCAGTCAGGCCTTGGCCGCGGCGGGTGCGCCGCTCAACAGCGAAGCGCAAGTTCGTCAGTCCGCAAAAGCACAGTTTGGCGATTACCAAGCGAATGGTGTTATGGTTGTGGCAAAGACACTTGGCATGCCCCCACGCCAGTTGGCGGAAAAGGTGCTCCAGCATTTAACGCTGGATGGCATTGCCGCGAAAACAGAAATCGCAGGCCCAGGTTTTATCAACATTTTTCTTGATAAACGATGGGTCGCCGGTCAGGTAGAGAACGTGCTGAACGCGCCAAAACTTGGGGTCGCCCCGGTTAAGCCGCAAACCATTGTTATCGACTATTCCGCGCCCAACGTGGCCAAAGAGATGCACGTCGGTCACCTGCGCTCCACCATCATCGGTGACGCGGCTGTCCGCACATTGACGTTTCTCGGCCATAATGTGATTCGCGCCAACCACGTCGGCGACTGGGGTACGCAGTTCGGTATGTTAATCGCCTATCTTGAGAAAGTGCAGAATGAAAACGCCAGCGAGATGGATCTGTCGGATCTTGAGGCATTCTATCGTGAAGCGAAAAAACACTATGACGAAGAGGCCGAATTTGCCGAGCGCGCGCGCGGCTACGTGGTAAAACTTCAGGGCGGCGATGAGTATTGCCGTCAGATGTGGCGCAAGCTCGTCGATATCACCATGACGCAGAACCAGCTTAATTATGAGCGTCTCAATGTCACGTTGACCAAAGACGATGTGATGGGTGAAAGCCTGTACAACAGCCTGTTGCCAGACATTGTGGCTGATCTTAAAGCGAAAGGTCTGGCGGTTGAAAGCGAAGGCGCGACAGTCGTATTTCTTGATGAATTTAAAAACAAGGAAGGCGAACCGATGGGCGTCATCATCCAGAAAAAAGATGGCGGCTACCTTTACACCACCACAGATATCGCCTGCGCGAAATATCGCTACGAAACGCTGCATGCCGATCGTGTGCTCTACTATATCGATTCCCGTCAGCACCAGCACTTGATGCAAGCCTGGGCCATTGTGCGTAAAGCCGGTTATGTTCCCGACAGCGTCAGCCTGGAGCATCACATGTTCGGCATGATGCTGGGGAAAGACGGCAAACCGTTTAAAACGCGTGCCGGCGGCACCATCAAGCTGGTTGATTTGCTGGATGAAGCCTATGAGCGAGCCTACAAGCTTATCGCCGCCAAAAACCCGGAGATGTCCGCGGATGAGTTAAGCGCACTGGCGAATGTGGTTTCCATCGGCGCCATCAAATATGCCGACCTGTCGAAAAGCCGTACCACCGATTACGTGTTTGACTGGGACAACATGCTGGCATTCGAAGGCAACACCGCCCCTTATATGCAATACGCCTATACTCGCGTGGCATCGATCTTTAAACGCGCTGGTGTGCAGGAAGCGGCGTTGACTCAGCCCGTACAACTGACCGAAGATCGCGAATTGGCGCTGGCAACTCGTTTACTACAATTTGAAGAGACGATCACCACCGTGGCGCGTGAGGGGACGCCGCACGTCATGTGCGCCTATCTTTACGATGTGGCGGGTCTGTTCTCCGGCTTCTATGAGCATTGTCCGATCCTGAATGCGGAGAATGAGGATGTCCGTCAGAGCCGCCTTAAACTTGCGTTGCTGACCGCCAAAACGCTCAAACAAGGTCTGGATACATTGGGTATCGAAACGGTCGAGAAGATGTAACGCCTGATTGTCCGGCATTACACAGCAAACGCCATTGGCACAGCCAATGGCGTTTGCTTATGCGGCGTTTCAGCCAGCACTATGTCGGGCAAAATCCCGCGGACGAAAGCCTAACAGCGCCAGCGTAACGAAGTACGCGCCCGCCCCTGCAACCACCATGACCATCAGACGTGCTATGCGATGCGTCATGCTGCCGATATCCCAAGCCGGCATCCACCACAACAGGCCAATCAGCACCAGCGCCATCACCACGACCGCCACGCCCAGTTTTAGCAGAAAAGGCGTCCAACCTGGCTGCGGATGAAAAATATCCTGCTTACGCAACTGCCAGAACAACAAGCCCGCATTGATACAGGACGCCAACCCGATAGACAGCGCCAACCCCGCGTGCTGCAACGGCCCGATGAAAATCAGGTTCATGATCTGCGTCAGAATCAACGTGACGATCGCAATTTTCACCGGCGTTTTGATATCCTGCCGTGAGTAAAAACCAGGCACCAGAACCTTGACGACGATCAACCCCATCAGCCCCACCGAATAGGCAATCAGCGCGCGCTGCGTCATCGCCGCATCAAAGGCGTTAAATTCGCCGTACTGAAACAGCGACACGGTTAATGGCTGCGCCAAAATGCCTAACGCCACCGCACTCGGCAACGCCAGAACAAAGCACAGCCGCAATCCCCAATCCATCAAGCGCGAATACTCATCAACGTTGCCGCTGGCAAAGCTTTTCGCCAATGAAGGCAGCAGGATGGTGCCCAGCGCCACCCCCAGCACCCCGGAAGGAAACTCCATCAACCTGTCGGCGTAATACATCCACGACACCGAACCTTCAACCAGAAAGGAGGCGAAAATAGTGTTGATGATCAGTGAGATCTGGCTGACAGAGACGCCAAGGATAGCTGGCCCCATCAGCCTCATCACCCGCCAGACGCCTGGCTCGCGCCACTTAATACGCGGCAACACCAGCATGCCAATCTTTTTCAGATAGGGTAGTTGGTAGCCCAACTGGAGCAGGCCGCCAACCAGCACGGCCCACGCCAGCGCCATGACCGGCGGATTGAAATAGGGCGCGGCAAACAGCGAAAAACCGATCATGCTGACATTGAGCAGCGTGGGAGCAAACGCCGGTACGGAGAAACGGTTCCAGTTATTCAGTACCGAGCCCGCCATCGACGCCAGCGAAATCAGCAAGATGTAAGGGAACGTCACGCGCAGCAGCGCGGTGGTCAGTTCAAAACGCTCCGGCGTGGCGGCGAAACCGGGCGCGGTCACCATAATCACCCAGGGCGCGGCCAGCATGCCGGCGATGGTCACCAATGCCAGCGCCAGCGTCAACATACCGGAGACATAGGCAAGAAAGGTACGCGTCGCTTCTTCACCCTGCTGACTCTTGTACTCCGCCAAAATAGGGATAAAAGCCTGGGAAAATGCCCCTTCGGCAAAAATGCGCCGCAGCAGATTGGGCAGTTTAAATGCAATAAAGAAGGAGTCCGCCACCATGCCAGCCCCGAAAACGCGGGCGATAATGGCATCACGCACAAAACCTAAAATGCGTGACAGCATGGTCATGGCGCTGACGGCGCTCAGTGATTTAAGTAAATTCATCCGATTAATTCTGAAATGTCCGAGGACGATTATTGACCACGTTGGGATCATCCTGATTGCGGGATCCGGTTAGTCTACGCATTGCGCGTGTAATAGCTACCGAACATTGTAACCATCGCTGAATATTTCAGCTTTTTCTCAGCATTCTCTTCGATCGTTCGTAACGCGTTTCCCCAGCGGTGGCGGCCGCTCTTCCAACAGACAGCCAATCACGCTGGCTGCTGGTACACATGGCTGATATTTCATCATTATTCCTTAACGCTGCGGTATCCACTCATGGTTGATCAGTACGGTCAAAACATGATCCTGCCATTTGCCGTCAATCAACAGATAGTCTTTCGCGTAACCTTCGCGTTCGAACCCCAGCCTGACCAGCAAATTACCGCTACGATGATTATGCGGCATATGGTTAGCCATGATCCTGTGCATATGCTGGTGGCGCTGCATGTAACGTAACGCGGGTTTCAGCGCCTCATACATCAGCCCCTGCCCTTGCCATTTTTGCCCCAGCGAGTAGCCAAGATAGCAGGCATGAAATGCGCCGCGCAGCACGTTGCTAAAATTAGCCACGCCCATGACCTCATTTTCATTGGGGTCCAGCAGCAAAAAATAGTAGGCGCTGCCCTGTTTATGCATATCGTTGATGACACTCAGCCGCGCCTGCCAGCCGGACGGGTAGCAATGGCTGACATCACGCACCGGTTCCCAGGGCCTGAGAAAATCACGATTTTCCGCATAGTACTCAGCCAGCCGCCATGCATCACGCTCATGAGCTAAACGCACCACTAACCGATCGGTGACTAAATGAACTTTTGCTGGCATAGAACGATAGCCAAACATTCCTTCCCCCAAATAGCCGTTGCTTCGATAAGTAAAATTTATCGGGGTTAAAACAAATATTTTCTGACAGCAGAAAATACCGCATATGACTGATGATACTCACTATAACCGCATAAATTCTCTGGCGTAAAATCTCCATCGCCGAGTTATTGTCCAATCGAATCGGTAAAATTATTTTTTATGCTGAAAGTGCTACTCAGATAACGTTCCGTCGATAAAAAAATATTATCTATTAACGGGCTATCCCAAATAGGAAATAGGGTACAAAATAATCACGTCGGTTATTTTTCCTTTTTTGTGGTGATACATGCCGCTGATGTCGCGAGCTCGGAGTCTGGGCAAATATTTTTTATTGCTGGATAATATGCTGGTGGTTCTGGGGTTTTTCGTTGTTTTTCCCCTTATTTCCATTCGTTTTGTCGATCAGCTTGGCTGGGCGGCATTGTTAGTCGGTATTGCGCTGGGGTTGCGCCAGTTGATTCAACAAGGGCTGGGCATTTTCGGCGGTGCCATTGCCGACCGTTTCGGCGCCAGGCCGATGATCGCCGCGGGAATGTTGTTACGCGCCGTCAGTTTCATTTTCATGGCGATTGCCGATGAACCCTGGCTCTTGTGGCTCTCCTGCCTCCTGTCAGGTTTGGGCGGAACGCTTTTCGATCCGCCACGCACCGCGCTGGTCATCAAACTGGTTCGTCCGCATGAACGTGGTCGATTTTACTCCCTGCTGATGGTGCAGGACAGTGCGGGTGCGGTGATCGGCGCCCTGCTCGGCAGTTGGCTGCTTCAGTACGACTTCGAAATCGTCTGCTGGGTGGGCGCGGTGATCTTCGTCCTGGCGGCCCTGGTGAATCTGTGGTTGTTGCCCGCATACCGTATCTCGACGGTTAAAACCCCTATTCTGGAAGGCATGACGCGCGTTATTCGCGATCGGCGCTTCCTGACCTATGTGCTGACCCTGACCGGTTATTATATGTTGGCGACGCAGGTGCTGTTGATGTTGCCTCTGATGGTGAATGAAATCGCCGGCACCCCCAGCGCGGTAAAATGGATGTATGCGATTGAAGCGATGCTATCGCTAACACTGCTCTACCCCCTCGCACGCTGGAGCGAAAAACGTTTCCGGCTGGAACAACGCCTGATGGCCGGTCTGTTTCTCATGTCAATGAGTATGTTCCCGATCGGCCTGACCAGCGGTTTGCAAACGTTGCTGATGCTCATCAGCCTGTTTTATCTCGGCGCCATCATTGCAGAGCCCGCGCGTGAAACACTGAGCGCGTCACTGGCCGATGCCCGCGCCAGAGGCAGTTATATGGGATTCAGTCGTCTTGGGCTGGCGCTGGGCGGCATGATTGGCTATAGCGGCGGTGGCTGGCTGTTTGATGCCGGGCATGCCCTGAATCAGCCGGAGCTCCCCTGGTTTATGCTGGGCGCCATTGGTTTTCTCACGCTGGCCGTGCTTCACTGGCAGTTCAATCAACGCCGCATCGAACCGGCGATGTTGAGTGGCCGCTAGATTTTGGCTTTACCGATGATTTGATCTCACCGGTAAAGCACTCCATACTTTCCCAATACATTCAAATAATTGTTATCGATTATTTGTGGCGTATATGCCCGGCCGCATTTGCGGCCATTGCCTTATACCCCGCGTCGTGATGTGACATTCTGTCGGTGTTGCGCGTACGCCAGCCATGCGCAAACATGCCGCCACATCGCAGACAACGGGTACATCAGTGAACCAAAGGATAACAAGTATGAAGTTATATATTTACGATCACTGCCCCTTTTGTGTAAAAGCCCGGATGATTTTCGGCCTGAAGAATATCCCTGTTGAACTGCAAATATTAGCCAATGATGATGAGGCGACGCCCAAGAAAATGATTGGCGAAAAAATGGTGCCGATCCTGCAAAAAGACGATGGCAGCTTCATGCCGGAAAGTATGGATATTGTTCATTTCATCGATAATTATGACCAGAAACCGCTTCTGACCGGACCGACCAATCCGGCAATCGACGCCTGGTTGCGCAAAGTATCCGATTATACGACACGTCTGATTATTCCGCGTTTTGCTCAGGCGGCATTCGAGGAGTTTGCCGCGGCTTCCGCCCGTCAGTATTTCATCAGCAAAAAAGAAGCCCAGATAGGCAGTTTTGCGGAACACCTTGACCATTCACCCGGTTTGATTAAAAAGCTGAATAACGACTTACAGGAACTGGACCCGCTGATCGTTCGATCCAATGGCTGCAATGGCGAACTGTCGACGGACGATATCCATCTGTTCCCGCTGCTGCGCTCCTTGTCGATTGTCGCTGGCGTCACGCCGCCGTCACGGGTTACCGCCTACCGCGACAATATGGCCAAACAGACTCAGATCACCTTGCTGAGCAGTCTGGCGCAATAAATCTTGATGCAATAAACCCTTGTTTTGCCGCTTCGCCATGAAGCGGCATTCTCCGCGTCGCATAGGATAACGTTCACCAGTGCTCTGTCCGCGCGCGCCAGACACCTTATTTTCAGTGCTATCTGATTGGTCTGGCCGGGGTAAACATGCACGCTGTGCTTGCATGTGAATAACTGGATTACACACCAAAAAAACCTGATTGAGGTTAATGAAATGAAGAAGTTAGGAATAGCGGCAATGGCATTGCTGCTTGTTTTTTCGCTAAGCGGTTGCAACAAACTGACGCAATACACACTGAGCGAACAGGAAGTGAACGAGTACCTGCAAAAACACAATGATTACAAAAAACAGTTGGGCGTTCCCGGCGTAGTGGATGCCAATATCGTGCTGACCGATTTAGCCAGTCAGATTGGCAGAGCCGAACCAGGGAAAATAACCCTATCAGGCAACGCCAAAGTGGACATCAGTTCGCTGCTCGGCAACCAGAACGCCGACCTGAAACTGACCCTGAAAGCCCAGCCGGTATTCGATAAAACCCAGGGTGCGATCTATCTCAAAGAGATGGAACTGGTGGATTACACCGTTCAGCCGGAAAAAATGCAGACAATGATAAAGACCTTAAGTCCTTATCTGGATCAATCGCTGAAAAGTTATTTTGATCAAAAGCCAGCTTACATTCTGAATGCGGATAACAGCACTACCGAAGCGCTAGCAAAGAAAATGGCTAAAGGCATTGAAATCAAACCGGGACAAATAGTCATTCTGTTCACCGACTAACCGCGCCCGTTCAACAGCGTTGGCGGCATGATTTCCGCCAGCGCCCATCCAATTTTCCGGCTATTCTTCGTTGTTATCCGCCGTGTTATTAACGTCTTCTTCCAACTCATCACGCATAGCATCCAACGCCTCACGGCAAACGACCGCCAGTGTGCGATAAAATGGCGTTACGGCATGGCTTTCCACCTTACCCAGAAAACGATGACTCCAGGGCAACAAATAATCATCAAACAAGGCGATCTGTGCCGCTGTTTCATCTTCCTGTGAGTGATCCTCCAGCCAGGATGCCGCCAGCAACAGCGCGCCAAAGTGATCGACCGCCCCGACATTCAACGGCATACCACGCGCCTGCAAAAAGCTGCGCACATCCGACTGTTCATCATCAGTTTCATAGGCGGAACGCCAGGGCGGTACGGCGCAATTATCACCAATAAACAACGCCTGATAATCCGCTGCCATCGCTGTAAGATCGACGCCTTTTTCCAGCCGCTCCAGCAAGGACTCCTGATCCAGCGGCCAATGCTGCTGAAGTTTGCCCTCTTTAATGAGCGTGAGCACCGGCGCTAATACCGGATCTTGCGGCTGACGATAAAACAACGTGCCCAATATACGGCACACAATAGAAAACTCGTTCATTCAAAAACCTGTTAATTATTTAAGTGACAATGTCACAAATCAGCTAACTCGGCGATTGCCGGTCTGCCTCGCTGTTCAAGAAAATCCAGCACTCGTCGGGGGCTTACGTTTAAAATCCGCGTCTGCGGAAAATTCACTTCCTGCAAAATACGTTCGCAGTGGGTGAAGTCTCCCAGAGAAAAGGCAATATGGGAATCAGAACCTAAAGAAAGTACCCCGCCGGCATCACGCACTGCTTCGGCAATGGCACGACAATTCGGTTCGCTTCCCTGGCGGGAATGCATAAAGGATGAGTTATTGATCTCCAGCGCAACATGATATTTAGCGGCAGCTTCCGCGATAGCCCGAATGTCTACGGGGAATTTCGGGTTGCCGGGGTGACTAATGATATGCGCATCGCCATTCGCCATGGTAGCAATCATCGCTTCCGTATGGGTATCGCGATCCTGAGGTGGAAAAACCGGTTCATGAAACCCGGCAATAATTAAATCGACCTGCTCCAACATCGGCCCGGTGCAATCAATCTCACCTTGCCTGTTTTTTATATTGGCCTCGATGCCACGCAGAATACCCACACCATCAACCAACCGTGGCCAGACGCGCATATTCATAAAATGCCAATAGTGCGGCGCATCGGCCATATCCGGGCCATGATCTGTAATAGCGAACAGGCGAATATTTTTTTGCTGCGCCTCAGCGATATAGTCATGCAGCGTGCTATATGCGTGGGTACTGGCAACGGTATGCATATGTAAATCGACGGGATACATGTTTTCTCCTGGTCAGCATTAAGTCAGCAGCATAACATTTTTAGCTTTATCACACCGCCGACAAAACAATTCAATAACCCAAGATTAACACAATTAAAACATTGTTTATGGGAAGAGGTTAAACGATACAAACAGCGGAACTGGCGAGTAAAGCAACAAATTGCCTTAAGTTTAGCTAAACGCGCGCATTAGGGCAGAAGTTTGTTGACGCTGTTACGCAATTTCCCTACATTAGCGCCGTCGCGGTATAACGTACTGCTGACGCCGGTGAGGTGTCCGAGAGGCTGAAGGAGCACGCCTGGAAAGTGTGTATACGTGAAAACGTATCGAGGGTTCGAATCCCTCCCTCACCGCCATATAGCGAAAAGAAAATGCCCTTGACTCACGTCCAGGGCATTTTCTTTTAGACGTAGTGAGACAGTAGTGAGTCCGTATCCCGCGCCCTGCCCGACGTACTATATAAAAGCCTCCGCAAAAGCGGAGGCGTTCCCTCATCATGACAAGACGGTTAAGCGGTAACCGCTTTGTCCTCCATGGCTTGTCGCCAGCCTCCCAACCAGTAGGACCGGGCATTTATTGATTGATAGGGACAAAGTTCCCTCGGTCTGCCGGAAATACCCGCTTGATAGCCACGTGAATGAGCCCGTTCCAGGCGATCGCGTTTCTGTCTCTTCATGCCTTATTTCCCTCATTATTTATCTGGTGGAAAGAAAACAATGACTACTTTATAAGCAGTCACAAACTATCAATAGCCATTCTGTCGGCAAAGATCAAGGCGCAAAATTCACGCCAATGTCATATTTGTGATCTACAAATAAGAGTTTTCCTCAGGAAAAAAGAGAAGCGTCAACTAATGAATTGAAAAAAACCGCTGGAAACAGATCATATCTTTTCAGCGGTTGAGGCCACATATGATCGGGTTAAGCCTGCAACCCGGTCAGCGGATAGCTTGATTGTTCAAGGAACGACGGATTGATCAACCGACTGCGCGGCGGATTGGGCAATGGATTGCGCCACTTGTCCCCAGCCTTGCGCCAACGTTTTGACCAATGCGTCATAACCATCTTCCGGCTGCGGTAAAATGATATCGAACGGGCGCTTAATGACCTCGCCAGACTGATTCAATACCCATTCGCCGCGTATCACGACATTACCATCGTAGCGGCCATGAAACGCCGTGACCGTGACATTTAATACCGACTGCTCGCTTCCCTGCGGTTGCGCCGTCACCAACCAGCCGGGCAGCCTGCTTTCCAGATCAGTTACCAGTAATTGCCGGAGTTGCTGATCCAGCGGGCTCGCCCACAGGTTATCGCTGGCGATAACGTACTGTACATCACTGGTCTGATAAACCAGTCCGGCATTGCCCAGATAATCGGCTACGCTGACATGTTCAAGCCACAATTGCCGGGAATTAGCGGTGGTTACGCCCGATGAGCCCGCCGGTGAAACAACCGGTAACTGATAGTAAGATTTTTGCGAACTGCTACTGCAAGCGCTCAGGAACAGCACCATTGCCAGAGTCCATGCTTTCATCATTATTTTGCCCTCTTCGGCTGAGGATCTTTGCCAGTCGGCGCTTCAAAGATCAATGCATTGCTTTTCTCATTCAAGGTGCGCAATACCGGTTGCAATTCACGCAGCACCTGATCCAGACGTTGCATATCCGCCACCATGTTGTTGTAAGCCGGCGATCCGGGCTGGAAGCCTTTCATGCTGCGGTTAAGCTCACGTAAGGTCTGCTGCATATCCTGCGGCAAATCCTGCATGGCTTTACTGGAGGTTATCTGATTGAGCGATGCCAGCGTTTTCTGCATCTCTCGCAACGTGGCCTGACTCTCCGCCAATGTCTGCGTCGCTTCAGTCACCATCGGATTAAGCGGTAACCCATTGATCTTGTCGAGTACCGACATCAACTTTTGTTGAATCTGAGATAGTCCGCCGTCGATGGTCGGCAGCACCGGATAACCATCAATATTGGCCAGTTTTTTATTCCTTTTCTCTTTGGGATAAAAATCAAAGTCGATATACAGCGCTCCGGTCAGCAGGTTGGCCGATTTCAACGCCGCCCTTAATCCAAGGGGCTGCGCACGACTCAGATGCTGTTCAAAGTTAAAATCGCCGCCCAGCTTCTTATCGAATCGATCCGGTTCAATACGGATCAATACCGGGATACGGTAATCATCATCAATATCCTGCCGCCAGCCTTTAGGGAAGAATGGCGCGTCCACTACCGTGCCCAGCCGAATACCACGGAATTCAACCGGCGCGCCAGCTTGCAACCCGCGGATAGATTCGCCAAAGAACAGGATATATTCTTTGTATTCGGTATACAGCGAATCCTGGATGCTGCGTTGGCTGTCGAACAGTCGATACTGCGACCGTTGTTCTGCCGGATTCCCAACTGCCCACCCGGTCGGCACATCAAAACTCACCCCGCCGCTGAACAGCGTCGCCAACGATCCCATTTCCAGGCGCATTCCCTGCGCAGACATATCAAACGCCACGCCGCTGTCTTTCCAGAAACGCACGTTAGTGGTCACCAGAGTGTCATTCGGCGCCGCGATAAATAGCTGATAACGCATTTTCCGCGCTTGCGGATCAAACTCGCTGGTTTCAACCGAACCGACACGATAGCCCCGAAACAGCACCGGATCGCCAACGTTCAACTGACCGGCCTGTTCGCTGTCCAGGATCACGCGAATTCCTTTGGCGTCCGGTGATGCTAACGGCGGCGTATCCAACAGCGCGAACTCTCTTTTTTCCTTGGCGTGAGAGCCAGGCTGAAGTTCAATATAGGCGCCTGACAGCAGCGTCCCCAACCCAGATACGCCGGCACGACCTACCTGCGGCTTCACCACCCAGAAAGCTGAATCCTCTTTCAACAGCTTATCCATGCCGTCATGCAAGCGCGCCTTAACTTCTACCTGATGAAGATCATCGCTCAGCATGACGCTTTCCACCACGCCGACATCCACGCTACGACTCTTGATCATGGTTTTTCCCGCCTCAAGCCCCTCGGCATTACTGGTGACGAGTGTGATTTGCGGCCCTTGATGGCTGAAATGATAAAATAATATCCAGGCGCCGATCAGTACCGTCACAATCGGCACAATCCAGACCGGCGACCAACGTTTGATCGTTTCTACATCCGCAACGGCATAGTTATCTTTCGTCAACGGAAGACTCCTTATTGAAAACATCATCACGACGATCCCACAATAAACGAGGATCGAAAGTCATCGCCGCAAACATGGTCAAGATCACCACTGCGGCAAACAGTACCGCTCCCACCGCGGGATAAATGCTCATTAACCGGCCAATCCTCACCAGCGCCGATAAGACGGCGATGACAAACACATCGATCATTGACCAACGTCCTACAAATTCGACGATTTCATACACCACATGCATCCGCTCGCTGTCGCGCTTGCCGTTGCCGTTGGCGATCCAGCACAACCAGCCCAGCGCCAGCATTTTCAACGAAGGCACCATAATGCTGGCAATAAAAATCACCATCGCTACCGGATATGAGCCGGAGCTCCACAGTAGCACCACGCCAGACATGATGGTGGATCCCATTCGATCCCCCAACGCTTCCGTCACCATGATCGGCATCAGGTTCGAGGGGATATACAGCAAGATCGAAGTAATCAGCAGCGCCATCGTCCATTGCAGACTGTTCTTGCGGCGCGCATGTCCATGACTGTGACAGCGCGGGCAAACCAACTGATGCGCAGGCAAAATCGCCGTACAACATGAACATGAGCGGAATCCCTGTGACAAACCGCTGACGCCGGGTTGCGGCGCTGCCGGCAACACGGGCGGCGCCACAATGTCATTCCACAGCCAGCGGCGATCAAGACTCTGAAACGTCAGTAGTTGCAACAGGCAGAACAGCACAAACGGTATAAAGCTGGTGCCGATGCCAATATCGCCGTATGCAATCAGCTTGACAAAACTTACCAGCACGCCCGCCAGAAAAATTTCCGCCATCCCCCAGCTTTTCAGATGAAACAGGGCCTTACCCATCGCTTTCTTTAGCGCCAGCGGCATTGAGATATGCAGACAGAGAAAAATCACACTCGCCATGCAGAACGCAGGAACTAGTTGGACAAATAACATAAACAGGGTGGCGACGCTGGCATAATTCTCCGCCACCATGACTTTGGGTATTTCAAACAGACTGATTTCGCTGCTAATGCCGGCAACGCGCATTGACACAAACGGAAACAGATTTGACAACACCAGCATCAATAAGGCACTTAGCGCATACCCAACCGGACGTTTGCGCGGCTCGATCTGATAACTGGTCAACGTGGCTTTGCATTGCGGACAGGTCGCTTTCTGTCCGTACGACAGGACTGGCAACCTGACCAGCAGATCACAGTGCGGACACAATATGTAATCGTCATGTTGGTGCTCATGAATATCGTCTTCGTGAACATGATTATGGGAACACACGCATAGCCTCCTTCCTGGCCTGCCGCAAGGACAATATCAGACCGTTTCGACGATACCCGTCATCATTTCAAGTGGCGATTACCACACGAACATACTTCCCCGCTGGAAAAGTGGTTCGCGTCGCCGGCCCTCATCATAGGAGAAGATGGGATATAACGATTAGCCATTCCTTTGTGCCTCCAGCGCTTCCCAACGTTCAAAACAGGATTCCAGCGAAGCTTCCGCCGCGGCAAACGCATTCAGCACCCGTTGTGTTTCCTCACGCGGACGGCTGAAAAACCCCACATCGTTCATCTGCGCTTGCAGTTCGTTGATTTCCTGTTCCAGTTGCTCGATTTTCAGCGGTAACTGCTCCAATTCACGCTGTTGGTTATAACTTAGTTTACCCGCATTGCGTTTAGCGGGCGGTGCGCTATTGGCGGCAGACGTCGTCGTCGCGCTCCTTGGCGTCGGGGCGGCGGCGCGCAGCGGCGTCGATTCCGCGCGTTGTTGCTGCGCGTCGTAATAACCGCCGACATAACGGGATATCACCCCGTCGCCCTCAAAGATCCAGCATTCCGTCACCGAGTTATCAACAAACTGACGATCATGGCTGACCAGCAGCACCGTCCCCTGATAACTGTCGATCAATTCTTCCAGTAACTCCAGCGTTTCCACATCCAGATCATTGGTGGGCTCATCAAGAATCAACAGGTTGCTGGGTTTAAGAAATAACCGCGCCAGCAATAAGCGGTTGCGCTCGCCGCCTGACAGCGCCTTCACCGGCGTCATCGCGCGTTTCGGGTGGAACAGAAAGTCTTGCAGGTAGCCGAGCACATGGCGCGGACGACCATTTACCATGACTTCCTGTTTCCCTTCCGCCAGGTTATCCATCACGGTACGTTCAGGATCCAACTCGGCGCGGTGCTGATCAAAATAAGCCACTTCCAGCTTGGTGCCGCAATGCACTCGTCCGCTGGTGGGTGTCAATTCCCCCAACATCAGTTTCAGTAATGTGGTTTTACCGCAGCCATTCGGCCCGACCAGCGCGATTTTATCGCCGCGCTGCACCTGAGCGGAAAAATTGCGGGTCAGAACCTTATTATCGATCTGATAGTTCACCTCTTCCAGTTCAAACACAATTTTACCGGAGCGGGCGGCTTCCTCTACCTGCATTTTTGCCGCGCCCATCACCTCGCGCCGTTGCGAACGTTCATTGCGCAGGGCTTTCAGCGCCCGGACGCGACCTTCATTGCGGGTGCGGCGCGCTTTGATCCCCTGACGAATCCAGACTTCCTCTTGCGCCAGTTTGCGATCAAACTCGGCGTTTTGCAGTTCTTCCACCCGCAACGCTTCTTCTTTGCCAGCCAGATACTTATCGTAATTTCCCGGCCAGGACACCAGCTTGCCGCGGTCAAGATCGACAATCCGGGTCGCCATGTTGCGAATAAACGAACGGTCGTGCGAGATAAAGACCATGCTGCCCTGAAAGGTTTTCAGGAAAGTTTCCAGCCAGTCGATGGTTTCGATATCCAGATGGTTGGTCGGTTCGTCCAACAGCAATACGCGTGGCGCGCTGACCAGAGCCCGTCCCAGCGCGGCTTTACGCAACCAGCCGCCGGACAACGAGGACAGAGACGCATCGGCATCCAGACCGAGTTGCGCCAATACTTCGTGGATACGGCTTTCCAATTGCCATAGCCCCTGATGCTCAAGAATCTCCTGCAACTTCGCCAACTGATTCAGATGATTGTCGCTGGGATCGGTTTCAATCAGGCGCAACGTCGCATGATATTTTTTCAGGTAATCCGCCTGCTCCGCCACCCCCTCGGCGACAAAGTCGAACACGCTGCCAGCCACATTACGCGGCGGATCTTGCTGCAAACGGGCGACAATCAGATCCTGCTCATAGGTAATGCGTCCATCATCCAGCGGAATTTCTTTCGCCAATATCTTTAGCAACGTGGACTTGCCCGCTCCATTGCGGCCCACCAGACAAACGCGTTCGTTTTCTTCAATATGAAGTTCGGTATTGTCTAACAACGGAGCATCGCTAAATGACAGCCACGCGCCCGATATACTGATTAATGACATCTGTTACTTTTCCTCGCCAGTATGCGTCAGCAACCAGCAGTTATGAATTTGACGGTTGCGGGCAAAATCCTGTGATTGCGTCAGCGAGGTAATCTCTTTCGCCGCCAGCCCCAACGCCGCCAATCCCGGCATATCCATCTGGAAGCCGCGTTTATTGTTGGAAAACATGATCGTGCCGCCTCGACGTAGCAGTCGTTTAAGATCTTTCATTAACGCCAGATGATCACGCTGGACATCAAAGGTATCCTCCATGCGTTTCGAGTTCGAAAACGTCGGCGGATCGATAAAAATAACGTCAAACTGTTCATTGGCTTCACGCAGCCATGACAGGCAATCGGCATGAATTAAACGATGCTGGCGTCCGGTCAGGCCATTGGCGCGCAGGTTTTTTTCCGCCCATTCCAGATAGGTGCGCGACATATCCACCGTCGTGGTGGTGCGCGCCCCGCCCAATCCGGCATGAACGCTGGCCGTGCCGGTATAGGCGAACAGGTTGAGGAAATCTTTCCCGTTGCTCATTTCGCCCAGCATTTTGCGCGCGATGCGATGATCGAGAAACAGACCGGTGTCCAGATAGTCAGTCAGGTTGACCCACAGCTTAGCGTTATACTCTTCTACCCGTAAAAATTCGCCTTTCTGCGCCAGTTTCTCATACTGGCTTTTACCTTTCTGTCGTTCGCGGGTTTTCAAAATCAACCGGTTGGACGGCAATTCCAATACGCTCAGCGTCGCATTGATCACATCGAACAGACGCTGACGCGCTTTCTGCGCATCAATGGTTTTCGGCGGCGCGTATTCCTGCACCACCACCCAACTGCCGTAACGATCGACCGCCACGTTGTATTCGGGCAGGTCGGCATCGTAGAGACGGTAACACTCAATGCCCTGCTGCTTCGCCCATTTCTCCAGTTTACGCAGATTTTTACGCAGACGATTGGCAAAATCCTCGGCAATCTGGCCGCTTGCCTGTCCCTGACTTTCAGCAAGCTGATAGTTCTTCTGCACGCAATCCAGCGGACCGTTTTTGGCTTTGAACTGACGCTCTGCGCGCAATTGCAGACAACTCAACAGTTCCGGCGAGGCACTGAACAACGACAGTTGCCAGCCGCCAAAATCGCTTTTCATTTTGCGGCCCAGTAGGTTGTGCAACGCAATCAATGCCGGTTCGCTCTCCAGACGTTCGCCGTAAGGCGGGTTGCTGAGTACGGTGCCTTTCGCTCCTGCTGGTAGTGGATTCTGGAGCTGCGCCACATCGTTTACCGTAAACGAGATCAATTCCGCTACCCCGGCGCGACGGGCATTGGCCCTGGCAATGTCGATCACCCGCCGATCGATATCTGAACCAAAAAAGCGCGACGTCGTCTCACGCTGGCCCAGGCGGGCGCGCTGCTGCGCCTGCGCCGTCACGTCACGCCACAGTTCGGCATCGTGTTGCAACCAGGCATTGAATCCCCAGCGGGAACGATACAGACCAGGCGCGCGATCGGCGGCGATCATCGCCGCCTCAATCAGCAGCGTGCCGGAACCACACATCGGATCGACCATCGGCTCGCCGGTTTGCCAACCAGAGCGCAGAACAATCGCCGCCGCCAGATTTTCTTTCAGCGGCGCCAATCCAGCCTGATCGCGATAACCACGCTGGTGCAAGCCTTCGCCGCTCAGATCCAATGCTACGCTGGCGGTATCGCGCTGTAAAAAGACATTGATGCGAATATCCGGTTGTTGTTTCGCCACATCCGGGCGTTGTCCGGTTTTGCGGGTGAAGCTGTCCACAATGGCGTCTTTCACTTTCAACGCCCCATACTGGCTATTGCGGATATCATCGTTAGTGCCGGTAAAATGCACGGCAAAGGTTTTATCGACAGCAAAAATCGTCGGCCAGTCGATCGCTTGTACGCCAAGGTACAAATCCAAATCGCTGTACACCTTGAATTCATTGAGCGGCAGTAAAATGCGCGAAGCCAGCCGACTCCACAACAGGCTCTGATACAACAGGCGATTATCGCCCTGAAAATGCACCCCGCCTTGCACCACGGCGCAAGCCTGGGCGCCCAGCGCTTCAAGTTCGCTTTTTAATAGTTCTTCCAGGCCACGGGCAGTGCTGGCAAACAGAGCATTCATATCGTCACAATCACCAAAGAGATGGCGCCAAAAAGAAAATTGACGCGCATTATAGCTAATCCGGGACGCTTGTCATAAAGTTGCCGTTTTATAGCGACAAGGAATCAGTAGTGATCGGCGTAACGCGGCTCTATATTCATCCGGTAAAATCCATGCGTGGTTTGCAGTTGTCTCATGCCATGGCCAGCGCCAGCGGATTGGCGCAGGACCGAACCTTCATGATCACCGAAACCGATGGCACCTTTATTACCGCCCGCCAATATCCGCAAATGGTGTTGTTCACCCCCGCGCTGTTACCCGATGGGCTGTTTATCTCTGCGCCGGACGGACAAAGCGCCAATGTTCGCGTCACTGATTTTGTCAATATGCCGCAACCCACCGAAGTTTGGGGAAATCACTTTACCTCATGGGTAGCCCCGGATGCGGTAAACGCCTGGCTGAGCACTTATTTTCAACGTCCGGTGCAATTGCGTTGGGCTGGCGACGCGCCATCACGCCGGGTCAAGCGCCATCCCGACATCCCGCTCGCGTTTGCCGACGGTTATCCGTTTCTGTTAATCAACGAGGCTTCCTTTCAGGATCTGCGTCAGCGCTGTCCGGCGGGGATCAAACTCGAACAGTTTCGCCCCAATCTGGTCGTGACCGGCGCGGCGGCGTTCGCCGAGGATAGCTGGCAAACAGTGCGGATCGGCGATGTCATTTTTGATGTCGCCAAGCCTTGCAGCCGTTGCGTTCTGACCACCGTCAGCATTGAGCAGGGTAGAAAGCACCCGTCGTGCGAACCTCTGGCGACATTGCAATCCTTCCGCACCGCTGAAAACGGCGATGTCGATTTTGGTCTGAATCTGATTGCCCGCAACAGCGGTATTATTCGCGTCGGCGATATGCTGGATGTTCTTGCCACCAAACCGCCGCGCCCTTATTACGCGGGCAACGTCGCTGAAAGCATCGCGGTCAACGCGCAAAGCGAACAGACGCTAACCATTGAATATCAGGGAAAGCGCTTGCCGGGAAATAATCAGCAAATCCTGCTGGAGCAACTGGAACAACACGGCGTGCGTGTACCCTACTCGTGTCGTGCCGGCGTATGCGGCTGCTGTAAGATGACGTTAATCAGTGGGGAGGTTTCCGCGCTCAAAAAAAGTGCAATCGGGGAAAATGGCGCCATTCTCGCCTGTAGCTGTATTCCACTCGGCGATATCAATCTGCAATAAATATCAGCCCGCGATAAAGAACATGATGCCAGAGGCGTTAAACAACTTTGGCATATTGAAACGCGGAAGATACCTGTTCCGTCGCATGCTGCTCAGTCGCTGGCAATAATCTGTCATGCATGATTTTGATGGCATCGCTCAATATCATCGTCTTCGCATTCAACATTAAATGTTCTTGCGCCAACAGACACAAGCTGGCTTTCTCACCCACCTCAGCGACCAGAAAACAGGCGGTTTCCTCACTCTCGCTGACTTGCACCTGAACCAGATCTCCGGTCTGCGGCGCATACGTATGCGGCACATGCTGTTGGATGAAGTGCCAGCTTTTTGGCATTAACGGCTTAAGAAAACGACTGGCCACCAGCGCATTCAATATTAATTCGTTTTGCAGCGAGCGCGTTAATGCCATCTTCTGACACTTTTCGTTATAGGTAAAAAATAAAGCCGCATCCTCGACGCAGAAAGCGCATTCATTAAACGCATCCGGCGTCAGCATTTTAGAGGGAAAGCGCGAACGGAATAACATGCCGTTTGCCAAATCCAACATCAGGCGATCGTGTTCGGCATCAAAATACCAGCGCCAGTTATCATCAGGTTTTAACTTCATCTTATTTATCCTTCGCTCTGTGTTAAAACGCTCTTTAGTTAAAAAGAATCAGAAATAACTGATTGCAGAATGCTGCAATAAAAAAATTCCCGGAGAAACTTTTAACATCGCCGGTGACGGGCAAAATAGCGCGTCATAAAAATCAGGCTAAGAGTGATCGTTTATTAGCTTGAACGGATAAAATATAGACTAGCCGGGGGAATAAATAAACCCCCGGAGATAAATCAAAGACAGGAAAAGTTTAAATATGTGTAACGATATCTTTTATCAGAGCCGGTCCACGGAAAATAAAGCCGGAATAGATCTGAATCAACGTCGCGCCAGCATCCAATTTCTCGCGGGCCGCCATCAGGGAATCAATACCACCGACGCCGATAATGGGTAAGCGCCCAGATAATTCCTGTGATAAACGACGGATAATTTCCGTACTGTGCAACTGTAAAGGCCGACCGCTTAATCCGCCGGTTTGACCACAATGATTTAATCCCTGAATCAATTTTCTATCGAGCGTGGTATTGGTGGCAATAACGCCATCAATGTTATGCCGCACCAGACTATCGGCAACCTGGATCAATTCTTCCTCAGAAAGATCCGGCGCGATCTTTACTGCCACTGGAACATATTTCTGATACTTAGCCTGTAATTCGGATTGCTTATTTTTTATTGATTGCAAAAGATCGTCCAGCGCCTCGCCATATTGCAAGCTACGCAATCCTGGGGTATTGGGTGAGGAAATATTGATCGCGATATAACCCGCATAAGGATAAATTTTATCCATGCAGATCAAATAATCCTCTTTGCCCTGCTCAACCGGCGTATCTTTATTTTTACCGATATTGATCCCTATTACGCCGCCGAAACCGGTCTTCTTGACATTCTCAACCAGATAATCGACGCCCTTATTATTGAAACCCATGCGGTTAATTAACCCTTCCGCTTCAACAATTCGGAACAACCTCGGTTTATCATTACCGGCTTGTGGACGAGGCGTCACCGTTCCCACCTCAATAAATCCGAATCCCATCGCGCCCAGCGCATCAATACACTCCCCGTCTTTATCAAGACCGGCGGCCAGACCCAGCGGGTTTTTAAATGATAGCCCCATGCAGGTGACTGGTTTGGTGGGAACAGACTGACGGACGAGAAATTCAAAGGGCGTATGGGTGATACGGCGTAATTGCTGGAAGGTCAGATCATGTGCTCGTTCTGGATCAAGCTGAAATAACGCTTTCCTGATAACGGGATAGAACATATCGTCTCCTGGGATCCCTATCGCAAATAAACAAAGTCGGAATACGGTTTGCGCGTGATGGTAATTCTATCACGACGTAAAGTAAACGCGGCGTAAAGTAAAACATTTGTTCGGGCGTGATGATCGAAATAGATGATCGAAATAAGTGCCTGCGTTGACAGGCACTCGATGACATAAAAGAAAGAGTAAATCGATAAAGGTTCGCTTTTAGTCTTGCAGCGCTTTACTGATCTTCTCGAACAGATCGCCTGACAGGTTTTCCAGCATTTTAAGCTGTTCCAGCGACTCACGCATCAATGCCTGCCGTTTGGCATCATAGCGTTTCAGGCGGATCAATGGTTCGATCAACCGTGCCGCGACCTGCGGGTTACGCGTGTTCAAATCGGTCAGGATCTCACTCAGGAAACGGTAACCGCTGCCATCCTCCGCGTGGAAAGCCGCAGGATTAGCGGCGGTAAACGACCCCACCAGCGAACGCAGACGGTTAGGATTATTCAGGCTGAACGAGCGGTGTTGCAGCAATGCCCGCACCCGGCTCAATACATCCGCCGCCGGGCTGGTGGCCTGCAACGTGAACCATTTGTCCATCACCAGACCATCCTGATGCCAGCGCTCATCAAACCGCGACATCAGTTCCTCGCCACAAGGTAATTGGGCGCTCACCGCCGCGGACAATGCCGCCAGCGAATCAGTCATGTTATCTGCCTGGGCGAACTGCGTCGTTACCAGTTTATCGGCCTGAACCGCGTCGCCAACTGCCAGATAATGCAGACACACATTACGCAATGCGCGTTTACCCATATCCGCATGTTCAATCCGATATTCAGACATCCGGTTGACGTGATAAAGCGCCAGCCATTCATCCGCCATCTCTTTGGCCATCGCCCGCACCATACCATCGCGCACAGCGGCTATCGCCGCGGGATCGATCATCTCAAACAGTTCGGCGATCTCATTTTCACTGGGCAATGTCAGGATCTGAGAGGCTAGCATCGGATCCAGTTTCTCATCCAGCAACACGCCGCGAAACGCATCCACCACATGCATCGGTAAGGAAAGCGCCTGCTTTTGCTGATAGCGGGAAACATTCAGCCGGATGTAATTGGCCAGCAGACTCTGCGCCGCGTCCCAACGGGAAAACGCATTGCTGGCGTGACGCATCAGGAAAGTCAGTTGCGCATCACTCCAGGCGTAATTCAGTTTTACCGGCGCGGAAAACTCGCGTAATAAAGAAGGCACCGGCTGACAAGGAACCTGATCGAAAATAAAGGTCTGCTCGGATTCCGTCACATTTAATACCGACGATAACTTTTTCCCTGCTTTCTGTAGCGGGATCACCTGCCCTTGCTGATCGTACAGTTCAATATCCAGCGGGATATGCAGCGGCAACTTGCTCTGCTTATCCGCGCCTACCGGCGTCTTCTGGCTGACGCTCAGCAAATATTGCTGTGTTTGCGGATCGTAATCATCACGAATGGTCAGCACCGGCGTACCTGATTGGCTGTACCAGCGGCGGAACTGTGACAGATCCACCCCTGACGCCGCTTCCATCGCCTGAACAAAATCATCGCAGGTGGCGGCGCTGCCATCATGACGTTCGAAGTAGAGACGCATCCCGGCCTGGAATTTCTCTTCGCCTAATAAGGTGTGCATCATACGGATCACTTCCGCGCCCTTCTCATACACCGTCAGGGTATAGAAGTTATTCATTTCTATCACCTGATCGGGACGTATCGGATGCGACATCGGGCCGGCATCCTCGGCAAACTGCGCGCCGCGCATAACGCGCACATTATTAATGCGGTTAACTGGGCGTGACCCCAAATCAGAACTGAACTCCTGATCGCGGAATACCGTCAGCCCCTCTTTCAGACTAAGCTGGAACCAGTCACGACAGGTGACGCGGTTGCCGGTCCAGTTATGGAAATACTCATGACCGATTACCGCTTCAATATTCAAATAGTCTTTATCTGTGGCGGTTTCCGCTTTCGCCAGCACATATCTGGAGTTGAACACGTTCAACCCTTTGTTTTCCATGGCGCCCATATTGAAGAAATCCACGGCCACGATCATATAGATATCAAGATCATATTCGAGGCCAAACCGGGTTTCATCCCATTTCATGGCGTTTTTCAGCGAGGTCATCGCCCAGTCAGCGCGATCGAGATTGCCGCGATCCACATAAAGCGCCAACGCCACTTCACGCCCGGAACGGGTGGTGAAGCTATCCTGCAACACATCAAAATCACCAGCGACCAGTGCAAACAGGTAACAGGGTTTAGGGAACGGATCCTGCCATTCAATCCAATGACGACCGCCTTCCAGTTCTCCCTGGGCCATGCGGTTGCCATTGGACAGCAAATACGGATAGCGGGCTTTGTCGGCGGTGATCCGCGTGGTGAATTTGGCTAACACATCGGGGCGGTCGAGATAATAAGTGATATGCCGGAAACCTTCCGCTTCGCACTGGGTGCACAACGCGTCGCCTGACTGATATAACCCTTCCAGCGCGCTGTTGGCCGCCGGGTTGATATCGGTTTCGATAGCGAGCGTAAATCTGGCGGGCAACTGCGTCAGTATCAGTCCGTCATCCCGTTGGTCATAGTGCGGCCATGCCACGCCATCAACATTCAAACTCACCAGTGTCAGACCCTCTCCGTCCAGCTTGAGCGGCGCGCCCGCCTCCCCTTGTAATACCACCTGGCTGACGGCTTTTACGCGGGTTTTTTCCGCATGCAGTTCAAAATCCAGAGCAATATCCGTAATGGTGTAATCCGGCGCCCGATAGTCGTGACGATATTTCACTTGCAACTGTTGATTCATATAACGTTTCCATCTCCTCATGGTTTTAGAAACAAATGGTTTTAGAAACAAATCGTTTTAGAAACAAATGGCTTTAGAAACAGAGTCTATTCCTGTTACGCTGATGTTACCAAGATAATATGAAGATAATCCTTGTCAGAGCAGGTTTGCTTCGCGCCGTTGGCTCAACATAATGTTGTGATACGGTAAAAAAATAAGAATCAAGGTATACTGCTCGAACCTTGCCGACTGTCCTGAAAACGATGGTCATGAAAATGGATATGCGTCTAACGAGGATGCCTGTAACGCATTATGACTTTACACACTTCTCCGATTCTAACGTCATTACTGGATACCGATGCTTACAAGCTGCATATGCAGCAGGCGGTGTATCACCATTATTATCATGTCGACGTTGCGGCTGAATTCCGCTGTCGCGGTGATGAACAGTTGGGGATCTATGCTGAAGAGATAACCGAGCAGGTTGCTCTGATGCGCTTTTTGTCGCTGAACGACGAAGAGCTTGCCTACCTTTGTTCTCTGCCTTTCTTCAGGCAGGATTATCTAAACTGGCTGAGAACGTTTCGTTTCAATCCCCAGCAGGTCAGCATCAGGAATAACCACGGCAAACTGGATATTCGCATTGCCGGACCTTGGCACGAAGTCATCCTGTGGGAAGTTCCGTTGCTGGCGGTGATCAGTGAAGTGGTGCACCGGAATCGTACTCCGCGCGTCGGCCCTGAGCAGGCTGTCGCGCAGCTTGATAAAACCCTGGCTCATTTTCGCCGGATCAGCGCCGATGCCGACCTCAGCCAGTTCAAACTGATGGATTTTGGTACGCGTCGTCGTTTTTCACGCGATGTGCAACAGGCGATCGTCAGTCAGTTGCAGGCCGAGTTCCCATATTTAATCGGCACCAGCAACTACGATCTGGCGCGCCGCTTAGCACTGACGCCCGTTGGTACGCAGGCCCATGAATGGTTTCAGGCGCATCAGCAAATCAGTCCAGTGCTTGCCAACAGCCAGCGCGCCGCCTTACAGATGTGGCTCAACGAATATCCCGATCAGTTGGGCATTGCGCTGACTGACTGCATCACCATGGATGCCTTCCTGCGCGATTTCGACTTCCACTTTGCCGAATCCTATCAAGGGCTGCGGCATGACTCCGGCGATCCGATGGATTGGGGAGAAAAAGCGATTGCCCATTATCAGCGTTTAGATATCGATCCGATGAGCAAAACGCTGGTATTTTCCGATAACCTCAATCTTGATAAAGCGCTCAAACTGTATCGTCATTTCTGGCCGCGCATCAATCTTGTATTTGGTATTGGCACGCGCCTGACTTGCGACATTCAGGAGGTTAACCCGTTGAATATCGTGATTAAACTGGTAGAGTGCAACGGTAAGCCGGTGGCCAAGCTTTCCGATAGCCCCGGCAAAACGATTTGTCAGGATCAAGCTTTTGTATGCGAATTGCGCAAAGCATTCGACCTGCCCCGCATCAGAAAAGCCAGTTGAACCCTTGCAACCCCGCCTAACTTTTAGCCCAGATCAACAGGAATGCATAAAACTTATAGCATTCCGGTGATTTCTGCTTGTTTCCTGCCCGACGGCAAGTAACATAGCGAGTTACCCTTTTCAGGGCCATCCACTGTTTTTAAATAATATTTAATTGAAGAGAGAATTTTATGAGCGTAGTGCCTGTAGTCGACGTACTGCAAGGCCGTGTCGTCGTTGACAGTGAAGTCACCGTGCGCGGCTGGGTACGTACCCGGAGAGATTCTAAGGCCGGTATTTCCTTTGTTGCCGTTTATGACGGCTCCTGCTTTAATCCATTACAGGCTGTCGTTAATAATAATCTCTCCAATTATCAGAATGACGTTCTGCGCCTGACCACCGGTTGTTCCGTGGAAGTAACGGGAAAAGTGGTGGCTTCCCCCGGCGAAGGCCAGAGTTTTGAGTTGCAGGCGAGCGCCGTCAAGGTGGTTGGCTGGGTTGATGATCCCGATACCTACCCGATGGCGGCCAAACGCCACAGCATTGAATATCTGCGCGAAGTGGCGCACTTGCGCCCGCGCACCAATCTGATCGGCGCCGTCGCCCGTGTTCGTCATACACTGGCTCAGGCTATTCACCGTTTTTTCCATGAAAATGGCTATTTCTGGGTTTCAACGCCGCTGATCACCGCCTCCGATACAGAAGGCGCGGGAGAAATGTTCCGCGTTTCCACCCTCGATCTGGAAAACCTGCCGCGTACCGAGCAAGGCAAAATCGATTTCAGCGAAGACTTTTTCGGCAAAGAAGCGTTTCTTACCGTATCCGGTCAGTTGAATGGTGAAGCATACGCGTGCGCGCTTTCCAAAGTGTATACCTTTGGCCCAACGTTCCGGGCGGAAAACTCCAATACCAGCCGTCACCTGGCCGAGTTCTGGATGATCGAGCCGGAAGTCGCTTTTGCGTCACTGGACGATATCGCTGGTCTGGCGGAAAGTCTGCTTAAATATGTCTTTCAGGCTGTTCTTGATGAACGCGCGGATGATATGGCGTTCTTCGCTGAGCGGGTGGATAAAGAGGCGATCAGCCGTCTGGAAAGCTTTATCACCTCTGACTTTGCTCAGGTGGACTATACCGACGCGGTAGACATCTTGCTGAACTGTGGCCAGTCGTTTGAAAACCCGGTTTACTGGGGTGTTGACCTCTCTTCCGAACACGAGCGTTATCTGGCGGAGAAACATTTCAAAGCGCCGGTGGTGGTTAAAAACTATCCGAAAGACATCAAAGCCTTCTATATGCGGATGAACGGCGATGGGAAAACCGTTGCCGCCATGGATGTGCTGGCGCCGGGCATCGGTGAAATTATCGGTGGTTCTCAACGTGAAGAGCGGCTGGACCAGTTAGATATCCGTTTGCAAGAGATGGGACTGAATAAAGAAGACTACTGGTGGTATCGTGATTTGCGACGTTACGGCACCATTCCTCATTCCGGGTTTGGATTGGGATTCGAACGTCTGATCGCTTACGTTACCGGGGTACAAAATGTACGCGATGTCATCCCGTTCCCGCGCACGCCGAGAAACGCCAGTTTCTAAATAAAAATTTAATATAAGTAAAACAAATATGTAGGAAAAAAGAGTCGGGCTGCCCGACTCTTTTTTGTTAATTTTAGTTATGGATCACAAAGTTCATTTTCATTTACATTTTGAAATACATATTTTCCATTAGTTACTGGATTACGAAGTTAGTATCATTTTCTGGGTGGATTAACGGGCGTGTGAATGGAAAACTGCGTTCTGACACAGGAAGACACTAAATGTTCAGGATAGTTCCTTTTGGGATTATTGATGGCAGTTGCAGGTTCTAAACAACACCAATGAGGGTAATAATGATGAAGCGCAATATTCTTGCAGTGGTAGTTCCGGCTCTGTTAGCCGCTGGTGCAGCGAATGCAGCAGAAGTCTACAATAAGGACGGCAACAAGCTGGATCTGTATGGCCGCGTAACGGCTTTGCATTACTTTGCTGATAACAACAGCCAAAATGATGACGGCGACCAAACCTATGCTCGTCTTGGCTTCAAAGGTGAAACCCAGATTAGCGATCAACTGATTGGTTATGGTCGTTTTGAATATCAATTCAATGCTAACCAATCAGAAGAAGAGGGTGCCGGCGCTGGTGGTGACAAAACCCGTTATGCGTTTGCTGGTCTGAAATTTGGCGACTATGGTTCTTTTGACTATGGTCGTAACCTTGCGATTGTTTACGATGCGTTGGCATGGACCGACGTACTGCCAGAATTCGGTGGTGATTCCAGCTACACGGATGGTCTGACAGGTCGTACGTCTGGTGTGGCGACTTACCGTAATTCTGATTTCTTTGGTTTAGTCGACGGACTTGACTTCGGCTTACAATACATTGGTAAGAATGAACGTACTAACCCAAGAAGATCTAATGGTGACGGTTGGGGTACATCTTTAAGCTATGTATCTGACATGGGCTTAGGTGTCGCTGGTTCTTATGGTTCTTATGACCGTACTGATGCGCAATCCGCTGACGGCAAAGGTTCAAGAGCAGATGCATGGGCGACTACAGCTAAATATGATGCCAATAATATCTACATTGCTGCGACGTATGGACAATATCGCAATCTGAGCCGTGTGACGGGTAACAATACTACAACTGTGTTTGCAGATAAAACCAAAGTATTTGAAGCTGTTGCTCAATATACCTTTGATTTTGGTTTGACACCTTCTCTGGGTTATGTTTCTTCTAAAGCCAAAGATGATTCTAACGGTAACAATGCATATTTGACCAAATATATTAGCCTTGGTGCGACTTACGCGTTCAACAAAAATATGTCCACCTATGTTGAATATGATATCAACCTGATTGATTCCGACAAAGACACCTATGGCGCTGGCACGGATGATACCGTTGCAGTTGGTCTGACTTATCAGTTCTAAGTTGACACATATCACATAACGGTTTAACCGTTTATTGTGCAGAAAAGGCAGAGCTTCGGCTCTGTCTTTTTGTTTTTACTTTTTGCTTTTAAAGCCCCGCTATTTTCTGTTAATCAGTCTTTTATTTTGTCTATCGCATTTCCCTGATTATTTCCCTTTCTTTTTTAAACCGGCGGTTGGCAAAGCCTGATACTGGCGGTAATCTGAGATTACTTTCTTACACTCTGTCATGGAATACCCTACCAATGTTTGAAAATATCTCCGCCGCACCCGCCGATCCTATTCTTGGACTGACCGACCTTTTCCGCGCTGATGATCGTTCGAATAAAATCAACCTGGGGATTGGCGTATACAAAGATGAAACGGGTAAAACACCAGTATTGACCAGCGTTAAAAAAGCCGAGCAGTTCCTGTTGGAAAACGAGACGACAAAAAATTATTTGGGCATCGACGGCCTTCCCGCCTTTGGCCGTTGTACACAGGAACTGCTGTTTGGAAAACAAAGCAGCATTATTGCCGATAAACGCGCGCGGACGGCGCAAACGCCAGGCGGTACTGGCGCGCTGCGTGTCGCGGCTGATTTCATCGCTAATCAGACATCCGCAAAACGCATCTGGATCAGCAACCCAACCTGGCCAAATCATAAAAATGTGTTCTCCGCGGTCGGACTGGAAATCTGCGAATATAATTACTACGATGCCGCCAATCACTCGCTGGACTTTGACGGCTTGCTGAGCAGCCTTAATGCCGCGCAAGCTGGCGACGTGGTGCTTTTCCACGGTTGCTGCCATAACCCGACTGGGATCGATCCTACGGCTGAACAATGGAATACGCTGGCGGACCTTTCCGTACAGAAAGGTTGGCTGCCGCTGTTCGATTTCGCCTATCAGGGTTTTGCCCGTGGTCTGGAGGAAGATGCGGAAGGTTTGCGCATCTTTGCCGCCAAACACCATGAATTGATCGTTTGTAGCTCGTATTCCAAGAATTTCGGGCTGTATAACGAGCGCGTAGGCGCCTGTACCGTGGTTGCCGCCGATGCAGATACCGCCGATAAAGTCGCCAGTCAGGTGAAAGCCGCGATCCGCGCCAACTATTCCAATCCGCCGTCACACGGCGCCACGGTGGTCGCCACCATTCTGGGCAACGATGCGCTGCGCGCCATCTGGGAACAGGAACTGACCGCCATGCGCGAACGTATTCAACGTATGCGTCAGTTGTTTGTGAACACGCTTCAGGAAAAAGGCGCCAAACAGGATTTCTCTTTCATCATTAACCAAAATGGCATGTTCTCATTCAGCGGGTTGAATAAAGAACAGGTACTGCGTCTGCGTGATGAGTTTGGCGTCTATGCCGTTAACTCAGGCCGTATCAATGTGGCCGGCATGACACCTGAAAACATGGCACCACTGTGTGAGTCCATCGTCGCGGTGCTGTAACCCGCGTGTTATTAACGAAAAAGCCGACAAATTAGTCGGCTTTTTTATGTATTTATTCTCTATAAAACTACCAAATCGCCGGTTCATCACGCACGAATGGGTTGGTTTTACGCTCCTGACCTAACGTCGAGATTGGACCGTGACCGGGTATGAACGTGACATCATCGCCTAAGGGAAATAACGTATTCTTGATCGAAGCAATCAACGCCTGATGGTCGCCCTGGGGGAAATCGGTACGCCCTACGCCGCCATTGAAAATCACATCGCCAACCTGAGCCAGCCGTGAAACCTGATCAAAAAAGACAATATGACCTGGCGTATGACCGGGACAGTGAAATACCTTCAGCGTGACATTACCTACATTGACCTTATCCCCTTCTTGCAACCAACGAGAAGGCGTTAACGGCGCACATTCATCCAACCCAAACATACGACTCTGCACCGGCAACCCTTCCAGCCAGAAGGTATCTGCAACGTGAGGACCAACAATCGGCGCCTGATAATGTTCCGCAAGTTCAGCCGCCGCACCAACGTGGTCTAAATGTCCGTGGGTCAGCAAGATTTGCTTTACGATGATGCCAGCGTTGGCGACCGCCCGTTTAATTTTTTCCGCCTCACCGCCGGGATCGACAATAGCGGCCTCGTTCGTCGTTTCACACCACAGTAACGTACAGTTCTGGCTGAACGCCGTAACAGGGACTATTTGATATTTCATACCGCTCCAGTTTAGAACAAACTGACAACCGCCGTTACATCAAATGCAACGGCGGTTGTCAGGGTAAATAATGTTGTGACATCCCATCATAACCAGAAATACTACCAGGTGCGCACCGGGCCGGTATCAATATGAACAAAATTGCTGCGGGGATAGTAACCCACTCCCCCGGCCCGCATTTTTAATGCCGCTTTACGCAGATTGGCAAGCTGAATACCTTCGATGTGAAAGTCCATAGCTTGTCCTTTCGTGTGATAGCTTTGTTTGGCCACGCCTTTGCGGTGCGCCCGTAGCTCATTATTGGTATCAATGGCCCGATAGCCGGAAATCAACTGTACCGGTTTACGTGTTTCCAACATCACTTGTAAACGGTATAGCTGATCAAAAAGGAGTGGATCAATCGCTTTAACTTTATTTGCCCGATAATCGCGGAAGAAGTGATTCAAACGGGACAGTTCTTCTTTAATGTAGTTTCTGCCATCGAAAAACTCTGCTTTGAGATGTTCGCCGGTATTTAGGTTATTCAGTATTAAAGTACGTGGGCGCGGTGTCGATAATGTGGCGAATACCTGACCGGGAAGCAATGTCATCCCTAATGCTACGCCACCCAGCGCAAGCCATTTGCGCCGATGATTGTCAATATGTTCCATAGAACGAGTTATCCTGGATAAAAACGGTATTGATGGGGTACACAAAATACACAATTTTGAACCTTAACTGGCTATGAAAAGTGAGTCAACCCGCTTTATCCACGTGTTTGACGGGGATCGCAATCATCCCCGGTGAGTAAAATCGATGTCCACAACGCTAAGTCACGCTATTTTCAATACTTACAGCAGTAATAATCCCGCTTTTGGCAGGATGTGCGTACCAGAACGCGCCGTAGCATCATAATTGTAAATATCTGTTCTGAACTGAGGTTTGCCATCCTCTGCCACCCATGCGGTTAAATAGTACAAGCTGACCGGGATACGGTGCTTCATCGGCACATAGGTGGTATTGCCCTGATCCAGCGTTGAAGAGATGCGCGCGTTATTCCAGCCGGCATCCTGCAATAGCATCCCCGCCAGTTCAGATGCCTTGTTAACGCGCACACATCCCGAACTCAGCGCCCGGATATCACGCTGAAACAGATTATGATTCGGCGTATCGTGCAGATAAATGGCTTCTGAATTCGGCATATTGAACTTATAGCGTCCCAACGAGTTATTGGCGCCAGGCGCCTGACGCAAACGGTAAGGAAAACGCTCTGGCGAAACCATCGGCCATTCAATCATTGACGGATCAATCTCTTCCGAATCCTGACTCCAACCGGACAGCACAGTGTAACCGTGACGCTGCAAATAACCAGGGTCCTGAATCACCTTGGGAATAATATCCTGCCGCGTCAGCGAAGTGGGAACATTCCACGGCGGGTTGACCACCACATTATAGAGCGAGCTACGCATCAAAGGCGTTTTACGTTTAGGTTGCCCCACAATCACCCGCGATGACAATCGTTCAGCGCCATCCTGATAGTAAATCAGCGAATAATTGGGGATATTCACCATGATGCCGGTGTTGACATTGTCCGGCAGCAAACGCAACCGCTGGATATTTAACGCCAGCAATGTTGCCCGCATCTGTGGTGAGACATTCAGCCAGTCGCGAGTTCGTTTACCGATCACGCCGTCAGCCGCCAGCCCTTGCCAGTGCTGGAAACGTTTGACCGCCTCAACCAGTTCGCCGGTATAACGGTTCTCCGGGTTTATGGCGGTGTTGTCAGCAATTGTCGCTTCCTGCTCTGAGCTTGACGAAGGATCACTAAACAGCGCAATATTTTGTGTCGCCGTTAACATGCCGGTGCGTTGCAATATTTCTCGCAGTACCGCTAATTCCTGACTTTGTTGTTCAGGACGCAGTGTTTCAGTGGAATTTAATTTCGGCCAGGGGCGATTATCCATCAGCATATTTTTCAACGCATCATGCATCTTGGCATATTGCGAATGCTGAGGCGCCAGAGAAGCGATATATGCCGCGCTGCTCCCTGAACTCACTGACTGTTGCCATTGATCCACCACGCTGGCCGAGGGGGATTGCAGACGATAAGGCACACTGCTGTACAACCAGCTATTGCCATTGCGCTCAACCTCGGAAACAAACTGCAAATATCCCAGCATGGCATCGGATAATACAATGTCGCGAGCAAAACCGGTGATTTGCGGATCGGTCAGCCAGGTGATCCAAGTGGTAAACTGAGGCTGAACCCCGGCGATCGCTAACTCGGCCAGTTGTTGTTGAAATTGCTGCACGGCGCGGCTATCGGCCCACATGGGTTGCATAGCCTGAACAGCATATAATGATGACAGTTCGGAGAGATATTTCGGCGTCACCGATTTAGGCAATGCCGCCAATAAAGATGCCCTGCTTTGATCTGTTAAAACCGGCTCCGTCGAAACCGTCCCGCTGCCTTGTGCAACAGCCGCCTGGGGTAATGCTGCCAGTACCGAAAAAGAAGGAAGCAGGCCACATACCCAAATATAACCAGCGCTCCACAGTAGCCTCTGCATTTTTCGCTTATATAACAACATCCCGTTATCCCCTGTACGCATTAACACTCATTTCTTCCACGACAAACGGTTTTGATAGTGGAAATAAAATAACCGAATTCAATTATTGCAAAGAAAAAATTATGATTTTAAGTGGTGATATTCAATACGCCGAATATTCCCTTTCAGACTGGAATAATTCCTCCGTCTGTTCATCAGTATATAAAGAGAAAAATAATTTTGCTTCTCTCATCACTCGATTATCTTACTGGACTGGCGAGTTATTTATTATCGATACGCCAATCTCAATCACGCCCCAAAAGTAAAGCCGCTTAAAAAAGCGGCTTTATCATCCAATATCGGCAAAAAAGATGCTAAGAAGCCCGTTCAGCAATTTCCGGCGCGTCGCTTGCAAAACCACGTAAGCCCACCACATGCACATGCTCATGGTTTTGATGCACCTTGCGCACCAGCTTATATGTCGTGCCTTTTTCCGGGCTGATATTTTCCGGCGCGGCGATGATCAACTGCATTTCCAGACGATCACAGAGTTCGAACAAGGTCGCGATCGATTTAGCATCCAGGCGCGCCGCCTCATCCAGAAACAGTAAACGACACGGCGAAATATCTTTGCCGCGTAACCGCTTGGACTCTTCTTCCCAACTCTGAACCACCATGACCAGAATCGACATTCCCGTCCCAATCGCTTCCCCGGTTGACAAAGCGCCGCTTTCGGCACGTAACCAGCCATCGGCGCCACGGTTAACCTCAACTTCCATTTCCAGATAGTTACGGTAATCCAGCAGTTCCTCGCCAATGGTTTGCGGCGTCCGTTGGCCCATGTCGATTTCCGGGTTCAGCCGTTGATACAGCTTCGCCAGCGCCTCAGAAAAGGTCAGCCGGTTACTGTTGAACAGATCCTGATGGATCTCTTGTTGTTCCGCCAACACATTCAACAGCGTGGTATGCGTTTCACGCACATTTACGTTCAGACGCACACTTTTTACCTGACCAAACGCCACCGATTGCAGCCCCTGATTCAACATCCGAATACGGTTCTGTTCGCGCTGGATGGTCTTGCGGATAATGTTCGCCACGCTGCGTGAACTGATTGCCAGCATTTGTTCACGCGCCGTCAGTTCTTCGGTCAGACGATTAAGCTCGATTTCCATCTGTTCAATGGCTTCGACCGGATCATCAGTGCGGATGATATCCTGCCGGATACGTTCGCGCAGGTGCTGGTATACCGCGATATAAAACTGAATTTTACGCTCAGGACGCTTGGGATCTTCTGAAAGACGCAGGACATCACGCAGATGTTCGTTATCCGCTACCGCCAGACGCAAGGCGCCCAATGCCTTATCCGACATCGAGCGCAGTGCTTCGCCATCCATGTAGGCCAATTCACGGCGATGCAAGCGACGCTCCACGCCGTTATCTTTAACCAGACGCATCACTGCGCACCAACCCGCTTTCGCGCTGACCACCTGCTCACGCATCTGATGATAATCACGTTCCAGCTTACGCAGTTTCTTTTGCAGGCTTTCCATTTCCGCTTCGCAGAACGTGAGTTGTTTTTCCAACTGATTACGGCGCGAACGATTGGCGCTCAACGCGGCATGCAGTTCGTCGCGGCGCTGACGAGCACGCGATTCGGCATCAGGATCGGCGCGAACGCCAATATCCTCAAGCTCCTGGGTCAGTTCTTTCAGCATGTCGCGTTTGGCGTCATAGGCGCTTTTCAGTGAAGCCTGCAACTGACTGTATTGCGTCAACAGTGACTGATGCTGGCGCAGTTGCTCACGGGCTTTCGTCCGTTCGGCTTCCACCTGTTCCAGACGTTGACGCAGTTTGTCGTTCAAATCGCTGTTTTCGCTCAGCATTCCGACAGCATCGGTGTAGCTGAAATGTGCCCGACGCTGCACCACTTCCGTAAGGGAAAATGCCTGTTGTTTGGCGTGGCGCTGCGCATTCTGCGCCTGCGCATAGTCTTCTGTTAGCTGCTCATGCTGCTGTGGATCGTTTTGTAGCACCGAAATCATCGGCTCCAGTTTTGTCAACGTCGCGCCATGTTGCTGAATAAAACGCGCCGACTCTTCGGTTTCTTCTAACTCCGCGCGAATTTCTTCAACCCGATCATACAGGCTGTCATCGGCCAGCAGGCTGATGCGCGGGATCAACTTGTTCAGCATGGCGCTGAGTTCTTTTGCCTGTTCGTACTGCTGACGTTGCTGCTGATTTTCACCATCAAAGTTGGCGATAGCGCGCTCTAGCTCACCACGGCGGGAAGTTAAGTCGCGAATATCCGCTTCCGGGTCGTCGTCAAACGCGACGGCCAGATGCGTACCGATAAAACGGCTGAACGATTGATGTAAACGTTGCGTCTTTTGCACATCAAACGAGAGGGTCGCATACTGTTCCGCCAGTGCTTCACGCTCATCACGCAGACTTTCCAGCCGCATTTCACGCGCCGCCCGCCCAAACAGCGGCACCTCCGGGAAACGGGAATAGCGCCACTGACGCTCCGCGACTTTCACCACCACCGCGCGCTCCAGTTCCTCCACCGCAAACACGCTGTCGTCGAACGACTGCGGATCACCTTCGATCAGATATAAGTCTTCCGGGCAATCTTCCAGCCCCGCCAATTGTTCCCGCACCAGCGACAGATCCGCGACCACAATCCCATGCCGCGAAGGGCCGTAAAGCGCGGAAAAATAAGGCGCATCATCCAGCGTGACATCGTCATAAATCTCTGACAGCAGGACGCCACCAAAGCGCTCCGCCAACGCATTCAGGCGCGGATCTTCCGAACCGCCAGGCTGACTCAGCCGTTCGATCTGGGCTTCAATCTGGCGTTTGCGCGTCGCGATCTCATCGCGCTCCACCGTGGTTTCGCGCTCGCGCTCCAGCAATTGCTGCATGAACGCCGTCACCTGACGACCGTCCGCGAATGTTTCGCCGCTTTGCTCGCTCAGTTGGGTCAACGTTTCCTGCGCGGCCAGCCACACCGGTGCGCGAGCGGTCAACTGCTGAATACGTTGCTGGATCTGTTCCAGTTCCTGGCGCAACGCCATACGACGCTCGCCGGCCTCGGCTACCAGCGAGGACAACGATTCGATCTGCGCATCCAGTTCCTGTTGCAGGGAATCCAGTTCTTCCGGTTGGCAATCCTGCCCGTAGCGTTTGTTGAACTCCTGCAACAAGCGCTCGGCATCCTGCTGCTCACGCAGACGCTGCTCCAGTTCCGATAAACGCATCCGCAACGGTTGCACCTGCTCGGCCTGATAGCGCTGGGAAGAACTCTCGCGCAACAAATCGCGCGCCACCTGCCAGGCCTCGCTGCGACTGACCGCGCCGGCAATGCGGGAAACCAAATCATATGCCTGCTCAAACTGGCTATGCGCGGCATCGGCCACGCTCAGCTTTTGCTCAAGCATCAGCAACATTTCCGTGGCTTCCTGCTCTTTCGCCTGATAACTGTCCAGCCATTCATCAGCGTTATCCGCCGTCAGATCCGGCAATTGACATAAGGCGCGGGCGCGCTCCAGCGCTTGTTGCGCCTGCTGATACTGAATCGCACGCGTCTGCTGTACGTCCAGCGCCTGCTGATAGTCCGCCAACTGGCTTTTCAGTTCATCCACTTCCTGCTCGGCGGCATCGGCGCGCGCTTCATTTTCCGTCTGCTGTTCGCGCGCTTCTTCAACAATCTCATTTTGCTCTTCGAGACGGTAGCTAAGCTCTTCCAGATCCGCGTTATACCGCTCGATTTTTTCCTGTTGACGCAGCGCGGTCTGCACCAGATTCAGGTGATCGCTGGCCGCCTGATAATCCGTTTCCAGATCATTTTCCGCCCCGCTCTGTTCTTCCAGTTCACGCGCCATTTCTACATGACGATATTGCTCGGCGGAAAGCTGCTTACGGCTGCCGAACAGGTCGCGCCGCAGTTCCAGCGCGCTATCCAGATGAATTCGGCGTTCATTGGCATGACGCATGTAGTCGGCGGCCACATAGGATGTCGCTTCGGAAATCAAATGTTTGAACAGATCACGATCGGACTGGGTAACGCGAATCGCTTCCAGCGTCATGCGGTTTTCACGCAACGCCGCTTCCATATCCTGAAACGCCTTGCGCACCCCGCTGTTTTCCGGCAGCAGATAATCACGCAATGAGCGGGTAATGGCGCTGGAAATACCGCCATACAACGAGGCTTCAATCAAACGATAGAACTTGCTGCGGTCGGCGGCGGAACGCAGACGACGCGGCACCACCCCCAGATCAAACATCAGGGAGTGGTAATCGGTAATGGAATTGAACTGCTTGAACTGTACGCCTTCCATCTCTTCAACACGTTCTTTCAGTTCCGCCAGGGACAGCACCCGCGCCTGACGATCGCCCACCGTCTGGGTCAGCAATTGCGTTGGCTGCATTGAGGTGGGCAGCCCCTGAATGGTAAACGGTTTGATATCGACTTTGCGATCACGTCCGGCGACCTGCTGCAAACGAACCCCCACCAGCACGCGCTGATGACGGGAATTGACCACATCCAGCGTGGAATAACATACGCCGGCGCGCAATTTGCCGTGCAACCCTTTATCACGGGAACCACTGGTGGCGCCTGCTTCCGTGGTGTTTCTGAAGTGCAACAACGTCAGATCGGGGATCAAAGCCGTAATAAACGCCGCCATTGTGGTGGATTTCCCGGCCCCATTACCGCCCGACAACGTGGTGACCAGTTCATCCAGATCAAACGTGCGGGCGAAAAAACCATTCCAGTTGACCAGCGTCAGTGAGCGAAATTTACCGCGTTCAATCATTCCTGTTCATCCTCAATACTCTCAGGCGGGGTATCGTCTGTGCGATCATTTTCGTCGCTTTCATCTTTCAGTGACAGGTTGCCGTCAACCGGCATCGCTTCACCATCACGGATCATCCGTAATTGCGCCTCGCGCGCGTCATCGCCGCTGCGGACATCGGCGCCGAAACGGAACACCGACTCGGTGATACGAAACTTGCTGCCGTCGTTGCCCATAAAGTAGATCATCCCCAGCCTTCGCAAGCGATTCAGCGAGGTTCTTACTTTTTCCTGTAATTTCTGACGATCCAGATCGGAACCTGTTGAACGCTGATTAACCAGCTTGAGTAATTTGTTTTCATCCGCCAGGCTGAGCAACTCTTCATACAATTCCTGCTGGCTGAAAATCCCCTCGTGCGCCAAACGCTCCGGGCTAAGGTAGAGATAGCACAGAATTTTCCCCACCATCATATCCAGTTCGGACAGCACCGAACGCGGAATTAATGTGGTGGATCGCGGACGCAGATAGAAGAAACCTTCCGGCGCACGGATCAGTTCGACGTTATAGCGGCTGTAAAACGTTTCCAGTTCTTCCTGAAAATCCATCAGGAACGCATGGTTTTCCAACTCTTCAATGCCGATATGACGGCCTGAGCGTAGCTGACTGTCCAGCGTGGGAAACAGCATATTCGACAGCGCCGTGACCAGTCTGGCTGGCATGATATGTTCAATATTTGTCGATGACATGGGCCTGTACCTTGGCTCCGTAATCATTGATTACCTGCCACAATGCAGGCAATCCGGTGAAATCTGCTTCGGCCACGCCCAGACGCACCGCCTGGTCGACCACGATTCGGGCAACATCAAAGTGCTGGTAACGAGGATACTGCGCAAGATAATCGCGCATCACATCGCTTAAATTAAGCGGTATTTGCTGCTCTTTATATTTCTGTAACGACTGTTCGACCAACGCAATCAACTGCTCGCGTATTTCACTGAATTCTTCATATTCCAGATCGGGCGGCAATTCCCCGGTCACCTCGTCGCTGCGCAACGTCAACTCTTCATCGCGCATATCCAGCAGGCGATCGGCATTGGCGAAGGTGAGCGCCCAGGGGTGGTCAAAATAGCTTTGCAGCGACTGACGCAGGCGTTGGGCGAATACCCGGTTTTTATCCATATCAATGGCGGTACGGATAAATTTATGCACATGCCGATCATAGCCAATCCATAAATCAATGGTTTGCTGGCCCCAACTGACAATGCGATCAAGTTTGCCTTGCAGATCAAAGACCAGCTTATCGACAAACTCCAGATTGTGGGGATTATTGAGGATTGCGTCCTGAATACTCAGCAGGCTGGCCTGAAGCTTGTCACCCGCGGCCTCCAGCGTATCCTGCAACTCACGCAAAGTGCTTGAGGTTTCCGTCAGCAACTGTTCGCAACTGCTGATCGCCGCTCGCCAGTCCTGATTCAACAGCGCGGCAATATCCTCTTTCACGCCCTGTTGTTGCTCATCCATTACGCGCTGGGATAAATCGATACTGTCAAAAATTTCCGCGACCGAGTATTTCAACGGCGCGAACACATTGCGATGCCAATGAAACGCATCGCCGCCCTCTTGCGCCGCATCCGCCGCCCGGCTGAGCTCCTGAGCCACAATCGAAAGCTGCATGGAAAGGCGCAGCGCGGAAAACTCTCGCTGCCGAATATAGTAGTCGGTGATGCCGATGCCCAGCGGCGTCAGCCGATAGATGGCATGGCCTTCCGCCTGTTCGCTGGTAAAGCGGTTGAGCAATCGCTGGCGCACCAAATCGTTGATAGCGTTATTGGCACGAACCGTAATGGTTTCATTCGTTTGTTCAAATCCCTGACTGACATGGCGAAACGCATCAACCAGTTCGCCTTCGCTCATTTCACCATCCATCCGTTCGCCATTGAGCGTGGCTATCGCCAGTAAAAAGGCCAGCCGCTCAGTGGGAAGGGAAAGGGAAAAATCATTTTTTCGTGCCCAGGCGACCAGTTCGGGTACAGTCTGGGAAAAATCACTCATAATGCATCCTTCAAATGGGGTTTATGCGCCATGACATGGATATAACGACCCAAACTGACGAAGGGTTCCTGCCGGCAATAACGCTGTTCAAGCTCAAGAATCTCAGCAAAATTATCACGTTGTTGCTGTTTATTCTGCAAATAATCGTGAAATACCCGGACGCCGGTTTTACCGCTGATCGACAGCCCCATCGCTTCAAGCCACCCGTAAACCTGCTGAGGCTCCAGCGGATGATCCGGTGACAATGACCGTCGCTTACGCTTGGGCATTCCGGCCTGCACATAGGCAAAATTACCCAACACCATATTGCGCATCAGCAAACCGTGTTGGTTATAAAACATCAGGGATAATGCGCCCCCCGGCGACAGACACTCATTCAGTTTTTCCAGCGCCTGCCTCGGCTGCGCCACCCATTCCAGCACCGCATGAAACAATATCAGATCGGCGGGCCTTTCCATATATTGCGCGATATCCTGCGCGGCGCTTTGTACGAAACGCATATTGTGGATCACATTTTGTGTGGACGCCGCCTGTTTAGCGCGCTGAATCATCTCATCTGATAAATCGCACAACAAGACCTGATGTCCTAAAGCTGCCAGACGGCAGGCCATATGCCCCTCGCCGCCGCCCGCATCCAGAATATTCAATGGCCGTGCCGAAAACCGGTCGAGCAGACCTGCCAGATCCTGCCATAAAACCGCTTGTCGCAGTGTACCTTTGGTTGTGCCATAAATGTTCTGGGCAAATTTTTCTGCGATGTCGTTAAAGTTGCGATCCTGCATGGCTCTATGGTTCCGCATTAATGGTCCCGCATTAGTATTCAGGGCAAATAAAGAGCGCCCGGCAATATAGCAGCGCGGATGCTTTGACCTGCCATTTTCGCACAGGCTGACTTAGAATAAATCGTCTTACCGCATAATATCTGCCCGGTTGCGGTTTTTTCACCCAAAAGGAATGCCATTTTATGCTTTTCGCGCTAAAAAAATTTGTCGGCGGCCTGTTGCAGCCCCTTCCATTGCTGTTGTTGGTGATGGGCGTCGGCTTACTGCTGCTGTGGTTCACCCGTCGCCAACGCACTGGCAAAACGCTGATTCTGGCAAGCTGGCTTATCCTGATGTTGATCAGCATCCAGCCGATTGCCGATCGCCTGCTGCTGCCGCTGGAAACACGCTATCCTACCTGGCAAGCCGATCGATCTCAGGCCGATTATATCGTGGTGCTGGGCGGCGGCTATACCTATAACCCTGACTGGGCGCCCAGTTCCAACCTCATCAGCAACAGCCTGCCGCGCGTCACCGAAGGAATTCGTCTCTATCATGCCAATCCTGGGGCAAAAATGATTTTCACCGGTGCGGCAGCGCGCGGGAATCCGCTCAGCAGCGCTAAAACCGCGGCGCTGGTTGCCGAAAGTCTGGGAGTACCGCCACAGGATATTCTGCTGGTGGATACCGCAAGGGATACGGAAGAGGAAGCGGCCGGCACCGCGAAAATCGTCGGTTCGCAACCGTTCTGGCTGGTCACCTCGGCAAATCATTTACCGCGCGCCATGCAATTTTTCCAGGCGGCGGGACTTAATCCCATGCCTGCGCCAGCTAACCAGTTAGCCATCACCACCGCCCTTAACCCGTGGGAAAAAATCTTCCCATCAGCCTATTACCTCTCTCATAGCGAACGGGCCTGGTATGAAACCCTGGGGCGAATCTGGCAACGCCTGAAAGGAACGCAAACAACACCAGCGCAATAGCTACTCAAGCCAGGGCGCAAGCTCACGTGATGCGATATCGAAAAGTTGCCGATCCAGTTGTCCGGTGTGGATGTAGCGGGAAACCGCTTCCCAGATGACATACAACCAGCGCCGGTACACAAAGGATTCCGCCACCGGCGCTTTCTTCAGGTAGTGATATAACAACTGTTGCGGCATCCCTGACTCACAAAGCCGGAAAAGCTCATACTCTCTGGGCGCCCAAAGCATCATTCCTGGATTAATCATCGCCAGTAATTGATCGGTGCGAGCATCCTTCAACATACTACGTAACGAGAGATTGCCGTGTACCAACACACAACTGTCATGAAAATCATCAAATAACGCGGGTAATTCCTGACGGGAACGATACAGCAGGCTGCGATCGGCTTGTGTTAACAGCGGCGCGGTAATATTGAGCAGAGTGGACCACAACACTTCCAGACGTTGCTTATACCAGCTAACCCACTCGTTTTCCTGAGTGCTATCAACAGAGCCGACACAGCCATGGCTATCAATACGATGCCAGGCCAGCACATTCTCCACAATTTGATCCATCAGCAACGCCCAGCGCTGTGCAGTACGGGTCGGCGCTTCAACCGACACCCCGCGCAGGCGCTCGATCAGCAGCAGTTCTTTATAAGGCGCTTGCTGGGTAATGACCAAACCGTATACCGTAGGCAGACGAACATCGCCTTCACGCGCCAGCATGGACAACTTATACGCTTCCTGCTGAGCAACCCCCTGACATATATAACTTTTAGCGAGTAAAGGAATAGCATGACCTTCCTTATCGTACAAAGCATATAAATCCGCATAGGGTTGCTCGCTAATACGTTCAAGACGGCTCAGGCTTTCCCCTAATACCGCACTTAATTCCGCTTTCAACTGTTCCATAAACGGCAAACCCTCGACTGAGCAGAAGCGACCCGGTTGTCATGATGCGGTCAGCGGATGACAATTTCCCCAATGCAGATCAAATAAAACCAGATCAGTGGTACTCAGGTCGGGCGGGCAAAGCCGATGGAAAACACTTTCCCGAACGTAAACTGAAGCCGGATAATTGTCGTCCGCCATCAGACATTACGCGCAGAAAAGCGTGCGCAAACAACTTATTCGCGTTCGAATGCGCCCAGATCCGGCGCTGCACCTTTATAAGGTATTCTCACGTTGCCCCCTTTATTAATCAATGCGCTACCAGCAGCCAGATGCAAATTTTTCAGTACAGGCAAGCTGCCATTGGCTTGCCGCGGCGCATCCCACCTGCTAACCGAGACGCTCTCAAAATCGGCATCTGATACCTTGATGTTCAGATCCCATGAGTTATATCTCATGTTAGCACCCTTAGAATAAGAGAGTGATTTGCCGCCATAAGAAATGTTGTTACGCAATGTTCCAAGCCCAATCGCCTGGCCCCTGGCGTTAATGCCACGTAAATTGAAGTTCGGATTGTTTTTAAACCCCGTATTATTGAAAAAACATTCGCAACGGGATGGTGGTTAGCATAGAAACCCGCCGCCTTATTCCGAAATGCAACGGAATTACGCACCGTATGACTAACCGCATTTTTGACATATATGCCGCCGTATCCGCCTATTTTAAAGCCGTTGCCATTACCTGCGGCTAACGAGGTGGTGGTGCCCGGCAGATAACCATGTGACCAGGCCCAGGAATTCTCAATAACCACCGGGGAATAAGCATTAATCAGATCGAATCCGTCATCCGAATTTGACCATGCGCGACAGCCGCGGAAAATATTCCCCGGTTGATTAGCAGAAATATGAGCGCCAAAACCATCGGCGCTTTGGCCTGCGCCATTCGACGTCAGTGGATCATAATTATGGTGAGAATCGGAATTAAGGAACAGATTATTCGCGCCATTCTGCAAAAAAAAAGTTCGGCCCCCATAATATGGTGAATATTAGGCCGTTCAAAAATATTATTACTGCCTTTTATCCATACGCCCCATGATTCATGGTTACGCTTATTTCGCTGTGGAACGCCCGTAATTTCAAGCCCCTTCAACGAAATCCAGTTTGCCACGACATTGAATCCTTTAACCCGGCAATCATCCCGCATCTGACTAAAATCAAATACGGGTACTTCTCTATTATAAGCCCAATACTCAATCCGTTTATTCGCCGCGCCACTTTTACTTAATGTAATGGTATTTACTGTATCAGTCTGCGTCTTACAAACATTCAGCCCCTTGGTGAAGACATATTTCCCGCCGCGGATCCACAAACGGTCACCGGCTTTCAACGTCCTTTGCGCCCGGTCAATGCTTTTCCAGGGCGAACCTTTACTACCGTTGTTTTTATCATCGCCATTTGGCGCCATATACTAAATAACTTCGCAAAATAGTAGATCACCTGAAGGGAACTCAGTCCGAATTGTGCGATCTGATCAATCGCCAA
>NZ_JAMPJU010000016.1 GCF_025840185.1 Brenneria izbisi
TTATTATTGAGTTCGGTGACCGCCTGAGCGCTCACCTTTAATACGATGGCAGTTACACAGAATTACGGACAGGCTCGTTTTATGCGTTATTACCATCTTTTTTGCGATGGTTTTTATTGCTATTCCGTCCAGCCAATAGCCGAAGAATATCTTCTCATTCGGTGATAACGATATCGTCTTGCCTTTTATTTCCCTGAATGATGACAGGGCAGAGATCACTTTTTTAATCGTGCTCATCGGTGCGTGCTTTGATAACAGCAATACCTTTTTAGCCACCATCACCGGTGCATGTTTGCGGTTGTTGAGAATAATGATGAATGTCCAGTGTTCAGTGGTAATGATGTGGGTTAATAGCGCCATGTCGATACCGTGTTCAATATCAACAACAGTGATGGGTACATTACCGCTATCCCTATTTCCCAGACAGGTAAACGCTGCCTTGGTGAAAGGGCAGCGGCTGAATATTTCAATGCTCATGACGATAGTGATTCAGTAGAAAAATAGCAAAGTGGTACTCCTGACGGCGCATCATCCCTGTAACAGCTTTAATACGTTTCCTGACTGCTGATTGGCTTGGGACAAGACGGCCATCGATGCCTGCTGTAGGATCTGGGATTTTGTCATTGCGGAAACCTCAATGGCGTAATCCGCATCCAATATGCGTGAGCGGGCGGTAGCGGTGGCAACCTTCTCCTGTGACAGTACGGTAGTGATGGATTCAAATCGGTTCATCTGGCTGCCGTATCCACTGCGGTAACCGTCCAGTTTTTTCAGCGCATCATCGAACGTAGCTAATGCCGCACAGGCCTGTTCAGGTGTACCCAGCGTGACAGCGGAAAGCCCCAATGACTGGCTGTCTGCGGGCGTTGGGCTGATGGTGACCGTTTGCAATTCATCACCAAAATTCGCCCCGACGACAAACGTCGTTTCTTTGCTGATCGGCACTGAGGGCGGCAACGGCGGGGCTGGCTCTGTCGGTGTGGGAAGTTCATCCCAGCTTGCGTTGCTAGTAAACACACCGCTGCCAACCACAATGACAATCAGATCTTCCGTCACCTCATCAATGTGAATTTTTTCCAGCCAGTTTGCTGCGCCCACATTCCCATCGTTAAATCCCCCGGTGTTGGCATCTTCAAAGCGGTCACCATCACCACTGTAGGTGATGGTCATGCCCTGATAAGTGGTCTGCGCCCCTGTGTTTATATTGTATTCCCCGGCTTGAAGCAGTGAATCTGCCGAGTAGGTAGCGCTAGATAAAAAACCGTTATTTTGCGTAATCACGTTGGTATTCATGGCGCTTTCATCCGTTACGCCATTTTTTGACCAGACGATATCGGCATCTGTGCCTTCTGCGGGCGTACCGGCAAGGTGTTTACCGTCCCGTGTAAAGAGCTGGATATCGTCATCGGCACCTAATGAGTCGATGGTAATAGTGATATTTTTTGCGCCAGCAGGAATGTAAGCCAGCGAAACCACACCTGAAGGGAATTGATACTGGGTATTGGCATCGGGAAATTTTTCAGCCAGCGGCAGGGTATCGCCCAGCTTGACCGGCTGAGGACCCGGCTCAGTGGGTGCCAACGGGTAGCGACCAAAGATTTGTGTCGAGGAAGCGATGAGGTCGATTTCTTCCCTAATCTGCTGATATTCACCATTCAGGCTGGTCTGATCGGTATCGGACAGCGTGCCGTTTGCCGCCTGCACCGCGAGTTGCCTGGCGCGTTGTATCAGGTTATTGATGGCATTTAGCCCGCTCTCGGCCGTTTGCATCAGGCTGAGACCGTCTTTCATGCCGTTGGTGATGACGCTGTTGGCATTCAGATTGGTGGTCATCCGATTGGCAATAGCCTGATCGGCGGCATCATCCTTCGCGCCATTGATGCGCATACCCGATGAAAGCCGTTCAATCGCCTGGCTCAATTGGGTAGCCGATTTACCCTGTTGATTCAATATCGTTAAATAATTTTTATTAAGCGAAACCATGGCGCACCTCAGAGAGCGACTGGGTTACTTTCTTACCGTCGACCAGAACGGTATGGCGAATTGCTATTGTGTACATGTGATCTTTTATATTTTTTGGTTGTGATATCTTGAATAATCTATATTTCAACCTTCACGCGACATTCTGTGTCGTTTTATCTGAAAGTATCGTCATAATGATATTCAGTGTGTATTTATCAAGGATTAGCCTTTTTCATTATTTAATTGCCTGCAAACTGACAAATTTAACGCCACAAATTCTTCCCATGAATAAAGGTGGATATAGTTGAGTTGATATTGTAAATCCACTCGGCAAATCGCCGGGCGTTGGTGGTAAATACGGCATCCTTTACTCTCTGGGTCATAATGTCGGCAAGTCCCGTCTCCCCGATCGAGATAACGGGTTTCCTGTGCCAGATTAACGCGCTGGCAGCACAGCCCGCACTGCGTGCAGGGAAAGGCGTTCTCGTTACAGTGCGTCATCATTTCACCGGTCAGGCTCGCTTATTACCGCGAGCCTTTTGTGAGTATTAGGCTGCCGGTGTATCCAGAGTCGATTTTTTTCCGCTGGCAACGGCTGAAATATCCAAAACACGTTTTTCTGTAGAGAGCACCAGATTACCGTCCTGATCGAGGATAGGCGTATCAATCATGGCCTTAACTAGCTGGGCATATTTGACTGAGAGGAAAACGGCCTCCTTACTTTCCTGAGGAAATAAGGGGAAATCTTCTCCGTGAATGGCAATGGCTTCTTTCATCTGACGCACGGCACCGCGCAGGCGGCCACTGGCTAGGCTGAACGTTTTGTTTGCCAGCGTCGTGACTTGCTCAATGGCCTGGAGTTTTTCCACTATCACTATACCCTGAGCGTTAATGGTTCTTGCTTGCTCCATATTGCTGTATGCGTTGTTTAACGCTTCTTCAGCTTTATTCCCCAGAATATGGCCGAAAATTGCCAGCGCCGGACCGGCGACAATTCCACCCAGCACCATCATGCCGCCCGCCATACCGTAACCACCCGTGGCCAGCGTGCCGCCGCCTAGCCATGCCAGGGTCGCATTGGTTGCTGCGGCACCTGAAAGAGAGGATATGGCGGTGCCGGTGCTGGCCGTTGCCAGCAGCATTGTGCCGTTGTAGGCACCGAAAGCGAGCGCTGCACCGCTGCCCATACCGGCACCAAGACCCAGACCGGCATCTTTGAGCATCTGATAGTCCTGCTGCAAGGCTGTCAGCGTTGTGGTTGAAAAATCACCGGCATTCAGCTTTTCCAATTCCGGACTTTCGACCAGATTGACATTCTTTAAGCGGCCAAAGGTTTCGATAAAGTCGCTAATCGCGCCATTAAATGCTCGCAATTTGCGCTGACCATAATCTTCGATGGCGTGGTTGGTAGATTGGCGGTGGCTATTAACGTTCTGGTTGGTCTCGTCCACTATAGTTTGGGCGCTGCCGTTAATATTTTTAGCATTCAGGTGATCTTTAACACCGATGGCACCTTTAGCGACACCGTATAAACCCGCCGCTGCGGCTACGGTACCAACAATAATTGGAATGGGCATAATCTATCTCCTTTATTCAAGAACGAGGGCAAGGGTTTTACTTATTTCACTATTCAGTGCTTCGGCACGCTCCAACAGGTCTTTAAAGATAAAATCCTGTAGTTGATAGTGCAGTTGGATTTCCTTAAGCAATAACCATTCAATATTGGAAATATGGCCATCGCGCAGTGCGATCAAAATAAGTTGCAGAAGAATGATTTTCGGAATACTGGGATCGTCAGATCGTTTATCTTTAAGCAATGTTTTTAAAACCGCGCTGGCGGCTTGCACTCGGGTTTCCACCGCGTCTATTTTAAGCAGCGGAAAATTTTTCAGCTTTTCGGTGAGCTTGCTTTCGATTAACGCAGTAGGCGCCCCCATTATCGGTAATTCGAATGTTTTGATGGATTGTTCCAGTTCGGACAACAATTCTTTTTCCAACGCCCCGAGCTGAATAGACAGAGCATTAAGATTGTAATCGGTTCTCAACTCATCCGTGGTTTTACCGTCCCACAGCAACGGCTTATCAGAAAGCGCCAACAGTGTGGCGAGATCAAGGAGAAGCGTTTTTTCACTATCCGGCAATAATTTAATGAGCATATGTATCCTGATTTTTCTCTTACAGCGTCAAAGGGCGGTCTGAGTCCATAAATGCCTCGAACTCCGATATCGTATGAAATTGCAGTTGTTTACCTAACAGCGTGGCATAGTCATTAATGGCAAGCGTCAGGCTATCAATGTCATGAGCGCCAGTTGCGACGGCTTTAAACAGATGTTCTGTCTCTCGGTGTAATTGCGGCATTTCCCGGTGGGTAAACTCATCCAGCATGGCTTGTTCTTCCGCTATACGGGCACGAGCAACGGTTTGGATGGCACGGATATGTTGTAATCTTTCTCGTGAAAGCGCGACTCCCCGCGCTGCGTCCAACGCGCTTTGGTAGAACAGGGAAGAAAGCGTGTAGCCAATCATCCCGCCGATAGCCGCACCGACAACAGGAATAGGAATGGCGAGTTGTCCAAGCGCGGCCATCATGCCGCTGGAAAGCATGCCTGCCCCTTTTTCCCCGACTTCGTTGAGGAATTCAACTTCGCTGATTTCGTCGTTGACGTAGCGTTTGACGGAAATACCGAGAGACAAGCAAATATTGACGGCCAGTGCCGGGACGCTGGTGCCTGCAAGGGCGCGTAATGTTTGTTTTTCGGATTGTTGCAGGCTGGCTTTAAGGGCTGAGCCCGCAAAGGCGGTGCTGTAGCCCAGTGCCGCCGCCTTGGTGGTATCGCTGGCCACAGCCTGCACGGCATCACCCAACGATTTATCGCGTTGCGCCACGTTGAATGCGTTGGTTAATAACGAGATGGCTACCCCAATCGCTGCACCATATTTGGCACCTTCGATACCGGCCCGGTGGCAGGTGCGTGCAATATCCATTGCAGTAGCCAGTTTAGGGTGTTGACGGTAATAAATAGCTTGTTCGGTGGTCAGGCCGCTGTCAGATACATTGTCGGCAAGCTGGTCGTAGTTATCGGCTTCGCGGCGGAGTTTTGCAGCAACATCCTGCTTACCGCGTGCTTCAACTTCATTGGCCTGATCGCAAAGCTCCTGGGATTTCTGACGGCAAAATATCTCTGCACCTTCAAATTGTTCTGACGGTAGCTCAAGTTTGACGCCACGATAACGTGCGAATTTTCCGTCTTCTTCTGCAATTTTGCTGAAGAGTTTATTGCGGTTACCGACAAATTTCATCTGTCTTTGTGAGCCGTCAATAATCGTGCCGTCGAGTAGCTGTACGCGATCCACAACGTTATGATTTTTGCCATATTCCGGCAGATCGTCGCTGCGTACTGTACGCACGGAATGACGATGAATAATGGCTTCAGTATTGTCGCGGCTGGTTGCTGCGATCTCTGCGGAGAAGCCTGCCTGTTGTTTGATATTTTGTGCGGCATAATCGGGATGGACTTTGTGTTTCGCCACATCAGCCAGACCTTTAGCAAACCGTTGACCGGTCTCATTATCGATGCCGCGATACCCTTTCAGATACTCGGCGCTGGCGCTGCCAAAGCGCTGCACCACTTCGTCACTCGCCAGTGCGGTTGCGGTGCGAAAATTATCCTGCTGTATTTCGTCGTTGCGATGATGACTGTCATCGTCCCTGAAGGAAGATGGCGTGTCGCTATCACTGTTGTTCATAACAACCTCCGAAGTAGATGGGTTTACTGACTCTTTTGTTCATGCACCGCATGCCTGTTCTTTATACATTTGCCTCAGCCTCTCTACCCTTTTCTTAATCTCCTGCGCCCACACATCGGGTTCATACACCCGGATGTTGTCGTTCAGTCCAAAGATCCACCACAGTGTTTCTTGATCCTGCGGGACGCGGGCGTGAAGTCGATACCAGTCGCTGTCCGGCACTGGCTCCAGGCTTTGCTGGTGGCTAAGTGGCGTTTCTCGTAACAGCCAGGCGGTTTGCGGATGGATATCGGCAACCAACTCCACCTCTTGTTCACGCTGTCGCGAGGAGAACGCACCGGACTTGATGTAACGGTCTATATCAAAACCGTCCTGCTGGCTGGCAGGCTCTTCCAGCAACGTGGCCTGCTGGATGCGATGCAAGGCAAAATGGCGTAAATCGTTATAACCATCGACGGTGCCAATCAGGTAACTTACGGAGTGTCGTGCCACCAATCCGGCAGGGTGGATGCGTAAACGTTTGGACTCGCCTTTGCTGCGGCTGAGATAAACAATCTGTAGCTGGCGCTGCTCCATCAGTACGGTGGACACCTGCTCCCAAACCTCTGCATTCACGTCGGCGGGATGCAGCGTTTTGCCATTAGGTAATGCACGCACGCGCTCTGCCCACAGCGCCAGATTGTTATGTGTCATCCCCTGTAACCGCTGCTGAGCCATGGAAAAATGGGGCTTCAGCCGCGATAACACACTGGGTGGCAACAGTTTTTCCAGATAGTTCTCCGCAAAGACGAAAGCCAGCGCGGTAGGCGTATCCAGTGTCGGTAAATCGAACTGCGGCGTATCCTTGAGAAAACTCCAATGATAAGGACGTCGGTTTTCGTCACACAGCAGCGGGAAATACAGGCTGATGCCGACAAGATCCCGCTGTAACGTACGTAAGTCGACTTCAAACTGTTGTTCTTTAATCTTTTCCAGTAATTCGAGAGTAGAGATGCTTTTCGGCTCACGAGGGATCAGGCGAAGAAGCGTCAAGTGTCTGAATAATCTGTCTTTGGGATCGGACATCGTGTCCCTCTCAATCGGCCTGATAATATTTACTGTGTGTTTACGCTTTAACCGCGTCTGCGTAGTCGCTACGGGCGCGTTCGCGCTCCAATTCCTTTTTCAATTCATCGGTGGCATAGCGGTTTTTTATTATTACTGCGCCAACAACCAGACCAATTGAGAAATAGATAAGTTCTTTCATACGGGATTCCTTTGTATAGCGATAAATAATGTCTTCAACGCTATATTCCGGTCATCGCGCGACATTCCGTGTCGCTTAACGCTATTTTTTTATTTTATCTGTTGCCGTATTGCTGACAGGATCCCATCCGCTTTTTAACAGCGAACGGTAAGACGGTATTTTGATAAAAGCTATTATCGGCTAATTGAAATGATTTTTGTGATCGTTTATACAGATCAATTTTATTATATTGATCGGTTATAACGATTGAACGTGATTTTGAATGTTGCCTGTAATAGACGCCAAGTAGAACTAACGGTAAGCCAACCAGTTACTGAAACAGGAAAAGAACACATAATCCTCAATATGCGTAAACACAATCGGGTGGTTCTTCTTCCAGTGATGAATGTAATCGTCGATGCCGGAGGAGGGTTTATTCGTCAGTTGAGGCAGATCATCCAGGCTGCTCCCATCAAGCAGGTTATACCAGCAGATTAATGTCAGTAGCTCTGTTACACCGGGTTCGAGGCAAGACTGTATTAACTGCCTCAGAGCATGGCTGAACTCATACAGCTTCAGTCGCTTGCTTTCGCTCAGTATGTAGTGGCACACTGAATTTGGCCACCTGTATAGCGGTGATATCATTGCCTCATAGTCAAAAACAGGTGACATTATACCGGACGTAACAGCCGTAATTTTAGCCCCGAGTTTCGCCTTGAAGCTGCCCAGCTTGTTCTTGATCAGAACTACACCGTCGCCGCTGCTGCCACGGCAATGAATGTCGGTAAATCCACGATGGATAAGTGGGTCCGGCCGTTGAAAGAAGAGCGAGCGGGAAAATCACCTACAGCATCGCCGATGACACCTGAGCAAATTGAAATACGCAAACTGAAAAAGAGACTGCAACGCGTTGAAATGGAAAGAGATATATTAAAAAAGGCTACCGCGCTCTTGATGCCAGATTCCCTGAACAGTTCTCATGAGTTGAGAAACTCAGGGCGCGGTTTCCTGTTGCCGTCATGTGCAATGTGTTTGGGGTTCATCGTAGTAGTTATAAATACTGGCGGCAGCCAAAGAAACCTGATGCTACAAGGGTGGAATTACTCAGCCTTGTTCGTGAAAGTTATCGCGAGAGTAATGGTTCTGCAGGCGCACGTCATATCACTGCCATGGTCACCACGAAAGGCGTAAAACTGAGCCGCTGGCGGGCAACAAAGTTGATGAAAGAGCTCAATCTCATCAGCTGTCAGCAACCCGGCGATCGATATAAGAAGGCGTCTAAGGAACATGTTGAGCTCCCCAACTACCTGGAACGCCAGTTTGCTGTAACAGAGCCCAATCAGGTGTGGTGCGGAGACGTCACGTATATCTGGACAGGTAAACGTTGGGCTTATTTAGCTGTCGTGCTTGATCTGTTTTCCCGTAAACCGGTTGGCTGGGCGATGTCATTTTTCCCGGACTCTGCACTGACAGGGAAAGCGCTGTCCATGGCCTGGGAAACGCGAGGGAAACCAGCTAACTTGCTGTATCACTCGGATCAAGGTAGCCACTATACCAGCAGGAATTTCAGGCAGTTACTGTGGAGATATCAGAGAAAGCAAAGCCTGAGTCGTCGGGGAAATTGTTGGGATACTCAGTTTACTATACTCCTGAATACCGGATCGGACTGACCCGTGCTGGGATTGGCTGAACTGCCTTTGTGTTGACCTGTCGTCCGATTCAGGTATTTCCCGTGCATAGCCGGGCCCAGAGTTTGTGACCTGATAGGAGCCTTGTGCTGCAACTTGAGTGTCCTGTCCTGCAATGGGGATGGCTATTCCATGCTGACAGGGGTAAGCCATGAAAAATCATCCTTCATTCAATGACTCTGTAATTTTAGGTGTCGATACGCATCTGGATATTCACGTTGATGCGGTTCTCAGCTACGACGGAAAGTTGCTCGGAACGAAAGTTATACAGACTAACAAGGCCGGCTATGAGGAACTGTTCGACTGGGTACTCTCTTTTGGCTCGGTGGAGCGTGCAGGAATAGAAGGAACCGGCACTTATGGCGCAGGACTGACCCGCTTTCTCATTAAAAAAGGGCTCGACGTCCTTGAAATCAATCGGCCTGACCGTTCTAAACGCCGTCTGGAGGGAAAATCTGATCCTCTTGATGCAGCGAATGCCGCCAGAACAGTCCTTTCCGGGCGTGCCAAAGCCGTTCCCAAATTGCAATCCGGTGCCTGCGAAGCGTTGCGGATCATCAGTGTTGCACGCCGTAGTGCTGTTAAGGCGAAAACTCAGGCAATCAATCAGCTGCGCGCACTATTGGTAAGCGCCCCTCAAGATATACGTGACAGGCTGTGGAAATCAAAACCACACGAATGCGTTACTGCATGTATGAGTTATGAATCTGCTAAAAGATCTCCACTACTCCTGGCTCTTAGTTGCACACTTCAAAGTCTAGCTAAACGATGGATATCACTTGCGGAAGAACTCTCGCAACTGGATGAGTTATTAGATAATTTAACTCGTGAATATGCCGGAAGTTTACGAAGACAGTTTGGGGTTGGTCCCCAAACCGCGGCCATCTTGCTGGCGGTAGCAAGTGATAATCCTGAGCGGTTAAAAAACGAAGCTGCACTTGCGTCACTTTGCGGTGTAAATCCGTTGCCGGCATCCTCAGGTAAAACCATCAGGCATCGCCTGAATCGCGGTGGTTCACGTGAGGCGAATAATGCGCTGTGGACAATCGCCTTGGTACGCATGAGAAGCGCTCCGCGCACCAAAGTCTATGTGCAGCGTCGAACAGGGGAAGGACTGTCGACAAAAGAGATTTTACGTTGCCTTAAACGCTACATCGTTCGAGAGCTTTATCCGCTTATTTTAACTGATTTGGGGCGAGTCCAACTTCGGCCGTTGACATAGGAGCGTCAACAGTCCAATGGAACGGTTTTTCAGAAGCCAGAAAACAGAGTGGGTGCCGGATAATGGATATGCTAATTTTAGCGAGGCCAGCACAGCGATAACGAATTACATAACAGGATATTACAGCCAGCTCAGACCTCATCAATACAACGGTGGTTTGACGCCGAATGAATCAGAACGATTGTTCTGGGAAAACGCTAAAGCCGTGGCCAGTTTTTGTTGACCACTACAGGTCGCATATCCTCCAGTGAGCTATGCGGGCGTACCTCGTTATATTCTGTGCGCCAGTCTTCTGCTAGTACGCGTACTTCAGACAACGTCCTGAACAGGTAATCCCCCCGAAAAAGCGGAGTGTTCATAAGTAGAATTTTCTCGTAATCTGAACGCAGGAGATTCGCTATGAAAAAATCACGCTTTACCGACAGTCAGATCATCGCCATCCTCAAACAGGCCGAAGCAGGAACGCCTGTGCCTGAACTGTGCCGCGAGCATGGCATCAGCAGCGCCAGTTTTTATAAGTGGCGGGCTAAATTCGGCGGAATGGATGCGTCCCTTATGACTCGCCTGAAAGAACTGGAAGATGAGAACCGCCGCCTCAAAAAGATGTATGCGGAAGAACGGCTTAAGGCTGAAATCATTCAGGAAGCCATGCAAAAAAAGTGGTAAAGCCATCTCAGCGTCGGCAGATGGCAAAAGCGGCAGTGGAAAACAGGCACATCAGTATTCGTTTTGCCTGTCAGATATTTTCGGTCAGTGAAAGTTGTTACCGCTATGTGCCAAAATTTGATGAGGAAAATCAGCAAATTGCCGACTGGTTATTGCGCATTACCGATAGTCAGCGAAACTGGGGTTTTGGCCTGTGCTATCTGTACCGCCGCAATGTAAAGGGCTTCGGCTGGAACCCTAAAAGGGTATACCGGATTTACTGTGAGCTTTCGTTAAATATACGCATTAAGCCGAAAAAAAGATTGAAACGGGAAGAGCCGGCGCCGTCGAAGGTACCGGAACAAAGCAATGAAAGCGGGTCGATGGACTTTATGCATGACCAGCTAGCAGATGGCCGCTCAATCCGGTTATTGAACATCATTGATGATTTTAACCGTGAGGCACTGGCAATAGAAGTGGACTTCTCGTTACCGTCGGTTCGGGTAAAGCAAACACTGGAGCGTCTGATTGAGTGGCGAGGGAAACCGGTTTCAATACGTTGTGACAATGGTCCGGAATATACGAGTAGCGAGTTGATGCAATGGGCTAAAAACAACGACATTGAACTAAATTTTATCTAGCCGGGTAAACCGCAGCAAAATGCCTATATCGAGCGTTATAACCGGACAGTGCGTTATGACTGGCTGGGGCAATATATATTTTCTTCACTGGACGAATTACAACGGTACGCAACAAAATGGCAGTGGTTTTATAATCATGAAAGGCCGAATATGGCGTTGGGCGGATATACCCCCAAACAGCATGTGTTACGTGCTGCATAACTCTACTTATGGCATCCGTTAAAAATGGGGGGATTACCAGCGGACCAGCTACTGAAATAGACAAAGAACACATAATCCTCAATTTGTGAAAACAGAATAGGGTGATGCTTCCTCCAGTGCTGAATGAAGTCATCGATACCATCTTGCCGCTTTCCCTGCCGGACAGAGAATGTCATTCGCGCCATCTCCGTTAATCAGGCCATGCCAGCAGATTAATGCCAGTTGTTCTGTTACACCGGGGACGATGCAGGATAGTGTCAACTGACGATTTGCGAAATGGCAGGGAATACGCCGCTACGTTATGACGACAGTTTAATCGGGCTTGGCGTTATTGCCTTTAACGGCTGTCGCGCAGTTCAACAGGCGGGTGATGCATTTTTGCTGTGCCGTTTACGCCAGGCTTTAAATCACGCACGATGCCTGACATATGGTCATCCCTATGGCTTTCTGGTCAGGGTGGTTTTGCTACTGGCGGATCATCACTGCCCGAATACATGGAGGATCGACATGGATGTACCGTTCGACCAGTGGCAACAGTCGGTGGATTGGATTGCACAATATCTCGAACTGACAATTCTGTTGCCCGATCACATTGAGAAGGCAATGTAGCGGGAAATGTCATGATACATACAACCTATTCGTAAATCTGGTGTATTAATTCGCGAAATAGATAGCTTCTCTTTCCATACTTATTCGCCGCCATTGATTTAAACTGAATGGAACAAGCCCGTTGTGCAATGTCTTGAGACGCCGATAGACAAGGTTAAGCGAGGACCGGGCGTGTTGATGAATAAATATTATGGCTGCGGGTGGTTAGCTGATTCGGCGACATAAAAATTTGTTTTTTATTACGCCATCGAAGAAACGGCCTTTTGATACCACTGCTTCAGAAATGAACTTCCCATAAATGCGCTCAGAAACACCAATATATTGATAGATTTCTTTATTATGAAATTCTATTTCAAGGGTACGAGCCTTTGAGTCATAGCCAATCGAACGAATCCTTGATGATGAAACGGGTTGCCGCTGCAATGATTGTCCCTCCATTGAGTTAATTAAACACCGTATGAGACTATATAGGATTTTAAGCATGCTGTGTTATTAATGATCATGCTTATGTGTTGGTATGTGTACCAGAAGTTTTGGCTTGTGGGTGAATAAAACTGATAGCCGCCGCGTATTTCTGGTGTGAGTTTGAGCAAATTTGAACCAGGCCGCGGACGCGGCCATTTGAGAGGGAACTGGTTTTTCAGCAAACTATCATTCTGATGCGCACTCAATCCGGTTTCGACCACTGGCTTTAGCTTTATAAAGTGCGTCATCGGCGGATTTAATCAGGTACTCATAATCAGGATGCCCATTGTAGACTGCAATGCCTGCGCTGATTGTGGTTGTTATGGTTTCGCCACTTTGCAGATGGATTTTGTGATCCTGAATTTTTTTCCTAAGCCTGTCGATCAGCGCGTAAGCCATCGCTTTTGGTGTTTCTACCAATACCACCATGAATTCCTCCCCCCCGTAGCGAAAGATATAATCACTGTTTCTGGTATTTCCGTACAGAATTTCTGCGATGCTTTTCAATACGCTATCGCCGATGGTATGGCCATAGGTGTCATTGATTACCTTGAAGTGGTCAATATCAAGCATCGCAACCGTCAGCGCTGAATTTGAGTGCATTGCCAGTGAGGTTTCATGTCGCAGAATTGTTGGTAGAAAACGGCGATTCAATAATAATGTCAGCGTATCCTTGCCGCTTTCCAGTTTCTGTATATCGTCAAATAATGATCCAAGCAACGTTTTGATTTTATAGATTTTACTTCTCACCGTTTTTAGTAAAGGCGAGTAGTCGCCTGGCGATAGCGGACGGGCTTTGCTGAAATGACTAATATAGTGATCGGTTTCAACAATCAACTCGCCAATGACTCTGATCCCCTGCGCATTGCTGAAACTGGATTTTCCTTTATGGTTGAACCATAAACCAAACTCCGATCCGCTTAGCTCGGAAATGTTGGTCAAAGGGACGCCCGTGGCAACGCTGAAAATGAACGCATTTTCCCAATTTAGCAATGCGGCATTTTGGCGCTCTCTCTCCATGCCCGCATTTTCCAGAATAGAAAACAATCGGTAGGACTCTTCATTTTTAGCCGCCCGACCGTATGACAGAGAATAGGTTCTGCTCATGATCTCGATTGCAATATCTATCGATATTGAAACAAAACGCATGGCTTCAAAACAGGATGGATTGTTACCCTCTTCTGGCAATATGTCTTGGGACAGTTTCCATTTTAAACGCCGCGCTCCTCGCGCGACCAATTCGACAGGAATGCCAATCCGTGCATGGATTTGCCCGATTTTTTTCTGATGTTCAACGAGTGTGGGCAGATGTTCTCCGGTGTTGGACAGAATGCTGGCGATCCAATTACGCATTGAACCGTAAAGGCGGTCGTAGACTTGCTGACGAGAGAGAAAGAAAGCCGCTTCTTTATCTTGCAGCATGTAAGAATAGAAGGCCCCCGCGAGGCTGGCGGATTTTTCCTCAGCCAGTTTTTGCAGCAGATTAAAAGCGTCAGATGAGGTGTTAGCCAGCAGTTCTTGCCACTCTGATGTTATCACCTGATTGTAAGTCGTTTCGCTATTCTCTATTCGGTTATTTGAATCCAGGGGCTCGTTCAATATGTAATCTCTTTATGCGAGTACGCGTTACGCACTTGTATTAAAACTAAAAACAATTAGTTTAACGTAATTGGTCGCTTTAGGTTGGGAGAGTTTGTCTAATAATCGTTGGTAGAGGGTGGGTAAACCTAACGGGGTTATTCGGAAAGAATGAGGGCGGCGTTTGTCCTTTGATGCGGTTTTTTGAGAAAAGATAATGAAAGTCAATGAGTTGGTAACGGTAAAAACAGATGGCGAAGTCAGACGTGAAGGGGTGATCCTGGCGATTGAAGAGTTTCAGGAAGGAACCATGTATTTAGTATCGCTTAAGGATTATCCTGCTGGTATTTGGTTCTTCAATGAAGTGGAGAGTAAAGACGGAACATTTGTCGAGCCAGTCAATCCTGTTAAAAAATAACCGCTTGCAGGTATTGGTTTCATCCGATGTGGCCAATACCTGTGGCGGTTGATGCTATCTTACTGAATTAAAACGTTTCCCAGTCATTATTACCTTATTTGGCGCCTTGATCCGATAGCGTCAGGGAGACATTTGATTTTGCGGTTAACATTGATTGGGCTGTGGGAGCCATGGCGTACCGTTGAGATTGTTGGCTGGATAACTGAAATGTTGCTACCGCCCGAGTCAACACGGCAGCTTGTTCTTCCAGCGATGCGGCAGCAGCGCTAGCTTGCTGGACTAGCGCGGCATTCTGTTGCGTCACGCTGTCCATTTCGGCGATCGCCTGACCAACCTGAGAGATACCTCGACTTTGCTCATCGGATGCCGAGGCAATTTCTCCCATAATATCGGTAACGTTGGTGACGGCATTCACAATTTCCCGCATTGTCTGGCCCGCATTATCAACCAATACCGAACCACTGTTAACTAAATTGACGGACTCCGAGATAAGCGTTTCTATCTCTTTCGCTGCCTGGGCGCTACGTTGCGCCAAATTGCGGACTTCACCGGCAACGACGGCGAAACCTCTGCCTTGTTCACCCGCTCTGGCGGCTTCTACTGCGGCGTTCAGCGCCAGAATATTGGTCTGGAACGCGATGCTGTTAATCACGCTGGTGATTTCAGATATCTTTCTGGAGCTACCCGAAATGTTATTCATGGTGTTGACCACATGGGCAACAATATCGCCACCTTGCCTGGCTTTACCTGATGCATTCGCCGCAAGCTGACTGGCGTGGTGGGCGTTCTCCGAGTTTTGCTTCACTGTCGCCGTCAACTGTTCCATGCTCGCCGCTGTTTGTCCCAGCGCGGCGGCTTGTTGCTCTGTACGTGAAGATAAATCGGTATTGCCAGAGGTAATTTCTGTTGAGCCCTGATAGATGGAATCTGCGCTTTCCCTGACGGTGGTGACGGTGGTTACCAGCGAAGCCTGCATTTGTTGAACATTCTGGCCCAGCGTACCGATTTCATTTCTGCCATATTTGTCAGGTGTCTGAGTGAGGTCGCCTTGCGCGATTCGTTGAATCCGACTGACTAAGTCATTTATTGGTTTAATGAGCACGCGTCTAAGAAGCATGAAGGTCAGAAGAGCTAATACAGCAGCAATACCGAAGCTGCCCCCCATCAAGGTATACCCTAACAGGGAGTTGGCTTGCGCCGTATTATTCAGATCGTTTGCGCGTTGTGTTCGATAAGCCATCGCCTCCAGCAACGGCTTGTTGTAGGTCAGATCCAAGAGGCGGGTCTCTTCCGATTCCAGCGTAATCACTTCTTCAAACAGCCCCTCTTTTGCGGATTCAAGCATTTGCATGATGCCTTGATTGACATAGGCATCGTAGGTTTTGCGCAAGTCGGCATCTAACGCGGATTCCTGGGGCGTTTTAACCGGGCGTTGCTCATAAATCAGAAAAGATTGCTTTGATTGCTCCACACTGCGTAGAGCCTGCTTCAGGTTGTTATTAAAAACATCCGAATCACCAATACGCGCAGCAGCAGCGGCTTGTATCAATAATAAACGTGCGGTTCGGAGATGGCTGGAGCTATCCGATATCCCCATTCGGATATCAATCTCTTGAGTAACATCCGCCAGCGACTGATTGCTGCGTTGTAAAAAATAACTGGACGTCCCTATGGATAAGGCAAATAGCAGCATGATGCCGCCTAAAATAATGACGAATAAAGGAACAAGCCGTAAGTCACTCAACAAGCCAGTGTTACCCTGCTGTTCAGACCTTGATGTTATTTTCATATCCATTCGCTCATATTCAGGAGAATAATTATGTTTACCGTACCGCCGGCAGGCGATATTGGTGTCCTGGTTTAAAAATCATCACAGATGACATGTCATTATCTAAAACGCTAACCAGAATACAATCGGCATATCCTGGTAAACCTTAAAGCTATTCAGCGAGATCTCGATCACGTTTTTAAATGTTTAAAACACCAATAAAATTTAACTGTTGTTAAAATATACAAAGCGAAGGTCGTTAGATGAGAGTAAAAAAGAATAACGGTTGATTGATATCATCTTTTTTATCTCTCTAATTTTGAAAAATAGAATTATCCTGGTGATAGGGAATTCATTTTCATTGTAAGAATGATCTGCCTTTATTTGGGTGTGTCTGGTGTTAATAGATAGCATCTGAAGATTGCCGAACTTAGGCCGCGCGGTGATGACGGTTTACCTGCTGAAATCGGCAAAGCGCCGTGATCGTATCAGGCTATAGCGGTGAAGTGAGTTATCATCAATCTTGAAAGACTACTCTGATTGGGTTATTCGATGCTTTACGTATTACATTTTTTTGAGTGAAAGTTTCTTAGATGGAAATAATTTCTGGTATTCAATTTTTCGACAAGATAATTCCCGACTTGCTATCAATTTATTTCTATATGATAGCCTGTGCATAAATCTAAAGATTATTATACCTGTCATATTTCTGATCGTGGATACAATGACTATGCTCAGGTAGCGGTTATTGTTTAATGGTATTATCCGGGAGAGCATAATTTCTATTCGGCAATCTAATTGGGTAATAGCCCTTTCGCTCTGCATCAGGTAATCATTTCCCTTTTTCTTCATCCGCTGGCTGTGAAGGTCAGTAATGCCGACAGAAAAAGTCGCCTATTTTTTCCGTGCCGCTACCGCTATGGATAACCAAAGGCTTGATATTGTCATTTTTTTGTGATCTTAAATATCGTTTATGTTCGAAAAGGGTAAGACCAGGAGATATTTGGTTAAAAACATTAGTTTTAAGTAAGTAAAGTAATCATTATGTTAGTGCGTGTATTGATGGAGGGGATAAAATTTATTTACCTATCATTTAGATAGCAAGCAAACTGTTCCCGGGATATATTATTTATAACGTTTTTTGTAACGTTTAATACGTTTTTTTGAATAAAAATTGCATATCAAAGAGCTCTTACCAGATGAAAAATTGCACACAATTCTTCCAAAAGCGTGATCAATATCACATAATGGTCAAAATCACTCTTCGCTCGCGTTGTATGTGCTAGGGATTAGGCGGTACAGTTGCGCTGTTTTAGGATTAATCCTATACTTGGTCAGAGGGCAATAAATATGACGTCGTCTGACTAGCAAAAGGCGAATGGATTCGAAGCGATATAGAGAAAGTTGGTAACAGTAAGCAGCATTACTGTTCTAATAAGAAATTAAATTAATGTAAATATAGTAACCGATATCTGGCGCTAAAAGTTTTTTATGCCATCAATGGAGAGTGATTTTTGAACTGGGCGATATGATCTATCACCTAACTTATGTTTTAAACATAGCCTGTCGGGATGGGAAATATGGGTACCTCTGAATTACTCAAACACATTTATGACATTAATCTGTCTTATTTGTTACTGGCTCAACGTTTAATTAATGACGAAAAAGCGTCAGCGATGTTTCGTTTGGGCATTGATGAAACAATGGCCGATGTGCTGATGCAGCTAACTTTGCCGCAGATGGTGAAATTGGCGGAAACCAATCAATTGATATGTCATTTCCGTTTTGATGATCACAATACAATCAAACGCTTGACTCAAGAATCACGGGTGGACGATTTACAACAGATTCATACGGGAATTTTGCTGTCGAGTCACTTATTACAACAGTTAACTTCGAAAGAAGAGAACCTGCCTAAGAAAAGGGCGTAGTAATGGCGGAGAAAAGTATTGTTCAGGAAGCAAAAGACATTCAGTTAGCGATGGAGCTCATTTCTCTTGGGGCTCGTCTACAGATGTTGGAAAGTGAAACGCAGTTAAGCCGTGGACGCTTGATTAAACTGTATAAAGAGCTTAGAGGAAGTCCGCCGCCAAAGGGAATGCTGCCATTTTCAACTGATTGGTTTATGACTTGGGAACAGAATATCCATTCATCAATGTTTTATAACGCCTACAGTTTTTTACAGAAAAGCGGGCAATGTAGCGGTGTTGAAGCAGTCATCAAATCTTATCGCCTTTATTTGGAACAATGTTCACCACGAAGTGACTCTCCGTTACTGGCGTTGACACGAGCATGGACATTGGTTCGCTTTGTCGACAGTGGTATGTTGCAGCTTTCAGGCTGTAACTGCTGTAACGGTATGTTCATTACCCATGCTCATCAGCCTAAAAACAGTTTTGTTTGTAGCTTATGCCAGCCGCCTTCCAGAGCGGTAAAAAGGCGTAAACTTTCACAAAATCTTGCCGATATAATACCTCAACTGCTGGATGAACAGGTAAAACACGCAGTCTAAGCCTAGCCTGTGGTAGCGATTTGTGAATCTATCACTGTTTGTAGTAAGGACAGTGGTAGGTTTCTCCTCATGTATCCCTGGCTGCATACACTGCGCTTTTTCTCACTCTCCGCCCACCCTTTTATTATAAGGATTTATTGTGCTGGTTATATTGGGTTATATCGTAATCGTTGGCTCGGTACTTGGCGGTTATCTCATGGTCGGTGGGGCCCTGGGTGCGCTTTACCAACCATCGGAACTGATCATTATTGGTGGTGCGGCGCTGGGGGCCTTTATCGTCGGCAACAACGGCAAGGCAATCAAAGCGACGGGACGCGCCTTACCAATGCTGTTCAAGAAGTCAAAATATAGCAAAGTACTGTATATGGACCTGATGGCGCTGTTGTTTCGTCTGATGGCCAAGTCCCGGCAGCAAGGCATGTTGTCTCTGGAATTTGATATTGATAATCCTAATGAAAGTGAAATTTTTTCCAGTTATCCCAGCATCCTGAACGATAAAAATCTCGTTGAATTCATTACCGATTATTTGCGTTTGATGGTAAGTGGCAACATGAATGCGTTTGAAATTGAAACGTTAATGGATGAAGAGATTGAAACGGTAGAGCATGAGAGCGAAGTGCCTGCAAACAGTCTTAACCTGATGGGGGATGGACTTCCCGCCTTTGGTATCGTTGCTGCGGTAATGGGCGTCGTGCATTCGTTGGCTTATGTTGATCGTCCCGCTGCCGAGTTGGGAATGATGATCGCGCATGCGATGGTGGGGACATTTTTGGGTATATTACTGGCGTATGGTTTCGTGTCGCCGCTGGCTTCATTATTGCGCCAGAAGAATGCTGAAAAAATCAAGATATTACAATGCATTAAGGTGACATTGCTTTCCAGTCTCAATGGTTATGCTCCGCAGATCGCCGTAGAGTTCGGCCGCAAAACCTTGTACTCCACGGAGCGTCCTTCCTTTACCGAATTGGAAGAGCACATTCGCCGTGTGAAATCACCGGTTCAACAGGCGTCGGATAGTGACGCATGAAACATCAACATCCGATTATTCGCAAAAAGCGTAAGTCTGGACACGGCGCCCATCACGGCGGTTCGTGGAAGATTGCTTATGCTGACTTCATGACCGCGATGATGGCCTTGTTCCTGGTCATGTGGCTGATTGCCATTTCCACGCCATCGCAATTGGCGCAGATTGCCGAATACTTTCGTACACCATTAAAAGTTGCATTAACGTCAGGGTCTAAATCAAGCGAAAGCTCAAGCCCGATCCCTGGGGGCGGGAATGATCCGACCCAGCAGGAAGGCGAAGTGAGAAAGATCATTAAAATGGATACAGAAGGCAGATTGGATGAGGAGCGTCTGAAAAAGTTACGGGAAAGGCTCGATCAGCTTATTGAGGCCGATCCCCGCTTGCGGGCGTTACGTCCACATCTGTTGATTGAAATGATTGATGAAGGTTTACGTATTCAAATCATTGATAGCCAGAATCGCCCGATGTTTCAAACCGGCAGTGCGCAGGTCGAGCCTTATATGCGGGATATCCTGCGTGCCATCGCCCCGATTTTGAATGATATCCCGAATAAATTGAGCATTTCCGGTCATACGGATGATGTTCAGTACGCGATGGGCGAGCGCGGTTACAGTAACTGGGAACTGTCCGCCGATCGTGCGAACTCCTCGCGTAGAGAATTGATAACCGGTGGCTTGGCGGAAGGAAAAGTGCTTCGTGTCGTTGGTATGGCGGCAACGATGAATTTGAAACATTCTGTCACTGGCAATGATGCGGTCAACCGGCGTATCAGTTTGTTAGTGCTTAATAAAGAAGCGCAAAAGAGTATCGAAGACGAAAATGCCGAGAGCGTATCGACTAATATCGATGGGGCGGAGGATTTACAAAATTTGGAGTTGGAAAAAGCTAAACCTACCACTCCGCCTGCCGAAAACAGTAATAATATGAGTGGTAGTGGTGAAGAAATTCCGCCGCAACCCGATAACGGAGTTGCTGCTCCAGAGCGTCAACAGCCGACTACTGCGTTGCCTGCTGCGCCGGATAGCCAGGCGACGCCTTCACAATAAGCCGCGATTCACAGTAGAGGTGACCACGTGAGCATGGATATGAGTGCTTTCTATCAAACATTCTTTGATGAAGCAGACGAATTACTGGCGGATATGGAACAGCATCTGTTGCTGTTGGATCCTCAGACACCAGATACGGAACAAATGAATGCCATTTTTCGTGCCGCCCACTCGATAAAAGGGGGCGCAGGGACATTTGGTTTTACTGTTTTACAGGAAACGACTCACCTTTTAGAAAACCTACTTGATGGTGCGCGGCGCGGCGAAATGCGCCTTAGCACCGATATCATTAACCTGTTTCTGGAAACAAAAGACATTATGCAGGATCAGTTGGACGCTTATAAAACCGCACAGGAACCCAACGCCGAGAGCTTTGAGTATATCTGTCAGGCTCTGCGCCAACTGGCATTAGAGTCCCAGGCTGAAAACGGTGCGGCCCAAGACCAGGCTGCGGCTCAAACTGAGCAGGGGGCCGCATCCTCTAAGCAGGTGGCTTCTGCGGGAAAAGGTGAGATGCGAATTGAACTCACCGGACTGAAATCTCAGGAAATTCCGCAGATGCTTGAAGAATTGGGCAATCTGGGGACGGTGAAAGATCCCCATCAGACGGAAACCAGCGTTGAAGTTACTCTGGTTACATCTGAAAGCGAGGATGATATCAGCGCGGTGCTGTGTTTTGTGCTTGAACCGGAGCAGATCCATTTTCATCCTGTTGAAGAAAGTCAGCCTGCCGCTCCCGCGGTCAACGTTTCACCACAGCCTGATGTGCCGGTGGCAGCGGTTCCGGCGCCAGAAAAACCGGCGGCTACACCAGCAGCGGCGCCAAAAGCGCATGCCGCGCCAGGGGCCCCCAAGAAAAGCAAAACAGGTGATACCAGCATTCGCGTAGCGGTAGAAAAGGTGGATCAGTTAATCAATCTGGTTGGCGAACTGGTTATTACTCAGTCTATGTTGGCGCAACGCTCCAGCGAGCTTGATCCCGTTGCCCACGGCGACTTGCTGAATAGCATGGGGCAGTTGGAACGTAATGCCCGCGATCTGCAAGAGTCGGTGATGTCGATTCGTATGATGCCAATGGAATATGTGTTCAGCCGATTCCCTCGTTTGGTTCGCGATCTGGCGGCCAAGCTGGATAAGCAAGTCGAACTTACGCTGTCGGGAAGTTCAACCGAACTGGATAAGAGCCTGATCGAACGCATTATTGACCCACTCACGCACCTGGTTCGTAACAGTCTGGATCATGGCATCGAGTCGCCTGAAAAGCGAATTGCAGTAGGTAAACCCGCGGTAGGTAATTTGACGTTATCTGCTGAACATCAGGGTGGCAATATCTGCATCGAAGTTGTGGATGATGGCGCTGGTCTTAATCGCGAAAGAATTTTAGCCAAAGCGCTTTCCCAAGGGCTTGCGGTAAGCGACAGCATGTCTGATGAAGAAGTCGGCATGTTGATTTTTGCGCCGGGCTTTTCAACCGCAGAAAAAGTGACGGATGTTTCCGGTCGCGGCGTTGGCATGGATGTGGTTAAACGTAACATTCAGGAAATGGGCGGTCACGTCGAAATTCATTTCCAGGCCGGTAAAGGCACGACTATCAGGATCCTGTTGCCGTTAACACTGGCCATCCTCGATGGTATGTCCGTCAAGGTGAATAACGAAGTGTTTATCCTGCCGCTCAATGCCGTAATGGAATCATTACAGCCACAGGCGGAAGATTTGTATCCCTTGGCTGGTGGTGAGCGAGTACTCCAGGTGCGTGGCGAATATTTACCACTGGTTGAGTTGTATCATATTTTTGATGTTGACGGCGCCAAAACCGATGCGACTCAAGGCATCGTTGTTATTTTACAAAGCGCGGGACGTCGCTATGCCTTGCTGGTGGATCAATTGATTGGGCAGCATCAGGTGGTCGTCAAGAATTTAGAAAGTAACTATCGCAAGGTGCCAGGTGTTTCAGCCGCGACTATTTTGGGCGATGGTAGTGTTGCGCTGATCGTGGATGTTTCAGCGTTGCAGGCGCTTAATCGAGAGAAGCGTGTGGTTGAAACTGCTGCTTAATAACAAAACAGATAATTGAAAGGGTGAAAAACATGACTGGACTTGCAAGCGTCACGAAACTAACCGGTGAGACTGTAGGACAGGAGTTCTTAATTTTTACACTGGGTGACGAAGAATACGGTGTTGATATTTTAAAAGTGCAGGAAATACGCGGCTATGATCAGGTAACGCGTATTGCTAATACGCCTGGTTTTATCAAAGGGGTAACCAATCTGCGCGGTGTCATTGTGCCGATCGTTGATCTGCGAATTAAATTTGCTCAACAAGAAGTTGATTATGATGACAACACGGTCGTTATCGTCCTGAATCTTGGACAGCGAGTTGTTGGGATCGTCGTCGATGGTGTATCTGACGTGCTGTCATTGACCGCAGATCAAATCCGTCCGGCGCCTGAGTTCGCCGTTACCTTGTCCACGGAATATCTGACGGGATTAGGTTCTCTGGGTGAAAGGATGCTGATTCTGGTCGATATCGAGAAACTTCTCAGCAGTGAAGAAATGGCATTAGTGGATAGTGTCGCGAAAATTTGATTATCGTTTGCGTATTTTGTTGGGTCACATGGTGGCCCAACAGCTGTTTTTAGTCCTGGCTGTGTTTTCTAATTAAAAAATTTATAAATATATTCAATAGGATACCGATATTATTGGTGGTTTTTTTTTCAAAGGGAATGATATGTTTAACCGTATGAAAGTTGTTACTGGTTTGATGCTTGTTTTGGTGTTATTTGGGGCTCTCCAGCTTGTTTCCGGGGGATTATTCTTCAATACGTTAAAAAACGATAAAGACATTTTTACTTCGATAAGAATTCTTAATCAGAAAAAATCTGAATTGGATTCTGCGTGGTCATATTTGCTGCAAACACGTAATACGCTTAATCGGGCAGGTAGCCGTTTTGCGCTGGATCCTACTGGTAACAGTGGCGCGGGAAGCTCGGGAAATGATCTCCTGGTTTCCGCAACAAAGCAACTTGCGGTTGCAAACGAATATTTTACTAAATACGAGGGAATACCGCTAAACAGTAGGCAGAATGCGGACGCCGCTAACACGGTAAAAGAAAACTATGTTGACTTGAACGCTGCGCTGACAGAATTGATCCTGTTCTTAAAAACGGGTGAATTGAATAAATTTCTCTCTCAGCCTACCCAAAGCTTCCAGGATAATTTTGAAAAAGCGTATTACGCTTATAAGGTTGATAGCGAAGATCTGTACAATGCGGACGTCGCCAGAAGTAATGCGGCCTATAATTCAGCCTTATGGGTGTTGGGATCGGTAATCGTTATTGTTATCGCGCTGGCAATTGCCGTTTGGTTTGGTATCCAGAAACTGCTGATTACTCCGCTGAACAATATTGTCGAGCATATCCGGCATATCGCCAAAGGCGATCTGAGCAAGCGTATTGATTTCAGTAGCAGAAATGAAATGGGCATATTGGCGGACAGCATTCGCCATATGCAGAACGAATTTACCACAACGGTAAGTGCGGTAAGACTGGGTGCTGATGCCATCTATACCGGGGCGACGGAAATTAGCGCGGGGAACAACGATCTTTCCTCTCGCACTGAACAGCAGGCTTCAGCGCTGGAAGAGACCGCGGCAAGTATGGAACAACTGACCGCCACGGTGAAGCAGAATGCGGAGAATGCGCGTCAGGCCAGTCAGTTGGCGTTAAACGCCTCCGAGACGGCGCAGCGCGGTGGCAAGGTTGTCGATAATGTTGTGAAAACGATGCAAAATATCGCAGGAAGTTCACAAAAGATTGCTGATATTACCAGCGTGATTGACGGTATCGCTTTCCAGACCAATATATTGGCGCTGAATGCCGCAGTTGAGGCCGCCAGAGCAGGGGAACAAGGCCGTGGTTTTGCCGTTGTTGCCGGCGAAGTTCGCAATTTGGCGCAACGCAGCGCCCAGGCAGCGAAAGAAATTAAAAGTTTAATTGAAGATTCTGTCAGCCGGGTCGATGAAGGATCTGTATTAGTTGAAAGCGCTGGCGAGACAATGGGCGAAATTGTCAGCGCTGTGACTCGGGTAACTGACATCATGGGTGAGATCGCATCAGCTTCTGATGAGCAAAGTAAAGGCATTGATCAGGTTGGTCAGGCTATAACTGAAATGGATCAGGTAACCCAGCAGAACGCCGCGTTGGTTGAAGAGTCGGCATCAGCGGCGATTGCGCTGGAAGAGCAGGTCCGTATCCTGAATCAGGCGGTGGCGGTATTCCGTCTTTCTGAAGATGCTGGTGCATATAACAGAGGGGCGGGCGTACCAACAGTAAATAGTCAGAAGCCGGCTTTGCTGGCGTCTTCTGCCCAGGCGACTAAAAAAGTAAAAGAGGGTTCCTCAACTGACAATTGGGAAACATTCTAAGCAACTGGCGCAAGTCCATGCCGCGTTGAATTAAATGAACGCGTCATTATTCTGCTCATCAGAAACAAAGCTTTATTCTGATGAGCAGACTCAAATGTCTTTGGTATGTGTTGAATGCACGGCTAGACGTCAAATAGATGCTTAGTTTGCAGCATAGATTAAAGACATTATGGATAAAATTTATCATTCACACTGGAGAGGTTTGATGTTCAGTGTGGAAGGGAGTTCTGAATATGTAGTTGGTCAAAATCGAGCGATTGCCCGGTTTGACTAACTAATCGCTAAGGTGTGACCAATACGCTGTCGGATGCCTGATTTTAAAGTAGCAACACTGATCATCCGGCAAATGATAGAAAGAAAACCTGCAACAGCTGTAAGGGAACGTTCAGATTGGAAAAAACCATAGCAAAAATTGATATTCGAGCGGTTTGATATGAAAAGTACACCATCGCAAAATCGCCCTGAGTCTGCCTCTATTCTGACGCAGATGGTTGACAGGCTACCGCTGTCGGATGTGCATTTCCGACGGATTAGCCAATTGATATATCAGCGCGCCGGTATCGTACTGGCCGATCATAAGAGGGAGATGGTTTACAACCGCTTGGTCAGACGTTTGCGTTTGCTCGGCATAAACGATTTTGGTCAATATCTGGCATTGCTGGAATCTGATCATAACAGTGCGGAGTGGCAGGCGTTTATCAATGCACTAACAACCAACCTGACCGCTTTTTTTCGCGAGGCGCACCATTTTCCTATTCTGGCCGAACATGTCCGCCAGCGTCCCAATGGCTATACCATCTGGAGTACCGCGGCATCGACAGGTGAAGAACCCTATTCGCTGGCGATGACGCTAGCGGAGGCGCTTGGCAATAAAGCCAGCGGCTGTCAGGTTTGGGCGAGCGACATAGATACTCAGGTTTTGGAGAAAGCGACCGCTGGCATATACCGTCAGGAAGAACTGCGTTCCCTTTCTCCCCAGCAATTACAGCGGTTTTTTTTACGCGGTACAGGCCCGCACAGCGGGCTTGTCCGTGTCCGCCCGGAACTGGCATCGATGGTACATTTTCAGCAATTAAATTTGTTGGCTCCCGAATGGTCGATACCTGGACCGTTCGATGCGATTTTCTGTCGTAACGTGATGATTTATTTCGATAAAGAGACGCAGGAGCGCATTTTGCGCCGCTTTGTTCCGATGCTTAAACCAGGCGGATTGCTATTTGCCGGACATTCAGAGAATTTCAGCCAGATCAGCCGGGAATTTTATTTGCGTGGGCAAACTGTTTACGGACTGGCGAAGGAAAGATAATGAGTAAAATTAAAGTATTATGTGTCGATGATTCTGCCCTTATGCGTCAGATCATGACTGAAATAATTAACAGCCATCCAGATATGGAAGTGGTTGCAACCGCGCCAGACCCATTAGTTGCCCGTGACTTGATTAAAAAATTTAATCCTCAGGTTTTAACGCTGGATGTTGAAATGCCGCGTATGGATGGATTGGATTTTTTGGAAAAATTAATGCGTCTGCGACCGATGCCGGTGGTGATGGTGTCTTCTCTGACAGGTAAGGGCTCGGAAATTACATTGCGGGCATTGGAACTGGGCGCGATTGATTTCGTCACCAAACCGCAGTTGGGCATTCGTGAAGGCATGCTGGCATACAGCGAACTGATTGCAGAAAAGATACGTATGGCGGCAAAAGCCCGGTTGCCACAGCGTAGCTCGCTGGCTGAGCCAGCCAAAATCATCCAACATATGCCGTTGCTGAGCAGTGAGAAATTGATCGCTATCGGTGCATCGACAGGTGGAACGGAGGCGATACGTCACGTTCTGCAACCATTGCCGCCGACAAGTCCGGCGTTGCTGATTACTCAGCACATGCCGCCGGGATTTACCAAATCTTTTGCTGAACGTCTGAATAAATTATGTCAGATCACGGTGAAAGAAGCTGAGGATGGGGAACGTGTATTGCCGGGCCATGCTTATATAGCGCCTGGCGCGCGTCATCTTGAATTGGCTCGTAGTGGAGCGAACTATCAGGTGCGTTTAAATGATGGTCCGCCAGTTAACCGCCACCGCCCATCGGTTGATGTGTTATTTCGTTCGGTTGCACAATTCGCCGGACGTAATGCTGTGGGAGTGATCCTGACAGGAATGGGAAATGATGGAGCCGCCGGTATGCTGGAGCTCCATCAAGCCGGTGCTTATACCCTGGCGCAAGACGAAGCAAGTTGCGTGGTGTTTGGTATGCCACGCGAAGCTATCGCGATGGGGGGCGTCGACGAAGTGGTGGATTTACACCAGGTCAGCCAGCGTATGCTGGCGCAAATCTCTGCCGGACAGGCATTACGTATATAATAAGCGGCTCTCGGTGAGCAAATAATATTTTAGGAGTAGGTATGGCCGACAAAGAACTCAGATTTTTAGTAGTGGATGATTTTTCGACGATGCGCCGAATCGTCCGCAATTTACTAAAAGAGTTGGGCTTTAATAACGTGGAAGAGGCGGAGGACGGCGCTGATGCGCTAAATAAACTTCGTGCCAGCACTTTCGATTTCGTCATTTCTGACTGGAATATGCCCAATATGGATGGTCTGGAATTGCTGCAAACCATCCGCGCAGATGGCGCGCTCTCTAAGCTCCCTGTATTGATGGTAACTGCGGAAGCGAAGAAAGAAAACATTATTGCTGCTGCGCAGGCTGGCGCCAGTGGTTATGTAGTTAAACCATTTACTGCTGCTACCCTGGAAGAGAAGCTGAGTAAGATTTTCGAAAAACTGGGTATGTAAGGGGATCTTATGACGCCACATTCGCATCCGATGCCGTCTGTCAGTGATACAGCTTCGGCAACAGAGATTATTTCTCGTATTGGTCAGTTAACCCGTATGCTGCGTGACAGCCTGCGTGAATTAGGGCTGGATAATGCGATCGCCGAAGCCGCGGAAGCCATTCCTGATGCTCGCGATCGCCTTGATTATGTTGTGCAAATGACGGCTCAGGCCGCAGAAAGGGCATTGAGTTGTGTCGAAGCGGCACAACCGCGTCAGAATCAATTGGAGGCTGACGCCAAATCGTTGAAAGTTCGCTGGGATCAGTGGTTTGAAAACCCGATTGAATTGGCTGATGCCCGTGAACTGGTAACGGATACGCGCAGCTATCTTGAGGGCGTTCCCGAACATACCTCATTTACCAACGCGCAACTGCTGGAAATTATGATGGCCCAGGACTTCCAGGATCTTACCGGTCAGGTCATCAAACGCATGATGGATGTTATTCAGGAAATAGAGAAACAACTCCTGATGGTGCTATTGGAAAATATGCCTGAAAAACCTGATGCGCCTAAACGCGCCAACGACAGTCTGTTGAACGGCCCTCAACTGGATAAAAATGCGGCTGGTGTGGTATCGAGTCAGGATCAGGTGGATGATCTTCTGGATAGTCTCGGTTTCTAGTTTTACCAGGGCATTACGAAAGAAAGACGCACCACTTGCTTTCTTGTGTCGTGTTCATGGAACACCACACTGCTCTGGCTATTTATGGTCAATTTTATGACCATAAATAGCCTAAATCAGATTTCCCTTTCTGCTCAGTGACTATCTGTTCTTAATGACTATCCGTTAAAGAAACGCAGGTTTCTCTCGTTGTTCCAGCCATAAAATCCCCCTGTATTTGTCATGCTAGGCAGCAAATCTCTATCCCAAGAGTAATAACAGGAACGTCGTAGTGGCTGAAGATAGTGATCTGGAAAAAACAGAATCCCCCACTCCCCATAAAGAGGAGAAGGCGCGTGAAGAAGGCCAGATCCCCCGTTCCCGTGAATTAACTTCAATTCTGATGATGATGGCGGGATTGGCCATTCTCTGGATGGGCGGACAAACAATGGCTAATCAATTGGCGAGAGTGGTTAGCCTGGGACTATCTTTTGATTACGAAACGATAGGTGACGATAGTCAGATGCTGCGCCACGTCGGGGTGTTATTGCGACAAGCGGTATCAGCGCTGATTCCCATTATGCTGGGATGTATTCTGGTCGCATTATCGGCGCCGATGTTATTGGGCGGGATCTTATTCAGCACCAAGTCGTTAAAAGTCGATTTGAAGAAATTGGATCCAATTTCAGGATTAAAGCGCCTGTTTTCTTCTCAGGCATTGGCGGAACTGTTTAAGGCTATCTTGAAGTCAACAATGGTTGGCATCATAACAGCCTGTTTTTTAATATATAATTGGCCAAAAATGTTGCATTTAATCTCAGAGCCGCCGATAGCGGCACTGGGAAATGCATTAAATCTGGCGGTTTTTTGCGGCTTTCTAGTAATTCTCGGTCTTGTCCCGATGGTGGCTTTCGATGTGTTCTGGCAGATTTGGAGCCACATCAAAAAATTACGCATGACTAAGCAGGAAATCCGCGACGAGCATAAAGAAAATGAAGGCGATCCGCATGTTAAAGGTCGAATTCGTCAGCAGCAGCGAGCAATGGCGCAGCGGCGAATGATGGCGGATGTCCCCAAAGCCGATGTGATTGTCACTAACCCAACCCATTATTCTGTCGCGCTGCAATATGATGAGAAAAAAATGAACGCGCCGAAAGTGTTGGCAAAAGGCGCGGGTGAGATTGCGTTGCGTATTCGTGAGTTAGGCGCGGAACACCGGATCCCTATTCTTGAAGCGCCGCCATTGGCGCGTGCGTTATATCGTCATTCTGAAGTCGGTCATCATATACCGGCTGCTTTGTATGCTGCGGTTGCAGAGGTCTTAGCTTGGGTTTATCAACTGAAACGCTGGAAGCGTGAAGGTGGATTGATTCCGAGAAAACCTAAACATCTACCGGTGCCAGATGCACTGGATTTTGCTAAAGAGAATCTAACTGATGGCTAATCTGGCCTCTATGCTGCGTTTACCGACTAACTTTAAGGGCTCTCAGTGGCAAATTTTGGCCGGACCTGTATTGATCCTGCTGATCTTGTCCATGATGGTGCTGCCGCTGCCGCCTTTTGTTCTGGACTTACTGTTCACGTTTAATATCGCACTCTCCATCATGGTATTGCTGGTGGCAATGTTTACCCAGCGTACTCTGGAATTCGCCGCATTCCCCACCATTCTTCTGTTCTCGACCTTATTGCGTTTGTCGCTTAACGTCGCGTCCACCCGTATTATTTTGCTGGAAGGACATACCGGCACGGCGGCGGCAGGGAAGGTGGTTGAAGCATTTGGTCATTTTCTGGTCGGCGGTAATTTTGCCATCGGTATCGTGGTCTTCATCATTCTGGTTTTGATTAACTTTATGGTTATCACCAAAGGCGCGGGGCGTATTGCTGAAGTGGGCGCGCGCTTTGTACTGGATGGAATGCCGGGTAAACAGATGGCCATTGACGCTGATCTTAACGCCGGATTGATTGGTGAAGAAGAGGCGAAAAAAAGACGTTCGGAAGTCACACAAGAAGCGGATTTTTATGGCTCGATGGACGGCGCCAGCAAATTTGTGCGCGGTGATGCCATCGCCGGTTTGATGATTATGGTGATTAACATCGTCGGCGGGCTGCTGGTCGGCATCATTCAACATGATATGCCGGTTGGACAGGCGGCTGAAAGTTATACGTTGTTGACCATTGGCGATGGCCTGGTGGCTCAGATCCCCGCGCTGGTTATCTCCACCGCCGCCGGTGTGATCGTGACGCGGGTAAGTACCGATCAGGATGTTGGACAGCAAATGGTGACCCAGCTGTTTAATAATCCGCGCGTCATGGTATTGAGCGCCGGAGTTCTGGGGCTGATTGGTTTAGTACCCGGCATGCCTAACTTTGTCTTTCTGCTTTTTACTGCCACATTACTGGGCATGGCCTGGTGGATGCGTGGCGAACAACAGAAAGCGCCAGCCGCGTCCATGGCGCCGGTGATGCCGGAGAAACAGCAGGCTGTTGAAGCCAGCTGGTCTGATGTACAACTGGAAGATCCGCTGGGCATGGAAGTGGGATACCGGCTTATTCCAATGGTTGATGCCCAACAGGATGGCGAGTTGTTGGGACGTATTCGCAGTATCAGGAAAAAATTCGCGCAGGAAATGGGTTATTTGCCCCCGGTGGTGCATATTCGCGACAACCTCGAACTTCAACCTGCCGGCTATCGCATTTTGATGAAAGGGGTGGAAATTGGCCGTGGTGAAGCGCACCCCGGTCGTTGGATGGCAATCAACCCTGGTAATGCGGTAGGCGACTTGCCTGGCGAGGTCACTCAGGATCCTGCCTTTGGTCTGCCTGCGGTTTGGATAGAAAACGCGTTGAAGGAGCAGGCCCAGACCCAGGGATATACCGTCGTAGAAGCGAGTACCGTGGTTGCCACGCATCTTAATCACTTAATCAGCGTGAATGCGAGTGAACTGTTTGGTCGACAGGAAGCTCAACAATTAATGGATCGCGTGACGCAAGAAATGCCCAAATTGGCGGAGGATTTTATTCCGGGTGTCGTGACCCTGACGACTTTGCATAAAGTTTTGCAGAATCTGTTAAGCGAACGTGTCTCTATCCGTGATATGCGCACCATCATCGAAACATTGGCTGAACATGCGCCGGTACAGCCCGATCCCTATGAATTGACAACCGTAGTGCGCGTGGCGTTAGGGCGGGCGATTACCCAGCAGTGGTTCCCAGGCAACGCCGAGTTGCAGGTGATTGGGCTTGAAGGTTCGCTTGAGCGTTTATTATTACAAGCGCTTCAGGGCGGCGGCGGATTGGAACCCGGTCTGGCTGATCGCTTGTTGTCTCAAGCTAAGCAGGCGCTACAGCGCCAGGAAATGTTGGGCGCGCCACCGGTTCTGCTGGTGAACCATGCGTTACGTGGTTTACTGGCTCGTTTTCTGCACCGTAGTTTGCCGAATATTGCGGTGCTTTCTAATCTTGAAATCAGTGATAGTCGGCAAATTCGTATGACGTCAATCATAGGTGAGGCGCAATGACGCTTGCTCTGAGATTTTGTCTGCTTTTCCTTGTCCCTGGTCTGGCTTGCGCCACGCCAGGCGCATGGAATGCGAGTAAAAGCGGAGTAGTGCTGGAGCACCGTGGTGTCGTTGCTGCGTCTGCGGCGTTGTTGCCTTCGCCTAATTTGCAAGCGGGCGGTAAGAGCACCATTTCGGTAGTCTATTGGGAGTATCAGACAACGTCGCCTCAACCGGCGGGGTTGCAAGTCAAGCTTTGTACGCCTCAGCGGTGTGTGGCGTTGGATGGGGGAAGCGGGCGGACGCGAAGCTTTAGTGGGCTGCCAGCCAACAGTGAGTTTCGCTTCATATACTATATTGAGGGCGGCGGCAGGTTGCATCGGGCGTTGAATGTGATAAGCAACAGCCTATCGGTCAACTATAAATGATAGATATTTCTGGTTATTAGGAATAAGAACGAACGCTGGCATCATGAAATATCCGCGTGCTGGTTCTCGGCATTAAATGCTGATTTTTCGACCAGAAATGCTGGTGCCTTTGGCCTGACCGTCCGGGCCGTATAAACCTTGCCCGTGACGTGGCTTTAGTATTTGGAGGGCTTTATCCGTGTGGGCGACGTGCTGGTTTAACAGTAGTCCGTTATGCTGATTCTTATCGCGTAGATTTTTTGTCAGCATCAGGACTTTTTGCCAACGCTCAGCCAATGCGTCAATGCGGTCATAAGGCGCTTGCAGATGGATTGCCAACTCTTCTTCATGGCGGCACTGTTCCAGATATTGCATTGTTGCCAGTAACGAACTTTTCTTCTCCGTGATTTTTTGCAGCGCGCTACTGTTAATGCTTCCGGCACAAAGCTGAGTCTGCTCATCAGACATGACTTTCTGGAGTTCATCCAGGTTGTGCAACAACTGATCCAGAATCGTCTGTAACTTTTCCATTATGATTAATTACTCGCTAAGAAGTCCTGAGTGTCTTTAATTAATCCATCCGCGATTTTTTCGACATCAATTTTCAGTGAACCGTCACGAATAGCCTGTTTCAACGTTTCAACCCGTTTCATATCGATATCATTGGTACCTGGTTGCATCAACTTGGCTTGCGCATCGCTGAGTTTAACCTGGGTGGCGCTGACTTCTGCCTGCGCTTCAGTTTGTTTACGCTGCGGCTTGGCTATCTCGCCAGATTCACGCTGCTGCACCTGACTAACCGGTTTAAGCGGCTGGGTACGATCTATACTCATTATCAGTCCCTCTAATTTTGAGGATAAAATAGGTTAATTATCAAACCGATACATGTAGATATCTGCTACATTCCGGTTGAAAGAAAATATGGCCGTTAACTATCTTGTCTATATCATCGGCAAAGGTCAAAAAACCTTTAATAAATTACGGTAAGATAAGAATAATCCCATCCTCGGAAGCAATGCCGCTTACAATCTGTCCCGATGCCGTTCTGACTCTGACCGACTGACCTATCGCGGCATTATTCATGGCTTTACCCTCGCTATTGACCGTAAAGCCTTCGCCTTGCGCACGGACCTGAACATTTTGACCGGCCTTTATCACCCATGATCTGCGCAACATGGCTGCGGTGATCGGCTGGCCCGGCGTCAGATCGCGTAGCGCGATTGCTCCTTCCGCGTCTTGCAATGTGAGTATGGTACGCGGCGGCAATTGGTCAAGGCGGCCTTTATTCAGACGCAGATCCCCGGCTTCCAGTTTTGCGCCGCGGTTGATGACACGCGAACTGATCACATAGTTCCCGGTTACCTGTACCTCGGTCTGGATGAACCTGCGTTGTTGATCGCACCGCACAGAGACGCTGATATTGCCCCAGGTTCGGGTATGCCCCGGTAAGGATATTTGCGGGTTTTCGCACTGCGGCCATTGTGATTCCGGCGATTTCACCACGACATTGACGCTATGAGAACTTCCCTGATAACGAGCGGAAAAAAATTGATTTATCTGCGCCGAAAGATCGCCTGCCGCAGCATGAGCACTGAGTAATGCAGCCAGACAGATCAGTAGCCCCATGATGCTACTCCGTTTCTTCATCGGCGGTCTCCAGATAACAGTAAATCTGTGCGCTAGTTTAATGGCTAAAGCGCAAGGTTAAGGCAACAAATAGCGCTGCATTTTATGTCTATTCATTCGATGACATCGTCATAATGAGAATTATCCTATCTGCTCTAAATTCTAACTTGCGGAGGGAGCATGCTCGATAAATTAGACGCCTCGTTACGGTTTCAGCAGGAAGCGTTGAACTTGCGTGCCCAGCGGCAGGAAATTCTGGCCGCGAATATAGCGAATGCGGATACACCGGGTTATCAGGCGCGGGATATCGATTTCGCCAGCCAGCTTAATAAAGTGATGGAGCAAGGCCGGACAAGCGGCACGGGTATTGCGCTGAAAACCACGTCGGTTCGGCATATACCTGCGCAGAATATGCAGCCGCCGGAGCTTGACCTGTTATACCGCGTTCCCGATCAGCCCGCGCTGGATGGCAACACTGTCGATATGGACCGCGAACGTACCAATTTTGCCGATAATAGCCTGAAATATCAATCCAGCCTGACTCTTCTGAGCGGTCAGATCAAAGGCATGATGACGGTATTGCAGTCTGGTTCATGATAGTAGCGTGATGAAAGGTAAGGTTTTATGTCGTTATTAAATATATTCGAGATTTCTGGATCCGCACTTTCCGCGCAATCTCAGCGTCTGAACGTCAGCGCCAGTAACCTGGCGAATGCCGACAGCGTCACCGGCCCGGATGGGGAACCTTATCGCGCCAAGCAGGTGGTGTTTGAGGTGAACGCGGCGCCAGGTCAGTCCACCGGCGGCGTGCGTGTCGCCGGCGTGGTTGAAGATCCGTCACCGGAGCGTTTGGTCTATGAACCAGGCAACCCGTTAGCGAATGAGCAAGGCTATGTTCGTATGCCGAATGTCGACCCGGTAGCGGAAATGGTTAACACCATTTCCGCCTCGCGCAGTTATCAGGCAAACGTAGAAGTATTGAACACGACGAAAGCGATGATGTTAAAAACGCTGACGATGGGACAGTAATCGGGGGTTGGCATGTCAATTACCATTAATGATACAAGTTCGGCAACGCAAACGAGCAGCACAGCGTCGACGACTACAGACGGCACTTCCGGTGTCGATCTACAAAACCAATTTCTGACGCTGCTGGTGGCTCAGTTGCAGAATCAGGATCCCACCAACCCGATGGATAACAATCAGTTATTAACTCAGTTGGCGCAAATCAATACCGTCAGCGGTATTGAGAAACTGAACACCACCTTGGGTTCCATTTCCGGTCAGATCAACGACAATCAATCGTTGCAGGCAACAACCCTGATTGGCCGTGGCGTGATGGTGCCTGGAAAAGACGTATTGGTTGGTAATGAAACCACCACGCCTTTCGGATTAGAACTGGAACAAGCCGCGGATACCGTTACGGCGACGATCAGCGACAGCACGGGCAAAGTGGTTCAGACGCTGGATCTGGGCGCCTTGTCCGCCGGCGTACACTCCTTTAACTGGGACGCCAAGATGTCGGACGGTACGGTGGCGCCGGACGGTTCGTACACGGTGGCTATCGCCGCCAGCAGCAATGGCGCGCAACAGGTGGTGCAACCGCTGAATTATGCATTGGTCAATAGCGTGACCAGCAATGATACCGGGGCGCTGCTGGATCTCGGACTGCGCGGTAAAGCTACGCTGGAAGATGTACGGCAGATCCTGTAACCGTCATCCAATTTCGACCATTCCAGCGCTGTTGAGTGACTGGCGTGTTGGTTAATCAATTTATCTGGAGAAAGTAACATGGGTTTTTCACAGGCCGTCAGTGGCTTAAAAGCAGCATCCAATAATCTGGATGTGATCGGCAACAACATCGCTAACTCGGCAACCGTCGGATTCAAGGCCGGTACAATATCTTTTGCTGATATGTTCGCAGGTTCCAAAGTCGGGATGGGAACGCAGGTTGCGGCGGTTATGCAGGATTTCAGTAACGGCACCGTTACCAGCAGTTCGCGCGATCTGGATATCGCCATCAGCGGCAATGGCTTTTTCCGCGTTCAGGATACCAATGGTTCCATCTATTACAGCCGTAACGGTCAGTTTACGCTTGATGGCTCTCGTAATATCGTCAATATGCAAGGCATGCAGTTGACCGGCTATCCGGCCACCGGTACGCCGCCGACCATCCAGCAGGGGGCCGATCCGGTCGCGCTGAGTATCCCTGAGGATGCCATGGCAGCCCAGGCGACCACGGTGGCTTCGATTATCGCCAACCTCAATTCTTCTGATGATGCAATGACCTGGGATGCGGCGAATCCGGCGGATACCTCGAATTACAAAGGGTCTATCACCACTTATGACAGTCTGGGCAACGCCCATGATTTTGCGCTGTATTTTGTTAAGACAGCCGCCAACCAGTGGGATGTCCATGTACAAGATACCAGCGCTGGCACGGCATTCCAGAATTACAGTTTAAGTTTTGATTCGAATGGCGCGTTGACAACCACCACGCCAATTACCATCAATATGGCTTCGTTGAATGGTTCGACGGCCAGCAACTTTACGCTCAACTTTGCCGGCAGTGTGCAACAAAACAGCGACAGCAACACCAAGACCCCGACTCAGAACGGCTATGCGCCTGGCGAGTTGACGGGTTATAGCATCAATGACGACGGCACGGTGGTCGGCACCTATTCCAACCAGAAGCAACAGGTTCTGGGACAGATTGTGCTTGCCAGCTTCGCTAACCCTGAAGGTTTGTCGCCAGAGGGCGATAATGTCTGGTCCGCGACCGATAACTCAGGGCAGGCGGTGGTTAACCTGGCCGGCACCGGCAATGTGGGTAAGCTGATTGGTCAGGCGACGGAAAGCTCCAACGTTGATATGAGTAAAGAACTGGTCGATATGATTGTGGCTCAGCGTAACTATCAGGCTAACTCGCAGACTATCAAAACGCAGGATGCCATTCTGCAAACACTGATTAGCCTGCGTTAATTGTTTTAACGGGGATATTGCATGGATCATGCTATTTATACCGCGATGGGCGCGGCAAGTCAGACGCTGAATCAGCAGGCCGTTACCGCCAGCAACCTGGCTAACGCGTCGACGCCTGGGTTTCGGGCGCAACTTTCGGCTCTGCGCGCAGTACCTGTGAACGGGTTGTCATTACCCACCCGGACACTGGTCGTGGCGTCCACGCCCGGTGCGGATATGACGCAGGGCGTCATGGACTACACAGGGCGTGCGATGGATGTTGCCGTATCGAAAGATGGCTGGCTGGCGGTTCAGGCGGCGGATGGCAGTGAAGCGTATACCCGCAACGGTAATATCGAGATTAACGCCGATGGTCAGTTGATGATCCAGGGAAACCTGGTGCAAGGCGATGGCGGCCCTATTGAGATCCCGCCTCAGGCGCAGATTACCATTGCGCCGGACGGGACGATTTCCGCGTTGAACGCAGGTGATCCGCCAAACACCATCGCGCAGTTAGGCCGGTTGAAACTGGTTCAGGCTACCGGTCAGGAAGTGGCGCGATCTGATGATGGCTTATTCCGGCTTACGCCTGAAGCACAGCAGCAGCGCGGTAATGTACTGCCCAACGATCCTACGGTGCGTGTTATGCCGGGCGTATTGGAAAGCAGTAATGTGAATCCGGTTGATACCATGGTGGATATGATCGCCAACGCCCGACGCTTTGAAATGCAGATGAAAGTGATCAGCAGCGTCGATGATAATGCCCAACGTGCTAATCAGATATTAGCAATGAGTTAAGCGCTAATGAGCGCACAGGAGTGACGAGATGATCCGTTCTTTGTGGATTGCAAAAACTGGTCTGAATGCCCAGCAAACCAATATGGATGTTATTTCCAATAACCTGGCGAACGTCAGTACCAATGGTTTCAAGCGTCAGCGTGCGGTGTTTGAAGATCTGATGTATCAGACTGTTCGTCAGCCCGGCGCCCAGTCATCAGAACAGACCATGTTGCCTTCAGGTTTGCAACTGGGAACCGGTGTTCGCCCGGTATCAACTGAGCGCATACATACTCAAGGGACGTTCTCTGAAACGGGAAACTCGAAGGATGTGGCGATTAAAGGGCAGGGTTTTTTCCAGGTTCAGTTACCGGATGGTACAACCGCGTATACCCGTGACGGGGCTTTTCAGTTGGATGGCAATGGCCAGTTGGTCACGTCCAGCGGTTTTCTGGTGCAACCGGCGATCACGATCCCGGCCAACGCCATCGAAATGACCATTGGCCGCGACGGTATTGTCAGCGTCACCCAGCAGGGACAGACCGCCACGACTCAGGTTGGCCAGTTAACGCTGACGACCTTTATCAATGACAGTGGACTGGAAAGCATCGGCGAGAATTTATATCTGGAAACGGCAAGCTCCGGCGCGCCGAATGAAAGCAACCCCGGTCTGAATGGCGCGGGTTTGTTGTACCAGAAGTATGTGGAAACCTCTAACGTTAACGTGGCTGAAGAGTTGGTATCGATGATCCAGACTCAGCGTGCCTATGAAATCAACAGCAAAGCGATCTCTTCTTCTGATCAGATGTTGCAGAAATTGACTCAGCTGTAATCTATCGTGGTTAAGGAGAATGGCAGAACCTGTAAAAGTCACCTGCGTCAAGATAGGGTGCTGCCGTTGCTCCTGAATAGAGTGAAATATCTTCAATTTAAGGCGATATCCGTAGTGATGATGAATGCAAAGTCGGTTGTTACCCACCAACTCCGCCGACCTCGTCTGTTGGTATTGATCGCGATGTTAACCATCAACGGCTGCGCCTATATTCCACATGATAAAGTTGTAACCGGACCGACCACGGCTCAACCGGCTGCGCCATCGCTGGCCGGTCCGAACGGATCTATTTTTCAGACGGTCCAGCCGATGAACTACGGTTATCAACCGATGTTTGAGGATCGCCGTCCGCGTAACGTCGGCGACACGCTGACTATTGTGTTGCAGGAAAACGTGAGCGCCAGCAAAAGCTCATCCGCGAATGCCAGCCGTAACGGATCGTCAACGTTTGGATTGGCGACGACGCCTCGCTATCTTGAAGGTCCGTTGGGGAACAACCGCGCCGCGTTGGATGCGACAGGAACAAATGATTTCACCGGTCAAGGCGGCGCTAACGCCAACAACACCTTCAGTGGAACGATTACGGTGACGGTGGGGCAGGTGTTGGCCAATGGCAACCTGCATGTTGTCGGTGAAAAGCAGATAGCGATTAATCAGGGAACCGAATTTATTCGTTTCTCTGGTGTGGTGAACCCAAGGACGATCAGTGGAAGCAACTCGGTTCCTTCAACCCAGGTTGCGGATGCACGCATCGAATATGTCGGTAACGGCTATATTAATGAGGCGCAAAACATGGGCTGGTTACAACGGCTCTTCCTTAATCTCTCTCCGTTCTAAGTAAAAGAGGCGTTTGATGCGGATTACTTCATTTTTTACCGTACTGTTTGCTCTGCTGACATTTACGTGTACCTCGGCGTTTGCTGAACGGATCCGCGATCTGGTGAGTGTTCAAGGTGTGCGCGATAACGCATTGATTGGTTACGGGCTGGTTGTCGGGCTTGATGGTTCAGGCGATCAGACAATGCAAACCCCGTTTACCACGCAAAGCCTGAATAATATGCTTTCCCAGATGGGTATCACGGTTCCTACCGGAACCAACATGCAGCTTAAGAACGTCGCCGCAGTGATGGTGACGGCGAAACTCCCGCCTTTTGCCCGCGCCGGGCAAAATATTGATGTCGTGGTTTCTTCTCTGGGTAACGCCAAGAGTTTGCGCGGCGGTACATTGCTGATGACGCCGTTAAAAGGCGTTGATAATCAGGTGTATGCGCTGGCTCAGGGGAATGTGTTGGTTGGCGGCGCTGGCGCGGCGGCTGGCGGCAGCAGCGTACAGGTTAACCAGCTTGCCGGCGGGCGTATCAGCAACGGTGCGATTATTGAACGGGAACTGCCGAGCACCTTCGGTTCTTCGAATATTATCATGCTGCAACTGAACCAGGATGATTTTACCATGGCGCAGCGCATCAGCGACGCCATCAATCGTTCTGGCCGCAGCGGTACCGCAACACCGCTGGATTCGCGTACCGTTCAGGTCATGGCGCCACACGGTAATAGCTCGCAGGTTCGTTTCCTGGCCGATATTCAAAATATTGAAATCAATGTCGGCATACAGGATGCCAAAGTGATTATTAATTCACGGACTGGTTCGGTAGTAATGAACCGTGATGTCATGCTGGATAACTGCGCCGTGGCGCAGGGTAACCTGTCAGTGACGATTAACCAGCAAGCCAACGTTAATCAGCCTGATACGCCTTTCGCCGGGGGACAGACTGTCGTCACCCCGCAGACCGAGATTGCGGTTCAGCAGAGTGGCGGCGCGTTACAGCGCGTTAACGCCAGCGCGAACCTGAACAATGTGGTGCGAACGCTGAATTCACTGGGCGCGACGCCTATGGAGTTGATGTCTATCCTGCAGGCAATGCAAAGTGCGGGCTGCCTGCGCGCCAAGTTGGAAATTATCTGATGAAAGATATACAGATGCAGAGCAATGCGGCTTATGACGCTCAATCGCTCAACGCCCTGAAAAGAGAAGTAGCAGGAAATCCGCAGAGTAAGGCGGGTATTCGGGCGGTTGCTCAACAGATGGAAGGTATTTTTGTCCAGATGATGATGAAAAGTATGCGTGCCGCTTTACCGCAGGATGGCATTTTCAGCAGTGAGCAAACGCGTCTGTATACCTCGATGTATGACCAGCAATTGGCACAGCAATTATCCGGTAAAGGGTTGGGACTGGCGGATGTGATGGTCAAACAACTTTCTGCTGGCAACATGCCGGCGGAGGAGCCTAAAGCGTCGGCGCCATTAACCTTTGATGACATCACCGTGCAGAATATGCCTGCTGCGGCAGTTGAGAAGATTGTGCGCCGCGCCGTGCCCAAGTTGCCGGTTGAGGGGGCGGTGTTACCGTTATCCAGAGATGGCGAGACCTTACCGCTGTCCAGTGACAACTTTGTCGCCAGGCTTTCCGTTCCGGCGCAAATGGCGAGTCAGCAGAGTGGTATTCCTCACCATTTGATCATTGCCCAGGCCGCGCTGGAATCTGGCTGGGGGCGACGTGAAATTCCAACGGAAGATGGCCGTCCTAGTCATAATATTTTTGGCATCAAAGCAGGCAGAAGTTGGGAAGGGCCGGTTACCGAGATAACCACGACGGAATTCGAACAAGGCGTTGCGAAGAAGGTTAAGGCCAGTTTCCGGGTGTACGACTCTTATGTCGAAGCCATCAGCGATTATGTGAAGCTGCTGACGCAGAACCCTCGTTATGCCAATGTCGCCAATGCCGACAACGCTGAGCAAGCCGCTTATGCCTTGCAGGATGCTGGTTACGCTACCGATCCGCAATACGCTAAAAAGTTGGTGAATATGATCCAGCAAATGAAAAATGAAGGTGAGAAAGCAGTTAAAGCTTACACCCATGATTTGGGTCAGTTGTTTTAATTTTTCTTTCAAGTTTTACGTTTCAGGGTCGATAACCTATTCAGGCAAAGCGAGCGGTATTTTTACTTGCAGCATACTAATTAATACGCGCATGGCACGTCGTCCACAACCTGCGCACAAGGAACTTCCACATGTCCAATTTGATTAATACTGCGATGAGTGGTCTGAGTGGCGCGCAGGCGGCACTGAGCACAGTGAGTAATAACATCAGTAATCAGGCTGTGGCAGGGTACAGCCGACAGAATGTGTTGCTTTCACAGGCAGTAAGCACCAGTACTTCAGCTGGTTATATTGGTAATGGTGTTAATGTCGCTGGCATTAACCGCGAATATAATGATTTCATTTCGACGCAACTGCGCGCCGCACAAACGCAGAGCAGTTCAGTCGCGACGTCTTACGAACAACTTTCCAAGATTGACAATCTGTTGGCGGATAGCACGACGAGTCTTTCCGCGACCTTGCAGGACTTTTTTACTAACCTGCAAAACCTGACCAGTAATTCCAGCGATTCATCGACTCGTCAGACGGTGTTGGGCAAAGCCGAAGGTCTGGTTAATCAGTTCAAGGTAACGAATAAATATCTGAGCGATACGGCGCAAGGGCTGAATACCCAGGTTCAGAGTACGGTTGGGCAGATTAACACCTATACCAGTCAGATTGCCGATCTTAACAACCAGATCACCCGTCTGATGGGCGCCAATCAAGGGGCGGCGCCGAATGATTTGCTTGATCAGCGTGATCAACTGGTCAATGAGTTGAACAAGCTGGTCGGTGTTGATGTTACCGTTCAGGATGGCATTGTCTACAACATTGCGCTGAAAAATGGTCAGAATCTGGTGCAGGGAACGCGCACCAATGAACTGGTCGCGGTCAGTTCCAGCAGCGATCCTTCGCGAATTACCGTTGGCTATAACGACAGGATTGCCGGACTAAGCGAAATTAAGGAAAGTTCAATCACCGGCGGTTCTCTCAGCGGCTTACTTTCTTTCCGCTCCGACACGTTGGATGATGTCAGTAACCAATTGGGCCAAATGGCGTTAGCCTTTGCCGATGCGTTTAATACCCAGCATAAAGAAGGGTACGATCTCAACGGTGTCAAAGGCGAAGACTTCTTCACGTTCGGTTCGCCTACGGTGTTGAAAAACACCAATAATACGGGTAGTGCGGAACTGAACGCCACCTATACCGCCACTAATGAAGTTAAAGCTTCAGATTATACGCTTAAATATGATGGGGCTAACTGGCAGGTCACCCGCTTGTCCGACAATGCAAAATTCACCGCGGAGGTGGATTCATCCGATGGCAGTCTGAATTTTGATGGACTGAAGCTGGCCATTTCGGGAACGCCTGTAGCGAATGATACGTTTACGCTGAAGCCTGTCGCGAATGTTATCGCGGATATGTCGGTTGCGATTACTGATTCGAGCAATATCGCCGCGGCTTCCGTCAAGCTGGATGAAAACGGCGATACGGTACTGGATGACAGCGGGAACCCGGTATTCGGCGGCGTGAGCGATAATACCAACGCCAAGGCGTTACTGGCCTTGCAAAGTGAAAAAGTCGTTGAAGGTAAATCCACCATTACCGGCGCTTACGCCAGCCTGGTCAGTACGGTAGGCAACCAGACTAATACGATGAAAATCAACAGTACGTCGCAAGCGAGTGTTGTTACTCAGCTTACCGCGGAACAGCAGTCTGTGTCTGGCGTCAATCTGGATGAAGAATATGGTGAGCTGATGCGTTACCAACAGTATTACCAGGCAAATGCCGCAGTTATTCAGACAGCATCGACCATCTTTGATGCATTGCTATCCATTCGTAGTTAATCTCACCGTTTAGAAAGAGGAATTTATACCATGCGTCTGAGTACCAGCATGATATACCAGCAGAATATGCAGGGTATTTTGAACGGACAGGTGAACTGGCAAAAAACGGGAGAACAGCTTTCTTCTGGAAAACGTGTTGTCAACCCATCGGATGATCCGATCGCTGCCGCACAGGTCGTAATGTTGAGTCAGGCTCAGTCTGAAAACAGTCAATATACTCTGGCGCGTACTTTTGCCACGCAGAGCATGTCGTTGGAGGAGTCGATACTGTCGAAGGTGGCTGACACCGTTATCGCGGCGAGCACCCAGGTTATCAGCGGCGGCGGTGTCAAAAGCGACGATGATCGCCAGTCGGTAGCGACAGAGTTGCGCGGCATAAAGGCGCAACTACTGAATATGGCCAATAGCACAGATGGTAATGGCAACTATATTTTTGCTGGTTATGCAACAGACAGCGCGCCTTATGTTGAAGGCACTGACGGTGTGGAATATGTCGGCGGATACCAGCCTATTTCGCAACAAGTTGACTCGTCGCGCTCAATGACCGTAAGCCACATTGGTTCTGCGGTATTTAACGCAAGTACCGGCGATGCGCAAAAAGAGCCCGACGGCAGTATTCAGTCGGATTTATTTGAGACGCTGGATATTGCAATAGCAGCCCTTGAAACCCCCCTGTCTGGCGCGGATGATGCTGCGAAAGCGGATGTCGCCGCCGCAATGGAAAAAGCGAGCCGTGGCTTAACCAATTCATTAAACAATGTGTCTTCTGTGCGGGCTGAATTGGGCGTGCAGCTTAATGAAATAGATAATCTGGATGCAATTGGCGCGGATCGAGACGTCACAAATAAACAGACGCTGAGCCAGTTACAGGATACGGACTGGTATGATGCTATCTCATCTTATACGATGCAGCAGGCTTCATTACAGGCGGCTTATACCACTTTTCAGAATATGCAGGGCATGTCCCTGTTCCAACTTAAATAGCGCTGGAATTAGTCCCCTGTGATTGTTTAATCAGGGGCTCAAGTTTGAATACGCTTAAACCGGGCGTATTCTTTAGGCGTGTCACCTGTTTGCATCATATTGTTAAGGTGACATGCCGTTTTTTATCCTGCCTGCAAATTATCTTTATTTCCCTCCTTATCTCCCCGTCATTAAATACTCACTGAACGACTATTTTCAGGAACCGGGCAACTGAGTCAGGATATCGGCCAGCAAGTTGAAGAACTCACTGAAGAGATGCTCCGCAAAGGGGGCAAGTAGTGGGATTAAAAAGCCGACGGTCATGATACCGATGGTTAACGTAACCGGGAAACCGACAACGAAAATAGATAGCTGCGGTGCGACGCGGTTCAATAATCCTAATGACAGGTTGATGGTCAATAATAGCGTGACGATAGGGAGGGCCAACATAAGTCCGTTGAGGAAAATTAATCCTCCGGCGCGTGCGATGGCTAAAAAAGCGTAACTGTTAATTGGATTGGCGCTGACCGGTAAAGTATAAAAACTATCCGCCAGCAGGGATAGTAACCATAAATGTCCATCAAAAGAGAGAAACAGCAACATCGCCAGGATATTGAGAAAGCGTGCAAGCACCGGCATATTAGGGCCACCGGCCGGATCGAAAAAGGTGGCAAACGCCAGGCCCATTTGCAACCCGATCATCTCTCCCGCATGACGAATGGCGGCAAACGCCAACTGCATGGAAATACCTAATGCGATACCGATCAGGATCTGTTGGATCAAAAGCCAGACGCCGGCTACAGAAAAAATAGGGGTTGAATTCAACGGTAGATAGGGCGCGACCAGCATCGTGATAAATAGCGCCAGACCAATTTTTACCCGACTAGTAATCGCCCGTTCGTTAAAGACCGGCGCCGTGCTGATGAGGGCGAGAATTCTGACAAAAGGCCATAGAAATTGATTGACCCAATTAATCATCTCCCCGCTGCTAAACGTCAGCATGGTTAACCAATAATCTGTGGAAGCTGGCCGAACAGCGTGCGCATATAATCCAGCATCAGGTTTAACATCCAGGGACCGGCGATAACCAGGGTAAAAAATACGGTCAGGATTTTCGGAATGAATGACAACGTCATTTCGTTAACCTGCGTCGCGGCTTGCAATAAGCTGATAATTAATCCACTTAACAGAGCGGCTAATAATGGAGGCGCCGCCAGCGCCAGCGCAACTTTCATTGCTTCGTAGCCCAGCGCCATAACTGATTCTGGCGTCATATCGGTATTCCTCTGTGAAGCACGATAAATATCACTGACTGTATACTAAAAAACGCGTAAAGCCGGACGGAACGCGCGCTAGCTATAAAAACTTTGGGCCAGCGAGCCGAGCAATAATTGCCAGCCATCAACCAATACAAACAACATAAGCTTGAACGGTAACGATATCGTGGCTGGCGGCACCATCATCATCCCTAATGCCATCAGGACGCTTGCCACCACCAAATCAATGATCAGGAAAGGAATAAATACGGTAAAGCCGATTTGAAAGGCTGTCTTTAGCTCGCTGGTCACAAAGGCTGGCAGGAGCACGCGCATAGGAACCGCTTCCGGGCCTTGAATTTCGGGTATTTCGGCAAGTCGGGTAAATAGCGCCAGATCGGTTTCTCGTGTCTGGCGCAGCATAAATTCACGTAATGGCTCAGATCCCCGCTCGATAGCCACTTCCATGCTGATTTGATCCTGACTGAAAGGCAGATACGCTTCTTCGTACACCCGGTTTAATACCGGCGACATGATGAAGAAGGTGAGAAACAGTGTTAATCCCAGCAATACCTGGTTCGGGGGAGCCGTTGGCGTACCCAGCGCGTTACGCAATAAACTGAGCACGATGATGATGCGGGTAAAACTGGTCATCATCAGTAACGCAGCCGGTAGAAAGGTCAGCGACGTCAGGAAAACCAGAGTCTGAACCGATAATGTCCAGCTTTGACCACCATTTGGCAGTGGTTGAGTGACGATGCCGGGCAACTGAGCCGATACCGATGGCGCCAGCAATAGTAAGCCGAGCACAACAACATAGCGCAGGAAGCGAAGACGAGTAAGGGCGAACGACAGGCTAGGCAGGAGACTCATTCCGATTTTTCCGGGCGCTTTAAAACTTTCTTTAACAGTTGATTAAAGTCCACAGGTTTGGCAACTGTGGTTGATGAACTGTCGTTAATTGGCTGCGCAGGAAGCGTATGCAATGCCGTAATCTGTTGTGCCGTGACGCCCAGAACCAGCCAGGTATTGTCAACTTCGACAATCACTACCCGCTCCCGCTGTCCCACGGGACAGTTTGATACCACTTTTAATAGCTTATTCTGCTTGATCTGTGGTGCAAAACCGAGTTTTCGCACCAGCCAGGCAATAAAAAGAATCAATAACAGAATACCGCCAAGCACGCTACTTACCTGGGTTAATAGCATGCCGCCGGTAATCGGCGGGTCAGCCGCCAGTGTTGAAGCCTGACCCGTGGTTGTGGTGGTTGTCGTGGAAGAGGGAGTCGTTGGCATCAGCGCCCCAGACGACGCATGCGTTCGGACGGGGTAATAATATCGGTGATGCGTACGCCATATTTATCGGCAACCACCACGACTTCGCCCTGAGCGATCAGATAGCCGTTGATCAAAATATCCAGCGGTTCGCCGGCAAGTCCGTCCAATGCAACGACGGAGCCTTGCGACAGGCGCAACAACTCTTTGATCGTCATCTTGGTGCGGCCCAGTTCCACGGTCAGTTTCACAGGAATATCAAGAATTAAGTCAATATCCTGTAACGAGCCTGCGGCATCTGCGCCATCAAGACTCTTAAATACACCTTCCGTGGTGGCGGCGCTTTTTTCCGCGGTCTGTTGCTCGTTAAATGCATCAGCCCACAGATCGTCCACTGATTCCTTGTCGTCGGACGGTTTCTTGCTGTCACTCATTGGGCTGTTCCTCATTATCCAGAGAATTCAAAATAGGGTTTATCAAGTGTTCAACACGTAGGGCATATTGCCCATTCAGTGTCCCGTACTGGCTGGTAAGAACCGGTACGCCATCAACATGAGCAATCAGCCGGTCAGGTTTATCGATCGGTAAAACATCACCCGGCTTTAATTTCAATACTTTAGATAACCGTAAAGGGATATCAACAAAATTTGCCACTAACTCAAGTTCGGAATGTTGAACTTGTTTGGCCAGGGTTTCACGCCAGTTTTGATCTTCCTGTCGGGAGTTCTCCAACGGCGGGTTGGCTAACAACTCGCGCAGGGGTTCGATCATGGAGAAGGGGATACAGATATTAAACTCACCGGTCAGTGAACCAATCTCAACATGGAATGGCGTGGTCACCACAATATCATTGGGGGAAGTGGTGATATTGGTGAACTTAACCTGCATTTCTGAACGAACGTACTCAACGTCTAACTTGTAGATCGCATTCCATGCGTCGCTATAGGCTTCCAGCGCCAGTTTCAGCATACGTTTGACGACCCGCTGTTCAGTGTGCGTGAACTCCCGGCCTTCGACTTTAGTGGGAAATCTGCCATCGCCGCCAAAAAGGTTATCGACGGCGATAAAAACCAGACTGGGTGAAAACACGAAGAGCGCCGTGCCGCGCAGTGGCTTCAAATGCACCAGATTCAGGTTGGTCGGAACAGGCAGGTTTCTCGCAAACTCATGGTAGGGCTGGATTTTAATCGGTCCTACCGTGATGTCAGGACTACGGCGCAAAAGGTTAAATAGCCCCATACGAAACTGACGACCAAAGCGCTCATTGATAATTTCAAGTGCATGCAAACGTTCACGAATAACACGACGTTGCGTATTGGGATCGTATGGCTTAACGTCGCCATCGGTTTTCGCTGATGCATTGGCATCGTCGGCGCTATCAGCACTGTCGCCATTTAAGAGTGCGTCAATTTCCGCTTGTGAAAGAATGCTATCGCCCATAATCAATTACCGCAGTATAAAAGCAGTGAACAAAACATCGGTAATTATTTGCTCCGGTTGACCAGGAACCAACGGCGGACTTAACGCTTGTTTGATTTGTGCCACCAATTTTTGTTTTCCCTGCTCATTGGCAAGTTCAAGGGCATCCTGGCGGGACAGTAGCAGCAATAAACGGCTGCGTACTTCCGGCAGATAGTTGGTCAGGCGAGCGCGGGTTTCTTCATCCTGTAAGCGTAATGTGAAACCAACATACAATACACGGTCAGGATCGTTGTCTGCGTTAACCAGATTGACAGTAAACGTGTCCAATGGCATGAAAACAGGCTCTGGCGGAGGAGGTGCTTTTTGCTCTGCGGTAGCGGCGTTTTGCTGATTCAACATCCACCAAGCGACACCCGCCGCGCCAATGGCGGCGAGGGCGACAATAATCAGTAATATTAGCCAAATAGAGCGCTTTCGTCCTGAACGGACTTGCATATCAGACATAGCCAAAGATAATTCCTGTCATTTATTAATATTTATTGCGGAGTTACGCCAACAATAAACAAATGCATAATGTTAATGATTATCCCGTCTATTCAATCGTTCAATACAGAGAATAGACCAGGAAAACCGCGTTAACTTATTCGTTTACTTCAACATCAGGCGAAAATATCAACGCCATTGACTGAAGAGGCCATTGATTGCAAATGCGCAGGGACTTCAAGTGCATCACCCGCATTTTCGGACGTATTGCCAAACTGCTGTCGGTAAGAGGCGCTGTTGCCGCTGGTGTCGCCATGACTGGCCGTCTGTTGCTGTGTTTGCTGCCAGGCGGAAGCATCGCTTCCCACGCTGCTTTGCCCAAGGTTTATCCCGCTCTCCGCCATGGCATTACGTAAATGAGGCAATGCCGCTTCCAATGCGGAGCGAACCTGGCTATTCGCCGATACCAAATGAATCTGCGCCTGATTATCATCAATTTTCAGACTGATTTGGATTGAGCCTAACTCCTGAGGATTAAGGCGTAACTCTGCGCTTTGTTGTCCGTTACGGCTGAACATCATGATTTGCTGGCCTAAGGCATCCTGCCATTGTGGAGAGCCAAACGGCGCGTTCAACTGAGTATTGACCGGTGTCTGTGGCGCGGCGGGGGCGCTGGATAATGTGGATTGAACATTCGAAGCGAGAGAGACATGGGCTGTTTGCAAGCTATTATTGCCCGCTGTCGGCGCTGACTCCTGATTGCCATTTTCGTTACTTATTTGTGCGGTTATCGCTGAAAATTTGGCAAGATCATCAGTAGTGTCGCCCGCAACTGATTGCTGAGTGGCGTGTTTCGCGCCAGAGGCTGTGGCGGACGAGGTTGAGCCAGAAGCGCCTAACAGTTGGGATAACGTGTCTTTAACATCACCAGCGGCGTCATCCGTACTGGATAACGTTGTTAAGTCCTGACGTTTGCTTCCCGCAAGTTCTGACAGGTTAAACCCTTTGCCTGAAATAGCGCCATCCACGACGACGCTGGTTCCTGATACCGTTGGCAACATGGCGAATAATGCTTGCATCGCTGTTGTCGTATCAGTAACGCTTTTTTCTTCATCTTTTTTGACGGCTGATTTTTCTACGTTATCTGAGGGAAGAGCATGTTCTGCCGTCTGTTTACCTGATGGCGTCAGCGCGCCGGATAATGAGCGAAAGGAAGCAAGAACAGCATTCAAATCATCGCCATCCAACGCGCTGATATCTTTGCGCAACGCGTTCAGCAATGTTTCTTTATCCGTCTCGCCGCCACCAATGGCGATAGCGGGATCGCCCGATGAGTCCGGGGCCAGCGATAAATGCTTGCTCAGTAGTTCCACAAAATCTTTCGGCAACGTCCCCTGGCTCAACAGAAAGTCTACTGAACTGCTGGCATCGCCAGTGCTTGTCGTGATAGGTAATGCAGACAGTATCATTGTTCTGTTTTCCTCAGTGAAGCCCGCTGGGCGAATTCATCCATCAGTTTTTGTTCTATACGGTTATTTTTGACCAATTGCCTGGTCGTTTCCCGGTCTTGCAACTTTTCGAAGGCGTTCAAGCGCTGCTGCTTTTCCTGCCAGGTCTTCATCGCCAGATCCAGACGCGAAGTCCACTGCAAAAGCTGTTGCCTGTGTTGGTCAATCGCGTTATCCAACGTTTGAATAAATTGCTGATAATTCTGCCAGCTATTATTAGCCATACCATCGGTCATGGTGGTATTTAATTTTTGACGATAGTCATCCTGATAGTTTAACAGCATATTCAACTGCTGTTCAGCTTGCTGAAATGCTTTACGCACCTGACCGAGTTGTCCAGCGGCTTTTTCAACCTCTTTTTGCGCCAGTTCACGTAATGTGACCAAAGGTGACTGAGTCTTCATCTATTCTCCTGCCCGTTACGAGGGAAGATCGTGTTTAAAGCCAGGCAAGCCTCTTCATAGCTGCTCCGTTCAAACATTCCCTGTTGCAGAAAAGCCTCTAACTGCGGATACAGACGAATTGCCTTATCTAACATCAGATCGCTACCTGCGGCATAGGCGCCAACACTGACCAAATCCCGGTTACGTTGGTAGCTGGATAATAATTGTTTGAATTGCCGCACTGCGGCGTATTGATCTTCATCAATCAATGCCGTCATCGCACGACTAATTGAAGCTTCAATATCAATGGCCGGGTAATGTCCCGATTCGGCCAATTGGCGCGATAGAACAATATGTCCATCCAGAATGGCGCGCGCCGAGTCTGCAATGGGATCTTGCTGATCGTCGCCTTCCGTCAGTACGGTATAGAAAGCGGTAATCGATCCGCCGCCATGAATGCCATTCCCTGCGCGTTCCACCAACGCCGGCAATTTGGCGAAAACTGAAGGCGGATAACCTTTGGTTGCGGGCGGCTCACCGATGGCCAGGGCAATTTCACGCTGGGCCATGGCATAGCGAGTCAGGGAGTCCATGATTAGCAGGACATGATGACCCCGGTCACGAAAATCTTCTGCAATACGGGTTGCATAAGCCGCGCCCTGCATTCTTAATAATGGAGATACATCGGCTGGCGCGGCAATGACAACCGAACGCGCCCGGCCTTCAGCGCCGAGAATATTTTCAATAAAATCTTTAACTTCGCGGCCACGTTCACCAATCAGGCCGACGACGATGACATCCGCCTGCGTATAGCGGGCCATCATCCCCAGCAGAACGCTTTTCCCTACGCCTGAACCGGCAAACAACCCCATACGTTGTCCACGGCCAACGGTCAGAAGCGCGTTAATGGCACGCACCCCCACATCCAGTACGTTTTCTATCGGCGTCCGCTGTAATGGATTGAACGGGGCGGTAATCAGCGCCGCGCGATAACCGGTATCGGGTGAAGGCAGGCCGTCTAATGGCTTGCCGCCGCCATCCAGCACGCGACCCAGAAGCTCTGGTCCCAACGGCAATTGTTTGCCCTGGGTGCTGCCTTCCTGCCCGGCGCGCGCATAGACTCTGGCGCCTGGCGTGATCCCCTCAACCTCTTCCAATGGCATGAGAAAGAGTTTTTGACCATTAAAGCCAACAACCTCACTTTCAACTTCCGTCACCTGATTTCCGTTTTGGCGCTCGATAAGACAGGTTGCGCCTAATGGCATATGCAATCCCGTAGCTTCCAAAACCAAACCTGTTGCCCTGGTCAAACGGCCATAGCGACGCACCAGGGGCGTATCCGTGATACGCTCTTCAAATGCGTCCAGAGAGGATAGCCAATGGCCAAGGCGAGATGTAATCATAGCTCTCCCGGCGCCGCCAGGCGGCAGAGTTCATGCCAACGCGTCGCGAGGCTGGCGTCAAGATCGCCTTCTTCCGCACTGACTTTGCAACCACCGGGATGAAGCTGATTATCGGCCAGTAACCGCCAACCATGCAGGCTGAGCGTCGGACCCAGATGTTGTTCGACGCGCTCCAAATCAGAAGGGTGCACACGTAACTGTGTTTTCCCGGAAAACATCGGTTCCTGTTGGATTAATTGCTGAATCTGACCGAGCAGCGCCGTGCCGTCGCAGACCGGCGGTTGTCCGATAATCTGTTTGGCGGCGGTCAATGCCAGTTGCATCAGACGAGCCGGTATCACGCTATCCAGCGAATCCAGCGTCTGCTGGAATTCCGTCACCATCTGCTGCATCTGTTCAATCATTGGTTGCTGTTGCTGCAACGCAGCTTGCATGCCTGCTTGTTGGCCTTTGCTCAACCCTTCCTGATAACCGGCGTCATAACCTTGTTGATGACCTTGCGCAAACCCGCTCTCACGTGCTTGTTGTTGCGTCTTCTCCCGAAGCGTCATCAATTCGTCTTCCAATGACGGCGCTTCCGCCTCGCCAATATTTTCGGGCGCTGACGTTTCCGGTTCGTCCGCCACGGTTGCAAACGTGGTCGGGGAGGCCAGGTCGTTCAGTTGCCAGGGTTGCCAGGCAAGATTGTTAGAGGCATCAGACATAAGCATCCTCGCCGCCGCCAATAATCATTTCTCCGCTGTCCGCCAGACGACGGACGATGAGCAAAATCGCTTTTTGTTCGTTTTCGACTTGAGACATACGTACCGGACCGCGTGTCGCCAGGTCGTCGCGCAAAATTTCCGCCGCACGTTGGGACATATTGCGCAGGAATTTTTCGCGTAACGGTTCTTCGGCGCCTTTCAACGCCAGCAGCAGCGACTCGGATTCCACTTCCTGAAGCAGACGCTGAATACTGCGATCGTCCACATCCACCAGGTTTTCGAACAGGAACATTTCGTCGATGATCTTCTGCGCCAGTTCGCCATCGAATTCGCGCACCGCTTCAATGACGGCCTCTTCCTGCTGTGTTTTCATCAGGTTGATGATTTCAGCAGCAGTACGGATACCACCCATTTTGCTGCGTTTGAGATTTTGTCCATCCAGCAAGCCGTTGAGAACATCGGTCAATTCGGCCAACGCCGATGGCTGTACGCCGCCGAAGGTGGCGATACGCAGCATGACGTCATTACGTAAACGCTCGTCGAACAACGCCAGGATGTCGGCGGCCTGCGCCCGTTTCAGGTGCACCAATATGGTGGCGATAATCTGTGGATGCTCGTCGCGAATAAGGTCGGCGGCGGTCTGCGGCTCCATAAAGTTCAGGGTTTCCATGCCACTGGAAGTTTCGCGGCTTTCCAGAATATCTTCCAGCAGGCTGGATGCGCGCTCTTCGCCGAGCGCTTTCACCAGCACCGAGCGCAGGTAATCACCAGCATTGACGCTGAGGGCCGCATATTGCTCTGAGTCCGCTTCAAACTCTTTAAGTATTTCAATCAATTGCTGCTGCGATACCTGGCGCAGGTTAGCCATGGCGGAGCTGAGATGCTGCACCTCTTTGGTAGAAAGGTGAGTAAAAACCTCCGCTGCCCGATCCTCGCCGATGGTCATCAATAAGATGGCGCTTTTTTCTGTTCCAGTCAGGTTCATAGTTCAGTACTCATCCATTGACGAATGACCAATGCGACCACGCGCGGGTCGTTTTCCGCCAGTTCACGTATCCGGTTGCTCTGCATTTCAGCGCTGACCCGTTGCTGAGATTTACGTTGTTGTTCGGCTTCAGACGCGCTGAGGTTCACAACAACATCATCATCACTGCCTTTATTCAGGCTGGCCGTAGCCGCCAATGCCGCTTCCTGTTGCTGGGTTTTTCTCTGCAACTGAGGACGAACGAGTTTACGCCATAGGATCCAGGCGACGATCAACACCAGCAACCAGCGGCCCGCTTTTATCAACAAATCGAAAAACGCCTGTTGCTGCCAGAAGGGGAGTTCGCCTGTGCCTTCAGTGGATTCCATAAATGGCGTATTGACCACGTTTAGTGAATCACCACGTTCAGTAGAGAATCCCATTGCTTCGCGAGCCACGGTTTCAATCTGTTTAATTTGATCTTCAGTCAGCGGAACGGGCTTGCCGTCTTCACCCGGCGGTAAATAATTGACGATGATCGCCGCAGACAAACGTTTTACGCCACCCGTGCTGTGTCTGGTGTGCAGGATGGTTTTGTCTACTTCGTAGTTGGTCGTGGCATCGTCACGGATGTTGGATGTCTGAATAGCGGTATTCGCATTGGCGTTTGCCTGCGTGCCCGCCGCATTATTATTGGGTTGACCGGCCTGATTCTGATTATTGGCATTGGCATTGTTATTCGGCTGCGCTTCAATCGGCGCATTAGGGGCAGGCGCTGGCTGATTGGACAATGCGCCAGGCACGCCGCCGACATTCGGGCCGCCTCGTTGCTCACTCCGGCTGGTTTGTTGAGAACGTACCGCCGCCTTGTCTGGCGGCTGGTTGGGCTGATACTGCTCATCGGTTTGCTCACGCGCCGAAAAATCAATTTGCGCGGTAACCTGAGCATGTACATTTCCCATGCCGACGATAGGCGCAATGATGGCCTCAATACGTCGTTGATACATGGCCTCAACTTCATTGCTGTATTTGAGTTGGGCGGCATTCAGATCACGACCGCTTCCACCTGCCTGCGTCAGCAAGCGACCAGTTTGGTCAACGACGGTCACGTTGTCAGGGGGTAAACCTGAAACGCTGCTTGACACCATGTAAACAATGGAATTGATTTGTCCTTCATCCAGAGCGCGGCCCGCCTGTAACGCCAATGTGACGGAAGCGGAAGGGGATTTTTGCTCACGCACAAAGAGAGACGGTTTTGGGATCGCTAAATGCACCCGCGCACTTTGCACCGGGCCTAAAGTTTCAATGGTTCTTGACAGTTCGCCTTCGAGCGCGCGTTGATAATTAATTTGCTCACTGAACTGACTAATGCCGAATTTTTCCTGATCGAGCAATTCAAAACCAACTGCGCCGCCTTTTGGCAAGCCCAGCTGGGCAAGGCGTAAACGTGTCTCGTAAACGTTCTCCGCGGGGATCATTATCGCGCCGCCGCTGTCGGCAAAACGGTAAGGAATGTTAAGCTTGGTCAGTTCACTGACGATTGCCCCACCATCACGATCATTGATATTGCTATAAAGTACACGGTAATCCGGGCCTCTGGCCCATAATGCCAAAGCGACGACAATGGCAATGGTTGCCGCAGCCGCGATCAATAGAGGAATTTTAGGGTTGGCGCGTAATCGGTTGAGTATTTCGCCAAAACTGTTCTTACCGGTAGCAGCGCCGGTTAACGAGGCGTTCATACTCGATCTCTGCTTGATTGTTGAACGATAGACTTAACGTTGTGACGTGACAAAACAGAACTCCCTCATTGCGCAATCAATAAAACATTCGCCCGTATTTATCGGCATGTCATTATTTTACGTAAACGAAAAATCGATGGGTCGATAAGGTGACATTTTTAACGCTAATTACGCCATTTAGTTGCGCCTGGCTATGGTAGGGTTATTGCCGTGTAATAGCATGCTGTGGCGTTGTTGTTGTGAGTCAGGTTGTTGTGACCAAGGGTTATGACGAATAAGTGAGGTGTTATGTCAGTTCAAGGTATTGAAGGCGTATTACAGCAGATGCAGGTTACCGCGCTGCAAGCTTCTAATAATACACCCAGCGCCAGACCGACTATCGAGCCGGGGTTTGCGAGCGAATTGAAATCCGCTATCGATAAGATCAGCGACACGCAACAGTCGGCGCGGACGCAGGCCCAAAATTTCACGATGGGCGTTCCCGGCGTCGCGTTGAATGATGTGATGGTGGATCTGCAAAAATCATCCATTTCTATGCAAATGGGGATTCAGGTCAGAAACAAGCTGGTGTCTGCCTATCAGGAAGTGATGAATATGTCGGTGTGATGTGCCGCCGACGTCTATATATCGACTTATACCGGTAAATTTATTCCGTTACTGTCATTATTCGTCATTTTTCGCAGATGGACGATGCCCGTTTGGGACAGTAAAAACGAAAAGTCAGTGGCTGATAATCGCCCCTGGCTTTTCGTGTAATAAACAGGGAGTAAACAACCGCTGCTCAATAAAGGGTTATCGGTACGGATTAATTACCATTTGTACCATCGGGATGCCAATTGCGTGTGGCGAATTCATTGTAGGCGATGTTGGCGTTTTGTTGTGCGACGGTTCGCTTCATCAATGTGCTCAATTCATCCATTCTTTTTTGCAGCAGTTCCTTCACTTTCGATTCGGTATCAATGATTTCCTGCAAAATTTCACGAAAGTGTAATCGCATCACGCTATCGATGTTATCTGGAATAGGATGTTTAGTCAGATTTTCCACCGTCTGAATATAGACAATCTCCAACTCGACCAACTCATCCCATAAACCGTTTGATGCCAATCCCAGAATTTTTCGGCTGAGAAACTGAAGTTGCTGATAATCTTTTAGAAGCTGATGGAGATTGTCCATTGCTACACGTCCTGAGCCGATTGCAATTGATATTTGGGACCGATCTGGCGCCAGGCGTCGGCAATATTTTCCAGAAGCGCTTCAACTTCTTCAATAAACTCAATGTTGTTATGAAGATTGGCGAGCATCAGGCGCTGTGTCATATAATCGTAAAGCGCCGCAAGATTCTCGGTCAATTCGCCGCCTTTCTCCATATCCAATCCGGTTTTCAGGCCGTTTGAGATAATGTCGATGGCTTTTGACAAGGCCGCGCCTTTACCTTGAATATCCCCTTGCTGCATAAGAATACGCGCGCGCACCATTGCGCTACGCGCGCCATCGAACAGCATGACGATTAACTGATGCGGACTGGCGCTCATTACCGCGCTTTCCAGACCCACTCGGGCATAGGCCTGGCTGCCTTTCATGTTATACATCAATGCTCCTTTTCATTTAGCTGCTGCTGGTTGAACTGAACTGCTGTGTCAGATAGCTTAAGGTGTTGTTGTTCTGCGACAAAAGCGAGTCCAGCTTGGTGAATTGAGTCTGATAACGGGCAATCATGGCTTCGATAGCGGCTTCGGCCTGAGTATATTGAGTATTCAGCTTTTTCAACGTGGCATTGATGCCGTCTTCTTTGGTCTTCAGCACGCCATCCGTCGTATCCAGCACATTTTGCAGATAGCTGCGGACTTGTGTGGCCAGACCGGTTTCCTCACTGTCGCCGACGAAAAACGCTTTGACGTTGCCCGGCTCTTCCTTCAGCGCTTTTTCCAGATTCGTGTTATTGATTTCCAGCTTGCCGGTTTGGTAATTCTGGGTGATCCCCAGATCCGCCATAATGCTGAAATCACCGCTTTCGCTTTGAACCGATGTCAGGTAGCTTCTCAGTTGACTTTGAATACCGCGCACCGTGCTATCGCCAATCAACGACCCGTTGCTGCTGCTCTGTTCTTCTCCGGCCTCAACCGCAGTGTATTTGGTTTGGGCGGAGATAACGTCCAACACCGAGTTATAGGCGTTTACCCAAGCGGTAATGGCGTCTTTCATGCCGGTAATATCCTGGGAGATATCCAGCGTTTCCGGCTTGCCTTCTGTGGTGGTGGTCTTCAACGTCAGAGTGACGCCTTCCAATGCGTCATCAATGGTGTTGCTCTGGCGTTCGATCTCAATGCCATTAATGGAGATCAAAGCGTTTTGCGCCGCCACCTGCTGAGTGAAATTACCCAACGTTCCGCTGCTGTCTTCCACGGTTATCGCTGATTCAGTGCCGGTATCTTTTGCTGTCAGCATCAAATAGTAGTTGTTGTCGTTTGCCTTGATTACGCTGGCGCTCACCCCGCCTTCAGACTTATTGATGGCATCGCGCACATCATTCAGCGACGTTTCGCCGCCGGTAAGGGCTATTTCGAGTTTCTCGCCATTGGCCTGAGTGATGGTCAGCTTGCCGTCGGCGCTTCCCAGTGCGTTGGTCGCGCTGTTATGGGTAGCAGAAAGAATGGAGTGCGCCTGGGCGAGTTGGCTGACGCCGACGCTATAGTTACCCGCTACCGCTTTACTGTCCGTTGTGGCGCTTAACGCGGTATTGGTGCTTTTAACCGCGGTATTATTGATGGCGTCAATTGAGCCTGAAGTAATGCCGAAAGATTCCGACTTGGCCAACGCATTGTTGGCGGTGTTCAGCTTATCAAGGGCGCTTTTAAGCGCGCTGACTCCGCTAAGTTGCGATTTATAGCTGGTTTGCTGATTGGCGATAGGCGTCAGGCGTGTTTGTTCTTCCACCGTCTGAATATTGGTGATCAGTGTACTCAAATCCAGGCCGGAACCGACCCCCAAAGATGAAATATTTGCCATGACAAGATCCTTATCCTGTTAGCGAGAAAGTTACAAGACAGATTATCGGCTGATTGTTTCTGAAGTTTAGAATAATTATTTGATAAATCGGGAACGATAAATATAGATGTATACCATACCGTATTGGCGTGCCGCGCAATCGCCCAAATAAGCAGATAAAAGGCAGTCTATAAGAACAATGTTGCAGTTTTGGATAAAAAAAAATTAAAGCTTCCCAAAAGCATTCCGATAAACATTAGCGACGGGGATGAACCCGTGGGTCTAACCCGAAACCTACACTTACTGATTAAGGAATCGCTATTATGGCAGTAATCAATACTAACATTATGTCTCTGACTACTCAGAACAACCTGAACAAATCTCAGTCTTCTCTGGGTACCGCTATCGAACGTCTGTCTTCCGGCTTGCGTATCAACAGCGCTAAAGACGACGCTGCCGGCCAGGCGATTGCCAACCGTATGACCGCTCAGGTTAAAGGTCTGACTCAGGCGGCCCGTAACGCCAATGACGGTATTTCTCTGGCCCAGACTGCTGAAGGTAGCCTGAGCGAAATCAACAACAACCTGCAACGTATTCGTGAACTTGCGGTGCAGGCGGCTAACGACACTAACACGACAACTGACCGTCAATCCATTGAAACGGAAATGAATGCACGTTTGTCTGAAATCGATCGTGTTGCTAACTCTTCTAAATTCAACGGAACATCTTTGCTGGACGGTTCAGTTAGCGGTGGCATCAATATTCAGGTTGGCGCTAACAGTGGCGCTACAGAAGTGATTACCATCACTAGCGGTTCTTTGATCAACGCTAGCTCCAGCGGTAGTGTGATGAGCGGTGTTTCTAGTGCAATTAGTGGTGCAGGTGTTAGTGGCAGCACCTCCGGTGCGCAGGCGCTTATTGATGCTGTTGACCAAGCGCTGGCTTCTGTAGATACCGCGCGTAGCAACCTGGGTGCGATTCAAAACCGCTTTGAATCCACTATCACTAACCTGAATAACACGGTTAACAACCTGTCTTCTGCCCGCAGCCGTATCGAAGATGCGGATTACGCGACGGAGGTCTCGAATATGAGTCGAGCCCAGATCCTGCAACAGGCTGGTACATCTGTGCTGTCTCAGGCCAATCAGGTACCTCAGACCGTTCTGTCTTTGCTGCAATAATCAAGCGAAACAGATTCTCTTATCTAACCCGGCCATGTGCCGGGTTTTTTTATGGTGTAATAAAGAGTGCAATTATACGATTTATTGGTGGGTTAATTTTTCCTTCTTTTATTAAAATGATTAAATCTAGAATGTTATCTCCGACAGAGTATTCCGCCTATGCCTCGCGTTTTCATCAGTACCCTTCAGCTTATCGATTTTCAGGATGCAGAGCTGGCAACGCTGGATTTGATCGGCGCATTTATTGATCAGAACTGGCAGGTTGATGTTTACTGTCATCGATATAGTGATGAAGTTAGGTTAGAAGTGGAAAGGCGTTATGCCGATCTGCCGTTACTGATTACCGATGATGAAACGTATGACTTTTCTGTCGATTATGATTTGCTATGGCTGCAATATACCTCTGCAAACACTAGCATACTGCGGCGGTTACTGAATGGCGGGATATATGCGAATTTCATCGTGAATCATCTGTCATTGCAAAGCAACGAAGAAATGCCGCCCGATGTTCAGTTGGAAAATCGTGTTGCCGATCTTGCCTTGGTGACCATTAATCGACTGCCTGTTTTTTTACATGACAATGGCATTGTTTCTTCACTTGGAACTGCATTTCCTTCCCCTGTACCGGACAACCAATTTCGAATTGCCGCTACGCCTCCATCGAATAGGCTGAGCAAGGTGTTGGTTGTTGCTAATGAGTTGAATCCTGTTCTGGAGACTTTGCCGGATGTGCTGGCTGATGCCGGGGTGAATTGCGAGCAAGTGAACAGTGAGCAGGTCATACGGCAACCGAATATTTTTCAAGACTATGATGTCGTGGTGGCTACGGGGCGAATGGCCCAATATGCCCTTTGCGCAGGCGTGCCGGTTTATCTATATCGGGATGATCGCCAATTCCTAGGGTATGTTTGCTCTGAGATATTGGAGAATAGTGTCTTTCGTAGCGAAAGTGTCAGAAATAAAAATCTGACATCTTTTGATCTGGCAGATGAGTTAGTCAAAGGATACTCCCAGGCGGCAAACTATGTGGCGCAACGCCTGAGTTTTTATGAGTCTCATTGGCGGCTATCTTCAAGTCTAGAGTCGTTATTATCGGCACTTCCCCCTAAAAAATGTAAAACGATAACCGAGCAGGAATTACAACATTTAGAACTGCATAACCTGACGTTGCGTGACAAGGTCAAGCCAGGTTATTCGGTAGATAAATGGCTGAGTGAACGCCAGATAACGCCTGCGCGCAGCGCACTATTGCAGGCATATATTCATAATACCCCTGAACTGGGAAATGTTGCTGTCATAGTAATTGATGATAGTGACCCCTCCGCGAACGAACGCGGTATTGCCGCGTCGCTTGGCAGTCTGCAAGAACAGTTATATGAACCACAAGAGGTGTATGTCATCACACGCCATCCGGTAGCAACGGTGGAAGACGATGGCATCGTCTGGATGTCTGACCGGGCTGAACTAATGGGTAAGTTAAACCAACTGATAGCACGGTCTTCGGCTTCTTTTTTGCTGGTGCTGACTGCTGGAGCTCGTCTGTTGCCGCATATGCTATTGTTATTAGCTGAGTACCGTTTGCGATTTCCCGAAGCTAGCGCCTTTTATTTTGATGAAGCGGTATTGAACGATGGCAAAGCGCAAAACCCTATTCTGAAGCCTAAATGTAATATCGATATGTTGCGTAGTCACCCCTATGTCGGTCAAAACCTGGCGCTGGATATCCAACGTTTACGTCAATTGGGCGGTGTATGTACCGAATATCAACAGTTAGGTTTGCTGGATGTTCTCTATCAATTGATAGAACAAGAAGGGCCACAGGCTATAGGTCATATACCGGAAGTCGTCGTTTATGCGGAACAGGCGTTATATGAGTGGGTGAAGAGTGACGCGGTAGCAAATGATTATCCAAAACTCGTGCATCGCCATTTGCAGCGTTGTCATATAGCAGCGACGGTTGTGGAAGGAGCGAAACGAGGATTCCTCAATATAAATTATCAGCATGATGTTCAGCCTTTCGTGTCGATCATTATTCCTACTCGAGATCATTTGCCGCTGCTCAGCCGGTGTATTGAAACGTTGATGGAAAAAACTCATTACACGCGGTATGAATTGCTGATCGTGGATAACGATTCCTCTGAGCCTGATGCTTGTCAGTACTTATCACATTTGGCCGCCATGAAGCTACCGAATGTCCGGGTATTGAAGTGGCCTCATTCTTTCAATTTTTCAGCGATCAATAACTATGCAGCGGAACAGGCTAGTGGAGAGGTTTTGCTGTTTCTTAATAACGATACCGAGATTGTTGACGGCCAGTGGTTGAACGCCATGTTGCAGCATGCTCTTCGACCTGAAGTCGGTATTGTCGGTGCAAGGTTGGAGTTCAGTGACGGTCGGATCCAACACGGCGGCATTGCGCTAGGCTTAAATGATCATGCGGGCATCGTTTTTCAGGGTGCGGCCGCATCAGCATCTGGCTATATGAACCGTTTACAAACAACGCATAATGTTAGTGCCGTAAGCGCCGCTTGCATGATGATGCGCCGTGACGTTTTTAACGAATTGGGCGGATACGACACTGAACATTTCCCTTTGTATTTCGGCGATGTAGATCTCGGTATCAAAGCGCGGCAGCATGGATACTTGGTGGTATGGGCTGCGGAAGCGAGAGTGGTACATCTGGGGGGAGCATCTCGTTTATTACAAAAATTTGAAATGACGCCGTTACCTCAAAAATTGGATGTAGATCTGCTTTACCAGCAATGGCTTCCCCAACTGATAGATGATCCCTGTTACCATCCTGCCTATAGCAAATATGCGCCAGGATTTACGCTGGTACCCGAAATGGCGCGTTGTCAGCTTCCATTGCCTGGGCGTCCATTGCCGGTGATACTGGGGATGCATGCCGATTGGTTTGGATGCGGGCATTATCGAGTCATTCATCCATTCAACGCGTTAGAGCGTGAGTTTCATGTTGAAGGTGGGCTGATTTCACCTTTATCGGGGGTACTGGATTTAAGACACATCGAACCTGATGTCACGGTTGTACAGAGAGCTTCGACTAAAAGTATTTCTGAGTATTTAAAGAAATATCAGAAATACTCACACTCGCAAATTGTGCTCGAGTATGACGACTACTTGCCTAACGTTCCTTTAAAATCAATACATAGAAAGGATTTTTCTCAGTCTGTTATTGGTGGACTGCGTCGTTGTATAGAAGTAGCAGACTGGCTCGTAGTATCAACAGTGCCGTTGGCTGAAGAACTCTCAAAGTTTCACCAGGATATTCGTATTGCTCAGAATCGACTGAATCCTCTTTGGTGGAGGAATCTGCATAGTCAGCGTCGGGTTGGAAAGAAAATACGCATTGGTTGGGCGGGAGGGAGTAGTCATTCCGGAGATTTAGATATTTTACGACCAGTGATAAAAGCCCTGGAAAATGAAGTTGAATGGATTTTTATGGGAATGAAACCTGATGGTGTTAAATGTGAATTTCATGCTGGTGTGCCAATCGAGTTTTATCCACAAAAAATAGCGAGCTTAAATCTAGATTTGGCCTTGGTTCCGTTAGAGTATAACCAGTTTAATGTGTGTAAGAGTAACCTACGATTATTAGAGTTAGGGGCATGTGGTATTCCTGTTATTTGTACGGATATAGAACCTTATCGGTGTGATTTGCCAGTTACCCTCGTCAACAATCGTTTTAAAGACTGGATGGAAGCTATTCGTTCTCACTTGGCCGATATGGATGCGACAGCCAGATTAGGCGATGAGTTGCGTGAGGCTGTTTTAAAACATTGGATGTTAGAAGAAAGCGGATTAAACGATTGGTTGCATGCATGGTTACCACGATAAAAACTCTATTATATCCAGGCGGTTCACCATGAAAGCTATTTCATGTGTAACAGTTTTATAGTAAGCAGAGGAACCAGAATAGCGCATTTATGATATATAATATTTTACAACTTTAATTGTTTTTGAATGTTGTTTTATAAAAATAGCAGTGTAATTAATCTAAAATGAGGTGTGTGAATTATGAGTGAAAATATAGCAATCAATATAGTATTGATGCAAAAAATGAGTAGTTCTAGTGTGGCTAACCCTCATTTTTTAGCATTTTTAGATGTTGCCTTGTTTTATAAATATCAGTTTGAAAAATTAGGGAAGATAGTTACTATTACTAAAAATAGGCTAAGGTTCGATGCGATAAATATAATTTTTGGTGCAAATGATATTATTCCTGCTGGCTGGGAAAATTATCATTGCTTATTTGTAAATCTTGAGCAGTTATCAAAAGGTGGGTTTCATGTTGAAGAAGAATATAAAGAATTGCAAAAAAAAGTTCAATTTATAGATTACAGCACAATTAATATAAAAGAATATAGTGATAATCTTTACGATGTAATCTATGCACCTTTAGGATATGCTCCATATTTAAGAAAAGAGTTTATTCCTATTGAGGAAAGGGAAATTGATGTTCTATTTATTGGGACAATGAATGAAAAAAGAAAGAAGATATTAGATCTGATTGAATCTAATGGTGTTAATGTAAGTGTCTTTAGTAGTCCACTATATGGTCCTGAAAGAGATTACTTTATACAAAATTCAAAATGCGTGTTTAATTGTCACTATTATGATTCGGCAATTTTTGAAGAAACAAGAGCATTTAATTCTTTGTCTATTGGAACTCCATTTATTTCTTTACTTGATGATAATGAAAGTATCCCACAGGATTATAATGATAGTGTGTTTTTCATCAAAGAAGATGAATTGATTGGTTTCTTTACAAATAAAATAAAAACTAAAGAGTTTTATGAGGAGAGTTATGCTAAGCTTGATCGCTTTAAATTGAAAGATACATCTGACTTCTATAATAATATTATAACAATTGCGGAAGAAATGATTCGTCAAAAGAAATTTAGCAATATTTCTGAAAAAATAAATAAAATACATATAGGCTCAGGCAAAGATTATAGGGCAGGATGGATTAATATAGATATATCTGATGCAGCATTGCCAGATATTATTTTAGATCTGAGTGGTGAACATTCTTGGCCCGTAAAACTGAAATCTCCTTTTTTAGGTGATGTAACAATAAAAAAAGAATCATATGATTTTATCTATGCAAATAACGTTCTAGAGCATGTACCCAATCTTGTTGGAATGATGAGTAATTGTCTTGATCTTCTAAAAGTTGGCGGCCGCTTTCTTATCGAAGTACCTTATGAAAAGTCTGTTGCTGCATGGCAGGATCCAACTCATGTGCGAGCGATGAATGCTAATTCATGGATATATTATACAGAGTGGTTTTGGTATTTAGGTTGGTTTGAGTATAAATTCATAATGAAAGAATCTTGTTTTTTAGATATGAATTTATCAGAGTGTCAGGAAAGTAATGCAGCATTTATGCGTGTCTTATTGGAGAAAGCACCATCGACATTTCATGAGAAATGTGTAGCAAGAGCTATGCAGGCTAATATGGGCGGAATTGGCGACTCTTTTGTGTACTGATTTTATTAATTTAGACTAAGTTTGGCAGTTATTGAATTTCTTATATTGGTAACTGTCAACTCAAGTCGAGACTGTAATTTAAATTGTGTAATTGTCTGTTTTTGATATGTTCACTCCAACAACGGAGACAGGCAAACGATGGAC
>NZ_JAMPJU010000017.1 GCF_025840185.1 Brenneria izbisi
GCCGAACTCAGCAGTGAAACGCCGTAGCGCCGATGGTAGTGTGGGGTCTCCCCATGTGAGAGTAGGGAACTGCCAGGTTTCAATAAAAACAAAAGGCCATCCTTTTACTGGATGGCCTTTTGTTTATCTTATTTTCAATGTCTACTGATTAAAATAGAAAGCCCCGGCGTTGTGATTCAACGCCGGGGCTTTCTATTATATTAATATCGCAGCAATATCAGAGAATACGGCTAATTAACCTGTCTATGCGAATGCGGCGCAAGCGTCGAATGAGTTTACGGACTTTTACCGGATATTGCGCAATGCTTTCCAGTTCCATATAACTTGTGACAACCTGAGTATGAACTCTGATTTTGTCCAGTTCTTCCAGGCGCTGTGCTAACAGAACCTGTTTGGGATCGTGAATCAATATCGCGTTTTCCAGATCCAGACGCCAGGCACGAGGATTGAGGTTATTACCTGTCAGCAACTGCCATTTATCATCTATCCACATGCCTTTCAGGTGGAAGCTATTATCGCCATCTTTCCATAATCTTACGACAAGTTGCTGAGCATCAATATAGCGCTGTAGCCTGCTCAGGAAACGGCGCAGGTTGATTTCATAAAGATAAGGCAAGGCACCAATAATTTTAAACGGTTGATTTTCCGGGATATAAAAATCATTAGCCGTCTTATCGCCAATAATGATTTCAACTTTCTTACCTTGCCGCAGTAGGCGGATAATATTCCGCACCAGTAGAGCAGGGAGATTAAAATACGGAGTACACATCACCAGATGGCTGTCTGTACAGTACATCAAATGGTGAATGGTTTTGTTCAGCGGGCTCTGTTTGCCCAAACCAACCAGCGGCGTGACAGTCAGTTCACCATCAGCGATATTACACTCGGGGATATTATAGCCTGTTGTGCGTAACGCCTGACGAAACTGTTTGGTTTCGTTTTTAATTTCCAGGCTCTTGGGGCGATCGATGTGATCCAATCGTTGGATTGCCGGTGCCGCCAGGATCTTGTGAATATATTGCGCCATGGTATCAGCCAGTATCGAGTTACGAATTATCTGATAGCGATCATAACGATACTTGTCATGCTGATGCAGGTAGACATCGTTCAGGCTGGCGCCGCTATAGATGACGGTGTCATCAATGATGAAACCTTTCAGATGCAGCACACCCAATGCTTCGCGGGTGTTGACCGGTACGCCATAGATAGGAAACTGGATCTCCGCATATTTATGCGCCATATCGCAATACCAGTCAGCGTTGGTATTTTCTGCCGCTGCCCCAATCCGCCCACGTTGGGCACGATGCCAGTCAACCAGAATGCGGATATCAAGTTCGGGACACTGCCGTTTCGCCTCATATAACGCAGACAAAATACCCATGCCAGCATCATCACGCTCAAGATACAGCGCCACCAGATAAATGCGTTTTCTGGCTCTCAGAATAGCCTCTATCAGCGTTGTGCGAAAAAGTTCAGGTGTGTGAAGAGTCTGAACATCATCTGCTGTCTGAGGGATTTTGGGCAATTGTGCAAGGTGTTGTTGGTATTTATTGCGTTTAAATTTTGACAACATCACAGTGCGTTTCTTCTCTCATCAGTGTATGGCCCTGAGGCCATTATCAAAAGTTAAGGAATAGCCGAATCGGGCGATAATACCATTACTTCCCAGCTGTTGTGAGCAAGTTTTACCATTGAGTGGTAGAACATATCCTGACAGCGGGAGCGATATCATGAAGTATGATTAATTTTTCAACGGCAATTCCAGCGCCACAATGCCTTCTTCCAGTTGAACATTGATGCTAAACCCCAGTTTCTTTGCCAGCGCGATCATACCTTGGTTGTAAGGCATAGTGATACCATTCAGCCGTCCCAATCCGTGAGCCTGAGCATACCGGATAAGCTTTTCCAGCAATCGTCTGCCCAACCCCAGTCCTTTCAAATCCGAGCGTACCAAAACGGCGAATTCAGCGTCAGTATTGTCGGGGTCTGAAATCGCACGTGTCACACCGATTATCTCCGGCCCTGCCACGGTCTGGCGTATGGCGACAAACGCCATCTCGCGATCGTAGTCAATCTGGGTCATATTGGCTAAATCTTCATGATTAAATTCATTAATTTCGCTGAAATAACGGTAATAGAGGTCTTCTTTCGTCACTTTTGCAATGAATTTACTCAGCAGCGGTTCATCTTCAGGAAGGATGGGACGGAACAGACAAGCAGTATTATCTTTGAGTGTCACCGTCTCTTCCCATTCCTGCGGATAGGGCCGGATCGCCAACCTTGACTGGGGATCGCCGCTAAAAGGCGACAGGTGCAGCGTGACATCCAATAAGGTGAATTCACTTCCTGAAGCCAGCAGCGGATGGATATCCAACCGGGAGATTTCCGGGCAATCAAGGATCAGGTTGGAAACCTGTACCAGCAAACGGCTGAGGGCCGGAATATCCAACGGCTGTAGCGCACTGCTGGCACGAATTTTATCGCCTTTGACGGCCTGTAGCACCAGATAACGCGCCAGCGTCATATTGAGTGGCGGCAGGGCAACGGCAGCCTGTTTTTCACGCCATTCGACGCCGCCTTCTCCCAACATAATCAGCGGTCCAAATACCGGATCCTGTTCGACGGCGATACGCAATTCCTGAGCGCCGGCGCGGTTTGCCATCCCCTGAACCAGCAGGCCGTGGATTCTTGCCTGAGGATAAGTTCGCTTGACACGATCGAGGATGGCATCCGCCGCTTGTTGAACGTCTCCGGCGGTTTGCAGGTAGAGCATCACGCCCTGAACTTCCGACTTATGAGAGATATCGGGGGAACGTAGCTTGATGGCGACCGGATAACCGATTTGTTCCGCGATATGCACTGCTTCTACGCTGTCATTGGCAATCCAGGTTGGCAAGGTATGCAAACCGTAGGCTTGCAGGATGGGCTGAACTTCATGGGTATCCAACTGAGTAACGCCATCTGACAGCGCCTGACGGATCAGTTCATGCGCCTGGCTGGTATTGATGGCCAGATCCAGCGGCAGCGCTGGCGTTTCCATCAGTTGTTTTTGGTTACGCCGATACTCGACAATATGCATAAACGCGGTGACAGCGCCTTCGGGCGTGCGGTAGGTGGGAATACCCGCGTCGTTGAACAAACGCCTGGCTTCCAGAGAAGAATATTCACCGCACCAGTTCGTCAGCAGCGTAATGCGTTTGCCGCGCGGATGGTGTTGAAACAGGTTGATCAATTGTTCCGCGTTTTCGGTGCCTGGCGCCGCCGCGCTGGGCGCATGAATAATCAGCAATGCATCGGCATCATCGCTATCGAGCAGTATCGATAGCGCATCCTGATAATGTGCTGCCGTAGCGCCATCACGCAGGTCGAGCGGATTGCCGATGGCGACATGCGCAGGTAATTTTTCCCGCAACAGTTTTTGCGTTGATTCGCTGAGTGTCGCAAGTTTTCCTTGTCGGCTGAGCAACTGATCCAGCGCCTGTGCCGCGGGTGACGCTCCGTTGCTGACGATGATGAGTCGTTCGCCGCGTAATGGGCGCAAGTGGCTCAGGGTTTCCACCGCTGAAAATAGTTCATGGGTATCACGTACCCGCAACAAACCGGCACGTTGAATGGCCGCATCGTAGGCGGCATCCAAACCGTGGCGCTGGCTGTTCAGTAGCCGTTGCGCCTGCTGGCTGCGCCCGCTTTTTATCACCAGAATCGGCTTGTTTCTTGATGCGCCGCGCGCCGCGGAAAGAAAACGGCGAGCATCGCTGATATGTTCGAGATGCAGCAGAATGGCGCTGGTTTTGCCATCACGCGCCAGAAAATCGAGCACGTCATCGACATCAATATCCAGGCTGTCGCCCAGCGCGATAAAGTAGGAAAAGCCAATCCCTCGTTGTTGCGCCCAGTCCAGGATCGTATTGGATACTGCGGCGGATTGGGAAATAAAAGCCAGTTTGCCTTTCATGATCGGAACAGGGGAAAAGCTGGCGTTAAACCCTTGCCAAGGTGCGAGCAGACCCAGACTGTTCGGACCTAATAAACGCATGTGGTAGCGAACCGCGCAGGCTTTCAAATCGCTGAATTGCGACGGCTGGGCCGAAAGAATAATGACGGTTTTACAGCCGCATTGTCCCAGTTCTTCCAGCAACGTCAGGTTGCGGCTGGCGTTAGTGCAGAGCACAGCCAAATCGGGTTTCATTGGCAGGCTGGCGACATTCGGATAAGCCAGAACACCGCAGACGGCGCGATATTTCGGCGTGACAGGGAGCACCGGACCGCTGAAGCTACCATCAAGCAGGTTCCGCATCATCAGAAAACCTGCCCGTCCCGCTTTTTCCGATGCCCCTAAAACAGCTATCGATCGCGGACGCAATAATGCTTCCAATCCACGTTGGCTCATAAGTCACTCCTGTTGGATAAGACTATTTGATACTAAACGTTTTCTGGCGATTATGCTGTGACGGTGGGTAAAGTTTCCCGTAAGGTATGATGCGACTTCCCGGCCAGATAATGTTTTCTAAAACGGTCAAAGTGAGTGGACAGACCGTTCGCGGCCATATGATCCCCAGCCTGTGTGAGTAAGGCGATCGCAATTTCGGCGGTACAATGCTGTCCGGCGCCACTGGCCTCACGTAACTGGTAGCGGGATAGCGCATCCACATTCAGCGACAGAATAGGCAAAGCATCCAGATACGGGCTTTTGCGGAACATTTTGCGAGCTTCCGGCCAGGTGCCGTCCAGCAGCACAAACAACGGCGGTTTCCCCTGAGGAGGTAACTGGCGCAACACCTGACGTCCGCTTTCGGCTTCATCGGCCAGAAAGACCAGATAAGGCTGATAATCCGGGGCGTTCAACACTTGCAACAGTTGTGGGGCCGGTGACGTGCGTGACCAGAGAAAGGCTTGCGTGTCCGGTAAAATATCGGCGATTAATCGTCCGGTATTGCTTGGCTTAAGCGGTTCGGTATCAAACATCACCAGACAAAAACGACTGCGTGAGTCAAATGACCGAATGGTGTGACACAGGCAGGCCTTAACCGGCAGCAGGCAGTGTTGGCAGCGCACCACGCGGCAACCACGGGCGCGAAATGGTTTGGTTGACTGCTCAAGACGTTGCTGGCGCAGTTGGAGCACGGCGTTATTGGTCATCACGTATTCGACACGGTTGAGTGTTGCCGGGAGCCGGTCAAAATTCGGCCTTCATGGGCAAAACAGATTTAGAAGTTCGTTATTCTAATCGACTGCGCATCCGACCAAAAGAGCCGGGGCGATAATGCCCCGGATTAACGTGATTTTTTACAGCGATTCATCCAGCCAGGCTTCAAAAGCGGCTTTCGGCAGCGCGCCATTGAGCATATCCACCAGTTGACCTTGTTTGAACAGCATCAGCGTTGGGATGCTGCGAATGCGAAAGCGGGCGCTGAGTTGCGGTTCCGATTCGGTATTCACTTTAATAAAGCGTATTTTTTCGCTGCGCTCTTGTGCGACACTTTCAAACACGGGGGCAAAGTTGATGCAAGGTCCGCACCAGGGCGCCCAGAAGTCGACAACGATCGGTAAATCGTCCTGTAACAGCTTGTCCAGCGTCTCTTCTGTCGCATTCACCACGTCGCCGGTGAACAACGGATCGCCGCAGCGTCCGCATTTTGCGTGGTCGTCAAGACGTTCTGCCGGCAGACGATTGGTTGTGTGGCAAGAGCCGCATACCGTATTCATAAATAGGGCCTCAAATGGAAAGGGGCTAAAATAAGGATGTTGTTGAGTAAACGGATTGCAATGCCGTAATAAAAGGTCAACAACCGTGCGTTAAGTATGGTGGGCCGCGGGATTGTCAACAATGTGGTTTACTCAATAGCTACAATAGCTACGGACTTTTAGCCAGCGTAATGACAAGTTGGTAGCTAAGCGGGTGTACATGAGGTAATCTTCGCGCCCAGCGCGTAGGTGGAGAGAACGATGAGCGATTCATTCAATAGTAAGAGCGGCAAAGTCCGAGTGATGTACGTCCGTAGCGAGGATGAGGGCGAGAAAGATAACAAAAACAAGCGTCCTGAAAGTAAAGATCGCCGTAGTGAGAACCGTGGTGGTCGAGGCGCAGTGAGTGGTTCACGCGATAATCGTGTAAAACCTCCGCATCCGCGTGATACCAACCCACGTTATGCTCGTGAAAACCCGTCGCGTGATGGCGACGCGCGTGAAAAAAGTCCCTGGGGCAAAGCGCGTAATGATCGTGCTGGCGAGGTTCCTCGTCGCCCGCACAACGAAGATGTCGCCCATGATTCCCCTTGGAAAACGGTTTCTCGCGCTCCTGGCGAAGCCTCTGAACCCGATCACGGCGGCATCAGCGGTAAAAGCCAGATTGATCCCGCGCAAATTCGCCGCCAGCGTCAGGAAGAGACGCGTGTTTACGGTGAGAACGCCTGTCACGCGTTGTTCAAGAGCCGTCCAGAGGCGATTGTCCGCGCGTGGTTCCTGCAAGAAGTGACGCCACGTTTCCGTGAGGCCTTGCGCTGGATGGCGGCAAATCGTAAAGCCTATCACGTGGTTGAAGATGAAGAACTCATCAAAGCGTCTGGTACGGAACATCACGGCGGCGTTTGTTTTCTGATTAAGAAACGCCAGGGGATGGATGTCCGTGAGTATCTGCAAACGGCTGGCGAGAGTGATTGCGTGTTGGCGCTGGAAGATGTCGGTAATCCGCATAACCTCGGCGGGATCATGCGCAGTTGCGCGCATTTTGGCGTGAAAGGCGTGTTGATGCAGGATGCGGCGCAACTGGAGTCAGGGGCGGCGGTGCGTACCGCGGAAGGCGGTGCTGAGCATGTGAAAGCCATCAATGCGGATGATTTTCTGTCGGTATTAGGCGAATTCCGCCAGGCGGGTTACACCATTGTGACCACCTCCAGCCATAAAGGTGCGGCACTGTCGAAAACCACGTTCCCGGCTAAAACGGTGATCGTGCTGGGACAGGAAAGTGATGGCTTGTCTGACAGCGCGTGGCAACAAGGCGACGTCAACGTTTCGATCGGCGGCACCGGTAAGGTGGAAAGTCTGAACATTTCTGTGGCCACAGGCATTCTGCTTGCTGAGTGGTGGCGGCAGAATCAAGCCTGATGTACAAACGTTAGAGGCATTCCCGGATGCCTCTTTCTGATCCTGCACAGTGGACAGTGGAATACATTTTTAATCAGCGGACGACCGACTGGCGAGCATAAGCCGATCAGTGCGCACCGCCGCCGCTGGCGGAGTTAAAGGGCGGACGGGCGAACCACACCAGGACCACCAATATCAGAAATATGCCGGCGGCGGCCCAGAAGATTTCATTAGCGGAAATAATCAGCCCTTGTGCGGTAATTTCCTGTGCGATATAGGCGGAAGCCTGGGATTGGCTCATCCCCATCGCCTGCAACTGCTGATAGGTTTCTTGCGCCAGCGGATTGTAAGGCGTGACCGATTCCGTCAGATGCGCGTGGTGCAAGGATTCACGTTGCGTCCATAAGGTCGTGGTGATGGACGTACCGATCGATCCGGCCAGCGTTCGGGCAAAGTTGGACAGGCTGGAAGCTGCGGCCAGTCGTTCCGGCGGCAATCCCGACAACGTGATGGTGGTCAGCGGCATGAAGAAACAAGCCACGGCAATCCCCTGTACGAACTGCGGCCACGCCGATGCGCCAAAATCCATACCCGGCTCAAAGGTGTAAGCGCGCCAGTAAAAACAGACGGCATACACGATAAAACTGAAGCTGACCAGCTTGCGCATGTCCAGATGCGGCGCGAAGCGGCCAATGAGCGGCGACAGCACCACCGGCATCAATCCCACCGGGGCGGATGCCAGACCAGCCCAGGTTGCGGTATAGCCGTAGACCTCTTGCAGTAATTGCGGCAGCAACACAATCGCGCCGAAATAGAACATGTAGGCCAGACTGATACACAAACAGCCGATAGTGAAATTACGCGATTTGAACAGCGACAAATCCACGACCGGGTGATCGTCCGTTAGCTCCCAGACGATCAGAAAGGCCAGCGAGATAACGGCGACCACCAGTAGGATAATGATTTCGCTGGAGTTGAACCAGTCGAGTTCTTTGCCTCTGTCGAGCAGCATCTGCAAGCTGCCGATACCGACAATCAGCAGCGCCAGTCCAATTGTATCAATGGGTCTGATTTCGGTTTTGGTTTCCCGCCCGCGCAAGGTTTGCAAGGTGAGCAGGACAACCGCGCCCCCCAGCGGTACGTTGATGAAGAAGATCCAGCCCCAATGATAGTTATCACTGATCCAGCCACCCAGAATCGGACCGCAGATCGGCGCCACCACCACCGTCATAGACCAGAGCGCCAGCGCAATGCTGCGTTTGGCTGGCGGGTAATTGTTGAGCAACAAACTTTGTGACAGCGGGATAAGCGGCCCGGCGGCAATCCCCTGTAAGACGCGGGCAAAAATCAACATTCCCAGACTGTTGGATAGGCCACACAGCCAGGAAGTTAGCGCAAACAGGATGGTAGACCAAAGAAACAGGCGAACCTCACCGAACCGTTTGGCCAGCCAGCCTGTAATCGGGATGGAGATTGCGTTGGCGACTCCGAACGAGGTGATCACCCACGTACCCTGCGAGTTAGATGCCCCCAGATTACCGGCAATAGTCGGAATGGCGACGTTGGCGATAGTGGAGTCCAACACCTGCATGAACGTCGCCAGTGATAAGGCGATGGTCATCCAGGCCAGACTCGCACCTTTAAGTGGCTCTCTCGGCACGTTGCTCTCCTGACGGATTAACCCGCGTTGGCCTGGATGATGCTGCGAATCATTTGGTTGACCGGCGTGAGATCCAGCGACAAGGCATCACTGAAATAGGCTGGCGCGCCGCGTGGCGTTTCGGCTAACGCTTTACCGTCGGTATTCGCGGTATCGACATTAACCAACGTTGATAAACCGATACGCAGCGGGTGTGTCGCGATTTGTTGCGGTTCCAACTCAATACGTACCGGCAGACGCTGGACAACCTTGATCCAGTTGCCGGTGGCGTTTTGTGCGGGCAGTAACGAGAACGCGCTGCCGGTTCCCATATCCAGGCCAACCACCTTGCCCTGATAAACCACATCGTCGCCATAGATATCGGCGATAACGGTGGCCGGCTGGCCGATACGCATATTGGCGAGTTGGGTTTCCTTAAAGTTGGCATCAACCCACAGATGATCGGCTGGGACCACGGCCATCAATGCGGAAGTGGGAGAAATGCGGGCGCCTACCTGAACGCTACGGCGTGAAACGTAGCCGTTAACCGGGCTGACGATTTTGGTCCGCTGCAAGGTCAGCCAGGCATCACGCATTGTAGCGGCGGCTTGTTGCACTGTGGGCTGCTGTTCCAGCGGAGTATCCCTCACCATAGCCTGATTCGCGAGATATTGCTGTTTGGCCACTTCCAGCGATGCTTTGGCGCTGGCGACGGCATCACGGGCATGCTGGACTTCTTCACGACCAATGGCGTTGGCGTTGCCCAGGGCCTCCCGGCGAGTTAAGTCGCTTTGCGCTTTGTTCAGTTCAGTCTGGCGCAACTCGATATTGGCCTGATACTGCTTGCTGTTAATGATTAACTGGCGTGTTTGACGCACGCTGCTGGCGAGCGAGGTTTCCGCGCGTTCAAACGCCTGTTGCGCATCCGTCGGATCCAGTTCGACCAGGACGTCGCCTTGTTTAACAAAATCGGTATTATCGACATTCACGCGGGTGACGCTGCCGCTCACCTGCGCCATCACCTGAACCTGATTACCGGCAACATAGGCATCGTCCGTGCTTTGATGATGTCTGAGAACCAGAAACCAGTAAATAAACCAAACCGCGCCAAGCACAATAAAGATAAAGGCCAGCAGAGTCATTATCCATTTACGCTGTTTTTTCCTGCTTTTCCCCGCAGGTTGTTGAGGCGTCTGATTTTCCACGTTTTCACTCATGGGGGTTCTCTCTTGATTTCTTTTTTGCCGGGTATCGCGGTTGCCGCCTCTGGCAATCGCCTTGTCATGGTTGAAATTTCACATCGCGTCACGATGATGCGCTGGTAACAAAATCAGCGGTTACGTTAACCGACCGCAACCTGAGCTAAGGAAATGCAAATCGATCTTTTCGGCGGAAAATATGACCGCCCGATGAAACTGTCATCGGAAGTATCAGATACGATGAAGACGTGATATCTTTATTAAAATTAGTTAGTTATATTTTTTTATTTCATCCATTTCATCCAGTCTGGTCAGGAGTTTGCGCATCAGCACTTCCAACTGTTTTTGTTCGTCACCACTGAGCGCCGACCAGAGAAAATGGAGACTTTTATGTTGTGGAGGCAGCAACTGCTCAAGGAACGCTTTACCGGCTTCCGTCATATGCAAATGCAGACAACGACGGTCGTTATGGCTTTCACGTCTCTCTATCCAGCCTTTTTTCTCCAGATCGTCAGCGATGCGCGTGGCATTGGTGCGCGATGAGCCCAGCGCGGCACTAAGTTCGGAGGGTTGGATACTGTAAGATTCCTGGGATTGCAGCGTAATTAATGCCATAAACAAGGTTTCATTAATCCCTTGCTCTTTAAGCATTCTGTTTCTGTGCTCCAGGATTTTGCTCTGCATGTGCATACACAGACGCAACAACAGGACTTCCTGGTGGGGGAAGTCGGGTTTACGTGAAGCTCGCAGGCTTAGCATTTGTTCGATGGGAGTGAAGGAACTATCCATTTTATATAAACCTCATTAATCACGGTCCGTATAGTAACTAATGTTACTAAATGGGTAAACGAGAAAGCGCGTTTAATTCTGTGTCAGAAAGTAAGAAAAAGGCATCCAGGAAACGGATCAATCCCCTGTAATGTCATCAATATTGGTACATTGGTCGGCTATTTCAAAACCCAACAGACTGATAATTGGATCAGCGCATTATCGGGAACTCGCGCTTTGCCGACGCTTTAATATACGTGTTTACCGACCTGAAGGCGCAGCGGTGATCGGGTGTTCATCATGGTTACCTCGCCACCAGACCAGCAGATTCAACAGACTGGTCACACAGCCTGCCGCACATACGCCCAGCCACCCCCAGTGCTGATAGGCTGAGGCGGAAATCATCGATCCCAGCGCGCCGCCGATAAAATAGCTGGTCATGTACCCGGCTGTCAGGCGGTTACGTGCTTCCGGCATCATGCGATAGATCACGCTCTGGTTGGTGACATGAACGCCTTGAACGGCAAGATCCAATGCGATGATGCCGATTAAGAGCGCGATGACTGATTGAGCACCAAACGCGACAAACAGCCATGACAGTAATAATAGTAGCAGACCGGCGAACGTGGTTTGTCGGGCTTTCCCCTGATCGGCCAGACGTCCCGCACGTGATGCTGCCAATGCGCCAGCGGCGCCGACCAGACCGAACAGCCCAATCTTCCCTTCGGAATAATGATAGGGTGGGGAGGCCAGCAGAAAAGCCATGGATGTCCACAAGATGCTGAAGTTGGCAAAAGAAAAACAACCCAGCAATGCACGGGTACGGAGCAGTGACGACGTGGCGAACAACCGGAATATCGAGGCTAAGAGTTGCGGATAATTCAGCTTGTTCTCTTGCGGGACGCGCGGTAACGCCCGCCAGAGTATCAACGCCATGATGGTCATCAATGTACTGGCGACCCAGTAGACGGTGTGCCAGTCGCCCAATGAGGCCAGCGCCCCGGCGACGGTTCGAGCCAGCAGGATACCCAGCAGCAGGCCGCTCATGATGGTGCCGACCACCTTGCCTCTGGTTTCTGGCGTTGCTAGCGTGGCGGCGAGCGGCACCAGAATTTGCGCGACGACAGAGAATAGCCCGGTTAACGCGGTGCCGGTGATCATCAGCCAAAGCGTGCTGGCGGAGGCGGTAATCAGCATGCCGCCAGCGGCGAGCAGCGTCATACTGACAATCAGAGTCCGCCGTTCAAACATGTCTCCGAGAGGAACCAGAAACATTAAACCCACGGCGTATCCTAGCTGAGCGGCGGTAACGATAAAACCCGCCTGATTGACGGAGAGTTCAAATGCTCTTGCGATGGTTTCCAGCAGTGGTTGAGCATAGTAATTACTGGCAACGGCGAGGCCGGTTGCCACGGACATGGTAAGAGTCAGAGGCAGGCTGAGGCCCGATTTTTTCGGCTGAGATGACATAGTTTGGTGGTTAATGTAATGTTAATAATGCTAATGGTTGCGGGCAGTATGAAACAGGTGGTAACGAGATACCAGAAGATATTGCGGTTGCGGTAGGACTTGGGGACGCTGACATGGGTTAAACGTTTTTAGCGTCTATCTGTCATTATTTATACTAAGCATATAATTAAGCGTCTATCAAACTAATATTTGGTTCGTTCAGTTGGAAAATATAAAATTTTTAACCATCTTGATATTAAAAATGAAAAAGCGGTAAATAAAGAAATAATAAGTAATTTGAATTTAACTTGTTTACTTATTGCACACAGGCAAGAAACCATTTCGATGGCAGACCGTGTTATTAAATTAGAACAAGGTAGGATAACTACAGACACAATGCAAAATTGTCAAATGGAAATGATTAACAAAGAAGCAGGCCATATACCATGTAAATCTTTATAGCGGATCACTATCAGGCCGAAGATCCTTTTTTTATCTAATATAGGCAGACAAGCAGTGAATCTTACCTGAAAAAAGGCCGCTCGTTCTTAAGCAAGCGACATTAACTCCAACTATCCCTGCACAGATATCATGAACGGGGCTATTTTTCAATTTTACCGATATTCGATATTTGCCCAGGTCGCAGAACGCGATTTCACCAGCAATGAATAGCGCTTGTATGCGATCTTCATAGTCACTATTTTCCCTGATACCTTGCAGTTGACCTCAGGGCAGCGGCCTACGACTAAGACCTCAATATAACGAGATGTACAAGAACGCGAGTTGGGGGTGGACAGGCATCTGATAAGATATTTTCTTCCACATGCGGCGCCATTATCCCAAAGACCATCTGAGACAGTGACTACTCTATAGTCCATACGAAGAATCTGGTCTGTGGATATATTACATCCCTGGATAAGATCGTTAACGTGGGTGCCATTGTTACCATAGAAACTGGTCGTTCCAACGTCTGCAAATGCAGGCACAGACATTGTCAAAATTGTCGAAAAATATGTAATGGCGAGCAAATTCCTTGTTTTCATTTGTCTATCCTCTTTTGTGCTTATACTCTGTATTAGGTTGTCTAATTGATAGCTGGTTATTTATTTTCCAGTAATCAAATTTAGTTCCGTCCATGAAAAACCAGATAACCCACATGACCTCTCCATCCTCAAGCGTTATGTAGTCGTGTGAGGCGTTGAGTTGAGAATCGATGTAACGTTACCTACAGGCAAAAGTGTGGCGTTTCATGTCAGATTAATCAATCAGTTTTCTTTCTGATATCTATCATTTAACTGAAACATGCGTGAAAGGTGAAGCGGAGGGCTTTTACTGCCTAACCAATGTGCTCGCGATTCAGGGAGGGGGCAAGCTCACTGCGCTTCATGGGTAGCTGTAGTTAACCACCACATGGCTATTACATACAAGGGAAGGGGAGGACATTAGCGCCTCCCCTGGCAAGGTGGGTATGAATGAAAAATCGCTTATTTTGCTGCTTCGGCTGCGGTTTTTACCCAACCGTCAAACTGCTGCTGGTGGGCTTTGATCCAGCCGTCCACATGACGTTCGATATCCTGCTGGGAGCCTTCGCCCTGATGCATACGCAGGTTCTGCGCATTGATATCAGCCAGTGGTAATTTCATGATGGAAAACAGTTTTGCCGCCGCCGGATTCTTTTCCGCCCATTCTTTATTGGCCGCAATCTTCATGTTGTTGACTGGGAAGCCATAGTCAGCGCCATTAGGCAGTTTGGTACTGCTTCCTTTCATATTGCCCGGTTGAGAAGAGAAAGGCACCTGTAGCCATACCACGTCACGTCCCGGAACCAGCACATCGCTGACCCAATACGGTGTCCAAGTGTAGTAAAGAATGGGTTTGCCTTCTTTATAGCGGGTAATGGTATCGGCAATCAGGGCGGCGTAGTTCCCCTGATTATGCTCGACGGTGTTAGTCAGGTCATAGGCGCTGATATGGTTATTGATCGCGGCTTCACAGCCCCAGCCTGGATTACAGCCAGTTAAGTCAGCTTTTCCGTCGCCATTGGTATCAAACAGTTTGGCGATATTCGGATCTTTTAACTGCGCGATATTGGTGATCTTATATTGGTCGGCGGTTTTTTTATCGATCAGGTAACCCTGAGCGGCGCCGGAAACATATTCACCCTGACGATAGAATTTAGCGTCGCCGCCAGCGGAAGTATACATGTCAGCCTGAAGCGGATCCCAGTTTACGGCAATAAAGGTGGTATCACCGGAGGCAATCGAGGTGTAAGCGACGTTGTAGTCGACTTCACGAATGGGTTGTACCTCATAACCCAGTTTTTCCAGTGCTCGGCTGACCAGCAGTGTCTGGAATGTTTCTTCCGCGATGGTGCTTTGCACTGGAATGACCTGGACGCCTTTGCCGGGGAGTTCGTCAGCGGCGGCATAGAACGATGTACTGAGTAGTGCGGTGGTCAGGGCGGCTGCCCAGATTTTTGTTTTATGCATTATGGTTCCCTCTTTTTTGTGTAGTGTGAAGCGGGCGCTAAATCTGGTATTGGGTATTGCCGGTTGCCAGGCAACCGGCATACACGCATTACTGCTTGATGAAAGGGCGGGCGATCAAGCCGACGGGACCGGTGGTATACCAGCTTTTGTTGCCCTTGGCGCGTCTGTCACGACCTAGTGATTGAGTGAGGCGGTCGAGAATGATGGCCAGAATAACGATACCGACGCCACCGACGGCGGCCAATCCCATATCCAATCGACCGATACCGCGCAGCACCATCTGACCTAAACCGCCTACGGCGATCATGGAGGCAATCACCACCATCGACAGCGCCAGCATCAGCGTCTGGTTTACGCCCGCCATGATGGTCGGCATCGCCAGCGGCAACTGGACTTTAAACAGCATCTGACGCGGACTGGCGCCGAAAGATTCCGCCGCTTCAATCAGATCGGCCGGTACCTGACGGATCCCCAGAATAGTCAGACGAATAATCGGCGGCAGGGCAAAAATGATGGTCACCACCACGCCCGGCACATTACCGATACCGAACAGCATGACGATCGGCACCAGATAGACAAATGCCGGCGTTGTCTGCATCGCATCCAATAGCGGACGAATCACTCTGGCCGCGCGTTCGCTACGCGCCAGCCAGATGCCCATCGGCAAACCAATCAAGATGCAGAAGAATAACGCCGTCAGCACCAATGCCAACGTAATCATCGCTTGCGACCACGCGCCGATGGCGCCGATGGCGATCAGGGAAATCAACGTCGTCACGCCCATGCCCAGACTGGACATTTGCCAGGCGAGCAGCGCGAACACCAGAATGGCGATCGGCGCGGGCATGCCGAGCAGCAATTGTTGAAAACCACTCAGAATGAAATCGACAGGGACGCGCACCCCCTGAAAAAGCGGTCTGAAATGCAGCACCACCCAGTCGATCCCGGTTGTGACCCAGCTATCGAGCGGGATCAGCGTATCCTTGAACGGATCGAGCAAGTTGAAATGTTCCGGTGTTGCCGACGTAGTGTTGTTCAGCCAGTCGGTGCTTGGCGCTGCCGCGTCCGCACCGTCTGGCGTCGGCGCGCCGTTCCATGCATTGGCGTCGCCGGAGGCATTCTGCGTAGACCAGGGATCGGCTTGAGGCGCGGCATCCTGTCCGGTTGGCGCGTCTTGCGTGGTGGACGCCCAGGGATCGCTCGGTGCCGCGGCGTCGTTCTGACTCTGATTTGTTGTCTGATCGACGGGCTGTTCCTGTGGGGCGTTGGTGTTTTCCCACGGGTTCGATGTTGATTTACTCATTGGTCACTCCTTCCTTATCCAGCGCCTGTAGCAGCATTCCTTTGGAAATGATGCCAATGTACTCGTCGTTTTCACCAATGACCGGCACAGCGCAGGGCGCTTGCGCCACCTGAGAAATCAGTTCATTGAGCGACATATCGGCAGGCACTGGGGCCGGAGCGGAAAGCAATGCCTGCTCCAGCGGCTGTTGCGCTTTCAAGGCTTGTTTCAGCGAATCAATCGACACGATACCAATAAATTTTTGTCCGCGTTCCAGCACATAACCGTAATCACGGTCTTCATCCTGAAGGATCTTCAGGGCGGATCGCGGGCCGACGCCTGGTGTTTTACGGATCAGCGTCACCGGACGGCGGCGGGCGATATCTTTGGCGCTGAAGACATGACTGATGTCCACGCCGCGGAAGAAGGTGCGAACATAGTCGTTCGCCGGATTATTCAGAATTTCGTCTGGGGTGCCAACCTGAATGACTTCACCGCCATGCATGATGGCAATGCGATCGCCGATGCGCATCGCTTCATCCAGATCGTGCGAAATAAAGACGATTGTACGCTGGTTGCGAGACTGGAGTTTAATCAACTCATCCTGCATTTCTGTACGGATCAGGGGATCCAGGGCGGAGAACGCTTCATCCATCAACAGGATATCGGGATCATTCGCCAGAGCGCGGGCCAGACCAACACGCTGGCGCATCCCGCCGGAAAGTTCATCCGGGTAGGAACCGGCATAGGCTTCGAGCCCGACCTGTTGCAGCGCATTCAGCGCTTTCTGTTCACGCTCCGCTTTCGGCATTCCAGCAAGCTCCATGCCGAACGCGGTGTTGTTGAGAATATTCAAATGCGGCATCAGCGCGAATGACTGGAATACCATACTGATTTTCTTGCGGCGAACTTCGCGCAACGCGGTATCTGATATCTGTGCGATATCCTCACCATCAATCAGAACCTGGCCTTTGGTCGGCTCTATCAGACGATTGAGAAGGCGTACCAATGTGGATTTGCCGGAACCGGATAATCCCATGATGACAAATATTTCGCCTTCTTCAATGGCCAGATTAGCATTTTTCACACCGAGGGTGAGCCCGGTTTTTTCAAAAATCTGATCCTTACTCAAGCCTTTGTCGATCAGCTTGAATGCGCGGTCAGGATGCTCGCCAAATACCTTGTAAAGGTTTTTTACTTCAAGTTTTATTGCCATGAAATTATTGTTTTCCTATGGTCATTTATAATTCTATAACATCGTCCTGGTAATGGTTAAACGCGATCTACCCTACCATAATGAGATTCTGAGACAACCCCTGGCAGTCTGATTAACGTGGGGAAAGGGGCGATGATTAATGTGATTCTCATACCCTTTTCCGCTTTTTTTCTTGGTGATATTTCTAATTTTATGGTTGCAGGTTTTTATTTAAAATGTATTTATTTTCAATGGATTATGAATTTTCATTTTTGTGAAATAAATAATTTTTCTTGGCCGGAATTTACGCGTGGATTATTCATCGATTTAACGGAGGAATATAAGTTTGAATAATCGATGAATAACAGGTTACAGACAACAGAATAGCGCGATTTATGTGCATAAATAATTGTGCAGAACATCGCCATACTGATTGAGTATATACCCAAATAATTCGAGTTGCAGGAAGGCGACGAGGCTGACGGTGATTGTCTGGGAATAGCCGGGCATGGTTGATAGCGACACGACGCCTGAGCCGGTTTGATAACCGGCTGGCGTCGAGTAGGTATTCGCGGGATAGAGCGCGGTGAGGCTATTCGCTCATCAGGCTGACGTGGGCGGCAACGATGCGCCAGCCTTCCGGCATTTTCACCCAGGTTTGCATCTGACGTCCGGTTTTGGCGCTGCCTTCTCGCTGAAACTCTGTGCTTGCCACCGCCATATGCTGGCCGTAGGTGGTGATAACCGTATTCTGTAACTGGCGATCCAACCCGGCGGAAGGACGGGCCAGACGAAAGGCGCGGATTTCCTCAATTCCGTACAGATTTTCTCCCGCGCCATAACGAACGGTGCGCGCATCGTGCCAGAACAACTCATCCAAGACGTCGATGTCATTACCGGTCAGCGCTTTTTCATAACGATGGAAGGCGAAAGTGACTTCAGCCAGTACATCGGGCTGATTAATATCATCATGTAACATTAACGTGACTCCTGAGAAAAAGAACCAATAGCGGTGATGCCGCGTTGCTCCAGCGTCCAGGCGGCACGCAGGCAGAGATCTTCACGCCACGGCGCGCCGATAAGCTGAATACCGATTGGTAAGCCGTTGGCGGTCATGACCGGCACGGTGACTACCGGTAAACCGACGAAGGAAATCGGCTGCGTCAGCATACCCATGCTGGCGCGCACCGGCAGATCGACGCCGTTGATGCGCATCGTCTCTTGCCCAATCAGCGTCGCGGTGCAGGGCGTGGCCGGCGCAATCAACAGGTCGGTATGTTCAAACAAGGATAAAACGTGTTGACGGAAATGATCGCGGAAACGCTGCGCCTGTACGTACCAGGCAGCCGGGATCATGGCGCCCGCCAGCAGACGTTCACGGGATAGCGGTTCAAACAGTTCCGGGCTTTGACGCAGGGCGGGGAGATAGTGATTACCCCCTTCGCTGGCGGACATGATAAAGGCGGCGGTTCGCGCCAGATCTGCATCAGGTAAGGTGAGGCTGGTTGGCGCATTCAGGGCGTCGGCGATTTTTTGCACGGCGGTTTTCGCCTCAGTGCTGCTCCACTCAGCGAAATAACCCGCCAGAACCGAGCAGCGCAGACCGTCACCGCCCGCTTCCAACAGAGGAGCGCAAGGCAATGGCGCACGTTCTGACTGGAAACGGTCTGCGTGGTCGCGCCCTTGTAGCGCATCGAACGCCAGCGCCAGATCTTCCGTGCTGCGCGCCAACGGCCCAATATGGTCGAGGCTGGCGACAAACGGCTGGCTGCCGCTGCGCGACAAACGGCCAAAGGTGGGTTTCAGGCCAAAGATCCCGCACAAAGAAGCCGGAACGCGGATTGATCCATTGGTATCGCTGCCGAGGGTAAACGTCACCAGACCGGCGGCAACCGCGGCGGCGGAACCGCCGGATGAACCGCCGGCGACGCGTTGCTGGTCAAGGGGGTTGCGGGTGGCGCCGTAATAACTGTTCTCCGTGGTAAAGCCATAGGCGTAGGCATCCATATTCAGCATGCCGGAAAGTAACCCGCCCTGATTAGCCAGTTGCCTGATGGCGAAAGCATCCTGTCCGGCAGACGCGCGCTGACTGAATAACTGTGCGCCTGCCAGCGTGGTTGCGCCTGCGACGTCAAACAGATTTTTTACCGCGTACGGCACGCCTGCCAGCGGCGGCAACGTTTCGCCGCGCATCCGCATCCGATCCACACGGTCCGCCTCATCCAGCATGCGTTGATGGGTGATCTGCGTATAGGCATTGATATCGGGGTTGGCTTGCTCAATGGCATGCAGGGTTTGTTGCGCAATGTCTCTGGCGGAGAACTCGCCAGCCAACAACCCCTGTCGCGTTTGTTTAATGGACTGCGACAGAAATTCACTCATAGTTTATATACCCCGGCGATTTCCTGTCGATCATCCAGCGGGAAATTCATCAGCGGTTGCGCCATCGCATGAATGCGGCTGAACTGGAGCAATAGTTCCTGATGCCGTTCGTGGCTGAGTTGCAACGAATGCAGCGTCGCCATTTGTTGCAGATAGGCCGCCAGTACTTCGTTATCGATCGGTTTGGTTGACATCATATGTTCTCCCGGCAAATAAAATTAAAACCCTACGGCGCTGCCGTTGCTACGGGGATCGCTCGCCCCTTCCAGCATGCCGCTGGTATGGCGGACGATCGCGCCGGCATGCCCCACGGTTTCGCTGAAGTTGCCGAGTAGCTCAACGTCGTGGCCGAGCGAACGCAGCGCGTCAAGCGTCGCGGGTTTGAAACGATCTTCAAGTTTCAGGGTATCGGACGACTGGCCCCAGGTTCTGCCCAGCAGCCAGCGCGGTGCGGTGATGGCCTGTTGCAGCGGCAAGCCCTGAATCACATGACGAATAAACAGCGCGGCCTGAGTTTGAGGTTGACCATCGCCGCCCATCGCGCCATATACCATGGTGCGGCCATCGGACAGACGCGCCGCTGCGGGGTTGAGCGTGTGGAACGGCTGTTTGCCGGGCTCCAGCGCCAGCAGATGATGGGGATCGAGGCTGAATGACGCGCCCCGGTTTTGCCAGAGTACGCCGGTGCCTGGCAGAACGATACCGCTGCCAAACTCATGATAGATACTCTGGATGAAAGAGACGCAAAGCCCGCTGCTGTCGCACACGCCCATCCATACGGTGTCGCCGGGGCCTTTCCCCGCGCCCCACGGCGCCGCCTGACGGGTATTGATTTTTTCGGCCATGGCGCGGAGCGCGTTGGGCTCCAGCAACGCCTGGATATCCTGCGTGATCAACTGCGGATCGGTAATAAAGCGATCGCGTAGACCGAAAGCCAGCTTGGTGGATTCGACGATACGGTGGATCGTCTGGCTATCGCTTAAATCTTCCATCCCCAGGTGATCGGTCAAACCAAGAATGGCGAGGGAAACCAGCCCTTGCGTCGGCGGCGCAAGATTGTAAATATCCCCTTTGCTGTGTTTGAGGCACAGTGGCGCGGCGCGTTTGGCGCGATAGCTCGCCAAATCCTCAGCGGTCAGCGGCATACCCAGTTGCGCCATCTGAGTGGCGAAGCGCTCTGCCAACGATCCCCGGTAAAAGCTGTCCAGTCCTTCCAGCGTCAGCAGCGTCAACGTATCCGCCAGATCGGGTTGGGTGAAACGGCTGCCTGCGCGCGGGATCGCGCCCTGCGGCATAAAAATGCGGCTGAATTCCTGAAAATCCGCCAGTTCGTGGTAGCGCTGCGTCAGCGCATCTTCCTGCGATTGGGTCACCGGGATACCGTCTGCGGCATAGCGGATCGCATCAGCCAGCAAACTGACCAACGGCAAGGGGGAACCGCCAAGTTCCTGTGAGAACGCCAGCGCTTCCTGCCAGCCGCCGACCGTACCGGCAACCGTTAAAGCGGCTTTAGGGCCGCGATGCGGGATGCGCGCTTCTCCCTGATAAAAATCTCGGCTGGCGAGGGAGCCCGCCGCACCGCTGGCATCAATGGCGATCGGCTCGCCATGCGGGGGTAAAATTAACCAGAATCCATCGCCGCCGAGTCCATTCATATGCGGATATACCACGGCGATGGTGGCCGCCGCCGCAACCATCGCTTCGATGGCATTGCCGCCTTCACGCAGGATGGTTTGCGCGCTGGCACTGGCCAGATGATGCGGGGTAACTGCCATACCCAGCGGTGCGGTATTACTTTGTATCATGCCGTTATTCCTTTTCTCTGTTCGGCTGTAGGGAGGAAGACGTTAAAACGGCTGGTTATGTCATTTTCGGTTATCGCCGTTTTTGTTCTGCATCGTGACGCGTTCTCACTTTTGCTGTAGAGCTTCCAAGCAAACCCTGTTCCAGTTTTTTCATCACGAATGCCTATGAGGATAAAAATAGCCTGCCTGTGTTATGTTGCGATGAAATAAATGGTGAAGCTGAAACAAAAGTTGCAGACTGAGCCGGTGACAGACGGGCGGTACAGGTGATAAGGCATGAAACAGATTGATGAACGGTTACGCGGACGCTACAGCGAACTTTCTCCTCAGGAGCAGCGCGTCGCGGATTTTATTTTCGATCACTTCGATGATTTGATTAGCTACAACAGCGCGGAACTGGCGCGGCTCAGCGGCGTCTCCAAGGCCACTGTCAGCCGTTTATTCAAACGCCTGGGCTACCCCAGTTATCGTGAGATGCGCGAGGAATTACGCACCTTGCGTCAGAGTGGCATGCCGCTGGCGGATAACCGTGATGCGGTGCAGGGCAATACCTTGCTGGCGCGGCACTATAAACAGGAAATGGCGAACCTGACGCAGTGGATGCAACACATTGATCCGCTACAGTTCAGCGCGGTGATTGAGGCAATGATGAAAGCCCGGCGTCTGTGTATTGTCGGTTTACGCAATAGCTATCCGGTGGCGTTGCACCTGCGTCAGCAACTGGTGCAGATCCGCCAACAGGTGATATTGCTGGCCCAACCGGGACAAACGTTGTCGGAAGAGTTAGTGGACTTGAACGCGCAGGATGTGGTGGTGGTGGTGGCGTTCCGCCGCCGTCCACGGCTTATCCAGCCTTTGCTGGCGCAATTGCACAAGCAAAAAGTCCCAACCATTGTGCTTTGTGAACCACAGGCCAATGCCCTGTTGCCGCTGGCAAACTGGTCCTTGAGCGCGCCGCTGGATAGCGTCTCCGCCTTTGACAGCTATGCTTCCGCCATGAGCCTGGTGAATTTGCTCAGTAACGCATTGCTGCATGAAATGCTGCGTGATGGGCGTCAGCGGATTCATCATATCGCCGATCTTTATAGGGAACTGGATGAACTGGAACAGCGATAACGGGGCGCAATAATGGTGCTTTTGCACTTTTTTAGGGCGAAATAGATCAGCTTTTTTGTTTTTGTCCGCGCCGCCAAGAGAAGAGCCATCGGTAGCCCCCCTTTTCATTTTCTCAATGATAGACCACAGATAGCGCTAAGCAGGAATGACGGATCGGCTCTGAGGGTGAAAAATCCACTTATCTTTGATTCTGGCATACTTTTTGCTTTATTTCTGCAACTATAGTTTCAGTATTTGCTAATAAAGAATCTTTCGTTTCAATGTAACTTAACCGGGGACAGATACGATGTTGATCAATAAGCTGGGCATCAAAAAACGTTTACTGGCAATGGCGGCGGCTGTGCTGTTGATGGCACAGGCGGGCAGCGCGATGGCCGACCAATTACAAGATATTGAAAAGCGCGGCGTGCTGCGCGTTGCCGTACCACAGGACTTCCCGCCATTTGGCTCCGTGGGAACCGATCTCCAGCCGCAAGGTTATGACATTGATATCGCGCGCTATCTGGCGCAGGAGATGAAACTAAAGTTACAACTGGTCCCCGTCACCAGCGCCAACCGTGTGCCTTATCTGCAAACCAATAAAGTGGATCTGGTGATCTCCAGTCTGGGCAAAAATGCCGAGCGTGAAAAAGTGATCGATTTCAGCCGCGCCTACGCACCGTTCTTCCTCGGCGTGTTTGGGCCGCAGGCAGGCGAAGTCGGCGCCCCGGAAGCATTAAAGGGTAAAAGCATTGGCGTAACGCGTGGCGCGGTGGAAGACATGGTGTTAACGGAGATCGCCCCGAAAGAGGCGCAAGTTAAACGTTACGAAGATAACAACACCACGCTGTCGGCCTACCTGTCCGGTCAGGTGGAGTATATCGCCACCGGGAATCTGGTGGTGGCGGCCATTGCCGAGCAGAATCCCGCTAAAGCCCCGGTTGCGAAATTTATGCTGAAAGATTCGCCGTGCTATATCGGCCTGAAAAAGAATGAACCCGCCCTGAAAGCCAAGGTCGATGCGTTGATTGAGCAGGCGTTAAAAGACAACACCCTCAATAGTCTGTCTGAAAAATGGCTGAAAGCGCCGCTGCCAGACAGCATCAAGGCATAAGGGAGGCGCGCCATGACCTATCAGCTTGATTTTGCGGCGCTATTGCCGTTCTGGACAGAACTGCTGGCAGGTTTGTGGGTGACCATTAAGCTGACGGTGATGGCGACCATCGGCGGTATTGCCATCGGTATCTGTGGCGCGGCGTTGCGCAGCGGCAAGCCCTCTCTGGTCGGCAAACTATGGGGTATCTATGTTGAATTGATACGCAACACGCCGTTTGTAGTGCAATTGTTTTTCATCGTGTTTGGTTTGCCGAGTCTGGGCTGGAAACTCACCGCCGGAGAAGCCGCGTTACTGGCGATGCTGATAAACCTGGGCGCTTACAGCACGGAAATCATTCGTGCCGGTATTCAGGTTACGCCGAAAGGCCAGTGGGAAGCCGCCCGGGTGCTTGGGCTGACGCGCAGCCAGACCTTTTTCCGGGTCATCCTGCCGCCGTCGTTGCGGCGGGTTTACCCGGCGCTGGTAAGCCAGTGCATCATTGTGATGCTGGGATCGTCGGTAGTGTCGCAGGTTTCCTACGAGGAACTGACCTTTGCCGCCAACCTGATCCAATCACGAACTTTTCTGAGTTTTGAGGTGTATCTGGTGACCACGCTGTGCTATCTGGCGCTGTCCATCCTGATGCGACAACTGTTACTGCTGGCGGGCCGGCGCTTTCTGGGGATGGCAAAACAATGATGACATTCACTGACTGGGATATTGTCCGCAACTTGCTGCTGGCGGCGCGCTGGACGCTGTTGTTATCGCTGACGGCGTTTATCGGCGGCGCGGTGGTGACGTTTCCGCTGATGCTGCTGCGTCTGACCAGACGCAAATGGCCGACGCGATTCATTCGGGTTTACTCCGAACTGTTTCAAGGCACGCCGCTGTTGATGCAACTGTTCCTCGCGTTCTTCGGTCTGGCGCTGTTCGGTATTGACGTCAGCCCCTGGACGGCGGCGGCGCTGGCGCTGACGCTGTTTACCAGCGCGTTTCTGGTGGACATCTGGTGCGGAAGCATAGAGGCGCTGCCGAAAGGCCAATGGGAAGCCTCGCGCTGTCTGGGACTGAGCTTTGGACAAACCCTCTATCGGGTGATTGCGCCACAGGCGATGCGCATCGCCATTGCGCCGACGGTGGGATTTTCCGTGCAGGTGATTAAAGGCACGGCGCTGGCGTCGATTATCGGTTTTATCGAGTTGACGAAGGCGGGAACCATGCTGAACAACGTGACTTATCAACCTTTCAAAGTCTTTGGCCTGGTGGCGCTGGGCTACTTCCTGATGTGTTATCCGCTTTCCTATTACAGCCGCTATCTGGAGAAGAAATTCAATGCCGCTCATCACCATTAATCAGGTACAGAAATATTACGGTCAGAATCATGTCCTGAAAGGCGTCGATCTGGATATTGAAATGGGTGAGGTGATCTCCATTATCGGCCGCAGCGGTTCGGGTAAAAGCACCTTGCTGCGCTGTATGAACGGCCTCGAAGGGTATCAGGAAGGCAGCATCAAGCTGGGCGGCATGACCGTGACCGATCGTGACTCGCAGGCGCGGGAGATCAGCCGCTCCGTAGGCATGGTATTCCAGAATTTCAATCTGTTCCCGCATATGACCGCGCTGGAAAACGTGATGCTGGCCCCACGCCGGGTACTGGGGAAAAGCGCCGCGGAATGCCGCGAACTGGGCGAACAGATGCTGAACAAAGTCGGGCTTGGCGAGCGTATCGACTATTACCCGGCTAATCTGTCCGGCGGTCAGCAGCAGCGGGTGGCGATTGCCCGGGCGCTGGCGATGACCCCGAAAGTGTTGCTGTGCGATGAAATCACCTCGGCGCTGGATCCTGAACTGGTAGGCGAGGTGTTGAAGGTGTTGGAGCAGCTTGCCGCAGAGGGCATGACGCTGATTCTGGTCACCCATGAAATGAACTTCGCCAGAGAAGTCGGCGATCGGGTGGTATTCATGCATCAGGGCAAAGTCTGGGAGCAGGGCGACAGCAAAACGCTGTTCACCCACCCGCAGACCGCCGAACTCAAGCAGTTTATCGCTTCTGTACGCGGGCTTTCCGAGACTTAAAGATTGATTAAAAAATAGCTGTCTCAGGTGGTGAGATTATTTCTCTGTTTTGGTTTTTCCCGGCGTAAGAAATCATGCTGAGGGGACAGTGAACGCCGAGTGAGCGACAGGACGTCGCGAAAGCCCGTGCCGCGCCGGGAGCGCGTCACGGGCGGCTCGACGAGCGTTCGCTGGTCCCGAAGGCACCGCATAGCGGCATGATTTCAGCCACCAGCCTGGGTTCATAGGGCGGCGGCGATTGAGCCGCCCTATGTCGGGCGTGGCACAAGAGCCGCATAGAAAATCCACTATTTATCACGCACGAAATTTTCTCGTCACCGATATAGTTTTTCTGATTAATTCAGGGAACCAAGGTTCTCTGGGAAAGGAGCAAACTGCAATGAACCATGACCTGTCCGCCCAGATCAATCCACCTCATCGCCTGCTGATGGGGCCGGGCCCCATCAATGCCGATCCGCGCGTGTTACGGGCGATGGCCAGTCAACTGATTGGTCAGTACGACCCGGCGATGACCAATTATATGAATCAGGTGATGGCGCTTTACCGTCAGCTATTCCGTACTGAAAACCGCTGGACGATGCTGGTGGACGGCACGTCGCGCGCCGGAATAGAAGCGGTTCTGCTGTCGGCCATTCGTCCCGGCGACAAAGTGTTGGTGCCGGTGTTTGGGCGTTTCGGTCACCTGTTGTGTGAAATCGCCCGTCGGTGCCGCGCGGAAGTGCATACCATCGAGGTGCCGTGGGGCGAAGTGTTCAGCCCTGAACAGATCGAAGACGCGATTAAAGCGGTACGTCCGCGCATTCTGCTGACGGTACAGGGCGACACATCCACCACCATGCTGCAACCGTTGGCCGAACTGGGCGATATCTGTCGTCGTCACGACGTCTTGTTTTATACCGACGCCACCGCCTCGTTCGGCGGAAACGAACTGGAGACGGATGCCTGGGGGCTGGATGCGGTATCCGCCGGGTTGCAAAAATGTCTCGGCGGGCCGTCCGGCAGCGCGCCGGTTACGCTCAGCCCACAGATGGAAGCGGTGATCCGCCGCCGTAAATGCGTTGAGCAAGGCATTCGCACCGATGCCCATCAGGATGGCGATGACGAAATGATCTATTCCAACTATTTCGATCTCGGCATGGTGATGGATTATTGGGGGCCGGAGCGTCTGAACCATCACACGGAAGCCACCAGCATGTTGTTTGCCGCCCGCGAGTGCGCCCGCATTATTCTGGAAGAAGGTCTGGATCAATGTATCGCTCGTCATGCCTTGCACGGCAAAGCGCTGCTCGCCGGTATTCAGGGCATGGGGCTGAACACCTTCGGCGATCTCAATCACAAGATGAATAACGTGTTGGGCGTGGTGATCCCTGATGGGATCCACGGCGAGCAGGTGCGCAAAATCCTGCTGGATGACTTCGCCATTGAAATCGGCACCTCATTCGGCCCGTTGCAGGGCAAAATCTGGCGCATTGGCACGATGGGCTATAACGCGCGTAAAGATTGCGTGATGCAAACGCTGAGCGCACTGGAAGCGGTGCTGAACCGTCTGGGATTCCGCTCGGTTCAGGGCGCGGCGCTACAGGCGGCCTGGAATTGCTATGCCAGCGATGAGGGATGTGCATGAGTCATCCCCTGATGCCGGAGTCCGTTGCTTTTGCGGCGGCGGAACAGATTATGTCGCGTTGCGACGCGCTGGCGGAAATCAGTGAAACCGCCGGTCAACTGACTCGCGTGTATCTGTCCGCGGAGCATCTGCGCGCCAATGCGCTGGTGGGGACGTGGATGCGGGAGGCTGGCATGCGCGTCTGGCAGGATAGCGTCGGCAATATTTGCGGCCGTTATGAAGGGCTGGCGCCGGATGCGCCCGCGCTATTGATGGGATCGCACCTTGATACGGTACGCAATGCCGGACGTTATGACGGTATGCTGGGCGTGCTGACCGCCATTGAAACGGTGCGTTTTCTGCATCAACAACAGATTCGCCTGCCGGTGGCGCTGGAAATTGTCGGATTTGGCGATGAAGAAGGCACCCGGTTTGGCATTACCTTGTTGGGCAGCCGTGGTCTGACGGGCGCCTGGCCGGATAACTGGCTGCGTTGTCAGGACAATCAAGGCGTTAGCGTGGCGCAGGCGCTGGATGCCGCCGGTTTCGATGCGCAGGCTATCGCGCAGGCGGCCAGGCCGGTCAGCGACATCGTCGGCTATCTGGAACTGCATATTGAGCAGGGGCCTTGTCTGGAACAGGCGGATCTGGCGTTAGGTGTGGTGACGGCGATTAACGGCGCCCGCCGGCTGAATTGTACCTTTCAGGGCGTGGCCGGACATGCGGGAACGGTGCCGATGACGCAGCGTCAGGACGCGCTGGCGGCGGCGGCGAACTGGATGGTGCAGGCGGAAACGCTGACCAGAGAAAGCGATCCTTATCTGGTGGCGACATTCGGCACGTTACAGTGCTTGCCGGGGGCGGCTAATGTGATCCCCGGCGAAGTGCGATTAACGCTGGATATTCGCGGCCCGGAAGACGCGCCGCTGGATGCGTTGCTGCAACGCCTGCTGACATCGGCCAATGAGATTGCCCGTCAGCGCGGATGCCGGTTCGAGGCGGAAGAATATTACCGGATTGCCGCCACCCGCTGCGATCCGGCATTGCAACGGCAGTTGAGCGCCGCGGTGACGCAGATACAGGGGCGCAGCTTGCTGCTGCCGAGCGGTGCGGGACACGACGCGATAGCCATCGCCGAACGCTGGCCGGTCGCTATGCTGTTTGTGCGTTGTCGGGGCGGCGTGAGTCATCACCCTGATGAGTCGGTGATGACGGAGGATGTGGCGCAGGCATTGAGAGCATTGTACACGATGGTGCGGCAAAGCGGGGCCGGGGCTGCGGGTTAATCGCTATTTTATGCGGCGGCGCTGTAAGGGTTCTCCGCCGACTCTCGGCATTACAACGAAAAACGATCCGCGTCACGCCATGCCGGGAATGCTTCCCGATAGCTTTGCAGCGCTTCCAGCGACAACTCCGCGTCCAGACGAGCGGGTTGATTGGCGGGCGCGGACGCCAGAATCTCACCCTGTGCGTTAATGATCAGACTGTCGCCGCGATAGCTGTGTCCGTTGCCGTCGGTGCCGACGCGGTTGCAACCGGCGACGTAAGCCTGATTCTCAATGGCGCGGGCCGCCAGCAGCGTCTGCCAGTGTGCGGCGCGTGGCGCCGGCCAGTTGGCGACATACAAGGCCAAATCATAATCCTGGCGGTTACGCGACCATACTGGGAAGCGCAGGTCATAGCAAATCAGCGGACAGATGCGCCAACCGCGCCATTCAAGGATTAGACGTTCCGCGCCAGCCTGATAATATTGGTGTTCATCCGCCATACGGAACAGGTGACGCTTGTCGTACTGGTAAACGACGCCATGCGGATCAATCAGCAAAAAACGGTTGACCGCGCCTTTGGGCGTTTGCACGGCAATGCTGCCGCCGATTAGCGCGTTGGTTTTCTGCGCCCACCGATGCAGCCACTGCTCGACCACCGACTGCGCCAGACTGCGCTTTGCCGCTTCCATCGCAAAACCGGTGGTGAACATTTCAGGCAACACGATCAGATCGCGATCGTTGAGGTCGGTCAGCAACGTATCAAAATGACTTAGGTTGGCAGCGCCATCCAGCCACACCAACGGTTGTTGCAGCAATGAAATTTTTAAAGTCGACATAAACGCTCCGCGGCGGCATCCAATGTAGCTTCCTGTTTGGCAAAGCATAGCCGAATTAATTGATGAGGGAACGGCTGGGCGCAGAATACGGAAAGCGGAATGGCGGCGACGCCCACCTGCTCAGTCAACCAGCGGCAGAAACTGACGTCATCCAGATCGGAGATGGCGCGGTAATCAGCCAGCAGGAAATAGGTGCCTTCGCAAGGCAGAAGTTCAAAGCGGCTGGCGGACAGGGCATGAACGAAACGATCGCGACGGGCGCGATAAAAATCCGGCAGTTCGCGCCAGTGCTGCGGCTGCTCGCGCAGCATGTCGGCGATAGCTAGCTGGGCTGGCGTGTTGACCGAAAAAGTCAGGTATTGATGAATTTTGCGTACTTCGGCGCTCAGCGCTGCCGGCGCGACGCAATAGCCCACTTTCCAGCCCGTCATATGAAAGGTTTTACCAAATGACGACACGGCAATCGCGCGTTGGCGTAAAGCAGGATGCGCCAGCACGCTGGCATGGCCTTCCGGCGCGAAGCAAATGTGCTCGTAGACTTCATCGCTCAACACGTAGATCTCATACCTCGCGATGGCCTGCCACAGTTGTTGGAAATCGTCTTTGCGCCAGACGGTGGCTGACGGATTGTGCGGCGTATTCAGGATCACCAGCCGGGTGCGATCGCTCAGCAGGGCGGAGAATTCCGCCCAGTCGACGCGAAATGCGGGCGGTTGCAGCGCCAGACGTTTTAGCTCGCCGCCAGCCAGCGCGACGGCAGGCGCATAGCTGTCATAGCTGGGATCGAAACAGATCACTTCATCGCCGGGACGCACCAGCGCCGCGATGGATGCGAACAGCGCTTCCGTCGCGCCGGCGGTGACGGTGACTTCCGCATCGGCATCCGGTTTCCAGCCGTACAGTTCGGCTGTTTTCCCGGCGATAACCTCACGCAATGGCGCCACGCCGGTCATGGGCGCGTATTGGTTCGCCCCCTGGCTGACATGATAGGCCAGACGCTGTTGCAGATAAGCGGGGCCATCAAAGTCAGGAAAACCCTGTGATAGATTAATGGCCTGATGTTGCTGGGCCAGCGCGCTCATTTGGGTAAAAATGGTGGTGCCCAGGGACGGTAATTTACTGTCGGGAATAAGCGTGGCGCTCATGACGGGATCGGACTCCTGCAAACCTGTATTGCCTGACAATATAACACGATGCTAGTATTTGGCAATCAAGACGCTTGGACGTTTAAACGGCTAAATACCGTTAAGTGCTAAGTCATAACCAAAGGGACTAAGTACCCGTTAAACGAGAGGCATGATGACTGAGGATCAGCAACTTACAGCACTGCTTGCCGCCTGTCACTGGATAGGGCAAAAAGGCTGGTGTCCGTCGACCGGGGGCAATATGTCCGTGCGCCTTGATGCGCAACGGTGTCTGATTACCGAATCGGGCAAGGATAAAGGCAGCTTGCGGCAACAGGATTTTCTGCTGGTGGAGATTGCCGCCAATCACGTTCCCAGCGGCCGTACGCCATCGGCGGAAACCGGCCTGCATACGCTGTTATATCGCACTTATCCGCAGGTTGGCGCGGTACTGCACACTCACTCGGTGAATGCGACCGTCCTCTCGCGGGTAGAAAAAAGTGCAGAACTGGTGTTACAGGGCTATGAGATGCAAAAGTCGCTGGCCGGTCAGACAACCCATTTGGCTTCTGTGACGATCCCGATTTTCGATAACGATCAGGATATTGCGGCGCTGGCCGATCGGGTGGCGACGTTCGCCAGACATCAGCCGCTGCGCTACGGTTTTCTGGTGCGCGGCCATGGTCTTTATTGCTGGGGAGAGACGGTGACGGAAGCGCGTCGTCATTTGGAAGGGCTTGAGTTTTTGTTTCAGTGTGAATTACAACGCCGACTGCTGGAGGCCAAATGAGTCAGGTTGACGGCATTAAAGCGATAGTGACGGACATTGAAGGCACCACCAGCGATATTCGTTTTGTACACAACGCGTTGTTTCCTTATGCTCGCGCACGTCTGGCGGATACCGTGCGCCAGCAGCGCGACAATCAGGAGATCGCACAGGCTTTGGCGTTGTTGCGTCAGGAACTGGCTAGGCCCGATGCGGATGAAGAGACATTGATTGCCGCGTTGCATCGGTTTATGGATGAAGATCGCAAATCCACCGCACTCAAGCTGTTGCAAGGCATCATTTGGCGTTCGGGTTATCACCACGGCGATTTTCGTGGACATCTCTACCCGGAAGTGGCCCGGCAACTTGCCGACTGGCATCAGCAAGGCATTGGTCTGTATGTCTATTCGTCGGGTTCGGTTGAAGCGCAGCAACTGCTTTTCGGTTACAGCGAAGCGGGGGATTTACGCCCGTTGTTCCGTGATTATTTTGATACCCGCGTCGGCGCAAAACGTGAAACCGCCGCTTACCACGCCATTGCGCGTTCCATTGGTGTACCGGCGGCGCAGTTACTGTTTCTGTCGGATATTCATCAGGAACTGGATGCCGCAAAAGAAGCGGGCTGGCATACCTGTCAGCTTATTCGTCGTGATGCCGATGACGTGAGCCGTCACCCTCAGGTGGCGAGTTTTGATCAGATCGATTTACAGGAGTATTCCCAATGAGCGCACTGACTATCTTTAGTGACAGCGATGCAAGCCAACCAATTTGGCACAGCCGGGATGGTGAAGCCATCCGTCAGCGACTGGCCGATATCGGCGTGCGTTTTGAACGCTGGCAGGCCAATAAGACGCTGAGCGACGCGCCTTCTGCCGAAGAAGTGCTGGCGGCTTACCAGCATGAGATCGACAAACTGGTAGCTGAAAAAGGTTATCAGAGTTGGGATGTGATCAGTATGCGCGCGGATAACCCGCAGCGTACGGAACTGCGCGCCAAATTTCTGTCTGAGCACACGCACGGCGAAGATGAAGTGCGTTTCTTTGTGGAAGGGGCGGGGTTGTTCTGCCTGCATCTGCAAGGCAGGATTTTCCAGATCTTGTGTGAGAAAAACGATCTGCTGTCCGTGCCGGCAGGCACGGCGCATTGGTTCGACATGGGGCCGGAACCTCACTTCACCGCGATCCGCCTGTTTGATAACCCGGAAGGATGGATCGCGCATTTTACCGGCGATAAGATCGCGGATGCTTACCCGAAATTAGCGGATTAACATATTTATGGGCGCCAGTTTGACTGGCGTTTTTTCCCGCGATGGTATCCGGCTGCTTAACGCCAGAAGCTGAGCCGCATAAAAACCGCATGGGCCAATCTGTCGCATAGCGCGGCGATCAATCACGTTTTCCTCTCACCCAACGCTGAGCGAAATATCCCTTCTTTCACCGCCTGCGGCGTCACCACGCCGGTATCCAATACCCAACCGCTGATAAGTTGCGCTGGCGTGACATCAAACGCCGGGTTGTAGACTGGTGCGTTTTGCGGCGCCCACTGGCAGTTGCCGAAACTGCCAGAGACACCGGTCACTTCCGTTGCGGCGCGTTGCTCAATCGGAATGGCGTGACCGTCCGGGCAGGCCGGATCGTGTGTGGTATGCGGCGCGGCGACGTAGAACGGGATCTGATGATAGTGCGCTAATACCGCCAGACTGTAGGTGCCTATCTTATTGGCGACATCCCCATTGGCGGCAATACGATCCGCGCCAACCCATACGGCATCGACTTTACCTTGCGCCATCAGGCTGGCGGCCATCGAATCGCAAATCAATTGATAAGGGATCGCTAATTCACCCAATTCCCATGCGGTAAGGCGTCCGCCTTGCAGCAATGGCCGGGTTTCATCAACCCATACCTGTTGGATTTTCCCCTGTTGATGCGCGTGCAGCAATACGCCGATCGCCGTGCCGATCCCGGCGGTCGCCAGTCCGCCGGTATTACAGTGAGTCAGCAGCCGACTATTGGGTTTCACCAGCGTAACGCCATGAGCGGCAATCTGTTCGCACAGCGCACGATCTTCCGCCACCAGCCGCAACGCTTCCTGCTCCATGGCGTTGACGAATTGCGGTTGCGCCAGCGCTTGCTTCATGCGGTCCAGATTATTCATCAGATTTACCGCCGTGGGGCGGGCTTTCCGCAATGTTTCCAGCGCCAGCGCCAACTGTGGTCGGGGTAATCCGCCTTCTGCCAGCAGCACCAGCAACAGACTGGCGGATAAGCCAATCAACGGCGCGCCGCGCACGCGTAATGCCTGGATATGTTCCACCAGCGACGCCACATCCGGGCAGGGACACCAGCGTTTCTCCTGTGGCAGCGCCTGTTGGTCGAGGATCCACAATTGATTATCAATAATTTTCAGGCTGGTTGTGTTAAGTGTCTGCATGAGTGGTTAAATCCATGTTGCGTTATTGCACTGATTTTCTTATTCTGCCAATATGCGTGATGGATGTATAGACGTCCGCACGCTTTTATGTCTAAAAAGCTTTTCTCACCATGAGGTGAGCGCACAAGAATAAGGGGTTGGCAATGTCTGTTTACCGCACCTTTACGGCGGATGATGCCGTAGAATATGCCCGCCAGTATGGTGGGGTGAGCGATCCGCACTCGCTGGTCGCCGCCGAGGAAATTGGCGACGGTAATCTGAATCTGGTGTTTAAAATTCGCGATACGCGCGGCGTAAGCCGGGTGATTGTCAAACAGGCGCTCCCGTATGTTCGTTGCGTTGGCGAGTCGTGGCCGTTGACGTTGGATCGCTCGCGCATTGAGGCGGAAACGCTGCTGGCTCATGCGCAATTCTGTCCGCAGCATACGGTGGCGGTATTACATCACGATGCGGAACTGGCGGTGATGGTGCAGGAAGATCTTTCCAATTATCGCATCTGGCGCGGCGAGTTGATTCAAGGGGCCAACTACCCGCAGGCTGCGACTCAATTGGGCGAATATCTGGCGCAGGCGTTGTTCCATCACTCTGATTTTTATCAATCACCTCATGATAAGAAAGCAGCGGTAAGCCGGTTTACCAATCCTGAATTGTGTCAGATCACCGAAGATTTGTTCTTCACCGATCCTTATATTGACCATGAAAGAAATCAGTTTGAGGCCGCGATAACCGCGGATGTACTGGCTTTACGCGATGATCATGCATTGAAGCTGGCGGTTGCCGGACTAAAACATCGCTTTTTGAGCAAGGCCGAAGCATTGCTGCATGGCGATATTCATAGCGGCTCGATATTTGTAGCGGAAGGCCGCCTGAAAGCGATTGACGCCGAGTTCGGTTTCTATGGGCCGATGGGATTTGATGTAGGAACCGCAATCGGCAATTTGTTGCTGAACTATTGCGGCTTGCCGGGCCTGCTGGCGCCGCGTGAAGCGGCAGCCAACCGCGAGCAACGGCTTGCTGATATCTGCGCGCTATGGAATACCTTTGCGGCGCGTTTCCTGTCGCTGAGTGAGCGCCATAGCCGTGAACCTTCGCTGGCGCAGTCGGGCTATGCCGAACTGTTTTTACAACAGGTATGGCAGGATGCCGTCGGTTATTGCGGCACCGAACTGATTCGCCGTACCATTGGACTGGCGCATGTCGCCGATCTTGATAGCATTCAGGATGATGAATCCAGAGCGGAATGTCAGCGTCAGGCGCTGGCGCTGGGGCGGACGCTGATTCTGGCCGCTCCGCATATTGTCAATGTGGAAGCGTTGTTGGCGCGGATACGACAAAGCGGCGCCTAGGATTGATGGCATCGTGTTGGCGAGGTAGCTATTTCTTCCCTTTCGCCAGCATCGCTTTCAGATCGGCAAAAGGATTGTGGGTGGCGAGGCCGATCTCTTTCTGGGCATCCTCGCCAGCTATCACGGTTGAACCGTACATATCCGCGTCAGTATATTTTGAATGCTCATGATCGTGGCAATACAGACACAGCATTTCCCAATTGCTGCCATCTTCCGGGTTATTGCTGTGATCATGATCGATATGATGCACGGTTAATTCACGCAGATTGGAATAAACGAATTCACGCGAGCAGCGACCGCAAACCCACGGAAAGAGTTTGAGGGCTTTTTCACGATAGCCGCTTTCGAGCTTCGCATAGTTTTTCGGGATGTAGGCCATGATGTGGAGTCTTTGGGTCTGAAAAACCGATGGTGTAAGAAGTGGTCATTTTAACCCGGTTGGCACACGGTATAAATGGGTAGATGAAAAAAGGCCGCAATCGCGGCCTTTGACAGGAAGATATTTAAGTGTTCGATCATGCCGCCTCTGTTTTCTTCTGTGGTTCCGGTGCCGACAGCGGCTTGTCTGCAGCCAGTTCATCCGCCGCGAAATCGTCAACGTTAATCGAACGCAGGCGGCTGGCTTCGGCTTTGATCAGGAGGTTGGCTTCCTCCTCCGTGATATTGCCTTCCGTCAATGCCTGCTCTGCCAACTGATCCAATTTCATAAACGGCAGATGTTTACCGCTGGCTTTCGACAAGCGCTGATAGATCGGCTCGGCTGCGATAATGTCTTTCAACGCTTCTTCTAACAAACCAATCGGATTATGTTCACTGGCAGCCAGATATTGCCCACGACCCAGACGACTGCGCGTATCGGATGGTATCTGCAACAGTTTTGCAACTTCATGATCCAGACGGTCGGATGGGGCATCGCACGTGCGACCGAGCGGGAAAATCATAAATGTCAGCAGCCCTGCAATGGCACGATTTGGGAAATTACGTAATAGGTCAACCAAGGCCTGTTCCGCCTGATGGAGACTGTCCTGCACGCCCCAGTGAACCAGCGGCAAATCGGCTTTCTGCCGGCCTTCATCGTCGTAGCGTTTCAGCGTCGCCGAAGCCAGGTAAAGCTGGCTGAGGATATCGCCCAGACGTGCCGAAATACGTTCCCGACGTTTCAGGCTGCCGCCCAGCACCGCCATGGCAATATCCGCCAGCAACGCCAGATTCGCGCTGAGCCGATTCAGACGTTGATAATAATGTCGCGTTTCGTCACTGACCGGCGCCTGACTCAGACGACCGTTGGTCAGCCCTAACCAGAAGCTACGCACCGCACTGCCGCCCACATGCCCGATATGTGCAAACAGCGCACGGTCAAAGCGTGGAATATCCTTATTCCGCGCGGCATCCATCTCTTCAAGCACATACGGATGGCAACGGATCGCGCCCTGACCGAAGATGATCATACTGCGGGTCAGAATATTCGCGCCTTCCACGGTGATGGCAATCGGTGAGCCCTGGTAGCAGCGGGCAAGGAAGTTGGCGGGGCCGAGGCAGATGCCTTTCCCGCCGGCAATATCCATGGCGTCCATCACTGCCCGCTGACCACGCTGGGTACAGTGATATTTCACGATAGCGGACAACACGGCGGGTTTCTCGCTCTGCATAATGCCGCAGGTAATCAGTGTCGCGGCGGCATCCATGACATACGCATTACCGGCGATACGCGCAAGTGGTTCTTCAATCCCTTCCATTTTGCCGATGGACACCTTGAACTGACGACGAATATAGGCATAGGCGCCGATACCCAGCGCGATCGATTTCAGGTTGCCGGTCGAGTTGGAGGGTAGCGTAATGCCGCGTCCGACGGAGAGGCATTCCATCAGCATTCGCCAGCCTTGTCCGGCCATTTTCGGGCCGCCAATGATGTAATCCAGCGGAACGAAAATATTTTCGCCTTGCGTTGGCCCGTTCTGGAAAGGAATGTTTAGCGGGAAATGGCGACGGCCAATCTTCACGCCGACAGTGTCGGTGGGGATCAGCGCACAGGTAATACCCAGATCGTCGGTTTCGCCCAGCAGATGGTCTGGATCGTACAATTTAAAGGCCAGACCAAGCACTGTGGCGACCGGAGCCAGCGTGATATAGCGTTTATTCCAGGTCAGGCGCATTCCCAGCACCTGTTCGCCGTGCCAGTCGCCATAACACACGACGCCGATATCCGGGATTGATCCGGCATCCGAGCCTGCTTCGGGGCTGGTCAGGGCAAAGCAGGGGATTTCCTGGCCCTGCGCCAGACGCGGCAAATAATGATCTTTCTGCTCGTCGGTGCCGTAATGTTGCAACAGTTCACCGGGGCCGAGTGAATTCGGCACACCGACGGTAATCGCCAGAATGCTGGAGACGCCAGCCAGCTTTTGCAGCACCAGCGCTTGCGCATAAGCGGAAAACGCCAGTCCGCCGTACTGCTTTTTGATGATCATGGCGAAGAAGCGGTGCTGCTTGAGAAATGCCCATAATTCCGGCGGCAGATCGGCGCGTTCGTGGGTGATCTCAAAATCGTTGGCCATGCGACAGGCGTCTTCCACCGGGCCGTCAAGAAAGGCTTGTTCTTCAGCGGTCAGCCGCGGCTGCGGGTAGTTGTGCAGTTTTTTCCAGTCTGGGACGCCGCGGAAAAGGTCACCTTCCCACCAGGTGGTGCCCGCATCAATCGCCTCTTTTTCCGTGTTGGACATCGGCGGCATGACCTTCTGGAACAGGCGCAGCGCGGATGCAGAGAACAGCCGACGGCGAAGCGGCAATAGGTTAACGGCGATCAACGCGATAACCAGCGGGATCACTGTCCAGACCGGCCACAGCAGCATGACGGACATGGCGGCGAAGTAGGCAACAAGTATCGCGCTGCTGATAATCAGGCTGATACGGTGATAGAACATGGCACCGATAATAATCAGTAAAAGCAAAATACTGATAGCAACCATAGTGCGTCTCCAGAATTGTCGTCGACTGAAGGAACCTTTTATCCGCATTTGACGCTGTATTTTCAGGCAAAATAGCGGTAGAAAAGGTGACTCAGTCATAAGAGGTCTGACCTGTTTATCTGTATTTGTTGTAGTTTATTTGCTTATTTTTATCAATTTATTTACATCATAATTACAACTTGATTCACAAATTCCGCAACCGCTCAGGGTTTTCTGATTGCCGTCAGCGATCCTGCTGATCGTGCGATTGCGCGCTTCTCGCTGTTTCTTCGATCCGCTACACTGCATGGCAGAATAGAATGATGCCACCCTACATAATGAGAGGATCCCATGTATCAGGACTTAATCCGTAATGAACTGAAAGAAGCGGCATACACGTTGAATAGTTTTTTGAGCGATGATGCGAATATTCAATCAATTCAAAACGCAGCGGTGCTGCTGGCCAATGCGTTTAAAGCGGGGGGGAAAGTCATTTCCTGCGGTAATGGCGGTTCACACTGTGATGCGATGCATTTTGCCGAAGAACTGACAGGCCGTTACCGTGAAAACCGCCCTGGTTATCCGGCTATCGCCATTTCTGATCCCAGCCACCTTTCTTGTGTCAGCAACGATTTCGGCTATGACTTTGTGTTTTCTCGTTATGTTGAATCGCTGGGACGTGAAGGCGATGTGTTGTTGGGCATCTCCACATCGGGCAATTCAGGCAATATCATCAAGGCCATCGCCGCCGCGAAATCCAAAGGCATGAAAGTGATTACGCTGACGGGTAAAGATGGCGGTAAAATGGCGGGAATGGCGGATGTCGAAATCCGCGTCCCTCACTTCGGTTACGCGGATCGTATTCAGGAAATTCATATCAAGGCGATTCATATCCTGATTCAGTTGATTGAAAAAGAGATGGCTGGTAAATAAGCGCAACAAACACGCGGGAGCGGGCAGGAGAGTCAAAATGTGTGAACTGCTTGGGATGAGCGCGAATGTACCGACGGATATCTGTTTCAGTTTTACCGGACTGATTCAGCGTGGCGGTCGCACCGGGCCGCACCGGGATGGTTGGGGCATTACGTTTTATGAAGGGAATGGCTGTCGAACCTTCAAGGATCCGCTGCCAAGCTACAACTCGCCGATTGCCCGGTTAGTGCAGGATTATCCCATCAAGTCTTGCTCGGTGGTGTCACATATTCGGCAAGCCAACCGGGGCGCGGTATCGCTGGAAAACACTCACCCTTTTACCCGCGAGTTATGGGGCAGAAACTGGACGTTTGCCCACAACGGACAGTTGAAAGGGTATCGCTCGTTAAAAACGGGGATGTTTAGGCCAGTGGGACAAACTGACAGCGAGTTTGCTTTCTGTTGGCTGTTGCACCAGCTATCGCAGCGCTATCCCCGGACGCCGGGGAACTGGCCGGGGGTATTCCGTTATATCGCGCAACAGGCGGATGTCTTGCGTCAGAAAGGCGTGTTCAACATGCTGTTGTCGGACGGTCGTTTCGTCATGGGATATTGTTCAACCAAATTGTACTGGATCACGCGGCGGGCGCCATTTGGCAAAGCGACGTTGCTGGATCAGGATGTGGAAATCGATTTTCAGCAACAGACGACGCCGAATGATGTGGTGACGGTGCTGGCAACTCAGCCGCTGACCGGCAATGAAACCTGGCATAAAATCATGCCAGGCGAGTTTGTCTTATTCTGTTTTGGTGAACGCGTAATCTGAGGTTGACTGGCTGGCCATCAGCGGCGGATTAACGACATATTGTCCATTAAATACCGTGACGCTCGGCGGTTGATAGTGCTGATTGAAATATGTGTAACCCGGCTGTAACTGGCGCCAGAAACGGTAATAGGTTGAATTGCGATGGCGCCGCATGTTTTGTTCTGTCATGCGAAACGGATAAATAGCGATATCGATTTTCATCTGACCATTTTGAAACGCGCGTTCGGCGTAATGATAGATTTCTTCCATATACTGGTTGGTCATGGCATAGCAGCCGACGGATACGCATTCGCCGTGGATCATCAGATATTTGCCGGAGTATCCCTGCGACTTATCATACTCGTTGGGAAAACCGATGTTTATCGCCCGGTAATATTGGCTGTCTGGCTTAAGGTGCCGAACGTCAACCTGATAGAATCCTTCAGGACTTTTAAAATCACCTTCGATACGCTTCGGCCCCAACCCGCCCGAATATTTACAAATTGGATAATTATCCAATAAGCGATAACTATTTCCGACTTTGGCATAGAGTTCTAATACTCTCTCTTCCTTAAATATTTGAATATAAATCGGAGAGCCTGATAATTGCTGTTTCAATTCTTTTGCTATGGCTATCGGCGCGAGTTCACTGGCTGCGCTGGTAACAACAATGGCGGGCAAAAAAAACAACATCGCAAAAGATAACGCGATTTTTTGCATTATGGATCCTGATGAAATAAATGCTGTGTTCTTATACGGTGCATTTCGTCCCGTATTCCTATGCCTTTAGGCGAATGAAAAACAAATTCACATTATCATTGCTTTCATTTTAATCAAGCATGAACGGCTTTTTTAATACGTTAAGGCTGAAAATTCGATGAGCAGGAAAGGCATGACGGTTGTGGCAATCCACACTCTGATGGGCTTCATAGCTTGTCTGATTTTTGATTTAACTGTATATTTGTACAGTCTTGTTGGGGGTGTACATGCGGAAAATTATTCATGTGGATATGGATTGCTTCTACGCGGCCATTGAGATGCGTGATAACCCGCGTCTGCGCGATATTCCGCTGGCGATTGGCGGCAGTTCCGAACGCCGTGGCGTAATCAGCACCGCGAATTATCCTGCACGTCGCTATGGCGTGCGTAGCGCGATGGCTACTGCCACGGCATTACGTCTCTGTCCCCATCTGACCTTGCTCTCCGGCAGAATGGAGGTTTACAAGGCCGCGTCCCGCCAGATCCGTGATATTTTCGCTCGCTACACCTCGCTTATTGAACCGCTTTCTCTCGATGAAGCCTATCTGGATGTTACCCACAGCACTCATTGCAATGGTTCCGCGACGCTGATGGCGGAAGAAATCCGGCAGACGATTTTCAGGGAGTTGGGCCTGACCGCATCGGCAGGCGTAGCGCCAATCAAATTCCTCGCTAAAGTCGCTTCCGAGATCAATAAACCCAACGGTCAATATGTGATCCCGCCCGACCAGGTGGATGCCTTTATTTTGCAACTGCCGCTGGAGAAGATCCCCGGCGTCGGTAAGGTCACCGCCAAACGCCTGGAGGAAAAGGGGATGCTGACCTGTGCTGATGTGCGTCGCCATGAACTGGCGCAACTGCTGAAAAGCTTCGGAAAATTTGGCCGTATCCTGTGGGAGCGCTGTCATGGCATTGATGAGCGGCCTGTCTCGCCTGATCGGTTGCGCAAGTCGGTGGGGGTTGAGAAAACGTTGGCGAAAGATATCCATCACTGGCATGAATGCGAAGGGCTGATTGAACAGTTGTATCAGGAACTTGAATTGCGGTTAAAACGGGTGAAACCCGATCTGCATATCGCCCGACAAGGCGTTAAACTGAAATTTGATGATTTTCGGCAAACGACGCAGGAACATGTGTGGCCGGTATTGAACAAACAGGATCTCGTCAGACTGGCGCGACAAACCTGGGAGGAACGGCGGGAGACGCGTGGCGTGCGGTTGGTAGGGTTACATGTCACGCTGCTTGATCCGCAGATTGAACGACAACTGGTGCTGAACTGGGAATAAGCAACCGCCGCTGCCTGCGGCAAAGAGGCGGCCTTTGCAGTCGCCTCTTATCACCTGATGATTACGTGCGTTCAGGAATGGCTTTCAGCAAGGCCGTAAGCAGCTGCCAGTACTGGCCCACGCTGGCGATATGAACTTGCTCGTCGGGTGAGTGCGGACCAGTAATGGTTGGCCCGATAGAAACCATGTCCATATCTGGATAGGGCTTTTTGAACAGGCCGCATTCCAGTCCGGCATGGATCACCATGATGCTCGGCGTTTTATTGAACAGCTTCTGGTATGTTTCGCGCGCCAACTGCATCACTTGTGAGTTTGCATCCGGCTGCCAGCCAGGATAGCCGCCTTTGGGCGAGGTATGCGCGCCCGCCAGTTGTCCCAGCGCAGTGAGCATGCTCACAACGTAGTCTTTGCCGCTATCGACCAGTGAGCGGATCAGACAGACGATTTCTGTTTCCCGCTCGTTCATGGTGACGACGCCGAGATTTAATGAGGTTTCCACTACGCCTTTCACGGCATCACTCATGCGGATCACGCCGTTTGGCATGGCGTTCAGCAATGCCAGCAGCCGATCGCGGCTATCTTTGGTTAGCGCCAGTGCTGGAGTATCACGGGTTTCCACCAGGATGTTCAAATTTTTCTCGACGGCAGCCAGTTCATTTTTCAGCGTAGACAGATATGCCTGCGCTGATGCTTTCAGGTGACCGACGTTAGCTGCCGGCAATGCCAGCGTGACAAAGGATTCGCGAGGAATGGCGTTACGCAGCGTACCGCCGCTCAAATCAAGAAGACGGAGATCCAGTTTTTCCGCCTGTTCAAACAGGAAACGGGCCAGCAATTTGTTGGCGTTACCCAGACCGAGATGAATATCACAGCCGGAATGACCGCCTTTCAAACCTTTGATAGTCAGTTTCAGCGTCTGATAGCCAGCCGGCAGCGCTTCACGCACTAACGGTAAACGGGTAATGAAGTCAATGCCGCCGGCACAGCCCATGTAGATTTCGCCTTCTTCTTCCGAATCGGTGTTGATCAGGATTTCACCTTGCAGCCAGTTCGGTTGCAGGCCAAAAGCGCCATCCATACCGGATTCTTCGGTCATGGTTAGCAGAACTTCCAGCGGACCGTGTTTGACGCTGCTATCCGCCAGCACCGCCAACGCCGACGCCATACCGATGCCATTGTCGGCGCCCAGCGTGGTGCCGCGGGCTTTTACCCATTCGCCATCAATGTATGGTTGGATGGGATCGGTGGTGAAATCATGCACGGTGTCATTGTTTTTCTGCGGCACCATGTCCAGGTGCGCCTGTAGCACCACCGGTTTGCGATTTTCCATACCCGCGGTAGCCGCTTTGCGCAACAGGATATTGCCAACCTGATCGCGTTCGGCATGGATGCCTTTTTCTTTCGCCCACTCAAGGATGTGTGCCGCCAGCGCTTCTTCATGGTAAGACGGATGAGGAATAGAACAGATCTTGGCAAAAATGTCCCACAACGGTTGCGGGGCAAGTTGAGACAATTCAGACACTTTTTGCGTCTCCTTTATCAGCGAGCCTGTTTTCGGCGTCTGGTGTTCAGGCGCGACAGGTGGAAGGTTAATCACGATCAGCCATCCGATATGGCGTGTCGCGACAGAATATCACTTTCTGCCGGGCGCGGGGAAAATTGGCGACGCGCTTACCGCCTCCCCTTTTTGTACTGACGTAACGCTGAATTTTGATTTGGACAGCATGGATAGTGCGAAAACCTGATTCTCAGGCTGAGAAATACTGGTTTTTATGGCTTTGGATATCTATAATCTCGCGCAACCTTTTTTCCCCCTCAGACTCAAATTAAGCCAATTACCTTCGATTCGGCTGGGATATATTTTATGAGCGAAAAGTACGTCGTAACCTGGGATATGTTGCAAATCCAGGCCCGCAAACTGGCACAGCGTTTACTGCCTGCCGAACAATGGAAAGGCATCATTGCCGTTAGCCGCGGCGGGTTGGTTCCCGCTGCGCTGCTGGCGCGTGAACTGGGGATTCGTCACGTTGATACCGTTTGCATTTCCAGCTATGACCATGATAACCAGCGCGAAATGAAAGTGCTCAAGCGTGCAGAGGGTGATGGCGAAGGTTTTATCGTTGTCGATGATCTGGTTGATACCGGCGGTACGGCCAAAGCGATTCGCGATATGTACCCCAAAGCGCGTTTTGTCACCATTTTCGCTAAACCTGCGGGCAAACCGCTGGTTGACGACTATATCGTCGATATCCCGCAGGATACTTGGATCGAACAGCCGTGGGACATGGGCGTGGTGTTTGTGCCGCCGTTGTCTGGCCGTTAATCGCTATTTATTGTTTGTTTTAATGCCCGGTTCCGCCGGGCATTGTTGTTTATGAAGATTATTGTTTATGTGACTGTCGAATTGTTGAATGCATCATGCATGAGACAACGGGGACGCTTTGAGTGGCGTGCATTTCTGCGCTGCGCTGTTTGTCTTCATCACCATGAGTCCGTTACACTCGGTGTGTATTAATTCTGGTATTGTTAATACGGTAAAGGTCTGTTGGTCCGCTAACGGCGGTTTACATTAATGGAGGTCGCTTTGGCGCAAGCTAATCTGTCTGAAACCCTCTTCAAACCCTCGTTTAAACACGCGGAAACTTCCACGCTAGTCAGGCGGACGCGTCATACATCGGAAGCGTTGGGTGTGCATTACACGCTGGAAGGCGAGAATACCCGTAACTGGTATCGAATGATCAACCGGTTGATGTGGATCTGGCGCGGCGTCGAACCGTGGGATATTGAAGCGGTATTGGCGCGTATCGCCGTGAGCAATGAGAAAAGAAGCAGCGAACATTTGCTGGATACCGTGATTGGTTACCGTAGCGGCAACTGGATTTATGAGTGGGCTAAGCAGGGCGCAAATTGGCAGCAGCAAGCCATGGACGGAACCGATTGCGCGCAAAACGGCCAATACTGGCTGAACGCCGCCAATCTCTACAGCATTGCGGCTTATCCGTATATTAAAGGCGATGAACTGGCTGAGCAGGCGCAGACCCTGGCTAACCGTGCTTATGAAGAAGCGGCGAAATATCTTCCTTATGAGTTAAAAGAGCTCACTTTTCCAATTCAGGGAGGCGGATCACTGACCGGCTTCCTGCATTTACCTCAGCAAGGCGAAGCGCCTTTCCCGACCATTCTGGTGTGCGGCAGTCTGGATACGCTGCAAAGCGATTATTATCGCCTGTTTCGTGATTACCTGGCGCCAGCGGGTATGGCGATGTTGACCATCGATGTTCCCTCTGTAGGATTTTCGTCTCGCTGGAAGCTGGATCAGGATTCGAGTTTCCTGCATCAACAGGTTTTACGGGCGTTACCGGATGTGCCCTGGGTTGATCATTGTCGCGTCGGCGCGTTTGGTTTTCGCTTCGGCGCCAATATCGCGGTGCGCCTCGCCTATCTCGAATCGCAGCGTTTACGCGCGGTCGCCTGTCTGGGACCGGTGGTACATCACTTACTGTGTGATACGCAGCGCCAGCAACAGGTGCCGGATATGTTTATGGATGTGCTGGCCAGTCGGCTGGGGATGCCATTCTCTACCGATATGGCATTGAAAACGGAACTGGGGCGCTATTCCCTGAAAACGCAAGGATTGCTGGGCCGCCGTTGTCCCACGCCCATGCTGGCCGGATACTGGGATAATGATGTGGTGAGTCCGAAGGAAGAGGCTGCCTTGATCGTCAACTCGTCCGTGCGGGGGAAATTGTTGCCGGTTAATTTTTCACCGGTCTATCAAAACTTTCATCGGGCATTGCAGGAGATCAGCAACTGGCTGGGCAAACAATTAAGTTAGTGCATGCGATTGTCTTTGCAGCATTATTTCGCCAGTGAGTTGATAAATTGCCATTCTCTGCTAAAAAGAAGATTCAACCTGAGGAGATTGCTGATGATGTTACCGAGTGGACACCCGAAAAGCAGGCTCATGAAGAACTTTGCATCGTTGGGACCCTACTTGCGTGAAGGGCAGTGCGAACACCAACATTTTTTCTTCGATTGTCTGGCCGTTTGCGTCAACGTCAAGCCTGCGCCTGAGAAACGGGAGTTCTGGGGCTGGTGGTTGACTCTGGAAGATCAGGGGCATGTTTTTACCTATGACTACCATTTTGGTCTGTATGATAAAAGCGGCAACTGGTGTGAAGAGAAAATCAAAGATAAAGAGGTGATGGCTCAACTTGAAAAAACCAAACAAGCATTCCATGTTCGTCTGGAAAAATTGCTAAAATCGTTGGAACCCGCCTGTGCATTAACCGCACGACCGTGATATTTCCCATTTGATCCCCGATTTTATTCACAGGTTTTCGCGTTGAGCCTGTTGGCATAACGCGTCTGTCCTGTTACAACGTTTCCCTGATTTGTCTTTTTTATGACGACTAACGGTAGAAAAATTATGAGCGGCAGCCAGACCTTGGTTGTGAAACTTGGCACCAGCGTGTTGACAGGCGGTTCACGCCGTCTTAATCGCGCCCATATTGTTGAATTGGTTCGTCAATGCGCGCAGCAACATGCGGCGGGGCACAAAATTGTGATTGTCACGTCAGGGGCAATTGCCGCCGGTCGTGAGCATTTGGGCTACCCTGAGCTACCCGCAACCATTGCGACCAAACAACTGCTGGCAGCCGTGGGGCAAAGCCGCCTGATCCAACTCTGGGAACAGCTATTTTCCATTTATGGTATCCACATCGGACAGATGTTGCTGACCCGTGCGGATCTGGAGGATCGCGAACGCTTTCTGAACGCGCGTGACACCATGCGGGCGCTGTTGGATAACCACATTGTCCCCGTCATCAATGAAAATGATGCGGTGGCGACAGCTGAAATCAAAGTCGGCGATAATGATAACCTTTCCGCGTTGGCCGCCATTCTCGCTGATGCGGATAAATTGCTGCTGTTGACCGATCAGGCCGGGCTGTTTACCGCCGATCCGCGTAAAAATCCGGCGGCGGAATTGATCCGTGAAGTAACCGGCATTAACGATGCGTTGCGCAGCATTGCGGGCGATAGTGTATCGGGACTGGGCACCGGAGGCATGTCGACCAAGCTTCAGGCGGCGGATGTGGCTTGCCGCGCGGGGATCGATGTCGTGATTGCCGCAGGCGGCAAGCCGGGAGTGATTGGGGATGTGATTGCCGACGTTTCTGTCGGCACGCGTTTTCATGCGCTGGAAGCGCCATTGGAAAGACGCAAACGCTGGATCTTCGGCGCGCCGCCAGCTGGTGAGATCACCGTGGATGATGGCGCATTGTCAGCCATTCTCGAACGTGGCAGTTCATTGTTGCCCAAAGGTATCCGCGATGTGACGGGGAATTTCTCCCGTGGTGAAGTTATCCGTATTCGCAGCCTGATGGGGCGCGATATAGCCCATGCGGTCACCCGCTATAACAGTGATGCGCTACGTATGATTGCCGGGCATCACTCCCAGCAGATTGACGATATTCTCGGTTATGAATACGGCCCGGTGGCGGTTCATCGGGACGACATGATTATCAATTAAGGAGCAAGCCATGCTTGAACAGATGGGCAAAGCGGCAAAAGCGGCGTCTTATCAGTTAGCGGTGCTGAGCACGGCTGAAAAAGATCGCGCGTTGCTGATGATAGCGGATTTGCTCGAAGAGGAGAGCGCGATAATACTGGCCGCCAACGAACTGGATCTGGCCGATGCGCGACAGAACGGCATGAGCGACGCACTACAGGATCGGTTGCTGCTGACGCCCGCGCGTCTGACGGCTATCGCCAACGACGTACGCCAGGTGTGCCGCTTAACCGATCCGGTCGGGCAAATCATTGATGGCGGCATGCTGGATAACGGCCTCAAGCTGGAGCGTCGGCGTGTACCCCTCGGCGTGGTTGGCGTGATTTATGAAGCGCGGCCCAACGTAACGATTGATGTGGCTTCCCTGTGCCTGAAAACAGGTAATGCGGTCATTCTACGCGGTGGTAAAGAGACTTATCGCACCAATGCGGCGACGGTAAAAGTCATTCAACAGGCGCTGGCACAATGCGGCCTGCCTGCCGCCGCGGTTCAGGCGATTGAAAGTCCCGATCGCGAACTGGTGAATCAGTTACTCAGACTGGATCGTTATGTGGACATGCTCATTCCTCGCGGCGGCGCGGGCCTGCATAAACTGTGCCGTGAGCAATCGACCATTCCGGTGATTACCGGGGGCATCGGGGTATGTCACATCTACGCGGACGAAAGCATTGATTTCGACAAAGCGCTGACGGTAATCGAGAACGCCAAAGTTCAGCGCCCCAGCGCCTGTAACAGTTTGGAAACCCTGCTGGTTCAGCAAAGCATTGCCGCCACCTTCCTGCCGGCACTGAGCAGGAAAATGGCGCAGGCTGGCGTGACGCTACATGCCAGTACATCGGCGATGCCATATCTGAGCGACGGACCGGCGAAGGTGGTTACGGTGGAAGACGCTGACTATGATGACGAATGGCTTTCCAACGACCTGAATGTCACGCTGGTGGACGATCTGGAACAGGCTATCGCCCATATTCGCCAGCATGGTACGCAGCACTCGGATGCAATTCTGACGCGCTCCCTGAGCAATGCGGAACGCTTCGTTCAGGCAGTGGATTCCTCGGCGGTGTATGTCAATGCCAGCACTCGCTTTACCGACGGCGGACAGTTTGGTCTAGGCGCGGAAGTCGCGGTCAGCACGCAGAAACTGCATGCTCGCGGCCCGATGGGATTAGAAGCGCTAACCACCTACAAATGGATTGGTTACGGCGAGGATCTGGTGCGTCCATAACCGCTCTTTTAAATCTGAAAGTTATAGGATCCTCTGTTATTAGCTTGGAAAATTATCAGAGGATCCTTATCGAGCTCAAGACGATTATAAAACCATCAGACGATAGCCAAACGCTTGACTTGATGTGTCGTTTTCACTAGTTTGTCACCCCGTAGCCCACGTCTGGCGTTCGCCACGACGAGTCTTAAGGCCGATATAGCTCAGTTGGTAGAGCAGCGCATTCGTAATGCGAAGGTCGTAGGTTCGACTCCTATTATCGGCACCATCTTTTATCGTAAAATCATCAAGTTACTATTGCAGTGTTTTGCTTTGTTCAACACTAATGTGCAATTTTGCGCGTTGTAGGTGTGGCAAAATTGTGGCAACAATAATTGTTTAATTTAGCACTACAAAGCGAAAGCCTGTATGAGTTCAATATTTGAAATTTCGTGGAAGAAGGCGTAAAATGCCAATGCTCTTTAGCGTATTATGGATTTACCACCTGATTGGTCAAATCTAGTTGGGCGTTGCGCCAAACTCTAATTTATTGATTACATTTACAGTTGCGGAACAAACTTTTTGAGCCGCAATCCAGTAGGTTGCGGATCAAAAAGTTTGTTCCGCGGCTTCAAGTAAAGAGCCTGGACCTTGGGATGGACAGGGAACTTAGAGCTCCTTGTTCATCTCTTGGTACTAGTTATTGATTGGTAAACGGAACAAGCTGGTAATGAGCATCGACATTGAAACGACACTTCAAAAAGCTTACCCCGATTTTGACGTACTTTTAAAATCAAGACCAGCGACACACTACAAAGTATACAAAATTCCAAAGCGTACAATTGGCTATCGTATCATAGCTCAACCCACGTCACGAGTAAAAGCAATACAAAGGGATATAATTGAAATACTCAAACAACATACTCATATTCACGATGCCGCCACAGCGTATGTTGATGGGAAGAATATATTAGATAACGCCAAGATACATCAAAACTCAGTTTATTTATTAAAGCTGGATTTGGTCAATTTTTTTAATAAAATAACACCGGAACTTTTATTCAAGGCATTAGCTAGAAAAAAATTAGATATTTCAGACACCAATAAAAATTTATTAAAACAATTTTGTTTTTGGAATAGAACAAAAAGAAAAAATGGTGCATTAGTTTTAAGTGTAGGAGCACCAAGCTCTCCTTTTATATCGAATATCGTTATGAGTAGCTTCGATGAAGAGATAAGCTCTTTTTGCTTATCAAATAAAATAAATTATTCAAGATATGCTGATGATTTAACTTTTTCAACAAATGAAAGAGATGTTTTAGGATTGGTACATCAAAAGGTAAAATTAACCTTGCTTTATTTTTTTGGCTCACGGATTATAATTAACAATAACAAAATTGTATATTCATCAAAAGCTCATAACCGTCATGTCACTGGAGTAACTTTAACTAATAATAATAAGTTATCAATAGGAAGGGAAAGAAAACGATACATTGCTTCTTTAGTATTCAAGTTTAAAGAAGGCAAGCTTTCTAGTGTTGATATTAATCACCTTAGAGGCTTAATCGGTTTTGCTCATAATATTGAGCCAACGTTCATTGAAAGACTTGAAAAAAAATATGGAAAATCAACAATAGAGTCTATCAAGAAATATTCTGAAGGAGGATAAAATGGAACAGAACTTACCGACTAGAATAACTAAATTAATTAAAAAATCGGAAAGTGGTGATTTTGCAACTTCTTATCAACTTTATAAGATATTTGGCTCAAATGAGTACGGGGTTGAGCCTGATGAGAAAATGTCTAATTACTTTAAAGAGTTATCAGCAAAACAGCTAGAAGGTGGTCAACTGAGAGTTGCTGCTATTCGTTTGGAAAACTATAAAGGGTTTGAGTCCCTTATAATGAATTTTTCCCTGAAAAAAAACTCTACAATTTTAGTAGGAAATAATGGCTGTGGGAAGTCGACGATTCTCGATGCAATTCAGAAGGGAATGACGCATCTCTCCTCAAGACTATCTACTCGCTCACATAATGGCGATAGTATTGAAAAGCATGAGTTAAAAAAAGGTCAAAACTATGCTTCGATCGTAATAAATTACGACTATATGGGAGTATCCTTCCCTATGACCATAGCTATGACCGAACCTGGTTATGAGGATAGAGCAAAAAGTAACTATAGCGGAATTAATGAGTTAGGTAATATTTTCAAAACAGCCAATTCAATAAATCAAAATACTTCATTTCCTTTAATTGCAATGTATACAGTTGAAAGAGCTAATGATGTTTCAACTAAAGACATTGAGAATTCAGCAGAAATTAAAGAAGCTCAAATCTGGGATAAATTCAAAGCATATAATAAGAGCCTGACAGGGAAGGCTGATTTTAAATTATTCTTTAGATGGTTTAAAGAACTTATAGAAATTGAAAATTCTGATAATGCTGATATAACAGCATTAAGGGCAGAAATTCGAGCTAAAGAAAAGGATTTAGACAATCCATTATTAAAAGCTCTACTAGCAGAAAATAAAGATTCTCAAACTACTAAAAAGTTGCTAGAAGATCATAACAACACTCTAAAGATTTTAAAGGATAAATTAAATAGCTATTATTCAATCAATAGTAAAACATTACATACGGTTGAAGATGCAATTTATTCTTTCCTCCCGGGATTTAGTAACCTTAAACTTCAAAGAGCTCCTCTTGATCTGATTGTGGATAAAGAGAATGTTTCTCTAAGTGTTTTGCAATTATCGCAAGGTGAAAAATCCATTTTAGCATTAATTGCTGATATTGCTCGTAGATTGACATTGTTAAACCCTAATAGCGTCAATCCGTTAAATGGCACTGGAGTTGTGTTAATTGATGAAATAGATCTTCACTTACACCCATCATGGCAGCAAAATATTATTCCGCGACTTGAGAGAACTTTTAAAAATATTCAGTTTATAGTTACAACTCATAGTCCTCAGGTTTGTCATACTATTGATAGCCAAAACATATGGTTATTAAAGAATGGCCAAAAGTTTAAGGCACCGAAAGGAGTTAGAGGAGCAATATCTTCTTGGGTATTGGAGAATTTGTTTGAGGTTGCTCAAAGGCCGCCAGATGATAAGTACACCAAACTCTTACAAGAATATAAAGATTTAGTATATTCAGAAGAATATGCTAGCGATTACACAAGAAAGCTAGGTGCTACTTTATCCCAACATTTCGGTCCGGATGATGAAACCTTAGTAGAGTTAAAGCTTGAAATTGAAAAAAGAATTTGGGAGGATGACTTTGAAAAGGATCAATAAAACTTCGGAGGATCAATTCTTTAGCAACTTCAAAGCTCAAAATCCAAATGGAACTTGGGATGATTTTAGGAATCATGAACAAGGTGTTTTGTATAAGAGGCTCAAGCAACATATTTGCATTGATCAAATGTACCTTTGTGCGTATTGTGAGATAGATTTAGATTGTGAAAATGAACATGAAATAAAAGTGGAGCATTTCAAATCCAAATCTGGTTCACTCCCAGGTGGTATTAATTGGCATTTAGAATGGTCTAATCTCTTAGCTGTATGTCTAGGTGGTACAAATGAAGGTGATGATTATCAATTACCGGTGAACCTTAGTTGCGATTCATATAAATCTCATTATGAAGACAAAAATAAAATTATTGACAAAGACTGGACAGGGAAAATTCTCCTTCCCCTCACGCTTCCAGATGCGCATAATTTATTTATTTTTGACAAAGGTACAGGTAAATTGCTACCTAATGAACCATACTGTAATAGCATTAGCATAGATGGGAAGCCTGCTGCAGAAACACTCGACATTGTTAATAAAACAATAGAGGTTTTAAATTTAAATTGTAGCAGACTAAATAACGCTAGAATGAAATTGCTATTTCTCTTCAATAAGTGTGCACGAGAAAAAGATTTAAGAAAAATGCATAAGTTACTGATACAATGGAGTCAAGGTAAACCTAAGTTTTTTCAGACGACACGAGATATAATTATTCGTGAAAGCAGAATTTGCCAAGGATTATTGGACGGAACGATAAAATATTAACAGTAGAGGGACATGCGCAGATTCCATTTATTGTTATTCTAAATGATAATGATTTAAATATTTTGCGCATGATTTCTATTCTCATCAAAGAATATTTTTACGCTGCATCCAATTATTATAGTTATTATGTAGGTTTGTAGTCCCCCCTGAATTTAGTCTTACCGCTTAATAGAGTTCTCTGGTTAAAATACAACCAACGGAGGCTCATCATG
>NZ_JAMPJU010000018.1 GCF_025840185.1 Brenneria izbisi
GAAACGGTTACCGCCATCGCCAGTGATGCCGCGGGCAATATCTCCGCCGCGGTTACCGTGACGGCCCCGGATACCACCGCGCCGGAAGCGCCCGCGGCTCTCCTGGTCGCGGAAGATGGCGCCTCGGTCAGCGGTACAGCGGAAGCCGGCAGCACGGTCACGATCAGTGATGTGGCAGGCAATGTGCTGGGCAGTGTCACAGCAGGGAGCGACGGCAGCTTTACGGTGCCGCTGTCGCCTGCGCTGACCAACGGAGAAACGATTACCGCCATTGCCAGTGATGCCGCGGGCAATATCTCCGCCGCGGTTACCGTGACGGCCCCGGATACCACCGCGCCGGAAGCGCCCGCGGCTCTCCTGGTCGCGGAAGATGGCGCGTCGGTCAGCGGTACAGCGGAAGCCGGCAGCACGGTCACGATCAGTGATGCAGCCGGCAATGTACTAGGCAACGCCACGGCAGGGAGCGACGGCAGCTTTACTGTGCCGCTGTCGCCTGCGCTGACCAACGGAGAAACGATTACCGCCGTCGCCAGTGATACTGCCGGTAATATCTCCGCCGCGGTTACCGTGACGGCCCCGGATACCACCGCGCCGGAAGCGCCCGCGGCTCTCCTGGTCGAGGAAGATGGCGCCTCGGTCAGCGGCACCGCCGAAGCCGGCAGCACGGTCACTATCAGTGATACCGCAGGCACTGTGCTGGGCAGCGTCACGGCAGGCGGAGACGGCAGCTTTACCGTGCCGCTGTCACCCGCGCTGACCAACGGTGAAACGGTTACCGCCGTCGCCAGTGATATAACAGGAAACATGTCGCCACCTGCCACAATAACCGCCCCGGATACCACCGCGCCGGAAGCGCCCGCGGCTCTCCTGGTCGCAGAAGATGGCGCGTCGGTCAGCGGCACCGCCGAAGCCGGCAGCACGGTCACGATCAGCGATGCGGCAGGCAATGTGCTGGGCAGCGTCATGGCAGGGAGCGACGGCAGCTTTACCGTGCCGCTGTCGCCCGCGCTCACCAACGGAGAAACGGTTACCGCCATCGCCAGTGATACTGCCGGTAATATCTCCGCCGCGGTTACCGTGACGGCCCCGGATACCACCGCGCCGGAAGCGCCCGCGGCTCTCCTGGTCGCGGAAGATGGCGCGTCGGTCAGCGGTTCAGCGGAAGCTGGCAGTACGGTCACGATCAGCGATGCGGCAGGTAATGTGCTGGGCAGTGTCACAGCAGGCGGAGACGGCAGCTTTAGCGTGCCGCTGTCGCCCGCGCTGACCAACGGAGAAACGGTTACCGCCGTCGCCAGTGATGCCGCGGGCAATATCTCCGAACCCGCCACAATAACCGCCCCGGATACCACCGCGCCGGAAGCGCCTGCGGCTCTCCTGGTCGCGGAAGATGGCGCCTCGGTCAGCGGTACAGCGGAAGCCGGCAGCACGGTCACGATCAGTGATGTGGCAGGCAATGTGCTGGGCAGTGTCACAGCAGGGAGCGACGGCAGCTTTACGGTGCCGCTGTCGCCTGCGCTGACCAACGGAGAAACGATTACCGCCATTGCCAGTGATGCCGCGGGCAATATCTCCGCCGCGGTTACCGTGACGGCCCCGGATACCACCGCGCCGGAAGCGCCCGCGGCTCTCCTGGTCGCGGAAGATGGCGCGTCGGTCAGCGGTACAGCGGAAGCCGGCAGCACGGTCACGATCAGCGACGCGGCAGGCAATGTGTTGGGCAGTGTCATGGCAGGGAGCGACGGCAGCTTTAGCGTGCCGCTGTCGCCCGCGCTGACCAACGGAGAAACGGTTACCGCCGTCGCCCGCGATGCCGCGGGCAATATCTCCGAACCCGCCACAATAACCGCCCCGGATACCACCGCGCCGGAAGCGCCAACCGCTAATATCAGCGACGATGGCGGTAGCATCAGCGGCGTCGCTGAAAGCAACAGTACGGTTACCATCACGTTGGAGGATGGTTCGTCTGTAACGGTTCAGGCGGGTTCTGATGGCAACTACAGTCACACGTTCTCCAGTGCGCAGGCGGACGGGCAATCGATATCCGTTACCGCTACCGATGTGGCCGGGAATGTTTCCACTGCCACCACCGTTATCGCGCCGGTGTTGGTACTGTCGGCAAGTGATAATTCTGTATTGCTGGATTTGACTACTGATGCGGCAGTCACCACTGAATCGTACAGTGACTGGGGATTGCTGGTCGTAGGGGCGCTGGGTAACATTGCATCATTGCTGGGAAATGATAGCGCACAGGTTACCTTCACAATTGATGAGGGCGCATCGGCGGACATTGTTTTGGAAGCCAATGCCACCGGCGGCGTGCTGTCGTTGCTTAGCAGCATGGGAGTGATGGTGCAGCAATATAATGCTGCTACTGATGCCTGGACGACGGTGATTGATACCTCGAACGCGCAGTGGGCCAGCCTGCTGACCATTGGCAGTAACGGCGTTACGCTTAATGTGGATAATCTGACGGAAGGCACTTACCGAGCGCTGGCTTATAACACCACGTTGCTGGCGGTAGGATCTTTCATCAGTCTGGAAGCGACGGTGACGCAAATTGCCGCTGGCATACTTGTCGGAGAAACCAGCTTCAGCGGTAATGTGATTATCGATGCCGATCCTGAACATGGCACCGATGTGGCGCCGGCTGGTACGGTGGTGACGCAGGTAACGAATAGCGCGGGCGATGTGGTTACGGTAACGCAGGATGCCGCCACAATCCAGGGGACATACGGTACGCTGACCATCAATCCCGACGGCAGCTATACCTACACGCTCACCGATACCGCTACGACGCATCTGGGCCAGACCGATAGCTTCACCTACACCATTATTGCCAATGGCGTAACGGCTAACGCCAACCTTAATATCTCGCTGGGAACGGATATCAACGCGCCCGGTAATGTGATTGCAGTGGATGACGCGGCATCCATTACCTTTGATACTACCGTGGCGGCGATAGATAACGGCGTGTCGTCGCAAAACGGATTTACTGTGTTGAATCTGGCGTTGGGCAGCACTCTGGATGTGGGGCTATTGGCTAATATTACCGATCCCATTATTTTTGATGTGGAAGAAGGGACGACCCGGACGATGACGCTCCAGGCCTCCGTCGGCGGGGTTTCGCTTCTGTCCGGGTTTGATCTTTATATCTACAAATTCAATGACGCCACTCAGCAGTACGATCAGTATCGGATGGTGGAGGGGTGGCTGACCGTTCCGCTTGCGGGTGGTTCTTCCGATGAACTGACCTTGACGCTGGACGGCGGCCAATATTTGTTCCTGCTGGATACCGCTTACGGTATTAGTGCGCTGACGGCGTATACCCTGAATATTCTGGAAGATCACGTTTATACCGTTGAAACGGTCAGCGCCAGCACATCTGGCAACGTGATGGACGATGACACCGTGCCTACGGGGTCGGCGATCAGCGCGGTGAATGGCGTGGCGATCGCTGCGGAGGGAACCACTAGCATCACTGGTGAATATGGCGTGCTGACCATTGATGCACAGGGCAATTATACCTATATGTTGAACGCCGGCGTCGGCGCGGACCATATCACCGCGCCGGACAGCTTCGTCTATACAGTGAGGGCGCCGGACGGCGAATCCGACAGCGGCACGCTGAATATCACGTTGGTAGCCAGCGCGCTGGCGGCGGTGGACGATAGCGTCACGCTGCCAGTTACCACGGTACAGGAAGAGGCCGCTTATAGTGACAGTAATGCGGGTTCCACTACCTGGAGTACGGCGGTGTTTGCATCGACCTCCGGGAGCGCCAGCGGTACGGTGACGGTAGCGGAGAACATGGTGCTGAAAGATGCGACCATTCTGTTTAATGTGAATTCTGTTTTAAGTCTCAGCAGTCTAAGTATTAGCTGGACTTTACGGGGCAGTGACGGAACTCAACTGGCATCCGGCAGTGTACCCAGTGGTACGTTGTTGGGCGGTAGCGCAACGGCTTCGCTGAATAGTCTGGAACTGGCGGCTGGCGACTATACCCTCAATTTTACCGGCTCCGTCGGCGGGCTATCCATCGGGACTATCACGGTGAGCGCATCGGTAACGGGCACCAGCATGTTGCTGGATAGTTTCCAGACCCAAACCGCCACCGCGACGGGGAATATCTTTGACGGCAGCGGTTCGGAAGGCAGTGCTTCCGACCAACTGGTTTCGGTGCAGACTACCTTGTCCATTGCCGATGCGAATGGCGTCGTCACCACCCTGGATCCCTATACCACCAGCGACGCCACGGCGACGGTACAAGGACGGTATGGCGTACTGACGCTCAATATCGACGGCGGATACAGCTATATCCTGAACAGTGACGTGGGTATCGGCGCCATCAATGTTAAAGAAACCTTCGATTACACACTCACTACGGCGGGGGGCGAGACAGTCAGCGCCACGCTGACTATCGATTTGGCGCCGCAGATAAACGGCACCATCTATAACGATATCGGCACCAGTTCGGTCTACGACGATACCTTTACGCTCAGTAGCGGCAGCGACACGTTAATTTTCGACCTGTTGAATGGCGCGGACGCTACCGGCGGTAACGGCAGCGATATCTGGACGGATTTCTCATTGACCGATGGCGATCAGATCGATGTCAGCCTGTTGCTGCAAGGCTGGAGCGCTGACAGCGGCAATCTCGGCGACTGGATTTCCGTTGAGACGATAGGCGGCAATACGGTGATCTCTATTGACCGAGACGGTCAAGGCGCGGCGTTCAGCGCTACGGAACTGGTCACATTGCAGGCGGTGCAGATTACCCTGGATGAACTGCTGGAAAATAACGCCATGACTGCCTAACGTAAAACACAAAGCCTGTTGGCGCGGTGGGGCCACTGCGCCGACGGCTCGCTTGCTTACCATATGTTGCTGTACTTAATCGGTTGATTATTTTAGGGAAGAATATGGGGAATTGTCGTGAATACACGATGAAGCTGGTTTGCCTCTGGGGGTTGGCCGGGGGCATTTACAGCGAGGTCAGCGTCGCGCAGGCATCACTTCAGCCAGATTTTATCAGTACTGAGCAGATTGTCGCCCAGCAACTGCCTGCGCTTTCAAGTCAGGTCGCGCCGCCGGTCGCGTCCAACGCGCCTGAAAACCTGGATATCAATGTCGCTGTCGCGCGTGCCGTCTCCTGGCATCCTGATATTCGTGAGGCGGTCGGCCAACTGTTCGAACAGTCGGAAGCCGTCAACGTGGCGCAGGCGCAATATTATCCGCAGGTGAACGGCGGGATTAATAATGGCATTACCAACAGTTACAGCGACAGCGGCTATAGCCCGTCGCTAGTGCTGTCGATTACCCAGATGTTGTATGATTTCGGCAAGGCGGATAGCCAGGTGCGCGCCGCCAACGCTGGCGTGGCGCAGGCGCAGGCGAATGTACTGGTGAGCATTGATACCGTGGCGCATGATACCTCGTCGGCGATAGTTCAGGTACAGGGCTATCAGAAGCTGGTCGGGATCGCCCGCGAGCAACTGGCTGCGCTTAACGGCATTAGCCAACTGGCGCGTCAGCGCAGCGATGAGGGCGCCAGTTCAGTGTCGGATGTGGTGCAAACCGAAGCGCGTATCGAAGGCGCGCGCGCGATGTTGCTACAGTATCAGGCCAATCTTGATCGTTGGCGCGCCACGCTCAGCGCACGGTTGGGCTGGGATCGCATTCAGCATGTCAGCGACGCTTTTCCTGCAAGCCTGCAAGGTGTTTGCGACGTTAGCCAACCTGATGACCAACTGATCCCTGCGGTGCTGGCGGCTTACGCCCAGGCCAATAAAGCACAGGCGCAATTGGATGAGAGCAGCGCCCGGATGCTTCCTACCATCTCCTTACAGCCGGAAGTTACGCATTATCTGAATGACCGTTACGCCAATAGCCAAACACTGGATCGCACACAATATTCCGCCTGGGTAAAAGTGGAAGTGCCGCTGTATCAGGGCGGTCGGTTAACCGCCAGCCGCAACGCGGCGGCGCACTTGCTGGAAGCCGCCAAAGCCGCAGTACAGAACGCACAGTTGACGGCGCGTCAGCGGTTGACGGAAGCGAAAAATGAAGCGCAAAGTCTGGCGCGCACCCTGAAAATTCAGGCACGGCAGCAGCAACTGGGAGAGCGAACCCGCGCGCTTTATCAACAGCAATATCTGGAACTGGGCACCCGGCCATTGCTTGATGTACTCAACGCTGAACAAGAGGTGTTTCAGGCGCGCTTCACCGAGCAACAGACCTTGACGCAATTGCGCCAGTTGCAACTCGATTGTCTGTATAGCACCGGCAAAATGCGCAGTGCGTTCGCCTTGAATAATCGCACCATCCAGTCGGTGGAGATCCAGCCATGAGTCGGTTGACGGAGAGAGCAGATTCCGCGGCGTCGGAAAGTCAGAAACAGGCATTGCCGCAGTGGGCCGCGGCCATCGGTTATGTGGCTGCTTATTACCGGCTGGCTTTTTCGCCGGGCGCGCTTCAGGCCAGCGCCCGCTGGCTGGAAGATCGCACGTTTTCACAGGCGTTGCAAAGCCTGGCGCGGCAGGCCGGACTGACCGCTTGCGTGCAGTCGCATCAGGCGATTACCGTCTGGCGGTTGCCGTTGGCGGTGCAACTGACGGATGGTCAGGTCGGGGTTATTGAACAGTTTGATGGCGAAGATACCGTGAGTCTCTGTTTTGTGGCAGACGGCAACCAGCTTAGCCAGCTTTCCCTGAGTCAACTTTTACCGTCGATCCGCCAGGTGGTGACGCTGCGTCCCGCGGCGTTGAAAGACAGCCGCGCCAGCCGCTATCTGCAAAGCTATCGACCGGACTGGCTGTGGACGCTGGCGCTGCGGGATATTAAGCCTTACGGCTATGTGATGCTGGCCTCGCTGATCGTTAACATCCTGTCGCTGGCCGGGATCCTGTTTTCCATGCAGGTCTATGACCGAGTGATCCCGGCGCAATCTTACCCGACGCTTTATGTCCTGTTCGGCGGCGTGTTGATCGCGGTGATCTTCGCTTTTCTGTTACGGGTCGGACGGGCGCACATTACGGATATTCTCGGCAAGCGTGCGGATATCCGCATCTCCGATCGCGTTTTCGGTCATGCCTTAAGGCTACGTAACAGCGTCATTCCGCGCTCCACTGGCAGCTTTATTTCCCAACTCCGCGAACTGGAGCAGATCCGTGAAATGGCGACCTCCACGACGGTTTCCGCGGTAGTGGATCTGCCGTTTTTCCTGCTGTTCTGGCTGGTGCTGGCGATCATTGCGCCATCGTTATCGTGGATCGCGCCGGCGGCGGCGTTGCTTATGGTTCTGCCCGGCCTGTTGCTGCAAAAGAAACTGGCGCGGCTGGCGCGCCAGTCCACACAGGAAAATACGCTGCGCAACGCGGTGCTGGTGGAAAGTGTGCAGGGACTGGAAGATATCAAACTGATGCAGGCGGAGAATCGTTTTCAGCAGCAGTGGAATAACTACATCAGCATCAGCGCCGAATCCGGCGTGCGGATCCGTAAGCTCACCCAGTGGCTGATTAGCTGGGGCGTGAGTATTCAGGGATTGGTGTATGCGCTGGTGGTGATGATTGGCGCGCCGCTGGTTATCGAAGGCGAAATGACTACCGGGGCGATTGTTGCCGCGTCGTTGCTATCATCCCGCATGATTGCGCCGATGACTACGCTGTGCGGCGTACTGGCCCGCTGGCAACAGGTCAAAGCCGCGAAAGAAGGGCTGGACAGTATCATGCAGCTACCGGTGGAGAACAGCCAGGATGAAAGCAAAGTACATTGCGCGGTGTTGTACGGTCACTACCAGTTTCGCGGCGCGTCATTCCGTTATCATAGTGAAGAGAGCGGTATCGCGCTGAAAATCGCGCAACTGGAGATCCATCCTGGCGAGCGCGTGGCGTTGCTGGGGCGCAATGGCGCCGGGAAATCCACCTTGCTTCAGGCGATGGTTGGAGGCATGGAGTTGGTGGAAGGTGAACTGCGGCTTGATAACCTCAGTCTGGCGCATATCGATATGGCGGATGTACGGCGCAACGTCGCGTTGATCACACAGCATGCCCGGCTGTTTTTCGGCACACTGCGTGACAACCTGACGCTGGGGGCGCCTCGCGCCAGCGATGCGGAGATATTTGCCGCGCTGGACGTATGCGGCGCGGCAGATTTTGTCAAAAAGCTGGCGCTGGGGCTGGATCACCCGGTTATGGAAGGCGGGATCGGACTTTCCGGCGGTCAGCGGCAGTCGATTCTGCTGGCGCGCATGTTGCTGCGCGATCCCAATATCGTGCTGTTGGATGAGCCCACCGCCTTTCTGGACGAACACACCGAGCGGGAATTTATTCAACGTCTTGCAGGTTGGCTGGCGGGCCGCACGCTGGTGGTGGCAACCCACCGTGTTGCGGTGCTTGAGTTGGTGGAACGCGTTATCGTACTGCAAGAAGGGCAACTGGTGATGGATGCGCCCAAAGAGCAGGCATTAAGTACTGTCCGTGATCGTAACAGACGTCAGGAGGGGACGAATGAAAAACCATCCGCCTGAACTGATGATTGACGATCTGGAAAATGAACATGGCCGGGAAAGTCAGTACGTCGGCGCCAGGCGGATCATTGTGATCACCGCGTTGTTGCTACTGGTGGCGGGGGTGTGGGCCTGGTTTGGCACACTGGATGAAGTCTCGACCGGTAGCGGAAAAGTGATCCCCAGTTCGCGCGAACAGGTGTTGCAATCGCTGGATGGCGGAATACTAGCAGGGCTGAAAGTACGCGAGGGGAGTCTGGTTGAGGCGGGACAAGTGGTGGCGAGGCTGGACCCGACTCGCTCCGAGTCCAATGTTGGAGAGAGCGCCGCTCGCTATCGCGCAGCGCTGGCCGCCAGCGCCCGACTCAGTGCGGAGGTTAATGATGAAGCGCTGTCATTTCCCGAGTCGCTAGCGGACAGGCCGGAACTGATCGCGGCGGAAACCCGGCTTTATAACAGCCGCCGGAAACAACTTAAGGATGCCCAATCACAGTTGAGGGAAGCACAGAAGCTGGTTGAGAGCGAACTGAAGATCACGGAGCGATTGGTGAAAAGCGGGGCGGCGAGCCATGTTGAAGTGCTGCGTCTACGGCGACAGAAAACGGATCTCGATCTGAAACTGATCGATCTGCGTTCGCAATATTATGTCCAGGCGCGAGAAGAGTTGGCTAAAGCCAATGCGGAAGTGACCATGCTTTCGGAGGTAATTAAAGGACGCACCGACTTCGTTACGCGTCTGACGGTACGTTCGCCGGTGCGTGGTATTGTGAAAAATATCCAGGTAACCACCATCGGCGGGGTTATTCCGCCTAATGGTCAACTGATGGAGATTGTACCGGTGGATGATCGTTTGTTGATTGAAGCGCGTCTGTCGCCACGGGATATCGCGTTCATTCATCCGCGTCAGAAAGCGCTGGTGAAAATCACCGCTTATGATTATGCCATTTACGGAGGGCTGGATGGCGTGGTGGAAAGCATTTCGCCGGACACCATTCAGGATGAAGTCAAACCAGAAATCTTTTATTACCGGGTATTCATTCGCACCAATCAGGATTATCTGCAAAACAAAGCTGGCCGCCACTTTGCCATTGTGCCGGGGATGATAGCCACGGTGGATATTAAAACTGGTGAGAAAACGGTGATGGACTATTTAATCAAACCGTTTAACCGTGTGAAAGAGGCATTACGGGAACGTTAATCGCCAGCCAAGATAACCCAAGGCTCCATGTGGGGCAGGGGAACTTTTTGATCCGTATTGTCACTTACGATATATCTTATTCACTGGAGACGGATCATGCGTATCATGCCTTCCAACCCTGCTATTTTTCATGAGGCGATTTTACGGGATGACGCAAAAACGATTCAGGAACTAAGATCACAGGGTTATCAGCCGGTAGCCGTAGATAAAAACGGCGACTCGCCAATGGATGTTCTATCCAAACGTCAGGATATCAGTGCTGATACTCGCCAGAAGTTGCACCACAGCCTGCTGTCCTCGCTCAATCCCACCGCGCCTAAGGGATATGTCAAACCAGAGGCCTTTCATGGTTCGCCGTGGGGATTCGAAATACTGCGCAGTGCCGCATTAAAGGCGGGCGTCAACGATCCTAAAGGGGGGTCGCAATCTCTGGAGGGAAAGGTGTTTTTTTCCGATCGCACGCCGTTGTCGGCTGGCGATGCCGAAACGAGGAACAAACTGCGTCAGAGTGCGCGAGTTTATGCGTTGGGCGCGGGGTCGAAACTGACGACGGTTGAGACCCGCAGCGAAATATATTTGTTGGCCAGAGCGGTCAACCGGGCTTATGAGCGCAATGCGTTTCCCGACTCCCCGAAAATCGCATTGCTTTTACCCAGTGCGGACAACCCGGAAGAAGCGGTTTACCTTTCTTTGCTGCGGCACCTGGCCGCGCACGGCGCGCTGACCCATGAAAAGTCGGACGGACAGATGTTGGCGAAGTTTCCTTTTCCCGCCAACGTGACGGTTAAAGACAGTTCCGTCACCTTCTCCAGCGAGCATGTTAGCGCCATGATGCGGCAAGCCTTTGAACGTATCGAACGGGAGTTGCTGGATGGCAAGCTGCCGTATCTCAACGCGTTGAATGAAGGCAATGGTGTGCCAATAGTGTTTGGTTTCAGCAAGATCGAAAATATGCAAACGCATCAGATAAGGAATAAGCTGCTCAATAAGGTCAGCCAGTATAGCTATCAATCCGCCGATCATCCGCTTTCCGGTTCGCCCAGCGGCGGTAAACTCAAGGAGATTGAAGTCAAATCGCGGCGAGATCTCGCCACCTTGATGCTGGCATGCATCGCGAAAAACGTGCCATTGCCGGACAATACGCTAATTCGTATAAGTCCCTCGCCTCGCGATAAACAGAACAGTGGCGTCAAAGCGCAGTATCTGGATGGCGCTGTCGTTGAGCAGTTTCGCCGCGACCTGATGAACGGCCGGGAAAAGAGCGATATCGCCTCACTCGGTCTGAACGAGCTACAGGCGCTCAACAGGCAGTGGCGCGCCAGTGCGGAAAAAATGGATTCTCAAACATCCGGTAGCCATAGCTGAGCCAGCGTTTGCGCGCCGCGTCGCGTTTTTCGCGGGCTTCCGCCAGCGTGATTTGAGGGTAGGGGCCAAAGGCCAGACGGCTTTCTTTACCGGCGAAGCGATAACGGAAATACCATAACTTAGCGCCGCTGGTGGATACCGTGAGGTACAGGCCTTGCGAGTCAGTGAGTTTGTAAGATTTTGCGAGAGGTTTCGCGGATCGGACTTTGCTGTCAGTTAACATATGAGGGGCACTCCCGTTCATCGAACTGAATGACCCGCAATCTGACCCACAAATCCCCGATACGAAGGGATAAATCAAAACGTATCTGGAAAGATTTTTACGCCAACTTATTGAATCGTAACAACATAGGGATTGATAAGGAGGCATAAAAAAGGAAAGGTGGTGCCCGGACTCGGAATCGAACCAAGGACACGAGGATTTTCAATCCTTTAGTTCTATTGTTACTCAAATGTAGAGTCTTTTTTGGTGTGAGCATATACATCCTGATCAGTTATCAGGTGAATCTATATGCATGTAATTCCTGTGATTTCTACTAAAGGTGGGGAAGGAAAGTCTACTCAGGCCGCAAATTTGGCGGGGTTTCTGGCTGATGCTGGATTAAAGACGTTATTGATAGACGGCGATTACGCCCAACCTACATCGAGTAGTATTTTTGCTCTGGAGTATGAGGCTCCTTGTGGTTTGTATGAGTTGTTAATGCAAACCGTCAATCTCAACGATCCCACTCAGGTTATCTCCAAAACCGTTATCACTGGGCTTGATCTCATTATCTCAAATGATCCTAATGCCCAATTGCCTACTGCGATGTTAAATGCGCCAGATGGAAGATTCCGTCTACGCAATATTCTCCAGCACCCACTTTTTTCTCAATACGATGTGATCATCGTCGACTCACAGGGAGCTCGAACTATTATGTTGGAGCTCATAGTGCTGGCCGCTACGAACACCGCAATTGGTGTTATTAAACCCATTTTGCCGGATGTAAGGGAATTTATACGTGGCACCATTCATATGATGGAAAGCCTGCTGCCTTTTTCTGCATTTGGGCTGGTATTGCCGCAGGTAAAAGTCCTCATCAATTGCATGAAATACACTCGTCGTGCAAAGGAAACATACAAGATCCTTGGCGAAATTATTGATACGGGTAAGTATAGCCAGCATAGCCAGTCGATATCAGTTTCTCTTTTAGATACATTTATTTATGACCTTGAGATTTATGTTGAGGGTCACTCTGCTGGTCAACCTGCCCATCGCCTTGAAAGTGAAACCAAACGTGTAAGTGATTCTGCTGCCACAACAATGCATTCACTTGCAAGTGAATTATTTCCTCAGTGGAAAGAGCAGTTCGATTCCGTTCTACGGAACCAAACTGGTGCGGAGGAGGTAGGGACTGGTGATTATGCCGGGGAGGGAAAGCAATGAAGACCCTCTATCGTGCGATTTGTTTTTGCACAGACTCTCAGTATCGCGGTTTTGATGAGAAGTATGTCTTTTTCGAAACGGTTGACAATGAGCAAGCTGGAGAGCGCTTACAAGCCATGTTATCCGATATTTGGGCTGTGCCTGAATCCGCTGTAGGTGTTTGTAACGTCTATTCAGAAAAAAATCTGCTTCTGGATTCGCTCGATGATTCTCCCGGACGAGGCGACAAGGTTCTGTTTGAAAACGGCTGGGATAAAGAAAAAAAGAGTGTTCAATATCTCCCCTATAACGATTGGCCTTTGATGTTAGTTTCTCCCCGTACCCATGAACGTCTGCTGAAAGCCTTTCTGAGTTTGAATGAAAGAAACGTGGAGATGGTGAACCATGGCTAATCAAAAGGCATCGCCCAATCTCCCTTATTCCGCGGAAGCTGAACAATCCATACTTGGTTCTCTGATGATCGACAATGAACGCTGGGATGAGGTTGTTCTCATTATTGGTGAGAGTGACTTTTTTAATCTCATGCATCGCGTGATTTTTCGTGAAATGGCTCGTCTGGTTGGTGCTGGGTTGCCTATCGACTTAATTACGCTTTCCGACTCACTGGAGAAGCAGGGAAGTTCTCGTGAGGAGCATATTTTCGCCTATCTTGCTGAGATGGCGAAAAACACGCCAAGTGCAGCGAACACGGTAGCGTATTGCGAAATCGTTGCCAGAGACAGTCGGGCCAGACAGCTTGCTGCTCTTGGTGCGGATTTGACTCGGCAGGTGAGTCAACCTCGTGCTGATATACCCCAGATTATGGAGATGGCTGAACGACGAATTATTGATATTGCAGAAAAGGCAGAACCGCAAAAGACAATCACTGTCGTTGACGGGCTTGAAAAGGTTGTAGCGGAACTGGAGGTTCGCCATCGTTCCCCCGATGGTATCACTGGAACGGCAACAGGATTTATCGAGCTGGATGCGAAAACCTGTGGCTTACAGAATGGCGATCTGATTTTGTTGGCTGCCCGCCCTTCAATGGGAAAGACGGCGTTAGGGCTAAACATGATCACAGGAACGCTAAATCACAATAGCGCCAATGTTACCCAGATATACAGCCTTGAGCAGCCTTCAACTCAACTCCTTATGCGTCTTATCTCTTCTATTGGGTTTGTTCCATTACAAAACCTGCGTAGTGGAGATCTGACTGATGAGCAATGGTCACAGATTGGCTCGGCAGTTGAAACCATTACTAAATGGCAAAAAAGACTGGTTATCGATGATACCAGCGATCTTACGCCAGCAATGCTTCGGGTGAGAGCCCGCCGTAATGCCAGGAAGTACGGTAAACCCGCTTTAATAATGGTCGACTATCTGCAACTGATGCGATGCCCCGGCATGGAGAACAGAACGCAGGAAATTGCTGAGATATCTCGTTCGCTAAAGTCTCTGGCCAAAGAGATGGACTGTCCTGTTGTCGCGCTTTCTCAGCTTAACCGTTCTCTGGAGCAGCGTGCTGATAAACGCCCCAATAATGGTGATTTACGTGATTCCGGTTCGCTTGAACAGGATGCGGATGTCACGTTATTTATTTACCGTGACGAAGTTTACAACCCAAATAGTCCAGATAAAGGATTAGCTGAAATTATTATGGGTAAACAGCGTCAAGGGCCAATAGGAACGATAAAAGTTCAGTTTGACGGGCGTTTTACTCGCTTCACTAATATGCCTTTCGATGCTCAGGGAGGTTACTGATGGCGAGTAAACCGAAAGCGCTGAATATGACGGATGCGCTACTGATGCGAGGAAAATCGCCAGCTCAACCATCGCAGGTCGCTGTACTGCCTGTGAGTGAAATGGCGATGGTACTGACGCTCGACGAACTGCGTCCCAACCCCGATAACCCCCGTACGTCACGTAATCCCAAGTACGATGATATCAAAGCGTCGATCCGCATGCGCGGTCTGGATTCATTGCCTAAAGTGACCAGAGACCCTGATGGTGATGATATCTATATCTTTAGTGACGGAGGGAATACACGCTACCAGATATTGTGTGAGCTCTATCAGGAAACCGGGGATGAACGATTTTATCGGATCCATACGATATTCAAACCCTGGCCGGGACGTCTGCAATGCGTGATTGGTCATTTGGCCGAGAATGAAGTCCGTGGCGATTTAACCTATATCGAAAAGGCGTTCGGTATTCACAAGGCTCGAACGATTTGGGAAGAACAACTGGGGCGTAGTGTCACACTGCGTGAGCTTTCCGAACTGTTAAACCAGCAGGGTTATCCGATTGATAGCTCAAGTATCAGCCGTATGGAAGATACACTGAAATATTTGCACCCCCATCTGCCAACCCTGCTGAATTCAGGTCTCAGTCGCTCTCAAACAATGCCTCTGCTGGCATTACGCTCTGCGGCAGAGAAGACGTGGAAGGTCTATGCGAATGATGTGGCGTGCCAGCATACATCTGATTTTTCCGATGCCTTTTCTGCTGCCTGTAGTGTGTTCGATGATCCTGATCGGTATTCACTGGAAATGTTTCGTGATGAGCTGATTGGGGAGTTATTGAAAGCGCTGCCGCATCCGTCACTCAACTACGATCGCTGGTTGATAGAGTTGGATCCCAAAGAGCAACAGCGCCGGGAATTATTTGGTGAGCCACTGGCCCCACCTGTTTTACAAGAGCCTATCCGTCAGCCATTAAAAGAGAATATCACTCAGCTTCCGCCACAAACAGGGCCAGAGAATCCGGTCACTGGCTTACGTTCAGGGACGCTTGTCGGTGGAGTAACTCGCCCCGAACCTGCTCCGGGTAACGCTTCAGAAACAGGGCTGACTCCTGATGCGGGTATGCAACCGATTGATGCAGGGATACCCTCCACTTCGCCATATCGTACCGAGCTTCAGCCGGATCTCTACGGTGGCCAGACTGTGATTGGTGGTGAAACTGTAAGCCCTATGGGAAATAGTTTTTCGCAGACATCATTGATGTCCGCGTTATCTGAAAACCGTGACGGTGCATTATTAGAAGAAGGACATGTTTCATCCTCTTCATCTGTTTCTTTCGCGGCTACGGGGCTGGAGCCTGTCGCGGATATCTGGCACATACCTGCACTTCAGGACGACATTGAACACCTACAGGATATGTCCTACAGGCTGGCTTTTGAGTTGGCTGAAGCCATGGGATGTGCCGACGATATTTCAGAAGCCAAACGCTGGGATCAGGCTGGCTATACCACGTCGGACACAAACAACAACGAGTTTGTTTTGTTGCTTGCCGGGCTGACTGGGGAAGATCGCGAATTGCCTTTTAATACATTCGGTTTTTGCCTGAATTTCCTGGGTTTTCCTCAGAAATCCGGCTCTCCCGTCCTTCATGATGTCCATGTCGTGAAATTCATGCGTTTGATTCGGGTGCTGCGTCGTTTGCGTGAACTGCAACGTGATGATGCCCGTGGAGGTGACCATGTCGCATGATCTTGATGATGAAATGGCAATGGCCACAACCGAACAACTGTTGCAGAGCAGTTTGTCATTGATTCTTAGAAATGTTCATAACGGGCGTATTTCAAATACATGTTGTGATTCATGCGGGAATGAAATCCCTGAGGCCCGTCGTTTGGCTGTTCCTGGTGTAGAGCTTTGTGTTGGATGCCAGGAAGTCGAAGAACATCTGACAAAAGTTGGTAGCCGGAGGGGGAAATGAATAACAGTAACAGATTACCTAAACGTATTCGGAAACTGATGTCGTTAGTCACGCAAAATAACGATCTGAATGAAATTACCCGGGCATTGCGTTTGGCTCAAAAGCTCATTCTGCGTCATTCCATTCTGGAGCAAGAGCCTGAAATTTCATCGATTCGTGAATCGATATGCCGACGAGTACCATCAGATGCGGTAAGTATTCCTGGGTGGCTTAACGGACTTGCTGCTGTTGTGTGCATGGCCACAGGTTGTAGCTGCTGGTTTGATCTATACAGCACGACTACGCGTTATCGAAGAATGTGTCTTCGCCGCTCAGTCCACTTTTATGGATTCAGCGGTCGTTCTGATATCGCTGCCTATCTCTTTAAAGTGTTATCACAGCAGCTGAGAGAAGCGACTGAGCGGCATATCAAGGATTTACCTCGTTTGAAACCCCAGATCCGCCGTATTCGTACTGACCAGTTTCGGGAAGGTTGGGTGGGGGGCGTGTGGAGCGCTCTGGAATCATTCACTCCATCTGAACGTGAAGACCAACTTCTTAAAACTTGGCTGCGCCAGCGTTGCGGGAAAAACGCATTATCTCCATCTCCGCTATACCACGCCCGTAAGGATGGTGCATTGGATTTTCCCGATTACCAATATGCAGGGGATATTCATGGATAACTTACTGAGAAAACGGGCTTGCAATACGCTTTTATTCATTTGTTGTGGGATGAGTTGGGCTATTGATTTTTTGTTGATCGTCGATTGGGTGAATGGGGGGCAGCTATGAGCCAGGGATTATCTCAGGCAACAAATGCGTTATTGACGCATATCTTAATGGAACTGAAGTCAGGAAATATTCGTCGTTGTGAAGCACTGGGAATGACGATGGAAGAGGTTCGTCAATTGAGCCAACTAACGGTGGACGATCTGTATTACCTGACGCAAAGCAGTGTATCTGTACTCAATTTTCAGATTAATCACGACAATTTTTGGTCAATGGTTAACCAGGCTCGTACTGAACAAAAACGGTTACAGCGAATTGATCGCGCCCTGGCGTTAGGTGGCTCAATAGAGCTGATGCAATTCTATTTTGGCCTGTCGACGTCGGAAGTTAGCTCGAGACGCCGTTTAAATGGTGTCGAAACACGGCAGGGGAGAGTTCAGGCCCCCACGGAAGAAGAAGACGCGGCGCTATGGGAGCAATGGCGCAGTTCTGGACTGTCATCGCCGGACTCACATGAAGCACTGGATGTCATGATGTTGGCGGCGGAACAACAGAATGTTTCTCTCACTGCGGTCTGGACTCGTGTTAATGCCTGGTGCCGTGAAGCAGTACTGGAAAGAAAGGAAAAGGCGGGAGGCTGAGATGCGGCTTGCTGAGTTTCGTATATGTCAACGTGCAACCCCCAGTGTTGTGCGTAAAGCGACTCGTTTCATCGAGGCATGGCAGCGCGGTGAACGAATTTACAAGCGCTTGCAAACCAATGGCTATCTCAAAATCGACATTGGGCCGTTCTGGCGTTTGTTAAGCAAGGATGGTGGCGGACACTGGCATTTGATGAGCCATGAGACCTATAACAGGGAAATCAAAAAATGACGATAAAGCGCAAGATCTGGGCTGCCAAGACAACGCTATGGCTACCGTCATCCCGCGTTCAACTGGAGAGAGCAAGTGATGATACTTGCCGATAAATCATATGTTCTGGGGGCGATGTTTATTCAGTTCCTGCTAGCTGATGAGCTGTGGCATACAACAACCAGAAGTGAAGGGATCATTTATCATGTGATTCATTTGGGGTTCTCATCGTTAAAAAAACCGTCTTCCCGCTTTCCATTTCGAACCTTTCATATCATTACGTTCTCGTTTCTTATCATGAATGTCCGTGTTGGATTGATTCAAACAAACGGTAAGCGATGATGGGATTACCTGCTGACAGTGTTATCGCATTCACACTCCAGAGAATGGAGGAGGGTATTTCCCGACAGGGAAATAGTGATCCCTCTAGCCCGGTCAATGAACGTAGCGGATTGCTTTATCTGGGGAATGTGCATGATGCCGTTCCCCGGCGACTGTTTCTGGATAGCAGGCTTAGCCCGCTGGATAAAACAGCATGGGTGATGATCCGTTTGTATGCCCAGCAAAATGATGGCGCGGTATTTCCTACATACGATGAGCTGCAACTTCAGTTGGCTTCACCCCACGCCGAGAAAGCCTCGCGTGAAACTATCAGCCGTACGCTGCTAATGTTGCGAATAACCGGCTGGCTTAGTCTTTGTAAACGTGTGCGCGATGAGTATGGGCGCGTACGCGGAAATATCTACGCTCAACATGATGAGCCGCTGAGCTGCCGTGATGCGGAAACGTTTGACCCAGGCTGGCTGGATTTGGTTGCACGCAGCTGCGGACATAAGAATAAATCGGTACGGATGACCGCACTCAATGTTTTGGAGGCGATCCGTAACGATCCCTCCATGCGACATCGCCATTCCAGGGTGACCATGATTGAGGCACGCCTGGATTCACCATCGACTCCCTCTCAACTGGCATCACTCCAGCGGGGAATGCAGCCGAGTTCGAATTCCGAACTCAGTAAAAAACAAGGCGAGATAAGGGAAAAATCACTGAGTTCGGAATCCGAACTTAGTGATGGGAATAGCAATAATACACTGAGTTCGGAATCCGAACTCAGTCTAAAATCAACAGGTTATAACCAAGTTCGAAAATCGAACTGTAACGTACGTAGTTTCACACACAGTGTGAATAAAAAAACGTACGTACCGGAAAGCGGGCACAGTTCAACACTGCCTGAAGCATTGCTTTGTCGTATCACGGCCGATGATGCCGACATGCTCAGCAGACAACTCACGGCGTTGCCTGCCGAGCAAGCGTCTGCTCTGCTGACCATGCTGAATACACAGCTCAAGCGCGGGCAGTTAGCCAACCCACTTGGTTGGCTATTATCGATGATGAAGTGTGCCCGAGAAGGGCGGCTGGTGCTGCCCGCTGAGCAAGCAGAACAATCAGCAGGAAGCGTAACGCTTTCTGAAACGGCGAAGGGAAGAGCGTCGGCAGCAATGACACCAACGGTGGACCGTCCCGCTCCTGAGCCGCCAGAAAGCCTTCCGGCGCAGGCAGACTCTAAGGCGAGTCAGGAAAGAGTTTCCAACCTGGTTGCTGATATCAGAGCCAGAATATTGACCTCTGGAAAATAAGGTGGTTAAAAATCTTACTTGCTGCCAGTGGCGGTAAGGTCAAGAAATAACCAATATGATATTCAGGATGGCATGTGGGGTACCTGGTCAATGTGGATACTGATGTTTTGGTTAAAAAGCGTACTTGTTGCCAGTGGCAACAAGGTCAAAAAATAACCAATGTGATGTTCAGGGTGGTATGCGGGGTACCTAGTTAGTGCGAATTTGGTGGAATGGTTAAAAATTGTACTTGTTGCGCCCCGCAACAAGGTCAAAAAATAACCAATGCGATGTTCAGGGTGGTATGCGGGGTACCTAGTTAGTGCGGATTTGGTGGAATGGTTAAAAATTGTACTTGTTGCGCCCCACAACAAGGTCAAAAAATAACCAATGCGATGTTCAGGGTGGTATGCGAGGTACCTGATTGGAGCGGATTTGGTAATATGGTTAAAAAGTGTACTTTGCTGCGCCCCGCAGCACGGTATGAAAAACAACCACATTGATGCACTCGCGTCAAATTCGTGAAATCAATATTGAGTTTCGCGTTGTTGGGGGAGTCCTCTTTTATTAACTATTTAGTCTTTCTTAACTGATTAATTAACAGGTTAGAGAGACAACGATGGCTGAAAGAGTTGGAAAGACGACGGGGGCATTGCAGTCCGAGTTAAAAATTGAATTGCATACTAACTATGCAATCAATCTCTGGGTCGGGCGCCGAAGAGTAAAAAAGAACGACGAAAATGGTGTTGCAGCCCGCCCTCCTATTATGGGAATGCCAGGGTTTCTGCACCAGGCCGCTCGTATCAATAGTGATTCTCTGAAAAACAACCCATGGGCAGACAAGACCATGTTGGCTCTTGAGGAAAAGCTCAATGAGGCCAGCACGTTGATGTCTGAAGAAATTGCATCCCTGGATAAAGAGATGAATGTATTGCCTCGGGGAGTAACACTGACGGAAGCCGTTGCTAAAGAACCTCTGGATATCAAGGTATACAGTAATTCGCCACTGGGATATCGCTGCGTCTATCTGCTGATTGGGTTTGACCAATTGGCCAAACAGGTTTTACAGGCGTTTCACTATGGCTTGATTTCGCGTAATCGTCGCGATCAGTTACTCAGCGGTAACGGACGAACGTTACGCCAGATCTACTCGATTGTTTTGAAATACCGCTCGGTTCCAGTGTCACGCATTGATGCTATCGAACAAAATGAAGCTTGGCAGAAAGCGTGTGAGGCATTAGGTGAGCCAGATCGTGATGTCTTGTTGGGTAAGAAACGTTCCATATTTTCTCCTCCAATCCATGAGGCCAGTGTCAATTTGTTGCTCATGCACGATAAAGCGCGTACGACACCTGCGTCGACTAACCCGTAGTCTGGAGGGACGTTGTGCGCCTCTTTATCTGCGAAAAACCCTCCCAAGCCAGAGATATTGCTGCTGTACTGGGAGCAACAAAGCGAGGACAAGGTTTCTTATCTGCTCCCGGGATAACCATAACCTGGGCCCGAGGGCACCTTTTAGAAACCGCCTCACCAGAAGTCTATGGCACCCAGTTCGAGAAACCGTGGCGAATAGATGTGTTACCGGTTTTGCCTTCCGTATGGCAGATGGTTGTGAAGCCAGAATCGTCGGACCAGTTCACTGTCATCTCCCGATTGTTGAAGCAGGTTGATGAAGTCGTCATATCAACTGATGCTGATAGGGAAGGAGAAGTTATCGGATGGTCTCTGTTGGAATATTGCGGATGGAGAGGTCCCGTTTTTCGTTTGTGGCTGTCTGCATTGGATGAACCTAGCATTCGTGCTGCATTAGCTGCTATCAAACCGGGAAGAGAAACAAAACCGCTTTATTATGCTGGTCTGGGGCGTTCGCGAGCGGACTGGCTGATAGGGATGAATCTGACCCGGCTTTATACTGTAAAAGCGAGGGATAAGGGATATGACGGGCTTCTGTCTGTTGGGCGAGTGCAAACCCCTGTATTGGCGATGGTTGTTAATCGTGAGCGAGAAATAGCGGCGTTCGTCCCTAAGCCTTACTGGCAAGTATGGGTGGCGCTACAGTCTAATGGTGTCCGTTTCTCGGCGCAGTGGGTTCCTGCGAAAATGTATGTCGATGAAGAGAAGCGCTGTATTCATCAGGACATCGCTCAGCAAGTTGTACAGCTTTGTAAACAAACGGGCAAGGCAACGGTAATTGAGCAGGAAACAAAGCGAGAAAAAGAGGCCGCACCCTTGGCGTTCACCATGGGAGCGCTACAGCAGGCCTGCGGCAGACTTTGGGACATGAGTCCTCAGAAAGTGCTGGACATAGCACAGAGCCTGTATGAGACGCATAAAGCAACGTCTTACCCGCGAACCGATTGTGGTTTTCTTCCTGAGTCAATGCGTGAAGAAATTCCTGATGTCCTGAGCGCATTGGTGAAAATCGCCCCCTCACTACAGGCGTTGATTTCTCAGTTAGATACTCGTTTTGTTTCCCGCATATGGGATGACAAAAAAATAACTGCCCATCACGGTATCATTCCGACACGGCATGTTTGTGACATGTCGAAGATGAGCGATCAGGAAAAGCAGGTTTACGTGTTAATCAGACGACATTATCTCGCTCAGTTTTTTCCGCTGCATGAAGTCGATGCCACGCGACTTTCCCTGAATATCGGAGGCCAATTGTTTCAGACAACGGGGCGGGTCATTGTTGTTCCCGGGTGGAAACGTTTGTTTAATCAGGATGACGGTGAACATAAAGAGACGGCGGCAGATGAGAAAGAGCAATCTTTACCTATGCTCGTAAAGGGAGATAACTGTGCCGTGACTGGCGCTGAGGTAAAAGCCCTGAAAACAAAGCCTCCCCAGTATTTTACATTCCAATCATTGATTGCGGCCATGATGAACGCTGCGGCGTATGTGACCGATTTAACATTGAAAAAAGTGCTGAAAGAGAACGCCGGATTAGGCACGGAAGCGACGCGTGGCGGGATTGTCGAAACGTTATTGGCGCGTAATTTCATCATCATAAAAGGGCGCTACTTGCGTGCAACAGATATTGCGATGGATCTTATCGATGCTTTACCTCACGCATTGAAGGAACCTGGTATGACGGCGCTTTGGGAACAGGCGCTCGATGAGGTTGCTAAAGGGAGAATGACGCTGGATAACTTTATGTCCCGGCAGACTCAGTGGATTTGTCAGCTAGTTTCCCTGGGAACTCAACAAGATGTTGCCGTTCGCGTTCCTCCTACGCCGGCTTGCCCTCTTTGTGGCAGTAAGACGCGGTTACGAAAAGGGGGAAAAGGAGCGTTTTACGGTTGTGAAAAATATCCTGACTGTAAGGGGATGGTCAATATCCCTGGTCAGAGCAAGAATGCGGCATCTAAAACACGGAAGAAAAAGCAGAATTAACTGATTGCAGGCGGGGGGATGAGTTGTTATTGTGCATCCGGCTCTGAAGCCGCACCCCGTGACTGCGGTCTCTGTCAGCGTTTGCATAGCGTTGTCAGGGAACAGTCTGACTGACAGCTCCCTCACCTGAGAGCCGAGTCTGAAGGCACTAAAACTCCGTGAAACCAGTGTCGGGTCCTGAACATACCCCGGAGCTACTGTGAAAACAGATATACCGAAGATCGATGGTGCAGATCGTATGGCGGTGCCTTATGGCGCCGCTTTTTTTATTTTCATTCTTCGGTGATGAGTTTTTCCATTGCTGGAAGATTGACTTCTTTTTCACCAGGTTTAATGATTAACAGGCCAATCGTTGTCTCTGACAACTGCTAATGTTCCCGTGATTTGAGAGGAACGCCTTCGGGTAATCACATGCCAATGCCATCATTGACCTGAGAGATGGCGCTTTCGAGCGGTAAATCTGTTTAACCTTTGAAAACAGAGACCGAATACCGGTTAAGGCCCACTTCACTCATACAGCCAGTCAAAGGCTCAATTGTCTTTGACTCCCCAGCGGGAAACAGATTCCCGCCAGGGATGATTGTTTCTCCGCTACCTGTTTATTTTTTACTCCGGAGAAACATCATGACTGCAAATAAATCTACCCAGAATCAAGTTACTAACACTCAAAATGGCGAAAGCAATGAGTACTTCAATCTGAATCTTACTGGATTGGGGTATCTGAGCGACATTCGTCATGTTGTTGGGCCTAATGGTCCATTCATTAGTTGTGTCATCAATGCCTTAAGTGGTCAGAAAGACAATGTGAACTATGTTCGCTTTGACGTGACCCCAGCAGGTAAAGAGACCATCGCTTTGATTAAACGCTGCGAAAAGTCTGTTGATGAAGATAAGAAAGTGTTGATTAATTTCACATTGAGTAACTTGTCTCCCAGCATCTTTACGCTGAACTCTGGTGACCATGCCGGTGAACAACGTGTTAGCCTCAAAGCCCGTTTAATCAAGATCACCAGGATTAAAGTGGGTCAAGAAGAGGTCTACAAAGCGGAGAAGTCTGATTCATCTGACTCCATGCCGACTCAGAACAACCCTGCCGCTGCTAAAGCGTATGCGGAAAATTCATTCTGATAACAGGCACCTCTTAAACCCTCTGTTTACAGAGGGCTTCAACAGGAAGGAGAAAGATTATGGCTTCACGTGGAGTAAATAAAGTAACACTTATCGGTTTTTTGGGGCAGGATCCCGAAGTCCGTTATATGCCAAATGGTAACGCAGTGACTGGCATTACTATGGCAACGTCAGAAACCTGGCGCGATAAGCAAACTGGCGAAGAGAAAGAGCGCACTGAATGGCACCGAGTGGTGATATTCGGCAAGCTTGCAGAAATCGCTGGAGAGTATCTGCGTAAGGGTTCTCAGGTTTACATTGAAGGGCAACTTCAAACGCGTAAGTGGCAGGACAATGCAGGTGTAGATCGTTGGACGACTGAAATTGTAGTCAGCCAGCGTGGCACGATGCAAATGTTAGGATCTCGCCCGAACGACGGAAATAACAACCAAAGTGCTGCCAGCTCGTCATGGGGAAAACCTCAACAGCCAGTAGCACCGGCACAGAGCGGTACACCTCAGTCTCAAAGTCCAGCAGGCAATGAACCGCCGATGGACTTTGACGACGATATACCGTTCGCCTCGCTCGGATTAAACATTTCAAATCATGGGCTTTATGCCATTTCCTAAACATATGCGCCAGGATTTTTCTGGCGCTTTTCTTATACTATTTCAAATAGGGACACATAACGAAGCTATTTGATCAAATAATCTCACAGTTAACCAAGCACCCTGACTCCAGGTCATCCGTTATTCTGGCCGAAGCATTGGCTGCTGCATGCAGTGAGGGGTACGGGGTTTCATTGCTGTCAATCTCTGCCCGGTTAGACCAGGAAAATAAAAAACTGATAGCACGGCTCGCAAATGTGACAGCGGAACCTGACTATTCAAATGCGGCTCAAACTGCCGCTTTGCATTGGTTAAAGGAACAGCCGTATCTAGTCAAAGCGTGCAGCATGGTTTCCATACAGGGATAGCTGTGTTGGTATTGATACCTGCTGCATAGGTTTGACTGGCGCATTTTTATTCACCATAATCCAAGACAATGAAAGGGACATCTATGCCTGTAATACTGAGGTTTAGAGGTTTTACGTTTTTCTTCTACTCGAATGAAGGCAACCCTTTGGAGCCAGCACATATTCATGTGCGAAATTCAGAAGCGGAAGCCAAGTTTTGGTTAACACCGGAAGTCAGGCTTGCCCGGAATGATGGATTCAATGCCCGAGTATTGAAAGACTTATCGGAAGTCGTTGATGATAACAAAACGTCATTTCTGGAGGCCTGGAATGACTATTTCAGCTAAAAAAGTTCGTTTCGATGAATTCAACATGTGGGTAGAGTTGAGTGATGCTCGTACCCTTGGTGTTCCGTTAGCCTGGTTTCCCCGGTTGTTGCATGCAACGGATGCCGAACGGAATAACTACGAACTGAGTCCCCGTGGTATCCATTGGGATAACCTTGATGAAGATATTTCTGTTGAAGGCTTGTTGAATGGTCGTGGCGATGTTACTCATCGTCCCCATCATGCAGCCTAATATAGTCTTTATCCATTTCGGAAACACATGCGCCAGTCTTTGACTGGCGTTTTTTTCTCTGACAGACTAAGTAAAATACTTACTTTGTCTGTGATCCTTCGGGGGTAAAATGGCTATTCATACTCGGTACGATACTGATGTTGTCGCCTGGGCTCACGAGCAGGCTGCACTTTTACGCTCCGGTAAATTTTCAGAGATCGACTGCGAGAATATCGCAGAGGAGATTGCAGACGTGGGGAAGAGCGAACAAAGGGAGCTGGCAAGCCGCATGGCTGTCTTGATTGCTCACCTGCTGAAATGGAAATTTCAACCGGAACGCCGAGGCTCAAGTTGGGAAAAGACGATCAAAGCGCAGCGTAAAGATGTTGGGTACGCGTTGAAAGAGTCTCCCAGCCTGAAGACTAAGCTTAATGATCCAGAATGGTACGATGTTATCTGGTCAAAAGCAGTTGCTATCGCTGCGGATGAAACACAGCTTGAAAATCTACCGGATGAGCAAATTTGGTCGGTAGAAGAAGTGTTGTATTCCGAGTTCTGGCCAAATTAACCTGCCTCCTGTAGTAATGGGACTCTAACGCTGGCTTCGGTCAGCGTTTTTCTTTTCTGAGCACGTTTTTAGTTTAGCGTTGTTCAGTTTTTGCGTGTCGGCAGAATAACCACCTGATTGAGATTACTCTTAAACGGTGGAGACTGATGGCAAGACCAACCCGGCAACCTGAATATAAGCTGGCATGTCTGACAGTGGCATTACTGGCTGCGGGCTGCGTTAAACAGAACACGACGCCTTCTGATGTACTTCCCCGAGCTAATGTTTCGCCCAGGGTTAACGATATTTATCAAAATCGCTCACCTGAAGTGGTACGTTACGATCGCTATACTCTGGTCAGTACCCGCCCGGCGGATTCTCAACGCGACCCGCTCAATCAGATGATTGATATCTCGATGCCACAGCAACTGGTGCGTACTGTTGGGGATGGTTTTCGATATTTGTTGCTTGAGTCTGGGTATTCATTATGTCCCAGTACATCGATCATGTTCACCGAACTCTTAAGCCGGCCATTACCTGGTGTGCAACGTTCTATTGGTCCGGTGCGTCTTAGTGAGGCATTGCAAGTCGTAGCCGGACCTGCCTGGCGACTGCGCGTAGATGATGTTAATCGCGAGGTGTGTTTTATCCTTCGCGACGAATATCGCTCTTTCTCGCCAGTTATAGCATCGGTACCTCCGGTACAGCCTAAATCAGCGGAAGCAACGGCCGCTTCGATGCCTCAGTCTGGAAATCCGTTTACCGGCGGCTCGTCTTCAACTGCGTCAGGCGCGTTAAATCCGGACAGTCAGCCATTGCCGAGTCCGGTATTAACGACGCTCCCGACATCGCAAAATACCGGGAAGGGGAACACATCAATCCCTCCCGCGACAGCATCAGGTGCTGATGTTCCTGCGAATAAGCCGGTATCGGCAAAGCTCCCTCCGGCTACCGCCAATGTTGCCCCTGTGAACGGACAGCAGCATGCAAAGGTCAGGTCAGACTCTTCGTCTCTGGCCGCAAAACCCGTTACGACATCTTTACCCCCTGCGCCGGCCGCACAAACTGTGATGACACAAACGGCATCACCATCCGTGCCTGCATCATCTGCGCAAAACAGCGGAAAATCGCCATTTATTCCGGGAAAACCGATCAGTGTCCAGCCGCTGGGAACAACATGGCGCGCGGAAGTCGGGACTACGTTGCGTGAGTCATTGAATAAGTGGGCCAGCGATGCGCAATGCGTGAATGGTGGAAACTGGGTTGTGGTGTGGCCGGTCAGTCTGGATTACCGCATTGATGCGCCTCTTTCATTTCACGGCAACTTTGAATCCGCCGTTACTCAGGTATTCGATCTGTACCGTAATGCGGAGAAGCCTTTGTTTTCAGAAGCCAACCGGATTCAGTGTTTGATTTTTGTTAGCGACCGTCCGGGAGAACGTCGTTAATGGGATACGCGGCCATAGCTTTCGCGTTGGTGTCTTTCCTGATCGTCGGCAGCGTTGATCTGCGCCGTTCCGAAACACAGTCGGAAAGCATCACCACCAATTCGGCGTCATCAGTGGCCAATGACATGTTGCGCATCGCCTCTGCGATCAATGATTTTCGTTATGACCGTGTAGTGAATGATGGTGCGGTTGAGTTAACACAGTTGGCTCTGATACCGCTTCCTGACAGCCGGGTCAGTCATGTGGTTTCAGAAGGGCGGTTGTGGGTCTGGACGGCGGATTTTCCTGGTCTGGTCGCGGCGTTAACCCGTAGCTCTGTTGCCTCTGCTTTGATCTGCGTGGTCAGTCAAGGTCGCCTGAAGATGCTGGATGGTACTGACATGAATTTAATGCTCCCTGCCGGCGTGGCGGACGGGGATATTGTTTATCTTAACTGACAGGAGCGCAGATGCGGTATCCCGTTTATTTTGGCCTACGCCGGTTCGCGTTAGGCGCGATTGCGTTAGCGGTGATGCTATCGGGTTGCGCCCTGAATGAAATCGAGAAAATGGAAGACGAGGCCGGCGCGACAGGCCAGCAGGCTCGCCGTATCACCGAGTCGCAAACGTCCCGGACACAGACTTCCGTTACCTGGGTGGATAAGCCCTGGGTGAATTTGAGCCCGATTGCCGTGCCGCAGTCATCCTCGACAGAGAGTAAAAAACTGGTCTATTGCCCATTTCAGGTTAACGAACCCGACGGTTTATCTTTACTTGATCTGGGCCAGCGTCTTACCCGAGTGTGCGGTATTCGGGTGGTTATTACCCCTGATGCGGCGCAGGCACAATCCGTTGCATTGACCAGATCTGTGACGCAACAAATGACCGGGGCGCTGCCGGCGCCTGATGATAATGGGCGGGTATCTTTATCGCGGATCCCTGGAACCACTGCTGCATCCAATTCAGCATCGGTGCAACCGACTGTTATTCCGTCAGGTTTACGGTTGGGCTCTCTTAAGTGGGATGGTAACGGCGTTAGTGTCGCAGGCCTGCTGGATAATGTTGCGAGTCAGTTGGGATTATCATGGCGTGCGGATAATCCCAACCAGATTGTCTTTTATTATACCGAAACTCAAACCTATCAACTTGCCATCCTGAATACCAAGACTGAGAGTACGGCCAGTGTTATTTCGGGTTCTTCAACAAGCATGGGCGCTTCCGGAGGAAGCTCGGCGGCCAGTGCGGCATCCGGAGATGCCAGTTCGTCACAAAAAACGACAACGGATCTGAGCAGCGACCTGTACGAAGATATTCGGAAAACCGTGGAAACGATGTTAACACCCCAGCATGGCCGCTTCTGGCTGTCTGCCGCCAGTGGTTCGTTGACCGTAACGGATACGCCGGAAGTCCAGGCCCGTGTTGCTCGCTATGTCGATCATCAAAATGAGGTATTGAACAGACAGGTTCAGCTTAATGTTCAGTTGATCAGCGTAATACAGAGCAAAACAGATCAACTTGGGCTGGATTGGTCGCTCGTTTATAAGTCGCTGAACAACGTTGGCGCCACGATGACGGGGAGCTTCAGCGGTGCCGCAGATAACGCCATGAGCGGTGGCGTATCTATTCTGGAAAGCGCGACGGGAAATGCCGCTAAGTTTGCCGGATCCAGCGCGCTGATTAAAGCACTGAGCGAGCAAGGGAACGTCAAGGTCGACATGAGTCAGGCGGTACCCACGACAAATCTGTCGCCGGCGCCATTTCAATTATCGGATCAGACTGTTTATATCGCTCGCAGCAGTACAACATCCACGACAAACGCCGGTTCTACCAGCTCTCTTGAACCGGGCATGATCACGACAGGTTTAAACATCACCATGTTGCCTTTCATCAGGGAAAGCGGTGATGTGCAATTGCAGTTTTCCTTTAACCTGTCCGATCCGCCGACCATTCGTTCGTTTGTAACAGCAGACGGCAATTCACGTATGGACATGCCGTACACAAAAGTACGGTCGCTGACCCGCAAGGTAAATCTGCGGGCAGGGCAGTCTCTGGTATTGACGGGGTTCGAACAGGTTAATACCACAACCAGTAGATCCGGGACATTCACTCCTGACAACTTCGTGTTAGGCGGGGGACGCAGTGGAGATAACACCCGAACGTCTTTAGTCATCGTCATTACCCCGGTTGTGTTGAGGTAAGCCATGAGACCGTTAAAACGCAATACGAAAAAAATAGACCCCACATCATTGGTATTGCCGGTTGGCCGAAATGGATGGGTTGCCGGGTTGAAATGGGTCCCGGAAGCGGACGCCGGGACCAAATCCCGGTTTCGGTTCATCAAGGCTTATCCTGGTACGCATCGTGTTGCGTTAGGGAAAAAGGGAAAACGCAATATTGGCTATGGGTGCCCGGGGCGCTTGTATCAGCGCCGGACGCTCTATTCGCTGGCGGCAGCATTCCTTCTGCATGAGGGGGATAACAGTTACGGTATCTACCAGATTGATGATGCACGTTGGTTATTCCTGGCCACATTGAAGGGTCAGCCATCAGTAATGTCGGATGTTGTCGGTACCATGAATGATGTTCAGTCCGCGCTGACGCGTTTTCTGTCGTTTAACGATACACCGGCTGAAGGCTGGAAAGTCGCTGCGTCATCAGAGACGGCGACAAACTGGCAGATACTGACACAACGGCTGAACCGTCAACAACTCAGACAAGCCCGCCTGGTACGGCTGACATCGCCGTATAAATTTATTATTGCCGCATCACTGCTTGCCGGGGCGGTAGCCAGCGGTGGGTACTGGCAGCATCAAAAAGAACTGGCGACACAACAAGCGGCAGCGCTGGCAGCACTAAAAGCGGAACAGGTGAAAGCACGGCAGCAAGAGCAGGGACAAAGGCTACCTCATCCCTGGGCGAAAGCCTGGCCAACCTCGTATTTTCTCAGCAAATGTTATTTTACTCGCCAGCCGTTACCGGTTTCGGTTACCGGTTGGATCCTGAATGCCGGCGAGTGTGTGAGTGATGGTATGCGGTTACGTTATGACGCACGTCCGGGTAGCACTGCTGCTGACTTTGATCGGCGGGTACGCGAAATCTTTGGCCAGACTGCCTCGTTTAAATTTTTGGAAGGCGCTAAGTCAGGGGATGTTTTTATCCCGTTCATTATCGATAGTGACCCGATCCCATGGCGCGATGAGCCTGTCCCGATGGCCCGGGTTCAACTGATGCGCTTCGTCTCTCATTTCCAGCGCAGAAATATTGATGTCCCCCTCAGTGAAGTCGTTCCGCCAGCCCGTGCGCCGGGGGATTCTCCAGATGAGCCAGTACAGGACTGGCATGAATACACGTTCACTATTAATTCCCGTTTGGCGCCGGAATGGCTATTAACCGATTTTGACGAAACTGGCATTCGTCTTCACAGCATTGCTTTCACGTTGAGTGCCGAAGGGCAATTTGATTACAAAATTCAAGGGCATCTCTATGCGCAAAAATAATCACTGGGGCCTGCTAAGTATGCTGTTCATCTTCTCTGTCCAGGCTGAAGATGTCGACTCTAACGCTCAGGGGACACTGCCTGATACGCCGGTTACGGTTGGGCAGCTCGAAGCGGTGCAGGCACACAATATGCTGTTAGCGGCTCAGGTTGAAAGCGCTAAGCTGCAACGTATGTTGAAAGAGAGCCAGTTATTGCCCATCCAGCAACCTTCTGTCGCACCATCAGCATCAATGCCAATTTCTCTACCAGCGGGTACTACTTTGTCACAGTCAGGATCCGTTGCGACAACACAACCGTTATCGGGAACCGGAAAAGCGACCAGACCTGTGCTGTTGGGAACGTATGGCAACGGTAAGGCGATGTTTGCCCGGCTCCGACTGGGGAATGGCGGCACGATTGAAATCGCAAAGGGCGATCGCATTCCAGGTGCAGATGTGACGGTCAGCGCCATTTCAGATTCCGTCGTCAAGTTGAGCGATGGCACATCGTTATCGTTCTAAGGAGAGGTCATGTTTCAGCTTGATGAAAGTATTGCTGACTTTGTATTACTTGAAAATGCTGCCGGCGGCGCGGTAAACGTCGTTATTGATACCAACCGGCGTGCTGACCAGCGTGTCCAGTCCTGGGTAACTCAATTTATTCAGAACAATCCGCGGGCACAAACGGAGTTTGTTGCCTTGAGTGATTTACGTGAACGGCGTAGGAAAAACGCGGATGAAAGTAAAGGTATCTCCCTCGCCGATCTGAATAATGTGAGCGCCCGGCAAAAAGAGGTCTTAGAGTATTTCGAGCAGGGCAAAGCATTTCATGCATCCGATATTCATATGATTATCGATGCTGAGTTGTGCCGCATCCAGTTTCGCATCCATGGCGAACTGGAGACTGTTGACGAGGTTACCGGCAACGAGGGGACGGCTCAGGCATCTACCATCATTCTTTCAATGTGCGACGTAACAGAAACGCAGTTCTACCCTAATCGCAAACAAGATGGCCGGGTCAAGGCCGAGTTCCTGAGAAGAGTGGGTCTGTTCGGCGCACGCTACAGTCATACACCAACCGCATCGGGGCTTTATGTTGTCATGCGCATTATCCCCGATGACGGCGATAACGTGCCGTCGCTGGATCAATTGGGATTACTGCCCCAGCAGCAACAACTGTCACAGCAGATGTTACGGACACCGGAAGGTATCGTTTTGTTAACCGGCCCTACGGGGTCGGGGAAAAGTACGACGCTACGCTCGTTTAGTGCGATGTATCTCGAACGGACGCGGGGAAGAAAACGGCTGTTAACCATTGAAGACCCGCCAGAGGGGCGTATCGCCGGTGCGATTCAGACGCCGATTATTGCAGATAAAAGTAATGCGGATGCAGTACAGCAAGCCTGGGACAACGCGAGCTCATCTGCGTTGCGACTGGATCCAGATGCGATTTTGATGGGGGAAATCCGTGATGATGTTTCTTTGAAGGCTGCCTTATATGCCTCAGAAACCGGACATCTGGTACTGAGTACGTTGCATGCCAATAGCGCTGTAGGCTCTCTACGCCGCATGGGATTGATGGGGATATCAGAGGAAATGATTGCTGATCCTCAATTGCTCATCGGTTTGATCAGTCAGCGTTTGGTGCAGGTTCTATGCCCCCATTGCCGGGTTCCCTGGGAAAAGAAAGTACCTTTGTTATCTCCTGAACAACGAGAACGTCTTGAACGCTATTGCAACGTTGAAAACGTTTGTCAGGTTGAAAATCTCTATTTTCGTCATGAAGAAGGGTGTTCGCACTGCCAGAAAAAGTTGAACGATCGCATTGTCAGTGGTGGTGTCGTCGGTCGCAGTGTGGTTGCTGAAGTGATGCGCCCGGATGCTCAGTTTATGTCGTTGTACCTGAGCAAAGGACAATTGGCTGCTCGTCAATACTGGATTGATAGCCTGGGGGGGATCACCCGCCGCACTCATCTCTTACACAAACTCAATACAGGCCAGGTCGATGCACTGGATGCCGATCTGGTGTGCCCGCTGGATGAAGACCAGATGTTGCGGCTGGACAGGGAGTCTACTCATGCGTGAGATGTCCGCCTTTGAGCGTATTCGCTATGAGATCACACGTCACACGTTTAGCGGCGCCTATCGCGCCAGGTTCTATTCTGTTTTGCGCTTCTTACTGGAGAACAATAGCCCTCTGCTGGCTGCGATGCAGGAAATTGAGGATGTGCATACTAATTTTGGCGAACACTGGCATCCCTATGCTGAATTGACCGCCGATTGTATCGACGCGCTGAGCGACAACAGCGAGGGACATTCGCTGGAAGATGTGTTGGCTAAGTGGGGGCCGGCCGAAGAGGCCGCACTGGTGAGTGCGGGCATGGCCAGCGGCTCGATACCCGATGTATTAGGGCAGGTTGGAGTGTTGATTGAGGCCCGCCGCGCAATCTTTTTGATGGTGTTACAGATGCTGATCTATCCCCTGTTACTGGTTCTGATGGTCGGGGGCATGTTCGGCGTCGTGACGTACGGGCTCAAGCCAACACTTGAGCAGATGTCTGATCCTGCTACCTGGTATGGCGCGCTCGGTTTGTTGGCGATCATGTCTGATGTCATTGAAAACGCGGGTATTGCCATAGCCGTTGTATGTGGCGGATTGGCCTGTCTGGTTTTCTGGTCACAGCCTCGCTGGACGGGGCGGTTACGTCTCTGGGCTGATCACCTGATGCCCTGGTCAATTTACAAAGAACTGCAAGGCGCTGTGTTTCTGATGAATATCGCCTCATTACTGGAGGCCAACGTAAAAACGCTTGATGCACTGAATCAGTTAAGGCGCTTCGCAGCGCCCTGGTTATGTGAACGGCTTGATGCCGCGATAGACAACCTGGAGGGGGGGGAACAGCTGGGAAAGGCATTGCGTAACAGCGGCTATCAGTTTCCCAGTAAGGAAGGCGTCAATTATCTCTACTTACTTACCAGCCGTGACGGCTCAGCCGAGATGATTCGCCGTTACAGCGAAGAGTTTCTGAAAACCAGTCTGATGCGTATCCGTTTTCGTATCGTTCGCATGCGCCTCTATTCGTTTCTACTGATTATCGGTTTTTTCATTCTTGTTCTGATGACGATTTTCCAGGTTCAGGACATGAGCAATTTCATTGGGCAATAAGAGTATTTATTAAGGAAGGGAAAAGACTATGTCTGATATTACGTATGAACGCGCTTCTAAGCGAGTGAGGCCGCATCGTGGTTGGGCCATTATGGAGAATGCCGCGGTAGCTTTGGCCGTTATTGGCGTCATCGTGGTCATTCTGGGTAGCATCTATATGCTGTGGGCGCGTAAGAATGTGGCTTCTGAAGTGACTAGCTATCAGAATTTGATCACCAGTGCGCAAGGTTTGCTGAAAGGTTCCGGAGGGTACAATTTCAGTAGCGGAACAAAGATGACAGGCTCTCTGATTCAGGTCGGTGGCGCAAAAGGCGTAACCATACAAGGGACGGCAAGTTCGGGAACCGCAACACTCTGGAATACCTGGGGAGGACAGATCATCCTAACACCTGTTGCGGCCAATGGGTTTAATAATGGATTCACGCTTACGTCAGAGAAAATTCCTCAGGATGCTTGTATTACGATTGCGACGCGCATGAGTGCTGGCGGTGTGGTATCTGGCATCACTATCAACAGCAGTTCCCATGCTGACGGTCAGGTATCACTCGAAACAGCAGGTACGGAGTGTCTGGCCGACAGTGGTCGAACCGGGCAAAACAAGCTGACTTTTACTGTTAATGGTTAAGCATTGTGAACAGCGGTGTCTTGCTCATTATTCTGATGCTGCTGTTGCTTCCCGGAGCGGCATCAGCTTTTTGCTTTGATGCAGCTGGCGCCAAATATCGTATCGATTCGTTGCTGGTAAAAGCAATTGCGATCGGAGAAAGCTCTTTGAACCCTGATGCTGTGAATATCAATCTTGATAAAAAAACAAGGCGTGAAGTGAGCCGGGATTATGGTTTGATGCAAGTGAATTCAACCCATATTCCGAAGTTGGTTGCGACTTCCGTTATCCGCGACAAACGTGAGTTGCTGACTAAACCATGCCTTAACGTGCAGATCGGCACTTGGATCCTCGCTAAACATTTTCAGGTATGTGGTATCAGTTGGAACTGCCTGGGGTCGTATAACGCAGGTTTCCGGAAGGATAGGCATGAGACGCGTGAGTCGTATGCGAACCGCATTTATGCAATTTATAAGCGGTTGTTAAAGCAAGAGCGGGGGATTGTGCTGCCATGATATTCCAGTTTAATGCACTCGCGCCGTGGTCACTGGTCTTTCTTCTTGGGTTAATGGTTGTTTTCAGCCAGCTCGCACGTCAGCCACACCAGTTTCTGATTGAATATGGTGTCTCTTATTTATGGGATGAACGCTCAGCTCGTCTGTTTGTGTGGTTCTATGCGCTGGCCGGCACGCTCATTGTTATTGCGCCGGCACCGCTTTTTGATCGAATCAGCATAATTCTTTTCCTGGGCTTTATGTTGCAACTCAGCATCATTGATGCAATAGCAGGTTGGTTGCCCATTGAGTACACAGGCTCTGGGACGGCGGCGGGCCTGTTGGCCATGTTGGGGCATGGTGACCTACTAAGAATTTTTGGGGCGATGGCAGGGATTGGTTTTTTTTTCGCTGTCGTCCGGTTTTATTTCAATGCAAGGGCAGAACGTGAGGTGCTAGGACTTGGTGATGTCTGGTTGTCGGTGGCCATTACAGCGTGGTGTGGATGGTCCGGTACTTTGCAGGCGCTGGTTCTCGGTGTGACGGGGTTTGTGGTTTGGCATGCCAGCTCTCGATGCCAACGAAAAGAAGGGCCATTAGGACCCTGGTTGTGTGCCGGCGCGATGCTGGCATCAATTAACCGTGTATTCAATCCTGTCGTAGTGTGGTGAAAGATGAAAATAATGAAACGACTGATGCCGCACCGCGGCTGGGCCCTGATGGAAATGGGCGTAGCGTTGCTGATTTTGATGAGCGCGGCGATATGGGGAACCTCGCTTTATCAGAATTATACCCAGGAATTGCAGTATCAGGTCATGGCTCAGCAGGGTACACGCTTCAAGGTAGCGTTGAAAGGGTATATTGGCCGTTACTACGATACGTTACTTGGCCAGGCGGGAACGAATACGCCGGTTATTGTTACTGCGACGATGCTGAAGAACACGGGATTTCTGTCGTCAGGGTTCAGTGAAACAAATTCATCAGGTCAGCGCTGGCAGGGCGCCATTGTCAAAAACGCACAGAATACGTCTCTGCTTCAGGCATTAACCTATACCCAATCAGGCGCTTCATTGCCATTTAAGGCGCTTCGTTTTATCTCAATGAATATGAATGGCGGCGGTTATGTTTGGGAGACTGGCAAAGTCACCGGCGCGATGGGGGCATGGACTGAACCGTTAACGACATTTGGTGTGACAACGACACAGGGACAAATTGCGGCCATACTGACAACGGATGAATTGAATGATGCCAAAGAAGAGAGCGATCGTCTTTATCGTTTTGCGGTTACAGGGAAGCCGGATTTAAATCGTATGCATACCGCGATTGACATGGGCGGGAATAATATTAATAACGCCGACCAGATAAATGCTGAAAATGATATTACGACGGATAATGGCTGGTTGGTCACCAAAAATAATAAAGGTTGGATAAATGAAACCCACGGCGGTGGGTTTTATATGGACGACAATGATTGGGTTAAAGCAATCGACGATAAGGGTGTTAAAGCTGGGAAGTTGTCAGCGACTGGTCGACTCTCTACCGGGGAATATTTAGAGCTACAAAAAGTCGAAATTGCCGGCACGACTTGTCTGACAGATGGGACCGTAAGCCGTGATGCTTCTGGCTCCATACTTTCCTGCCAATCCGGTGTGTGGAAATCAACCTCTCCAGTCCTGCCAGGCACTATTATGATGTGGGGCGCGCTGGTGCCTC
>NZ_JAMPJU010000019.1 GCF_025840185.1 Brenneria izbisi
GTCCATCGTTTGCCTGTCTCCGTTGTTGGAGTGAACATATCAAAAACAGACAATTACACAATTTAAATTACAGTCTCTATTTATCAGACATAACCACTCGCCTTATACATGGCTATCAGATTTTTTCTCAGCGCTTCTCTTTCCTGCTTGTCAGCGGGAAGCGGCGTATCCTCAACGTTGAATCCTTCAAGACGCATACTGTCCCGATAGTTTTTGAGTTTCACCTGATTGTAGTAATCACGTTTTTCTTCCAGCGTCACCATGCGTGAGGATCGCGTTTTGTTTGGCAACGCTTTTGTCGTGATTTTACGATGTTGTTTGAATATCAACAGGTCGGTATTTTTCAATTTTTCAATCAGCCGCGCCCCGTCACCAAACACGCCCCATGACGAGATATGTAAGGCCTGTCGTTTGCCATTTTTTGCACGTGTAATGCCGATATCCATCGTTGACTGGAGCATGTTTAACACGTCCTGTACCTTTCTTTCAGAGATACCTGTAGCGTTTACGATAGCTTGCGTATTAGGGGAATCCTCTTGTACCAGAGCCGCGAGTACCGCCATTTCATATCGCATGTGCTTTCACCTTTAATCCGCATATATATGCGATAAAGAGTACCACAATTACAGCCTGGCAGTACCTTAGCCACATTGGTGATGAGTAACTCATCATCTAGTTACCCGCTATTCACCACTTAACTATTTAAAAAAAAGATAAAAAATGAAAGGTGGAGAGGGTAAACCGTTTTTCGTAAAATCTTTTTATTTGGTGAGATTGCCCTTTAATTAGCCTGCTGATTCACCCATACAAGTTTATCGACCGGGAAAGCAAGTTCTCTTGAGATGGATAAATAGCGCTGTTTTACATCGTTAGGGATCTCTGGTGTACGTGACAGGATCCACAAGTAGTCACGGTTTGGTCCGCTGACTAAGGCATATTGATAATTATCATCCAGCGCGATGACGTTGTAACCGCCATAGAATGGTCCGAAGAAGGAAACCTTCAGTGCCGCAGTCGTTGTGTCACCGGTAAAGTAGGCTTTCCCTTCGCTTGATTTCCACTGTTTCTTTACGGGATCATAGCCCTGATTCAGCACACTAAGGCCGCCATCGCCGCGCTTACCATAGGTGGCGCTCACTTGCTCCAGGCCACGTTCAAAACGGTTTTCCAGACGAGCGATTTCATACCACTTGCCCAGATAGCGTGCCGCATCAAACTGGGCGACAGGCGTTACGCCTTTCGGCGGTTTGGGAGACTTACAAGCCACTAATGCCAGTGATAAGGCAACGCCTGTCAGGGCTGACCATAATTTCATAAATACTCCTTTATTGTTTCCAATTGAACTTGCTTTTCAATGTATTCACTGTTATTTCAATGTAGTACAACCCGCTCCAATGTTTCATTGAACGCTGAAATATTCGTAAGAGTAAGATAAATAATTCGGTATGGAGCAGCCTACGAAGACATGTACTGAATAGCGGCATCGAGCGGGGGATGCTTACAGCCCCGAAACGGTAATCAGCTTACCCGTTGCATCCAGGAGAGTGGAGGGCGAAGCTGAACCCGAATGAAACTGGGGCGTGATGTAGTGACAAACGATAGCGAAAATCAGTGGCATAAATAAAAGCGGCTCACATGATTTCCGGCAAACAATAATGGAATCCGTTGTGTTTGCCGGGCATGAATTCAAAGGCTTTTCAGGAATGCCAGCAAATCCTGATTCAACTGGTCGGTATGAGTCACGGCAAAGCCGTGAGGCGCACCTTGGTAGATTTTCAATTGTGCTTGCTTGATCATGCTCGCCGAAAGCTTACCGCTGACTTCAAATGGAACAACCTGATCGGCATCGCCATGAATGACCAGCGTCGGAACATCGATCTTTGCCATGTCAGGGCGGAAATCTGTTTCGGAGAAGGCGGTAACGCAATCTATCGTGCCTTTGAGTGATGCCAGTAGCGCAATATTCAGCGTTTGAGTCAGCACGCCCTGTGATACGTCCGATCCTTTGTTCAGGCCATAGAACGGGGTGGAAAAGTCGCTGATAAACTGGGCGCGATCTTTACGTACCCCCTGCCTGATATCATCAAATACGCTTTTTTCCACGCCCTCAGGGTGATCATCCGTTTTGAGAAAAAACGGCGTAACGGAGCCAAGCAATACCAGACCATCAATATATTTTGTACCGTAGCGGGAGATGTAACGCGTCACATCACCGCCGCCCATTGAAAAGCCAACCAGTGTGATGTCCTTAAGGTGAAGATGATGGATTAGCTGGTTGATATCATCGGCGAAGGTATCGTAATTGTAGCCAGACCAAGGTTGGTCGGAGCGCCCAAAGCCACGGCGATCGAATGCAATGCTGCGATAACCCTGTTCAGCGAAATAATTGAGTTGGCTGTCCCACATATCCGCATCAAGAGGCCAGCCGTGGCTGAAGAGAATGGGTTTGCCCTCGCCCCAGTCTTTAAAATAAATCTCTGTACCGTCTTCTGTAATAAAAGTGCTCATCTCTTTCTCCTTATCAGCATAGTAGAATCTGTCGAATTTCAGATTCAATACTTAAGCCTTGGTGAGTGATCGAGATAAGGCAAGTTTTTGGCCGGTTATTTTATGGTGTTGCGATAATCATATTGATTTTACAGCTTATTTTTGCATGATACGCCTGCTGGTTTTAATCAGAATAATCAGTTAGGGAGGTGCCGAAAATAAAGTATTACCAATGTTGTTTTACATCCATCTTATTAACCTTACCTGACTATGACAATACTATACATTTTTCTTGTTATATTTCTTCCATCCCTTGTAATACCTCACATCCTTGTGAATGTTGTGTTAACCATCCCTGTCATTAGAATGACTTTTCCCGCCTTGCGCGGGATTTTTTTTGCCTGAATACTTGAAAGATGGCGAGAAAGCTAAGTGACTCCTGAGGCCGGTTTTACCCTTGCCAATATTAAATTTATTGTTGCGGCGCGATCATATAACCCAACCCGTCAATAACGCGCGACGTATGATTAGTGATAGGTTTGCACGATCTCCAACGTGCCATTAATAATGAACTGAACGCCCATGCAGACCAGCAGAAACCCCATCAGACGCGAGATCGCTTCGATGCCGCCTTTCCCTATCAGTTTTATAATCAGATGAGAACTTTTCAGCGTCAGCCACAGGAGCAAACTCACCAGCATAAAGGTCAGTATGGGGGAGACGGTTATCACCCACGGTGTGATATCAACACCGCTTTTGATTTGTGAGGCAGTACTGATGATAAGCGCGATGGTCCCAGGGCCGGCAGTGCTGGGCATTGCCAGGGGAACGAAGGCGATATTCACTGTATTGCTTATATGGCTGTTATTGATTTCATCCGTTTTGCTTTTGACTTCAGGGATAGGCTCTTTTTGTTGCGGGAAAAGCATACGAAAGCCGATAAACGCCACGATCAAACCACCGGCAATACGCAAACCGGGAATCGAAATACCGAAGGTATTCATGACTAACTGACCGCCATAGAATGCGACGGTCATAATGATAAAAACGTACAGCGAGGTCTGAAATATCTGTCGATTTTTCTCGTCTTGACTCATATCCGCAGACAAGCCGAGAAACACGGCGATGGTGGTAAGAGGGTTTGCGAGAGGTAAAATAAGGACTAAGCCAACGCCGATGGTTTGAATCAGTTCCAGCATTTAATCTCCTGTGGGCGATTGAAAACAATGTTGTGTAATAAATGTTGCGCAATAAATACAGCCATAAATAATACCAATTCCTCCCGGCGGACTTTCCCTTTTCAGGCTTCGTCGTTTTCAGCCAGGTTTTTGAAGCGCTGTAGGGTTTTTATCAGCATTTCCTTGGATAAAATATCGAACATTTGGCTGATTTTTTTTCCCAGTAAACCGCCGGGGGGATCGAAGCGGATCATCAATGTGACTTCGGTGCCCGTTCCCGATGGCGCGGGTTTGAACGACAACCGGCCTTCATTGGGAATACGCGCGCCTTCAAGCGAGCGCCAATGGATATACTCGCCGTTTTTTTCATCAACGATTCTGGCCTGCCATTCAATAAGGGCGCCAAACGGTGTATTAACGCGCCAGCGCGAATCTGTGTAATTGAGAATATCGATAGTAGCGAAATGATTCATCAGGACGGGCAGCGTTTCCGGTTTACGCCAGAGAGCAAATAACGTTTCGGCCGGGCGATCAATCGTGATGCTGCTGCGAATTTCATCTGAATCCTTTTCGCTTTTGATACCAAGGTTCTTCAGAAAAGAAGGGCGCACTGGAAATTCTCCCTGTGGTTTTTAGCCAGAAAAGACGTCTTGCAGGGCATTTTGACTGATATTGACGATGAAGCAAAGCCGGAAGATACATTGTCTATATGCCAGAGGCGGTTACCGGCCTGCTTAAACATGCCTGAGCGATTTCACCCGCCGAATTTATGTTCATTGGCGTGCGTTCCAGCAATGGCTTTCATGTTATGTAACATCATGCTCTCCTTGCGGTGCGCTTCGCATATCTGGTGACAAACCCGCTTTTATGAGGAAAAGTGTTACCCTTGTTTATTACCTCCTCATTAAGATGATATGGCAATGACGGAAACTGAGATTTCACGGTTAAGCGCTCTGGTTGGTGATCGCCTCAAGGCGCGTGGCGCAAAGGTAACCTGTGCGGAGTCCTGTACCGGCGGGTGGCTGGCGAAAGTGATCACTGATGTAGCTGGTAGCTCTGGCTGGTTTGATTATGGGTTTGTGACTTACAGTAATCAGGCCAAACAGGATTTGGTTCATGTGAATCAAAGCACGCTTTCCCAACATGGCGCGGTGAGCGCCGAGGTGGTTGAGGAAATGGCGGTGGGCGCGTTACGCGCCGCCGGAGCGGATTTCGCCGTGTCTGTGAGTGGTATTGCCGGTCCTGATGGTGGTTCTGCTGAAAAACCCGTCGGGACGGTCTGGTTTGGTTTCACTGATAAACAGGGCGTCACCTTTGCCCGCAAAATGTTATTCAGCGGAGACAGGAATGAGGTGCGCTTGCAGTCGGTACACTTTGTGCTACAAACGCTGTTGGATGAGTTTCTGTAAAAATAATCTTGATGCTGTATGTGTATACAGTATAATGCCAGCAATTATTCGGCAATCCATGATTAAGTGACCGCGTAGAGAATGCTTTACGCCGCATGACAGGAGTAGAAATGGCTATTGATGAGAACAAACAAAAGGCTCTGGCAGCAGCACTGGGTCAGATTGAAAAACAGTTTGGTAAAGGTTCTATCATGCGTTTGGGCGAAGACCGCTCAATGGATGTGGAAACAATTTCTACCGGTTCTCTGTCTCTGGATATCGCATTGGGCGCGGGTGGCTTGCCGATGGGCCGTATCGTCGAAATTTACGGCCCGGAATCATCAGGTAAAACTACGCTGACTTTGCAGGTTATTGCTGCGGCGCAGCGCGAAGGTAAAACGTGTGCGTTTATTGATGCCGAGCATGCGCTTGACCCGATTTACGCCAAAAAGCTTGGTGTCGATATCGATAACCTGCTGTGTTCTCAGCCGGATACCGGTGAGCAGGCATTGGAAATTTGTGACGCGCTGACGCGTTCTGGCGCGGTAGATGTCATCATTGTCGACTCCGTGGCCGCATTGACGCCTAAAGCGGAAATCGAAGGTGAAATCGGTGACTCACACATGGGCCTTGCCGCTCGAATGATGAGTCAGGCAATGCGGAAACTCGCGGGTAACCTGAAACAAGCTAATACGCTGTTGATTTTCATTAACCAGATTCGCATGAAAATTGGTGTCATGTTCGGCAACCCGGAAACCACGACAGGCGGTAATGCACTGAAGTTTTATGCTTCAGTCCGTCTGGATATTCGCCGTATTGGTTCGATCAAAGAGGGCGATGAAGTGGTGGGGAGTGAAACCCGTGTGAAAGTGGTTAAAAATAAAGTGGCCGCGCCTTTCAAACAGGCTGAATTCCAGATCCTGTATGGTGAAGGGATCAACATTTACGGCGAACTGATTGATTTGGGTGTTAAGCATAAGCTGGTTGAGAAAGCGGGTGCCTGGTACAGTTATAATGGTGAGAAGATCGGTCAGGGCAAGGCCAATGCCTGCAATTTCCTGAGAGAAAATTCAGCGATTGCTGCCGAATTGGATAAGAAGCTGCGTGAAATGCTGTTGCATAAAGGTAGTGAGCTTTCCCCTGCTGCGGCTGGTGAAGGTTATGATGAAGAAGTTGCGGGTGAAGGAAGCGAAGAATTTTAATGCCAGCGTGTATGCGGCGCGGCATAACGTTGTTTACGGGTTGGTGAATGAGTAAACCATTACGTTATGCGATAAACGTGCTTGCCGTACGCGATCATAGTGAAGTTGAAATACGCCGCAAGCTTGCGGCGTATTTACATAAATCAGCACCCGTTGAAGCCGATCCTGATGATATTGCCGGAAAGGATTCGCGCGAGGAAATCGAATCAGCCATTCATTATTGTACGGAGCATGGTTGGTTAGACGATGAGCGTTTTACCCGTCGCTATATCAGCAGTCGCAGCCGTAAGGGGTATGGCGCACAGCGTATCAGAGCGGAATTAAGCCAAAAAGGTATTGATAAAGAAACGATCAATGCGGCTTTTAATGCGTGTGATATTGACTGGTGTGAACTGGCGAAATCGGTGGCAGAACGAAAATTCGGGTATCCTCTGCCTGATGAATGGAAAGAAAAAGTAAAATTGCAGCGATATTTGCTATATCGTGGTTTCTTCCATGAAGAAATCCAATCTGTTTATACGAATTTTTCAGATTGATGCATACGGGATTTTACTTCCCATCGAAGAAAATTTATCTTATTCCCACTTTTTGTTCGTGAGTTGCACGGTAGCGTCAGCATGCTGCACTAACCTTGCCCGCGATCTGTTCTTTTAGTTTGATTTCAGGACAATTATGAGCAAGAGCACCGCTGAGATCCGTCAAGCGTTTCTCGATTTTTTCCACAGTAAGGGACACCAGGTTATTGATAGCAGTTCCCTGGTGCCGAATAACGATCCGACGCTGTTATTCACTAATGCGGGTATGAACCAGTTCAAAGACGTATTTCTGGGGCTGGATAAACGTAGCTATTTGAGAGCGACGACTTCACAGCGCTGCGTGCGAGCGGGCGGTAAACATAACGATTTGGAAAACGTTGGTTATACCGCGCGCCATCATACTTTTTTTGAAATGTTGGGTAATTTCAGCTTTGGTGATTATTTCAAACAGAACGCCATTCACTACGCATGGGAACTGCTGACCTCACCAGAGTGGTTTGGCCTGCCAAAAGAGAAATTGTGGGTAACGGTATACGCTACGGATGATGAAGCCTATGATATTTGGGCAAATGAAATCGGCATCCCTCATGAACGCATTATTCGTATTGGTGATAACAAGGGCGAACCCTATGCGTCGGATAATTTCTGGCAGATGGGTGAAACCGGTCCTTGCGGCCCATGTTCTGAAATTTTCTATGATCATGGTGAACATATCGCCGGCGGTCCGCCGGGCAGTCCTGACGAAGATGGCGATCGCTATATTGAAATCTGGAATCTGGTTTTCATGCAGTTCAACCGACAGGCGGATGGCGCCATGGTGCCGTTACCTAAACCGTCGGTTGATACCGGTATGGGGCTGGAGCGTGTTTCCGCTGTGTTGCAGCACGTTAATTCAAACTATGAGATCGACTTATTCAAGACGCTGATTGCCGCCGCTGCCAAAGCGGTCGGCACGACGGATCTGGACAATAAATCTCTGCGCGTGATTGCCGACCACATTCGCTCCTGTGCTTTCCTGATCGCCGACGGCGTGATGCCTTCCAATGAAAACCGTGGCTATGTTCTGCGTCGTATCATTCGCCGTGCTGTTCGCCACGGCAATATGCTGGGCGCGACGGAAACATTCTTCTACCAGTTGGTCGCGCCGTTAATTGATGTCATGGGGCCTGCGGCGACTGATCTGAAAAAGCATCAGACGATGGTTGAGCAAGCGCTCAAAACGGAAGAAGAGCAATTCGCCCGCACACTGGAGCGGGGGTTGTCATTGCTGGATGATGAAATCAAAAATCTGTCTGGCGACACGCTGGACGGCGAGACTGCGTTTAAACTCTACGATACGTATGGTTTCCCCATTGATTTAACGGCGGATGTATGTCGTGAACGTGGGTTGAAAGTGGATGAGAAGGGATTTGACCAGGCCATGGAAGCACAGCGCCAGCGTGCGCGCGAAGCCAGCGGTTTTGGTGTGGATTACAACAATCTTGTCCGTGTGGATGCAACCACACCATTCTGTGGTTATGAGCAGACTCGTCAGCAGTCCACGGTCATTGCGATCTATCATGATGGAAAATCGGTGGAGCAGATTGCGGCGGGCGAAGAGGCCGTTGTTATCCTTAATGAAACACCTTTCTATGGCGAGTCTGGCGGACAGGTTGGCGATAAAGGCGAATTAAAAGGCGTCGATATAAACTTTGTTGTGCAAGACACTCAGAAATATGGTCAGGCAATCGGTCATATCGGCAAGCTAACCCAAGGCTTTCTGCGTGTTAACGATAGCGTTGATGCTGTTGTTGATAGCGCGCGTCGCGACCGTATTCGCTTGAACCATTCAGCCACGCACTTGCTGCATGCCGCGTTGCGCCAGGTCTTGGGCGATCATGTCGCGCAGAAAGGCTCGTTGGTTAACGACAGCTATCTGCGCTTCGACTTTTCTCATACTGAAGCGATGAAACCACAGCAGGTTCGCCAGGTTGAAGATATCGTCAACGCACAGATTCGTCGTAATCTTGCGGTTCAAACTGACGTCATGGCGCTGGCCGATGCGAAAGAGAAGGGGGCAATGGCGCTTTTCGGCGAGAAGTATGACGACCAGGTTCGAGTGCTGACCATGGGTGATTTCTCTATCGAATTGTGTGGCGGTACGCACGCAACGCGTACCGGCGATATTGGTTTGTTCCAGATCGTTTCCGAATCGGGCACGGCTGCTGGTGTCCGTCGTATCGAAGCCGTGACCGGGGAAAACGCCTTATCCGCATTGCATCGCCAAAGCGATGTTTTGCAGGACATGGCGCAACTTCTGAAAGGTGATAGCAACAATCTGATCGATAAGCTCCGCTCTGTACTTGAGCGTACCCGCTCACTGGAAAAAGAACTTCAACAACTGAAAGCTCAACAGGCTGCGCAGGAAAGTTCTTCTCTTTCAGGTAAAGCGAAGGAAATCAACGGTACGAAACTGTTAGTCACCCAGTTGGATAATGTGGAAGCCAAGCTGCTTCGTACTATGGTGGATGACCTGAAAAACCAGTTAGGGTCAGCTATCATTGTGTTGGCAACAACGGCTGAAGGTAAAGTCAGCCTGATTTCCGGGGTGACGAAGGATCTGACTGATCGGGTGAAAGCCGGCGAGTTAATTGGATTTGTTGCCCAGCAGGTCGGTGGTAAAGGCGGTGGTCGTCCAGATATGGCACAGGCTGGCGGGACGGATGCGGCGGCATTGCCTGTCGCATTAGCGAGTGTTGAATCCTGGGTCGCTGACAAGCTGTAAATCAATATTTTTTTGTTGTCTAACAAACGCCATGGCTGAATGAATGGGTTATGGCGTTTTTGTCTTGCGGGAAAGGTATCCGGCAAGCAAGACGCTTTGAAAACCCCCGAATCTGGGTATGCTCAAGTGTCTTGTGGCGATAACAAAGGCACAAGCTACTTATTATCGACTAAACTAAAAAGTAGCGACAAACCGAGAGTGTGATGGTGGCCGTTATACCATCGTCTAGGTTTACGTTTTCACGACATATGATGGATAATGACGGGGAGACAGAGAGACCCGACTCTTTATAATCTTTCAAGGAGCAAAGAATGCTTATTTTGACTCGTCGAGTTGGCGAAACCCTCATGATTGGCGATGAGGTAACGGTTACCGTGCTAGGGGTAAAAGGTAACCAGGTGCGCATTGGTGTTAATGCGCCTAAAGAGGTTTCTGTCCACCGAGAAGAGATCTATCAACGAATTCAGGCAGAGAAGTCTCAGCCGAGCTCGTATTGATTGGCAATGCGTCTCGCTGAAGCGAGGCGCTATTGTTGTTTCCCGTATTTCCCTTCGGATGTTTATCGACACGTTCTTGCCGCCCGCCCGCGTTATCGTTTTCCTTTGCCGGATAACCATCTGTTTTTCTGTTGATAAAGTGCGCTTTTTGTTGCGGATTCATTCGTCTTGGATGCGAATTGCGCAAACAAACATAAGTTGGGAAAAATTGTTTGACTTATAAGTCCGGGAAAGTAATATGTGCGCCACGCAGTACCGGCGAGCACTGATAAGAAGTTTTAGCAGTGACTACAGGTAATGTATGGTGAGGTGGCCGAGAGGCTGAAGGCGCTCCCCTGCTAAGGGAGTATGCGGTCAAAAGCTGCATCGAGGGTTCGAATCCCTCCCTCACCGCCATTTTATTGCATCCGTAGCTCAGCTGGATAGAGTACTCGGCTACGAACCGAGCGGTCGGAGGTTCGAATCCTCCCGGATGCACCATACTGAGTATGGTTGTGGTTATCATCTTGAACTGGCATATGATTCAGTAACATCAGTCAGGTCAAGGGAGGGTAATGCGCAGCGGCGGCCCTCAGGTCGCGGCTAAAGCTAAGTTATTCTCCCGGATGCACAATTTGAATGGCAGATTGTTTTAGTAGTGACAAGCAAACACTACAGTGGATAAAGAATTATTAATGCATCCGTAGCTCAGCTGGATAGAGTACTCGGCTACGAACCGAGCGGTCGGAGGTTCGAATCCTCCCGGATGCACCATATTTAGTATGGTCATAATTATCATCTTGAACTGACATAGGGTGAATTAATGCCAGTCTGTTCAAGGGAGGATAACGCTGCGTAGCAGCGGCCCACAGGGGCGAGGCTAAGGCCGAGTCATCCTCCCGGATGCACCATTCCAGAATATCCCAATCAGTTTTATAACAAGTTATTCGCTTACTTTAATCAGGCGAAATAATTTGTGCGTCATTATGCATCCGTAGCTCAGCTGGATAGAGTACTCGGCTACGAACCGAGCGGTCGGAGGTTCGAATCCTCCCGGATGCACCACATATTTAGTTAATTCTCCCTTGTTAATCCATATCTCACTTAAGACACGTTGCCTGCGACGTTATCGCGCTGCGTTTTTAAGGATAAAAAGCACTATCCTATGACGTGTTGTGCGTTGGATGGCGTGCGCAGATAAGGCCAGCTTAGATATCCGATGCCGCCATAACAGTAATAATGGCCTGATTATTATATGGTTATTGAGTGAGCGACAACGTTTTGACTTTGCGATAAAGTAGGCCCTCTTTTCCAATGAGCATGGAGTCATGATGTACGATCGTTATCAAGGGCTGATCTTTGATATGGACGGCACCATACTCGATACAGAACCGACACACCATAAGGCATGGGACCAGGTGTTGGCGAAGTACGAAATGAAATATGATGCGGCGGTAATGACCGCATTGAATGGATCACCTACCTGGCGTATCGCCCAGTTTATTATTGAACGCCATCAGGCGAATATCGATCCGTATCAACTGGCCGACGAAAAAACGGCGGTAGCGGAAGCCATGTTGATGGATACGGTAAAACCGCTGCCGTTGATTGACGTCGTCAAGCATTATCATCGACGCCGCCCTATGGCTGTTGGAACAGGTAGTACCCATCGCATGGCCGACAAGCTTTTAAAACATCTTGGGTTGTACGACTATTTTGATGTCATTGTTGGTGCTGACGATGTCGTCAACCATAAGCCTTTCCCTGATACTTTCTTACGCTGTGCAGAGCTTATCGCTATTGCGCCAGAACACTGTGTGGTGTTTGAAGATGCCGATTATGGTATTGAGGCGGCTAAGCGTGCGAAGATGGCGGTGGTTGATGTCCGTAAACTGTGACTGAGTTCTGGGCTTTATTCTCTCTTTTTTGGAGCAGTTTGCTGAGTGCGACACTATTGCCCGGTAGTTCGGAAGTGTTGCTTGTTACGCTCTTGGTTTCTGACAGCGCCAGTCCCATTTTGCTGATTATTGTGGCAACAGTGGGAAATACTCTGGGAGGGGTAACAAATATTTTTATCGGGCGCTTATTACCTAAGCCCAAACAGCAGCGGGGACATACGATAGCAATACGCTGGTTACAGCGTTATGGTTCCGCTGCGCTATTATTTAGCTGGGTTCCGGTAGTTGGCGATTTATTGTGCGTGTTGGCGGGTTGGTTACGTATGCCTTGGATACGTGCAGCCGTTTTCATCGGTATCGGGAAAGCGTTGCGCTATATCGTCCTGACAGGGATAACCTTACAAGGTATTGCATGGTGGCATTAGCTGGCTGATGAGGTCTGCGAGTGGCGCCGCGTTTCAATTATGCTTACAAACATTACATTTTAACAACGGGAGGTCGATTTGATCCCGGACATATCAAAAGCGCTTTCCTGGCTGGAAAAACATCCACATGCGGTGAATGGCATCCAGCGTGGCATTGAGCGTGAAACTTTGCGCGTATTGGCGAATGGACATCTCGCCATGACCGGTCATCCTGAACAGTTAGGTTCAGCATTAACGCATTCGTGGATTACAACGGATTTTGCTGAGGCATTGCTGGAGTTTATTACGCCGGTTGATAAAGATATCGACCACATGCTGACGTTTTTACGTGATATTCACCGCCACGTTGCTCGTAATCTGGGTGATGAGCGGATGTGGCCTTTAAGCATGCCATGCTTTATTGCCGCAGAGCAGGATATTGAGTTGGCGCAATACGGATCATCCAACATTGGGCGTTTTAAAACGCTTTATCGGGAAGGATTGAAGAATCGCTATGGTGCGCTGATGCAGACAATTTCTGGCGTGCATTATAATTTTTCGTTGCCGCTGTCATTTTGGCAGGCCAGAGCGGGCATCAGCGATATTGAAAGTGGCAAGGCCGAGATTTCAGCCGGTTATTTTCGCTTGATTCGTAATTACTATCGATTCGGTTGGATCATTCCTTATCTGTTTGGCGCTTCTCCTGCTATTTGTTCGTCTTTCCTGCAAGGGCGTGAAACATCGTTGCCATTTGAGCGCACCGATAAAGGCATGTGTTATCTGCCGTATGCCACGTCATTGCGGTTGAGCGATTTGGGCTACACCAATAAATCGCAAAGCAATCTTGGCATTACGTTTAATGATCTGGATACCTATGTCGCCGCACTAAAACGCGCCATAAAAACGCCTTCTGAAGAGTATGCTCAGGTAGGTGTAAAGAAAGATGCTCGATATCTACAGTTGAATACCAATGTATTGCAGATTGAAAATGAACTCTATGCACCAATCAGGCCGAAACGTGTGACCCGCGCCGGGGAGACGCCTTCCGACGCCTTGCTGCGTGGCGGGATAGAATACATTGAGGTGAGAGCGCTCGATATTAATCCTTTCTCACCGACCGGCGTCAGCGCCAGTCAGGTGCGATTCCTTGATTTGTTCCTGATTTGGTGTGCTCTGGCGGATGCGCCGGAAATGAGTGCTGATGAGTTGGCTTGTAATCGTAAAAACTGGAACCGCGTGATACTGGAAGGCCGTAAACCAGGGCAGACTATCGGTATGGGTTGCGATGCCGCACAACGGCCTATTGCTGAAGTTGGAAAAGCGTTGTTTGCCGATTTGCGTCGTGTTGCGGAAGTGCTGGATGACGGAAATACACAGCCTTACTATCAGCAGGTTTGTGATGAACTGGTAACAGGCTTTGATGATCCAGAAAGCACGTTCTCTGGGCGATTACTTGATCTGATGAAGAAAGAAGGTAGCGGCGGCGTGGGCCTTCATCTTGCGGATGAATACCGTAATATACTGATTAGTGAACCATTGCAAATCTTGACGGAAGAACAGTTGCAAGTGGAGTGTGAGCGTTCCTGGCTTCGTCAGCGGCAGATTGAAGCAGAAGATACCTTAAGCTTTGACGCGTATCTCGCTGCACAATAAAAAGAAAAGGCCACAGTAAATGTGGCCAAACAAACATCTCTAATTAGGGATGATGATAATAAATGCGCGTCTTTCAGTAATTCAGACCAGCATGAAAAAGAAAAGTTTCCCGGAAACGAGAAAAAATGAAATTTCTCTATGAGGAGGTGAGGTTATGCCGTTACTAGATAGTTTTACTGTAGATCATACCCGGATGTCAGCGCCGGCTGTACGGGTTGCCAAGACCATGAAAACCCCTCATGGCGATACCATCACGGTCTTTGACCTGCGTTTCTGCCGTCCTAATATTGAAGTGATGCCGGAGCGCGGAATTCATACACTGGAGCATCTGTTTGCTGGCTTCATGCGCGACCACCTGAATGGCGACGGCGTCGAGATCATCGATATTTCCCCGATGGGATGCCGTACCGGTTTCTATATGAGCCTGATTGGTACGCCGGCAGAGCAACGTGTTGCCGATGCCTGGAAAGCGGCAATGGCCGATGTGCTGAAAGTAACTGATCAGCGAAAGATCCCAGAACTGAATGAATATCAGTGCGGAACCTATGAAATGCATTCTCTGACGGAAGCTCAGGAAATCGCACAGCATATTCTGGACCATGATATAGGCATCAACCAGAACGACGATTTGGCGCTGCCGAAAGATAAACTGGCAGAATTGCACATCTAGTGATATCAGATTCAGCATGCCAAAATAAAAAGAGAGCCGGAAGTTGGCTCTCTTTTTATTTTGGGGTAAGAGTTCAAGCCGCAACGAAATGCTGTATGACTCTGCTGCCGAAGTAGGAAAGGGTTAACAATAGCGCTCCCAGCAGGCTGAACCAGACCACGCGTCGTCCACGCCAACCTTCATGATAATGTCCCCAGAGCAGCAGGATATAGATGAACCAGGCAAATAAAGAAAACACGGCTTTATGCAGATTTTCTTTGTTGCCGATCACGTCATCCATGTAGAACAATCCCGTACAAAGCGTCAGTGTCAACAGAATGACGCCGACCTGCGTAATATGGAACATTTTCCGCTCGATGCTCATTAATGGCGGCATATCGGCGGCAAATCCCAGCTTTTTATTTTTTAACAGATAATCCAGCCAGGCGAGTTGTAACGCGTAAAGCGCGGCAATTAGCAAGGTGGCGTAAGAAAACAGCGCCAGGCTAATGTGGAACATCAGCCCCGGCGTCTCTTCCAGATGCGTTATGAACTCTCCCGGCATAAAGCTGGCAAAAGCCAGATTGATTAATGCGAACGTATAAACGATCGGGAGCAAAAACCATCCGCGGTTGCGTGAGGCAACAATGGTCATCACGGTACATATAATCAGGCTGACAAGAGAGGCAATGTTTAACAAACTGAGATTTTGACCAGCCTGAACATCAAAAATGCGTTGATAAAGCGCCACTGCATGACAGATAAGCGCAACGCTGGCCGAAAGTATCGCCAGCCGACGATATGCACTGTTCTGGCGTAGCAGACTGGGAATGATCAGTCCGAGGCTGAGTGTGTAGGCGGCCAGCGCCACAATAGCGAAAACAGACATACAAGTAGGTTATTGAACATCAACTAAGTAAAATGAAGAATCAGTATAGCGTTAGTCTCACTGGGGACCAACTGTTCTCCGTTCGAGCCGCTGAGATCGTCGGCGCTTTCGTGTTATAATCTGGCTATTCGCGTCGCGGCTTGCGGCTTGTCATTCGTTGAGCATGAGATATGTTTGAAAATTTAACCGATCGACTATCGCGCACATTGCGCAATATCAGCGGCCGTGGGCGGTTGACTGAAGACAATATTAAAGAAACGCTGCGTGAAGTTCGCATGGCGTTGCTGGAAGCCGACGTCGCTTTACCGGTTGTTCGCGATTTTATTAATCGCGTCAAAGAACGCGCGGTAGGGCATGAGGTCAACAAGAGCCTGACGCCAGGTCAAGAGTTCGTCAAAATCGTCAAAAATGAGCTCGTCAATGCGATGGGCGAGAGCAATGAGGCGTTGGATCTTGCGGCGCAGCCGCCTGCCGTGGTGCTGATGGCCGGTTTGCAGGGCGCAGGTAAAACCACCAGCGTCGGTAAACTGGGTAAATTCCTCAAAGAAAAACAGAAGAAAAAGGTGCTGGTTGTTTCTGCGGACGTTTATCGTCCTGCGGCCATCAGGCAGTTGGAAACGCTGGCTGAATCGATTGGCGTCGATTTTTTCCCATCAACGGCACAGGAAAAGCCGATTGATATTGTGAGTCGTGCGTTACAGCATGCCAAACTGAAATTCTATGATGTGCTATTAGTCGATACCGCAGGGCGTCTCCATGTTGATGACGCCATGATGGACGAGATCAAACAGGTTCATGCGGCGATCAATCCGGTGGAAACACTGTTTGTTGTCGATGCCATGACTGGTCAGGATGCGGCGAACACGGCGAAAGCGTTTAATGAAGCATTGCCATTAACTGGCGTGGTACTGACCAAAGTTGACGGCGATGCACGCGGCGGCGCCGCGTTGTCGATCCGCCATATTACCGGCAAGCCGATCAAATTCCTGGGAGTTGGCGAAAAAACCGAGGCATTGGAACCTTTTTATCCTGAACGTATCGCCTCCCGTATTCTCGGCATGGGAGATATGCTTTCCCTGATCGAGGATATCGAAAGCAAGGTTGATCGTAGCCAGGCAGAAAAGTTGGCGCAAAAGCTGAAGAAAGGCGACGGTTTTGATCTGACCGATTTTCTTGACCAACTCAAGCAGATGCGCAATATGGGCGGTATGGCCAGTATGATGAGCAAAATGCCAGGAATGGGGCAATTGCCTGATAACGTCAAATCTCAGATGGATGATAAAGTGCTGGTCCGTATGGAAGCGATTATCAACTCGATGACACGTCAGGAGCGGGCCAAGCCGGAAATTATCAAAGGTTCCCGGAAACGTCGTATTGCGATGGGATCGGGGATGCAGGTTCAGGACGTCAACCGCCTGCTCAAGCAGTTTGATGATATGCAGCGTATGATGAAGAAAATGAAAAGCGGTGGTCTGGCTAAGATGATGCGCGGTATGAAAGGCATGATGCCGCCGGGATTCCCGGGGCGTTAATGGCGGAAATCCAACGGTGAATACCAGGTATCGCCAGCTTTTTACGCTTTAGATTGCTTTCTGCGCCAAAATGAGTAAAATTTTGGGGCTTTTTATATGACACACTGGGCCCCGTTCCTCGATGGGGCCCGGTTGTTTTATTAACTAAAGAGGATGTTATGGTAACAATTCGTTTGGCACGTGGCGGCGCGAAAAAACGCCCGTTCTATCAAGTCGTCGTGACCGATAGCCGCAATGCGCGCGATGGTCGCTTCATTGAACGCGTAGGCTTCTTCAACCCGATCGCAACAGGTCAGGCAGAAGCTCTGCGTTTGGATCTGGACCGTATCGAGCATTGGATTGGTCTGGGTGCAACAGTGTCTGATCGCGTATCTTCGCTGATCAAAGACGCTAAAAAAGCAGCATAATCTGTTGCGGTGGTGGCAATGAGCAAGCAACTTAGTCCGAAAGCGCCCGTTAATCCCATTGTATTGGGAAAATTGGGATCGACTTATGGCATCCGTGGTTGGCTCAGAGTATTTTCATCCACCGAAGATGCCGAAAGCATTTTTGATTATCAACCTTGGTTTATCCAGGCAAAAAGTGGTTGGCAGCTTATCGAGATCGAAAGCTGGAAACATCACAATCAGGATCTAATCATCAAGATTGATGGTGTTGACGATCGTGAGTCGGCCAATCTGCTGACTAATTGCGACATTGTCGTAGATTCGACGCAATTGCCTGCCTTGGATGAAGGTGATTATTATTGGAAGGATCTTATTGGCTGTCAGGTCGTGACCTCAACGGGTTATCAACTGGGTAAAGTCATCGATATGATGGAAACTGGTTCAAACGACGTGATGGTAATAAAGGCTAACCTGAAAGATGCATTCGGGGTCAAGGAGCGGTTGGTTCCGTTCCTCACTGAACAGGTTGTCAAGCATGTTGACCTTTCTGCTCAAACGATTGAAGTAGATTGGGATCCTGGTTTTTGAACTCTGATCTGACCAGTAGTACTAAGTGGAACGAGACAATGTGGATTGGGGTTATCAGCCTGTTTCCAGAGATGTTCCGCGCAATTACTGATTACGGAGTCACTGGCCGGGCAGTTAAAAATGGCCTGCTGAGCGTACAGTACTGGAGTCCGCGGGACTTCGCTTACGATCGGCATCGCACCGTGGACGATCGGCCTTATGGCGGCGGTCCCGGAATGCTGATGATGGTGCAGCCTTTACGGGATGCGATCCACGCAGCAAAAGCAGCGGCAGGCGAAGGTGCCAGAGTGATTTATTTATCACCTCAGGGCCGTAAATTAGATCAGCAAGGCGTGCGTCAACTCGCCACCAATCAGAAAATGATTCTGGTTTGTGGACGGTACGAGGGAATTGATGAGCGCGTAATTAAAACCGAAATTGATGAAGAATGGTCAATCGGTGATTACGTACTCAGCGGTGGAGAACTACCGGCAATGGCGCTGATTGATTCGGTTGCCCGTTTTATACCGGGTGTGCTGGGTCATCAGGCATCGGCAGAAGAAGATTCTTTTGCGGATGGGTTGCTGGATTGTCCACATTTTACTCGTCCTGAAGTGTTGGCTGGCATGGATGTTCCGGCAGTGTTGTTGTCAGGAAATCATGCCGAGATTCGTCGCTGGCGTTTGAAGCAGTCGCTGGGCCGAACCTGGCTTAGAAGACCTGAACTTCTGAAAAGCCTAGCTCTGACTGACGAGCAAGCAACGTTGCTGGCTGAATTCCAAAGTGAATATCAGGCCGGGCAACATGAGTATTAGGTGGTCGTCCTGGTGCGCCAGACGAACCCAAATATCAGTTTACCTAGGGTAGAGACATATTATGAGCAACATTATTAAGCAAATTGAACAAGAGCAGATGAAGCAGGACGTACCTGCATTTCGTCCGGGTGATACCGTAGAAGTGAAGGTATGGGTTGTTGAAGGCAGCAAAAAACGTCTGCAGGCATTCGAGGGCGTGGTTATCGCTATTCGTAACCGCGGTCTGCATTCTGCATTCACTGTTCGTAAGATTTCTAACGGCGAAGGCGTAGAACGTGTTTTCCAAACACATTCTCCTGTCGTTGACAGCATCGCTGTCAAACGTCGTGGCGCCGTCCGTAAAGCCAAACTGTACTACCTGCGTGAACGCACTGGTAAGTCTGCCCGTATCAAAGAGCGTCTTAACTAATAGCGCGCTTTCGCAACATCCGAAAGTGGTTAGTTATCAAGGGTTCGCCAGTGGCGAACCCTTTTTCATTGATGGATTAACCGGTGGGGTTAGTCGGGCTTGCGGGCAATGATGGTTGGAAACATTCGCATACGATCGTCGATAAACTGAATATCGCTGAATCCCGCCTTTTCCAACTGGGTTCGAGTTTGTTCATATGTGCGAAATGCTGTCCACTTGGCATTAAGAATGCGTGAGAAAAGCAGGTGCTGAAAAGCAAGCATAGCTGGGTCGGCATCTCTCCAGGGCGAATCGGGAGACAGCAGCGGTGGGGGAGTCATAAAGCTGCTTACCAGTACCCCACCCGGTTTCAGGCCAGTAAAAAATGCGCGGTATAATGCGGTAACACGCTCATCATCTGGTTCGTATATGTTAAGGCCATTACTGGTTAACACATCGACACCGGTTCCCAGATCGAGCGACCAGGCATCATGGCAGTGAAGAGACAGGTGTTTTTCCAGACCTTGTTGCTGCGCCAGTTTATATGCGCCTTCCAGCGCCTGACGATCCAGATCGACGCCAATCAGCGTCACATCCTGATGATTGCTGTAGTCAAGCAGCAATAAGTCACCCATAAATCCACAAGGAACCGAGGCCATGACAATACCGTTGGACACCCGCTCTTGTAACTGTTGCTGAAAAATGCCAAATCGTTCGCGGGTTGCCAGTGCGCTTGGCAACTGTTCATAAAGCAACGCTTCAAGTTGGCCAGAGAATTGCGTGCCGGGGGCATTGTTGCGGTGAGTTACCAGATGATGTGTCCAATAAGCATTTAATCCGCGATGTTTCAGTAGAAAGCGCCCCAGTTCAAAGGTTGCAAGCTCTTCCAGTATGGCAATCTGCTGTTCTATCGTGGCGCCGGGGAGCGGATCTGATTGACGAATCCGCTCCTGTTCCGCTGCCAGCAGGCTATCGAGATTATCATCGGATATCTCATGCTGATGAGAATGAGAAAGCAGAGCTGAGGAAGAAGGTTGGCCTGGTTCGGACATATTACTACTCCATTAGTAAGGTGTGATTTTTCGACATGGTTTCATGCCGGTATGGTGATATCGCTAATCTGCTGCTGAATTTTATCACTAAATTCTTACAGGTCTAAGTAGCGGCAGCCCGTACTATTGAGTTGGGGGATAAACGTTAAACTACGGTGATTTTACCCCATGTTTTGCTGCCATTGTTTGCGTAACTGCTCGGCATTCGTGACGCCATCGCAACTGGCCGGGAAATTCTTGCCTGATTTTCCCCACGCTGTCATGTTGGCGGGACGGCAGAAGACCGTCTGTCCTGCGCTATAGCCGCGCAAATAGGCGTCACGATCGATCTCAGGGTTGCCAAACCACTCTTGCAGAGTGTCGTTGTCTTTCACCACCCGGCCAGATATGGCGTCTTTGTAGCCAACATCGTACCAAAAGCTTGCCTCCCCTCGGGATAAAGAAGGCAGAGGACTTTGACAACCGGCCATAAAAAGAATTACAGCTAAAAAGTAACTGTATTTCATAATGAAACCTTTTGTGAGTAGCAATCTCAAACCAAAAAACGTTTATTTTAAGCGATACCTAATTTTTCTTTTAATAGCTTCAAATAACGGCGACTGACCGGAATATGTTTGCCCGTATGGGTGAGGACTTCTGCCGCCCCGTTTTCCATCAATTGGATTTCTTTCAGAAGCTCGGTGTTCACCATATATTTGCGGTGACACCGCACAAAAGTCGTTTTTTCTTCCAGCGTCTTAAGGGAAAGTTGAGTGTAACCAGATTGACTTACGCCAACAACATGTACGCCGCTTAGCTCAGAACTGAAGTATTCGACCTCATCGACTTTGAGCAAAAAAATTCGGTTATGTCCGGTGCAAGGAATATGGCGAAGATAGGGTTCGGCGATAGATTGTACATTTTTATTTACGCTTGTGCCGCGACGTAACCTATTCAGGGTCTTGGCAAGACGTTGGGCATCAAGAGGCTTTAGCAAATAATCGAACGCATGTTCTTCGAAAGCACGAACCGCGTATTCATCATAAGCGGTTACAAACACGACATAAGGCATGTTTTCTGGGTCCAGCATAGCGACCAATTCCAGCCCACTGATTTTGGGCATCTGTATGTCCAGAAAGACCACATCAGGTTGCAGGCGATGAATAGCCGGTATCGCTTCAAGTGCATTACTGCATTGAGCGATAATCGTGATATCAGGTTCGTTTTCCAGCAGCAAAGACAATTCTTCACGCGCTAACTGTTCGTCGTCAATGATTATGGCTTTTAACATCGTCCTCCCCCTTGTTGCCACGATTCTATCATTATTCATACATGTAATTGGCATGGATGAATGGAGAAGTGAGAATTAATACAAACTCTATTGCGGTAATTTTAAATTTACAGATGTGTATTGAATTATTTACGGTTCATGCTATGGTGTACACATCATGTGTGGATCGTATTCGCACTTACAGACATACAGAACTTGTCAGGAATATAAAAATGCAAAAAGACTCACTCAATAACATCAATATCAGTGAAGAGCAGGTACTGATTACCCCAGAGCAGTTAAAAGCCAAATTTCCGCTAAATGATGATGAACAACAGGTGATTTCCCAGGCGCGTAAAACCATTGCAGATATTATTCATGGCCGTGATGAGCGTCTGCTGATTGTCTGCGGACCTTGTTCTATTCATGATACTGACGCCGCGCTGGAATATGCCCGTCGTTTGCAAGCGCTTGCTGCCGAATTGAGTGACCAATTGTACATTGTCATGCGGGTCTATTTTGAGAAGCCACGTACTACTGTCGGCTGGAAGGGACTGATTAACGATCCCTACATGGATGGCTCATTCGAGGTGGAAGCAGGTTTGCATATCGCCCGTGAATTACTGCTTGAACTGGTAAAAATGGGTTTGCCGCTGGCGACTGAAGCGCTGGATCCGAATAGTCCTCAATATCTGGGGGATTTGTTCAGTTGGTCTGCGATTGGCGCGCGCACCACTGAATCGCAAACGCATCGTGAAATGGCCTCTGGTTTGTCAATGCCGGTTGGTTTTAAAAATGGCACCGACGGCAGTCTGGGAACAGCGATCAACGCGATGAGAGCCGCCGCCATGCCCCACCGTTTTATGGGGATTAACCAGACCGGACAGGTTTGTCTGTTACAAACTCAAGGCAATGCCGATGGGCATGTGATTCTGCGTGGCGGTAAAAAGCCGAACTACAGCGCGCAAGATGTCGCCGAGTGTGAAAAACAGATGCGGGAAGCGGGACTGAAACCTGCCCTGATGATAGATTGTAGTCATGGCAATTCCAATAAAGACTACCGTCGCCAACCTCTGGTGGTGGAATCCGCAATTGAACAGATTAAAGCGGGAAATCGTTCCATTATTGGCTTAATGCTTGAGAGCCACCTCAATGAAGGTAGCCAGTCCTCAGAGCAGCCGCGTTCCGACATGCGTTATGGCGTGTCCGTAACGGATGCCTGCATCAGTTGGGAAAGGACAGAAGCACTGCTGCGCTCAGTACACCACGAGCTTGGCGCACGAGTAAAACATTCAGGAGAGTAACGGATATGGTGGCTGAACTGACCGCATTACGTGATCGGATAGACGAGGTAGATAAAGATCTGTTGGCGCTGTTATCACGTCGGTTGCGTTTAGTGGCGGAAGTCGGTGAAGTAAAAAGTCGGTATGGTTTGCCGATTTATGTCCCTGACCGTGAGGCGGCGATGTTCAGTTCGCGTCGTAAAGAGGCTGAGTTATTGGGTGTTCCGCCTGATCTGATTGAGGATATATTGCGTCGGGTGATGCGCGAATCTTATTCCAGTGAAAACGATAAGGGATTTAAAACGTTATGCCCATCACTACGCCCAGTGGTCATCATCGGCGGTCGTGGGCAGATGGGTAAGATGTTTGAGAAAATGCTGATCTTATCAGGATATCAGGTCAGAATTTTGGAACAGGACGACTGGCCTCAGGCGGAAAGTTTGTTGTCTGATGCGGGCATGGTGATTGTCAGTGTCCCGATTCATGTTACTGAACAGGTGATCGCTCGTCTGCCTAAGCTGCCGGATGATTGTATTCTTGTTGATCTGGCATCGGTAAAAAACGGGCCGTTGCAAGCTATGCTGGCTGTGCATCAAGGGCCGGTACTTGGGTTACACCCGATGTTTGGCCCGGATAATGGTAGTCTGGCCAAGCAGGTCGTAGTCTATTGCGATGGTCGTCAGCCGGAAGCTTATCAGTGGCTGTTGGAACAGATTCAGGTGTGGGGCGCCCGTTTACATCGCATTAGCGCGGTGGAGCACGATCAGAACATGATGTTTATCCAGGCGCTGCGCCACTTCGCAACATTTGCGTATGGCCTGCATCTGGCGGAAGAGAATGTCGAGTTGGACCAATTGCTGGCGCTTTCATCCCCGATCTATCGTCTGGAATTGATTATGGTTGGACGTTTGTTCGCTCAGGATCCGCAGTTGTACGCGGATATTATTATGTCTTCCGAGAATAATCTGGCGCTGATTAAACGATATTACAAACGCTTCGGTGAAGCGATAGCATTATTGGAGCGTGGTGATAAAGCCGAGTTCATCCGCAGTTTTGAGAGGGTCGAGCATTGGTTTGGTGACTACGCAAAACGATTCCAGTCTGAAAGTCGGACATTATTACGTCAGGCTAATGATATTCGTCAGTAAACACTTTTAAGTACGTTTATACCACCGAGATGCCATCCTGTCGTTTATCAGGATGGCATTTTTTATTAGGCCGGGTCGACAGGGATCACGTTCTCACTGGGGTAGCAACCCAGGACTTTCAGTGAGCGGGTAATAGACATTAATTCTTTCAAAGCCTTCTGCATCGACGCGCTGCGGAGATTGGCCTGCACATCAATATAGAACATCTCTTCCCAGGGATTACCGTTAATCGGACGCGACTCCAGTTTGCTCATCACGATACCGTGGTCGCGCAGCACCAGCAGTGCTTCAACCAGCGCACCGGATTGCTGACCTGTCGCCATGATCAGCGTAGTCTTGGCGGGAACTTGTTCGGAGACTTCAATCGGCTTGCGGGCAAGAACAATAAAACGGGTAATATTTTGCGTTTGATTTGCCAGATTATGTTCCAGTGCCTGTAATTGGTAGAGCAAGCCGCCAGCTTCGCTACCGAGAGCGGCGGCGTGCGGTGAGTTGAGCGTTGCCACTTTTTCCATTGCGGCAGCGGTACTTTCACAGTACTCGATTTTCCAGTGAGGAAAGCGGTTGATAAAGTGACTGCATTGCTGAAATGGCTGAGGATGACTATAAACGGTTTCGATTTGCTCTAGACTGGTTTTGGTCGCCACTAAAACACAGTGGTCAATGGGGTTAGTTAACTCACCGACAATCGATAGCCCAGTATGTTGCAACAGGTCATAAATATCATTAATAGATCCCGAACTGGTATTTTCGATCGGCAGCACAGCGTAGTCGGCCTGACCGGTTTCCACCATATTGAAAATGTCCTGGAATTTATGACAGCCGCATTCGATAGGTTGTTCAAAATGCCGGGCGGCATATTGACGCGCCGCCAGATGCGAGTAGGAGCCCTTGGGACCAAGGAACGCGATACGGGCTGAGCGGGATGTCGTCTGGTTGAGATGGTGCTGCAAGAGCGCCTGTTGCGTCAGAACCGAGTCTTCAATAATCAACTGGAACAAGCGGGTGATATAGTGACCATCAATATTATGTTTTTTCCCGGCTGTGGTCAGTGTATCGAGTAAATCACGTTCGCGCTCTTTATCACGGATTGGGCGATTAGAATGCAGTTTACTGCGAGCAACGTCGAGCGCCAACTCACGCCTTTGGGCCAATAACTCAATCAGTTTCAGGTCGAGTTCGCTGATGCGCTCGCGGAGTACCAGTAGTGGATTATCGGTCATGATGTATGTGTTCTCTGTTCGTATAAAAAACTGCCTGGAGCGTTTTTAACGTCGTTTGCGACTGCCCGCAGGGAGCGTTCGCCATAAAAAAAAAGCCTCCTGCTATCAGGAGGCTTTTTGTTCGTCTTCGTATTCCTGGTCGTGTGACGAATCGCCTCCCAAATCAGGGGAAGGTGAAAAAGAATACGAAGAAAAACGGTGAATAGGTCATGTTGATCCGGTATGAAATGGAGTTACGTAAAAAACAATAACAGATAAGTTAACGGTTGGCTTTTCATCCTGTCAATACAAAAACGCGCCATCAGGCGCGTTAAGTAAGCGAGAAGGAGAAAATTATTCTTCCTGAATAATTTGCAGATTAGCGTCTTTGACGCCAGTGGCGGCTCGACGGGCTTCCCCTTTGTGCTGAACTTTGTTCAATTGACGCTCAAGTTTGGCGATGAGGTCATTAACAGCGACATACATATCCTCATGTTTAGCGCTGGCGACCAACGGCCCGTTTGGTGTACTGATTGTTGCGTCTGCAATGAACCCCTGGGGTTCTTTTGACAGAATGATGTGTGGATTAATCAGGTGAGCCTGCCACTTATCCAGTTTAGAAAGACGGTCTTCGACATGCTGACGTATTGCGGGGGTGATATCCATTTGCTTACTGGTAATATTGATCGTCATATAACTTACCTCTCTGCCTATGTCCGTCTTGGATAATTTCAGCATAACGCGAGTTGCGACAAAAATGGTGATTTTGATCACTTTTTTTTGTCACGTTAAGTCAATAAAACGTGATTTGTGAACTGTCCGCTGGAATTGTTGGGAAGTACTTGAGGGGGAGGATAGGCTATGTCATTATCGAAAAGATATACTGTGGTCAGCCATCAATTTTCTGCTTTTCCATTCCTTTCCGAGCACCGGTTTCCTCCTGTAAAAAACGGCAACCTGAGTTGCCGTTTGGTATGTTTGCTGTCGATCACGCTTAAGATGGGTTCGCCGCGATGATTTTAGCCACCTTGTCTGCCTGAGCAGCAAGCTGAAGCTCGCGATAGGCGTTTTCCATTAGCGGTAAGGCGTCTTTCGTCGCTTTGGTGTCTGGATAATCACGCAGCATTTGCTCAACACGATTAACTACTGCCACATAAGCGCTGCGTTTCGTGTAGTATTGCGCGACGGAAAGTTCATATTTGGCCAAACGTTCTTTCAGATAGACCATACGTTTGTTGGCGTCGGTCGCATACTGACTATTGGGGTAACCCTGAATCAGCTTGCTAAAGTCACGGAAAGCGGCGCGGGCATATTGGGGATCGCGGTCAGAACGATCAACGCCAAAAAAACCTTGCAGTGCGCTGTCGTCCAGGGCCATATCCGTCAGGCCACGCATGTACAAGACATAATCAACGTTTGGATGTGTAGGATTTAACCGCAGGAAACGATCGATCGAGGCCTGGGCCAGCGGTAATTCGGCGGATTTGTAATAGGCGTAAATCAAATCCAACTGAACCTGCTGTGAATACGGGCCAAATGGATAGCGGTTATCGAGTGCTTCCAACTGTGTGATGGCTGCCCTAAAGTTGCCGTCTTGCAGTTTTTGTTGCGCATTGGCATACAGTTCAGATGGCGGACTGTCAGGAACCGCATCCTTGGAATTGCTGGAGCAACCAGCCAGCGCCAGGCTCAACGTGGCGGCAGCCACCAGATATTTCATACGCGTCATGACGTTTTGATTATCCTCAGAGTGTTATTCCGGGAGACTGTCCGTGAAGCTCCCGATTTAGACCAGCTACAATAGTACATTATTTTAAACGGCGTCGCCGTGAAAACCCAACGTTAACGAAGAAGCTGCAACTATGGCACAACAAGTACAACTCACCGCAACGGTGGCCGAATCTCAACTCGGACAACGTTTAGATCAGGCTTTGGCCGAATTGTTCCCTGATTATTCACGATCTCGTATAAAAGAGTGGATTCTTGAGAACCGGGTACAGATTAACGGCAATGTAATCAATAAGCCAAAAGAGAAAGTGTTGGGCGGCGAATGGGTGGCAATTGATGCGCTGATTGAGGAAGAGGCACGCTGGGAAGCACAGGATATCGCTCTGGATATCGTGTATGAAGATCAGGACATTCTCGTGATTAACAAGCCCCGTGATTTGGTTGTGCACCCTGGCGCGGGGAACCCAGATGGTACGGTATTAAATGCGTTGCTACACTATTATCCTGAAATTATTGATGTTCCCAGAGCCGGTATCGTTCACCGGCTCGACAAGGACACCACTGGCTTAATGGTTGTGGCGAAGACCGTACCGGCGCAGACGCATCTGGTGGAATCATTACAGGCGCGGGACATTACGCGTGAGTATGAGGCTGTCGCCATCGGTAATATGACGGCGGGTGGCTCGGTCGATGAACCGATAGCCCGCCATTCAACCAAGCGGACGCACATGGCCGTTCATCCGATGGGAAAACCTGCGGTGACGCACTATCGCATTATGGAACATTTCAGAGCGCATACGCGGTTACGTTTGCGGCTGGAAACCGGACGAACCCACCAGATTCGCGTACATATGGCGCATATCAACCATCCGTTAGTCGGCGATCCTTTATATGGCGGTCGCCCGCGACCGCCGAAAGGGGCATCGGATGCGTTCATCTCTGTGTTGCGCAATTTTGACCGGCAGGCTCTGCATGCAACCATGCTGCGTTTGTATCATCCGGTGAGCGGGATACAAATGGAATGGCATGCGCCTTTGCCGCAGGATATGGTCGATCTGATCGATGCATTAAAAGCGGATACCCAAGCGTTCCAGGATCAACTTGATTGGTGATGAAACCATGCTGATATATCCTGACTGGCCTTTACCGGAAAATGTCCGAGCCTGTAGTACCACCCGTTTCGGCGGCATCAGCTTGCCTCCATATGATGCGCTGAATCTGGGAAACCATGTTGGTGATGATGGAGAAAAAGTGACGCGGAATCGGCAGATTCTGGTGGAAGAGGCCGCCTTGCCGTCTACGCCCCACTGGTTGGAGCAGGTTCATAGTACGCAAGTGATTCGGATCGGTGATGCCCCGCCGCTTGCTGTCCGTGGCGATGCCGCTTATACCGATCATAAAGATCAGGTTTGCGCGGTAATGACGGCTGACTGTCTGCCGGTATTATTCTGCTCAATCGCCGGTAATGAAGTTGCCGCCGCTCATGCCGGTTGGCGCGGATTGTGCGAAGGCGTACTGGAAGAAACGCTTTCCGGTTTTCAGGCTAAGCCGTCACGGATTATGGCCTGGCTGGGACCCGCGATTGGGCCTGATGCCTTTGAAGTCGGGCCGGAAGTACGGGAGGCGTTCATCCAGCGTGATGCGTTGGCCGTATCTGCATTCAGGCCCTATGGGGAGAAGTTTTTTGCCGATATATATCAACTCGCGCGACAACGTTTACAGGCCTGCGGCATGACTCAAATTTTTGGCGGAAATTTTTGTACTGTAAGCGAACCGCAAAAATTTTTCTCATATCGACGCGATGGCGTGACTGGCCGTATGGCAAGTTTAATCTGGCTGATATAACCTATTGAATTAAGACGGTCCATGGCAAGTAACATTTAAACCTCATCACTACTGGCAAAATAACCTTGAAATTATTGAGGGATGACCTCATTTAATCTCCAGTAGCAGTTTTGACCAGTGTATGGGAGGAGTTATGCGTCTGGATCGTCTTACCAACAAATTTCAACTTGCTCTCGCCGATGCCCAATCTCTAGCCCTCGGGCGCGACCATCAATTTATTGAACCACTCCATCTGATGAGCGCATTGCTTAATCAGGAAGGCGGTACGGTAAGTCCGTTGTTGACAGCGGCAGGTGCCAATCTGTCCCGATTGAAAAATGAAATCGATCAGGCAATCTCACGTTTACCTCAAGTTGAGGGGACGGGCGGTGATGTCCAACCGTCCAGCGAATTGGTTCGTACCTTAAATGTGTGCGATAAATTGGCGCAAAAGCGCGGAGATACGTTTATTTCCTCAGAACTTTTTGTGCTGGCGGTTTTGGAATCACACAGTACGTTAAGTGATGTGTTGAAAAATGCCGGAGCGACGCAGCAAAGCGTGACTAAAGCCATTGAGCAGGTAAGAGGGGGCGAGCAGGTGAATGATCAGGGAGCGGAAGATCAACGTCAGGCATTGAAAAAATTCACTATCGATCTCACCGAACGCGCTGAACAAGGCAAGCTTGACCCGGTTATTGGCCGCGATGAAGAAATTCGCCGCACCATTCAGGTTTTGCAACGCCGGACCAAAAACAACCCGGTGCTGATTGGTGAGCCAGGTGTAGGTAAAACCGCCATTGTCGAAGGATTAGCGCAACGTATCGTGAATGGCGAAGTGCCTGAAGGATTGAAAAACAAACGCGTCCTGTCGTTGGATATGGGTTCGCTGGTAGCGGGCGCCAAGTATCGGGGCGAATTCGAAGAGCGCTTGAAAGGCGTACTTAATGATTTATCCAAACAGGAAGGCAACGTCATCCTGTTTATTGACGAGCTTCATACGATGGTTGGGGCCGGTAAAGCCGATGGCGCCATGGACGCCGGTAATATGCTTAAGCCGGCGTTGGCCCGTGGTGAATTGCACTGCGTCGGCGCCACAACGCTGGATGAGTATCGACAATATATTGAAAAAGATGCTGCTCTGGAACGTCGGTTTCAGAAAGTGTTTGTAGCCGAGCCAACGGTAGAAGACACGATTGCAATTTTGCGTGGCCTTAAAGAACGTTATGAACTGCATCACCATGTGCAGATCACCGACCCGGCGATTGTCGCGGCCGCAACGTTGTCGCACCGTTATATCGCCGATCGTCAGTTGCCGGATAAGGCGATTGACCTGATTGATGAAGCCGCTTCCAGTATCCGTATCCAAATCGACTCGAAGCCTGAACCATTGGATCGCCTGGATCGCCGGATTATCCAATTAAAACTGGAGCAGCAGGCGTTGAAGAAAGAATCTGACGAGGCCAGTCAGAAGCGTCTGGAGCTACTGAATGCCGAGCTTGAACAAAAAGAGCGTGAATACTCCAAGCTGGAAGAAGAGTGGAAAGCTGAAAAAGCATCACTTACTGGCACGCAAAATATTAAGGCGTCTTTGGAACAAGCGAAGATCGCGCTTGAGCAAGCTCGTCGTCAGGGGGATTTGGGACGAATGTCCGAACTGCAATACGGCAAAATCCCTGAACTGGAAAAGGAATTAGCTGCTGCGACCTCGCTTGAGGGCAAGACCATGCATTTGCTGCGTAACCGAGTGACGGACGCCGAAATTGCGGAAGTACTCGCTCGTTGGACGGGGATCCCCGTATCCCGAATGCTTGAAAGTGAACGTGAAAAACTGCTGCGAATGGAGCAGGAGTTGCACCAGCGCGTTATCGGACAAAATGAAGCCGTTGAAGCGGTATCGAATTCGATCCGCCGTAGCCGGGCCGGGTTATCCGATCCCAATCGGCCTATTGGTTCCTTTTTGTTCCTTGGGCCAACTGGCGTCGGTAAAACTGAACTGTGCAAGACATTGGCTTCATTCCTGTTTGATAGTGATGATGCCATGGTGCGCATTGATATGTCAGAATTTATGGAGAAACATTCCGTCTCGCGTCTGGTGGGGGCGCCACCGGGATATGTGGGCTATGAAGAAGGCGGCTATCTGACAGAGGCCGTTCGTCGTCGTCCTTATTCGGTGATCCTGCTGGATGAAATTGAAAAAGCGCATCCTGATGTGTTCAATATCTTGCTGCAAGTGCTTGATGATGGTCGATTGACCGATGGACAAGGTCGTACCGTTGATTTTCGCAATACTGTGGTCATCATGACTTCGAACCTGGGGTCCGATCTGATCCAGGAGCGTTTTGGGGAACGTGGATATGCCGAGATGCGAGACATGGTGCTGGAGGTTGTCAGCCACAGCTTCCGTCCTGAGTTTATCAACCGTATTGATGAGGTTGTGGTGTTTCATCCATTAGGAAAGGCGCACATTATGTCGATTGCTCAGATACAGTTGCAGCGTTTATATAAACGGCTTGAAGAACGCGGATACCACGTGACTATTACTGAGCCCGCGTTGGAATTGCTGGGTAAAATAGGTTTCGATCCCGTTTATGGTGCCCGTCCGCTAAAAAGGGCAATACAGCAACTGATTGAAAACCCATTGGCTCAGCAAATACTTTCCGGGAAATTACTCCCTGGGAAAGCAATAACACTCGACGTCGAAGGTGAGGATATTGTTGCTCATCAAGGATGATATTCCACGAGTGGTGGGCAGAAAAAGGAGAGAGGGTGATATCTCTCCCTTTCTATGTATGTGGAAGTTGTGTGCATAACCCGCGTTTCTTGCATGTAAATCATACGCAAAACGTTTTTTTGGTTTATTTTTAATCGAACGATATTTTTTTAGCATTTAGCGCTTGTCAGCGGCGGATAAGTGCCTATAATGCGCCACCACTGACCCGGCGACAGCGGCTTACGCGGTT
>NZ_JAMPJU010000001.1 GCF_025840185.1 Brenneria izbisi
TTTATTATTGAGTTCGGTGACCGCCTGAGCGCTCACCTTTAATACGATGGCAGTTACACAGAATTACGGACAGGCTCCTCAAGTCTGAGCTTGTATTTTCGCCATGATACTTAAAATGATGCCATCACTGATAGTTGAGTGATATTATCGAACACGATTTATTCCCTCAAGCGCAAGTTTATAATTTCCGCATTTCTGATAATACTCTAATGCCTCAGGCTTCATGCCAAAACACTCGAGTATTACTGCTATATTATAATTAGCCTTGTAGGTATTAACTCCTTTTTTACGACCCGATTCCATTCTTGTACATAATTGAAACGTATCTATGGCATTCTGGAAGTCAGCATTGTTCATAAGTATTAATGCCTTTAAGAATATGAAATCAGTAGAAGTGCAAAAGTCTTCATATTTTAAAATTTCTAACGCTTTTTCATATTGTGCTGTGTTAATCAGACAATAGCCATAACACTCTATTAGCACTTCATTATAGTCATGATAGCGATCTTTCTGTAAGTGAAGAGATGTCTCAAAGCTTTTTTCTGCCAATGCATAATTCTTGTCTAAATAGTAACTTTTCCCTAACTGGTAATAAAGATAAGGATCATCTTTTGATTCATCTATGGCCCGTTGAAGTAACGTAATATTTCGGCTAATCTTATTTTTACTCTCTATTATATCTTTTATGTAACCGCTGTGTATAAATGAGAGTGGTGCGTCAAAACGCCCATCGGGTACTTCGTCGGTTTTTTTACATATCTGTTCGTGAATAATACCAACGAATTCATAGTGAGATTTATCAAAAAGGCGACTGATGCGTTCTTTGATAAAATCTTTTTCACTTGTACTTTCATCGTTGGTGATGCTAACGATCTCTATCGTACCTATGTTAGTTGGATAGCTGCTGATTTGTTCTGAAAGCATAGCGTTATCTATCTTATCGAGTACTTCATCTGCATCAACAACCAACACCCAATCATATTTTGCAAATTGCAGGGAGTAATTTCTTGCTGCGGAGAAATCGGCTATCCATTGAAAATCATAAATTTTATTAGTGAAACGGCTGGCGATTTCCTTCGAGTCGTCGATTGAACCGGTATCAACAACAACAATGTCATCGAAATATTGCGCAAGGGAGCGGAGAGAATTCTCCAGATGCTGCGCTTCATCTTTAACGATCATACAGACGGATATCATTAAAGGTGCGTTGACGGTTTTTTTAGGATTTTGCATATCGGGCATAACCATACATTAGGGTGACGTTGGAGAAGCAGTCTATGCATAAGCTGCTACGTACTATACTATTAGCAAGCTAATCCCCCCAAGCTTTAATTCATCTATCATATCGTAAATTCTGGCAAGAATGCTATTCTTGATTTGAAATGTTCTGTATTTCCTCTTAACCAAAATCGCTGCTTTTTTATAAGTGATTGTTATTTGTCCTTAGTATACAAATTAGGTGCTGGTGCAGGAAAATCAGGTGCCGGAGACAGTGTCGGCGTTATTGCAGCGATGATAAAATATTATAATGAGAATTACTTTATTTTAAATGCCGAGGATATGAATAGTCTCTTCTTTGTTTGGTATTCGCCGGTTGAGATTAATAAAGATAAATCATCAGCAATGGACTTTCAGTAACACATATAATTTTCTGCGAGACGCTTCCACACTTTTCATCCTACCGCTTTCCTGATATTGCCAATCCGCTAAGGTATCTGGCGACTATCATCACAGGGAAGCGGGCCATGCAATCGCACGATGCGATCTTCAAACAATTCCTCGGCATATTGCTATCGCACGGGATTTTCTCTCCATCCATCTGCCGTCGGATATTCAGGCGCACTGTGATTTCAATACGCTGAAACGGGAATCCGCTTCATTTGTGGATGAAAAACTGCGTTCCCGTGTATCGGATATGCTTTATTCGCTGCATACCACACAGGGGAAAGGCTATATTTATTGCGTAATTGAGCATCAGAGCAAACCGGATAAACTGATGGCGTTTCGGTTGTTGCGTTATGCGCTGGCGGCGATGCAGCAACATCTTTCACAGGGAAACGGAACCCTGCCGCTGGTGGTGCCGCTGCTGTTTTATCATGGCGAGCGTCTTCCGTATCCTTACAGCCTGAACTGGCTGGAAAGTTTCAGCGATCCGGCGCTGGCGCGACAACTGTATACCACTGGGTTCCCCTTAGTGGATTTAACCGTGATCCCGGATGAAGAGATCAAAACCCATCGCCGGGTAGCGCTGCTGGAACTGGTGCAAAAGCATATTCGCACGCGTGATATGTTGGAATTGGCGCGGTATATTGGGATGTTGATGGAATTGTGGTCATTGCCCTTGACGCAACAGCGGGCGTTGATGTTTTATATCATGCAAGCAGGGCAGACAGCCGATTTATCATCGTTTATTGAAACGCTGGAAACGTATCCGGGAGGGGAGCAAATGGCAACGATTGCACAGGAGTTATTTGAGAAAGGCGTGCGACACGGAAAAGAAAAGTGGCTGGCTGAAGGGTTGGAGCAAGGCTTAGAACAGGGCATGAAAGCCAGTGCGTTACGCATTGCCCGTCAGTTACTGAAAAACGGGATGACGCCGCAACAGGTACAGCAGATGACGGACCTGTCCGATGATGATATGCGGACAGTGATATCCTCGGTAAAAGAGTAATTTTCTGCGCGACACTGCCACACTTTTAACCACGCCGCTTTGAGCCTAAGGCATCGCCATAGACAAGCGGCGCGTGGCAACCTCATGACAAATTGGATGAGAAAATGGATACTGTCTTTTAAATCTGACAGGCTTCCCGTATCCTAAATAACCCCTCTTTTACGTCCCTATTCATGCAATTGGTAACTCTACGCAAAAGCATAATAGTGTCGATAACATTATTATCGTAGGTATTTGTCACTGTGAGCGATCTGTATACCGCCGAAGGCACAATGGATAAGAACTCCCTTTGGAAGCGCTATGTTCCGTTAGTGCGCCATGAGGCATTGCGTTTACAGGTTCGTCTCCCCGCGAGCGTTGAGTTGGATGATTTACTTCAGGCTGGCGGTATCGGCTTACTCAGCGCCGTTGAGCGTTATGATTCGTTACAGGGTACGGCGTTTACGACGTATGCGGTGCAACGAATTCGTGGCTCAATGTTGGATGAATTGCGTAGTCGCGACTGGGCTCCACGGAGCGTGCGGCGTAATGCGCGGGAAGTGGCACAGGCGATGCAACGGGCTGAACAGCAGCTTGGCAGAACGCCCACCGAGCAGGAAGTGGCGCAGTCTTTGGATATCACGTTAGAAGAATATCGTCAGATTTTGTTGGATACGAACAATAGCCAACTCTTTTCTTATGATGAATGGCGTGAAGAACACGGCGATAGCGCGGAAGCCCTGCTGGAAGGCAATGAAGATGCCAATCCGTTGCACCAACTGATGGAAGGTAATTTGCGTCATCGGGTTATGGATGCGATAGAAAACCTGCCTGAACGCGAAAAGTTGGTGCTGACGCTTTACTACCAGGAAGAACTGAACTTGAAAGAGATCGGTGCGGTTTTGGAAGTAGGGGAGTCACGCGTGAGTCAGTTGCATAGCCAGGCGATAAAGCGCCTGCGCGTAAAATTAATGAATGATGTTTAATTTAGCTGCGTAGGAATATTGTTATACAATATATTTTCATGGAATGGATTCATGCCTCAATCAATTCGGAAGAAACAGCTTCTCAGCCGTTATCTGAAAGATTTCAAACATAAACAAACACATTGCTCTCACTGTAATAAAGAACTCGACCGCGTTTCATTGGTTTTACGTAATCAATTGATTAATAAAAAATCTATTGGCAGTATTGATCGGCTAATTGATAACGAAGTCTGGGCAGATTTACAACAGGAGCTAATACCCCTCTGTCGCTTTTGTAGCGAAATATTATGCAATACGCAGACTAGCTATTTCAATATTCGAGCCTTCACCCAATACCTTATTGAGCAAACGGAAGTTAGACATAGCACGATGCGTGAATATGTCATTCGCCTGCGCCGTTTAGACGAGTTGTTAGTGGTTAAAAAATATCCAATCGATACGTTCGCCAAAGACAATGTACAACAGTGTATTTGTGATTTTTTTCCCGATCTTGAACAAAACATTTATCGCAGCGCATTGAGAAAATATGATCAGTATTTGGCCTGGCAGAAACATTACTGATCAGATTTATGCGTTTTTCGATAATGCATGTTGTGAAATTGTCGCGTGCCGACTATACGTAAATGTTATGACAGTGTAAAAAAGCTTGCAAAGTAGAGGCAAACTATTGCACTGTCATACTACTGAAATCATTTGGTTCTAATTTCTGGTTGATGATTAACAGTGGTTCTTAATACGGTCAATCATTATTCATCGGAATAGTCGTTGTCACAGTGAGGAACGCGAATGGTAATGTCCTTATCGGGACTAAATAGTCGAAACCAACATTCTGGTCTTCTGACTCGCCGATGCGAGGGGTTTCTTTCCCACTTATTTCCTGCTCTGTGTTTCTTATCGTTCTCTCCCTTTTCCAACCTTTCTTTTCTGTCCGAACGTTTCTCATCGGTTCTACCCTTCAGCGTGTTTTCGTTTGGCGCGATGGGGAACGTAATCTATTTTATTAATCCACACTGGTTCTTTATCGGCTTAATAAGGAAGCCAACCTCGTTTGTGAGTGAAGCGTCACGCGCTGTTCGGCAGCGCGGTAAGTGAAACAAACTGTAAGGTGCCGCTATGGGAAGACAAAAAGCAGTGATCAAAGCTCGTCGTGAAGCGAAACGCGTTATACGTCGTGAATCACGTAGTCACCGTCAACGTGAGGAAGAGTCGGTCACTTCTCTGGTTCATATGGGTGGGATTGAATCAATAGGTATGGCGCGGGAGAACCGCGACACGTCTGTGATTGAAGCCCGTACAACAGCCCAGGAGCATTACTTGTCTGCAATAGAGAATAAACAGTTGATTTTCGCCACAGGAGAAGCAGGGTGTGGCAAAACGTTTCTGAGTGCGGCTAAGGCTGCGGAAGCACTCATTCATAAAGAGGTTGAACGTATTATTGTAACAAGACCGGTATTACAGGCTGATGAGGATCTCGGTTTTTTACCGGGCGATATTGCCGAAAAATTCGCCCCTTATTTCCGCCCGGTATATGACGTATTGTTGCGGAGATTGGGGGCATCATTCATGCAGTATTGTTTACGACCGGAAATAGCCAAAGTAGAGATTGCGCCGTTTGCCTATATGCGCGGGCGGACTTTTGAGAATGCGGTGGTTATTCTGGATGAAGCGCAAAACGTGACGGTGAACCAAATGAAAATGTTCCTGACGCGTTTGGGAGAGAATGTGACGGTAATTGTGAATGGCGATGTCACACAATGTGATTTGCCCTCAGGGGTTAAATCCGGGTTACGCGACGCCCTTGAGCGGTTTGCCGAAGATGATTTAATCGGTATCGTCTCTTTTGGTAAGCAGGATTGTGTTCGCTCTGAACTGTGTCAGCGGACGCTTAATGCCTATGATTAACCACTAGCGGGATCCCCGCGCCGGCGGGATAACAAAAAAACGCCCCTGACTTGCGTCAAGGGCGTTTTTTTATCTATATGGCGGTGAGGGAGGGATTCGAACCCTCGATACGTTTTCACGTATACACACTTTCCAGGCGTGCTCCTTCAGCCTCTCGGACACCTCACCGGATTGTTGCCGTGTAGACGGCAACGGGGCGCTACTATAGGGAGTCGCTCTACTTCGGTCAAGTAGTATTTATCTGTTTTGGAACATCTGGTTAAGCATTGAACGTTGACGAGAGGGCAATAATCAGAAAGCAGGAAAAGTCACCATGAAAACACAGGGAAGAAGGCAATAAAAAAGTCACAAGCGCTCTTGTTTGTGACTTTTTGCATGCTAAGTGAGCTTAGTTAAGCCAACAGACTTTTGATGAAGCGGGTCAGGACTTCATCCTTGCTGTTTGCGAAGAAATATTCCTGAAATTTAGGGCCTGCGATGGTGCCTTTTACCAGATCCTGATCCAAATTTTTCAGGATAGTAATCAAATCGTTAAAGGCGACGGCTTTCACGGCATCAAGAATCTTTTTGTTGCGCTGTTGCGGCGCAACGCGATCGCTGGGGTAGCCTTTACCGCCTTCTTCTTTGAACAACTGGGTGAACAAGTTTTCCAGATTCAATTCCGCGCCCCAGCCGAAACCTTTGGCATACGGCAGAGATATCGCGTTGCCGTTGTTGATCTGGGAGAACAGGTAAGCATCAGAAGGGTCAACAGCCAGCCCGCAAAGTACGCCAGGGAATGCATTACAGGCCAACATTGCGCCCTGACCAGTACCACAACCAGTTACCACGAAATCAGCGGCGCCGGCATTGAGCAGGATGGCGGCCAGAATGCCGTTCTGAATGTAGGTAAGCTGTGCGGCGTCTTCTACCGTGTATTGACCGTAGTTGTATACAGTGTGGCCCAGAGGTTCAACGGCTTTGCTCAGTGCTGCGGCAATAATCGCGTTTTTAGCGGCTTGACTGTTCTCGTTAATCAATGCAATTTTCATGTTCGTTCCTTTTTTATGACGGACAAGTACATTTTTTAAAACTGTATTTCAATTTAATTTAATCAGTATACCGTTTCAAAAATAAAGCGCAAACCGTCACGTCAAAGAATGAGTCGTGACGCGTAGAATGCGATGAAATTGCTGTCAGCGAGAATAAAAAAGAAGGAAAACGTTCGAAGTAATTAATTGATAATATTGTATTTATGGCGCTGTATCACAGCGCCATATCAGCAAGGGTCAGGCGTCGGGGAACGTCAGGGTGTTGCCGGGCGATTCCCGGTTGATATGCAGGAAGTTCAGGTGACGTTCGTACTGATCCAGAATGTCATTAATAACCTGCTCCTTGCTGTAGTCCATCAAATCATTCCCTTGACTTCCTTCCAGCAAGAACGTTTCCAGACGATAGTAATGTGATTTTCCAGAGCGTGCCCGATAGGTGAACGCCGGGATGCTATAGCGTTGAGGCCAGATTTGATACAGAAAGTTCTGCTCATCGCCTAAATCGACCAGAAGTTCAAGATGGTTAAGCCGTTCGTCTTCAACCGGAGGAAGTTCGTTAACCTGCACATGGGCGCCGCGCAACGTCAATTCATGAGCAACATCCTGCATGGCGGGGGCACAGACATTATCCAGCATTTTCTGGGTATAGGTCGTACCGGGAAAATTCATCACGCGTGAAATTCGTTGTTTCCAGTTCAGGCGATCATCGCCCGATATAGGCATCGGTGCGAAGGATTGCAAGGCGCTGGCTTTGCGATAATCTTCTACCCGCAGCGATTTATATAAACCCGCCATGATGAAGAAAATAACGAAGCTGAAAGGTAACCCCATAATCACGGTGGTGTTCTGTAACGCGGACACGCCATTGGTCATCAGCATGGCCAGCGTCAGCAGACCGATAGCGACAGACCAGAAAATACGCAGCCAGTTTGGTGCATCATTATTAATGTCGGCCAAACGAGAAGTAAAGTTGCCCAACACCAGCGAACCGGAATCTGCCGACGTAACATAAAACAATAGCCCGGTAATGGTAGCGACGGAAGCGCTCAGGCTAAAAGCGGGATACTGCGCCAGCAGACTATAGAATCCGCGTTCTGGATATTGAATCACCTCGTTGGCAAAATCGAGATTGCCATGAATGACCTGATACAGCGCGCTGTTGCCAAAAATGGACAACCACAACAGGGTGAACACAAACGGGATAATCAGGGTGCCGACAACGAATTGTCGAATGGTGCGGCCACGTGAAATACGCGCCAGAAACAGGCCGACGAACGGCGCCCAGGCGACCCACCAGGCCCAGAAAAACAGCGTCCAGCTATTCATCCATTCCGTTGGACGATCAAACGCAAAACTATTCAACGTCATTCCGGTGAATCGGTTGATATAGTCACCCACGTTCAGCACCAGCGCATTGAGCAAAAACGCGGTATCACCCCAGAACAGCAGAAAAAGTATTAATCCCAACGCGAGAAGCACATTCAATTCCGATAGGAAACGAATGCCGCGGTTGACCCCGGAGGTAACGGAGACCGTCGCCATGATAACCGAAAGTAGGATCAACGACGCCTGTACCGTGAGGTTTTCCGGGATCTGGAATAGTACCTTTAAACCATAATTAAGCTGTACCACGCCAATGCCCAGGGTGGTGGCGATACCGAAAATGGTGCCGAGTACGGCTGCGATATCCACGCTGTGTCCGATCGGGCCGTTAATGCGTTTACCAAAAATGGGGTAGAGCGCCGAGCGGATTGTCAGTGGTAGATTATAGCGATAGCTGAAGTAACCCAGCGCGATGCCCATCAGCGCATACATCGACCAACCGGTCAGTCCGTAGTGAAATAGCGTCCATACCATCGCCTGTCGAGCAGCTTCCAGCGTTTGTCCCTGTCCTTCTGGCGGCATCATGTACTGGGTAATGGGCTCGGCGACGGAAAAAAACATCAGGTCAATGCCGATCCCCGCCGCGAACAACATGGCGGCCCAGCTTAACAGACTAAATTCGGGTTTGGACTGTTCCGGCCCAAGTTTGATCGTACCAAAACGGGATGACGCAATAAAAATCACAAAGACGATATAGAGCGTAGCGGCCAGCAGATAGTACCACCCGAATGTGGCGGATACCCAGTTGAGGGTGCGAGTAATCCATATATTGGCGATGTCGTTAAAAAAAATGGTCATCAGCGAGAAAGTAAGGATTAACCCCGCTGATGTATAGAACACGACAGGATTAAGGCGATCCTGAGTGGATTTGGTCGTGATATCGGATGCTGGCATGGTTATCCCCTGCGTTACGCTTTACGAACCTCCAGTCAATTTCTTCAGCAAAGCGTGCTTAGCGCATATCAAGATAGCTTGCGCAGGACATCCGCTGAGTACGCTTACCTGTGAAAATGACGGCAGAATAAAAATTCAAATTTTGACTTTAAATGAGATTTATCACCTGCAAATCAAATGCTTTCGACTATAAGTAATACAAACATTTAACGTTTTGACAATAAAATATATTCATTTTTAATTGAACGTTCAATCAAAAATAAGTTTAATGAATGGCGATGGATCATAAAAAATAGCCTCTGATGATGATTTGCGACACAAAAATCCAGGAGTCGTGCCATGCCTAAAATTGGAATGCAGCCTATCCGACGAAGACAACTTATTGAGGCGACGCTGTCCACGATCAATGAAGTCGGGATGCATGATGCGTCCATCGCGCAGATAGCCCGTCGCGCTGGCGTATCGAACGGCATCATCAGCCATTATTTCCGTGACAAGAACGGCCTGCTGGAAGCCACTATGCGCTATCTGATTAATCACCTGGGTTTGGCGGTCAAACGGAGAATGCAGGCACTTGAGCAGCACACGCCGTGCGAACGTTTACGGGCCATTGCCGCAGGTAATTTTGATGACAGCCAAATCAACAGCGCGGCCATGAAAACCTGGTTGGCGTTTTGGGCGTGCAGTATGCATTCCCCGATGCTTTATCGTTTGCAACAGGTGAACAGTCGGCGACTGTATTCCAACTTGTGCGTCGAATTTGGCCGTTGCATGGCGCGGGAGAGGGCGCGTATAGCAGCCAAAGGCTTGGCTGGGTTGATTGATGGACTATGGTTACGTAGCGCGCTCAGTGGGGAGAAATTCAACCGGGATGAGGCATTGCACATTACTTATCAATACATCGAACAACAACTGGCTGGCGCTTGAACCTGGCGGCCAGGACCGCAATCAGACGGGAGTAGTTATGTCACATTATGGTTTACAGCGGCTCTATATTAATGGGGCCTATGTCGATAGCACCGGCAATGATCGATTGGATGCAATAAATCCCGCCAATGGCGACGTTATCGCTCAGATTCAGGCAGCGACAAGCGAAGATGTGGATCGGGCGGTCACCGCGGCTACCGCAGGGCAAAAAGTCTGGGGCGCGATGACGGCAATGGCGCGTTCACGCATTTTGATGCGTGCGGTAGCTATTTTGCGCGAACGTAATGATGAACTGGCATTGATTGAAACGCATGATACGGGCAAGCCGCTGTCAGAAACCCGTGCTGTCGATATCGTGACCGGCGCGGACGTGCTGGAGTATTACGCTGGATTAATCCCCATGCTCGAAGGCCAGCAGATCCCGCTGCGTGAAAACGCATTTGTCTATACTCGTCGAGAACCTCTGGGCGTAGTGGCTGGCATTGGCGCATGGAATTATCCCATCCAGATAGCGCTGTGGAAATCGGCGCCGGCGCTGGCGGCGGGCAACGCCATGATATTCAAGCCAAGTGAAGTCACCTCGCTGACGGCGTTGAAGCTGGCGGAAATATATACGCAGGCCGGGTTGCCGGATGGTGTCTTCAACGTACTGACCGGAACGGGAAAATCCGTCGGACAGGCGCTGACTACCCATCCCGGTATTGCCAAAGTTTCATTCACCGGCGGCGTTGCCAGCGGAAAACGCGTGATGGCGGATGCGGCAGGCTCGACGCTGAAAGAGGTGACGATGGAGCTTGGCGGCAAATCACCGCTGATTATTTTTGATGATGCCGATCTGGATAAAGCAGCGGATATCGCAATGATGGCGAACTTTTTCAGTTCGGGACAGGTATGCACCAACGGTACGCGAGTGTTTATCCCTCATGCGTTAAAAGCGTCATTCGAACAAAAAATCCTGGCGCGCGTGCAGCGTATGCGGATTGGCGATCCAACCGATAACGCCGTGAATTTTGGTCCGTTGGTCAGCTTTACCCATCGGGAATCCGTCCTACGTTATATCGAGGCAGGCAAGCGCGCGGGCGCGCGGGTGCTTACCGGTGGATACGCTCTTAGCGAACCCGCCTATGCGCAAGGCGCGTATGTCGCACCCACCGTGTTTACCGATTGTCAGGATGATATGCAGATCGTCCGCGAGGAAATCTTCGGCCCTGTCATGAGTATTTTGAGCTATGGCGATGAAGAAGAGGCTATTCGCCGGGCCAATGCGTCCGAATATGGTCTGGCGGCGGGGATAGTGACCCGCGATCTGAATCGTGCTCATCGGAGCATCCATCAACTACAAGCCGGCATCTGCTGGATTAATACATGGGGCGAGTCACCGGCTGAAATGCCTGTGGGCGGTTACAAACATTCCGGTGTCGGGCGTGAAAATGGCGTCACAACGTTGGAACACTATACGCAAATCAAATCAATACAGATTGAACTGGGTGAATTTAGCTCGGTATTTTAAGCGTAGAAGAGGAGAGCCAATGGAATATGATTACATTATTATCGGGGCGGGCTCGGCGGGTAACGTACTGGCGACCCGTTTAACGGAAGATCGCGATGTCACCGTATTGCTGCTTGAGGCAGGCGGGCCTGATTACCGGCTGGATTTTCGTACACAGATGCCGGCGGCGCTGGCTTACCCGCTACAGGGCCGCCGTTATAACTGGGCCTATGAAACCGATCCCGAACCGCATATGAATAATCGCCGTATGGAGTGCGGCCGCGGAAAAGGATTGGGCGGATCATCGCTGATTAACGGCATGTGTTATATCCGGGGCAATGCGATGGATTTCGACAACTGGGCGACGATGCCTGGTTTGGCCGACTGGAGTTATCTGGATTGCCTGCCTTATTTCCGTAAAGCAGAAACGCGTGATATTGGCGCGAATGAGTATCATGGCGAAGAAGGGCCTGTCAGCGTCACCACGCCAAAAACCGGCAATAATGAACTGTTTCACGCGATGGTGGAGGCGGGGGTTCAGGCGGGTTACCCGCAAACCGATGATCTCAATGGCTACCAGCAGGAAGGATTTGGCCCGATGGATCGCACTGTCACACCCAATGGGCGTCGAGCGAGTACCGCGAGAGGCTATCTTGATCAGGCGCGTGATCGTCAGAATCTGACGATTGTGACACATGCGCTAACCGATATCATTATCTTTGAAGGTAAACGGGCTGTGGGCGTCAATTACTTTAAAGGTAATAGCACTGATATTCAGACAGCGCACGCGCGCCGTGAAGTATTACTGTGTGCGGGAGCTATCGCGTCACCACAAATCCTGCAACGTTCGGGCGTTGGGCCGGCGGAATGGCTGAACAGATTGGCTATTCCTGTCGTGCATGATTTACCAGGCGTGGGTGAGAATCTGCAAGATCATTTGGAGATGTATCTGCAATACGCCTGTAAAGAACCGGTATCGCTTTATCCGGCGCTCCAGTGGTTCAACCAGCCGATGATTGGTGCTGAGTGGTTGTTCAAAGGAACGGGGATTGGCGCCAGTAACCAGTTTGAGGCGGGGGGCTTTATTCGTAGCAGCGAAGCGTTCGCCTGGCCAAACATTCAATATCATTTTCTACCAGTCGCCATTAATTACAACGGCAGCAATGCAGTAAAAGAACATGGCTTTCAGGCGCATGTTGGATCGATGCGTTCTCCGAGTCGCGGGCGCATTCGGGTGAAATCCAGACATGCGCATGATCACCCGAGTATTTTATTCAATTATATGTCGACTGAGCAGGACTGGCGAGAGTTCCGCGATGCGATCCGCATCACGCGCGAAATCATGTCGCAACCTGCATTGGATAAATACCGTGGTCGTGAAATCAGTCCCGGCGACAGCGTGCAAACCGATGAGGAGCTTGATGCGTTCATTCGTGCTCATGCCGAAACAGCATTCCATCCATCCTGCTCGTGCAAGATGGGAGAAGATGAGATGGCGGTGGTGGATGGACAAGGCCGCGTCCATGGCGTCGAAGCCTTACGGGTGGTTGATGCATCCATCATGCCGCAAATTATCACTGGCAATCTGAATGCAACGACCATCATGATGGCGGAAAAGATTGCCGATCGAATTCGTGGTCGTCAACCTTTGCCCCGTAGTCAGGTTGCTTATTATGTCGCGGGTGAAGCGCCGGTAAGACGCCTTTAGTCATGCGGCGCCGACTGGATTGCTGATTTGCGCTTATACTTTTCATTGATATACACAACCTGACAAAAAATGTCTTCAGGGCTATTACTATGGGGCAGGTATAAAATCGGCCCCCCATTTCCTGAGGTAGAAAAATGAACAACTGGATGCAACAGATTCAAAATTTATTGAACTCCGGTAGCAATAAGAAAGGCGGCCTTCAAGGTCGCAGCAATGGTAATTTGGGCGATATGTTGAAACCCGCCGCATTTGGTGGGTTGGCAGGCGTTCTGCTGTCGAACAAATCGGCCCGGAAAATGATGGGGTCGTTGGGAAAAAATGCGTTGATTATCGGCGGCAGCGCCGCGGCAGGCGTTGTGCTGTGGAATCAGTATAAGAAGCGTGTGCGCGACACGCATCAGGATGATCCGCAATTTGGCGTACAGGCATCGCCCGAAAATGTGCGGGCGCGTCGTCTGATTCAGGCATTAGTCTTTGCCGCCAAGAGCGATGGTCACATTGACGATATCGAGAAACAGCGTATTGATGAAAATATCCAGCAACTGCAACTGGGCCAAGAGGCGCAGCAATGGGTGCAGGAAGCTATCGCGCAGCCGTTGGATCCTGAATTGTTGGCCAGGGACGTGAAAAATGAGGAAGAAGCGCTGGAAGTGTATTTCCTCAGCAGCGCGGTGATCGATGTTGATCATTTCATGGAGAAAAGCTATCTGGATGCGCTGGCAACATCGCTGAAGATCCCTCAGGATGTGCGTCAGTCCATCGCCGATGAAATGAACAACCAAATAAACCACCAGAAGTAAACGAATTTGCCACAAGATGGCGAGAATAAGACAACGGGCGAAACAGGAATGTGTCGCCCGTTATGGCGATCAGAAGGCGCTGGTATCTTTGAATAACCCGACTTTGAGCTCATTCGCGGTATAGATTAACTGACCATCTACCAAGACTTCGCCATCAGCAATCCCCATGACCAGACGACGATTAATAACGCGCTTGAAGTGGATACGATAAGTCACTTTTTTCGCTGTCGGCAATACCTGCCCGGTGAACTTCACTTCACCCACGCCCAGCGCGCGTCCTTTACCTTCGCCGCCCAGCCAGCCCAAATAGAAGCCGACTAACTGCCACATGGCATCCAGACCCAGGCAGCCCGGCATAACGGGATCGCCAATGAAATGACAGCCAAAAAACCACAGATCAGGGGTGATATCCAGTTCGGCTTCCACATAGCCTTTGCCATGGTGACCGCCATCTTCGGTCATTTTTACCACCCGATCCATCATCAACATGTTCGGGGCTGGTAACTGTGGTCCTTGTGGGCCAAACAGTTCACCGCGGCTGGAGGCAAGAAGATCTTCTTTTGTATAGGATTCGCGTTTATCTACCATGTTCTCTGTAAGCCTTATTTTATTGAAGCACGCAGGTTAGCGTACACCTGTACGCCGGGCAAGTCCGTTACGTCTGGTTAAACCAGTTCAGTTAGCGGAAAAACCAGGGGAAGCGTCGCCGTTCCTGAGGATTTAACTGGCCGATTCGCTCCCGAATGGCTGCCAGTAAACTTGGCTGGTGTTCGTCATCGTAAGCGACATTCGTCAGTAACGATATCGCTTCTGATGCCATTTCTACCGGGTAAAGGTGGAAATGCCCATCACGAACGGCGGCAACCACATCCTGCTGCAAACACAAATGACGCCGATTCGCCGCAGGCAGGATTACACCTTGCTGACCGGTCAGACCACGGCGTTGACAAACTTCAAAGAAACCTTCGATTTTTTCATTTATCCCGCCAATTGGTTGTACATGACCAAACTGATCGACCGAACCGGTTACGGCAATCTGTTGATTAATCGGTTGCAAGGAAAGCGCACTGATAAAAGCGCTGAGTTCCGCCAGTGAAGCGCTGTCTCCATCAACTTCGCCATAGGATTGTTCAAACACCATGGATGCGGATAAAGGGAATTGCTGATCAAGTTGAAGTTCGGCAATCAAAAATGCCTGCATAATCATCATGCCTTTGGCATGCAGATTGCCGCCAAGCTCTGCTTTTCGCTCAACGTCGGTAAATTCACCGTCGCCAGGATGAACCACACAACTAATGCGCGTCGGCTCACCAAACATAATGGGATAGCCGGGATATTCCAGTACGGAAAGACCGTTGACCTGTCCGACAACATATCCTTCGGTTTCGATCAAAATCTGGCCCAGTTCTATCTCATCCTGCATACGCTCGTAGAGATAACCCTCGCGCCAGCGACGGGCTGCTACCGCGTTAATCAGTGTCTGAGCGCTGATTTCCTGATCTTGAGCGTAGAGTGCGACATATTTTAGCTGATGCGTCAGCCATAGCGGACACAACGGCAGGCAACTCTGGTCACCACTATAGCGCACGGACAGATTGACGAATTCAGGCCATGCATCAGCCGATAACAAAGGCAGTTGATTTTCCTGACACAGTGAATTGATGTAGGCACACCAACGTTCCATATCATCGGCATCAATAAGCTGCAACTGTGCTTCAAACTCGCCATAAACCGCCAGGCTGCCTAGCTCTGGCTCCATGTCGTGAATGTCACCCAGGCTTTCCCGATCGCCCAGGATAATCAAACGAACGTTCAATGGCATTGGCGGTATATCGACAGGCAACGGTTTTCGCTCATCCGGCGATTGCCAACGATATATTCCTTCAGTGATGGTCTGTTTCAGACGCAACCACATTAATGGCTGAGCCAGCAATGATCTGGCAGACAGTATCAATGTGCCGCCATTGACCTGATGAATCAATCCAGGATGAAGTGTGATCTCATCCTGAAAATACCGAACACAACCAAATAACTGCTCTGGCTCAATCCATTCCTGATAACAGCAGGCGTGCTGTGCGGCAAAATTATCATCGGCTTGCGTTGCTGGTTCAACACGGACGTGGCGGCCCTCAACCACGTATCGACTGCCGTACAATTCGCTGGCCTCTGACCTGATGGCATTCACCGCATTGGCTATCAGCGCCATATACTCGCTATTTTCCTGTGCTTTTAGCAGCATGAAGCGAGAGGGCGCACGAGAATGGCAAAAAAGCGTCAAACTGTCAGCCAGACGAGGTTGAATGGCGGAGAATTCAGCAGGCGCAAGTTGTGCTGCCTGAGTGAACAATGTTTGATAAGGCGTGTTGTCGGGCAGTAAATGCTGCCATGCAAGTCGGTTACTGGTCAAAGTATCAAATTTAGTCGTCTGAAGGAAAAGCGTGATTATACAAGAATAATGCGGGCTGCACAGAAGGAGAGTCGCCCTATCAAGAATGAAGGCTTGAGTTGTATAAGAAATAGCCTTAAAAAGAAGGTGAAGAAGGTCTACTTTGTCAAAAAACTGTTATTCTATGTAGAACGTTACACGGTCACTGAAGAATTTAATATGAAATATCAACAATTAGAAAATCTTGAGTGTGGGTGGAAATGGAAATATCTGGTGAAAAAACACCGCGAAGGTGAGGAAATCACCCGTTTTATGGAACAAAGCGCGGCAGATGAAGCGGTAAATTTACTGTTGAAAATGGAAAATCAACCTGTGAAGGTGCAGGAGTGGATTGAGCAGTGTATGAATCCGGCATTGGAAAACCGCATGAAGCAAACGATTCGTGCGAGGCGTAAACGCCATTTCAATGCCGAACATCAGCATACCCGCAAGAAATCAATTGATCTGGAGTATCTGGTCTGGCAGAGGTTGGCGGGATTAGCGCAGCGGCGTGGGAATACGTTATCGGAAACGATAGTTCAACTGATAGAAGACGCGGAGCATAAAGAAAAGTATGCCAGTCAGATGTCATCATTAAAGCAAGGGCTTGAAGCCATGCTGAATAAAGAAAGGTAATCTTTAGTGGTATTGATGTTCATGAGACGTTAAACAAAAAAACCTCGCCGAAGCGAGGTTTTTTTCGTCAATAACTTAAGCCTGAGGCTGAGTTACCACGTCTTTGATGCCCTTAACTTCGATCTCTACGCGACGATCCGGAGCCAGACACTCGATCAGTGCAGCACGCGGTTTCACGTTGTCACAAGTAGAACCGGTAACCGGGTTGGATTCACCGTGACCACGAGCAGAGATTTTATTCGCTGGGATACCTTTAGCGATCAGGTAATCAACTACGCTCTGAGCACGTTTTTCAGACAGGCCCTGGTTGTATTGTTCTGAACCTAAACGGTCAGTGAAGCCCAGAACCACAACGGAACCATCTTTAGGATCCATAGAGCTCAACTGAGAGTACAGTTGATCCAGAGATTGCTGGCCTTCTGGTTTCAGCGTTGCTTTGTTGAAGTTGAACAGAACGTCAGATTTCAGCGTGAAACGTTTGGTTTCAACAACTGGAGCCGGAGCCGGGGCTGGTGCCGGAGCGACATAAGCGTCATCCTGACCGAAACGGTAAGAAACACCAACGCTCATCAGCAGGTTGTCAGGACGAGCGCCGACTGTACCTGCGTCACCGATGTTGCTGACCCACTGGTAATCCACACGGGCAGCCCAGTTTCTGTCGAATGCGTATTCAACACCGATTGCCGCCAACGGAGAAACGCCGGTATCGTCGTTGTTACGGTCAAAGCCGCCTTGTGCGGCATGGCTGTCAGTACGCCATACCATACCACCTAAACGGGTATAAACGTCCAGATCAGACATAACCGGGTAGCTCAGTTTGGCAGCCAGTTGAATACCCTGTGCTTTGAAGCTTGCACTGTCAGTGTTTGACGTTGAGGAACCGGCATATTTCAGACGGCCCAGCCAATCATAGCCCATTTCAAAACCCAGGTAAGGGTTGGCCTGATAACCAACGAAAGCACCTGCGCCTAATTTGCTTTTGATAGGGTTGTTGTTAATACCTTCATAACCGTTTCCGTAGAAACCGGTGTCGTGGAATTGAGATACACCCAGTTTACCACCTACATACCAGGTATTATCTTTCGGAGCGGCCTGCGCTACGGTAGCGAAGCCAGCCAGTGCCACTGCAATTGCGATAGCTGTTTTTTTCATTTTGTACGCCTCATTTATCATCCAAATCGGCTATTAACTCGGTTAAGCTAATTGACCTTTGGTTAAAATCCTTTAATAGGAATTTTTTGCTCTTATTTTATGACTCACTGTCAGTCAACTGACGTTATAAAAGAGCAACTCCAGCGAGTTAAAGTCTACAACGTGATGGAAAAGTTACAAGTATGATGTGACTCGCATCATGTAAAAACGAGCAATTCATTCACACTTGCTAACAAATAGTAGATGATTTTGACAGATAATATGAATTTTTTGTTTTGCTTGATCCGTACCGACGCCTCTGGAATAAGGCTGTGCCGGGGTAAACGGCATTTAACCCTGAAAATGACTAAGAAATTTCTTAATTTACTTAATGATACAATGTTGAGTGAATTTTTAGGCTCGGAAAGAGTCTATAGGGGCCGCGATTCGGGGTTTCCGGTCGCATAATGAAGCCATACGTATTGCCAACTTGTGCCGCCTGACGCAACCTGACCCTTTCTTCTTCTGTCAAATCATCTGTTAACCAGCATAGTACGGCACTGTAATTGCCTGTCAGCAACGCTTTTTCCATTGCATCTACCGTCAGTATAGGACTGATATGATGCAATTGAACGATTTTATCCAGCGGCAACCCCGATTGTTGTAACCAGGGACGACTCAGTTTTTGTTGTGGTGATAGCCAAAGCAGCCAACGTGACTGTGCGCCTAATTGCTGTAACAAAGGTAGTAATAAATGCGTAACAATTGGCTGTTCGGCGTTATAAACGATTTCACTGATTATTCCCCCACAGGATGCAGATGAATCCGCAGGACGAGGGTTATTCGCAAGCCTTGATTGTTGTGCGTTGTAAACGCTGAGCGGTTGAGTACGCATAATGAGTTCTACCCATAGTGTTACTGTATGCATATACAGTAACTGCTGTATAAATGAAAATCAACCTGATTTTTTTCAAAGCGCTTCGCATATTCCAAATGCAACATCCGGCAAGTTCATTTTGTGTTTGAAGCCACGTGTACCCTGTGTTTAATTACTTGTTCCTGTTATTGATATTCCAATTTAACAGGGACAGGTTATTTCAATACTAAGGGTTACAGTAATGAAACATTTATGCGAAAAAAGGATTTTGCAATCTAAGCGTTACTTTGCGTCTTTGGGAGATATAACTTCCCGTTCTCAGTTTGGTGGCTACAGCATTGCAGCAAATAAAATAATCTTTGGGGTTGTATTAGCAGGCGAGCTGTACCTGCGAGCAAGTAAAAAAGACATAGCACTTTTCCATGAGCGCAATATGCCGCATCTGGTGTATACCAAGCGTGGCATACCCATTGAGTTGAATTACTATCTGGTCGATGAATCGCTCTGGAGAAATCATTTGCAACTGTTGCAGTTTGCCAGAATGTCGTTAGCGGGCGCCCAGTATGATAAAGCCGCTAAAAACAGTAGTGGACGTTTAAAGGATTTACCTAACTTGAACCACGATCTTGAGCGCTTACTATGGAAGGCTGGCATCAGGAATATTGATGAACTACAGCAGTGCGGCGCCAAAACAAGTTATCTGAAACTGCGTGCCGTCAGCGCCAATCTCAGCGTAAATATACTCCTGGCGCTGGCTGGGGCGATATGTGGAACGCATCAGGCCGCCCTCCCGATCAGGATACGTAATGAATTACTGGAATGGTATGAGCGCAATGCCGAGTCTTTTTTCAAAGGGCATAAGCACTGAGCAAGTGGCATTTTTATGCTAACTATTTTGCAACTTAATCATGCGGTTTTTTAGTTGAGTAAGTTCGGGTAATAGTTCAACAAGTAGCCCAACCTGTTGAAGAATCAATAATTCTTTACTGCCAGGCTCTGCGGACAGGGATTGAATGCGGCTCATCATGGCATTCAGCCCCTGGTTGATGCGCGGGATTTCTGTCTCATCATGATGCAATGCGTCATCCACATAGCGAACCACGTCATCCAGTAATTGTAGAATTTCTGGAGAGGTGATTTTTTCCCGGTGTGCGCCCAGCGTAGAGATATAGCTCAGCAACGTGTGATTCAGACACATAAAGCGAAAAGCGCTATCCAATTTGTTTCTGATGGCGTGGGGTTCTGATGACATATTGGAAACCACTGAGGCTAATTCTGCATCACAGTTGTGGGCATCGCGGCGCGCAATACGGTAGTCCAGGCTATTATCTTTCCCCTCACGGTATTGCAGCATAATGGCATTAAGATAGCGGCCATTGGCAAGCAGTGTTTTATTGATAACCGCTGGCAGCCCGCGAAAACACCAATCCGGCCAGATAAAACTGACCGCTGCCCAGGCAATGGCGCAGCCCAGCAACGTATCAATGACACGCGGCGCGGCGACTTCATATCCTTCACCCAACAGATTAAAACACAACAATACCAATAGGGTAATAAACATGGTGGCATGTGCATATTGTACGTTTCGGAAGGCAAAAAACAGTACGCCGCTGATAACGATCAAGATCAGTTGTCCCTCCAGCGAAGGCACAAAGTACAAAATGGGCAAGCCGAGCAGAATACCTGTCAATGTACCGATGATTCTCAACGCCAGCCTGCGCCGCGTCGCATTGTAGTTAGGTTGGCAGACAAACAGGCTGGTCAGCAGGATCCAGTAACCATGCTCCATACCGGTGACCTGAATAAAGGCATAACCGCTACAGAGCAATACCGACATGCGGATGGCATGACGAAACAGCGCTGACTGTGGTGTCAGATGGCGACTGATCCTCAGGCGAATATCGCTCCAGCTGGTGATTTTGTCATCCGCTAAGGTATTCTCAGGATTACTTTCCCGTTCGATTGCCTGTTCTGATTCTATCGTTGAAAGCTGCGCATCAATCGCCCGTAGATTGTTCAGCAAGTACTGCAAGGCCTTTATTTGCGAGGTATCGGTACTTTGGCTTTCCGAGGCGCGCTTAACTGCGGATTCAAGATGCACGAAAGCCCGTTCTATCCGGCTATCATGTTGATACTTATCGCGTAATAAAATGGATTGCGCCAGTTGCTGACAGGCGCGGGCCTGCATGGAAAGCAGGCGTTGGAAACGGAACAGGAGATCGCTGTAGCGAAATTTTTCTCGCAGTTGCGGATAGTACACATGGGATGAACTGGCACGCTCATGGATGTCCTGAGCCACGAAATAATAATGTAACGTCCGTCGCGTCCCTCGCTGACCGCGGTCTCCGCGCAGTCGGGTAAGTAGCGATGATTTTGTTTGATTCAATGTGGCGACCAACTGGCTATTTACCATGGCGACGTCAATGAGCGGCTGATCGGTTTTGTCCTCAATATCTGGATCAAACAAATTGGCTTTCGCGTCCAGATATCGAGCCAGTTGTTGATAACACTGCGCCAGATTATCTTGCAAAGGGCGGATAGGAAAAATCAGATGCCCAAGCAGGGTAAGCAGATTATACCAGGAAGCGCCGATCAGCAGCATGATGGGTTGCTGATACCAGGTGCTGTAGAGTGATATCCCCAGCATGGTATAGACCGCGATGAGTAACGCGCCAAAGGCGATGGTGGCATAACGTTGCCCTAATGCCCCAAGCAAAATAAAACCGCAGGTTGATAACGCCAGCCCCAGACCAAATAGCCAGGGGTAAGGGAAGAGAAGCTCTATGGAAACCGAAGCAATAAAAAAACAGGTCAGCGTAATAAACAGATTACGCAGACGTCCTGTCAGACGATCGTCCAGATCCGCCAGGGCCGCTGCCACCACGCCCAGCGTTAACGGGATAGTGGCGGTTGGTTGATCAAACCACCAGGGAACGGCGGCCGCACCGGTAAAGGCAATAAGAATGCGGATGTTATATAGCCAATTGCTGTTATAGGTATAGCGGCGGATACCAGACGAAAAAGTGAGCAACGGTCTATCCTCTGGTATGATTAACGAAACTGGCGCCGCGCGTTTTCTTCACGTGCCGCCTGCGCTACTTCAACGGACACCACGCGACGTCCAACGGGCCATAACGCGATGGCGGCGATTTTAAAATTGGCGATGCCCACAGGAATGCCAATGATAGTGATACATTGCGTAATACCGGTAACGATATGTGACAGACACAACCACCAGCCAAAGAAAATAAACCAGAAGATATTCAGCAACGAACCGCCCGCATTGAGAACCGGATTTTTCTCTTCCGGGCGCAGTTCATTGATGTGAATGGCCTCGTTGCCGTAAGGCAGCAATGATAGTTTGGTGATTTCCCAGCACGAGCGGGTTAGCGGTAGCGTAAAGATCAATAGAACACTCACCACTGTCGCCAGCAGCCAGCATAGTGTGGTGAAAAAACCTCCCAGTACGAAATTCAGAATGTTCAATACTGTGCGCATAATCTCTCCTGCATTTCCAGGGTAACCAAAGCCTATGATGATAAAAGAATTATCACATCAAGTGTCAGGATATCCCAACCTGTTTTTAAGGGTAGAGCGTAAATACCGATAACAGGTAGACTACGGTGATAGCGAGTAACATCTCATAATTTTATGGCGCAAACATAATGGAACTTAAATCTACCTCTTTAGGTAAACATTTGGCGCAGCATCCTTATAACCGGGTGAGGCTGCTTAATGCCGGCGTCGAGGTGAGTGGTGACAGGCATGAATACATTATCCCCTTTAATCAACTTATTAACATTCACTGTAAACGCGGGTTGGTATGGGGAGAACTGGAGTTTGAACTGCCCGAGCATAAAGTGGTGCGATTGCACGGAACGGAGTGGCAGGAAACACAGGCGTTCTTTCGTTATTTATTGAAATCCTGGCAAGACTGGAGCAAGGAAATGAGCCAGGTAAGCGCAGGCGTGCTGCAAAAGCAGGCGCATGATATTCATGTGCTGACCCAGCAGGATGGCTGGTTCAGCCGCAAGGCGCTTGCCCGTTTACAGGAAGATATTCACAGCACTTTTGCCTCGCTGCCGCTTCCCGTCGTCCGTCTGGACGAATTTGATGATTGTCGCGATAACTACCGGCTTTGCCTGCAATGGTTGGATCACGGAAACCAGGAGCGGACGAAATGTAATCAGGCGTGGATGGCGCGAGTGCTGGTGGAGCAACAGGCATTCTTCCAGTCGGTGGAAACCACGCCGTTGAATCGCGCCCAGTGTATGGCGGTCATCAATGGTGAAGAGGCCGTGTTGGTGCTTGCTGGCGCCGGTAGTGGCAAAACCTCCGTGCTGGTCGCTCGTGCCGCCTGGTTGCTGCATCGTGGGGAAGCAACGCCCGATCAAATTCTGCTGTTGGCATTTGGCCGCAAAGCAGCGGAAGAAATGAATGAACGTATTCAGTCACGTTTGCATACGGAAGAGATTCAAGCCAAGACCTTCCATGCGCTGGCGTTGCATATTATCCAGCAGAGCAGCCGGAAAGCACCGATGATCAGTCAACTGGAAAGCGACAGTAAAAAGCGACGTGAGTTGCTGATAAAAAACTGGCAGCAACAGTGTACCGAGAAAAAAACACAGGCGAAGGGCTGGCGGCAATGGCTCACGGAAGAACTGGCGTGGGACCTGCCCGACGGTGATTTCTGGCATGATCGCGCATTGGCTGAACGGCTTGCGGGGCGCCTGGAGCGCTGGCTGGGATTGATGCGCATGCATGGCGGCAGTCAGGCTGAAATGATTGAACAGGCTTCAGAAGATATTCGGCCATTGTTTCAACAGCGGGTTCGGCTGATGGCGCCGTTGTTAAAAGCCTGGAAAAAAGCGTTGAAAGATGAAAATGCCGTCGATTTTTCCGGTTTGATTCATCAGGCCGTTAATCTGTTGGACAAAGGCCGGTTTGTCAGCCCGTGGAAACATGTTCTGGTTGATGAGTTTCAGGACATTTCCCCGCAACGAGCCCGCCTACTGGCGGCATTAAGGCGACAGAACAGCAGAACGAGTCTGTTTGCTGTCGGTGATGACTGGCAGGCTATCTATCGTTTCAGCGGGGCCGAACTGACGCTGACAACGGCGTTCGAGCAAAATTTCGGCATCAGCGAGCAGTGCGCGCTGGACACCACCTATCGCTTTAATGAACGTATCGGTGAAGTGGCGAATCAGTTTATACAGCAGAATCCTCATCAACTCAAAAAGCCGCTGAACAGCCTTACCAAAGGTGATAAAAAGGCGGTAACCATCTTGCCGCTTGAGCAACTGGAGGCCTTGCTGGATAAATTAAGCGGCTTTGTGAAACCCGATGAGCGTATTTTGATATTGGCGCGATATCACCATTTGCGGCCCGATATATTGCAGAAAGCCGCGACAAAATGGCCGAATTTGTCTATCGACTTTATGACCGTACACGCCAGTAAGGGCCAACAGGCTGAGTATGTGATTATTGTGGGTATGCATGATGGTAAAGACGGTTTTCCCGCACCGGCGCGGGAATCGGTGCTTGAAGCGGTATTATTGCCTGAAACAGAGGATTTCCCGGATGCTGAAGAGCGGCGTTTACTCTACGTCGCGTTGACCAGAGCCAGGCATCGGGTTTGGTTATTACAGGATACTAAAAATCCATCAGTATTTATTTCACAGCTTCAGCAATTGGGCGTGCCGATACAACGTAAACCGGGATAAACCGATGAAAAAAGCCGACTTGGTATTGTCGGCCTTAATATCGGGATCGGGGCTTATTTCAAGCGATCCTGCAAGTAACGCTGATAATCGGGAATGGAAATTTGTACCGGATTTCTAAACAATTCTGAGTTGATCAGAAAATCGGCTGTTGAACGATTGGTGGCGACCGGGATATTCCAGACGGTGGCCAATCTCAGCAACGCCTTGACGTCTGGATCGTGAGGGACGGCATTCAGTGGATCCCAAAAGAAAATCATCATATCAATTTTGCCCTCGGAGATCAGGGCGCCAACCTGCTGGTCTCCTCCCATCGGGCCGCTCAGCATACTTTTTACGGGCAGGCCGGTATGCAACTGAATCAAATTACCGGTGGTTCCTGTAGCATAAAGCTTATGATCGGCAAGTTGCGTCATGTTGGTCGTAACCCAGTCAAGAAGGGCTTGTTTACAGTGATCGTGGGCAACCAAAGCAATATGTTTGTGTGCGGCAATGGTGCGGGTGGTGAACTCCATGGTTACATCCTTCAATCGGTATGCTAAAGCTAATGGGTTGTACCAACAGATTACGGAAGCGGGGTTTCCGTGCAAAGAGATAAAAAGGAAAAAATGCGAACCGTCGTCAAAAATCCGGCATGAATGCATGGAAAATCGCCACGATGGTGCCATGGTCCTCTACGCTAAAACACGAGGTGTTAAAATGCGAGATATAAAGAGAGGCAGGTCATGATCAAAGATCACGAAATTGAAACTGTACTAAAAACGGTAAAAACCATCGCACTTGTCGGTGCCAGCGAGAAAACAACCCGCCCAAGTTATGGTGTGATGGCATACTTGCTTGAGCAGGGTTATGACGTTATACCAGTCAGTCCAAAGTTGGCCGGACAAAAGTTATTGGGACAACAGGTTTATGCCAGCCTGGAAGACATCCCGCAGCGCATCGATATGGTGGATGTATTCCGTCAACCGGAGGCGGCTTATGAAATTGCTCAACAGGCGATAGCCATCGGTGCAAAAGTTTTATGGTTACAGATCGGCGTCATTAATGAACCGGCGGCTATTCTGGCAAGAGAGGCGGGATTGGCGGTGGTGATGGATCGATGCCCAAAAATTGAAATTCCGCGTTTAAGATTAGAGAAAAAGCCATGAGCCGTTTACCGGTTTGGTTATTTGAACCGGTAAACATTGCGGATGGTCGTTGACGGATAACATCTCTCAGCCAATCTCAACTTAGTGACGAAGTTGCGGGGCTTTGCGTTGAATAACTTCCGCGAGCTCATTTAATGAAGGATGGACATTCGGGTTAACTTCTTCCTGTATCAACTGAGCCTCTGCCAGATAGGTATGAATCGGCTGGCCGTTATCATCTTCCATCACTACGTGATACCAGGGGGCGTTACGCAGTGTGTCATGAGCCTTGATCTCCTCCCATGCCGGGGATTCCAATGAATATTCAGGATCGATATCAATAACGACACCTGGATACCCCAGAAGTTTATGACGGATCTGTTGTCCGATACCAAATTTACAGATAATCATATAATCTCCTGAGCAAACAGTGACACTTTCTACATGGGGGCTTAACGCTTTTTTTCAAGTCGGTTGCAGCGAATTACTATGGATTTTATAAAGTATTCCTCTGCTGACCATCATACTTAGGGTATGGTTTAAATCTGGCGAGGAGACCGTCTGGTGAATAGAATGTCGCTTAGCGGAAACGAGCAGCATGCTGGTAGAAGAGGAGAGTGCGGATGGCAACGTTATCAATCGCCGTCAGTGTTTACGGGGTCGTTCAGGGCGTGGGTTTTCGTTACAGTACCCAGCGCCGTGCCGTCGAACTCGGTGTCAGCGGTTATGTCCGCAATAACGATGACGGGAGTGTGGAGGTTGTCGCTTGTGGTGAGCGGCGCAAGGTTGAACAATTGATTGACTGGTTGAAGAAAGGTGGTCCGCGCAGCGCCAGTGTGGAAAAGGTATTGATCGAACCGTGTGGGATAACCGAATACGATGGTTTTAAAATTCGCTATTAGCGGTCAGATACATTTGACGGGTTTTGGCAAGCCCGCAATCTTGGTCGCTTGTTTCGCCGGCCCTTTCGGGAACAGACGATACAGATAACGACTATTGCCCTTCTCCTCGCCGTATTTTTGCGCCATCGCTTTTACCAGCATACGGATTGCTGGTGAAGTATTGAATTCTAAATAGAATGCCCGGACGAAGCGCACCACTTCCCAATGCGCATCAGTAAGTTGAATGCTCTCTTGCTCTGCCAACCGCAACGCCAGCGTTTCATTCCAGTCAGCGCTGTCCATCAGATATCCCTGTGCATCGGTTTTAATGATACGGCCTTCAAACTCCAAAATAATTCCCCGGATGTAATACGATTGTGCCGAAGTTTAGCAAACTTTTTTCAGGCCAAGAACCTTTGGTTTAGACGAAAAAAAGCTCCAACAGTGTGGAGCTTTTTGAATTTATACCACTAAGGCGAATTAATCGTTACGCATAATGCCCAGAATACTTAACAGGCTGACGAAGATATTGTAGATCGAAACATACAGGCTAACGGTCGCACGAATATAGTTGGTTTCACCGCCGTGGATGATATTACTGGTTTCCCAGAGGATCGCGCCCGCAGAGAACAGGATGAACAGAGTGCTTATTGCCAGATGCAAGGCGGGGATTTGCAGGAACAGATTGGCAATGACTGCCACAATCAATACGACAAAACCTGCCATTAGCATGCCGGACAGAAAAGACATGTCTTTGCGGGTGGTCAAAACATAGGCTGAGCAGCAGAAAAATACCAAGGCCGTGCCGCCCAGAGCCAACATCACGATATCACCTGCGCCAGATGAGATCAGCGTGCTTAAGATGGGACCAAGCGTATATCCCATAAAACCCGTCAACGCAAAAGCTGCCAGAATGCCGGCCGGACTATTTGCCAGTTTGTGGGTCAGGAACATCAAACCATAAAAACCCACCAGCATTAACAGTAAGCCGGGAGCCGGTAAATTAAGTACAGTGCTTGCGGTTGCGGTGACAGCAGAGAAGCCCAGAGTCAGCGACAGCAAAAAATAGGTGTTACGCAACACTTTATGTGTGCTGAGTAGGGCGCTTTCACGTGTAGAGGAAACAACAATACGATCCATATTAGCGACTCTCTCTTTAAGGGGGTCATTATTCAATAGCAAAGAATAAATAGTTACAGATCGTTATTAAAGATGTTTTACCCTTCTTTACGCTATAAATCGCTAAATTTATGAGCGTTATGGCGATTTTACATGCGTTTAGAACCGGGTAGGTTATTTTTCAGGCGATTGAGCGCAATGATACTTTACAAGGTCCGGCACTCTGTTTATAGTGCGCCTCATTGCGGAGGAGTGGCCGAGTGGTTGAAGGCACCGGTCTTGAAAACCGGCGACGCGAAAGCGTTCTAGAGTTCGAATCTCTACTCCTCCGCCAAAAAATTCAACGGGTTAGCTTAGGCTAGCCCGTTTTTTTTTTGCCCTGAAATAGGCCGAAAACGATCTGACCATCTCCCGGTTGGTATCAGGAAATCAGCCTGCTACCGCAGCACCAGGCGGTGTTGTTCAAGATGTTTAGCCTGATGGACGTGGTCAGTACGGATATTGTTCTTATCTATATAGTTCATTTGTATGGTCCATTTGTATTTACAACGGATGTATACCCTGTACTTCATGCTGAAAAACGTAAGGATCGGACAAAAGGCAAAACTTATCATCTTCAGGGTAGGTCACAGCGATATGATAATCCTCACCAGCAAAAGCCTTCACTGCATCAATGTCGGTCCAGTAAGTTGCAAGGAAAAAATGCTCCCAGTCCCCCTGGGCTACTCGTTTGACAAAAGCGCCCTGATTACCTTTGATGCCTTGTGAATGCTTGACACCTGTTAATTGAAGGTGAGTTGCAAAGCCTTCTGCATGCTCCTGTGGCACACACCCATGCCATGTTCTTACTATCATTGTCCGGCTCCAGTCGTAGTAAAACCAATAAATTAACCGAATGAACTAATAACAGGAAGATGTTATCTCTGTTGCGTGCCGGGTATGTAACATTTGATGGGCCGGTGTATGCTGGCAAACCGCGTTGTCATTATTACTCTTATTCAATGTAACAAAAGATGTATATGATAAATAAACTGTCTATTTGTATTAAGAGTTGTCTATATCAGGACAATGAAAGTATATCATCATTGATGAGGCTATTGTTTTTAATTTAAATAACATAAAAATAATTAAATAACAAAGTCATCCTGTGTTTTATGGACGATCTGTTCCAGTAAAGTGCGATATCTGTCTAAAATGATGGGATCTGTCTCAGTATCAATCCTGTGGAGCAACTTGGAAATAATTGCTTTATTTGTCACAGCATCACCGTACTGGATTATTTCATCAACAATATGACCCAGCATTGTAATGTCATTCATTTGATTTTCCGTATTCAAATAGTCTGATATTAGTCTATCGGCTTCTGTTTGAAATGTATTTTCACGCATAAATTATCCTCCAGAATGAACCCGTATTACCTTGGCTGGCATCTGACTCTAAGGACCATCGGAAAAAGGCAAGCCCAAAAAAACGGCCAGCCTGTGATGAGATGACTAAATTAACTTTAGCGTATATAGGGTATAATCCCAAATATTTTTAAAATTAAATTTTTTTAAAGAGATAACAATTGGCTAATGATAATAATAAAATACCAGTTCAATAACCAGGTTGTTGTTTTTTATGTAAATATTTCTATTGGTTGGATTTTTCAGCCAGTCTGATTCAATTCAAGAGATTGGAAAATATTATGGTAAGAATATAAATCAATAAAGATAACTTAACATTTATTATTGTATAAAAACCAGCATAGCCGATTAAATAATGTTGTTGCATGATAGATGTTGCCCAACCGCTCATATCGTTTGATAACGGGATGAATCAATTTATCTTATAACAAACTTGGCGGAGGACATTTTTTCCTAGATGACGACAGCTTCAAAATAAAGTGTTTTATCAGCATGATATGGTTCATGATACAGAAGTCAACGGCGATCTGATCAAAATTATCGACGTAAAACAACTCAGAAAATCCTGGTTATGGGGGGGCATACATTGACGACAATGTGAACGGATCGGCGCGGTTTGGTTTTCAACGGCTGATGGAGCGCAGTTTATTCTATGACAGGAAGTTCACAAAGGTGAACAAGATCATATTTCTCACACATAAGGCAAGCTACGCTTTTTATGTGAAAGGTCATAGTGAGGGGTTGCCATGTATAGCGCTATTTTAGTTCCCGTTGATATTACCGAAGAACAGTTAACCCGTAATGCACTTACCCATGCGGTAAGGTTAGCGAAAATGTCCAACGCTACTATTCATCTTTTTCATGCTCTTCCAGATGCATCCGCTTTTTTATCCGCCTATTCTTTCGGGATGAAGGAATTTGAGAATGAAGCTGTCGTCAAGGCGAATGATAAGCTGAAAGCGCTGGCAAAAAGTATTGATCTTCCGGCATCTCACGTATCGTTCAGTGTGAGTTTCGGTACGCCGCGAGATGAAGCGTTGCAATTGGCGGAAGAGTTAAATGCTGATCTTATCGTGATAGGATCGCGCCGACCTGACGTAAAAACATATCTTCTTGGCTCAAATGCGGCTGCCATTGTGCGACATGCGAAAACGTCGGTACTGGTGATCCGTTAGCACGCAATCGGCTTGTTCAGATTGGCTGAGCAAGCCGAAGTGTTGCTATCTCAGTTGACTGTCTTTACTGCCTCGCCGGTTATAGCCGCTGTTTTGCGTCTGTTTTTTATCAAATTGTTCCTGACACTGGATGCAGTAGCGAACGCCGGGCAACGCATTACGCCGTGCTTCAGGGATCAGCACGCCGCATTCTTCGCAGTGCCGGGCGCTTTGACCATGATTCAACTGACTACGTGCGCGGGCTATCGCATCATCTACCGTCGCATCAATTTGCTCCTGAACGGAACCATCACCTGACCAGCCGCTCGCCATTACTACCTCCTCTGCGTCGAGTCTCTCTATCCTCTCAGTATTGGGGAGATTTTAAGCGATTCAAGCGAACGCCTTGGATTTTTCCAGGATAGAAAAAACGGCCTTCTTTTCCTGACAACCTTTAGAAAATAGAGAAGAGCAACACAACAGGGAAACTTAATGGCCACGTCAGCCCGATTAGCAACGCGGCGAGTAATCGTATGGACCAGGATTTGTCTTTGCTCAGCCGTAAAGTAACCAGCAGCGAAATCGCAAAACCGATGAAGTAAACGAGCTTAATGATTTCCCACACAGAGGAATGTGGCACGGATATTTCCTTTTGTCTTTAACGCTCCCGTATTCTATGCTGTTAATATTTCATGATCAATTTTTAACGCTGTGAATTTATAGACAATAATAAGCAAACAAACGTTTAGGGTTTGCCTGCGGGATAAAGTTTGGCGGATGAGAGAGTCGTCACATTTTATCTGTGACAGAAATATTAATTTTTTGTTTCAATATGGACTTTATTTTAAGACTGTCATAGTTTGATTCTTTATCACACGAGAAAGGTAATAAAATGAGTGAGATATCTAGCCTGTCGTTGAAAATCCCAATGGATTTGAAAGAGAAGATTAAAGCAGCTGCTCTTGAGAAGAATGTCTCCATCAGTGCTGAAGTCTGCGCACGACTACTTAAAAGCTTTGATGAGAGTGAGATTTCATCTGTACCTTCGGCGGAATCTGTTGATAATCAGAGCACCGTAGAAGTGTCCGAGTCGCCACTAACGCAGAAAGAAATCAAAAAAATCAGAGAATTACTGAAGGGCAGGTCAAAGCATTCTTCAAAGAAAAAATAATTCATTATTGTGCGGCACGCTCTGACTCTGCTCTCACTCAGGGTGACAGCGTGCTATTTATTATAAGAAAAATCATTTTTTGCGAGATAGATCAATAAGGTTTACTTTTTTTTGCCGATAAACGCTAATCATTGGATTAGTGGGAGGCAATTATGTTAATGGGAACACTGAAAGAAACCTTGGTTTTCAAGCAAGATGATAATGTGGGTTCCCATAGGTATGAGATCTACAAGAATGACAGTAAAGGCGGTTATTTTGCTGTTATCTACATGCAAAAGAATGTGATTGCGGACGGTTCTTTTTTTATTACCTGGGTAATCGAAAATTCACATCATGATCTTAGATCACATTATATTCCCAATGCCAGGATGGAATGTGAGTCTCACTGGAAAGATAATTACCTTGCCGTGAAGTTATTATAAATTAAGCATCTAATAGAAATAGACGTTTTATTTTTTTCATAAACTGACGTTATTAATAATATCGGTTTGCTATCATGATAAATTCTTCATGAAGAAATGTTATAAATTATTTCAATTTTCACTGGTACATGTTGTTATTCCAACAACTGAGAATAACCCCATTTATCTCATAAACGGGTAAATTATTGATAATTGATCGATTAAATAGATATATAAGTTAAGTTTTTAAAATAAATAAAATATAAAGAATAGTGACTTTGCGCCGATACCACTCACGGTGCATAAAGGAGTTGGTGGGTTCTCCATTTCTTTACCAGCATGATTAATTAATATTTATCACTAAAAGTTACTAATGGGGTTTTATGATCTGCTGTGAGCGCTTTGTTTAATCATTAAGTGGAATTTATGATATTTATCAGTTGATTAGGCTTAATGAGCGCCTTTTTCGCCGTTGGCGATGATATTAATGATATTGTCTCCTGGCGTTTAATTCTGCTTATCACCAAGTTTAATACATGCCAAGCCCGGTATTCAGGGGTTTTTAATATAAAAAGTACATTGAAATTATATATAGGCACTGACCAATAACAGCATCTCATCTGGTTTCTGTAATCAATGATGTGCGTTGGTTTTGGTGCAGATAGATAAAGGATGAATAAAGGAGATTGATATGAGTTTATCCAACTGGCGTATAGGGTATCGACTGGGGGCTGGTTTTTCTTTTTTGCTATTGATGCTGTTGATGGTCGGTGGTATTACGATTTCTAAATTGACTGATTTTCAAAACAAAATGGATAGTATCGTTTCTCAAAGTTATCCGCTGACGCAGAAGGGTAACCAGCTTATTAATGAGTTGAGCAGATTTCTCAATAATCAGCAATTGCTTTTATTGCTCAAATCTCAAACAGAGATCAACCAGCAATTAGTATTGACCAAAGAGAGTTCATCCATAATATCCGGGCTGATGGATGACCTGCAAGAATCGGTCAGTGATGAGAAGTCGCGCGTGATTTTGCAGAGTATCGCGGAGATACGGCGTGACTTTCTTGGTTCGGCGAATAAACTCACCGCCTTTATCCTGGCCGGAAACACTGATGAAGCATCAGCGGAATATTTCAATGTTACCCGTATAAGCCAGCAAAGATACATAGATAAGGTCACTGAGTTTATTGATGTGCAGGATGACAACATGGACATCGCCGCACAAGAAGTGGAGGTCAGCTACCGTGAGACATTAATTCTGCTGACTATCATCATTATCGCCAGTGTGATTATCGGCTTGATCATCGCCACTCTGATTACCCGCAGCGTGACGCATCCTATAAAAGAAGCGCTGGTGGTAGCGGAAAATGTCGCACAAGGCGATTTGACGTCAGAAATTCGTATCAACCGTAAAGATGAAACCGGCATGCTGTTGACGGCGTTGCATCATATGAACATTAGTCTGCGGCAGATTGTCAGCCAAGTCCGGGATGGCGCTGAAACCATTTCGAGCGCGGCGTCACAGATTGCGGCGGGTAATCAGGATCTTTCCGCCAGAACGGAGGAGCAGGCGAGTTCACTGGAGGAAACCGCATCGTCAATGGAGCAATTGACATCCACCATCAAAAATACGGCTGATAACACCGCTCAGGCTACCTCGCTGGCGGCGAACACATCAGAAACGGTACAAAAAAGCGGCGATATGATGTCCAGAGTGACGCAAGAAATGCGCGGCATCAGAGACTCCTCGCAGCGGATGTCAGAAATTATCGGTGTGATTGACGGTATCGCTTTTCAGACCAATATTCTGGCGCTGAATGCTGCTGTGGAGGCGGCCCGTGCGGGCGAGCAGGGCCGGGGGTTTGCAGTCGTCGCCAGCGAAGTCCGTGCGCTGGCGCAACGCAGCGCAACGGCGGCCAAAGAGATCAAAGAGCTAATCGATGATTCTTTTCAAAAGGTTCAGGCGGGTATGGGGCTGGTGGAGGAAACTGGCGTTACGATGAATTCTCTGGTGACGAATGTGCAGGGGGTCAACGGCATCATCAGTGAGATAGCTCAGGCCAGCCGCGAGCAAAGTGATGGCATTAATCAAATCAATTTGGCGGTCGGACAGATCGACACGACCACCCAGCAGAATGCGGCATTGGTCGAAGAATCCGCCGCTGCTGCGCTCTCGTTGCAGGATCAGGCGCATAACCTGACCCAGACAGTCAGTCTTTTCAAACTCGGCGCAGGTTTCACCGGCCCGGCTAGCGGACAAAAGCCGGAGACAGCGGTACTGCTTGCCGCCAAAAGTGCGACGACTACGGGCGAGAAAGAGAAAAAAATCGGGGAGTCAGCAGACTGGACATCGTTCTAATCTGTTTTAACGTAAATTTACCAGACCGCCACTGAATCATTCAATGGCGGTTTTTTCTTATCCATTTCATCAATTCCTCAAAGCGCTGAACAATAAAATCAATCGTCATGTGGGGATTAAATAAGGATTAAGATTTTTCCCATCAGGCGTTTGCCAAAAAAGAATTTTCAGATTGTTCGGACAGCCGATTTTTTGCTGACATATACTGATGAAGAATCGCTGAGACGGTGTATAGTCTGCGATGACAAGCGTTTGAGCGGATTATCAGTCCGGTGGTATTCTTAATGTTGACGGCAATAGGGAATATTTGTTTTCTATTTTTCTGTCTGAAGTGCGCTTTTTTGAGTGCTCTAGTTGTTTAAACGCTGACCTATTATGATGAACCAAGTTGTCGAAAAGCTAACTTATCCTTTAATATGGATTTTAGTTGATTGAAGCACACGTATAGGGGGAGTTGTGCTGGTTAATAAATCTGGAATTAAACAGCGGGTTGTCGGCCTTCGCTGGCTTTCGGCGATGGTTATGTTGTCTTTAAGCGCAACACCGGCTTGGGCATTTTCTATTGACGATGTTGCAAAAGAGGCAGAAAAGCTGGCGGCTAAGAGTTTTGAAGCGCCGAAAAGTAATCTTCCGGCGCAATTTCGGGATATGAAATTTGCGGATTATCAGCAGATTCTTTTTAACAACGAAAAATCATACTGGAACACGTTACAGACGCCATTCAAACTTCAGTTCTACCATCAGGGTATGTATTTTGATACGCCGGTCAAAATTAATGAAGTGACGGCGACGACAGTCAAGGAGATTAAATATTCAACAGATTATTTTAATTTCGGCCCTGTCAAACATGATCCTGAGACGGTGAAGAACCTTGGCTTCGCTGGCTTCAAAATTCTTTATCCCATCAATAAAGCGGATAAGGATGATGAAATCGTCAGTATGCTGGGCGCGAGCTATTTCCGGGTGGTCGGGAAAGGTCAGATCTATGGATTGTCCGCGCGCGGTCTGGCTATCGATACGGCGTTGCCTTCCGGCGAGGAATTTCCTCGTTTCCGTGAATTTTGGATTGAGCGTCCGAAACCGAATGACAAACATCTGGTGATTTTCGCTCTGCTGGATTCGCCGCGTGCGACGGGCGCATACCGCTTCATCGTCTATCCGGGAAGCGATAGTGTGGTCGATGTTCAGTCTAAAGTGTTCTTGCGTGACAACGTCGGCAAACTGGGCGTGGCTCCGCTGACCAGTATGTTCCTGTTTGGGCCGAATCAGCCTTCCCCGACGCTCAACTATCGCCCGGCGCTGCATGACTCCAATGGTCTGTCGATCCATGCCGGTAATGGCGAATGGATTTGGCGTCCGTTGAATAATCCCAAACACTTGTCCGTTAGCACGTATGCGGTAGAAAATCCGAAAGGGTTCGGCCTGTTGCAACGTGGACGTGATTTCTCCGCTTACGAAGATCTGGATGATCGTTATGATCTGCGCCCAAGCGGATGGATCGAGCCGAGAGGCGAATGGGGCAAAGGTAAAGTCGAACTGGTAGAGATTCCGACGGCTGATGAAACCAACGACAATATCGTTGCGTTCTGGACGCCGGATGTGTTGCCTGAAACCGGTAAACCGTTGGAAATGCGTTATCGCCTGCATTTCACCCTTAATGAAGACCAGTTGCATTCGCCGGAAATCGCCTATGTTCAGCAAACCCGTCGTTCTACCGGGGATGTGAAGCAGTCGAATCTGATCCGTCAACCAGATGGTTCCATCGCTTTCCTGGTGGATTTCGTCGGTCCGCAGATGAAGGAGATGGATGAGGCGACGCCTGTCACTTCTCAGGTCAGCATTGGCGACAATGGTGAAATTGTCGAGAACAACGTTCGTTATAACCCGGTGACTAAGGGTTGGCGTCTGACATTGCGTTTACGTGTGAAAGACAACAAGCAGCCGACAGAAATGAGGGCGGCGTTGGTTAATGGTGAAACGACATTGACTGAAACCTGGAGCTATCAGCTACCTGCTAATGAATAAGTCAACTTCTCCTCTCGATTATATTGAAAAATTGCCCTTGTCTGCCGAGCAGACAAGGGTTCTGCATGAAAAGCTCGCGGCATCAGATAACATCGAACAGTCTGTGTTGCATCAGGTTTTGTCCGAAGGCGAACAGGTCAATATTCAGTCAGAAGACGACGCGGCGCTGAAGTCGGTTAAGGCCCGTCTGGAAATGGCCTGGCCTGATGGGTTAAACGGCGGTAAGCAACTGGGTAAAGACAGGGAAGGGCGGACAGCATTGAAGGCTATGCCGACAATTACCCGCTCTTCCATGTTTCCTGATATCTGGCGCACCAATCCGTTGGTACGTTGGTGGGAAAGTCTGCTGGGGCGTTCAGCACCGCCTCGTCGTCATTCCAGCCCGGAAGAAAGAATTGCTGAAAACCGCTGGCGTATGGTCGGTACGATGCGTCGCTATGTTCTGTTGATCCTGACGCTTTTCCAGACGGCGATCGCCACGTGGTACATGAAGACTATCCTGCCTTATCAGGGCTGGGCGCTGATTGACCCGTTCGAAATGGCCGGTCAGCCCTTGACGCGTTCACTGATGCAGATCCTGCCCTATATTCTGCAAAGTGGTATTTTAGTCCTGTTCGCCGTGTTGTTCTGTTGGGTCTCCGCTGGGTTCTGGACGGCCCTGATGGGCTTTTTGCAACTGTTGATCGGACGCGACAAATACAGTATTTCGTCGACTACGGTGGGGGATGAGCCACTCAACCCGGATCATTGCACCGCCCTGATCATGCCTATCTGCAACGAGGATGTTGAGCGCGTGTTCGCGGGGTTGCGTGCTACGTATGAATCGGTGGAAGCGACCGGCATGCTCGATCACTTCGATATCTATGTACTGAGCGACAGCGACGACCCGGATACGTGTATTGCGGAACAAAAAGCCTGGATGGAACTTTGCCGCGATGTTGGCGGCGCAGGGCGTATTTTTTACCGCCGCCGTCGCCGCCGTGTGAAACGTAAGAGTGGCAATATTGATGATTTTTGCCGTCGTTGGGGCAATCAATACAGTTACATGGTGATCCTCGACGCCGACAGTGTCATGAGCGGCGAATGTCTGACATCACTCGTCAGACTGATGGAAGCGAACCCGAACGCAGGGATTATCCAATCTTCGCCGAAAGCGTCGGGCATGGATACTCTCTACGCGCGTTGCCAGCAGTTCGCCACCCGTGTTTATGGGCCGCTGTTCACCGCCGGGCTGCATTTCTGGCAATTGGGTGAATCCCATTACTGGGGACATAACGCCATCATCCGGGTGAAGCCGTTTATTGAACATTGTGCGCTGGCCCCGTTGCCAGGCGAAGGTTCATTTGCCGGCGCTATCCTCTCGCACGACTTTGTTGAAGCGGCGTTGATGCGTCGTGCGGGGTGGGGAGTCTGGATTGCGTATGATTTGCCGGGAAGCTATGAAGAGTTGCCGCCGAACCTGCTGGACGAATTGAAGCGCGACCGCCGTTGGTGTCATGGTAACCTCATGAACTTCCGTCTGTTTCTGGTCAAAGGGATGCATCCGGTACACCGGGCTGTATTCCTTACCGGGGTAATGTCTTATCTGTCAGCGCCGCTATGGTTCATGTTCCTGATGTTATCGACGGCTTTGCAGGTGGTGCATACCTTGATGGAGCCGCAATACTTCCTGCAACCAAGGCAGCTATTTCCTGTCTGGCCGCAATGGAGACCGGAACTCGCCATCGCACTATTCTCAACAACGTTGGTGCTGTTGTTTCTGCCAAAATTGTTAAGTGTCATTTTGATTTGCGCGAAAGGCGCGAAAGCTTATGGCGGCGTGTTCCGTTTATTCGTTTCGTTATGGATAGAAATGTTGTTTTCGGTGCTTCTGGCGCCAGTCAGAATGCTGTTCCATACCGTGTTTGTGGTTAGCGCGTTCCTTGGATGGTCTGTTCAATGGAAGTCGCCGCAGCGTGATGACGACGCCACACCTTGGGGAGAAGCCTTTGTTCGTCACGGTTCCCAATTGGCGTTGGGGCTGGTTTGGGCCATCGGCATGGCGTGGCTGGATCTGCGTTTTCTGTGGTGGCTTGCGCCGATCGTATTCTCATTGATCCTGTCGCCGTTTGTCTCGGTTTACTCCAGCCGTGCCTCATTGGGGCTGGCTTGTAAACGTGCCAAATTATTGCTGATCCCGGAAGAATACGAACCGCCGCGTGAGCTTGTCGCGACGGATAAATATTGCCAGTTGAATCGCCAACGTAAATTGGAGAATGGTTTCATGCAGGCGGTGTTTGATCCTTCCATCAATGCCCTTGCCAGCGCGATGGCTACAGCGCGTCATCGTTTTAGTCTGGCGATTGAGGAGGTGCGTGAGCAGCGTGTTCGTGATGCGCTGAGCCGCAAACCCGAAGATGTTGATAACAAGCAGCGTTTGGCGCTGCTCAGTGATCCGGTGATGATTTCCCGCCTGCATTACCATGTATGGCAGAAACCGGAAGAATATGCGGCCTGGTCTGATGATTACCGGAAACTTCCGGCACCCTTGATCAAAGGCTGAACTTTCCTCAAGCAATAGGTAAAAAGCAACGGCTTGGGCTGTTGCTTTTTTATTTTGTTTTTTATTCTCCCGGCAATTCAACTCTGGATGTGCGGCGTTGCAGGCTGCGCCAGGAATAGATGACATTGATGAAAACGATTAGCGCCGTCACCATAAATACCGCACGGAAGCCATAATTGGCCGAAATTGTCGCGCCGATGATTGGTCCGGTGACATTGCCAATGTCACGGAATGATTGGTTATAGCTGAATATTCTGCCGGCAACCTGATGAGAAGAGTGATAAATCAACAGTGTTTGCACCGCTGGCAGCAATGCGCCGTCTGCTGCGCCCAATAAAAACCGCAGTACGCCCAGTTGCCATGGCGTTTGAACAAATGCCATGGGAATAAGCAGCAGAACAGACAGCATCAACATGGCGATGAGAATACGTTCCGGGCCTATTTTATCGCCCAACCTGCCGAGTCTGGGGGCGCTGAGCAGCGCCGACACGCCGGGGATCGCGGCGATCATGCCGCTGATAAAAGCCAGATTCTGTGTGGTGCCAGCCAGATCGCGAACAAACAGCGTGAGAATGGGCGCGACCGAGCCCGTCGCAACCTGAATAATCAGCGTCGTGATGAATAGGCTCAAAATCAGCCTGGGATTCTTCAGGGACGTCATCACCTGACGCCCGCTGAGCATGTCTTTTTTACGTACTGTGGTAAAGCGTTCCTGCACGAATAACCACGTAATCAGAAAACAGATAAACAGCACGCTGGCAGTGATGAAAAAGACGGGGCGTAACCCGTAGGTATCCGCCAGATAGCCGCCGATCAACGGACCGATTAATGCGCCGCTCACCGCGCCGGTCGATAGCGTTCCCAATGCCCATCCACTCTTATTGCGCGGCACCTGCGTGGCGATCAAGGCATTTGCATTGGGAACAAATCCACCCAGAATGCCAAGCACTGCCCGCAAGAACAAAAACTGCCAGATGTTTTGGGCTAATCCCATCAGGATCATGACGATACACATTCCCAGCGCCGAACGTAGCAGCATCAGTTTGCGGCCTTTGCGATCGGCAAGTCGTCCCCAGAAGGGAGCGGCGATAGCGGAAAAGAGAAATGTGATACTGAAAACAAGCCCTGACCATATGTTTAGCGCGCTATGGCCCGTGATACCGAGTTGTTCGACATACAGGGGGAGGAATGGCATGACAAGGCTGAATGCAACACCGGTGAAAAAGCAACCCAGCCAAGTAACATAAAGGTTACGTTTCCAATCAATCGGTTCCGTTTCTGGCGTCATAATTTTCCGGGCATGTTATGGTTATTTTTGGGTGAAGGGCGAGCGGCAAAGCAAAAATATTACATAGCAGGCAATGGAATGAGTATGAACCGCTTACCGGATATCGGCAAGGTGATCATGCCAGCCTAGCAAAAATGTTTTAATTTTTCAGGTAGATGACGCTGAGACGCTTATCCCTCCACGACGTTGTCGTGGAGGGATAAGCGGAACGATTAATAGAGTGAAGGCTCACCTGCCGGGCGCGTTTTAAAACGACGGTGCAGCCACATGTATTGGTCGGGTGCCAGCATAATATTCTGTTCAACGATTTTGTTCATCCATGCCGCGGTGACGGTTTCGTTTTCCACTGGAATATCCAATTCCGCTGGTTGGATCAGCAATTCGTATCCGCGCCCGTTCGGTAAACGCCGGGGAACAAAAGGCACGATGGCCGGATGTGCTGCTTTGGCCAGCATATAGCTTCCTACTGTCGTCGCCGCTTTATCCACCGCAAACAGGGGAACGAATACGCTACTGCGCGGGCCATAGTCGTGATCCGGCGCGTACCAGATGATTTCCCCTTGCTTTAGCGCCCGAATCATCCCTTTCAGATCTTTACGATCCAGCATGGTTTTATTCGACCGTAGTCTGCCCCAGGTCTGGAGCCAATCAATCAATTTATTATCGTTGGGGCGATAGACACCGATTCCCGCGTTTTTCATGCCGAAGATACGCGCGCCCAGTTCCAGCGTCAGAAAATGCAGACCGATCAGCAGAATGCCGCGATTTTGTTCCCGCAGCGGCTGTATATGCTCAAAACCCTTGACGCTGAACCAACGTTCAATACGCCAGTCGGGCCAGAACCAGGCCATACCGGTTTCAAGCAGGCCCATCCCGACGGCCTCGAAATTCTTTTTGACCAACTCATGGCGTTCCGCCAGTGGCATATCGGGGAAGCAAAGTTCAATATTCCTGGTGGTAATTTCAACACGCCGTGGCAATAAACGCATGGACAGCCGTCCCAGTCGAGTGCCGAACCAATACAGCAAGGGATAAGGCAATAGCACGATGAGATAAAGCATGCCGATACCTAACCAGGTTACCCAGTAACGCGGGTGCAACAGTGAACGATTAAAATAAGGGATTTGTGTCATGGCCTTAGTATCAACATTTTGGTGCGTATCAGCACACATACCGTTAAAAAGAATGAGTATATCCACCATCTTTCAGGTCTGGGGCTACCTTTTCGTCTGCTCACATCGTTGACTATGAGACAAGTAAGCGAGCAGCCGTTTTCGGCGCCTTGAAATCTGTTGGCTATAAAGTGTTACTCAGCAGGGTAAAGTATTGCGGCAGTTTCATAAGAAAACAAATTGGCAACGTGTTTCAGCCTGATTTTTATACAAAAAACGGAGCGGACGTAATGATATCATTTCCTGATGCCGATTTTTAACCTTTGGTGGTATTAAGGCAAGAAAGAACCGGCAACCCATCAGGATTGGCGGTCATGCATTACTGCTTAAATATATCTTTGGCATAACGAGGTTCACTGCGCCAGTATTGCGGCGGCGCAGTGACTTGAACGCCTAGCTTGATCGCCGCATGCCACGGCCAGCGCGGGTTGAACAGCATGGCGCGAGCCAACCCGACAGCATCGGCCTCACCCGTTGCAACAATGGCTTCAGCCTGTTCAGGTTCGGTGATCAACCCGACTGCAATCGTAGTAATGCCGACTTCCTGTTTGATTCGCTGAGCGTAAGGCACCTGATAGTTCGGCGCCGGGTGAATCTGCTGTTTTGCAGACATTCCGCCGCTGGAGACATGAATAAAATCGCAGCCTGATTCATGCAACACTTTACTAAGTTCAAGGGATTGCGCTAAATCCCAGCCCCCATCAACGCCGTCAGTTGCTGAGATTCGCACACCTACCGCTTTATGGGCTGGAAAGACATCACGAACCGCCTGGTAAACTTCCAGCAGCAAACGCAGACGGTTCTGCAATGAGCCGCCATATTCGTCCGTGCGCTGATTGGCCAATGGAGATAGGAACTGATGCAGTAAGTACCCATGAGCGGCGTGAAGTTCTACCAAATCAAAACCGAGACGATCCGCTCGCCTGGCCGATTCAACAAAAGCAGTGATCAACTCGCGAATCTGCTGCTGCGACATCGCGAGCGGCGCATCGTCCGTTTCATCGTAAGGGATGGCCGAGGGCGCCACCGTCTGCCAGCCGCCTTGCTCTGCGCGCAGAAATGCGCGATTGCCCCACGGAACATCTGTTGACGCTTTGCGGCCAGCATGTGCCAGTTGTATACCCAATGGCATGTCTGAGTAGCGCTTTACTGCCTGGATCACTGGCGCGAGCGCCTGTTCAGTCACGTCATCCCATAATCCCAGATCTCTGGGCGAGATGCGTCCTTCCGGTACGACCGCCGTTGCTTCTATGATGAGCAGCCCCGCGCCGGAATGCGAAAGATTTCCCAGATGCATGGTATGCCACGCGGTTGCTTTGCCTTCATCCGCAGAGTATTGGCACATTGGCGCAATGATGATTCGGTTCGGTAGCGTAAGTTGACCAAGCGAAACGGGAGAGAATAGCTGACTCATAGTGACGACCTTAGATTGTGGTTTACCCATTAGATTTGGAGAACACACCCCAGATTAACAGTATGACGTCCTGCGTATAATGCGATTACTATTTCATACTCTCTCTACAATTGCACACACTGACAGTCGTCGCGTGATCAGGTATGATGCGGGCGATTTTGTCCGCCAGAGCGAATTCTGGCGGCGAAAAGCACTCATTTACCTCAATGCAGACAGGAAAAGTACACCATGCCAGTGTTACATAACCGGGTTTCCAATGAGGAACTGAAAGCGCGTATGCTTGCGGAAACCGAGCCGCGCACCACAGTTTCCTTTTATAAATATTTTACGATTGATGAGCCGCAAGCATTTCGCGATCGTCTGTATATTCAATTCGAGCAGTTACAGGTCTTTGGCCGCGTCTACATTGCGTCTGAAGGTATCAATGCGCAAATCAGTGTTCCCAGTAATCAGTTTGAGGCGTTTAAATTGACGCTGTTCAATATGCATCCCGCTCTCGACCAAATTCGGTTGAATATTGCGCTGGACGATGACGGTAAATCATTCTGGGTATTGCGTATGAAGGTGCGCAATCGTATTGTTGCGGATGGCATTGACGACCCCACCTTTAACCCGGCGAATGTTGGCCAGTATCTGCAAGCTGAGCAGGTCAACGCGATGGCGGAGGACCCGAACACGCTATTTGTTGATATGCGTAATCACTATGAATACGAAGTCGGGCATTTTGAAAATGCGCTGGAAGTTCCCTCCGATACGTTTCGTGAACAACTGCCCATGGCGGTAGAAATGCTCAATGATGCGCGTGACAAAAATATCGTCATGTATTGCACCGGGGGCATTCGTTGCGAGAAGGCGAGTGCCTATATGCTGCATCATGGTTTTAAAAATGTTTATCACGTTGAAGGCGGCATTATCGAGTACGCGCGTCAGGCTAAAGCAAAAGGGTTGCCGTTGAAGTTTATTGGTAAAAACTTCGTTTTTGATGAGCGCATGGGAGAGCGTATTTCTGATGATGTGATCGCCCATTGTCATCAGTGCGGCGCGCCCAGCGATAGTCACACCAACTGCCGTAACGAAGGTTGTCATTTGCTGTTTATTCAGTGTCCGGCGTGTGCTGAAAAATACCAGGGATGTTGTAGTCTCAACTGTCAGGAAGAGATGAAGCTTCCACTGGAAGAGCAGCGGGCAAGGCGTAGCGGGCGTGAAAACGGGATGAAGATCTTTAATAAATCGAAAGGATTATTGAAGTCAGCTTTGCGTATTCCCGGCCCATCATTCGATGAGTAGATGAAGCCAGTTTGAAACAAGCCCTTTTATCATAAAAGGGCTTGTCAGGTATTACAGTGGCTACGGCAAACTTATTTCTGACGAACACCTTCGACAGAAATAATCAATTCCACTTCCTGCGATGCGGGACCCAGATCAGTGGTAATATTGAAATCCTTCAGCTTGATAGTGCCTTCAGCTTCAAAACCGGCACGATAACCGCCCCAGGGATCATCACCTTGACCCATCAGTTTCGCTTCCAGTTTCACTGGCTTAGTGACGCCATTCAGCGTCAGATTACCCGTGATATCAAACTCATCATCACCGTCTTTTTTCACTTCAGTAGATGTAAAGGTTGCTTGCGGAAATTTCGTCACATTTAAGAAATCAGCACTGCGAATATGCTTGTCGCGCTCAGCGTGATTGGTATCGACACTGTTGGTATTGATGGTGACATTCACTTTATCTGCCGCAGGGTTCTTTTCATCAAAAGTAAAAGAACCATCGAAATCATTAAAACCACCATAGATCCAGCTGTAGCCGAGATGTTTGATGCGAAATTGAACAAAGGCGTGCTGGCCTTCTTTATCAAATTTGTACTCCGCAGCCAGTGCGGAACTAGCGGAAGCAAGTAAAGAAAAGGCTGTCAGACCCAATAATGTTTTCTTCAGCATTGTTTTTTCTCCATAAATCCAGAAAGTTAAGAGATGTTGCGACCCAACATCCGTTTCAACGTGGTGTCACCATCAATAAAATGGTGCTTTAATGCGGCTAAACCGTGCAGTACTGAGAGCACAACCACCGCCCAGGCAAGATAAAGATGCACGGTGCCTGCGATATCGGCTTGGTCCGTCAAACCGCTTAATGTGGCTGGTACAGAGAACCAGCCAAAAACTGAAATAGGTTGTCCTTCGGCGGTGGAGATCAGATAACCGCTGATTAAAATGCCCAACAGCACGACATACAGAGCGATATGCGCTAGCGTGGCGCCGATGCGTGTAAGAGTGGAATAGCTGCTTAATGGCGCCGGCGGCGGGGAGATGAAGCGCCAGACGATGCGAAAGATGATCAGCGCGAACAGTAGAATGCCGATACTTTTATGAATTTCAGGCGCCAGATGATACCAATCATTATAGTATCCCAATGTTACCATCCATAGCCCTAATGCAAACATGCCATAAATAGTTAGCGCTGATATCCAATGAAGAAGAATGCTGACATGCCCGTAACGGGACGAGGTATTACGCCAAAGCATGGTGATAGCTCCTTGTTACATAGATAACATGATCAACCTGGCAAAAATTAAACATGAAAAAAAACAAATGCAAAATAAAATTTCAAAAAAAATACATTATTGTAACTTTGAGCAAATTTTTTGAATTTAAATTTGAACCTCATTCAATGTAATCAACGTAGATGATAAGGGTATTAAGTTTTTATCAGTTCACGTTTCAATACAGATAAGACAAATCATAGTATCTCAGCATTAAACTCTCCACTTGATCATTTGTCTATTCGCTGAATAATGATGCAGTCCGTGATTATTTATTATGCAGCTTTGAGGAAAATTACGGTGGGGTGATATTAGGATATGACGCTTTGTATTAAAAATAACAACGCCGCCAATAAAGGCGGTGTTGTTATTATAGCCAGGTGATGAGATAAATCCGTACTCAAAAAATTAACGAGCGATATCAACAACTAATGTTTACGGTAGTCACTGGACTGACAATCCGTGGATTCAATCTTTGCAATGCCAGCTTCAAGAATGTATATCAATTGTCTGGCTACATCTGTTGTTAACCATAGCGTGCGGTCAACTTGCGCTTCGTCAGGTGCTTGATCCGAGGTGGACAAGTAGTGTAAACGGATCATCATGGCATCATAACTGTCAACGGTGCTGATGTCCCAACCTACAAGAGGATGTGTCTGAATAACTTCATTTTTTCTATCCATAATTACCCCTTATTGACTAGTTACTAACATGAGTGACTAACGAGGTTTAGGCGGCTCCTTATTTACCAGAGCAACTTAAGTATATCCTTGCATATTTAGTTTATGGAAAATATTTTCAAATTTTTTGCAAAAAAAAATACCAACATAAATTAAAACGCATGAGACAAATATCCATTTACTCCAAATGATAGGCAAGCAGAAAAGGATGAAAAAACTATTCGGTATTTAAACCAGCATTTTTCTCTAGTGTGGCGGCAAACCGGGCAAGATGCTTTTTCATCACTGGATCACGGTTTTCGTTTTGTGATTCCAGCTTCAAGTTGTGAATCATCAGCTGATTTGATTTTTCATCAAGACAGAAGACCAGAGACGAAAAAGCAAGCTCCAGAACGTCGATTTTTCGCTGTTGTTCAGCGATTAACTCCAGCAGTTCCCCGAATGTCATTGCTTCTTCTGGCTTCTCAACTGTCATAATCGGTATCCTCCGTCATACCATAATTATCGTCACATCATCGTCATGACACAAGGGCGAAAGACTTGTATCAATTCACTGTACATAATTTATCATTCATACGCGATTTTCAACAGATAGAACACCGCGCTGGCGACTAAAGCATAGGGCGAAATTGCGTAAACCTTATACTGAGACATACATATTCAGTTTTTTCTTAATCATTCCGACATAAACCAATCATCGGCACTTTCCCAGGTTTCTTGCAGGATTTCAGAGATACGATCTTTATCATCTTTGTTCGCTCCCATGACAGACAGATTATTGGCTCCGGCATAGCGAACCAGAATCGGGGTATCAGGATAATGTTTGTGGATGCGCTGCTCCAGTTCATGCTGAAGCGCTTCTAACGCGCCCGTGGGTAATGGGGATGACTTTGACAGGGTAATTTCTACACGCATGATTGCCTCCGTTTTAACTGTTTATTTATACAGTTGTTGTTGGGAAAGCGCAAGCCGTGCAGGAAATTTTGCCCATCATCCGCAGGATGATGGGCTGTGTGATTAGCGAACCGACCAGTTCAGGCTTTGTCCGGCCAGAAAAGGAACCAATGACTCACTCTCCATGGGAATTTCCTGCGGGAAAGTCACCGGCTCGCGGTAAAGCTCGATCCAGTCTTCATTGACCGGTAAACCGTAGAAACGTGGGCCGTTCAGGGAGCAGAAGGCTTCAAGCTTGCTCAACGCGCCCATTTCATCGAAAACGGTGGCGTAGGCGCTTAATGCGGCTTGGGCGTTAAAGACTCCCGCACAGCCGCAACTGGATTCTTTTCTGTGTCTGCCATGCGGCGCCGAGTCTGTGCCGAGGAACAACCGTTCGCAACCACCGGCCACAGCTTCGCGCAACGCCCGCTGGTGGATATCTCTTTTGAGAATCGGCAGACAATACAGGTGTGGATGTATTCCGCCAACCAACATGTGATTACGATTGAACATTAAATGTTGAGGTGTAATGGTCGCCGCAAGATATTGGTTACCAGAGACAACATATTGTACTGCTTCTTTGGTCGTAATGTGCTCAAGGACGATTTTCAGTTCCGGGAACTGCTGCCGTAATGGATCCAGAATCGATTCAATAAATCTGGCTTCACGATCAAAAATATCAACCGACGGCTCCGTCACTTCACCATGGATCAGTAGCGGCATGCCAATCGCCTGCATCTTTTCCAGAACAGACGCAATATGGGTAATGTTTGTGACGCCGTGGCTGGAGTTGGTGGTGGCATTGGCCGGGTATAATTTGGCTGCGGTAAATACGCCTTGCTCAAAGCCGTTTGCGATCTCAGCGACATCCAGTGAGTCCGTTAAATAACAGGTCATCAAGGGCTGAAAATTATCGCCTTCCGGGATCGCCGCCAGAATGCGTTCTCGATAGGCCGTAGCGCTTGCTACGCTGGTGACGGGCGGCGTCAAATTAGGCATGACGATTGCACGACCGAAAAAGCGACTGGTATAGGGCAGAACCGTTTTCAGCATCAGATCGTCACGTAAGTGAATGTGCCAATCGTCAGGGCGGCGAATTTTTAGCATAGTGGGCTGTGCGGTCATGAAATAACGCTCCGGCGGTCAGTAAAAACATCATCTGTCTGTTGAATATGGGACTGATACGGCGGGGAATAAGAATAAGCGCAAAGCATGGTGAATGCATCCGTTTGTTGATGAATGCTTGAAATTAAGTCGCAATTGGCCTCTCATAGACAGACCTTTTAATCAATCCATAAAGTAAGGATTACCATGGAAATTCGTATCGTTGCCAGTTTGCAAGCGAAAGCCGAGTTTTTAGATGATGTCGCCGCGGCGGTAAAAAGGGTGGTCGAACCCAGCCGTCAGGAGCCAGGTAACCTACAGTATGATCTCCACGAAGAGATCGACGCCCCTGGATCTTTTGTCTTTTTTGAACGTTGGAAAAGTCAGGCGATACTGGACGAACATGATCAAAGCGCACACTTTAAACGCCTAATTGCCGAACTGGACGGTAAAACGGAAAGGATGGAGATAAAGTTGCTTAAATCCCTGGGATAAGCGGGGTAGAGATAAAAAAACACCCGCCAAACGGCGGGTGTTGTATTTTGCAATGAAGCAAATCGGTTTTATTCGCTGATTGCCGTTGGTTTGGTTGCGGGAGCCGTTGCTTTGTTAACTGCGGCATGACCACCTGCGGAGCCTTTTCCGGCAAACTGATACTCAGGACGAACCCAATCGCTATGACGAGCAGGTTCCGGCTGATAATCCGGTGCCGGCGCTTTAGTCATGGGCGCTGTGGCAAGGTGCTTGTAAGCCGGTTTTTCAACGCCAGCGGATGCCGATGGTATCCCCGGTTGAGCGGCAACAATAACCGGTTCCGCATCATGTTTCACCGCAGCCTGAGCAATGTTGTCATCAGCCGCCGGTTCTTCTGACTGGTTGATGGCTTCTGCCGGTTGTTCTTCCGGTATCGCGGCGGTGGCTTCCTCTGCGTGCGTGGAAACGTCTGCAACGGTATCGACGAGATCCTGCACGATGGGTGCGTGCTCTATCTCTTCAGATTCCGCGACAGCGGTTTCTGCCACTGCTGCTTCCATGGCAGGTTTTTCTGCTGTCTCAACAGTCGTAACCGTTTGAACATCCACCGCTTGCGCGGTGCTCTCTTCTGGTTCCTGAGGTACGGACTCAGGCACTTGTTCAGTCGCGATCGCTTGCGCTTGCTCGGCAATTTCCGTGGCGGCTGATGCGCTGGAAGCGGTTTCGCTAATTGTCTGAATGGGAGCATTCTGCACGACGCTTTCAGCGTTCGGCGCGACATCATCGACAATCACCGGCAGAAGTGGCGTGGTTAGCGCCGCCATTTCACTCTCTTGCGAAGCTGAATCAGTCTGGGTCTGCGCGACAGGGTAGCTTACCCACACTTTTCCAGACGCCATTTCCGGCGATGAGGCCGCATATTCCAACGGCATAGGAGATTGCGTCGGATAACGCTCGTCACGATAACGACGACGGCGTTGTCCGCTGACGCGTAAATGACGCGGTGAACGACGCGAACGACGTGGCATACCGCCATTCTCCGCATTCGCACGGTTGGTATCCGTCGATTGATCATTATCGGTTTCGATGTTATCTGCCGCGTTAACGGGTTCGACAGCCGCTTTGACCGGCGCTGGCACAGCCTCCACCGCGACGGCAGGCATCGCATCGACGGCATTCAGTTCGCTTTCGGATTGAACGCGAATTTTTTGCGTCAACTGACGACGTTGACGGCGTTGCATAACCGGAGCGGATTTTTCCTGTTCGCCGCTGTTGTCATCCGTCTCGGCAACGCTCACATTCTGTGCTTTGATTTCCTGCTGTGGCTGACGTTTGTCATCCTGACGACGACGCTGACGTTCTGCGCGTGGTTCACGACGAGGCTGCTCATCCGACGAGATTTTTTCGTCGCCAGTAACCGGCGCTTCAGCAAGGTTCTCCGGGGCCGGACGTTTGTTGCGGCGCTGTTCTTCGCGTGGTTCACGATTATCGCGAGGACCACGATCGCGACGATTGTTACCCTGGCGACGAGAATGACGACGCTCCTGACGCTGGCCTTCGCCGGGGGCGGCGGATGTTGACTTTTGCTCGTCAGTCGCGGCGGTTGCCTCAGCCGGGGTCTCTGCGGCAAAAATACCTTTTAGTGCGCCAAGAACACGGCTGATGAAGCCAGGTTGCGCCGCCGTGGTTGAAGTTGCCGTCGGCGCGGTTTTTGCCGTCTCCGATGCGCGCTCTTCGGCAACCGTTGGCATATCCGGCATGGTAAAGGTTGCCAGCGCCGGTTGTTCCGGCAGCTTGCGCTCAATGGTCTGTTCTTCCTGCAACTGTTGCGCTTCGGTTTCCAGTCGCTGTGGCAACAGGTAGCTGAGCGTCGTTTTTTCTTCGCCTTTACGCACGCGCACCACCGAGTAGTGCGGTGTCTGCATGCCATCGTGTGGAACGATAATGGCGCGAACGCCGCCTTGACGTTTCTCTATCGCATTAACGGCGTCACGTTTCTCATTCAATAGATAGGAAGCGATAGGCACGGGAACAATGGCGTGAACTTCTTTGGTGTTCTCTTTGAGCGCTTCTTCTTCGATCAGCCGCAGAATAGACAACGAGAGCGATTCATTATCACGTACAGTCCCAGTGCCGCTGCAACGAGGGCAAACGTGATGGCTTGACTCGCCCAACGACGGACTCAGGCGCTGACGAGACATTTCCAGCAAACCGAAACGTGAAATGCGGCCAATCTGAATACGAGCGCGATCCTGACGCACCGAATCACGCAAACGGTTCTCAACTTCACGCTGGTGGCGTACCGGCGTCATGTCGATGAAATCGATGACGATCAGTCCGCCCAGATCGCGTAAACGCAACTGGCGGGCAATTTCATCAGCGGCTTCCAGATTGGTATTGAAAGCTGTTTCTTCAATATCGCCGCCGCGGGTGGCGCGGGCGGAGTTGATATCGATGGCCGTCAGCGCCTCCGTGGTATCAATGACGATAGAGCCGCCGGATGGCAGACGCACTTCGCGCTGGAAAGCCGACTCAATCTGGGATTCGATTTGATAATGGCTGAACAGGGGAATTTCACCACTGTACAATTTGATTTTGCTGCTGAAATCGGGACGACCAAGCGCGGAAATGTGCTCTTTGGCCAGATCGAGAATTTTAGGGTTGTCGATCAGGATTTCACCGATATCAGGACGCAGATAGTCGCGGAATGCGCGTACAATGACGTTGCTTTCCTGGTGGATCAGGAACGGCGCAGGGCGCCCTTCCGCCGCTTTTTTGATGGCTTCCCAGTGTTTCAGACGGAAAGCCAAATCCCATTGCAGCGCTTCGGCGGATTTGCCCACGCCAGCGGTACGAACAATCAATCCCATACCGTCCGGCAACTGCAATGAACCTAAGGCTTCTTTCAGTTCCGTGCGGTCATCGCCTTCGATCCGGCGAGAAATTCCGCCAGCGCGCGGGTTGTTCGGCATCAGCACCAAATAGCTGCCGGCCAGACTGATAAACGTTGTCAGTGCTGCGCCTTTGTTGCCTCGCTCTTCCTTATCGACCTGAACAATAACTTCCTGACCTTCGCGCAAGACATCTTTGATGTTGGGACGGCCATGAGAAGCATAGTTATTGGGGAAATATTCGCGAGCGATTTCTTTGAGAGGGAGAAAACCATGTCTTTCAGCGCCATAATCAACAAAAGCGGCTTCAAGGCTGGGTTCAATACGCGTGATTTTACCTTTGTAGATATTTGCTTTCTTTTGCTCATGACCGGGACTTTCGATATCCAGATCATACAGCCGTTGACCATCAACCAAGGCAACACGCAACTCTTCTTGCTGAGTCGCGTTAATCAACATTCTCTTCATCTTTAACTTACTCGTTATTTTTACTTGCATTATTGATAGAGCTGCGGACAAAAGACCCGCATGACCGGAGTGAACCGATGGCCTCGTGGCTTATCGCAGGGACGTCAACCTCCCGGTTGTCGCCTGCATAGAGACGCATGTTTCGGTAGCCTGTGTTTCCTGATGGAAAACAGCGCATTTATTGAGGGAACAGCTTCTGAATAATGTCGCCAGATCTGATTCCATTGGCCGGCCAAGCTGCAACCCGCAGCCCGCTAACTGCTTGATTACACATTACGTCTTACGCCATTGCTGCGTGTTTGTGTTATCAGGCAAACTTAATAATTCCGCAATTTCCCTTGTTTTAATGGAAATCAGCACGGAAAACGCAAAAGCATTATTCCATTGCTGACACTGTTATAGCAAGGTGACTTTGCCTGTCAGTATCAAGATAGTTGTGCTGTCATCACCCAAACTGATAGTGGTTGAGACTAAAATCAGCCAAACCTGTTGGTATAACAATTATCTTCATAAGTCAGACACACAGTTAAGCACAGAAAAAGAAGTGGCGCTATCTGGCTGCTCTATTTAGAATCGCGCATCATGAAAACAGACAATCCTTCAGTACAATTTGTAACGATTTCCGCTGATGAGGCGGGACAGCGCATTGATAACTTTTTGCATACCCGGTTAAAAGGCGTGCCGAAAAGTATGGTTTACCGCATCTTGCGAAAGGGGGAGGTGCGGGTAAATAAAAAGCGGATAAAGCCAGAATATAAATTACTGGCCGGAGATGAAATCCGTATTCCGCCGGTCAGACAAGCGGAACGTGATGAAACGCCGGTTTCCGCCAGCCTTGGTAAAGTCGCGGCGCTGGCTGATTGCATCCTCTATGAAGATGATTATCTGCTGGTGTTGAACAAACCATCCGGTACGGCGGTGCATGGCGGCAGTGGATTGAGTTTCGGCGTGATCGAAGGATTGCGGGCGTTACGTCCCGAAGCGCGCTTTCTGGAACTGGTGCATCGCCTCGACCGTGATACATCCGGTGTGCTGCTGGTAGCCAAAAAGCGTTCGGCGCTGCGTTCGTTGCATGAGCAATTGCGTCTCAAAGGGATGCAGAAGGATTATCTGGCGCTGGTTCGCGGACAGTGGCAGTCGCACTGTAAAGTCGTGCAGGCGCCGCTGCTGAAAAACATTCTTCAAAGCGGCGAGCGTATCGTGCGTGTTAATAGTGAAGGCAAGCCCTCGGAAACGCGCTTTAAGGTGGAAGAGCGCTTTGATGATTTGGCGACATTGGTTCGCGCCAGCCCGATAACCGGTCGGACTCATCAGATTCGCGTGCATACGCAATATGCCGGACACCCCATCGCATTTGACGATCGTTATGGCGAGCGGGAATTCGATCAGCAACTGGCGGGGACGGGGCTGAAACGTCTCTTCCTGCATGCGCAGGCGTTACGTTTTGCGCACCCTGATACCGGGGAGACGCTCAGAATCGAAGCGCCGCTGGATGAACAGTTGCGTCGCTGTCTGCACGTATTGCGTAAAACAAAAACGTAATCTCTCAATCCTGTCGGCCTCCCCTGACCAGGGGAGGCCGACGAGTTAGTCTCTGGACAGCGGGTTCACCCCTTCTTTTTTCAACATCGCGTTCAGCGCTATCAACGGTAAGCCGATCAGCGTATTGGGATCGCGTCCCGATAAGCGGTCGAACAAGGCGATGCCCAATCCTTCGCTTTTAAAACTGCCGGCACAGTGCCAGGGCCGTTCTTTTTCCAGATAGCCGTCAATTTCATCATCCGTCAGCGTCCTGAAATGGACGTCGAACGGTTCAACCACGCTTTGCATGCGTTGTTGCGCACTGTTGAAAAGCGCTAAACCGGTAAAAAAAGAGACGCATTGACCGCTTGCCTGTTGTAATTGGCGCACGGCATTGGGTTTATTGTGCGGCTTGCCGGTAATCTCATCTCCCAGCACACACACCTGATCGGAACCAATAATAAGATGGTTGGGATAGTGCGCCGCTAATGCGCTGGCTTTGCTTTGCGCCAGTCGCGCCACTAATGCCTTCGCATCTTCGCCGGGATACGGGGTTTCATTAATCTCCGGGGCGGCGCAGATAAAAGGAATGCCCAGCTTTTCCAGCAGCATTTTTCGATAAGGTGAGGTGGAAGCGAGAACGATCTGATGCATAATTTTTTTATAAACCGTAGCGTAATGATGAAAGGCATTTTAAACTGTGCGCCGCTCTGGAAGCGAATATTGGTGAAAGGTTGTGCTTCACAGCCTTTTTCTTTGACTCTATGTCGTTACGACGTTAATATGCGCGCCCTATGCAAAAGGTAAAATTACCCTTAACCGTTGATGCGGTTCGCACTGCTCAAAAGCGTTTGGATTATGTTGGTATCTATACGGCTGAACAAGTAATGCGCGTTGCTGCGTCAGTGGTGAGTGTGGACAGTGATGTTCAGGCTTCTTTGTCTTTCCATATTGATAATCAGCGCCTGGCGGTGATTGACGGTAGCGCGGATGTGACGGTGACATTAATGTGCCAACGCTGCGGAAAGCCATTTGAGCATCAGGTTCATGCGACATTTTGTTTTAGCCCGGTCATCAATGATGAACAGGCCGAAGCTTTACCGGAAGCGTATGAACCGATCGACGTTGATGAATTTGGCGAAGTCGATCTGCTGGCAATGATTGAAGATGAAATCATCCTGACGTTGCCTATCGCCCCGGTACATGATTCTGAACACTGTGAAGTGTCCGAAGCGGACATGGTGTTCGGCAAGTTGCCTGAAGAGGCGGAAAAGCCGAATCCGTTTGCCGTATTAGCCAGTTTAAAGCGTAAGTAATTAAGGAGTAAGGTCCATGGCCGTACAACAGAACAAACCTAGCCGTTCCAAACGTGGTATGCGTCGTGCTCACGATGCGCTGACTACCTCTTCTGTATCCGTAGATAAAGTTTCCGGCGAAACTCACCTGCGTCACCACATCACTGCGGACGGTTACTACCGCGGTCGCAAGGTTATTGCCAAGTAATTCTTGCGAATTATTAGCAAGGCAATACTTTGACACGCCTAACTCTGGCGTTAGATGCGATGGGCGGGGACTTCGGTCCCCGCGTAACAGTGCCTGCTGCATTGCAGGCGCTGGCTTCTAATTCTGCTCTCAATCTTTTATTAGTTGGCGATCCCGCTGCGATTACGCCATTACTTGCCAAAGTCGATTCTGAACGATTATCCCGGTTAGAGATTATTCCGGCTGAATCGGTTATTGCCAGTGATGCAAGACCGTCGCAGGCTATCCGGGCCAGTCGCGGAACCTCAATGCGTGTCGCACTTGAACTGATTAAAGACGGAAGAGCGCAAGCTTGCGTCAGTGCGGGCAATACCGGCGCGCTGATGGGGCTGGCGAAGCTTTTGATCAAACCTATCGAGGGGATTGAGCGCCCGGCGCTGGTTTCCATTTTGCCTCATCAGCGGCATGGCAAAACAGTGGTGCTGGATCTGGGCGCCAATGTGGACTGCGACAGCACGATGTTGGTTCAGTTTGCCGTGATGGGCTCTGTGATGGCGGAAGTCGTGCTGGATCTGGACAATCCGCGGGTTGCTTTGCTGAATATTGGCGAAGAAGAGAGTAAAGGTCTCAGTAACATCCGCGATGCGGCAAGCCAATTGAGACATACGCCGTCGATTAACTATATCGGTTATCTTGAAGGCAATGAATTGTTGACAGGAAAGACGGATGTCATGGTTTGTGACGGTTTTGTCGGTAATGTTACCTTGAAGACCATGGAAGGCGTAGTAAGGATGTTTCTATCGCTGCTGAAATCCTCTTCTTCGGGTACTGAGCATAAGTCAACACAGTCCTGGTGGTTGAAGTGGTTGGGTCGTTTGTTACAAAAACGATTGTCAAAGCGTTTCGGTCATTTGAATCCTGACCAATATAATGGCGCATGTCTGTTAGGATTGCGGGGAACCGTAATCAAAAGCCATGGCGCAGCGAATCAGAGAGCGTTTGCCGTTGCCATTGAACAGGCAATGCAGACGGTACGGCGGCAACTGCCAGAGCGAATTGCCGCCCGTCTAGAAGCTGTATTACCCAAGAGTGACTGAGCGTACATGTATACAAAAATAATCGGAACGGGCAGTTATTTGCCTGAGCAAATCAGGACGAACGCTGATTTAGAGAAGATGGTGGAGACGTCTGACGAATGGATCGTGACACGTACCGGCATTCGTGAACGCCGCATTGCCGCGCCAGACGAAAATGTCGCGACCATGGGATGCCATGCCGCGAAAAACGCGCTGGACATGGCGGGCATTGATAAGTCGAAAGTTGGTTTACTGATCGTTGCGACGACATCATCAAACTATGCATTCCCAAGTTCAGCCTGTCAGATCCAGCAATTGCTCGATATAAAAGATACGATCGCCTTTGATTTGGCTGCGGCCTGCGCCGGTTTTACCTATGCTTTAAGCGTAGCCGATCAATATATCAAAAACGGTGCGGTGGATTATGCTTTGGTTATCGGTTCCGATACCTTATCCCGCACGCTGGATCCTGAAGATCGCGGTACGCTTATTCTGTTTGGCGATGGCGCTGGCGCCGTCGTATTGGCGGCATCGGAACAACCGGGCATTCTTACCACCCATCTGCACGCGGATGGTCGCTACGGCGAGTTGCTGACATTGCCGCATCAGGATCGTCACCATCGTGAAACGCCAGCCTACCTGACCATGGCGGGCAATGAAGTCTTTAAAGTGGCGGTGACCGAACTGGCGCATATCGTTGAGGAAACGTTACAGGCTGCTCAGTTGGAGAAAAGCGAATTAGATTGGTTGGTTCCGCATCAGGCTAATTTGCGTATTATCAACGCGACGGCGAAAAAATTAGGGATGGGGATGGATAAAGTGGTTGTGACGCTGGAACGTCATGGCAACACGTCCGCGGCCTCTGTACCCTCCGCTTTGGATGAAGCTGTGCGCGACGGGCGTATCAAGCCTGGCCAACTGGTATTGCTCGAAGCCTTTGGCGGCGGCTTTACCTGGGGTTCCGCACTGATTCGTTTTTGATTAAACAGGATTTTTATATGACGCAATTTGCAATGGTTTTTCCGGGGCAGGGGTCTCAAACTATCGGTATGCTGGCTGAACTGGCCGCGGTCTATCCGGTTGTCGCCGAAACTTTTGCTCAGGCTTCCGACGCGTTGGGTTATGACCTGTGGCAGCTTACCCAACAAGGGCCGGCTGAGGAATTAAATAAAACCTGGCAGACCCAGCCTGCGTTATTGGCCTCTTCCGTGGCGATCTGGCGTGTCTGGCGGCAGCAGGGCGGTAAACGGCCTGCGCTGATGTCCGGTCATAGTCTGGGCGAGTATTCAGCGCTGGTTTGTGCGGGCGTGCTGGATTTCCAACAGGCTGTCCGTCTGGTTGAATTGCGTGGCAAATTTATGCAGGAAGCAGTGCCGGAAGGCACAGGCGCCATGTATGCGATCATCGGTCTTGATAATGAAGCGATCGTCAAAGCGTGCGAAGCGTCCGCACAGGGACAGGTGGTGTCACCCGTAAACTTCAACTCGCCGGGACAGGTTGTTATCGCCGGCAACAAAGAAGCGGTAGAGCGTGCTGGCGTTGCTTGTAAAGCGGCGGGCGCCAAACGCGCCTTGCCGTTGCCCGTCAGCGTACCGTCTCACTGTGCATTGATGGAACCCGCAGCGCAAAGACTGGCAGCGGCGCTTGAGTCCATCGCGTTCCAGACTCCTTCAATTCCTGTGGTCAATAATGTTGACGCGCGTATTGAAACGACGCCGGAAGCGATCCGCAGCGCGCTGGTGCGCCAACTCTATAGCCCGGTTCGCTGGACCGAGTGTGTCGAGTTCATGGCGTCAGAAGGCGTTGAATCACTGCTGGAAGTAGGGCCTGGCAAAGTTCTGACCGGGTTGACGAAACGAATCATCGATACCCTGACAGCCGCTGCGGTGAATGATCCTGCGTCGTTGTCAGCGGCACTTGAAAAATAAGGACGGAGAAAGCAATGAGCTTTGAGGGAAAAGTTGCGCTGGTAACTGGAGCAAGCCGCGGCATAGGTCGCGCGATTGCTGAAACATTGGTTGCCAGGGGCGCGAAAGTCATTGGAACCGCAACCAGCGAAAAAGGGGCTGAAGCCATCAGCGCCTGGCTGGGTGAAAACGGTAAAGGTTTTATGCTGAATGTCGCCGATGCGACGTCAGTCGATAACGTACTGGCGGATATTCGCGCTGAATTCGGTGAAATCGACATTTTGATCAATAACGCCGGAATTACGCGCGATAACCTGTTGATGCGCATGAAAGATGACGAATGGCAGGATATTCTGGATACGAATCTGACATCCGTGTTCCGACTGTCCAAAGCGGTCATGCGTGCTATGATGAAAAAACGTTTTGGCCGCATTATTACTATCGGTTCCGTTGTGGGTTCGATGGGGAACGCGGGGCAGGCAAACTACGCGGCGGCGAAGGCTGGGCTGATTGGTTTCAGCAAATCTCTCGCTCGTGAAGTGGCCTCTCGTGGTATTACGGTAAACGTTGTCGCGCCGGGTTTTATTGAAACTGATATGACTCAGACGTTGACAGAAGAACAGCGCGCAGGCATTTTGAGCCAGGTTCCAGCCAACCGGCTTGGTGATGCTAAAGAAATAGCCAGTGCTGTGGTATTTTTAGCCTCTGACGAGGCGGGTTACATTACCGGTGAAACATTGCATGTCAATGGCGGCCTGTATATGATCTAAAAAATACGAAACTATTTGCGTTATTTGCGGTGATGACCGCAAAATAGCACAAAATCGTGGTTCGACCAGCCGGGATTTTGTTGCATCTTTTTCAACATTTTATACACTACGAAAACCATCGCGAAAGCGAGTTTTGATAGGAAATTTAAGAGTATGAGCACTATCGAAGAACGCGTTAAGAAAATCATCGTTGAACAGCTTGGTGTTAAGCAGGAAGAAGTCGTAAACAATGCTTCTTTCGTTGATGACCTCGGCGCTGATTCTCTTGACACTGTTGAGCTGGTAATGGCCCTGGAAGAAGAATTTGATACTGAAATTCCAGACGAAGAAGCCGAAAAAATCACGACTGTTCAGGCAGCCATTGATTTCATTCAGGCTAACCAGCAGTAAGCGAACATATCTAGGCGGTCACTCGACCGCCTAAGTTTTTTGTCCCGCAGTGTAATTTTTTTCCCTCCCTGGAGGACAAGCGTGTCTAAGCGTCGAGTTGTTGTGACCGGATTGGGCATGTTATCTCCTGTCGGCAATACAGTTGAGTCTACCTGGAGTGCTCTTCTTGCCGGTCAGAGTGGTATCAGCCTGATGGACCATTTCGATACTAGTGCCTACGCAACGCGTTTTGCCGGCTTAGTAAAAGGTTTTAACTATGAGGAATTCATTTCGCGTAAAGAAGCACGCAAAATGGATGCCTTTATCCAATACGGGATCGTGGCGGGTATTCAAGCCATGAAAGATTCCGGTATTGAAGTAACGCAAGAGAACGCATCGCGTATCGGTGCCGCGATTGGCTCAGGCATCGGTGGCCTGGGTTTGATTGAAGAGAACCATAGCTCGCTGGTGAACGGCGGGCCGCGTAAAATCAGTCCGTTCTTCGTGCCTTCAACCATCGTCAATATGGTGGCGGGGCATCTTACCATTATGTACGGTTTGCGTGGCCCCAGCATCTCTATCGCCACGGCTTGTACGTCTGGTGTGCATAACATCGGTCATGCCGCCCGTATCATCGCTTATAACGATGCGGACGTTATGGTGGCGGGGGGCGCGGAAAAAGCCAGTACGCCATTGGGCGTGGGCGGCTTTGGCGCCGCGCGCGCGTTGTCAACCCGCAACGATAACCCGCAGGCGGCAAGCCGACCGTGGGATAAAGACCGTGATGGTTTCGTGCTGGGCGATGGCGCCGGTATGTTGGTGCTGGAAGAGTATGAGCACGCCAAAAAACGCGGCGCTAAAATCTATGCGGAACTGGTCGGCTTTGGTATGAGCAGCGATGCCTACCATATGACGTCTCCGCCGGAAAATGGCGCAGGCGCAGCGCTGGCGATGGAAAATGCGTTGCTTGACGCTGGGATTTCAACCTCTCAGATTGGTTATATCAACGCGCATGGCACTTCAACGCCCGCGGGTGATAAAGCCGAAACGCAGGCCGTCAAGTCGGTGTTTGGCGCAGATGCCAAGCGTGTATTGGTCAGTTCGACGAAATCGATGACCGGTCACTTGCTGGGAGCGGCAGGCGCAATTGAGTCGATTTTCAGTATTCTTGCGCTGCGCGATCAGGCGGTACCGCCCACGATCAATCTGGATAATCCAGATGAAGGTTGCGATCTTGATTTTGTGCCTCATGAAGCACGCCAGGTCAGCAATATGGAATATACGCTGTGTAACTCCTTTGGTTTCGGTGGAACCAACGGTTCACTGGTATTCCGTAAGGCTTGAACATCGTTATCTCGTTAAAAAAACCCGGTCTCCGGGTTTTTTTTTGTCGCCAGCCAACCCCTCTGCGGGCCGACGGTGCGCGTTTTTTGACCCGTCTAAAATCGGATATGGCTGCTTGCCGGGCGGTTTGGTCTACTGGCAATCTGATGACTTTTGGCTGAAAGGAAGAAAGGCATGCGTTGGATAAATGGTCAGCAGCAGGAAATGTTGCCGGTTTCAGACCGTGCCACCCAGTTCGGCGATGGCTGCTTTACCACGGCCAGAGTTGACGAGGGGCGGATTATCTGGCTTGAACGTCATATCGCGCGCTTGCAATATGCGGCTGAACGTCTGATGTTGCCGCTTATTGACTGGACGCAGCTGAGCGCGGAAATGATACAGGCCGCGCAGGGATGTCGGCAAGGCGTGGTAAAAGTCATGCTGACGCGAGGTCAGGGGGGCAGGGGATACGGTGCTCAGGGGGGTACGCAGCCGACGCGCATTGTTATGCAGGCTGACTTTCCCGCGCATTATATCCGCTGGCGTGAGCAGGGCATTAGTTTGAACCTGAGTCCTGTTGCGTTGGCAAAAAATCCACTGCTGGCCGGCATTAAGCATCTCAATCGGCTGGAACAGGTTTTAATTCGACTGCATCTTGATCAGACATCCGCCGATGAGACGCTGGTACTTGACACTTCCGGCGCGCTGGTGGAATGCTGTGCGGCTAATTTATTCTGGCGTAAGGGAAATCAGGTTTATACGCCGGATTTATCCTGTGCCGGGGTTGATGGCGTAGCCCGACAGCATATTCTTTCGCTGCTGGCCGTCGCTGATTTTGAGGTACACATTGTCACTGAACCGTTGGGCACACTCGAAGATGCAGATGAGGTTTTAGTCTGTAATGCATTAATGCCCGTTATTCCCGTAAACCAGGCGCACGTCTGGTGTTATCGCTCCAGAGATCTCTACCGGTTTCTGAGCCCTAACTGTTAGACGATGGTTGATTTATGAAGAGAAAGAAGATTGGTGTACTGGTAGTTGCTTTGCTGCTGTTGGCGAGTCTGCTTCTGTGGCAGAAACTTCAGCGGTTTGCCGGTTCGCCACTTGCGATTGGACAAGAAACGATTTTTACGCTGCCAGCGGGGACGGGGCGTGAAGGGTTGGAAATGTTATTACTGGATCAGAAAATCATAACCGAAGGAACCTTCTTTCCCTGGTTGCTGCGTACCGAGCCGGAACTGGCAAAGTTTAAGGCCGGAACATACCGCTTTACCACTGGCATGACAGTCCGTGAGATGCTGGCGTTGTTAGCCAGCGGAAAAGAAGCACAGTTTTCTATTCGGTTTGTTGAAGGATCGCGACTGAGAGATTGGCTCGAAACCCTGCGTCAATCGCCCTATATTAAACATGAACTGCATGATAAAAGCATGCAGGAAGTGGCGATTGATCTTGGTATAAAAGATAAACCCAACCCGGAAGGATGGTTTTACCCGGATACGTATCTGTATACGGCGAACACTACCGATCGGGCGCTGTTGCAACGTGCTCATCAGCGGATGAAGAACACTGTCGATGAAGTATGGCAGGGTAAAGAAGACGGTTTGCCTTACAAAACGCCGGATGAGTTACTTACTATGGCCTCGATCATTGAGAAAGAAACGGCGGTGAGCGAGGAGCGGTCTCAGGTGGCCTCGGTTTTTGTTAACCGTCTGCGTATCGGCATGCGTTTACAAACCGATCCAACGGTTATTTATGGCATGGGAGAGGCGTACACTGGAACGATCACCCGTAAGGCGCTGGATACGTCAACGCCTTACAATACGTATATCATCTCCGGTCTACCGCCAACGCCGATTGCCATGCCAGGCAGAGCGTCGCTGGAAGCCGCCGCGCATCCGGCTAAAACGTCATATCTCTATTTTGTGGCTGACGGCAAAGGCGGGCACCGTTTCACCACTAACCTTGCCGATCATAACCGTGCTGTAAGGGTATATCGCTCAGCGCTAAAGGAACGGGATGAACAGTAAATTTATTGTTATTGAAGGTTTGGAAGGCGCAGGGAAAACCACCGCCCGTGAGATTGTTGTCGAGACGTTGCGGACATACGGTATACAGGACGTTATTTTCACGCGTGAGCCTGGCGGTACGCCGCTGGCCGAGAAGTTGCGGGAATTGATCAAGCAGGGTATGGCGGATGAAAAGGTGACGGACAAAGCAGAAGTGCTGATGTTGTACGCCGCCAGAGTGCAATTGGTCGATAATGTCATCAAGCCCGCGTTAGCCAACGGTCGGTGGGTGATTGGCGATCGACATGATCTCTCTTCGCAGGCTTATCAGGGTGGAGGTCGCGGCATTGATCCGAAATTGTTGCTGTCATTGCGCGATACCGTGCTGGGCGACTTTCGGCCAGATCTGACGCTTTATCTTGATTTGCCGCCCGCCATCGGGCTGCAACGGGCGCGGGCGCGTGGGGAACTGGATCGTATCGAACAGGAGTCGTTGGCGTTCTTTGAACGTACACGCGCACGCTATCAGGCGTTGGCCGCGCAAGAGCCTGACATCGTCACCATTGATGCATCCCAATCGCTGGAAAACGTCAGTGCGGCTATTCAGGCAACCTTGCGGGAATGGCTGCAACAGCAGGGATTACCTCAACAGCCCGTTGCGCTTTCTCAGGATCGTGACTAATGGATTGGTATCCGTGGCTTAACGCGCCTTACCGTCAGTTGATCGCGCAATATCAGGCGGGGAGAGGACATCATGCCATTTTGCTGCACGCGCTGGCTGGCATGGGCGATGACGCATTGGTCTATGCCTTAAGTCGCTGGCTGATGTGTCAACATCCCGCTGGTATGAAAAGCTGCGGCAAGTGCCACGCCTGTCATTTGATGATCGCGGGGACACACCCTGACTGGTATATGCTCAGCCCGGAAAAAGGGAAGCAGAGCCTGGGCGTTGATGCCGTACGTGACGTGCTGGATAAACTTTATCAGCATTCACGACAAGGCGGCGCTAAAGTGATTTGGCTGCCCTCTGCCGAGCTTTTGACCGAAGCCGCGGCCAATGCGTTGCTGAAGACATTGGAAGAGCCGCCGCAAAGCACCTATTTTCTGTTTGGCTGCCGCGAACCGTCGCGTCTGTTGGCGACGATGCGCAGCCGTTGTCTGTATCAGTATCTGGCGCCACCAGACGAAACCCAGAGCGTGCTATGGTTGAATACGCGTCATAGCAACGATACGCAGGCGATACGCACCGCGCTAAGGCTACAGGCGGGCGCGCCGCTGGCCGCCGAGTCGTTGTTGCGGCCGGAGCGCTGGAAACAACGTGGCGCGTTGTGCCAGGGGGTGTTTGCCTCGCTGGTATCTCGCGATCTGCTTTCGCTAATTTCTCTGCTAAATCATGATGATGTCGATGAGCGTATTCATTGGCTGAGTTCACTGCTGCTGGATGCGATAAAATGGCAGCAAGGCGCGGGTGAACATCGGGTTAATCAGGATCAGGCAATACTGGTTGAACGTTTAGCGCATGAGTCCGCCAACGCCCAATTACAGTATGAACTGCGCCAATGGTTGGTTTGCCGACAAAAGTTATTGACGGTAACCGGTGTTAACCGTGAACTGCTGTTGACGGAACGGCTGCTTGATGCTGAACAGAGCCTGTCCGCCACGGTTCAGCGACATTTTCATCCATTCTCTGCTTAATCTATTTTGGGTAAATATCATGTTGTTAGTTGATTCCCACTGCCACCTTGACGGACTGGATTATCAGTCGTTACATAAAGATGTGTCTGATGTGCTTGAGAAGGCGAAAAGCCGCGAGGTCGGCTTCATTCTGGCGGTAGCGACGACGTTGCCGGGTTTCCGCGCCATGACGGAACAGATCGGCATGCGGGATAACGTGGCGTTTTCCTGCGGTGTCCATCCTTTGAATCAGAATGAACCCTATGACTATGCCGAACTGCGTCAGTTGGCCGCTTCCAGCCAGGTGGTGGCGATGGGAGAAACGGGGCTGGATTATTATTATCAGCAGGAAACCAAAGCGCAGCAGCAGGCGTCTTTTCGCGAACACATTCGTATTGGCAATGATTTGCATAAGCCTGTTATCGTCCATACCCGCGCGGCGCGGGAAGATACTCTCGCCATTCTGAAGGAAGAGCAGGCAGAGAAGTGCGGCGGCGTGCTGCATTGTTTTACCGAAGATCTGGCTACGGCCTGCACACTGCTGGATATGGGGTTCTATATTTCCTTTTCCGGGATTATCACGTTTCGAACTGCGGAAGCACTGCGTGAGGTTGCCCGCTACGTGCCGTTGGATCGCATGCTGATTGAAACCGATTCTCCCTGGTTGGCGCCGGTCCCTTACCGCGGACAGGAAAACCAGCCTGCCTATGTTCGTGATGTGGCGGAATATTTGGCGGTGCTGAAAGGGACGACGCTGGAAACGCTGGCGGCGGTCACGACAGATAACTTTTCCCGGTTGTTCCACATTGATCCCGCACGGTTGACCATTACGCGCTAGTGATCGAAAATAGCGGACTTTTTTTTATCTGTGTAATTAATCATGACTCATAGCGATCCTGACCTGATATTTTCTCGTCAGGATTGGCCATTTTTTAGCTAAATATCACAAACAAGCTTAATTTATGCGCTATTTTGACCTGTCTACTCATGGAAACGTGATAGTAATCAAACATTGAGCATGCTATTTATTTTACTCTGCGTAAAAATTAAAGGGGGCTAAGACACCCCAACATGCAAAGGATTATTTCCTCGCCTTTGCCGATATGCAGTATCAGCAGTAAAGCACTATTACTCAGGAGCACTCTCAATTATGTTTAAGAATGCATTCGCAAACCTACAGAAAGTAGGTAAGTCGTTAATGCTGCCCGTTTCCGTATTGCCTATCGCAGGTATTCTGCTGGGTGTCGGCGCGGCCAATTTTAGCTGGTTACCAGCGGTGGTATCCCACGTTATGGCGGAGGCGGGTGGGTCCGTTTTCGCCAATATGCCGTTAATCTTCGCTATCGGTGTTGCTCTGGGATTTACCAATAACGATGGCGTTTCCGCACTGGCGGCGGTCGTTGCCTACGGCATTATGGTCAAGACCATGGCGGTGGTGGCGCCTCTGGTTCTGCATTTGCCGGCGGCTGAAATTGAAGCTCAGCGGCTGGCGGATACCGGCGTATTGGGCGGGATTATCGCCGGTTCTATCGCCGCGTATATGTTTAACCGCTTTTATCGCATTAAATTGCCGGAATACCTCGGCTTCTTCGCGGGCAAACGCTTTGTTCCGATTATTTCGGGTTTGTTCGCCATTGTGCTTGGTATCGCGCTGTCCTTTATTTGGCCGCCGGTCGGTCGCGCTATTCAGGCATTCTCCCAATGGGGCGCGTATCAGAACCCGGTGCTGGCATTTGGTCTGTATGGTCTGGTAGAACGTTCTTTGGTGCCGTTTGGCTTGCATCATATCTGGAACGTGCCTTTCCAGATGCAGATTGGCGAGTTCACCAACGCAGCCGGTCAGGTGTTCCACGGCGATATTCCGCGTTATATGGCGGGTGACCCGACGGCGGGCAAACTGTCGGGCGGCTTTTTGTTCAAAATGTACGGTCTGCCGGCAGCGGCTATCGCTATCTGGCATTCCGCCAAACCGGAAAACCGCGCCAAAGTCGGCGGTATCATGATTTCCGCGGCATTGACCGCGTTCCTGACCGGTATTACCGAGCCTATCGAGTTCTCTTTCCTGTTCGTGGCGCCGATCCTGTATGTCATCCACGCGATCCTGGCTGGTCTGGCTTTCCCGATCTGTATCCTGTTGGGCATGCGTGACGGCACAAGTTTCTCGCATGGTTTGATCGACTTCGTCGTGTTGAGCGGCAATGGCAGCAAATTGTGGCTGTTCCCTATTGTCGGGCTGGGCTATGCGCTGATTTACTACACGATTTTCCGTGTACTGATCGTCAAGCTGAACCTGAAAACGCCTGGTCGTGAAGACTCGTCTTCGGAGCAGGCCGCTCAGAATGGCTCGGAGATGGCGGCGGCGCTGGTCAGCGCTTTCGGTGGTAAAGACAATATCACCAATCTGGATGCGTGCATTACGCGTCTGCGTGTTAGCGTGGGTGATGTATCAAAAGTGGATCAGGCTGGTTTGAAACAACTGGGGGCTGCCGGGGTGGTGATCGCCGGTTCCGGGGTTCAGGCCATTTTTGGTACCAAATCCGATAACCTGAAAACCGACATGGATGATTACATCCGTCAACACTGATCGGTTGTTGGGAAATATCAGGGGCGTAAGCCCCTTTTTTCATGGTTGCCGTCAGCACGCTTTTGCAGCCAGGGGATTGAACATCTGCGGGGGAATAGCATCCCGCCGGGAGGGAAAGAGAAAAATAGCGTGTGTCAGACCTGTCGTATTTTAATCATCCGCGTCAGAAATAGACGAAGAAGGTTGAAAGAAATGGAATATGTCACTCATACTGCCTACACGACTTTGATCTGCGTTTGTTTAAAAAGGAAATCAATCATGGCTGAAGAAACCATTTTTAGTAAAATCATCCGCCGGGAAATTCCTGCCGATATCGTGTATCAGGACGAACTGGTAACCGCATTTCGTGATATTGCGCCACGCACGCCCACCCATATTCTGATCGTTCCTAATGTACTCATTCCAACCGTCAATGAAGCCAGCGCTGAGCACGAAGCCGCGCTGGGACGCATGATCACCGTCGCCGGAAAGATTGCCCGTCAGGAAGGCATTTCGGATGACGGCTATCGTCTGATTATCAACTGCAACCGTCATGGCGGGCAGGAAGTCTATCATATTCATATGCACCTGCTGGGAGGTCATCCATTGGGGCCTTTGTTGGCTGACTAATGGAGTTTGCGATGCGTAATCCGATGATGCGGTGTTTGTCGCTTTTGTTGATGGCGGGCCTACTGGCGGCGTGCAGCACGCCAAAAGTGCTGACAATCAATGAACGGCAAACGTTGGTAATGGATGCGCCGCTGTTATCTGCCGGTGTTATCGCCGACGCGCCTTCCCTTGGTCTGGAAAACGGTAAACGCCGCGCATCATCCGTGCTCAGCAACGATGCGCAACAGCCTGTCACTGTGCATTACCGTTTCTATTGGTATGATGGCAATGGGCTGGATATTTTGCCGTATGACGATGTACAAACGCTTGTGCTCCCGCCTCAGACGGAAATAACAATTTCTTCAGCGCGCAGCAATCCTGATGTGCGTCAGATCCGCCTTCATCTATTTTTATAATGGTGTGTTGAGAGAGGAAACATGAAAAAGTATCTAGGGGTAGCGCTGGCCGTGTTGGTATTGACGGGGTGTCCGAGTCGTCCGCCGGAGCCTGTTGAACCGCCCGCGACCATTGAGCCTGTCGAACCGCCTGTTCCGGCGACGCCGCCTGGCGAGCAAGTTCCGTCTCCGCCAAAAATTCAAACATTAAACTGGGAAGCCAGCATCAACCCGCTGGTTGCGCAAATGTTGAAAGCGGATGGCGTGACGCAAGGCAGTATCTTGTTGCTGGATAGCGTGAAAAACAACACCAACGGATCGCTGCAAACGGCAAAAGCCAATAGCGCGTTGTATAACGCTTTGTCATCCGGCAATACCTTCGCGCTAGTGCCGCGTGAGCAGTTAGCGGTGGCGAAGCAGACGCTGGGATTATCCGTGGATGACAGTTTAGGTTCGCGCAGCAAGGCCATTGGGCTGGCGCGTTATGTCGGCGCGCAATATGTGCTGTACAGCGACGTGAGCGGCGATGTGAGATCGCCGACGATCGATATGCAGTTGATGCTGGTGCAGACGGGCGAAATTATTTGGTCAGGCAATGAAAGCGTTCAACAGTAAACAGCAACTTACTGAGCTTGTGCGGCACTATTTTCCGGCGGTTGATACCGCCGGTTTTCATTTCGAACCTATCAGCGGTCTCAGCAGTGAAAGCTGGCGTATCTCCGGGCCGGATATCGAATGGTTGGCGCGTCCGCAATCGACATGGGGCCGGCAGACCGGCACTGATCGTCAGCGCGAGTTTCATCTGTTGCGTCAGATGGGCGCCGTTGGATTAGCGCCGCGCCCGCTGCTCTGGCGACGCGGCTGGTTGATCATTGAATGGGTGCCAGGGCGTATCGCCACGGCGGACGAGTTTGCCGATTTGCTGGCCAATGGCGCGTTGGCGAGTATTCTGTCCCGAATTCATCAGCAGCCGTGCAGCGGTTGCCCGTTGGAACTCAGAGCATTGTTTGCCCGACACTGGCAACAGATGGATGCGCGCCGTCGCTCGCCGGCGTTGCTGCGTCTGCATCAGCATTTCCAACGCTCGCCCTGGCCGACGCCATTGGCTTATGCGCCGTTGCACCTGGATGTTCATGCTGAAAATCTGTTGATAACCGAACAGGGTGTGATGCTTATCGATTGGGAATATGCTTCGGACGGAGATATCGCTTTTGAGATGGCTTTTATCTTTCGTGCGAATCAGATGGATACGCCAGCGCAGCTTGATTTTTTAGCGACATATCAGCGGTATCGCCCCGGATTGTCTGCCAGACGGCTCTATCGGCATGTTATGCAATGGTTGCCCTGGGTCGATTATCTGGTCTTGATGTGGTTCGAAGTCCGTTGGCGGCAAACGCGGCAGGACAGATTTTTGCGAGCGCTCCCAGCCTTGCGCCGACAACTGGGGTTAAATTGAATCCCATGCCGGGCAAATGACAAGGGGCGTTTTTTTAATGGGCGTAATTAAACAGCAAAGAATGAGGTTGGTGTGGGTCCGGTAATGTTAGATGTTGCCAGCTATCAGCTGGACGCGGAAGATCGTGAAGTATTGGCGCATCCGCTGGTCGGCGGCGTGATTTTATTTACCCGCAATTTTCATGATGCGGAACAATTGCGCGAACTGGTGCGTCAGATCCGCGCTGCCACGCACACGCGTCTGGTGGTGTCGGTCGATCAGGAGGGGGGACGTGTTCAGCGTTTTCGTGACGGGTTTACCCGGTTACCGGCAGCGCAGGCGTTTGCTGCGTTGAATACGGAAACCGAAGCGCAACGGCTGGCGCAGGAAGCTGGCTGGCTGATGGCGGCAGAGATGATTGCAATGGATATCGATATCAGTTTCGCGCCAGTGCTGGATATTGGTCACCAGAGTGCGGCCATTGGCGAGCGCTCCTTCCATGCCGAACCGCACAAGGCGCTGATGATGGCGCAAAACTTTATTCGTGGTATGCATAATGCGGGAATGAAGGTGACGGGCAAGCATTTCCCCGGTCACGGCGCCGTAAGCGCGGATTCTCATAAGGAAACGCCACACGATCCGCGCCCGCTGGAGACGATCCGTGCGCACGATATGTTTATTTTCAGCCAGTTGATTCAGCAACAGCAACTGGACGCCATCATGCCCGCTCATGTGATTTATACCGAGGCCGATCCGCGTCCGGCCAGCGGCTCAGCGTTCTGGTTAAAACACGTATTGCGTCAGGAGCTCAATTTCAATGGCGTTATTTTTTCCGACGATCTGTCAATGGAAGGTGCGGCGGTGATGGGGGGGTATCCTGAACGCGCTCAGGCTTCGCTGGATGCGGGATGTGACATGATTCTGGTTTGCAATAACCGCGATGGCGCCGTCAGCGTGCTGGATAATCTGTCCCCGGTCAAAGCGCAGCGGTTAGCCAATTTATATCATCAGGGAAAGTATTCCCGCAGGCAGTTGCTGGATTCGCCACGCTGGAAGCTGGCGAATCAGGCACTGACGGCGCTCAGCGAACGCTGGGAAGCGCATAAATCTGCCTGATTACGGGGTAACAAGGCTACACTTTATGCGTGTAGGTGTAAGCCACGGCGTGTGTGTAAAACAGTGGTGAGGATAGCGATGATTATTTATTTACATGGTTTTGACTCAAACAGCCCCGGCAACCACGAAAAAGTGTTACAGCTACAGTTTATCGATGAGGATGTTCAGTTGCTTAGTTATAGCACGTTGCATCCGCGTCATGACATGCAGCACCTGTTGAAACAGGTGGATAAAATGATTCAGCATGCCAACGATGAACGTCCACTGATATGCGGGGTAGGGCTTGGCGGTTTTTGGGCTGAGCGGGTGGGGTTCCTGTGTGATATTCGGCAGGTGATATTCAACCCTAACCTGTTTCCGCAGGAAAACATGATCGGCAAAATCGATCGCCCGGAAGAGTATCTGGATATCGCCACCAAGTGTGTGGCGAATTTCCGTGAGAAGAACCGAGATCGTTGTCTGGTGGTGCTGTCGCGTCAGGACGAAATGCTGGATAGTCAGCGTAGCGCGCAGGTATTAGGTAACTACTATGAAATCGTCTGGGATGAGGTTCAGTCACATAAGTTCAAAAGCATTTCGCCACACCTGCAACGGATGAAGGCGTTTAAGACGCTGGGGTGATGATTTGAATCCATATCCTGTCTCTGTGCTGCAATAGAAGAAAATCCTGCGCTTCCGTGCAGCCGTTTGGCTGGCAACAGTCCATTTTCTTGCGGCACATGATCGGCTAATCGACTGAAAGGCTGATAGGTTTCAGCTTGTGCCTGAAAATAAATTGATATATATCAATTTTGGTATGACCAAATGACCTGCCGTGATATTCTTGCCGAAGATACCAAGTTTAACTTACGCGAACCCTATGTAATATAAGGATATTATTTATTTACCCTTTATTAACTATTGGTTCACATTTTAGGGGGTCATTTTGACATCACCAATCAAAAAAATCGTTATTGTCGGCGGGGGAGCCGGCGGACTTGAACTGGCTACCAGCCTGGGTCATAAGTTAGGCCGCAAGAAGAAAGCGGAAGTGACGCTGGTTGATCGTAATCATAGCCATCTGTGGAAACCGTTGCTGCACGAAGTGGCAACCGGATCGCTGGATGACGATATGGATGCGCTGAGCTATCTGGCCCATGCTCGTCATCACTTCTTCCAGTTCCAGCTTGGCATGTTAACGGATATCGATCGCGAGCAGAAGAACATTCAACTGGCGGAAATCTGCGACGAGCAGGGCGAACTGCTGGTGCCCGCACGCAAAATTCCTTACGACATTCTGGTGATCGCATTAGGCAGTACCTCGAACGACTTTGGTACGCCAGGGGTAAAAGATCACTGTATCTTCCTGGATAACCCCAAACAGGCCCGGCGTTTCCACAACGAAATGCTGAATCTGTTCCTGAAGTTCACGGCCAGGACGGATGAAAAAGAGCAGGTGAATATCGCTATCGTCGGTGGCGGCGCGACCGGCGTTGAACTGTCCGCTGAATTGCATAATGCGGTGAAGCAGCTACACAGCTACGGTTTTGATGGGTTGGGTAAGGAAACGCTGAATGTGACGCTGGTTGAGGCCGGTGAGCGTATCTTGCCTGCATTGCCTGCGCGTATTTCAGCGGCGGCGCATCAGGAACTGACGAATATCGGCGTCCGTGTTCTTACCAAAACCATGGTGACCAGCGCCGAGGCTGGCGGTCTGAATACCAAAGACGGCGAGTTTATTGAGGCTGACCTAATGGTATGGGCCGCCGGGATTAAAGCACCGGATGCAATGAAAGAGATTGCCGGTCTGGAAACCAACCGCATCAACCAACTGGTGGTTGAACCGACATTGCAGACCACTCGTGATCCTGACATTTTCGCCATTGGCGACTGTGCTTCCTGCCCGCAGGAAGGCGGCGGTTTTGTGCCGCCGCGCGCGCAGGCCGCGCACCAGATGGCTTCACGCTGCCATAGCAATATCGTGGCGTTGTTGAACGGGCAAGCGCTGAAGCCGTATGTATATAAAGACCACGGCTCGCTGGTATCGCTGTCCAAGTTCAGTACGGTAGGGAGCTTGATGGGTAACCTGATGCGTGGTTCGGTGATGGTGGAAGGACGCATAGCGCGTTTTGTTTACATTTCCTTATACCGTATGCATCAGATTGCGCTGCATGGTTATGTGAAGACTGGTCTGATGATGCTGGTTGGCGGTATTAACCGGGTGATCCGTCCACGTCTTAAACTGCACTAATTCTCTGATATCGCAGTACCGGGTCAGCGTTTATCGAGCGCCCTTCAATGTCTGTCCTGTCGTTCGAGACAGGACAGACGGTTGTCCCTACGTTTTTCCTCAGAATAAAATAGCGCTTATTACCTATTCACGTTAAGACAATTCTCAAATGATGGTTTTATGTTACGAAAGAGACATTTTTGGTTAATTAGTCTTATTGCGAGGTTAATAAACATTGTGCAGACTTCCCACTGTTTACAGACGGCGTAGCGCGCACGCCGCAAATCCTGAATGACAGTCATTTGGGAGGCGCCATCGGTTCCATCGCGTATCACGCGAGGCGTAATAAAGATAAAGCATCGTTATTACAGGATTGTGGATGGGGAATGCGCGGAAATATATTCGGGAGGTATCCTGTGAACAAATCAATGTTAGCGGGTGTAGGTATCGGTGTCGCTGCGGCATTGGGTGTGGCGGCCGTGGCGAGTATGGATGTTTTCTCATCGAAACCGCAGTATGCGCAGGTACTGACGGCAACACCAATTAAAGAAACGGTGAAAACGCCTCGTCAGGAGTGTCGTAATGTTTCAGTAACCAATCGTCGTCCCGTTCAGGATGAAAACCAGATTGCCGGTTCTGTTCTGGGGGCGGTGGCGGGGGGCGTACTGGGCCACCAGTTCGGCGGCGGACGCGGTAAAGATGTGGCGACGGTTGCGGGCGCGTTAGCGGGCGGCTATGCCGGTAACCGCGTACAAAGCAGCATGCAGGAAAACGATACGTATACGACCACGCAGCAACGTTGCCAGACGGTATACGATAAATCGCAGAAAGTGCTGGGCTATGACGTGACTTATAAAATTGGCGACCAGCAGGGCAAAATCCGCATGGATCGTGATCCTGGAACACAGATTCCAGTGGATAGAAACGGTCAGTTGATTTTGAATCAACAGAGTTAACACCCAGTACGGCTTTTCTTTATGCCGCCCAGATAGCATTTGTTATCCAGGCGGCGTTTTCTTTTATCACGCGCTTGTCGCGCGATATCTGTCTGAAACCATATCGTCGCCTACAGGATACGATCATTCGGTGCTTTGAACAGCGCTTTCATCTCATCCGACATAGTAAAATTCATGTTAATGTTTTTGGGCGGGATCGGCTGAGTAAACCAGCGCTGATACCATTTTTCCGCTTCGCCAGATGTTTGCGCTTCGGCGATAGTCTCATCCATTAGCTTCTTAAAGGCAGGATCGTTCTTGCGCAACATACAGCCATAGGCTTCATTGGATTGCGGCGTCCCAACGATTTCCCATTGATCGGGTTTCTTCGCCTTGGCGCGCTCACCGGCCAGCAACGGATCATCCATGTAAAAGGCCACCGCCCGTCCACTTTCCAGCGTGCGGAAGGCGTCGCTGTGATCCTTGGACGATATGATGCGCATCTTCATGTTGTTTTTATCATTCAACTGGTTGAGCAGAATTTCGTTGGTAGTGCCGGAAGTCGTGGTGACGGGTTTTCCTGACAGATCCTGAAAATCGTTGATGCCGCTGCCTTTTTTAACCAGCAACTTTCCGCCGACGATAAAGATGGAGTTGGAGAAAGCTACCTGCTGCTGACGCTCCGCATTGTTGGTGGTGGAGCCGCATTCAAAATCAATCGTGCCGTTTTGCAGCAGCGGAATCCGCGCCTGTGAGGTAATTGGCACCATTTTTACCGTCAGATTGGGCATAGCCAGTTGTTTTTTTACCGCCTCGACAATCGCATTCGAGTATTCCTGAGAGTAACCGACGACCTTTTGGTTATTGTCATAGTAGGAAAAGGGAACGGAGGATTCACGGTGTCCGACGACGATGGTTCCGGTATCCCTGATTTTTTTGAGCGTATCGCTCTGCGTCATCCCCTGTTCGGCGTTGGCGTCTGCGGCATAGGCGGCATTGGAAGCGATCCCGATCAGCAGTAATGGAACCAGTGTTTGTACTTTCATTGTGTACTCCATTATTATGTGGGAATGCCGCATGAGAACGATTGCTCAGGCGCGCTTCCCAGTCCCCTAGTCTATGCCGCCAACGTATGTTGCGCCATGTTGTTCAATAGCGATCCGATAAATTCAATACGTAGCGGACGGGCGCTGAGGTCTTTAATAAACTTCAGACGCGTCGGGCCATCCAGCCGGTAGGTTCCTGGATCGCGTTGCAGCAAGCCGATCAGATGGGACGGGTCTACGCGATTCTTTTCGCTGAACTCGATAAAACCGCCTTTTTCGTTGCCTTCAATGCGTTTGATGCCCAGTGATTGTGCCTGCTGACGCAGCGCTGCAACCTGCAACAGTTGGCGTGCGGCATCCGGCAGCATGCCGAAACGATCGATAAGCTCGACTTTGAGTTCGTCCAGTTCCGCCGCTGTTTTTGCACTGGCAATACGCTTGTAAAAGGACAACCGGGTGTTGACGTCGGGGATGAAATCCTCAGGCAACAACGCCGGTAAACGCAGTTCAACGTCGGTCTGGCTGCTGATCAGATCTTCCAGCGAGGGTTCGCGTCCGGCTTTCAGCGCATCAACAGCGCTTTCCAGCAACTCCATATATAACGAGAAGCCGACGCTGGTCATTTGTCCGCTCTGATCTTCACCCAGCAATTCCCCGGCGCCGCGAATTTCCAGATCGTGCGTCGCGAGCGCAAAGCCTGCGCCCAGGTCTTCCAGCGAGGCGATCGCTTCCAGACGTTTATGCGCGTCGCTACTCATGGCTTTGGGGTTGGGCGTCAACAGGTATGCATATGCCTGATGATGTGAACGTCCGACGCGGCCACGCAACTGATGCAACTGCGCCAGCCCGAAGTGATCGGCGCGTTCGATGATAATGGTATTGGCGCTGGGAATATCAATCCCGGTTTCGATGATGGTGGTACACACCAGCACATTGAAACGCTGGTGGTGGAAGTCATTCATTACCCGTTCCAGATCACGTTCGCGCATCTGACCGTGACCGATGGCGATACGCGCTTCCGGCACCAGTTCCGCCAGCCGTTGGGCGGCCTTGTCGATATTCTCCACATCGTTATAGAGATAATAGACCTGACCGCCACGCAGCACTTCACGCAGGATAGCTTCGCGAACCACCAGATTATCGTATTCGCGCACGAAGGTTTTCACCGCCAGACGGCGCGCCGGCGGCGTGGCGATAATAGACAGATCGCGCATACCGCTCATGGCCATGTTCAGCGTCCGCGGGATCGGGGTGGCGGTGAGCGTCAGAATATCCACGTTGGCCCGCATCGCTTTGATGCGCTCCTTATGGCGCACGCCGAAACGGTGCTCTTCATCCACAATCAGCAGGCCGAGATCGCGCCAGTTGACGTCGCTCTGCAACAGCTTATGGGTGCCGATCAGGATATCGACTTTACCCTGCTGCGTTTCTTCCAGAATCTGCGTTTGCTCGCGTGCGCTGCGGAAGCGGGAAATCATTTCGATCTTTACCGGCCAGTTGGCAAAGCGATCGCGGAAGTTATCGTAATGCTGTTGCGCCAGCAGGGTGGTGGGCACCAAAACAGCCACTTGTTTATGATTTTCCACCGCCAGAAACGCGGCGCGCATCGCTACTTCGGTTTTACCAAAACCTACATCGCCGCACACCAGACGATCCATTGCCAGCGGTTGACACATATCGCTTAACACGGCGTTGATGGCTTGCGCCTGATCCGGCGTCGTCTCAAAGGGGAAGCTTTCGCAGAAAAGTTGATACTGCGTTTTATCATGTCTGAAGGCAAAACCGCTTTTGGCGGCGCGTTGTGCATAAATATCCAGCAGTTCGGCGGCGACATCCCGCACTTTTTCCGCCGCTTTCTGCCGGGCGCGCGACCAGGCATCGCCGCCGAGTTTATGCAGCGGAGCGCTCTCGTCAGCCCCCCCCGCATAGCGGCTGATGAGATGCAACGAGGATACCGGAACATACAGCTTGTCTTCTCCGACGTAGGTCAGAATCAGGTATTCGGCTTTAATGCCGCCAGCTTCCAGCGTCGTCAATCCGGCATAGCGACCAACCCCGTGTTCAAGGTGCACGACCGGTTGACCGGGGCGAAGCTCCGCCAAATTGCGAATCAAGGTATCAGTATTGATGGTTCGCCGGTTATCCTGACGGCGGCGGCTTACCCGCTCGCCCAACAGGTCGCTTTCGCAGATCAACGCTCGCTGACGCAAGGTATCGATAAAACCATGCTCACTGGCGCCAATGAGCAGACTGGTGGCGCGGCGTTGCGCTTGACTGATGCTGGTAATCGGCGTGGGGCTGAGCTTGATGCGCGCCAGCAAATCCTGCAGGGTTTCCCGCCGGCCTTCACTCTCAACGGAAAAAATCACTTGTCCGTCATGTTGCTCATGAAAAAATTGTTCGATAAAACGACGCAGCGTATCCAGCGGGGCTTTTTGCTGGTGCTGAATCGCCAGATCCGGCAACGGCAGGTAGCCAAGGTTCACGTGGGCCGCTTTTTCCGGCAAGGTATTGGTTCGCAGTTGGATGCGCGGCCAGTTTTTTAACTCGGAAAACAGTTTATCAACCTGCAACCACAGCGTCTCAGGCGCCAGCAGCGGTCGCATCGGGTCAACCCGCCGGCTTTCAAAGCGTTGGCCGATATCCTGCCAGAAGCGTTCCGCGCTCTGCTGAATATCTCCGGTGTTGATGAGCAGCGCATTTTCCGGGAAGTAACTGAACAATGCAGGTAATGGTTGAGTGAAAAATAAGGGTTGCCAGTATTCAATACCGGCGGGCCAAATATTTTTGCTGACCTGTTGGTAAATATGTTCGGCGTCACGGCGTACTTCAAACTGTTCGCGCCACTGACTGCGGAAGCATTCAATCGCGGTTTTATCGGTGGGAAATTCGTGAGCAGGCAACAGCTTGATTTGCGGCACTTCATTTAACGTGCGTTGTGTATCCACATCGAACAGACGCAGGCTGTCGATTTCATCGTCAAAAAAATCAATGCGATAAGGTTCTTCACTTCCCATCGGGAAGAGATCCAGCAGTGCGCCGCGGGTAGCGTATTCGCCGTGCTCCATCACCTGATCGACGCTGCGGTAGCCCGCCTGTTCCAACTGGGTACGCAGTTTATCGCGTGATAAAGGCTGACCTTTTTTCAGCATCAGTGCGTGACCGTGCAGAAACGCATGCGGACATACGCGCTGCATCAGCGTATTGACCGGCAGAACCAGAATGCCGCGCGTCATGTGCGGCAGTTGGTACAAGGTCGAGAGTCGGTTGGAAATGATTTCCTGATGGGGAGAGAAACTATCGTAAGGCAGCGTTTCCCAATCGGCTAAGGTTATTACGCTTTGCTGAGTGAATTGTTGTATTTCATCGCGTAAGCGCAGCGCATTTTGCATATCCGGGGTGATAAGAACCACCAGTCCGTTATGGCGGTCAATGATCTCGGCGCACTCGACGGCGCAAGCCGCACCAGTTAGCTGACCGAGAAGGCGTTGCTCACCCGCTTTGATCGGCAACGTATAACGATATTTTTCAGGCATAATCTGATTATCAGGTCTCGACCCCGACATCCGCTAAGAAAAAGCCGGAGAGTGAGGGTGTTAGGGTTCCATAAAGCAGTACTACCCTTTATTATCCTTGAACACTTTGCTTTGGCAACCTTATCCAGACGGATTTCATGTATCAACCTGTCGCATTATTTATTGGCCTGCGCTACATGCGTGGGCGAGCATCAGACCGCTTCGGGCGGTTTGTCTCCTGGTTATCGGCAATTGGCATCACCCTTGGCGTGATGGCGCTGGTTACCGTTCTTTCCGTCATGAATGGGTTTGAGCGTGAACTGGAGAACAATATTCTGGGGCTGATGCCGCAGGCGTTGATCACAGCCCCACAGGGATCGCTCAATCCTCAGTCCATACCTTCTTCCGCATTAAGCTCGCTTGAGGGCGTGCGTAGAATTGCGCCGTTAACCACCGGCGAGGTGGTGCTGCAAAGCGCCCGCAGCGTATCCGTCGGCGTAATGCTGGGCATAAACCCTGGGGAGCGGGAGCCGTTGTTCCGTTATCTGGTCAACGTGAAGCCGCAAGTGCTGCAATCAGGGAAATATCAGGCGATTGTGGGGGAGCAACTGGCCGCGCAACTGGGCGTCAGGCGCGGTGATCAACTGCGTCTGATGGTGCCGAGCGCCAGCCAGTTGACGCCGATGGGCCGCATTCCCAGCCAACGGATTTTCACGGTGGCCGGGACATTTGCCGCCAACAGCGAAGTGGACGGCTATCAGTTGCTGGTCAATCAGCAGGATGCTTCACGCCTGATGCGTTATCCGGCGGGCAATATTACCGGTTGGCGTCTGTGGCTGGATAAACCGCTGGCGGTGGATGTGTTGAGTACGCAGACGCTGCCAACTGGCGCCGTCTGGAAAGACTGGCGAGAACGGAAAGGCGAGCTTTTTCAGGCCGTCCGTATGGAAAAGAATATGATGGGCTTGTTGCTGAGTCTGATTATTGCGGTGGCGGCGTTCAATATTATTACCTCACTGGGTTTGCTGGTGATGGAAAAGCAAGGAGAGGTCGCTATTCTGCAAACGCAAGGGCTGACCCAACGTCAGATAATGATGGTGTTTATGGTGCAGGGCGGGAGCGCCGGCATTGTTGGGGCATTGCTGGGCGCGATATTGGGCGCATTATTGGCTAGTCAACTTAATACGCTGATGCCCATGTTGGGATTATTGCTTGACGGTGCGGCGTTGCCCGTGGCGATAGATCCGATGCAGGTCGTCACGATTGCGTTGAGCGCCATGCTGATCGCCTTGTTATCCACGTTGTATCCGTCCTGGCGCGCCGCCGCCGTTCACCCCGCTGAGGCTTTACGTTATGAGTGATTTACTGTTATTGCAGTGCAATAACCTGTGCAAACGCTATCAGGAAGGCAAATTGTCAACGGATGTGCTGCGCAATGTCTCTTTTGAGATGCGCGGCGGCGAAATGATGGCGATTGTTGGCAGTTCCGGTTCCGGTAAAAGTACGCTATTGCACCTGTTGGGCGGGTTGGACTCGCCAACGTCCGGCGAGGTGATTTTCAAAGGCCAATCGCTGAGCAAAATGTCGGCAGCCGCCAAATCCGAACTGCGTAACCGCGAACTGGGCTTTATTTATCAGTTTCACCATCTGTTGCCGGATTTTACCGCGCTGGAAAATGTGGCGATGCCGTTGCTGATTGGTCATGTTCCGACGGCGCAGGCGCAGGACAAAGCGCGGGAAATGCTGGCGGCGGTGGGGTTGGAAGCGCGCAGCCATCATCGTTCTTCCGAATTGTCCGGCGGGGAACGTCAGCGCGTCGCCATCGCCAGAGCTTTGGTTAACAGCCCGTCGCTGGTGCTGGCGGATGAACCGACCGGAAACCTTGACCAACGTACCGCCGATACTATCTTTGAACTGCTGGGCGAGTTGAATGTTCGTCAGGGGACGGCGTTTCTGGTTGTGACGCATGATTTGCAACTGGCGGGACGCCTGAGCCGCCAGCTTGAAATGCGGGATGGTCAGTTGCAACAGGCGTTGACGCTGATGGGAGCCAGGCAATGACATTACCTCCGCTTTCCCTGCTGATTGGTCTGCGTTTCAGTCGTGGTCGTCGGCGCGGTGGCATGGTTTCATTGATTTCGGTGATTTCGACCATGGGGATCGCGCTGGGCGTGGCGGTGCTGATCGTCGGACTGAGCGCTATGAACGGTTTTGAGCGCGAGTTGAATAACCGCATTCTGGCGGTGGTGCCGCATGGTGAAATCGAACCCGTCAATCAGCCGTTCGACGGCTGGCAGGCGCTGTTGCCTAAAATCGAACAAGTGCCGGGGGTCGCGGCGGCGGCGCCGTATATTCATTTTACCGGCTTGCTGGAAAACGGCGCTAATTTGCGCGCGATTCAGGTGAAAGGGGTCGATCCGCGGCAAGAGAGCAGTCTGAGCGCGTTGCCGTCGTTTGTGATGAATGGCGCCTGGCAACGTTTTCAGGCTGGTGAGCAGCAGGTGATCATTGGTCAGGGAGTGGCGCAGGCGCTGAATGTGCGGGAAGGCGATTGGGTTACGGTGATGATCCCTAATAGCGATCCCGCGATGAAGCTGATGCAACCCAGGCGCATCCGTCTGCATGTCAGCGGGATTTTGCAATTGAGCGGCCAGCTTGATCACAGTATGGCGTTGATCCCGCTGGCGGATGCGCAGCACTATCTGGATATGGGTGACAGCGTCACGGGAATCGCCATCAAGTCCAAAGATGCGTTTTCCGCCAACAAACTGGTGCGCGAGGCGGGCGAAGTGACGAACGCCTATGTCTCCATTCGTAGTTGGATCGGCACCTATGGCTATATGTATCGTGATATCCAGATGATCCGAACCATCATGTATCTGGCTATGGTGCTGGTGATTAGCGTGGCCTGTTTTAACATTGTGTCTACGCTGGTGATGGCGGTGAAGGATAAAAGCGGCGATATCGCGGTGCTGCGCACGCTGGGCGCCACGGATGGGCTGATCCGGGCTATATTTGTCTGGTATGGCTTGCTGGCCGGTTTGCTGGGAAGTGTCAGCGGCGTGGCGGTGGGCGTGGTGGCGACATTGCAGCTTACCAATATCATCAGTGCGATTGAATCGCTGATCGGTCATCGATTCTTGTCTGGCGATATCTATTTCATTGATTTTTTGCCATCGGAATTGCATGTGACTGATGTGATAAGCGTCCTGGTGACGGCGCTGTTGCTGAGTCTGGTTGCCAGTTGGTATCCGGCGCGGCGCGCCAGCCGGATCGATCCGGCCAGGGTGTTGAGCGGGCAGTAACGATTTATGACGGGCTATTGCCGCCCGTCACTCTTGTCGCCGCCTAAAAATTACGCCCGGAAATTTTTAGGCAGACCGACTTGCTGAGCAGGTATTTCATCATCCATTTAAGGGGCAGTCATGTATTACGGTCTTGACATGGGCGGCACAAAAATCGAATTGGGTGTGTTTGATGCCGAGCTCAACAAAGTATGGCAAAAGCGCGTAAGTACGCCGCGCGACAGTTATGACAATTTGCTGAATACGCTGGTATCGCTGGTCAGAGAAGCCGATGCGCAGACCGGGATGGCGGGTCATGTCGGTATCGGTGTGCCGGGCATGCAAACGGGCGACAACGGCGAGTTGTTTACCGCCAATTTGCCGGCCACGATGGGACGTCCGCTGGGCGCGGATCTGAGCACGCGCTTGCAGCGCGACATTCGCATCAACAACGATGCCAATTGTTTTGTGTTGTCGGAGGCCTGGAATGCCGAATTCCGTTCCTACCCGGTGGTGTTGGGAATGATCCTTGGCACCGGCGTCGGCGGCGGACTGGTGGTCAACGGGCGTCCGATTGACGGGCGCAACGGCATCACCGGCGAGTTCGGGCATTTACGGCTGCCGTTAGATGCGCTGGATGTCATTGGCGTCGATATTCCGCGTGTGAAGTGCGGCTGCGGTCAGTCCGGTTGTATGGAAAACTATATTTCCGGGCGGGGCTTTGAATGGCTATATTCGCATTTCTATCAGGCGTCGTTGCCAGCCGTCACCATCATCAGGCACTATCGCGCGGGCGACGAGAACGCGCTGGCGTTTGTCGATCGCTTCATGGATTTACTGGCGGTCTGTTTGGGCAATTTATTGACTATCTTCGATCCGAACCTGCTGGTGCTGGGGGGCGGGTTATCAAATTTCGACGAGATTTATCAGATATTACCCGCCCGCCTGCCAGCCCGACTGTTGCCGATCGCCAAACTGCCACGAATAGAAAAAGCGCGACATGGCGATGCTGGCGGCGTTCGCGGCGCGGCTTTGTTACACTTAATGGATAATTAGCAGGAGCTTATATGCACACGCATCAACGATTAGGACGTTTTCACAAAGGGAAGCGGATGCGTCAGCAGCGCCTGCGCGCACGTATTTTTCACCGGGATTATATGGCGGCGAGCGAAGTGAAAAAACCACGCGTTGTTGTGTTGACCGGGGCGGGTATTTCCGCCGAATCAGGCATCCGTACGTTTCGTGCGGCCGATGGCCTATGGGAAGAACATCGGGTTGAAGACGTCGCCACACCGGAAGGATTCGAGCGCGATCCGCAACGGGTGCAGGCATTTTACAATGCGCGTCGGCGCCAGCTACAGCAACCGGAGATTGTGCCGAATGCGGCGCATCTGGCATTGGCTAATATGGAAGCCCTGCTGGGCGATAACTTTCTGTTGATTACGCAAAATATCGATAACCTGCATGAACGCGCCGGGAGTCAGCGTGTGATCCATATGCACGGTGAATTGCTGAAAGCGCGTTGTTGCCAGAGCGGGCAGGTGGTTGACTGGAGCGGCGATCTCACGGCGGACGAACGCTGCCACTGCTGTCAGTTTCCTGCGCCTTTGCGTCCGCATATCGTATGGTTTGGCGAAATGCCGCTGTACATGGACAAAATTTATCAGGCGCTGTCACAGGCGGATTACTTTATCGCCATCGGCACATCCGGCCATGTTTATCCCGCCGCGGGCTTTGTGCATGAGGCTCATGCGCACGGCGCCTATACGCTGGAACTGAACCTTGAACCGAGCCAGGTGGAAAGCCAGTTTGACGAAAAAATCTACGGCCCGGCCAGTGTGGTGGTGCCTGAGTTCGTCGGGGGCTGGCTGACACGGCGCAACAGCATCAAGTTTTAATCGTTCGGGTTGGCTGGCCGGGCGATTTTTCGTCGTGTCGTAAACCGTCGTCATGGCACTCATTGACCTGATCGAAAGGCAAGGTAGCGGAGTGATTAAAGAAACAAAATTCACTCTCGCGGCAGTAGCCATGCCTTTCTGCTGGCGTCGTGGGTTTCGATGGCGAATGCGCGGCCCATGTCATGAATTGTCGCAAAATGGTCAACATAGCGTTACCCTCGCGCAGCGTGGAAAACAGGTATTATTCGCACTTTTTAAGCGTAGCCGATATCTGACGGTTCGCCGAAAGATCAATAGCAGATCATGTTTCATAACAGATCATGTACTGATAATCCGTGCCGTACCGAACTCTGCATCGGTATTCGGCGCGGTTGTTTTATTGCTGGTGGATGATGCGACCATTAAATCCGGGGTATAGCCAATTAACACGACAACAGCGCCTTCAGGATCGCTGGCGGCTGGTTATTCTGTTGTCTGTGACCATCGGGATCATGATTGTCAGCCTTTGTGCCGGGGATCGCTGGATTTGGCCGATCGCCTGGCTGGATGATGAGCAGCGGATTTTTATCTGGCAATTGCGTTTGCCCAGAACGCTGGCGGTGATGCTGGTTGGCGCGAGTCTGGCGATGGCGGGCGCGGTGATGCAGGCGATATTCGATAATCCGCTGGCGGAGCCTGGCTTATTGGGCGTCGCCAATGGCGCGGGGGTCGCGCTGGTGCTGACGGTATTGCTGGGGCGGGGACAGTTGCCGGTCTGGATGCTAAGTCTGAGCGCCATTGCCGGTGCATTACTCATCACCTTTCTGCTGCTGCGCTTTGCGCGTCTGCATATTTCTAATGCCCGTCTGTTATTGATTGGTGTGGCGCTGGGCATTATCTGTAGCGCCATTATGACCTGGGCGGTCTATTTCAGTACCAGTCTGGATTTACGCCAACTGATGTACTGGATGATGGGCGGATTCAGCGGCATCGACTGGCGTCATGGCTGGCTGATTGCGGCGCTTTTCCCTTTTCTGGCGTGGCTGAGCCGACAAGGGGCGGTGCTCAACTGGTTGGCATTAGGCGAAATACAGGCGCGCCAGTTAGGGGTTTCCGTCTATCGTTGGCGCAATATTCTGGTGTTGATTATTGGCGCGTTGGTGGGGTTGAGCGTCGCGCTGGCGGGCGTTATCGGCTTTGTCGGCTTGATTATTCCGCATATGCTGCGTCTGCGTGGTTTGACCGATCATCGTTACCTGCTGACCGGCTGCGCACTGGCTGGCGGGGCGATATTGATGCTGGCGGATGCGCTGGCGCGTATCGCGCTGGTTTCCGCAGAGTTGCCGATTGGGGTGGTTACCGCTACGCTGGGATCGCCGTGGTTTATTTGGTTGCTGTTACGGAACCGGCTTTAGTCCCGTGTACCGAACAGCCTGACGGCGTTGATGCATCACAGGATAAAAGGATCAAGATGATGAGTAACGAAATCTATACTATTCCGCTCAAAACGATCACTGGGGAAGAAACCACGCTTGAAGCCTATCAAGGCAAGGTCGCGTTAATCGTCAATGTTGCTTCGCAATGTGGTTTGACCAAGCAATATGACGCACTGGAAAAGATTTACGAAACCTACCGTGATCAGGGGTTTGTGGTGCTGGGGTTCCCCTCGAATGAATTTGCCGGGCAAGAGCCTGGCAGCGACGAAGAGATTCAGGCGTTTTGCCGCGCGACGTTTGGCGTACAATTCCCCATGTTCAGCAAAATCGAAGTCAACGGCGCCAACCGCCATCCGTTGTATCAGGTATTAATCCGCGAACAACCCAAAGCAACCGGTTCGATGTTGAGCGGTTTTTATGCCCGCCTGGTTAATAAAGGCCGCAAACCTGCTCATCCAGAAGATATTTTATGGAATTTTGAAAAATTCCTGATCAATCGTCAGGGGCAGGTTATTCAGCGTTTCTCACCCGACCTGACGCCTGATGATGCAACCATCATCAAAGCGATAGAAGAGGCGTTGGCAAAGTAATTGGCACGGAAAGAAGCGCCGTTATTACGATTGCGACAGGTTGGCGCGCTGACGCGCCTTTCTGCGGTTGATGCCGAATGCGCCGCAGGTGAATTGCTGCATATTATCGGGCCGAATGGCGCCGGTAAAAGTACGTTGCTGGCGCGGGTGGCCGGATTGCTGGCCGGCGAAGGCGAGATCGACCTGTACGGTTTGCCGCTTGCGCGGTTGTCCGCTCAGGATCTGGCGCTTCAGCGCGCTTATCTGGCGCAACAACAACCGCCAATGGCGCTGATGCCGGTATTTCAGTATTTGCGCCTGCACCAACCGCCAACCGCCAGCGCCGCGCGTGTCGAGGAAGTGGTGCATTTTCTTGTGGAACGGCTGGCGCTGGTTGATAAGCTGGCCCGCCCGTTAACCCGGCTCTCCGGCGGCGAGTGGCAGCGGGTTCGGCTGACCGCGGCGCTATTGCAGATTTGGCCGACGCTGAATCCGCATGCCCGCTTGCTATTGCTGGATGAGCCGGCCAATAGTCTGGACGTTGCTCAGCAGGTGGCGCTGGATGAACTATTGCAACAACTTTGCCAGGCCGGTATCACGGTTATTCTTTGCGCCCACGATCTGAATCACAGTCTTCACCATGCCGATCGCGTCTGGTTGCTCGCCGCCGGACGGCTTATTGCGCAGGGAACGGCGGAGGAGGTGATGGCGCCCGCATTGTTATCGCCGGTATTTGGCGTGAGTTTTCAGCGCCACGTTGTCGATGGTCGTCACTGGATTATCCCGCACGGCGCATGCTCAAAATCGGAACAATCGTCTTTACTTGCCAGTTATCCCCGTTCAACGCTAAATTAAGCAAATATATCATTCTGATAGCTAACACTTGCCGGATGTGATCGGCATCGGCGGTTTTTTCAGGTAACGAGCATGATACGGTTAAGACATCTGTTGATATTGGCAAGCCTGATCGTGGTGGGGTGCAGCAGTCATAAAAGCCCGCCGCCAAACGCACGTCTGAGTGATCCCATTATGGTGATCGCGCAGTTAAACGATCAACTCAGTGAATGGTATCGAACGCCTTATCGTTATGGCGGTTTGGATCGCAATGGCGTGGATTGTTCTGGTTTTGTTTACCGGACGTTCCGCGATCGGTTTGGCCTGCAATTACCACGTACCACAGAAGCGCAGACCGAACTGGGTGAGCGGGTCGATCGTGACAGCCTGTTGCCAGGCGATCTGGTTTTTTTCAAAACCGGCAGCCGCGGCAGCGGATTGCATGTGGGCATTTACGATAAAGACGATCAATTTATTCATGCTTCCACCAGTCAGGGCGTCATTCGTTCATCGCTGGATAATGTTTACTGGAAACGGGCATACTGGCAGGCTCGCCGTATCTGATTTTATGCTTACCTGATTTTGCCCAGGTTATTTTTTCGGGGCTGATAACAAAGTTAATAATTAATCAGAAAGTGGAGAAGAGGCTTTTTTTACTCTATAACGTAATAGCGATATGTTTAATCGTTGAGCTATCCGTTGGTTCTTCTTTTTTAAATCACGGGAACGTGATTATCGCCATTCACTGTTTCTATTGTTGGCTGACATCCAAAAGTCATAATAGATATCAATAAATTACCGCCACATTACGATCATTTTACGTTGACAATATTCTATGATTATTCATCTGGACGTCGATTATGTCAGTGACTATGTTTTCTGGCCGGTTTATCGCCTGGACGGTCGGCTTATTGCTGTTGAAATGGTAAGTAGATTTAATGGTTTTTCAGGTAATTTGAGTATGCCGTCAGATATTCTTTTTACTTTATTAAATAAAGAACAACGATATGATTTTATTAATGAACATATTTTATTTATTGAAGATAAAGCCAGTTGGTTTAGCGAAAATAACATTCTTTTAGTGCTACGAACTGATTATGAAATAGCAGATTTATTTATGCAATCCGCGAAGCTTTGTGATTCACTGAGACGCTTTGGCTTCGTTCGATTGGCGATCAATGAGGATTTCCCTGGTTTATCACAAGGAAGAGAGAACGCGGTGATAGTCAGGATGAGTCAGACATTTAATCTCTGGTTGGATAACTTCGGTGGCGGAAAAAGTAATCTAAAGTCGTTGCATGATGGGTTACTGAGCGGCGTTAAAATGGATCAACATTTTGTGGAGCATTTATTATCACGTTCCCCTAATACGCTTATCATAGAACCCTTGTTACGTAATATTAAGTCCTATTATCAAGGCGTAATGATTATCGTCAAAGGCATCAACACCGCTGGATATTTTCATAACGTTAAACAGTTAAATATTGATGCCGTACAAGGTGACTTATGGCCCGCGGTTCACTTTGATGAATTGAAAAAACAGATCAAACTGCCCTGATTTCTCTCCGCTGGCTTTACATAAAACGCGATTGGCGAATACCCTTAATTTCTCTCCGTGTTAATTCTCCTGCCTGCACTCTACACTTTCAATTACAGGAGAAAAAATATGTCGCAAATGCCACAGTTCGTTAATCATTACTTTCAGCAGTTGCCAGGGTTTTACACTGCGCTAAAACCCACGCCGCTTCAGGGCGCCCGTTTGATTTATCACAGCACCGGGCTGGCAAATGAACTGGGGCTCTCTCCGGCCTGGTTTACGCCGGAGAAGCAGGCTATCTGGAGTGGAGAAACGCTACTGCCGGGGATGGCGCCGCTGGCGCAGGTTTATAGCGGACATCAGTTCGGCCTGTGGGCCGGACAGTTAGGCGATGGGCGCGGCATTCTGCTTGGTGAACAACAACTGGCTGATGGCCGCACGCTGGACTGGCATCTCAAGGGCGCCGGACTGACCCCTTATTCGCGTATGGGTGATGGACGCGCAGTATTACGCTCCGTTATCCGCGAATTTCTGGCGTCTGAGGCCATGCACCATTTGGGTATTCCGACGACGCGCGCGCTGACCATCGTCACCAGCGAACAACGCGTGCAGCGAGAGCGGGAAGAACCGGGCGCGATGTTGATGCGCGTGGCGGAAAGTCATGTGCGTTTCGGACATTTCGAGCATTTTTATTATCGCCGGGAACCGGAAAAGGTGCGCCAGTTGGCGGATTATGTCATCGCCCGTCATTGGCCTGCGTGGAAGGATGATGGGCAGCGATACGCCCTGTGGTTCGGCGATGTCGTCGAACGAACCGCGCGCCTGATAGCGCATTGGCAGACGGTCGGTTTTGCGCACGGCGTTATGAATACGGACAACATGTCGATCCTGGGTTTGACGATAGACTACGGCCCTTATGGTTTTCTGGATGACTATCAGCCGGATTATATCTGCAACCATTCTGATCATCAGGGACGTTATGCTTTCGACAATCAGCCAGCCGTCGGGCTGTGGAACCTTCAGCGTCTGGCTCAGGCGCTGTCCGGGTTAATGAGCGTCGATGCGCTGGAGCAGGCATTGGCGCGCTATGAACCCGCGCTGATGCGACAGTATGGTTCGCTGATGCGCGCTAAGCTGGGGTTGTTTACCGCCGACAGTCAGGATAACGACATTCTGGTCGGGTTGTTGCGTTTGCTGCAACAGGAGCGGCGCGACTATACCCGCACCTTCCGCTTATTGGCGGAAAGTGAGAAGCATGCGGCGCTTTCGCCTTTGCGTGATGAGTTTATCGATCGTCAGGCGTTTGATCACTGGTTTAGCCGTTATCGCACACGGTTGATGCGGGAAGAACAGGATGACGCCGAGCGACGGCAACGCATGAAGGCGGCTAATCCGCAATATATTCTGCGCAACTATCTGGCGCAGAACGCCATCGACCGGGCGGAAAAAGACGATATCAGCGTACTGGCGCGTTTGCATCAGGCGTTGTGCCATCCGTATGACGATTTGCCTGAGATGGACGATCTGGCGGCGTTACCGCCAGCGTGGGGTAAGCATCTGATCGTCTCTTGCTCCAGTTGAAACTGACCGCTTACCGGCGCAGGTAAACCTGCGGGATGGGGTATTCCGGGTGCGGGCTGACGTTAAGATCGGCCTGATACCAGCGGGTGAGCACATCGGCTTGCAGTACCTGTTCCGGCGTGCCTTGCGCCACCAACTGACCTTCATGCAGCAGCAGAATTCTGTCGGCGTACAGTGCGGCCAGATTAAGATCGTGCAGGACACAGCACACCGCCAGCGGCTGCTGACGCGTCAGTTGTTTCAACAGACGCAACAGATGCTGCTGATGATACAAATCCAGCGCCGACGTAGGTTCATCCAGAAACAACCAGCCGGGCGTCGGCTGCGGGTGCCAGAGTTGCGCCAGCACGCGGGCCAATTGAACGCGTTGTTGTTCGCCGCCGGACAGATGCCGGTAATCCCTGTCGGCCAACGCCAGACAGCCGGTCTGTTCCATCACCTGCCTGGCCACAGCCTCGTGGTGCTGAGCGCGACCATGCGGCGAGCGTCCCATTAACACCACATCCTGCGCGCTGAAGGCAAATTCCATGCCGCTGTGCTGACGCATCACCGCGCGGGTTTTCGCCAGCGCATTAGGTTGCCATTGGGCAAAGGATTTGCCCGCCAACAGGCACTCGCCCTGTTGCGGCGTCAAATAACCGGTCAATAGCCGCAATAGTGTCGATTTTCCCGCCCCGTTGGGGCCGATAATCGCCACGATTTCACCGCAGTCAACCTCAAGCGAAACATCCTTGATAAGATAACGAACATCTGTGTGAAAACGGAGGCGGCGAGCAATCAGCGACGTTTGGAGAGCAGTAGCGTCAGGCATTGCCGCGTCCTTTATGCTGAACAATCAACCATAAGAAGTAGGGGCCGCCGATCAGACTGCTCAACAAGCCAACGGGTAATTCCGCCGGTGACAGTATCGTGCGAGCCAGCGTATCGGCCACCAGCAACAGACAGGCTCCGCCTAAGGCGGAACCCGGTATCAGCCAGCGGTGATCGGCGCCCAAATGCATGCGGATCAGATGCGGGATAATCAATCCGATAAAACTGATAACGCCGCTGACGGCAACGGCGACGCCGACCAGCAGAGAGCTTAGCAACAGCAAACTGTGTTTGGCGCGCTTCACGTTGACGCCGAGGTAATGAGCTTCCTCATCGCCCAACTGTAACAGATTTAACAGTCGCGCCTGATACAGCGTAATGATAATGGCCGGGATCACCAACGAGCCGGCGATGAGCAGCATCGGCCATTGCGCCTGCCCCAGACTGCCCATGCCCCACAGCGAGAACTGACGCAACTGTTGATCGGTGCTGATGTAAGTCAGGATACCAATGGCGGCGATGCATAACGCGTTCAGCGCGATACCCGCCAGCAATAGCCGCGTGACACCGCCCTGTTCGCAACGATTAAGCATGAAAATGATCACGGTGATCGCCAGACTACCGGCAAAAGCGGCCAGCATTGGGCTGTAAAGCGCCAGCAGCGGAGGCAAACTCAGCGGCAGCACGATGGTCAGCGCCACACACAACGCCGCGCCGCTACTGATCCCCAGCAGGCCGGGATCGGCCAACGGGTTACGAAACAATCCCTGCATGATGGCCCCGGAACAGGCCAGCGCCGCGCCGACCAGTACAGCCAGCAAGACGCGGGGAAGGCGAATATTCAGCCAGATATGCCAGAGCGGATCGTTATATGGCGTTTGCCATAGCATTTTAAACGACAGCGTCAGCGCGCCCAGATTCGACGCGCCGACCATCAGTATCAACAGCAACAGCAATAACGCGGCCAGCCAATAGCGGGGATGAAACCGGCGAATCATTTAATTTTTTCTGCGGTCTGACGCAATTTCGCCATTAATGCCGGCGTATCCAGCGTAAAGCCCAGCATCGCCATATCATCGACGACTAGCAGACGATTGTTTTTACCCGCAGGCGTCAGCGCCAGTCCGGGCAGTTTCCAGACTTGCGCTTCGCCGCCCAGACTTTTCAGCCCCTGAGACGAGATCAAAATCAGATCCGGCGCACTGGCGATCACGCCTTCCTGCGACAGCGGTTGATAACGTTCGACGTTTTGCATGGCGTTTTTCAGGCCGACGCTGCGAATAATGGTATCCGCTGGCGTGTTCTTTCCGGCTGCCATCGCCGTCATACCGCCGTGGCTGAGAACGAACAGGACATTAACCGGCAACGGCGTCTTTGCGACGGCGGCCAGTTGTTGCTGGTAGTTTTCCGCCAGCTTTTTGCCCTCGGCATCCTTGTGCAACGCCTGTGAAATAACGCTGATTTTTTGCGGTACGGTTTCCAGCGCGGGGGCAGCCGGCACTTGGATAACCTGCGTGCCGCTATCCGCAACCTGCTGTAAAACCCGTGACGGTTGAGACAGTTCGCTGGCAAGCACCAGCGACGGCTTCATAGCCAGAATCCCTTCAGTATTGAGCTGGCGCAGGTAACCGACATCCGGCAAGGCGGTGGCGGCTGCGGGGTGCAGACTGGTGCTGTCGCGCGCCACCAGATTTTGCTCCGCGCCCAGCGCATAAATAATCTCGGTGACATCCCCGCCGATGGATACCAGCCGTTCGGCGGCGAACGTACTCAGCGGTAGCGCGATTAATAACGGAAATAACCAGTTTTTCATGCCGCAAGCTCCTTAAGTGGTTTCAGCGCATTAATCTGTTTACGCCAAGATTGCTGTTCCGCGGTGCCTTCGGTGCGTTGTCCGAATAGTTGCGCAATCTGCGTGCCGTCAGCGGCGTACAGTTCCAGGCTGGTGACGATCCCGTCCGCCGTCGGTTTGCGAGTCACCCAGCTTTCGGCGATAGCGTTTTCAATCAGATGCAGGGTGAAATCCTGATTAAAGACGTTAATCCATTCGGCGTGTTGCGCCATGCGTTCTACACGTTCGATCTCGCCGGTGAAAATCTGCACGCAACCGCGGTTGCCGACAAAGACCATGATTTCGTTTTTCGTTTCCTGGGCGGCAAACAGGATCTGTGACAGCGCATCGTTACTCACACGGTAGGCCAACTCATCGCTGACGGAGCGGAAAGCCTGCTGACGGGTGAGATTATAGCGTTTCAGCAGCATGAAGAATTGATGTACATCGGTCATGGCGCGCCAGTCTGCCTCCAATTGCGGATGGGCTGTTGCGGCGGCGTTTGCCATCGGCTCGCCAGTCACCGGGCGGATCGCCAGCGTCGGATTGTCTGTACTGACAAACGTTTCGATAAACTGCCGCCAGGCTGACATCTCGGTGGTTTCGGTGGCATAGACCTTCAGGATGGCATCGCCCTGATGATCAAAGAACTGAATGCTCTGGCGTTCACCGCGAGGCGTCGTCTCGCATAAGGCGAAAGCGAAGGCCCATTGATGCAGGAACAAACGTAAATCCAATCCGCGCGGATTCAGGATCAGCCCCGCGTGACCATCCAGCGACTGATTCTGGTAATAACCAACGTGTTCATGCACCGCATAATGATTACGCGTGATCGACTTGGTATTACCAACCTGTTCCAGTGCGTTCAGCCAGCTTTTGGCACCGCCTTGTAAGCGCTGGGCATCCTGTCCGACGCGCGCGTGCGTCAGTTCCGCTTCGCTGATGCCGAGCAGCGCCGCCAGATCGCGGGCATACTTGCGGGGGTGGGCAATTTTAGCCTGGAGATATTGTTGGTAAATTGAAGTCTGCATTCTCGCTTTCCTATCTTTGGTCTTGGTATCATTTGGAAATGAATGAGAATCATTTTCATGTAACAAAAAAGTTAATCAAGTGAAATTTTCTTAATACGTTCTTAATGCGTTTGTGCGGCGGGACGCGCTGCGGCTCATCTAACTAAATGGCGCACATGTCAGCCACACCGCGAAAATCCACGATGACTAGTACATTCTCCGGCTCATGCCCAGGATATCGATGATTTTGGCGGAAATTTCCTCAACGGAATAATTGGTGGTATTGAGATATTTTATCTGGTGTTTGCGAAACAGCGCCTCAACTTCACTGAGCTCCATTCGGCATTGACGCAGAGACGCATAGCGACTGTTGCCCCGGCGCTCTTCACGGATCGCCGCCAGCCGCTCGGCATCAATAGTCAGACCGAACAGTTTATGTTGATGCGGTTTCAGGGCGTCGGGCAAACGCAGGTTGTCCATATCGTCGGCGATAAAGGGATAATTGGCGGCACGAATACCGAATTGCATTGCCAGATACAAGCTGGTGGGGGTTTTGCCGCAGCGCGACACGCCCAGCAGGATAACCTGCGCCTGATCGAGATTGCGCAACGAAATACCGTCATCATGGGCCAGCGTATAATCGATGGCGGCGATTCGCGCATCATACTTGCTCAGATTATTGGCCGTCAGCCCGTGGGTACGATTGGCGATAGGAGTGGGGGGAACATTCAGTTCTTCCTGCAACGGCGCAACCAGCGCCTGCACGATGTCCTGACAAAATCCTTCGCTGCTAGTGATAATGTCACGCACCGTGGGGGTCACAATCGAGTAAAAAACCAGGGGACGTAAACCGCTTTGTTGGTAGGACACATTGATCTGTTCACAAACCGCTTTGGCGCGTGTTTCACTTTCCACAAAGGGTAAAGTGTAACTCACCGTATTCACCGGAAACTGCGAAAGAACTGCGTGACCCAATACCTCGGCTGTAATGGCGGTACCGTCGGAGACATAAAATACGCTTCTTTCCACATGAACCTCTTGGGGGCTGGTCTTAAGTCAAAACATGTCTTTAGTGACAATAGGAAAAGTCGGGAAAAAAGGCGTTTTCACAATATTTCTTTTAAAACGCCATTTCATTATCTACATGATAAAAGTAGCAATCTTTTACGTTATTGGATTTTTGCCTCGTTAAGCAATAGCTGACGATGAAATCAGTTTTTTTTCCTAGGTTGATCGATTCACCTTTCCATACTTTGTAAAGCGCTATGTTACCCTCAGTAGGGTGAGACGTGTCCTCACAGAACTCTTTCATACCCTATATTGTATGCAGAAAGGATGATTTCCGATGTCCAATAACGGCCCTGATTTGCGTAATGTCCTCTGGTATAACCAGCTTGGTATGCACGACGTTGAACGGGTAGGAGGCAAAAACGCCTCTCTGGGTGAGATGATCACCAACCTTTCAGAACTTGGCGTTGCAGTCCCGAATGGCTTTGCGACAACAGCACAGGCGTTTAATGATTTTCTCAATCAAAGCGGTATCAATCAGCGTATTTATGAATTGCTGGATCACACGGATATTGACGATGTGAATCAACTGGCGAAAGCCGGTACGCAAATTCGTCAGTGGATTATTGATACGCCATTCCAGCCAGCGCTTGAAGCGGCGATCCGCGAGGCGTATCAGCAACTGGCTGATGGCGAGAAGGAGGCCTCTTTTGCCGTGCGCTCTTCCGCGACCGCGGAGGATATGCCGGATGCGTCGTTTGCCGGACAACAAGAAACCTTCCTGAATGTTCAGGGTATTGATGCGGTGATGGTGGCGGTGAAGCATGTGTTTGCCTCGCTGTTCAATGACCGCGCGATTTCTTACCGCGTGCATCAGGGATATGACCATCGCGGCGTGGCGTTATCGGCGGGCGTGCAGCGTATGGTGCGTTCCGATCTGGCGGCGGCGGGCGTCATGTTCACCATTGATACTGAGTCCGGCTTCGATCAGGTGGTATTCATTACCTCGGCGTATGGTCTGGGTGAGATGGTGGTGCAAGGCGCGGTCAACCCGGATGAGTTTTATGTGCACAAACCCACGCTGCTCAATGACAAGCCGGCAATCGTTCGTCGCAATATGGGGTCGAAAAAAATTCGCATGGTGTATGCGGCCAGCCAGGAGCACGGCAAGCAGGTGCGCATCGAAGATGTTCCCGAACAGCAACGTGTCCGCTTTAGTCTGACGGATGACGAAGTGCAGGCGCTGGCGCATCAGGCGCTGTTGATCGAGAAACATTATGGCCGCCCGATGGATATCGAATGGGCGAAAGATGGTCACACGGGCAAACTGTATATTGTGCAGGCACGTCCGGAAACGGTGCGTTCCAACGGTCAGGTGATGGAACGTTATCATCTGCCGAACAGCGGCAAGGTGCTGGCGGAAGGACGCGCGATCGGCCATCGCATTGGCGCCGGTGAAGTCAAAGTGATTCAGGACATCAGCGAAATGCATCTTATCAATGCGGGCGATGTGCTGGTGACGGATATGACCGACCCGGATTGGGAACCGATCATGAAGAAAGCCGCCGCGATTGTCACCAATCGCGGCGGTCGTACCTGTCACGCGGCGATTATTGCGCGTGAACTGGGTATCCCGGCGGTGGTGGGTTGCGGCGATGCCACCGAGCGTCTGCGCAATGGTCAGAAAGTCACCGTCTCTTGTGCGGAAGGCGATACCGGCTATGTTTATCAGGATCTGCTGGACTTCTCCGTCAAGAGTTCGCAGATTGATGAAATGCCCAACCTGCCGCTGAAAATCATGATGAATGTCGGCAACCCCGATCGGGCATTTGATTTCGCCTGTCTGCCAAACGATGGCGTCGGTCTGGCGCGTCTGGAGTTCATCATCAACCGCATGATTGGCGTGCATCCGCGCGCATTGCTGGAATTCGATCAGCAAACGCCGGAACTGCAACGTGAGATCACGGCGCTGATGAATGGCTATGACGATCCGGTGGAGTTCTATGTTGGCCGGCTGACGGAAGGGATTGCAACGCTGGCCGCCGCATTCTGGCCTAAACGGGTTATCGTGCGTTTATCCGATTTTAAATCGAATGAATATGCCAACCTGTTGGGCGGCGAGCGTTATGAACCGGAAGAAGAAAACCCGATGCTGGGCTTCCGTGGCGCAGGCCGCTATGTTTCCCCGGACTTCAAAGCCTGCTTTGCGCTGGAATGCGCAGCGGTAAAACGCGTGCGTAATGATATGGGTCTGAAAAACCTGGAGATCATGATCCCGTTTGTTCGTACCGTCGCCCAGGCGCAAGCGGTTATCGAAGAACTGGCTCGTCAAGGCTTACGGCGTGGTGAAGATGGCCTCAAAATCATCATGATGTGCGAGATCCCCTCCAATGCGTTGCTGGCGGAAGAATTCCTGCAACATTTTGACGGCTTCTCCATCGGTTCGAACGATATGACGCAGTTGGCGTTGGGGTTGGATCGGGATTCCGGCGTGGTCTCCGAACTGTTTGACGAGCGCAATGATGCGGTCAAGGCCCTGCTGTCAATGGCGATCAAAGCCGCCAAAAAACAGGGTAAATATGTCGGCATCTGCGGTCAGGGGCCTTCGGATCATGAGGACTTCGCCATCTGGCTGATGGAGCAGGGGATTGACAGTCTGTCCCTGAACCCGGATACCGTGGTGCAAACCTGGCTGAATCTGGCGGAACATCAGTAATCTTTTGATAAACTGAACCAACGCCCGCTAGCGATAAAGCCACTAGCGGGCGTTTTTTTTCGCCGTCACCGCTATTAATATAATCGTGTTACTGGTTAATCAGGAATGATTTGAACTGTGGCGTCATCACGGCGCTGAAGCCATCGCCTTTCCTGGTGATTAAATAAACCGCCAATCCTTGTTGTTCCGCCAGTTTTAAGGCTTTCTCCGTACCCAGCACCATCAACCCGGTATCCCAGCCATCAGCTTCCAGCGCCGTCGGCGCGATAACCGTGGCGGAAACCAGTTGATGCGTAATCGGTCGCCCGGTGGCGGGGTCGATAACATGGGAGTAACGTTTTCCCTCCAGTTCAAAATAATTACGGTAACTGCCGGAGGTGCTGATGGCGTAGCCCTGTAAATTCACGGCGGCCTGCATCGCATTTTCCTGATCGGTCGGTTTCTGGATGGCCACCCGCCACGGCTTGCCTTCCGCATTGATCCCGCGGCTGGAGATCGCGCCGCCCACAGAAACCAGATAATTGGTAATCCCTTTACGCGCCATCAGTTGCGCCAGCACATCGGCCCCATAGCCTTCGCCCAGCGTGGAGAGATCCACATATAAATCAGGCAGGTCTTTTTGCAGCCATTCGCCGCGTGAATTACTGAGTAACGTCAGGTGCTTCAGTCCCACCTTTTGCTTCGCCAGATCGATCTGTTGCTGGGAAGGGATGGTGACGGGCTGTTTTTGCGGCCCGAATCCCCACAGATTGACCAGCGGCCCAACGGTAATGTCCATCGCGTCATCCGTCGCTCTGCCGATACGCTGTGCCGCCAGAATAATATCCGCCATGCCGTTGCTGATAGGTTGAGGGTCGGTGCCGTGATATTGATTAAATCGTGATAACGTTGAGTGTTGACGGTAGGTGGAGATTTCATCATTGGCCTGTTCCAGCAAGCGTTCAATTTCCTGCTGTAATTGCGTTTTACTCTCAGCCAGATCTCCGCTGATTTTTACACTGTAAAACGTCCCCATCGTCTTACCCTCAATCGTCAGCAAGGGACGCGGCGACGTTTGGGTTGCATTATCACAGGCGGTAAGCAGGCTGAACAGGCAGCCCAGTATTAATCCCTTAACGGCGAGATTGGTCATGAAAACTCCCGGAAATAAAGCGGCACACGGTAACCAATAAAGTAAAGCGGATGAAATGCCAATAACAGATTAACAAAAACAGGATTAACCGCAATTTTCGGTGGGGAATGTCCACCCGCATTGGGTATCGAAACTCGGTTTTGCCCAGGATAAAGAACGAAAGAGAACAGATGAGATTGATAAGCGGGATAAAAAAAAGCCCATCTCAGGGGATGGGCAAAGACTACACACAGCAATTCGTTACTAACTCTGACGAGGAGGAAACCTTATTGACAAACAGTAGGTTGAAAACCAACGCTTGTATTCAGGTTAGGGATTCTGCGGTGTTTAGTCATTAAGAATCATCCTAATGGTTAATTGTTTTTTAACAGTGCGGTGCTGGCAGGCCAGCTACAGTGAGAGAAGTTAGCGTGATAATCGAAAAAACATCACTTCATTAGGAATAATCCCTGATTTAAGCGGTGACACATTAAGGTTTCTTACTGTTAAGTATGAATAATTACGTGGGTGGTTCGACCACCCACATGGACGATGAGCATCAATCTTTGCCGGGATTGTCTGGCGGGGCAACGGCAATGATATTTTCCGGTTCGGGGACTTCTCTCATCCAGGCGAACAGCAGTCGGTAGGAAACCGCCAGTACGACCGGACCAATAAACAAACCGATCATGCCAAAGGCCAGTAAACCGCCGATGACGCCGCAAAGGATCAATAGCATGGGCAGGTCGGCCCCCATGCGGATTAATATGGGACGCAGCACGTTGTCAATTGTGCCGACGATACAACTCCAGACCAGCAGAACCGTACCCCAGGTGGTGTCGCCGCTCCAGTAAAGCCAGATAATGGCCGGGATCAGCACCGGCAGCGGCCCCAACTGGGCAAGGCAGAACAGAAACATCAGGACAGTCAGTAAGATAGTATAGGGAATGCCGGATATCCCCAGCCCGATGCCTCCCAACAATGACTGTACAATGGCGGTGACGACCACGCCCAACGCCACGGCGCGGATTGACTGAGCCGCCAGGATCACCGCGGTATCGCCGCGCTCTTGCCCCAGACGGATGGCAAAATGGCGCACGGATTTGGCGACGGCTTCGCCTTTATAATACAGCAGGGCGCTGAATATCAGCATCAGCCCACAGTGCATCAGGAAGCGGCCCACATGCGCGGCTTGCGCCACCAGCCAGGTAGCGGTTTTGCCAAAGTAAGGCTGAACCTTGGTGAAGATACCGCTGCCGCCGCTTTGCAGCAGCAATTGCCAGCTACTAAAAAGCTTATCGCCAACCAGTGGAATGGCGGTCAGCCAGTCCATTGACGGCGGCCCGATTTTCTCCTGATTAGCACCCCAGTTCATCAAGGCGGAACTGTTGTCCACCACGCTGTTGACCAGGATGGCTATCGGCATGACGAACAGCAGGATCAGCAGTAAGGTCATTACCAGAACCGCCAGTGAACGGCGGCCCCACAGTAGCGCCTGAAGTTTAATCAGCAGTGGCCAGGTGGCGATCACGACCATACACGCCCAGGCAAACCCCAAAATAAAAGGCTGCACCACCCAAAAACAGGCAATAATCATGAAGGTGACAAATAGCAGGCTGAATAATATTCTGGCTAAGTCGAAACGTTGTGGTTGAGAGTGCTTTATCAATTAATGTACCTCATTAAGACTCGAAAACTGTGCCTTCAAACACGACGCCGCTTTTCCAGAGCGATGTAAGCGGCGACAATTTATCATGGGATATTTCCGGGCTTTTTGACAGCCTGTTGAACGTTTTGTTGGTGAAACAGAGGAAACCCGGCATGCTGTAGGTTTTTGCCGATCAAGTTGCGCATCCTTTGCTGAAATATGATATATCCTTCATCCTTCACGTTGCCGGGAGGCGTATTGGCTAGCCTGAACACCATTAGGCGTTGCGCTATCGCCGCCTTCCCGCGCCTTGAAATCAATAATGACATCATTGGCAAATATTACTTTGTACAGACAGGGTCAAACGATAATGATCCCACAGATCTCTCAGTCACCCGGCCTCGTTCAGCCGGTGCTTAATTTTTTGGAAGCCTTGAAGCAAAATGGATTTACTGGCGATACGGCGACAGACTACGCCGATCGGCTGACAATGGCGACAGATAACAGTATCTATCAACTTTTGCCGGATGCGGTGGTTTTTCCCCGTTCCAGCGCGGATGTGGCTATTCTGGCGCGTCTGGCGGGCGAAGCGCGTTTTCTTGGTCTGACATTCACCCCGCGCGGCGGGGGAACCGGCACCAATGGTCAGGCGTTGAATCGCGGCATTGTGGTGGATATGTCCCGCTACATGAACCGTATTCTGGAAATGAATCCTGAGCAAGGGTGGGTGCGGGTCGAAGCCGGCGTGATCAAAGACCAGCTTAACCAATATCTCAAACCCTTTGGCTATTTCTTTGCACCGGAACTTTCCACCAGCAACCGCGCCACGCTGGGCGGGATGATCAATACCGATGCATCGGGGCAGGGTTCGCTGGTTTACGGCAAAACCTCCGATCACGTACTGGGACTACGCGCGTTGCTGCTGGGAGGCGAGATGCTGGATACACAGGCAATGCCGGTGGAACTGGCCGAGCAGTTGGCGCAGGAAGCGTCCGCCGTCGGACGTATTTACCACACGGTGTTGCATCGTTGCCGTGAACAACGGCAACTGATCCTCGATAAATTCCCGCAATTAAATCGTTTCCTCACCGGCTACGATTTACGCCATGTTTTCAGTGATGATTTAAAAACGTTTGATCTAACCCGCATTTTGACCGGTTCGGAAGGGACGCTGGCGTTTATTACCGAAGCGAAACTCGATATCACGCCGTTGCCGAAAGTACGGCGGCTGGTGAATATCAAATATGACTCCTTCAACTCGGCGTTGCGTAATGCGCCGTTCATGGTGGAAGCGCAGGCGTTGTCGGTGGAAACCGTCGATTCAAAAGTGTTGAATCTGGCGCGTGAAGATATTGTCTGGCACTCCGTCAGCGAACTGATTACCGATGTCCCGAATCAGGAGATGCTGGGGCTGAATATCGTTGAGTTTGCCGGGGATGATGAAACCCTGATCGACGGCCAAGTCAAAACCCTGTGCGCACGCCTTGATGAATTGCTGGCCGCGGGTGAAGCCGGGGTGATCGGTTATCAGACCTGCAACGATCTGGCGGGCATTGAGCGTATTTACGGCATGCGTAAGAAAGCGGTCGGTTTGCTGGGCAACAGTAAAGGGCAGGCAAAGCCGATCCCGTTTGCTGAAGATACCTGCGTACCGCCGCAGCATCTGGCGGATTATATCGAAGAGTTTCGCGAGCTTCTGGACCGCCATAATCTGACCTACGGTATGTTTGGTCATGTAGACGCCGGGGTTTTGCATGTTCGTCCGGCGCTGGATATGTGCGATCCGCAGCAGGAAATGCTGATGAAGCAGCTTTCCGATCACGTCGTCGCGCTGACGGCGAAATACGGCGGCCTGCTGTGGGGGGAACACGGCAAAGGCTTCCGCGCCGAATACAGCCCGGCGTTTTTTGGCGCCGAACTGTATGCGGAATTGCGCCGCATCAAGGCGGCATTCGATCCTGATAACCGTCTCAACCCGGGGAAAATCTGTGCGCCGCTGGAAGTCGATGCGCCGATGATGAAAGTTGATGCGGTCAAGCGCGGCACTTACGATCGCACCATCCCGCTGACGGTGCGCACCGCTTTCCGGGGCGCGATGGATTGTAATGGCAACGGGCTATGCTTCAATTTTGATGCCCGCAGCCCGATGTGTCCTTCCATGAAGATCACTGGGAACCGCATCCATTCGCCGAAAGGCCGGGCGACGCTGGTGCGTGAATGGCTGCGGCTGCTGGCGGAGCAAGGCGTCGATCCGTTGGCGCTGGAGAAAATGCTGCCGCGGCAGAAGTTCAGCCTGCGCCTGTTGATTCGAAAAACCCGCAACACTTTGCAAGCGCGTCAGGGCGAGTATGATTTTTCCCATGAAGTGAAAGAGGCGATGTCAGGCTGCCTGGCGTGCAAAGCTTGCTCGACGCAATGTCCGATAAAAATCGACGTGCCGAGCTTCCGTTCCCGCTTTCTTCAGTTGTATCACACCCGTTACTTGCGTCCGATGCGCGATTATCTGGTCGCTGGGGTCGAAAGCTATGCGCCGTTGATGGCGCGCAGTCCCAGGATTTTCAATTTCTTTCTCAACATGCCGTCGGTCAATGCTATGAGTCGCCGACAGATCGGCATGGTGGATTTGCCGTTGCTTTCCTCGCCGTCACTGCGTCAGCAGTTTGCCGGTCACCGTGCGACACAAACTACGTTGGAGCGACTGGAGCAATTGTCCGATGCAGAACGGCAACACTATGTGCTGATCGTGCAGGACCCGTTCACCAGCTATTATGACGCGCAGGTGGTAGCCGATTTTATTCATCTGGCGGAGAAACTGAATTTAAAGCCGGTGCTGCTGCCGTTCTCGCCGAATGGCAAAGCGCAGCACATTAAAGGTTTCCTGCAACGCTTTGCGAAGACGGCGGCCAGAACTTCGGATTTCCTTAATCGAGTGGCGAAACTGGGTATGCCGATGGTGGGCGTCGATCCGGCGCTGGTGCTCTGCTATCGTGATGAATACCGTGAAATTCTGGGTGACAAACGCGGCGATTTTCAGGTGCAACTGGTGCATGAATGGTTGGTGACTGTGCTGGAAGAATATGCGCCCCAGGCGATGACGGGCGAATCGTGGTATCTGTTCGGGCATTGTACGGAAACCACGGCGTTGCCCGCCAGTACCCGGCAGTGGGCCGATATCTTCGCGCGTTTTGGCGCCAGACTGGAAAACGTCAGCGTAGGTTGCTGCGGCATGGCTGGCACCTATGGTCATGAAAGTAAAAATCTGGCGAACTCGCGGGGCATTTATGCGCTGTCCTGGCAACAGGCATTACAGACATTGCCGCAGCAACGTTGCCTGACTACCGGTTATTCCTGCCGTAGCCAGGTCAAGCGCATGGAAGGCCGTGGGTTACGTCATCCGTTACAGGCTTTGTTGGAGATTATTTAATGCTGTGGAAACGACACGTTACGCTCGACCAACTTAATCAGCAAAGTCAGGGCTGCATGATTGGTTTTCTTGGCATCCGCTACACACGCATAGCGGATGATCAGCTTGAAGCGGTAATGCCGGTGGATCCCCGTACTCGCCAGCCGTTTGGTTTGTTGCATGGCGGCGCGTCGGTGGTGCTGGCGGAGTCGCTCGGTTCGGTGGCCGGTTATCTGTGTACCCAAGGGGAGCAACAGGTGGTGGGGATGGAGGTCAATGCCAATCATCTGCGGGCGGTGGTCGACGGCGAGGTGCGCGGCGTGTGTCGCGCATTGCACGCCGGGAGGCGCAATCAGGTCTGGCAGATCGATATTTTCGACAGTCAGGATCGTTTGTGCTGCACATCACGGCTGACTACCGCCGTGATTACGCCATAGCGGTTCAATCCGGCGCCGACCGGGACATCTGACGACGTCCTGGTCGGTTTTACGCGTCAAGGTAGGAAAGGCACGCGTTTGACAAAGTCGGTCTGGAACGCGGTGGCTTTATCCCATGAGCCAAGCATGCTTAACTGATGACAAATCGATTTGAGCGTATTGCGGGCAAAATAGTAACTCTGAACGCGAAAGAGATGGCAGCGCTTCTCATTATTGATCTCTTTAATTAGCCGGTTATGGAGTTTTACCAGCGCATGCAAATAGCTGTCGTCGTCGCCATTGCGCAGACACAGATCGACCATATCCATACAGGCGTTGTGATAACGCCGTAAATGATCAATATTGCTTCCTGGACGATTCAGACGCGCTTCCGCCATATAAAAGTCGACAGTGAGGTCACGGATCTGAAATTTATACTCGTCGATCTGATGCTGTAGCCAGGCATTCATCGAAAGCATGGTTATCAACCCTAAATATTAAATGATAATCATTATCATATTTATAAAAATAGTCGGGATCAATGGGAAAAATGGACTTTTCCCGGCAAAATTTATCCGCAATAGGACAAAATCTTTATTTAGTTTCCCTGTTTTATAAATAGGCATTCGCTATGAATGTTATACTAATGATAATGAATTGATAATATTTGAACGCGAACGGAAATGGCGAAAGGGTGATTTAATCCTTGTTTTTCATGTGGTTAGTTCGCTATGGATCATGTTTTTTCGCATGGCGAATGCGATGCACGGGCATGTGTGCCGTCATCAAAAAACAGCGGTTGGCAATAGCCCTGCGAAACAAGAGGTTGAAGCAAGTTTCATTATCACTAACATTAGAGGAAACCAGCCTGAAACTGGTCGACACGTAATGAGGTATTCGTGATGCAAACGGAAAATGTAGGGACGTTTTCGCTGGAGGAAAACGTCTGGAAAGGATTGACGCTGACCGATAGCGCGGCGAAACAAATCAAGAATTTGATGCAGCAGGATGCTGCAATGCAAGGTTTGCGGCTGGGTGTAAAACAATCCGGCTGCGCCGGATTTGGTTATGTGTTGGATCTGGTTCGTGAATCCGATACGGATGACTTACTGTTCGAACGCGACGGCGCAAAGCTGTATGTGCCGCTAAAAGCGATGCCTTTTATTGATGGCACCGAACTCGATTTTGTCCGTGAGGGGCTGAATCAGGTATTTAAGTTTAATAATCCCAACGCTCAGCATGCCTGTGGATGTGGCGAGAGCTTCGGCATTTAAGTGATGACAAATTATGGCACGTAGCACAGTAGATGTACCTGATGATGTCCAGATCTGGATGGGTGATGGACGCTATAAAGAAGGCTTCTTCACCGAACTGGCAACTGATCAATTGGCGCACGGCATCAACGAGGATGTCGTGCGGGCGATTTCCGCAAAACGCAATGAGCCTGAATGGATGCTGGAGTTCCGCCTGAATGCGTATCGGGCGTGGCTGGAAATGGAAGAACCTCACTGGCTGAAAGCGCATTACGATAAGCTCGACTATCAGGATTATAGCTATTATTCCGCGCCGTCTTGCGGCAGTTGTGATGACACCTGTGGTTCGCAACCGGGCGCGACCCAGCAATCCAGCATTGCGGACGTGAATAATTACCTGACCAGCGAAGTGGAAAATGCCTTCAATCAGCTTGGCGTCCCAGTGCGTGAAGGGAAATCCGTGGCGGTAGACGCCATTTTTGACTCCGTTTCCGTCGCCACTACTTATCGCCATGAACTGGCGGAGCAGGGAATTATTTTCTGTTCCTTCAGCGAAGCCATTCAGGAGCACCCCGATTTAGTGCGTCAGTATCTCGGTACGGTCGTGCCGGCGAATGACAACTTTTTTGCCGCGTTGAATGCGGCGGTCGCGTCTGACGGCACGTTTGTCTATGTACCGAAAGGCGTGCGCTGTCCGATGGAGCTATCCACCTATTTCCGCATTAACGCGGCGAAAACCGGTCAGTTCGAGCGCACCATCCTGATTGCCGACGATGACAGCTACGTCAGTTACATTGAAGGGTGTTCGGCGCCGGTACGTGACTCTTATCAGTTGCATGCGGCGGTGGTGGAAGTCATCGTCAATAAAAACGCGGAAGTGAAATATTCCACGGTGCAGAACTGGTTTTCCGGTAAAGACGCCGAAGGCGGCATTCTGAACTTCGTCACCAAACGCGCGCTGTGTGCGGGCGACTATGCCAAAATGTCCTGGACGCAATCGGAAACCGGTTCGGCCATTACCTGGAAATACCCAAGCGTAGTGTTGCGCGGCGACCATTCGGTTGGCGAGTTCTTCTCTGTCGCGCTGACCAATGGGCGTCAGCAAGCCGATACCGGCACCAAGATGATTCATATCGGCAAGAACACCCGATCAACCATTATCTCCAAAGGGATTTCCGCCGGACACAGCGAGAACACCTATCGCGGTCTGGTGAAGATTATGCCGAGCGCCACCAATGCGCGTAACTTTACCCAGTGCGACTCGATGCTGATTGGCAGCGACAGCGGCGCACATACGTTCCCGTATGTGGAAGTGCGCAATAACACGGCGCAACTGGAGCATGAGGCAACCACTTCGAAGATTGGCGACGATCAACTCTTTTACTGTTTGCAACGTGGTATCAGCGAAGATGACGCGATCTCCATGATCGTTAACGGGTTCTGTAAAGACGTGTTTTCTGAACTGCCGTTGGAATTTGCCGTGGAAGCCCAGAAGTTATTGGCGATTAGCCTGGAACACAGCGTGGGTTGATGCGCGGTTACCGGGGATCTCTCAACAGGGAATAGCATCGGTTACAAAAATGATGAGCGTCGCCAAACAGCCGACGCCGGAAGGATAGAGCATGTTAAGTATTGAAAATTTAAAAGTCAGCGTAGAAGGCAAAGAGATTATTAAAGGGCTGAATCTCGTTGTTAAGCCGGGCGAAGTGCACGCGATTATGGGACCGAACGGTTCAGGGAAAAGCACGCTATCCGCTACGCTGGCTGGTCGTGAAGAATATGAAGTGACTGACGGTACAGTCAGTTTTAACGGGAAGGATTTATTGGCGCTGGCGCCTGAAGATCGCGCTGGCGAAGGCATCTTCATGGCATTTCAGTATCCGGTGGAAATCCCCGGCGTTAGCAACCAGTTCTTTTTGCAAACCGCGGTGAACGCGGTGCGTAAGTACCGTGAGCAGGAGCCGCTGGATCGCTTTGATTTTGCCGATTTTATCGAAGATAAAATCAAACTGCTGAAAATGCCGGAAGATTTGCTGACCCGCTCCGTCAACGTGGGCTTCTCCGGCGGCGAGAAGAAGCGGAATGATATTCTGCAAATGGCGGCCCTTGAACCGGATTTATGCATTCTGGATGAAACCGACTCCGGTCTGGACATTGATGCGCTGAAAATTGTCGCCAACGGCGTGAACGCTCTGCGTAACGAACAGCGCGCTTTTATTATCGTCACGCACTATCAGCGTATTCTGGATTACATCAAACCCGATCATGTACATGTTCTCTATCAGGGACAAATTGTGAAATCCGGGGATTTCTCTCTGGTGAAACAGTTGGAGGAGCAAGGCTATGGCTGGCTTACCGACCAACAATAAAACCAGCGCCAAAGCAGGCATTGAGCAGAAACAGCAACAGGCCCTGCAACAGTGGCACGGTCTGTTTGACAGCGTAACGTCACGTTCATCGGATGCGCACCGGCACTGGCAGGAAGTGCTGCGTCTGGGCTTGCCGCACCGTAAGCACGAGCATTGGAAATATACGCCGCTGGATGGACTGCTGGCGCATGAGTTCGTTGCGTCGCGGCTATCGTCCGTCGCACAGGATACGCGGGATGCGCTGACGCTGCCTATTGATGCCTGGCGTCTGGTGTTTATCGATGGCGTGTTCAGCGAGGCGCTCAGCGACACGCAGTGGGGGCCTTATCAGGTTGAGATTAAATCCGCCCGGACGCCTGGGGAATTTCCCGCCGCCGTCCAGCCGGAAGTTTTCCTGCACCTGACGGAAAGCCTGGCCGCGCAGAGCACGTTGATTCGTCTGGCGGCCAATCGGCAGGCGGAAAAACCCGTGTATCTGCTGCATATCAGCAGCAGCCAGGGCGCGGCGCTGAATACGGTTCATCATCGTCATCACTTGCAGGTTGAACGCGGCGCCAGCGCGAGGATCATTGAACATTACGTCAGTCTGGAGCCGCATGCGCACTTTACCGGCGCGCGCCTGACGATCAGCGCAGATGAAAACAGCCGCGTCAGCCACTACAAACTGGCTTTCGAAGCTGCGGCCAGCTACCACTTTGCGCATAACGATCTGGTGCTGTCCCGTGATGCACAGGTTCGCAGCCACAGTTTCCTGCTGGGCGCGGGGCTGACCCGTCATAACACCAGCGCGCAACTGAATGGCGAAGGCACGAATCTGGTGATCAACAGCCTTATCCTGCCTGTCGGCAGTGAGGTGTGCGACACGCGCACTTATCTGGAACATAACCAGGGGTACGGTGAAAGCCGTCAGTTGCATAAGACCATCGTCAGCGACCGCGCCAAAGCGGTATTCAACGGTATGATCAAAGTCGCGCCCCATGCCCTGAAAACCGACGGACAGATGACCAACAACAACCTGCTGTTGGGACGGCTCGCTGAAGTCGATACCAAACCGCAACTCGAAATTTATGCCGATGATGTGAAGTGCAGCCACGGTGCGACGATAGGGCGCATGGATGAAGAACAACTGTTCTATCTGCGTTCACGCGGCATCACGCAACAGGATGCGCAACAAATGATCATTTTTGCCTTCGCCGCCGAATTGACGGAAGCGATTGAGGATGAGTCGCTGCGCGGTGTGATATTGGAACGTATCGCCCAGCGTTTGCCTGCCACAGCTTTTGCCTCAGAAAAGGCGGCATTATGAGTTATCCCATTGAACAGGTTCGCGCCGATTTTCCACTCCTGGCCCGTGAGGTCAACGGACAACCGTTGGCTTATCTGGACAGCGCCGCCAGCGCGCAGAAACCGCAGGCGGTGATTGAGCGCGAAACGGCTTTCTATCGACATGAATATGCCGCTGTGCACCGCGGCATCCACACACTGAGCGCGCAGGCGACATCGGCGATGGAAGCGGTGCGCGAGCAGGTGGCGGGCTTTATCAATGCGGCCTCGGCAGAAGAGATCGTTTTTGTGCGGGGGACGACGGAAGCCATCAATCTGGTCGCCAACAGTTACGGCCATACTTTTCTGCAAGCGGGCGACAATCTTATCATTACGGAAATGGAACATCATGCCAACATAGTGCCCTGGCAAATGCTGGCCGAGGCGCGGGGAGTGGAGCTCCGCGTGATCCCGTTGGCCTCGGACGGGACGCTGGATCTTGCGTACTTGCCCGCATTGCTTGATGAGCGTACCCGCTTGCTGGCGGTAACGCACATTTCCAACGTGCTTGGCACGTTAAACCCGGTCAAAGATATTATTGCGCAGGCCAAAGCCGCTGGCGCGGTGGTGCTGGTTGATGGCGCCCAGTCGATTATGCATCAGACCATTGATGTCCAGGATCTGGACTGCGACTTCTTTGTCTTTTCGGGACACAAGATCTATGGGCCTTCCGGTATCGGCGTGCTGTACGGCAAACGTGAGCGGTTAGCGGCAATGCCGCCGTGGGAAGGCGGCGGCGCGATGATCCGTCAGGTGAGCCTGCGTAGCGGAACCACTTACGCGGATGCGCCGTGGCGCTTTGAGGCTGGTTCGCCCAATACCGCGGGGATCATGGGATTAGGCGCGGCATTGAATTATGTCGTCGCGTTGGGACGTGATGCGATTCAGCGCTATGAATCCGCGCTGATGCGCTATGCGTTGGAAGCGTTGGTTCAGGTGCCGGATTTAACCCTGTACGGTCCGGCAGAGCGGCATGGCGTGATTGCGTTCAATCTGGGGCAACATCACGCCTACGATGTCGGCAGTTTCCTTGATCAGTATGGCATTGCGATCCGCACCGGCCACCACTGCGCGATGCCCTTGATGGAACACTATGCGGTTCCGAGTATGTGCCGCGCTTCGCTGGCGGTTTATACTACGCGCGAAGAAATAGACCGGCTGGTCGCCGGGTTGCAACGTATCCATCGATTGCTGGGCAACTGAGCCTTGCGCCAGGTTGTCTGGGGAGGAAAAAATGGCAAGTCTGCCGGATGCGCAGAAATTAATCCGTAATTTTTCGCGCTGCCATAACTGGGAAGAAAAGTATCTCTATATTATTGAATTGGGTGCCAGGCTTGAACCATTGCCAGACGCGTGGCGTCAGGCTGAAAACCTGATTGCCGGTTGTCAGAGTCAGGTGTGGATTGTGATGCGTCATGACGAGCAAGGGGTTATCGCCCTGCATGGCGACAGCGATGCCGCTATTGTGAAGGGATTGATCGCCGTGGTGTTCAGTCTTTATCAAGGTCTGACCGCGCAGGAGATTGTTGCGCTGGATGTTCGCCCTTTCTTTGAGGAACTGGCGCTGAATCAACATCTAACGCCATCGCGTTCGCAAGGGCTGGAAGCAATGTTGCGGGCGATCCGCGCCCAGGCCGCGTTGCATATTCAGTAAATTCACCAGGCTGTGAGTCGTAAAGGTGTCAGCCATTTGAAAAAAGAAAATGGCTGATATATATAATTTTTTCTGAGCATGGTTTTATTTATAACAAGCGCCAGTACGTTCCGTCTGGTGCTTTTTATTTTTGGCTTCCTCGTTACACTCTGATATTTCAGAATGTATCCATAGACTTATCTCGACATGAATTTTACGCTACAGTCGGTTTTGTAAAGATTTGCATATCAATGCGTTGATTTATAAATAAAATATGATTTTATTTTGGCAATGCTAATATAGCGGGATACTGGTTGCGATAAAAAGAACCAGAAATCGTTTATTAACTGGCAATTGAGCCTTGATGTAGGGACTTTGTATGAAACGCGCGTTAACTTTACTTGGTATGGTCTTTGCGACATATCTGGCGGGCACCAGCATTGCCAGTGCGACGGAGTATCCATTACCACCACCGAATAGCCGTCTTATCGGTGAAAATATCGCTTACACCGTTCCCCATAATGGTCATTCGCTGGAAGATATTGCGGCGAAATTCAAGATCGGCATGCTGGGGATGCTGGAAGCGAACCCAGGCACTGATCCCTATCTGCCGACGCCAGGTTCCACTCTGACTATTCCCACCCAAATGTTGCTGCCTGATACGCCGCGTGAGGGGATCGTCGTCAATCTGGCGGAACTTCGTTTGTACTACTATCCCAAAGGCAAAAACACCGTCATTGTTTACCCTATCGGAATTGGTCAACAGGGACGCAACACCCCATTGATGACCACCTCGATCAGTGATAAACGCGCCAACCCGACCTGGACGCCGACGGCCAATATTCGTAAACGCTATCTTGAAGAGGAAGGGATCACTCTGCCCGCCGTCGTCCCCGCCGGACCGGATAATCCAATGGGGCGGCACGCCTTGCGGCTTGCCGCGCACGGCGGGGTGTATCTGCTGCATGGCACCAATGCCAATTTCGGCATCGGAATGCGCGTCAGTTCGGGTTGCATCCGTTTGAGAGCGGAAGATATCAAGGCGTTGTTTGATACAGTGCCGGTCGGCACGCGCGTCCAAATCATCAATGACGCTATCAAGACCTCGGTTGAACCAGACGGTAAACGTTATGTCGAGGTGCATCAACCGTTGTCGAAGTCTGATAAAGACGATCCGCAAACCATGCCGATCACCATTACCGCTAAAACCCAGAAATTCATTGAAGCGGGTGATACCGACGCCAAAGCCGTCGCGGATGCTATCGTCCGGCGTTCAGGGATGCCGATTCTGGTGAGCGTGGGGCAGGATATCAATACCTATGAGCCGCCAGTGCAATCCGTGACGGATGACGACGCGAAAACGCCTCAGGCGGCGCCGATTACCGTGATCAATGCTTCCGCGCCTTAATACGAAGAAAACTTGCTGGCGGGCGTTCAGCGCATCAGCAGGTGATGTAGAAGCGGCGATTAATGGCAGGATGTGACTGACAGACGCATCCTGTCACTAAAAAGGGAAGACAGCACAGCGTATTTCTTCAGAAAAAAGCAAAAAAAAATGGCGCACAATGTGCGCCATTTTCACGACTTAAACCAGTTCGATTACTTCTTGTAAGTACGAACTTGGTTATCCAGACGCTGGTTAGCACGAGCTGCGTCATCTTTAGCAGCCTGTACGTCAGAGCGGATTGCGTTCACGTCGTTGCTCAGTTGATCAACTTTAGCGTTCAGAGTCTGAACGTCAGAAGACAGTTGGTCAATTTTAGCATTGCTGGAGCAACCTGCCAGCAGAGTAGAACCCAGAATTACCGCGCCCAGTACCAGTTTAGTACGATTCATTATTAATACCCTCTAGATTGAGTTAATCTCCATGTAGCGTTACAAGTATTACACAAACTTTTTTCTAATGAGAATAAATTTTTGATGAGAACATGCTTAATTTTGATCGTTCGCTCAAAGAAACAGCGAGTTTTACAAAATCATTAAAAAAGTAAGGAAAACAGCGTTATTTTTATCAGACAAGTCTGAGGTATCCGGCAATTAAAATTAGGTTTAGCTGGCGTCATTAATTTGACAAGCGGGTGAGGTTGATAACAACAAAATATAAAAAAGCGCCAACCAAGGCGCTTTTTTAATATGTGTGGACCGTTAACGGTTTACAGGCGGTGTACGGACGCCGTATTGGTGGTGCCGCTTGGCACCAACGCGCCGGAAACCATCACCACAACGTCGCCAGCCTGGGCGAAGCCGCTGTTTAACGCCGCTTCTTTACCGATGCGGTAGAAATCATCGGTAGAGGCGATTTCTTTCACCAGCAACGTATCCACGCCTTTGCTCAGCAATAACTGACGAGCAGTCACTTCGTTGGTGGTCAGCGCCAGGATCCGTGCATTTGGGAAGTACTTACGGATAGACTTCGCTGATTTACCGCCGCTGGTGGCTACGACGATCAACGGTGCATCGAGTTTCTCCGCAGTTTCCACCGCGCCACGGCACACGGCCTCGGTGATCCGCAGTCTACCCAAGGTTTTGATGGTATCCAGACGAGCCTTCATCACCGTATCGGTACGCTGGCAGATGGTCGCCATAATTTTTACCGATTCTAGCGGGTATTTCCCTTTGGCGCTTTCCCCCGACAGCATGACGGCATCGGTGCCATCAATGATGGCGTTCGCCACGTCGCCGGCTTCAGCGCGAGTGGGACGCGGGTTTTTGATCATCGAATCCAGCATTTGCGTAGCGGTGATAACCACTTTCCGTGCCTGATTGCATTTTTCGATCATCATTTTCTGCGCGAAAATAACTTCTTCCACCGGGATTTCAACGCCCAGGTCGCCGCGGGCAACCATAATGCCGTCAGACGCTTCGAGGATTTCGTCGAAATTGTTCAAACCTTCCTGGTTTTCAATTTTGGAAATGATTTGAATGTGCTCGCCGCCGTGCTGTTTCAGGTGCGCGCGAATTTCTTCAACGTCAGAGCGCTTACGGATAAAGGACGCCGCCACAAAATCGACGCCTTGTTCGCAACCGAAAATCAGATCACGTTTGTCTTTTTCAGCCAATGCCGGTAACTGGATGGAAACGCCAGGCAGGTTAACGCCTTTATTTTCACCCAAATCGCCGTTGTTCAACACGATGCAAACCACTTCATTACCATTAATGGCGGTAACTTGCATACCGATCAGACCATCGTCCACCAGCACGGTGTTGCCGACGCTCAGGTCTTGCGTGAAACCGGCATATGTCACGGCAACGCGATCTTTGTTGCCGACGACACCCTGATCGGTGGTGAAAGTGAATGTCTGACCGGCGGTCAGGGATACATCCGCGCCGTTTTCCAGCTTCATGGTACGGATTTCCGGGCCTTTGGTATCCAACAGGATCGCCGCCTGTTTACCGGTTTTCGCTATAACGGCACGCAGATTTTTGATGCGTTGGCCATGCTCTTCATAATCCCCGTGAGAAAAATTCAGGCGCATAACATTCATGCCGGCAGCCAGCATGTTGCTCAGCATCTCTTCTGACTCTGTTTTTGGCCCGATGGTACAAACAATTTTTGTCTTTTTCATACAATAGCTTCTACAAGTTGTGATGGATAAAAAAACCAAGACTCCGATGACAGTCGCAGAGCCGTCCGCGGAGGGAATGCATTGGGAAACAATGTGGATGAGACAGGTTCTTAAAGAGGTAAGTATAGATGGTTGCAGCGAACTGATGAAAGCGTAACCGATCGTCGCGTATAATTAGCGGAAGAACGATAGGCGATGCCATTGAAAGTAGAGTTATTGATAGTGACACGCGGGTTAGCTGAAACCATTCAGTGAAACAACGTTTCGTATTATAATTATTACGCGCTGATAAACAAGCTGCTTAAAGGTAGTAAAGTGAATATTTTGCCGTGTTGACGCAAAAAAACCGACGATTTGTTATTTTTACCGACCTTTGTTGCGCAACTGCCCAGGAAAATAGGCTGCAAACGTACAATGTTGGTGGCTTATTTCTGAATGAAAAAAGTAGATGTAAATAAAATGTTTTTTCTCTCGATCTGTATCACGTTTTTAAGCCATTGGTATTGAGAAGATGGCCGCAAGTGATAGTTTATCCCACATTATGGATTGTTACTGCGTAAGCAGGCAAAACCAGACGTTCGTTTCCTTAAACGAGTGTCTGGTTTTTTTGTTTCCAGGGCTTGAATGATGAAGATTGCCAAGATACTCAATAACAACGTTGTGACCGTGATTGACGAAAACAATAATGAGTCGGTTGTCATGGGCTGCGGGCTGGGTTTCAAAAAGCATACTGGCGATCAGTTGGATGAGTCGCTGATTGAACGTGTGTTTGTCATGAAAAGCGGTGAATTGACATCTCGGTTGCGCGAACTGCTCTCGGAAATTCCGCTGGCGGTGATAACCACAGCGGACAAAATCATTTTGCTGGCGAAGGCGCGCTTGCCGGGCAAGTTACAAAACAGCGTCTATATTTCGCTGACGGATCACTGTCATTTTGCTATTGAACGCCACAAACAGGGCGTGAATATTCGTAATGTGTTGTTGTGGGAGATCAAGCGGCTCTATCCAAAAGAGTTCGGCGTAGGTCTGGAGGCGCTGGATATCATTGAGCAGCGCTTAGCGGTACGTTTACCGGAAGACGAGGCCGGTTTTATTGCTTTGCATCTGGTTAATGCGCAGCTTGACAGTGAAATGCCCGAAGTATTGCAGATTACCAAAATAATGCAGGAAATCCTGAATATTGTTAAATATCAGTTAAAGCTGGATTATGATGAACAGGTATTAAGTTATCATCGGTTTGTCACGCATTTGAAGTTTTTTGCGCAGCGGCTAATTGGACACAATACGGTTTTCAGCGATGATGAGTCCTTACACGATGTGGTCAAGGAAAAATATCTGTTGTCCTATCGTTGTGCGGAAAAAATACAACTGCATATAGAACAACAATATCATTATACTTTGACCAAAGAAGAGTTGATGTTTCTGACTATTCATATTGAGCGAGTCCGAACGGAGTTGCTGGAAAAAAGGGGGGAGGGTGATGAAAAATAAATCTGCTGTTCATCACATAATTTTATCTTTCGTGGATAAAATACTTGCTTGTTTTTCGACTTAGGTAATAAGCTTCATACAAGATTTTTCAGAAAATCAGGATTGTTACTGTTAACAAGTCATTCTTGTTCACAGGCAAAACCTAAATCATTTTTTTCTCCGTTATGTAGCGGCGAGGAAAATGATTTGGGTTTTTTTTATCTAAAAAATAACGTTGCCATTCTGGTAATGTGATGATTTTAATATGTATTTATCAGTTTTAAGGATGGGCGATGAAATACAAGACATTAGCCAATGATATACTCGAAGGGGTCGGGGGACGCAGCAATGTGAATAGTGTATTGCATTGCGCGACACGACTACGTTTTAAATTAAAGGATAGCAAGAAGGCAAATATTTCTGAGCTTAAAGATAACCCAGGCATTATTATGGTGCTTGAAAGCGGCGGCCAGTTTCAGGTTGTGGTGGGTAATCATGTGAGTGAAGTTTATCAGGATTTTCTTGATGTTTCGGGTATAAGCGAATCTTCTAATGCCGATTCAGGTGATCAGGATAGCGATCGTAAGGAAAATATATTTTCCCGCTTTATTGATATTATCGCCGGCATCTTTACCCCATTAATGGGCGTGATGGCGGCTTCCGGGATATTAAAAGGTTTTCTGGCATTAAGCCTGGCTTGTGGTTGGTTAGTGGAAAGCAGCGGAACGTATAAACTTTTATTTGCCGCCAGTGATGCATTGTTTTATTTTTTCCCGATTATTCTTGGTTATACCGCCGGTAAGAAATTTGGCGGTAATACCTTTGTGACCATGGCGATAGGCGGCGCACTGGTGCATCCGACCATGATCGCTGAATTTAACGCCATGGCGACGGCGGATTATCAGCCATTACATTTCTTCGGTATTCCCATTACATTTATCAACTACAGCTCATCGGTTATTCCGATTATTTTCGCCGCATGGGTTTCCTGCAAGCTGGAAAAACCATTGAACGGCCTTCTGCACGTCAATATCCGTAACTTCCTCACGCCAGCCCTGTGCCTGCTCATCACCGTGCCGCTGACGTTTTTAGCCATCGGTCCGGTGACCACCTGGCTAAGCTATCAATTGGCGCATGGCTATCAGTTGATCTATGGCGCTAATCAAACCATCGCCGGCGGTTTTATGGGCGGTCTGTGGCAGATATTCGTCATGTTTGGTCTGCACTGGGGATTCGTACCGCTGATGATCAACAACTTCAGCGCCTTAGGCTATGACACCCTGATCGCGGTGTTGACGCCCGCGGTGCTGGCGCAGGCTGGCTCGGCGCTTGGCGTGTCCCTGCGCGCCAGAGACGCAAAGCTGAAAGGCATCGCTGGTTCTGCGTTTCCGGCGGCGATCTTCGGTATTACCGAACCGGCTATCTATGGCGTCAACCTGCCTTTGCGTCGTCCGTTTATCTTTGGTTGTGTCGGTGGGGCGCTTGGCGGTGCGATCGCCGGTTATTTCGGCACGACACAATATTCTTTCGGCCTACCCAGTATTTTCGCTTTTACGCAAATCATCCCGTCTTCTGGAATGGATATCACCGTCTGGGGCGGCATCATCGGTACGGCTATCGCCTTTGCGTTCGCTACGTTGGCCAGCTATCTGTTTGGGATAAAAGCAGAAGAAAGCGCGCCGCAAGCCCCGGCGGTCGAAGCCAGCCCGGAAGAACGCGCCGCGCCGGTACGTCAGCAATCCATCAGCAGCCCGATCAGCGGGGAAACGCTTCCCTTGGCGCAGGTGAGCGATCAAACGTTTGCCAGTGGCTTGATGGGCAAAGGGATTGCCATCAAGCCGCAGTCCGGTCGAGTGGTTTCGCCGGTCAACGGTACGATCGCATCATTGTTCAAAACCAACCATGCGATTGGCCTGGAGTCGGATGATGGCGCTGAAATATTGATTCACGTCGGCATAGATACCGTAAAATTGAATGGACAGTATTTTACCGCCCACATTAAGACCGGCGATGTGGTGAAACAAGGCGATCTGCTGGTGGAGTTTGATTATCAGGCTATTGAGGCGGCGGGCTATGAAACAACCACCCCGGTGATTATTACCAACAGCGACGATTACATTGATGTGCTGCCGGTAGCGGAAAATCCGGTAGCGGAACAGGCGCCGTTGTTAACGTTAGTTCGCTGATTTAAAACCTTTAACACCCGAATTGGGAAGGAGATTAGAAATGAGTCATCGTTTTCCTGACAGTTTTTTATGGGGCGGCGCGGTTGCGGCCAATCAGGTGGAGGGCGCTTACCTGACGGACGGTAAAGGGTTATCCACCTCCGATTTACAACCACAGGGCGTCTTTGGCGAAATCGTGGAAAGAACTGCGGGCGACAGCGGAATAAAGGATATCGCGATCGATTTTTATCATCGTTATCCAGAAGATATCGCGCTGTTTGCGGAAATGGGCTTCAAGTGTCTGCGCACTTCAATCGCCTGGACGCGCATTTTCCCGCAAGGCGATGAGGAGACGCCGAATGAAGCAGGGCTGGCATTTTATGATCGTCTGTTCGACGAAATGGCCAAACACCACATCCAACCGTTAGTGACGTTGTCACATTATGAAATGCCATATGGTCTGGTAAAAAACTATGGCGGCTGGGGCAACCGTCAGGTTATTGCATTCTTTGAACGCTATGCGCGCACGGTATTTCAGCGCTTTCAACACAAAGTGAAATACTGGCTGACATTCAATGAGATCAATATGTCGCTGCATGCGCCTTTTACCGGCGTCGGCTTGCCGGAGGACAGCAGTAAACAGGCGATATACCAGGCGATTCACCACCAGTTGGTCGCCAGCGCGAAAGCGGTGAAAGCCTGCCATGAAATTATTCCCGATGCGAAAATCGGCAACATGTTGCTGGGAGGCTTGTTGTATCCGTTGACCTGTAAACCGGCGGATGTGCTGGAAACCTTGCAGCAGAACCGGGAATGGATGTTTTTTGGCGATGTACAGGCACGCGGCGCTTACCCTGCCTATATGAAGCGTTTCTTTAAACAGCAGGCTATCGAGTTGCAGGTAACGGATGACGATCGGGATGCGCTAAAAGAAACCGTTGATTTCATTTCCTTTAGCTATTACATGAGCGGTTGTGTGACCACGGATGAAGATCTGAATCAGAAAGCTCGCGCCAATATTCTTAACATGGTGCCGAATCCACATTTGCAAAGTTCGGAATGGGGCTGGCAAATCGACCCCGAAGGCCTGCGCATCCTGTTGAATATGCTGTACGACCGTTATCAGAAACCGCTGTTTATCGTCGAAAACGGCCTGGGCGCCAAAGATGTGATTGAAAGTGACGGCAGTATCAATGATGACTACCGCATTCAATACCTGAACGATCATCTGGTTCAGGTTGCTGAAGCGCTGGAGGATGGTGTCGAGGTGCTGGGGTATACCAGTTGGGGGCCGATCGATTTGGTCAGTGCTTCCACAGCGCAACTGTCTAAACGTTACGGCTTTATTTATGTCGATCGCGACGACCAGGGCAATGGCACGTTGGCGCGTAAGCGCAAAAAAAGTTTTTACTGGTATCGCGAGGTAATTAACAGCAACGGCGCGGCCCTGAAACAGGGTTAACGCTTGCGCATTACCGGTCGGAGTGTTGCCGTGCCGACCGCCAGTTTTACGTTTTATCACTGTTGAACGGTATAAACATGAATAGACGGGAATTACTGGTAAAAGCCGCCGTGATTGCTTCATGTATCAAAGCATGGCCTGTGCGCAGCGCACAGACCGGCGAGGCGTCATCGGTGCGCGCGGGCGTCGTATCGACGCCCGCCCAGCGCTATCTGCAACTGGCTGAAGCGTTAACCCCCGCTTTGCCGGAGATGTCTTATCCGGCGCTGGCGGTCGTGGAGGCGAAGGCGGACAAAAGTCACAGGCTGGGGTACGTCATGCGCAAAACCGCCGGCGTGGAAGCATTAACCCAGCGTACTTTTAAAACTGGAGATAGTTTGATTGTCGATTTCGGCAATCATTACACTGGATTTCTGACATTCTTGTTAGGCTGGAAAGGCGTTTCCTGTGATTCGCCGGCGCGTTTGCGTTTGACCTTTGGTGAAGTGGTCACTGATGTCGCGGAGTCTCTTTATCCTTATAACGGCTGGATTAGCGCCGCCTGGCTACCGGAAGAGATTATTAATGTCGATTTTCTTCCCACGCCGGTCAGGATCGCCCGCCGCCACGCTTTTCGCTATGTGAAAATCGATGTGATGGTGACCTCCTCCAACTTCAGCGTCACATTCGATGATCTTCAGGTTCAGGCGGTGTCATCGGCAGGCGAAGACCAGCACCTTCCGGCGCAGTATGACAGTCCTTTGTGGCGAGATATCGATCAGGCCAGTATTCGGACGCTGCACGAATGTATGCAGACCGTTTTCGAAGATGGCCCGAAGCGCGACCGTCGGTTATGGTTGGGCGATTTGCGCCTACAGGCATTAGTAAATTACATCAGTTTCAACAACACGGATTTAGTGCGCCGTTGCCTTTATTTGTTTGCGGGTCTGCAACGTGATGACGGTTATGTCACGGCATGTGTTTATGAAAAACCCGAACCGAGAACCGGCGAGGTGGTGTTGCTTGATTATGCTGCGCTATTCGGTTGTGTGCTGCTGGATTATTTCCATGCCAGTCAGGATAAAGCAACCGTTGTTGACCTGTGGCCGCTGGCGAAAAAACAAATTGAGTTGCTGTTACAACATGTTAATCAGCAAGGCATCTTTGTTGTGCCGGAAAAAGATTATGTTTTTATTGACTGGAATAGTGGAGAAAATCAGGAGGCGGCAACACAAGGGATAGACAAGCAGGCCGCCATGCAGGGTTTGCTGATTTATAGTTGCCAGCGCGTAGTTGAATTAGGAAAGATCATTCACCCGACAGAGAATATGGATGGGTTGATTGAAAAAATAAGTCAAATGACCGTCGCGGCCAGAAAAGTATTTTACGATCCCTCGCTACAGTTATTTATTAGCGGGGAGAATCGTCAAATATCCTGGGCATCACAAATATGGATGGCCTTAGCTAAGGTATTACCACAGAAAGAAGCCGCAATTTCTTTACAGAAAGTGATGGTGACGTCAGAGGCAATTCGACCGCTGACTCCCTATTTATATCATCATATGGTCGATGCGCTGGTGCAGAGTGGATTAATAGCAGAAGCAAAAAAATTGATCGAAAATTATTGGGGGGGAATGATAAAAGCGGGCGCGGATACCTTTTGGGAAGCGTTTGATCCTGATAATCCTCAGGCTTCACCTTATGGTAGTAAACAAATTAATAGCTATTGTCATGCATGGAGTTGTACACCAAGCTATTTCATTCGCAACCGATTTAAAAAATAGAAAAATACTGATGTTAAACAAGTGCGACTAACGCACGAAAACGCTGTATTGATGAATAGTCGCCAACAGGTACTAAAAATAGTATCAGAAATTCCTTTGTCTTTATTTTATTTATGTACTCTACCTGGAAAATATTATGCGTAATAAACATTACCCTTTAAAGCTTATTGTATTATTAATATCATCAGCTATTTTATCTAATAGTGCGATGGCGGCGACATTAACGATAGAGCAAAGATTAGCGTTATTGGAAAAGGAATTAGCGGAAAATAAACAGGAACTGCAATCGACGAGAAATGAGTTACGGGAATATAAAGCCATTGCCGAGCGCCAGCAAGCACCGATGGCGATAAATAGTAGTAAACCTACGGGTGAAGAACGAATAGTGGTGCAATCCTCCTCGGCCACACAGCCAAAATCAACGGATAAATCATTGACGGCGGCAACAACGACGCCTTCTTCCGGCACCACAGAAAACCGATCGCTGACGCTGTCTGAAATCAGTAAATATGTGAAAGAGGATATCGGGTTTTCTTATACCGGTTATTTCAGGTCAGGCTGGGCGACGGGAACCAACGGTTCACCCAAATCTTACGCGATCGGATCGCTCGGACGCTTCGGTAATGAACATACTGGCTGGTACGATCTTATTTTCAGTCAGCGAGTCTACAACAACGATGGCAAGACCGCGCATGCTGTTGTCAGGCTTGATGGTAATGTAGGGCAGCAATACAGTAGCGCCTGGTTTGGCGATACCAATGGAGAAGACGTGCTCCAGTTTTCTGATATGTACCTGACGACAAAAGGATTCCTTCCTTTTGCGCCGGAAGCGGATTTCTGGGTGGGGAAACATGTCCTGCCGGTGTATGAAATTCAGATGCTGGACTGGAAAAGCGACCGTATATTTGCCAGTGCTGGCGTAGGGATAGAAAACCTGAATGCCGGACCCGGCAAGCTCGATTTTTCATTGACGCGGGAAGATATTGATGTCTATGCAAGGGAATATGAAAATCCCAATATCGGCAGCAATGCGGACAAAACCCAGATGAATACCAATACGTTGGAATTCAGGTATAAAGATATTCCTTTATGGGAGAATGGCGCGTTAACATTCATCGGTAAATATGTCATGGCCAATAAAACCGATGGTCAAAAAGTCAATGAAAATAATGATACCTTCTTTAAAATGAGAGATACGTATCTGGCAACCGCCATATTAAAGCAGGATCTTGATCGCGGTGGATTTAATGAATTCACGCTCCAGTCAGCAAATAATTCCATCGCCAGCGGCTTTGCCCGTTATGATGATTCCAACCCGTCAATCGGACAAGGCGGCAATTATTACGGCGATCATACCGGTGGCAAAGCGTACCGCCTGATTTCTCAAGGAGAAGTATATTTACATGACAAGGTTATTATGGCCAACGCCTTAGTATATTCATGGGGCAACGATATATATAGCTATGAAACCGGCGCCAACAGTGATTTTGACAGCATTCGCACGGTTATTCGTCCTGCCTACATCTGGGATACTTATAATCAGACTGGCGTGGAGTTAGGCTGGTTTACGCAGAAAAACAAGGATAAGAGCGGTGTCAGTTACCGGGAATCCGGTTACAAGACCACCTTGTATCATGCACTGAAAGTCGATACCAGCCTGCTGAATTCCCGGCCTGAAATACGGTTTTACGGCACCTATTTAAAAGTGCTGGATAACGAGCTTTCGTCATTCGAATTCCCGGATAGTAAAAAAGATCAGTTTACCGTTGGCGTTCAGGCCGAGGTCTGGTGGTAACTCCGTTTTCAATCCCGGTATCGTGCTGACGATACCGGTTTTTATCCGTCATCCGGCAAGCGTTTCGCTTGCCGCTACGTTCTCTTTGCCTTGTCATCATGTCAGTTAATGGTACGACAACATATCGACTTACTATTTAAGGAAACGAACATGATTCTGGTTATTCACCGTCGCTGTTCTTTTTGGCTCCGCCGTCTGGCGCTAGGGATGTTGGCATGCAGCGCTTTTTCTGTCGCGGCGGCGCCGCAAGATCTGCCTTTTGATGTGGCGCCGTATAAACAGATACGCGTCATCATCAGCGCCGATGCCAAAAATGAGGCCGACGACGATTTTGCCGTGGCGCATGCCGTACTGACGCCCACCATGAAAGTAAAAGGGCTGATTGCCGCTCACTATGCGCGAACCGCGCCGATGATGCAGCGAGATGGGCAAAACAGCATGCTCGAAAGCTACAACGAGCTGCGGCATTTGATGAAAGTCATGGGGAAAACGTCAATTCCAGTTTATCGCGGCGCGACGCAGGCAATGCAAAAAGGCGAAGCCTCCGCTGCGTTAAGCGAAGGCGCGAAAATGTTGATTGAGGAAGCGCTGAAGACCGACAGCACACCGCTGTTTGTACTGGTCATGGGACCGGTTACCGACATTGCCGCCGCGTTGCGGGCGGAACCGCGCATTGCATCCAAAATGACGGTTGTCTGGATCGGCGGCATGCCTTACCCACAAGGCGGATGGGAATACAATATGTTCAATGATCCCATTGCCGCTAATGAAGTCTTCAAATCATCGGTTCCGTTGTGGCAAGTGCCGCACAATGTTTATATGTCGATGCGCGTCTCACTGGCGGAATTGGCCGCACGCGTTAAACCGCAAGGTGAAGTCGGGGCGTACTTATGGCAGCAACTGATTGATTTCAACAAGATGATTTCCGCTATTGTTAAAGATGTTCCCTGGCCGAAAAGCGAGGTGTGGGTTTTGGGCGATAATCCATCGGTGGCTTTGTTGCTTGATGATCATGAATACCATTACACCTTGCGTGACGCGCCGCTGCTGAATGACGATCTGACCTACGCTCCCCAACCCGGCGCGCGTCAGATACGCGTTTATCATGCCGTTGACGCTCGTTTTACGCTGGAGGATTTTTACGCCAAGTTGATGCTGAGCTATGGGGGTAAAAAATAAGAAAGTCCCTGCGTCACATCATGAAATACAGCGTTCTGGCCTGTGGCGTGTGTCCATTGCTGGGCAGCGCGCAGAATAAACCGGTCGACAATCTGTTGCTCTATGGGGGGCTTACTACGACGAGTACGTGCCCAATGATCGCCTCAATGAAGATATCAGGATGATGAAAGCGGTGGAGATGAATGTGGAGCGTGTCGCGGCGTTCACCTGGAACTCGCTGGAAGTTGAAGAGGGCGTGTTTGATTTCAGCCATATTGATCGGTTTTGAATGCGATGAAGAAAGCCGGAATCAACGTCATCGCCGGAACGCCAACCTATGTCGTACCCAGTTGGCTGGTAAAAAATACCCGGACATTCTGGCGATGACGTCCGCAGGACAATACAAATCCGGCCCGCGCCAGAATATGGATATCATCAATCCTCGTGCTGAGATAGCCGCAAATAAGCGGCACATTCAAGCGAGTGTAAGCGCTTAACCAGCCGTTTGCCTTGTCCTGTCGCTGAACCTGGTCAGCCCCTTGCCGGGTATCGACGTTGGCGCTGTACTGGAACCGCCGTGCGAACTTCTGGTGTGTGGTACGAGAGCGAGCTCAAGCGCCGCGTCAGCGTGATAGTCAGCGCTTTCGCCCAAGAAGGCGACACCGGTTTTCGCCGCACCCGCTATCAGGCGGAAGTGCGTCCCGCGCTGTGGCGCTTAGGCTTAAAACTGCTTAGAGAGAGGGATGGATGGGCACTCGGCTTTGAGTGAGTGCCTGGTGGAAGAATGGCACTGGCAATGACGAGCCGAAAATCATCATTAGAGAAAAACACCGTCAAAGAAGAACATCCTCAGAAATGTTCTCCGTACAGGCCAATCAAGCGGCGCACAACGCCATTCGTCCAGCCGAAACCATCCTGAAGCGGGTATTCGCCCCCGCCGCCTTCACGCGGCATACCGCCAGCGATATGGTATTTTTCAATCAGCTTATGGTGTTGCCGGTAAAAAAGGTTCACCGTGGTTAGCCAACTGCGCGCAATTTCATCGCCAAGTGCATCATTGCCGTACAGTTTAAAGCCCTGAACCGCCATCCATTGCAGCGGCGCCCAACCGTTGGGTTTATCCCATTGTTCACCGGTTTCATACTCGGTTGCCATGAGTCCCCCTGGCGTGAGCAGGCGTGCGCGCACCGCTTCCGCCAATCTGTCGGCCTGTTCGTGGGTGGCGAGCCCCACATAGAGCGGCACGATGCTGGCGGCGGAAAAGAGCGCGATCTGCTGGCGCCGCCAGTCATAGTCGCGAAAACACCCATCCTGCGCATCCCATAGATAACGAGTGACCGCCGTGCGCCGATCTTCCGCTTTCTGGCGAAATAGCGCCTCTGTTTCTCTGTCTCCTTTCAATACAGAGATATTGGCGATGGCGCTCTCCAGCTTGTAAAGAAACGCATTGAGATCCACCGGAATGAACTGTGTCGTGCGAATGCTGGCGAGACGATGGGCATCACGCAGCCAGCGCGACGAGTAGTCCCACCCTGACGCCGCTCCCGCTCGCAGATCCCGATAAACCTCATTCGCCGGTCGACCGGACAGTTTGGCGGTTTCCACATCTTCCAGCCAGGATTCGTCACGCGGGGTGTCTCTGTCATCCCAATAGCGGTTTAGCAGCGCGCCGTCCGGCATCCGCACAACGTGGCGATAAGCCTGATTTGGCGCCAGAGATTCAGCGCCGTCCATCCAGAAAGCATACTCTTTCATCAGATGATCCAGATAGCGCCGGGCGCCGCGCACGCCATCTTCTTCAAATAACTCCACCATCAGCGCGAATACCGGCGGTTGTGAGCGGCTGAGGTAATAGGTGCGATTCCCGTTGGGAATATGACCGTAAGTTTCAATCATCCAGGCGAAATTATCCGCCATACAGCGCAGCAGATCGTTGCGCCCGCTTTCCGCCAACCCCAGCATGGTAAAGTAGGAGTCCCAGTAATAGGTCTCGCTGAAACGGCCACCCGGCACGATATAAGCTTGCGGCAGCGGCAGCAGCGACGACCACGGAATATGATCCTGAGGTTCGCGCGTCAATACGACCCACAGATTATCGATATGCTCTTTGAGGGAATTATCGGGATTGGAGACATACTCATTATCATAGCTTTCCGGTAGCCAGAAATGTTGTTCGACAAATTGCCTCAGATCAAAATCAGGTTCCCTTTTCATCCGGCGGTAGCGCAAGAGAATATCCAGCGGATCGATTTTTGGCGCGCAGTCGGGGAAAGTCTTACTGTCGGCAAAAATACGCGATGACTGCACCTGTGCGAACAGTTCCAGATAGCGATCGGCGGGCGTCAGCGCATCGGATGGCGGCAACCCTTCGATCATTTCTGGTTCGGGTTCCGCTTCGAGCATGCTATCCAGTGTTAACTCGACGGGTTCCGGTTGGTATTGGCGATTTTTGTCGCCATCGGATCCCTCTGATTCAGTAACGTGTAATTTCTGGTTAAACATCTGCTAAGAACCTCAGTATTGCGTTGTAAAAATAGGGATGTCTCTCTATTAAATGTCTCTCTATTAAGTGTAGACAGTTGTTTCATCAGTCATGGCGAAAAGTGTGCTTCCCGTCACATTTTATGATTATCAGCAAAGGCCGGAAAAATAGATAACGTATTATTTATAAAAAGGAAAATAATAACCATCTCCCAATGCGCCACAATAAAATTCGGTTGCAACAATTTATTAATGGCCCCGGTTAACGGGGCAGGAAAGAGAAGGGGTAATCGATGATGGCGGCTGAAACCAGCATGGCGTTACAAGCTTGTCATGCCGGTGGCTGGGCCATGTTCGGCACTGCGTGGCTGGATAGTTCGCAGGTCTTGCAGATAACTTTCACGCCAATGGGTGATATCATTTTTACGCAGTACCGCCATCATGTCGTTATAACGTGTGAGGCGCTCGGCCAGCGGCATGGTTAGCGCTTTATCCAGCGCCGCCGCCACATCATCCCGATCGTAAGGGTTGACGATAAGCGCGGCGGTCAGTTCATTGGCCGCGCCAGCAAAGCGCGATAACACCAGTACGCCCGGATCTTCAGGATCCTGTGCCGCCACATACTCTTTCGCCACCAGATTCATGCCATCACGCAGCGGCGTGACCAGCCCGACATCGGTCAGACGAAATATTTTCATTAGCAGCCGACGGTCGAAATGCTGGTTGAGATAGTAGAGCGGTGTGCGATTCAGGGTGCCGTATTTGCCGTTAATCCGCCCGACTTCCATCTCCAGTTGATGGCGGATATCCTGATAAGCCTGCACATCTCCGCGTGAAGTCGGCGCGATTTGCGAATAGCGAACCTTGCCGCGATGTTGCGGGTAGTGCTCAAGCAACGCTTCATACGCCAGAAAGCGTTCCGGCAGCCCTTTGGTATAATCCAGTCGCTCGCAGGAAATAATGTTTTGCGCATCGCCAAGCTCGCGTTTCATCTCCGCCATTTTGGGCGGCAGCGGCCCTTCCGCCATTTCTTTGATGCTGTCCGGCTCTATGCCTATCGGATAAACTTCCGTCATAAACGTATTCCCGAACGCGCAATAGCTGTCGTTCCCGGACTGCTGCAACGTGGTCAGTTGCCTGAGATTGTCGAGAAACGCGCTCCGGTCGCTTTCCGTCTGGAAGCCGAGCAAATCATATTCGCACATCATTTTCAGCAGTGCTTCGTGCGTGGGCAGCGCGTTGAATATTTCCGGCGTGGGGAAGGGAATATGCAGGAAGAACCCGATACGGTTATTCACGCCAATTTTGCGCAACGCGGCGGCAAACGGCAGTAAATGATAATCATGGATCCACAGAATATCATCCGGCTTGATCAACGGCTGTAACCGCTTCGCCAGCAATTCATTAACCCGACAGTAACCGTCCCAGGCTTCGCGTTGAAACTGCACCAGATCGATACGGTAATGGAATGCCGGCCAGATGACGGCATTGGAGAACTGACAGTAATAAAGATCGTAATCATTTTGGTTGAGCGGAACCGAGGCATAAGTGATGCCGTCGTTTTCGGTCAGACTCAAATCATCCTCTTCTTCCCCGGATATTTCACTTATTTCTCCGTTCCAGCCAAACCATACACCCCCGGTGGTTTTCAATGCATCCAGAATACCTACGGCCAGTCCGCCAGCGCTTGACTTCGACCTGTCAGGAATAGCGATACGGTTAGATACGACAACCAGACGACTCATAACCTTAACTCCTTACCGACGTTATCTTGCTTTAGTTGTAAGAGTAATTGTTCAAGCCAGCCATGAACGTCCGCTACCTGTTTGAGGCGGTAGCGGGCATGGCCTGAACCGTCTCCGACCTTAACGGAAACGCCCTGCATGGCGTTTACTGCCAGAAATCCTCTCTCATCCGTCAGATCATCGCCAACAAAAACCGGAATGCGCCCGGCGAAAGGGGCTTCTTGCATAAAGGCGTCAATCGCCGCGCCTTTATCTATTCCTCGCGGTTTTATCTCCACCACGCACTTACCCGGCTGTAGCGTGAGTTGAGGAAATCGGGCTACGGCGGATTGCGCCAGAGCCAGCACCTGCCGCTGATACTTTCGCGCCTGACGATAGTGCAGTGCGAAGGCCATGCCTTTGGCTTCCAGCAAGGTATCCGGCATGCTGGCCATTCCATGCTCCAGCATCCGCCGCAGGGATTCTGTTACTTCCACCGGCAACATGACGCGATGCAGATCCCCGTCGGCGTCACGCCGTTCGGCGCCGTGTACTCCCGCCAGCGGAAACCTGAGCGGGGCGATCAGTTTATCAAGCTGGTCGATGGGTCGGCCAGATACCAGCGCCAACGCGCCGTAACACGCAACCGACAGCGCTTGCAAATTATTGCGAACAGCGCCAGGGATGACAACCGCTTCCGGTTCTGGTTGAATCTCCGCCAGCGTACCGTCCACATCGAAAAAGAACGCGTATCGTCCACCGCCCAGTACCGGGGGGGAAGGGATCTCTGAGGTGTTTTCCGTGGCAATGGTGGTCAAACCGATTCTCCTGTCTGCAGGCTGTTAGGCGATTTATGGTTGCGATACCGTGGCGCGAGTCAAGTGATGTTTCTGAATCGTCATCGCTTGAAGAGTGTCTGATGCCACGATGAAGAAGGAAAGCGCCGCAACCGAAATAACATGAAGTGAGTTGGCAGGATAAAAAAGCTTATTTTTTGATAAATCCGTTGATATACACGCGACAATTGAATAAACACAAGCCAAAACAGCAACCTGATTGTGAACATCATTATGGTTCAGTATAGACGCCGGCGGATATTTTTCCAGAACATCTAGCCGATCTCAGATCGAACGGTAGCAGCCTAATGACCATTTTTTAGTTCGGCATGATGTTAGCCGCGGATTAAACAGGCGGTCATTTGAATTATATTGTTATTATTTATCAATATGTTAGTGATAAGTATGCCGAATGCTGCTGTTGCGTCTCTATAAGGATGAACAACGCCATAGCGAGAGGTAGGGATAAGTTCTAGGACTTGTGGCTACAGTTATTAAGTTAGCCAGGGACGGCGACAGGACATGAATTGGTACGACCGAGTGGACTCGAACCACCGACCCCCACCATGTCAAGGTGGTGCTCTAACCAACTGAGCTACGGTCGTACAGGATATGTTGGTTCTTATGACAGATAGCCAATGAACTAACATTTTGATTTCAAACGCTTCTTTCTTTCCAGTAACTGGAATGGGCATCATTATGGCGTCGTCCGGGATGGATGGCAAGCCTTTTATCTACCATGATCGGTCAATTGCCGAATGTTTCATCAGATGAGGGCGGGGCAGAACATTACGTGAACAAAACCGGTTTAAATCTGACCATCTTTACGGATCCGTTCGATATGAATGGCAAGAAACATCACTTCTTCTGTTGTTAATTCATACTGATAGTGATTCAGTAGATGCGTTTGAATCGTTTCCGCACAATGCCACGCCTGACCATAATTGATTTTAATCGCAGCGTGTAAATCGGTATCGTCATCCTGAACCGTAGCGCGATTCAACATTCGCTGGGCAAAGAACTTCAGATGCGTAACAAAGCGATGGTAACTTAAGTTATCCTCTTTATATTCCAATTTGAGTTGAAATTTAGTGATATCCAGAACTTCATTAACTATTTGAGTAATATGGATTACCTCAGGCATTTCATTACCGAGTTGTGCCGTGACCAGATGTAATGCGATGAAGCCGGCTTCATCTTCAGTCATTCTGACGCCCAGACGGTTGTCAATAATATCAAGCGCTTCAAGACCCAGTTGATATTCTTTTGGATAAAGGCGCTTTATCTCCCATAACAATACGTTTCTGATATTTATGCCTTTCTTATGACGTTCAAGCGCAAAGTAGCAGTGATCGGTCAGTGAGATATAAATATTTTCCTGCAATTCCCCCAGTTTTTGCTTGGATAAATTGATAATACGATCGCAGGTCGTCATGACGTCAATAGGGATCTGGCCGAGTAGTTCGCTTAATCTGGATGTGATTTCATCGTTTTTTAAAGCAAATACTTTTTCAATTTTGCTGACATCAAGGATATCGCTGGCTTTTTTCTGAAAACCGATACCAAGCCCCATAACGACTTGCTCTCGATGGTTTTCGTCCAAGACCACAACAATATTGTTGTTAATGACTTTGGCAATTTTCATCATAACCTCGAAAAACCTGAAAAAAATCAGATTTTACCTGCCGATGAAGTAACAAATATGCGTGATAAATTAGCACTTTATTCGTTTAAATTCAACATGAAGCAATATTTGGGGTTTTGATTAAAGTGAGAGGGATAATTAGCGTAAACGCAGGATGGAAAAATAACGGTAAGAGCGGGAATGAAGTACAAAAAGCCCCATCATTCCCACGATCACGATTATTTCAGTTGAGCCGTTCCTTCCTCCAGGAAGGATATTTGCAATATCGTCTGCTCATCAGAAACAAATTTTTCTTTACCATTAACGATGGATTCATAAAGCGCATCATGAAAACGTCCATAATCGCCTACTTCGGAAATGACTTTCTCTTCATGATAAGTCCCTTCAGCATCATAATAAATAATGGTTCCGTAATCACTGGGATTATCAATGCCAAAATCAGCGTGATCAGGAAAGTAAAAGAGTTTTAAATGTTCTTCCTGTCGATCTTTTTTCTCTTTAATGAACATCCCGCGTTTACCATAGACGACGAAGCTAGGACGTTCTTTTACTCTGAAGAAGCTGGATTTCACCGATACTTTAACGATGCCATAATATAAATCCAGGTCAAAATAATCATTCATTCTGCCTTCGCCAAGCAACTGGCGAACATCATAATGAATATGATCAGGATTACCAAAATAAGACAATACCTGATCTAAGGTATGACAACCATGACCATATAAGTAGGTATCAACCTGCACATACTTTTTACACTGTTCCGGGACGTAAGGCCGATAATAGTCATAATGCATTTCTACTTCTAACAGATCGCCTAATTTTCCAGATTCAATAACTTTCTGAACCGTGAGGAAATCGCTGTCAAATCTTCTGTTTTGATAGCATTGGATCACCAGATTCTTATTTTTCGCCAATTCGAATAATTCTTTTGCCTGGCTGGTGGTGTGAGTGAAGGGTTTCTCTACCAGACAATGCTTATTGGCATTAAGAACCTGCTTTGCCAGTTCATAATGGGTGACGGCAGGCGTACAGACCACGATCAGATCAATATCGGGATCGTTTAACAGAACATTGATATCGTTTGTGTATATAACATCAGGGATCGCATCCCAGTCTTTTTTCCCTTTACTTGGGGAGTAAATGGTTTTTACGTGAAACTTTTCTTTTCTCTGTAATACAAAAGGTAAATGGTATCTATTGGTGCTTTTACCATTTCCGATATAACCAACGGTAAGTATTTTATCACTTTTCATTTTTAACAACCTCCTTTATTGACTCTCGCGGAATCAATAATATCCAAAGCCATCAGACTGATGTTCAACATAGCATGAGCGCGCTCATAATCCAAATTATCTATGATGTGAGAAAACGCGTTGAACTCATAATATAGCCGGTGTTTATTGTCGTTCCCATCAATTAATTCCGATTCACCCGTATTTTTATTGAACGTGAACGCTTTCAGAATATTCATAGAGCTTTCTATGACAATGTTACCTTCAGTCCCTTGAATCGATATCATAATCGGCGCTTTGCAATCCTTTGCGCCGATACTGGATACTTTGAATTGGCCATAATCTAAATAGAGAATACCACTGGTATCGACTCCTTTTTCAACATTCGCAAAGTATTGCGATGATTTTGGTGAACCAAACAATCCAATAATGGAATGTATGTTATAAATATTCAAATCCATCAATGCACCGCCGTATTTTTTCGGATCGAATGCAGGATGAATGATACCTTGCTTAAAATCCGCATATCTTGATGAATACTGACTGTAATTAAATTGGGCGATTTTTATTTCACCTAGCGCCTTGATTTTTTCTTTCAGTAACGCAAAAGCAGGCAGGTAATGAATATTCATTGCCTCAAGAATTATCAGGTTGTTAGCCTGAGCGATCTGTTGCAATTCAATAAGCTCGGATTTATAAGGAACAATCGGTTTTTCTATAATGACGTGCTTGCCTTTTTCAAGGGCTTTTTTTGCAAAAGAAAAATGTAAATGATTCGGTAGCGCGATATAGATGGTATCAACATCGCTTTGCAGCAGACGGTCATAGTCAACAAAAACGTGGCGGATCCCATAGGTGGCGCTTAATTTATGACCTTCTTCTACGGTGGCTTCTGTTGCCAAAATAGCGACTAACTTGATATCCAGATCGTTGATCGTGGTAAGTAAATCATGAACGATCATTCCGGTACCGATAATTCCAATTTTCATAGATTATCTCTACTTATTTAAGGGTATAATTGATTTTCATTAATCTTTAGGATCATCCCATCCTAAAATTAACGTCATGATAAAGCATAGTATGAAAGATATTATCACTGCGGCAACCGCATAAATTAAATTAGCGTACTCACTGCTTTTCATAAACATTAATATCGCTACCAGAGAAGGCACGCCAAATGAATAGGCTTTAAGCGAAACCATACCGATAAAGACGCCCGTTATACCTGACCCAATCATCGTCGCAATAAAGGGCTTGCGAAGTTTTAATGCCACGCCGTAAATGACAGGTTCGGTTATGCCGGATATCGCCGCGGTGATGAAACCGGAGATAGAAATGGCTTTCAGATTGGTATTTTTGGTTTTCCAGGCAACGGCGGCACTGGCTGCGGAAAATCCGATATTCACCGCCAACATACAAGGCAATACGATGGATTCATGTCCGGTCGTGCCCAATGAACTAATCATATAGGGCACCATCGCCCAATGCATACCTGTAACGATCAAAAATGGCAATATTGCTGAAAAGATACCTAATGTTAACCAGCTAAAACTTCCCTGACTGGCCGAAATAATTATCGACGCGATCCCTGAACCAATAATATTTCCCAATGGCGCCAGCAGAATCAATGAAATAGGAACACAAATCAGTAATATCAACATAGGTTTGAAAATTGTTTTAGCCCATCCTGAAATATACTTATCGGTGATCGGTTCTATTACGGATAAAAAATAGACAATAAGGAAAGCGGGAATGACAGATGAAGCATAATGTGAAGCTACAACAGGCACGGTCAAGAATGACGAATTCCCTTGTGTAAACATCGCAATAAGATCAGGATGAATGAGAATACTGACGATGACGACCGATAACATCGGGCTACATTTCATCTTTATTGCTGCTGAATAAGCCACCATGATGGGCATAAAGTAAAAAGCGGCATCGCTGATTATGCCGAGCAGTTTGATGGTGGGATATTCCGTCGATACATTGAATAGCTCTAAAACCAAGAGAAGTATCTTAATCATCCCGCCGCCAATAAGCACTGGCAGCAGGGAACTCATGGTTCCGGTAATAACATCAAGGATTGAATTTCCGATTTCTTTTATTGAAAAAGTTTTACTGGGTGCTAATTGATTCTCTTTTGGTTCGGCTGACGGGCCGATATTATCATCTACTGCTATCAGTTTCATCAAATCAGTGTAAAAGCGGGATACATCCGTCCCAACGATTACCTGATATTGTCCACCTCGACGCGAGATCCCTATTACGCCGGTGATACTTTTGATGCGCTCATCATCAATTGTATCGTCTTTTTTCAATACAAACCTTAAACGCGTCATGCAATGGGATAGCGAAACAATGTTTTCCACTCCACCTATTTCACGCAGTATGGCTGATGCTGAGTCTACTGTTGTCATAATACAAATCCACCTTGATTTTAGGGGAAAAAAAAACCTGATTTGGCGAAATTTCTATTGAAACGGAAATTTCGCCAAATCAGGTTTTGCCTGCTGTGCAGTCACAATCCACGCACATAGTTTAATAAAAAACTGACGTTGACAATCTCATCAACACAATATTGTGATGAGTATCTCATCACTAACTGAATTACTGTTGCTGCGGATTATGGTAGGCTGCAATGCTTACCTGAAATATTCTTCTTGAGCGTTGAATTATGACCCCTGTACTGCTTGCAGATACGCTGAAAGAAATAACGTATTTTGTCGCGGCGGCAAGTGCGCAAAGTTTCACCGCCGCCGCGGAAGAATTGGGAATAACCAAATCCGCCATTGGCAAAAGTATCCGTCGCCTTGAAGAAAAGCTTGGCACCCCGCTTTTTCATCGCACCACCCGCAAGATAAGTCTGACCACCGAAGGCGCAGCCTATCTGACGAGTTGTCTCAGCGCGCTGGACACACTCAACGCGGCTGAACTGGCGTTACGCTCTAAACTCACAGAACCTTGCGGCACGGTCCGCATTGATATGCCAGCCGCATTCGGCCGTTCCATTATGATGCCTATTTTGTTGGGAATGACCGAACGTTATCCACATCTGAAGCTGACGGTGACTTTCAATGACAAGGTGATTGATCCACTGGATGCGGGATTCGACCTGGCCATACGGTTTGGCGCGATGAAAGATCACCCGGATTTGGTGGCGCGCCAACTTAATAAACAGCATTTGATCCTCTGCGCTTCCCCCGGATATCTGGCTCGCCACGGCGTTCCTCAAACGCTGGAGGATCTTGCTCAACACCGGTGTGTGATGGCATGGCGGGGCGGTTCGCCGCTGAGTTGGTTGATACAAGGCGCGGACGGTCGGGATGTCAAATTCAACCCGACGCCTTTCCATCAGATCAGTGATGGTGATGCCATGATTGAAGCGTGTATTACGGGCGCCGGGATCGTGCAGTTTCCTGAGTTATTGCTGCGACCTTTTATTGAACAACAGACGTTGACACCTATACTGTCGGCGCTTGCGCCATCGCCCACTGAACTGAACGTTATCTGGCCGCGCTCCCGTCACTTATTGCCGGGCGTGCGCTTTATCGTTGATGAGTTGCTGAGATTGTCTGCGCAAAACGCCTTTACCTGATTGTAGAATAATATTCTACTCTGCGTCATCCACTGATATGTTTATCAACTATCGCTGTGAGACTATGCTTCTTCACAATGTCAGCTAAACTGATAAATCAGACCGTAAAGGAGAAATATCATGCCGGTAGTTAATATTCAGATGTTCGATGGTCGTGATAGCGCAAAGGCCGCTATTGCCAAAGACGTGACGGAATCCATTGCCAAACACGCGAATGTCGATCCGCAATATGTGTATGTCATTTTCAATGACGTAAAAACCGAAAACTGGGCGATTTCTGGTGAGATTTTTGCGGAAACATTGAAAAAATCAGGCTGAAAATAGGGTTTGCCTGATGTGTCTATCCTGTCTTTAAATACCGGGCCGTTGTCACCCTCTCAACGACCCGGTATTACTAAGCCGAGCCCGGCGTGGTGACTATTTATTACGTTTACCAAATTCCTCCTTATGACGGTTACCAAATTCCGCCGTCACAAAATCGAGAAAACTTCGTAATTTAGGGGTGAGCCTGCGATCAGGCGCATAGAGCGCATGCAACGGTCGGCTGGGGACATTATAGCCCGCTAATACTCGCACCAGTTCTCCTGTCGCTAGCAAAGGATTAACCAATTCCACGGGTTGCATCATGACTCCCATGCCTGATAACGCCGCGCGAGTCATTGCTTCGCCGCTGTCGATAAGCAAGCGTCCCGTCACCGGGACTTGTACGATGCCGGATGCCGTTTCATATACCCACTGCGTTCTGAGGGTGGTATGGGTAAAGATGAGGCACTCATGGTTTACTAAATCTTGTGGTTGCGTCAGCGGCGGCGCGCTGGCGAGATAGGCTGGCGATGCGCAGGTGACAAGCTGATAAGGAGCAAGTTTTTTAGCCATCAGGCCACTGTCAATTAGTTCTCCGACGCGAAAAACCATATCGTAACCCTCATCGATCAAGTCAACCATACGATTTGACAACGTCAGTTCAATAGAGATATCCGGGTAGGCCTTGAGATAGCGCGGCAGCAACGGGGACAGGGCATTGATGCCGAAAGTCACCGGCGCATTAATGCGCAAGCGTCCGCTGGGTATCGCTCTGGCCTGCGCAGCAAAGGACTCCGCGGCTTCCACTTCGGCGAGGATTATCTTACAGCGTTCGTAAAAATGGCGACCGGACTCCGTTAGGCTGTGTTGCCGGGTGGTGCGATTAATCAGCCGCACGCCCAGATGTTGTTCCAGCATGGAGACATGTTTTCCCACCAATTGCGGTGACATGGTCAACACTTCAGCGGCAGCAGTGAAGGAGCCGGTTTCAACCGCCCGGACAAAGACGCTCATACTGGTCAGTCTATCCATTCCAAACTCGCTGTTTCAAATGTACGCGCAATATCGCTATTTAACCCAATAAGCGTACAGAATAGCGTTATCTGTTATGAAACACACTCAGAACCATGAAAGGACAGCCGCTGTGATGGATAGCGATAATCGGGGGTGTTTTCACTGTGGAAATTCGCGCGCATAAGCGCGCATAAAAACCGTTACCGAACGTGAGGCGATCGCCTTGATTTGCTCGTCGCTCAGTTGGGTTATCACATTGTGTAAACCCGCTTCACTTACCTCTGACTCCAGCAAACCGAAATAATGACAAGCAACCACATGGGGATCGGCGCTGTGAAAATATCCCTTATCAATCAGTGGACTAAAATATTGTTCAAGATGTTTTATGACACGGGACGGGCCTTGCTCGTAGAACTGTCTGCCGATCTCTGGATGCGTCGCTGCCGCGGCAATCATCATACGCCGCACCGCCAGGGTCTGCGGCGTATGAAAATGCGTGAGAATGTACTGGCCGAATTGAGTCAGCGCGTCTTTACAGTCGGCTTCATGGCTGGGGAAAATAAGCGAATCAACGGCATTTTCCGTACTGTTGCCGGTTTGCGGGCCATTTCCGCTGCGGTATAGAAAATTGATGATTTCGTTGTCATGCCCCTGAGACGCTTTAATGATCAACGCGGAAAACAAGGCTTCTTTCGAGTCAAAATAGCGATAGAGGGTGGATTTCGCTCTGCCTGATCTTGCCGCTATCGCATCCATCGTCGACTGTTCAAACCCCGCCTCAAGGAATACCTCAATAGCGGCCTTCAAAAAAGCGTTGCGCACGCTTTCTGTTTTGCTTCTGGACATCAGTGCTCCGTCAAGTTCCTTGCTGCGAAAAAGGGATAATCATTACGAAACGATGCAGTATCGTTCTGGCGTTGTCAAGAAACCGTGCCGGTTGCGCACTAGAGAAAAAATGAGCGGCGCCGCATTTTAATTATTTGATTAAAAAGTATTTATTTTTATTGGCAACCCATTGGAAGTAACAATAGTGAAAGATTAAAGACGTTAAATTGTGGATTGACAATAACAAAACGAAACAGTATCGTTTCGTTTTGTTGGTTAATATAATGTTGCGTATAAACGCAATGGTCAGAGCGATGGATGTGTTTTTCCAGATTTCCGGGGCCCGACGCCCTTGAATGCCTCCTCACGTTAAAAAGGACTATGAAATGAAGCATCACCCCCATTCTTTCAAGCTGGTCGGCGGTTCTGTCTCTGCGGCAATGGCGTTCGCCGTCGCGCTTTCCTGGATGCCGACGGCAGTGGCGCAAACCACGAGCACGGGCGAGGGGCAATCCTCACAATGGGGGCTGGGCGCTGGCGTCGCTGTCGTTCAGAAACCTTATCGTGATATGGATACGGATGTGCTTCCTCTGCCTCTGCTTTCTTATGAAAACCGGTGGATTAGCGCCGCCGTGCCACGGCTGGATCTGAAGCTCAACTCCAGCGAAGCCTTTTCTCTGCGGCTGCGGGCCAAATACGCCGGGGACGGCTACGATGCGGATGACTCTCCGTATCTTTCCGGCATGGAGGATCGCAAGGGCGGCGTCTGGGCAGGGGGCGCAATGATCTGGAAGACCGGTATCGTCGATCTTTCAGCAGAGGTGCTCGGCGACGTTTCCGGCGAGAGTAAAGGCACCCGCGCCAAATTACTGGCGGAACGACGCTTTGCGTCCGGCGCTTTCGGCATCACGCCGCGGATGGGCGTCGAATGGGTCGATAGCAAATTTGTTGATTACTACTATGGTGTGAAAACATCGGAAGTGCGCGCAGACCGCGCTTTCTATGAAGGCGAATCCACCGCCAATGTCGAGGTCGGGGTGCGTATGGACTATACTCTGGCGCGTCGTCATACCCTGTTTCTTGATGCGAGCGCCACCCGGTTCGGCAGCGGCATCAAAGATAGCCCGCTGGTTGATAGTTCCAGCCAAACCGCGCTCAGCGTCGGCTATATTTATCGTTTCTAACGGCAATGTTCATTGCTCATGACGCCGGAACGCCATGAGCAATCATGTTTCCCAGTGGTTGCAACCTTTTCCCCAGGCGTTATATCCCGTCAATCAGGCGCCCCGTTTTGCGTTCGGTTTACCGTGCCTCGTTATCAGGCAATTTGCCCTTTTACGGTGCACATGCTTTGTCGGTGTGCACGTTCGATGCCAGATAACGGATTACATGGGTGAAGATGCTGAGGTTTAAAATGCTGCAAAGAAGCTAAAAAAAATTATTTTGCCCGCAAGAAACAAATTTATCTGCCAAAGTGACATTTTCCGCTGCATATTGGCGTGTTTTGTGCATTAATTAAGCTGATATCATGTGATATCAGTTTCGAAGGAGCATACTTTGTCCAGATTGCACGCAAAACTTAACCCGCTAGAGTGTTCTCAGCAGGCATTGGAATGGATCAATAAAGATACGTTAACGCATGATGAAATGGCTTCACTAAACCGGGAAGTGTTGAACAATTTCCGGGAATATGTCAATCCGGGGTTTCTAGAGTACAGAAAGTCCGTCACCTCAGGGGGCGATTACGGCGCGGTCGAATGGCGTGCCAGCGGTCCCAACACCTTGGTCGATACGCAGGGCAATGAGTACCTTGATTGTCTGGGCGGCTTCGGTATTTTCAGCGTCGGTCATCGTAATCCCACGGTGGTAGAGGCGGTGGAGAAGCAACTGCGTAAACAACCCTTGCATAGTCAGGAATTACTCGATCCCTTGCGATCGATGCTGGCTAAAACGCTGGCGGCGCTCACGCCAGGTAACCTGAAATACAGTTTCTTCAGCAACAGCGGCACCGAGTCCGTTGAAGCGGCGTTGAAACTGGCAAAAGCCTACCAGTCGCCGCGGGGTAAATATACCTTCATCGCCGCGACGGGCGCGTTCCACGGAAAATCGCTGGGGGCGTTGTCCGCGACGGCCAAGTCTGAATTCCGTAAACCTTTTATGCCGTTGATTCCCGGTTTTCACCATGTTCCTTTCGGCGATATTGACGCGATGAGGAAGCAGGTTCATCAATGCCAGAAGACGGGGGACGATGTTGCCGCAATTATCCTTGAGCCAATTCAGGGAGAAGGCGGCGTCATCATCCCGCCGGAAAATTATTTGCCTGAGGTCAGAGCCTTGTGCGATGAAGTGGGGGCATTGCTGATTCTGGATGAGGTGCAAACCGGGATGGGACGTACCGGCAAGATGTTTGCCTGCGAGCATTACGGCGTACAGCCCGACATCCTGTGTCTGGCGAAAGCGCTGGGCGGCGGGGTGATGCCGGTCGGGGCGACGGTGGCGACGGAGAAGGTGTTTTCCGTGCTGTTCGACAACCCGTTTCTGCACACCACCACCTTTGGCGGCAATCCGCTGGCTTGTACCGCGGCGCTGGCGACCATCAAGGTATTGCTGAGCGAAAAATTGCCGGAGAACGCCGCGCATCAAGGGGGATTCTTACTTGACGGTTTTCGTCGTCTGGCCGCCGACTATTCCGATCTGATCGTTGATGTTCGCGGTATGGGGTTGTTGCAGGCGATTGAATTCAGAAAGAATGAGATCGGGTATGCCTTCTCCAGCGAAATGTTCCATAACTACATTTTGGTGGCGGGAACATTGAACAACGCCAAGTCGGTACGGATTGAACCGCCGTTAACCATCACCCGCGAGCAATGCGCGCATGTTCTGCAACAGGCGGAAAATGTGTTGCGGAGGCTAAGAAAGGAAGCCTATTCCGCTCGCCATGAGCGGGAATATGAAGCGGGATAATCCTTGACCCGTCATGCACTTTTATTGACTGCTGAAAGCCAATCGATATCTCGATTGGCTTTTTTTATGCCGCATGTTATGGCGAATTTTGTACAGATAAAGTCAATGCTGGCGGTAATATCCGCACGTGAAAACATGCGTTGCGCATCTTATCCGCTCAGAACGGACTACCTGGCGGCGATGGCGGATTCGACGTTTTTCAGCGTCATTTCCAGCCCTTTAAAGCTCGGTGGATAGACTTCATAGCGCGAAAAACGGAGTACACGTTGATTAACGAACGCCTGCAAAAAATCGCGCGCCCCCGGCGCAATCCGATCGAAATCCCGATCGATGCTCTGTGCGTCTTCGCCCTGATCCGGCAAATACGAGGTAACGATATAGTCCGCGTCAATAGCCTCGATAAGCTCCGCGCCGATGGTCATCCGATCGGTCCCCGCGGGGATGGTATCGATAATCGGCATGCGGCGCAGACCAAGATCGTCCATGACCGTAGTCAGCGCGCCATATTCTTTGAGGATCTGTATCGTCCCGTCGCGGCCATTAACCAGCAACGCCACATAGGTGCCGGGGACAGTCAGCCGCTCGCGCAGCGCGGTCGCCTGCGCAGTGTAACGCTGCTTTAACACATCAAATTCCGCCGTCTTGCCGAGCCAGTCGGCCAGATCCTGATAAAGATCGAGCATTGGGCGGCCCTGTTCCGGGTTAAACAGTAGCGTTGGCGCGATGCTCGACAGTGGCGATCTCAGCGCGGCGTAATCACCGGTGTTGGCGAGAATGAGATCTGGCTTGAGCGCCCGCAGCCGCTCCAAATCCAGTTTCCCATGTATGGACGCCAGCGCGATCTGCGAAAAATCCAGCCCGAACAGCTCGCGTGCGCCGCGCATATACTGGCTGCCGTCGGCGGCAAGCCGCCCGGTACTCGCAATCAGCGGCGCGCCCAGTTCATGCGTCATCACAGTGAGCGTCCAGTCGTGCAGAGAGACGATGCGCAGCGGCTCATCGGGTATATTGACGATATTGCCCGAATGGTCGGTCACGGTGCGCGCCAGGGAGAGCGGCACAGCAAAACAGCAGGCGATAAACAGCAGGATACGCAACATCGTTTTTCTCTTATGTTTGTTTTGCGGTGGCTTTGGCGAAGGCCAGAAAGCCGATGACGCCGACAATGGATACGATCAGGCCCGCCGGGATAATAACTGGTAAAAACAGCGTCCGGCCCGCGATATCCGCCAGCAGTAACAACAGCGCGCCGATCAGCATCGCGACAGGCAACGTCTCGCCGGGGCGATCGGCGACCAGACGCCGCGCGGTGTGCGCGGCAATCAGGCCAACGAAGGCGATCGGGCCCGTCAGCGAAACGATGGGCGCGACCAGCGCGGTCGCCAGCAGAACCAGTAATGGACGCGACCAACGCGGCGCGGCGCCGATAGCGCAGGCTTGCTCGGTGCCCAGCATAAGCGGCGCCATAAGCCGTGGCGCGGCGACCAGCAGAGCGCCAAGCGCGGCAGCCCATTGCGCCAGTCTGCCTGCATCGGCGAATGATACGGCGGTCAGAGAACCGTGGGACCAGGTGATATAGCGGGAAAATTGCGTGATGCCGCCGCTGACCATGACGATCTCGATCAGCGCGCCCAGTGTAACGCTAACGGCCAGCCCAATCAGAATCAGCCCGTTAGCGGCCCGCAGGTTGAATGCCAGGGCCAACACCAGCGCGCCGGTCATCAGCCCGCCAATCAAACCGGTTGCCGCCAGCCATTCGGCTGGAATACCGAACAGCATCGAGCCTAGCAAAATCGACACGCTGACGCCCGGTGAAATGCCAATCAGTCCAGGATCGGCCAGCCCATTGCCGGAAACGACCTGCAACAGGTAACCGGAGGCGGCGACCATCGCGCCGCCGAGCAGGGCGACGATAACGCGCGGCGCGCGGAGTTGCATCAGCGCGTCGGTTTCTGCGTCGCTCTGCGTAACCGGCGACAATAGCCAGCGCAGGATCGCCATCGGTGAGGTATCGGCGGTGCCGAGGCACAGCGCCGCGCCGGACAACAACACCATCACGCCCGCCAGCGCCGCCGTCACGATAATGAAACGACGCGAGAAGGGGAGATGAACTGCGCCCAGCCGAAGAAAGTACCTATGACTCATGCCGTTCGTCTCCGCAATACCATCAGGGTGATGAGCAGAAACGCGATCCCGCCGACCAGCGCCATGATGGTGCCGACGTTGAGCAGTCGGGGAGCCAACAGTATACGCGCCAGAATGTCCGCGCCGGTCAGCAGCGCGCTGCCGAGCAACATGGCCACGGCGAGCGGCAGGCGTCCGCTTTCGCCGACAAACAGCCTGGCGATATGCGGCACGATCAACCCGACAAAACCGATCGGGCCTGCGACAGTCACCGCCAGAACAGGCAGTACTACCGCGGCGGCAAGCGCCAGCCCTTGTATCCATTGCGGATTCACGCCCAGCGCGGCGGCTTGTTCCGCGCCGATCCCCAGTACGTCAAGCGGACGCGACAGGAGAAAAAGCACGACCAGCGCCAGCAGGCCGAACGGCCAGAACACCATCAGCGTCTGGTAGTCGAAAATACCGATATCACCCACCAGCCAGCCTAACATATTGCCGAAGGCGTCCGGGTCGAGCGACAGGATAAAGGCGGTGGCCGATGAAAACAATGTGGCGCTCATGGCGCCGCCAAGAACCAGATTGAGCGGTTCGCGGCGATGCCGCCCCAGCAGATCGGCGGCAAAAAAAGCGAAAATCAATGCGCTAATACCGCCTGCCAGAGCGGGCCAGAGCAAATTCGTACCGGACAGGCCGAGGAAATAGATGCCGCCGACGGAAAAGGCCGCCGCGCCGCTGTTGATGCCGAGCGTTGACGGCGAGACAAGATCATTACGCAGCAGCTTTTGCAGCGTATAGCCCGACGCCGCCAGCATCGCGCCGATGCCGAGCGCCACGACAAGACGCGACAACCGTTGTTTAATGACGACGATATGTGAATAGTTTCGCGGATCGTAATCAAACAGCGCCGCCATCACCACCGTGGGGCTGAGCGGTCGGGCGCCGATGCACAGGTGCAATACCGACAGCATCACCAGACCGAGCGCCGCGGCGGACAGTAGCAGCGCTTTCATAACCTTCTCTCCGCCGATGGTTCCCCGGGAGACACTCTGCTTGCCGACAATGCTGTTGCGGGAATATGGATAACCGCATTACCGATATTTATCGCCTCGGTGCGGATACCATAGACTTTCTCTATCGCCGGGATGGTCAACACCGCCTGCGGCGTGCCGCTGGCCGCTACGTATCCTTGATCCATCAGCACCAGCCGGTCCGCATAAAGACTCGCCTGAGTCAGATCATGCAGCACGGCAACCACGGCGCGGCCATTGCGTGATTCCGCGCGCGCAATGTCGAGCAGCGCGTACTGATGTTTCAGGTCAAGATGATTGGTGGGTTCGTCAAGCAACAGGATCGGCGTATCCTGCGCGAGCGTCATCGCCATACGTACCCGTTGAAGCTGACCGCCGGAAAGCTCGCCGAGGCGTCGCTGCGCGAGATCGGTTACCGCCATTTTTTCCATCGCCAGCGCCACCTGTTCACGATCCTGCGGTGTCTGACGGCGCAGCCAGGATTCATGCGTGTAACGCCCCATGCCGACCAGATCGGCGACGGTCATACCCGCCGGGGCGTCGCCCGACTGAGCGAGCATGGCAAGCTGCGTCGCCAATTGCCGCCGGCTGTAATCGGCTATTGGTTGTCTGTCGATCAGCACCCGGCCTTGCGCGGCGTTCAACAGGCCGGCCAGCACCTTAAGCGCGGTACTTTTGCCGCATCCGTTCGGGCCGATAATCGCCAGAAACTCACCCCGGCGCGCTTCAAGCGTCACCTCGCGCAGCACGGCACGCGTGCCGTAGCTGAAAGAGACGGCCTCCAGCCGCGCGGCGACCGGCAAAACAGCGTTTTCCATTACATTATCCGTATCAAATACATTATCCGTATCAAAACGTGGCCTTGACCGTGGCAAAGACACTACGCGGCGCGCCGGGATGATTTTCGGTGCGGCTGACCGGTGTGGCAATGTACGCCTGGTCGGTCAGGTTGCGGCCAACCAACGAAAACTCCAGGTTTTTATTGAGCTTGTAGGAAACCATGGCGTCCAGCCGGTAGTAACCCGCGACGGAGAAGCTGTTATCGAGATCGCCTTTTCTGGCGCCGACCGCCTGTAGGCCGGAGCCAAATTTCAGGCCGGACAGCGCGCCGCGTTGCAATTCATAGGTTGTCCACAAGCTGCCGCTCCATAGCGGTACGCCGGTCAAGCGATTACCCGCTTCATAATCCTGATCGTGGGTGATGCGCGCATCCAGATAGGCGCTGGAGGCGATAACCCGCCAGCCGGGGGTGATTTCACCGGTAAGGTCGATTTCCACGCCGCGAACGCGCTGTTCGCCGGTGGTTACCGCATAGTCGGAATCCAGTGGGTCGCTGGCTTTAACGTTGGTTTTGGTGATCTGGAACACGGCGGTGGTGAGTGAAAGCCGGTCTGGGATCAGATCGATTTTTACGCCGCTTTCAACCTGCCAACCCTCTTCCGGCGCCAGCGCCAGACCATCACGGGTCTGACCGCTTTGCGGGGCGAAACTTTCCGCATAGCTGGCATACAGCGAAACCGGATTAATCGGTTGATAGACCAGCCCCAGCCGTGTGGTCAGCGCACCGTCATTGATATCCGGCTCGCCATCGCCGATTTTCTGATCCATTTCCTGCCAGACGCGATCGTAGCGTAGTCCCGCCAGCGCCTTCCACTGCGGTGAAAATTCAATCTGATCCTGAAGAAACACCGACGCCATTTTAATATTTTCAACGAAATCCGAGTTTAAACGCGTTGTCGGCATGGCTGCGCCGTAAACCGGATCATAAATATCGATGGGGTCGATATTGGCGCGGTAGGCGGTAAAGTCCATGCGTGAGCGGCTGTACTGCACGCCGCTGAGCAAGGTATGGTCGATAGTGCCGGTGTAGAGTTTCAGTTGCGCTTCCAGTTGGGCGTCAATATTGCGCGAATCTTCTACCCGATCGCTATAGCGGCGGTTAAGCGTGCGGCCATCGTCTTCCAGCGCGCGATAATCTATACCGGTATCATTAACACGGGCATCGTCGTAACGCAGCGAACCGCGTAATGTGAGTTGGTCATTCACGTTATGCTCGGCGCCCAGCGAAATGCGCGTCTTATGCGCGTTGATTTCCGACCATTTCTCGCCAAGAAAACGTTCTGGCGGCAGGCTGACCTGATTGTCTTCACCGACGATCAAACCACGGTCAAAGGGCAGCGTCTGGTTGGTGTAGTCGAGGCCGAAGGTGAAACGCGTCGCGTCGGTCGGCTCCCAGCGCAAGGCGGTGCTGATGAACTGGCGGCTGCTGCGTGAACGGGCATCCTGGAATCCGTCTTCAGTCTGGAGCGCGCCTGACAAGCGGCCGGAAAGCGTTTTAGCGTCATTCAGCGGGCCGTTCACCGTTCCTTCGCCGCGCCAGAAGCCGAAACTCCCGGTTTGCAGCGAGGCATCCCCGCCAAATGTATAACTTGGCTGGCGCGTGACGATATTGATGAGGCCGCCCGGTTGTCCGCGACCGTATAATGCGGAAGCCGGTCCCTTCAATACCTCGATACGCTCCACGTTGGCCAGGTCGAGAAAGGTTTCGGGACGATCGCCTACCGGGTTGAGCATGACGCCGTCGATGGCGTAGGACGGCGATGAAAAACCGCGCACCATAAAGGTTTCCGCCCGGTTGCCGGACGTGCCGCTTTGCTGCACGCCGGAGACGTTCTGTAACGCTTCGCTCAGGCTGGTAGTCTGCCGGTCGGTAATGACAGCACGCGGCACCACCTGAATCGATTGCGGAATATCACGCAACGCGGTATCGGTTTTGGTGCCGGTTGCCGAGCGGGTGGCGCGATAGCCGTTGACCGGGCCGGTTGCGGTTTCCGCCACGGCGGTGACGGTCACGACATCCGATGTTGTGACGTTGTCACTATCCGGTCTGACGATCAATACCGTCGCGGGAGAAATAAACTGGTAGCTTAATCCGGTGCCGGCAAGCAGTCGCGCAACCGCGGCTTGCGGCGTCATGGTTCCCGCCACGCCGGGAGAGAATTGTCCCTGCATGACGGCAGCATCGGCAGAGGTTTGCGTCCCGGTCTGCTGACTGAACAGGAGTAGCGCGTTCTGGAGCGTCTGCGGCGCGATATTTACTGTTTTTAGCTCGCCGATGTTGGCGGGGATAGACGAAACCGCTTGTTGCGCGGTTGCCGATGTGCTGACGCCGAATGTAAGCATCACCGCGCTGATAATCTCTTTTCCTGCCATCCCCTTTTTTCTCATTCTCCAACCCTTGTCGTTTATGCCGTTGAAAAGACGATACGCCGCTATCGCCATGACTCTGATTAAAGAACGAAATAGCGGTGGGATTTTTCAGTGAAAAATGACGTTTTGTGGAAAAATAGTGGAAAGTTAATTTTTATCAACGTGTTGAGATAACGGTAACCCACGGGCTAATTTGCCGTGCGTTGCCGCCGTGCGCCTGGGCGACGGCTCTGAGGGCATCTACTGGCGCGTTAAGATCATAAGCCCCGGTGACTCGCTGTTGCGCCAGCGAACTGTCAGTCAGAAGGATAGCGCCGCGATAATGGCGGCGGATTTCATCCACCACATCCGCAATGGGACGATCTTTGACGATCAACATGCCGGCGCGCCAGCCGCCGACGAATTCCGGCGCATCCTTGCCGCGCTCGACCTGTCCGTTTTTGGCGATACGCACCCAATCACCCGCTTGCAGCGGCGCGCCAATACGCGGCTGGGCCTGCGGCGCGGCGACGGCGACGCGTCCGTGATTCACCGCCACCATTACGCTATCGGTCATTAGCCTGACATCAAAGGCGGTGCCGAGCACGGTCGTGTCCACCGTTCCTGCCGCCACGCGGAAAGGACGCGCCGTATCAGGTTGTACATCGAAATAGGCTTCGCCGGATAGCAGCGTTACCTGCCGCGAGCTGGGTTCGAGCGTCACCTTGATGGCGCTGTCGGCGCCGAGATAGACGGTGCTGCCGTCATCCAGCCGAATCTGACGGGTTTCCGCGATCCCGGTGGCGTAGTCTGCGGCCAGCCATTGGTTGATGGTGGGTTGCAGCAGCACCGCAAGACAGACCACGACCGCCGCCGCCGATAGCGTCAGACGGCGGGAAGCGCCGCGCCAGCGTTGAGACGCAGCCGGATGTTGTGGTGGCGTAAATCGTGCGGCGCGAGTGTGTAGATTCGGCATGTTGCGCGTTTCATCCAGCAGGTTCCAGACATGCTGCGCTTCAAGCCATGCCCGCTCATTTTCCGTGCTGCTGTCGCGCCAGGCGTTGAATCGCGCCATAACATCCGTATCGTTCGGATCTTCCTGTAACGCAATCAGCCAGCCGATAGCATCCTGCTGCGCCTGTTTTTCTTTTTCGTTCGATTGAATGAGATTGCTTCCTATGGAATTGACGGCTTGCCAATAAGCCACTCACATAAATAACGAATCAGCTTGCTGTTTTTTCAGCAAGACGCCGACGACAGTGCGCCAGCCCTTCATAAATCAGCGAATGCGCCAGCGTGACGGAAATATTGAGGTGGGCGGCGATCTCTTTCAATTTGCAGCCATTGAAACGGTGCATTTCAAGCGCGATACGCGTCCGTTCCGGCAGTTCGGCGATGGCTTCCATGATAATACCTAATTCGCGCCGATGCGCGATGATCTCTTCCAGCGACGGCTGTTCTTCGGCGACCGTCTCCATATCCGCATCCGTGTCGAACCGGCGCTTTTCGACTCTGGCGCGCCGGATCCAGTCGATGGCGAGATTACGTATCATACGGCGAAAATAGCCTACCGGTTCATCAAAAGGGCGGTCCGCCGCGGTTGATTTCAGGCGGATAAACGCTTCCTGCACCACGTCTTCACCGTGCGAGCGATCGCCGATGATAGTCGTCGCATAGTCAACAAACTCGGCCCGGTGCGCGAGATAGGTGTTCAGGTTTTTCTCGGTATAGCCCAACGGTTGTTACCTTAATCCCGAAAACGAGAAGACGATGTAGAGATTGGTTGCATTGCCAGACCCGAGTCTATCCGGTCAGGTTCGCGGCGCAGATGCCTGTATTTTATGATTAAACACGCGCCCCCCATCAGGATGGCGGCACGGCGTACTTACGGTGCGGGATTATACTTGATAACAATTATCATTCAATAGATGGTTGATTTCGCCGGGATCGTTCCCGTGGATGCCAGACGCATTACCAGACTGGCGTCACGGCTACACTGGATTGAATGACGGCGTAGCTTAAAGCAGGCTGATTGCCCACATCCATAATGGGAGAGTAGCTATCGACAGCAGCGTGGAAAGACAAATCGCCGAACTGGTGGTCTGACTGTCCTCCCGCGAGCGCGCAAAGCCCAGCACGTTGAGGCCGGAGGGATTGGCAGCCATCAGCACCAGTACGCTGCGTGGCATGCCGCCGATATTCAACAACAGGCAGGTCAGCAGCACCAGCAAAGGCATGGCGAGCAGTTTGGCGACAGTGATGCCGACGACAAGCGCGCTGGGACGCAGACGATAGCCGGAGAGATTGGCGCCGAGCACGATAAGCGCGCAGGGCAGCGCCGCCTGAGCTAACCAGGTCGCCAGCTTCGTGCTCCAGTTCGGCAGCATCAGGTTCGACAGATTGACCGCCGTTCCCAACAGCAGGCCGACAATCATAGGATTGGCGAGGCTGGCGACCAGAATGCCGGGTTTGAACGGTTCGCTGCCTGCGAAGCTGTCGTAGACGCTTTGAGCACTGAACAGCAGCAGACTGTGTACGGCCAGGACGATGAACAACAGCACCAGTCCGTCGTTGCCATACAGCCCTGCTACTATCGCCAGGCCGATCAAGGCATTGTTGGCGAAGGAGGCGGTCAGGCCGAATGGGGTGGAATGGCCCTGCCTGCGATGGACGAACAGGTTGACCACCGCGAAAATGAGTAATGCAGGAATGAAATACGCGATCAGGATCTGGATGTTCAGGCCATTATGCAGCGGCGCGTTGATCATTCCGGTGAACAGCGCCATCGGCATGAACAGTTTGAAAGCAAGGCCGCCTAGTACCTTGTTGGCGTGGGGATCAAGAACGCCACGGCGGGCCAGAGCATAACCGAGCATGATCAGCAGGAAGATAGGCAGGATCGTTTGTGACACGGCCACGGCGGTAACCTCCTAAAAAAGTGGGCTAAATCCTATTATTACCGTGGTGTTTCGCTGCTGTCAGCGCAATATTCGGCCTGTTTATGTCGTTGGCATACTAATTGCTTACTAATTGCTATAGTCACATAACCTGTTGTTAAGCGTTCGGCGGTAGGCGACGCCATCAATTTCACAGAGGTAGGTCGAATGCAATCGCTCAATCTGCGTCAGATCGAGGTCTTTCGGGCCGTTATGATCACCGGTTCGATCAACGGCGCCGCGCAACTTCTATATGTGTCTCAACCTGCGGTCAGCCGGATGCTCTCCCATACCGAGGCGCGTATTGGCTTTCAACTGTTCGAACGGGTTAAGGGACGGTTATACCCTTCCCCAGAAGCGCGTTCTCTCTTCAACGATGTTGAATTGGTCTATCGCGATATTCAGCGCGTCAACACGACATTGCACAATCTGGTTCAGCAGCGCCATGGCGTACTACGCATCGCCAGCAGCCCCAGTCTGGGGCATCAACTGGTGCCGGATGCCATCGCTGCTTTCCGACGGTGCAACGAAGCGATCCTCGTCAGCCTGGAATGTCTGCGCCATGCCTTGTTGCGCGAGCGTCTGCTCGACCGGCAGGCCGACTTCGGGATTTCCCTGTTTCCGATCGATCATCCCAATCTGCGCGCCATTCCTCTGAGTTATATCCGGGTTCTGGTGATATGTCCTGCGGATCATCCGTTGACTCGCGTTCCGGCAAATGATCTGCCAGAAGCGCTGGCGGATGCTGCGTTTATCGGCTATGCCGCGGATACCCCGTTTCACAGTTTCATGAATCAGACGTTCGAACGCGTGGGGCTTCCCTATCGGCCCAGCATTGATGTCGATTCTCCCCACCATGCCTGCGCCCTGGTTAAAAACGGCATCGGTTTTTCCGTCGTCGATGAAATATCCTACCGGGCGTCGGGTTCGGAGCGTATGGCGGTGTTGCCGCTCCTTGATGAAGAACGCCTGACCATCAGCCTGGTGCACCTGCGGCGTGAACCTCTGGCGCAATTTGCGCAGGTATTCGTCGAACATTTGCGCAGCACGCTGGAGGAGGGCGGTTTTCACCTGTTCAAGCTCGATTGACATCAGGTTGGATTAACATCAGTTTCGATTAACATCAGGTTAATCAACACCGACATATTGGCATACGACAGATAAGCTCCTCTTCTCCACAATGACCCTACGCACTGCAACGGTTTGCCGACACCGAGTCGGTCTTGTGGAGGATATGGCATGCGCGAAATCGTTATCGGCGGCGCCCAACTGGGGGCGATCCAAAAAAGCGACTCAAGAGAAAGCGTGGTCCAGCGCATGCTGGCGTTATTGGAACAGGCCCGGCAGCAAGCGTGCGAACTCGTGGTCTTTCCCGAACTGGCCCTGACCACCTTCTTTCCACGGTGGTATATGGAAGATCAGCGGGAAGTTGATACCTGGTTCGAGCGTGAAATGCCGAATGCGGTGACGCGTCCGTTGTTTGATTTTTCCCGCGAGCACGGTATCGCCATCACTTTCGGTTACGCTGAACTAACCCCGGATGGCCATCATTACAACACCTCGATCCTGACCAATCGCCAGGGCGAGATCATAGGGAAATACCGCAAGGTGCATCTGCCGGGGCATGTTGAGTTCGATATTCATCGGGATTTTCAGCACCTGGAAAAGCGCTATTTCGAACCGGGCGACCTGGGTTTCCCGACCTGGGAAAGCCAGAATGCCATAATGGGTATGTGCATCTGCAATGATCGCCGCTGGCCGGAGACTTATCGCGTCATGGGGCTGCAAGGGGTGGAACTGATCACGCTGGGATACAACACGCCGTCGGTAAACGCGCAGAATCGCGGTGAAGATGAAGCGCCGCGGCTGTTTCATTCCGAATTGTGCATGCAGGCCGGCGCGTACCAGAACGCCACATGGGTGGTCGGCGTCGCCAAGGCCGGGATCGAAGACGGTTTTCCACTGATGGGCGGCAGCGTGATCGTCGATCCCAACGGTTTCGTGGTCGCCAAGGCCAAAGGGCAGGATGACGAACTCATCGTCCACCGCTGCGACATGGATCTGTGTCAGTTTGGTAAGAGCACCATCTTCGACTTCGCGCGCCACAGACGTATCGAACATTACGGCATCATTACCCGTCAGACTGGCGTTAAACGCCCCTGAGCCTGAGACCACAAGCCACGCGCCGGCTGCAAACCACGGTCTTGGATATCCGGCGTTGCTTCACACAGCAAGTCCCGACATCAAACATTGCCATTTTGAGGAGTCTTAAGAATGAAAATGTATCCATCCCGTTGTCTGATCGCCAGTCTGTTGTTGCCGTTCGGCATGAGCGCCGCCTTGTTCGCCTCATCCTCCCTGGCTGCGGAGAAAACCCTGTATGCGGTGATGTCGTCATCCTTGCGCGTGCTTGATCCGATCGCGACGACGGCGCAGATCACCCGTAACCACGGTTACATGATTTACGATACCTTGATCGGGATGAACGAGAACTTTGAGCCCAAGCCGCAAATGGCCGACTGGAGCGTTTCGCCAGACGGTCTGACCTACACTTTTACGTTGCGTGACGGTCTGCTTTGGCATGACGGCAAGCCGGTCACCGCCGCGGATTGCGTCGCCTCTATTAAGCGCTGGGCGCGGTACGACGTCGGCGGTCAGTTAATGATGAAGTACACCGCCGCAATTACCGCCACCAACGACAAAACCATCACCCTGACGCTGGCCAAACCTTTCGGCTATGTTCTGCAACTGCTGGCCAAACCTTCGTCAGTCGCGGCATTCATGATGCCGGAGCGGGTTGCCAACACGCCTGACGGCAAAATGATTACCGATTACACCGGTTCCGGCCCGTATAAATTTGTCGCCGGTGAGTTCGATCCCGGTAATCGCGTGGTTTACGAGAAATTCCAGCAATATGTGCCGCGCCAGGAGCCGGCGAGCGGCACCGTGGGCGGTAAAGTGGTCAAAGTCGATCGCGTGGAATGGATCAACATGCCGGACCGTATGACGGCGATTAATGCGTTGTCCTCCGGCGACATCGATTTCATCGAACAGTTGCCGATCGATCTGTTGCCGATGGTGCAAGCCAATCCTGAACTCAAGTCCGGGGTGCTGAGCAAACTGGGAGCGATGACCGGCGGACGGATGAACTTCCTGTATCCGCCGTTCGATAACCCGGACATTCGTCGCGCCGCACTGCTGGCGATGAACCAGAAAGACGTGCTCGATGCATTGGTGGGCAACCCGGAATACTTCAAGCTGTGCGCCTCGGTATTCGGTTGCGGCACGACTCTGGAAACGCAGGCGGGCGGCGAGTCGCTGCTTAACGGCGGCGATCTGGAAGCGGCTAAAGCGCTATTGAAGAAGGCTGGTTATGACGGCACGCCGGTGGTGATCATGCAGCCGACCGACGTGCCGAGTCAGGCGCCGCAACCGGTGGTGGTGGCTCAGGCTTTGCGCAAGGCGGGCTTCAAGGTTGATTTGCAACCAATGGACTGGCAGACGTTGGTATCGCGCCGGGCCAACCAGAATCCGCCGTCACAGGGCGGCTGGAACCTGTTCTTCACTTACTGGAACGCGGAAACCATCTGGAATCCGGTGGTCAATCCGATGCTTGATGGCGGCGGACGTCAGGGCGCCTGGTTTGGCTGGCCGACTGACCCGACGATGAACGAACTGCGGGTGGATTTCGCCACCGCCACCGATCCGGTCAGGCAGAAAACGATTGCGGTGGAGATCCAAAAACGCGCGATGGATCAGGTCAGTTACATCCCGTTAGGCCAGTTTTATGACGTGGCGGTCTGGAACAACCGTATCAGTCACCTGATGGCCGGGCCGTCCACGGTGTTCTGGAACGTCGAGAAAAGCGACTGATTGCGATGTGAATAATGTCTTCGGAGGTCCCTATGCTTGGTTACTTTTTTCGCCGCGTGCTGGCGGCGATCCCGGTGATGTTGGTCGTCGCGTTGTTTGTCTTCCTGTTGTTGCGGCTGTCACCCGGCGACCCGGCGGCGATCATCGCCGGCGATATGGCGACCCCGCAGCAACTGGAGGCCATTCGTGAAAGCCTGGGCCTGAACCAGCCGTTATACCAACAGTTTTTCATGTGGATCTGGCAGTTATTGCAAGGGGACTTCAGCACTTCCCTTATGGCCGATACGCCGGTATTGACCATGATTGGTCAGCGGCTGGAACCCACCCTGAGTCTGGCGCTGGTGGCGATTGTCTTCACCATTGTGATTTCGGTGCCGCTGGGCGTATTGGCGGCCTGGAAGCACGGCACTTGGATCGACAATCTGGTGATGTCTTCGTCGGTGCTGGGTTTCTCCGTGCCGGTATTCGTGATCGGTTATGTGCTGATCTCGGTGTTCGCCATCGAACTGAAGTGGTTGCCGGTTCAGGGATTTAGCAGCATCAGCGCCGGCGTCTGGCCGTTCGCGCAACGTATCGTGTTGCCGGCATTGACCTTATCTTCGGTGTATATCGCGCTGGTGGCCCGCATGACGCGGGCCAGCGTGCTGGAGGTATTGGGCGAAGACTTCATCCGTACCGCCCGCGCCAAGGGACTGTCAGAGATCCATGTGCTGTTCCGTCACGCGCTGCGCAACGCGATGATCCCGATCCTGACGGTGATCGGCACTGGCTTCGCGCTGATGATTTCCGGGGTTGTGGTGACCGAAAGCGTGTTTAACATCCCCGGTTTGGGGCGCTTAATTGTGGATGCGGTGCTGGCCAGGGATTACCCGGTGATTCAGGGGATGATCTTGCTGACCAGCGGGGTGTACGTCGTCATCAATCTGTTGATCGATTTGTCGTATGCGATCAGCGATCCGCGCATTCGTTACTGAGGACATGGCTATGCGTAAACCCGTTTCTCAGTCCTTGCCTGCGTCACGACTTCGACTGATCAAACTGCCGCGTTTGCCGCTGACGTCGGCCATCGCGCTGGTCATGTTGGCGTTGATCGTGACGATGGCGATCTTCGCGCCCTGGATCGCCAATTATGATCCAGTGACACTGTCACCGGGGTTTCGCCTGAAACCGCCCAGCGCCGAATTCTGGCTTGGCACCGACGCTTATGGTCGCGATCTGTTTTCACGCATTGTCTATGGCGCGCGTATCTCACTGATTGTGGGCCTGGGGGTAACGCTGATGAGCGTGCTTATCGGGCTGCCGTTAGGGTTGCTGGCGGGCTATTTCAGGGGGATCGATGCTTTGCTGATGCGGGTGATGGACGGCCTGATGGCGATCCCCGGCATCCTGCTGGCGATCGCCATCGTTTCGCTGAGCAGCGCCGGTATCTGGACCGTCATGATCGCCATCATGGTGCCGGAAATACCGCAGGTGGTGCGTCTGGTGCGCTCCAGAGTGCTGTCGGCCCGCGAAGAACCGTATGTAGAAGCCGCGGTGCTGATGGGCACCTCCAGTTTCAAGATCCTCACCCGGCACCTGATGCCCAATACGCTGGCGCCGCTGATTGTGCAGAGTACCTATATCTGCGCATCGGCGATCCTGACTGAAGCGATTTTGTCGTTTCTCGGCGCGGGCATCGGCACGGAAATTCCGACCTGGGGCAACATCATCGCCGAGGGCCGCGTGTACTTCCAACTCAAGCCTTCGCTGGTGTTGTGGGCGGGGCTGGCTTTGTCGCTGTGTATTTTGTCGATCAATCTGTTGGGCGACACGGTGAGCGACGCCCTTGACCCGCGCCTGAAGAATAAGAAGGGGGCTGCATGAGCGACCGTCAAAACAACATTCTGCGTGTGGAACGCTTATGCGTGAATACCGCGCAAGGCGTTCCGATCCTCCAGGATATCTCATTCGAAATTCATGCCGGGGAGACGGTATGTCTGGTGGGCGAGAGCGGTTCGGGCAAGTCGGTCACGTCGCTGACCACGCTCGGTTTGCTGCCGAAAGATGCGCTCACGGCGGTAAGCGGACGCATTTTGCTGGACGGAGAAGATGTCTTGCAAGTCAGCGCCGGACGGCTCAAGGCGTTACGCGGCAGTCGCATGGCGATGATTTTCCAGGAACCCATGACGGCCCTCAACCCCGTACTCACGGTTGGGCGTCAGATTGACGAAGTGTTGCAAACGCATACCGATCTGAGCGCTTCGGATCGGTATGCGCGGGTAATGGAAGCGTTGGCGCAGGTGCATCTGCCGGACATCAAGCGCATCCATAACGCCTATCCGCATCAGCTTAGCGGCGGTCAGCGCCAGCGCATCATGATCGCGATGGCGCTGGTGCTTGAACCTCGCCTGTTGATTGCCGATGAGCCGACCACGGCGCTTGACGTGACGACTCAGCAACAGATCCTCAAATTGATCCGCGAACTACAGGAAAAGCACGGTACCGCGGTGCTCTTCATCACCCACGACATGGGCGTGGTGGTGGATATCGCCCATCGCGTCTGCGTGATGCGCCGGGGACACATTGTTGAGTCCGGCGCCGTGCGGCAGGTACTGTCTCAACCGCGAGAGGATTATACCAAGTCGCTGCTGGCCGCGGTTCCGAGTCTCATGCCCAGACCGGCGCGTGGTGAGACGGCCCGTGGGCAAGTGGTGCTTGATGTCGTTGAACTGGGTAAAACCTATCCGGCCTCCGGCGGCGCATGGTTCGGGTTGCGCAAACGACGCGAAGGCACGCGTGCGCTGCATGACGTGACCTTTATGCTCAAACGTGGCCGAACGCTGGGTATCGTTGGTGAAAGCGGTTCCGGCAAGTCAACGTTGGCCCGCTGCGTGATGCGTTTGCTGACACCGACGAACGGTGCGGTTCGCATCACCGGCAAGGATATTTCCGAGCTTACCGCAGCCGGATTAAAACCCCATCGTAAACGCATTCAGATGATCTTTCAGGATCCTAACCGGTCGCTCAATCCGCGCATGACCATTGGCCGCAGTCTGGTGGAAGGCCCGATGAACTACGGCGTGTCGTTCGCCCAGGCCTGGGCTCGTGGTCAGGAACTGCTGGAACTGGTCGGATTGCCGGCTGACGCCATTGACCGTTATCCGCATCAGTTTTCCGGGGGACAGCGACAACGCATCGCTATCGCCCGTGCGTTGGCGATGGAACCGGATGTGATCGTCGCCGACGAAGCGGTATCGGCGCTCGACGTCTCTGTACAGTCGCAAGTGCTGCAACTGCTTGACGATATTCAACGGCGCATGCAGATCGCCATTTTGTTCATCACCCACGATTTACGGGTGGCGGCGCAGGTCTGTGATGATGTGCTGGTGATGCAGCGCGGCCAGATCATCGAATACGGTCCGGCGGCCAGCGTACTGGTCAGTCCGCAACAGCCTTACACCCAACAATTGATGGATGCGGTTCCAGGAAAAGGTTGGGACTTCTCGATAGGGCGGAGGATGTGAATATGACGTTTGATGTACTGTTTCGCGATGTCACCGTGGTCGATGGCGTCGGCGCCGCCCCCTATAACGCCGACGTTGCGATCCGCGGCGACCGGATTGCCGCCATCGGCAAGCTTGGCGATGGCATTGCGCAGCGGATTATTGCGGGGGCCGGGCGTTGTCTGATGCCGGGCTTTATTGACGTGCATACGCATGACGACATCAACGTTATTCGTACCCCGGACATGCTGGCCAAGATTTCTCAGGGCGTGACCACAGTGATTGTCGGCAACTGCGGGATCAGCGCCTCGCCGGTAACCCTGACAGGCGCGCCGCCGGACCCGATGAACCTGCTGGGCGTGCAGGATGAATTTGTTTATCCGACCTTCGGCGCCTATGCGGACGCCGTTGAGCATGCACATCCGAGCGTCAACGTCGCGGCATTGATCGGTCATACCGCACTGCGGGCCAACGTGATGGCGCAATTCGATCGTCCGGCGGCGGAGCATGAACTGCAACAGATGCGCGCCGCGCTGGACGCCGCCCTCAACGCCGGAGCCATTGGTCTCAGTTCCGGGTTGGCTTACACCAATGCCAGACAAGCGCCAGCAACTGAAATGCAACGTCTGGTGGATATCGTCGGCGCGCATGGCGCGCTGTATACCACGCACATGCGCAACGAACACGACGGGCTGCTGGATTCGCTGCAAGAGTCGTTCAGTACCGCGCGTCAGGCTGGCGCGGACCTGGTGATCTCTCATCTCAAGTGCGCTGGCGCGGGCAATTGGGGACGAGCGCCGCAAGCCCTGGCCGCGCTGGAAAAAGCCGCCCGCGAGCAGCCGTGCAATTGCGATTGCTATCCCTACGCGGCCAGTTCCACCACACTGGATGCCTGGCGCGTCGATGGCAAGATGGACATCTTTATCACCTGGTCTGAACCGCATCCTGAGATGGCCAGACAGACGCTGAAAGACATTGCCGAACAGTGGGGCATCGACCAATGGCAGGCCACTGAGCGCCTGCGTCCGGCCGGGGCGATCTACCATATGATGAGCGAAGACGATGTACGCATGATTTTGGCGCATCCGCTATCAATGGTGGGTTCAGACGGTTTACCCAACGATCCGAATCCTCATCCGCGGCTTTGGGGGACATTCCCCAGAGTGCTGGCTCACTATTGCCGCGATCTGCAACTGTTCGATGTGGCTGAAGCCGTGCGCAAGATGACGGGGCTGTCGGCTGCACGTTTCCGCCTTCAGGATCGTGGCGTGGTGCGCGAAGGCGCATTCGCCGATCTGACGCTGGTCGACATGAGCAGGATTCAGGACGTCGCCACCTATCGCGACCCCTGCCGACAAGCGCCGGGGATCGATCTGGTGATGGTCAATGGTGTGGTCAGTTATCAGGGCGGGCGCGTGACAGGACGTCAGGGGCGCTTGTTGAAGCGCCAGTCTGCCGCTGGCGTGATGTAAAGGTGCGTGATTTCGCCGCATCACTCGCTAACACAATACCGCGACAAGCCGTTAGCGGGCCGCGCGCGCCAGAATGTCGGCTGGCGGTTGGCGTTGAATCCAGCGAATGCGCGTCACCATCATGATTGCGGCGGCGGTTAACCCGATAATGAATCCACACCAGAAACCTGCCGGTCCCATACGGGGAACGATATGATCGGTTAACGCCAGCACATAACCGCTCGGTAGCCCCAGAACCCAATAGGCGGTAAATGTAATATAAAAGATTGAGCGGGTATCTTTGTATCCGCGCAATACGCCGCTGCCGATCACCTGTACGGCATCGGAGATTTGGTAGATGGCCGCCAGCAACATCAGGTACGACGCCATTGCAACCACGTCAGGATCCTGATTGTAGAGCAAGGCGATAGGTTCGCGCAGCAGCGTGGTGAATATCGCCGTGCAGGTGGCCATGACCACCCCCGTCGCCAGGCCGGTATAGGCTGCGACATACGCAAGCCTGGTGGCGCCTTCGCCCAGCCGGTGGCCGACACGGATCGTGGTGGCTATGCCAATTGACAACGGCAGCACGAACATCAATGAACTAAAGTTCAGGGCTATCTGGTGACCCGCCACATCCACTACCCCCAGGGGAAGCACCAGCAGCGCGACCACGGCAAAGAGCGAGACTTCAAAGAGCAGCGCCAGCGCAATAGGTAAACCGAGCGAGAACAGACGATTCAGCGTTTGCCAGTCTGGTCGGAAGCGCGATTTCTGCAATTTGATGTCGCGCAACCAGACGGCTTTTCTGATATAGGCCATCATCAACAGCATCATGATCCAATACACCACCACCGACGCCACCCCACAGCCAACGCCGCCTAATGCCGGCATGCCGAATTTACCGTAGATAAAGATGTAGTTGATGGGAATATTAATGAGCAGTCCGATAAAACCAATCACCATGCCCGGTTGGGTTTTCGATAGCCCTTCACACTGGCAGCGTAACACCTGATAGAACAGGTAGCCGGGCACGCCCCACAACAGCGCATGCAGGTAGCCGATGGCTTTTTCCGCCAGTTCCGGCGAGCCGTTACTCATCAGGTTGATGATATATTCGCCCTGATATAGCACCGTCATGATAAGCAATGAGATCAGCAGCGCCAGAAAGAAAGATTGTTGAACCTGATGGGCGATGCGCTCCCGGCGGCCAGAACCATTCAACTGCGCCACCACCGGTGTTAACGCCAGCAATAATCCATGACCGAAAAGAATGGCGGGCAGCCAGATGGAGGTTCCGACAGCAACGGCAGCCATATCCGTCGCGCCGTAGGAACCTGCCATGATGGTATCAACTACCCCGATGGAAGTCTGAGAGACTTGCGCAATAATGACAGGGAACGCGAGTGCTAATAATTTGCGCGCCTCTGACAGATAATTCGGCACGAACACCTTCCTTGAATTGACTAACAAAATAACGGGATAATTAAACGCAGATAAACACGATAAATGTCGCCTGATGTGACAAGAGCGTTATTGTAGCGACTTGTCAGAAGTAAACTAGTGTATAGCGACCTAAATTCACAAATTTTTAACGACTGGCAAGGCGTCTGAGGATTAGATTATGGGCCACGAGGTTTGGTTTTCATCGAAAAATCGTGCACACTGCTTGACAGGCATGACTATTCTTCATCTTCATTCCGCATTCTATTTATATCCTTTTTCATGAGGCAAACCGTATGTTTACCGGTATTGTTCAAGGCACCGCGCCGGTGGTGTCCATTGTCGAGAAATCAAATTTTCGCACGCATGTGATCAAACTTTCTCCCGAATTGCTGCCGGGGCTGACGCCAGGCGCGTCAGTGGCGCACAACGGTTGCTGCCTGACAGTGACTTCGGTTGAGGGCGATTGCGTCAGTTTTGATTTAATGAAAGAAACATTGCGGTTGACCAATCTCGGCGACGTGAAGGCGGGCGACTTCGTTAATGTTGAACGCGCGGCGAAAATGGGCGATGAAATTGGCGGGCATGTGATGTCCGGTCATATCATCTGTACAGCGGAAGTGGTGAAAATTCTGGTATCGGAAAATAATCACCAGATTTGGTTCCGTCTGGCCGATGAGTCGCTGATGAAGTATGTGCTGCATAAAGGTTTTATCGGTATTGACGGGATTAGCCTGACAATTGGTGAAGTCACCCGTAGCCGTTTCTGTGTGCATTTGATCCCGGAAACGCTCAACCGCACCACGCTTGGGCAGAAGCGTCTGGGACACCGCGTAAACATTGAAATCGACCCGCAAACCCAGGCGGTGGTGGATACCGTAGAGCGCGTGTTAGCCAGCCAACAGATAAAAGAAGCCGTCAGCGAAGACTAAGACGAAATAAGCCGCGCGGGAATGCTTCCCGGCGGCTTTCTGCGCATTGAATTAGCGCGGCACGCGCAATTCGCCTTCAAAACCATTGGGACTGAAAAGCACCTGCCAAAGCTGGATGTTTCGCGCCCGGAAAGCACCAGCGCAGGAATTCAGGTAGTAACTGAACATACGACGGAAACGCGCGGAATAGCGATCAGAAAGCTGCGGCCAGCTTTGCTGGAAACGTTCATGCCATGCCATTAATGTGCGATCATAATCGGTGCCGAAGTTATGCCAGTCTTCCATAATCATGTGGGGCTCGCTGGCCTGTGCAATATGACGCACGGAAGGCACGCAACCATTGGGGAAGATGTATTTATTCGTCCAGGGATCGACCTGTAAATCGGTTTTATTCGCACCAATGGTGTGCAGTAGAAACAGGCCGTCAGGCTTAAGATTGCGGCTGACGACCCGGAAGTAGGTGTCGTAGTTACGTGGACCGACGTGTTCAAACATCCCGACCGACACCACACGATCAAACTCGTGGTTCAGATCGCGATAATCCTGCAACAAAATAGTGACATCCAGATCCTTGCATCGCTGCTGCGCTAATCTCTGCTGCTCAAGGGAAATCGTTACACCGCAGACGGATACGCCATAACGACGTGCGGCAAACTCCGCCAGACCGCCCCAGCCGCAGCCGATATCCAGCAATGTCATGCCGGGCCGGAGTTGCAGTTTTTCGCAGATCATCTCCAGTTTGTCTTCCTGTGCCTGCTCCAGCGTTTGCGCTTTTTTCCAGTAAGCGCAGGAATACTGCATACAAGGATCGAGCATCATTGAAAACAGATCGTTGCCTAAATCGTAGTGCTCTTTACCAACAATCCATGCGCGCCTTTTCGATTGGAGATTTATCAGGCGGGCCGCGGCGATGCGTAAGATATCTTTCAGGTGGCGGGGAAGCTTTTCATCCAGTCTGGCGCGAAGCACGCGGTGGAAAAACATATCCAGCCGTTCGCATTCCCACCAGCCATCCATATAACTTTCACCCAGCCCTAGTGAGCCTTCGCGCAAGACACGTTTATAGAAATCCGGGTTTTTTACGGTGATATCAAACGGACGTGAACCATTGATTTTGATATCGGCTATACTCAGCATTTCATGCACAATATGGAACCAGGATCCATTAGGGCTATCCAGTTCCTCTACATACGATGAACTCATACCTTACTCCCTACCTTGCCGTCGATAACCTGTCACAAGGAAAACATAGACAATTTTTACCCATAGAGTCGTGGTGGGATATCCCCATCGTCTAGGCTCTGAGCGGTCAGAGAAAAATGAAGAAGCAAAGCCGGTACGCAGATACGTAGTGGCACTCATCCTTAAGGTAAACCCGCGCTATCCGTTGGCACGTAAAATTTAAGGATAGTGAAGAAAAATAAAAATATTCAATTTATGTTGAAGGGTACGGCGATCAGTGTATGACTGCTTCAGCCGATGGACAAGCATAAATTGGCTGAAGCGGCATCAGTAAACATCAGGTAGTTGGCGTGATATAAGTAAATCGTCTGTTATCAGGCGTAACGACGATAATCGCGAAACGGGCCATCGGCCACAGAACGACGTTCAATCAGCGTCGGGTGGACTTCGATGACTTGCGCATCTTCGCGTTTGCTGGTGATACGGTCCAGCAACATTGCGAACGCGGATTGCCCCAGCCGTTCTTTGGGCTGGTGGATGGTGGTCAGCGCCGGGGTGAAAAAGCGGGAATGACGCACATTATCGTAGCCAATGACTGAAATATCCTGCGGCACGCGCAGCCCCAATTCATCAGCGGCACAGATTGCGCCCATCGCCATGATATCGCCGCCGCAGAAAACCGCGGTGGGGCGGTGTTTTTGCGACAAAATCCGGTGCATTGCCTTATAACCGGATTCCGGTTCGAAATCGCCCTGAACCATCCACGCCTCGCGCACGGCGATGTCCGCTTCGCGCAATGCTTTCAAAAAGCCCAGATAACGACCGCTCCCGGTGTTGCGTTCCTGAATCCCCGGGATCGCGCCGATATCCCGATGACCACGCTCGATAAGATAGCGTCCCGCCATATAACCACCCTCAAAGGCGTTGTCGATAATGGTATCGGTAAAATCGCTGTGCGCCTGGCCCCAATCCATGACTACCATCGGAATGCCGCGATACTCTTTCAGCATCGCGAGTAATTCAGGCGGATATTCCGCGCACATGACCAATAAGCCGTCCACGCGTTTTTGCGCCAGCATGGAAAGATAGGCGCGTTGTTTATCGAGGTTGTTGTGCGAGTTGCACAAAATCAGCGTATAACCTTTGGCGTAGCAGCTATTTTCAACGGCTTCAATAATCTCCGCAAAGTAGGGCGCTTCACTTGAGGTTGCCAGCAGCCCGATAGACTTGGTGTGATTGACTTTCAGACTACGGGCGACGGCGCTGGGTGAATAATGCAGTTCTTTAATCGCTGCTCTCACGGCGGCCCTGGTCTCTTCGGCGACGAAACGTGTTTTATTTATCACGTGCGATACGGTTGTGGTCGAAACGCCAGCACGTTTTGCCACATCTTTGATCGTTGCCATCTAAAAATGACTCCTGAACTTAGCTGCTATAGCCGTAAGTATATTGTTAATCGTTTGCTTGCGTGTAATGTGCTTCCCCTTGACGAAAAAACAGGATTTCAGAAAGGGGGTGCCGAATATTATACCTGAAGGGGACAGGGGTGACGTATTTCGACCAGAGCGCAACGCTAGCATAAACAGCGAATTTTGTCCGATTTGCCACGAAAGTGAAAGCGGTAATTTATACTGTTAGTGAGGCACGGCAACGAGATTTTTTATTTAAACTATGGAAAAATCGTTACCGTCCTGTCATTTGACGTATTAAGCCACTTTTCGGGGCTTTCAATCCCAAATGATGATCAGCCGTTAATTCCCATGATTTCAATGCCAAACAAAAGGAGAGACTTATGGATACAGATCTGAAGCTGTCACTGCTGGCAACGGTTGGCGCACTGGTAATGATTATAGTATTCAGCTTTACCGCGGTATTGAACTGACGGGGCTTCGCCTCCCCTTTGTTTTATCGGTATCTGTTCAGACACAGGCTGGCGCGTTCAAACTGTGTCTGAACCGGTTTTCTGTCCAAAGCTATTGCCGAGCGTAAGAAGCGCGGCACCGGCAAAGACGTTAACGCATTGTTTGCGGGGTAACCATCCGGCGTGCGCCGAGATAATGTTCCTGCCAGTAATCTTCATTCAACTTACTAATGCGTATATCCGCTCCGGTGCGTGGCGACTGAATAAATTTGCCATCGCCCAGATAAACCCCGACATGATCCGCCGTTCCGCGACTATTAATGCGAAAGAACACCAAATCGCCGCTTTCCAGTTCATTTTTCTTGATCGGGGCCGCGTCCCGCAAGTGGTACATTGCGTTAGCCGTGCGGGGGATGGGGATGTTAACCACGTCTTTGTAGGCGAAATAAACCAGTCCGCTACAGTCAAAACCGGTCAATGGCGATGAACCTCCCCAGCGATACGGCTTTCCCACCTGACTCATCAATTTGTTTATCGCAGTCAATCTGGCATGTTGATAACGTTTTTTATGCGCGGCGCTCAGGGGTAAACCTTTATTATCCGGCTTTTCTGTTTTCCCCGCGCCCATTTTGTTTTTTAACCCTGACGTTAACCGGATGCGGGGGGATACCTGTTTTATATTACTGACGGCGTGCGACTTTTTGAGCCCTTTTCTAACCAATGCCGGCGTAGAATGTTGGGTTCTTGACGATGTTTTTTTTATTGGCGTTGATGATGATTTTTTACGCTTCGCCGATTTGCTTTTCTTATGATCGCTCTCAATGACGCTTTTCACACTGGTTTTGCGCGGCGTTGAATTGGGGATATCGGGGGCTGCCTGCGACTGACTTAGGAATAGAGGACTAAAAAACAGAATAAAAAGCGTAATAAATAAGCGCATGATAAAGATGACCGAATATAAACCTTGATCGCTCAATCGATACAGTATTCCCGAAAGTGGCGTGATAAAAAAGTGGGAATGGTGAGTTTATTAATACAAAATAATGAAAAAACGTTAATAGTTATTTTTTTGGTGGAATTATCATCTTTGCTGGCGCAAATTTCATCAATGCGGATTATCGCTTGAGGCTGGCGCCACAAGATAAAACCCTACAAAAAATGGCGTTTTTTTGTGGCTACGGCCCTCGGTACAATATAAATTGAGTAGATCGCGTTGTAATGGCTCATCTGACAGAAGCCCGTGGTTAATGCACATGATGTTAGCCATCCTATAAGATTTAAGGAAGCAAGAGAATGACGACAACAACAATTGAAAAGATTCAGCGTCAGATCGCTGAAAACCCGATCCTGCTGTATATGAAAGGTTCGCCCAAGTTGCCGAGTTGCGGCTTCTCCGCGCAAGCAGTACAGGCGTTGTCGGCGTGTGGCGAACGTTTTGCTTATGTCGATATTTTACAGAACCCGGATATTCGCGCTGAACTGCCTAAATACGCCAACTGGCCGACTTTCCCACAATTGTGGGTTGACGGTGAACTGGTCGGGGGCTGCGACATCGTGATTGAAATGTATCAGCGCGGCGAGCTCCAGCAGTTGATTAAAGAAACGGCTGAAAAGCATAAGCCTCAGGCGGAAGATCAGGCATAAAGGCAACGGGTGCAATCGCGCACCCGTTATTTTTTATGGCGGATGTTCTGCCCGCGCCGCGTTTTTTCTTTAACTTGCTTCAGATTCCGCCTCTGACGAGTTCTCACCAAGCGCGATGGGCCATCCGCCCAGACGCTTCCAGCGATTCACCAGTTCACAAAACAGTAATGCCGTCTGATGGGTGTCGTAGAGCGCCGAGTGTGCCTGGCTTGAGTCAAATTCAATCCCCGCGGTAAGGCAGGCCTTCGCCAGAACCGTCTGTCCCAGCACCAACCCGCTCAGTGCTGCGGTATCAAAAGTGGCGAAAGGGTGGAACGGGTTACGTTTCAGGCTACAGCGCTCGGCTGCCGCCATCAGAAAACCGTGATCGAATGTGGCATTGTGCGCGACGATAATCGCCCGGTTGCAACCCTGATCTTTTATCCCTTTGCGCACCACCTTAAAAATTTCATGCAAAGCATCATATTCACTGACCGCACCGCGTAAGGGATTGGAGGGATCAATACCATTGAACGCCAACGCTGCGGGTTCGAGAATCGCGCCCTCAAAAGGCTCAACGTGGAAATGCAACGTCTCATCCGGCTGTAACCAACCATCCGTATCCATTTTTAATGTTATCGCGGCGATTTCCAGCAATGCATCGGTTTTGGCATTAAACCCGGCGGTTTCGACATCAATCACAACCGGATAGAACCCACGGAAACGTCCACTCAGGGCGTTCAGGTCATTTTTATCAGCCATTAGTCTCTTAATCTTTAGCAAAATGCAGCGCACATTATGGCAAATTTTGGTGAGAGATGCAGTAGCCCTGCTTATTTGACAGGATTTTGGCGGGCGGCGGGATGCGGCGGGATAATGTACGGCGAGGAAGGAAGACAGGCGTCAGCCTGCCTGATGCCTGTCGTTGTGTTAAATGACTTAGCTGCCAAGGCCCTGACCAGAGTGTGAATTTTCGATCAGTTCGATTTTATATCCATCGGGATCTTCAACGAAGGCGATAATCGTGGTGCCGCCTTTTACCGGGCCAGCCTCACGCGTAACATTGCCGCCTGCCTGACGGATACGCTCGCATGTGGCGGCGACATCATCGACACCCAATGCAACATGGCCGAAGGCATTTCCCATATCGTAGTGATCGACGCCCCAGTTATACGTTAATTCAATGACCGCGCCTTCGCTTTCATCGGTATAACCGACAAAAGCCAGATTATATTTGTATTCGGTGTTTTCGCTGGTGCGCAGCAGACGCATGCCCAGAACCTTGGTGTAAAAATCGACAGCGCGTTGTAGATCGCCAACACGCAGCATGGTATGAAGTAAGCGCATATTTTCCTCGATTGGCTACTGTGGTTGACCGCAACATTGCGGGTGAAAAAAATCGGCAAGAAAGGAAGTATAGCGTTGCGGGTATGTTGAGTCCAAGCCATTAGCCGGATAGATAAATGAAAACGAATATAGGACATTTAGGACTTCATTGCGCTGGTCGAACGTGAGATATTCGGTGTAGTGTGGCGATGGGCGAGGGCGTCAGTGGTTGTCATGAGTGACGATGCGCATTTAAAAAACAGGGGAGAATGCCGGTAAAAAGGCGTTCAGAACCTATCAGCGTGAAAAAAATCGTCAAATATAACAACGCCTACCTGATTTTTTTTATGGTTACTGATAGCTAAGGCTTGCCAGCCGGAGAGAACAACGCTTCAATAAATAGTGTTGTGGAGGGAGGTTCAGTGCCAGAGCAACTGGAACTTTTTGTTGTCCCCAACCCTTGTCGTGGTGTTTGCCAGTCCGATGAACGTGGATATTGCCGCGGTTGCTTGCGCAGCCGCAACGAGCGTTTTAGTTGGGGGCAAATGAGTGATACGCAAAAACAGGAGGTATTGCGTCTTTGCCGACAGAGAATGAAACGTCTGCAACGTACAGAAAAAACGGCGCCGCCAGTGGAACCGCAGCAGCCATCTTTATTCTGAACTTTAACGCTGGCCAATGTTCAGATAATAAAATAAGTCTGAGACCATTTTTTAGGACTTTTATTTGGTAGAATTGTTTTCACCATAATAATAAAAGCTGTTTTCCATTGTTATAAATCAGAGTTGATTGCAATCCAGGGATATAACTTAGTTCGCTAATTATAAGGAGAGGTGATGGAATTGCCATTAGGATCTGATTTAGCTCGTCTGGTGCGCGTTTGGCGTGCTCTGGTCGATCATCGACTTAAACCGCTGGAATTGACACAAACGCATTGGGTGACGCTACATAATATATATCACCTGCCGCCTGGTCAGTCGCAGATTCAACTGGCTAAAGCGATAGGTATTGAACAGCCGTCATTAGTCAGGACATTAGATCAACTGGAAGATAAGGGATTGATTACCAGACATGTTTGCCCACACGATCGCCGCGCTAAGCGCATTATGCTTACCGAGGCCGCCGAGCCGATTATTCAGGCCGTCAATGACGTAATTAGTCATACTCGTAATGAAGTGTTATTTGGCATCACGCCTGAACAGGTCGATGAATTGGCCTTGCTGATTGCGCGACTGGAAAAGAACATATTGGCTTTGCATGAGAGCCAGGTTCAATAGATTTGCCATAAACCGCAAAAAATAAAAATCCCGCAATGATTATCAAGATTATTATTGATTGTTTTGGCGGGGCTTGATAATTGACGGCAATCGCCGCTTAACGTGGTGATTGCCGTTATATATTAGCGCGGGGAGACGGTAATGCTACGGCCATTGCTTGCCATAGCGACGCGTTGACCTACGCTGAATTTCGTGTCGCCTTGTTTCTGAACGACCATGATGGTATTGCCGTCATCCCTGCGAATTTCCAGTTCAATACCCTGAGCTCGGTTCATGGCGCCGGTCGCGCTTTGACCTGCTACGCCACCTGCCACTGCGCCTGCCGCAGTCGCCAGGCTACGACCAGAACCGCCGCCAATGGTGTTACCCAGAAAGCCACCCAGAACCGCGCCGCCAAGCGCGCCGATGACATTGGAATCTTCACCTGCCTGAATTTGTACCGGACGGGTTGAGACAATAGTACCGTAAGTGACAGTCTGCACCTGTTTGGCTTCGGAGGCGCTATAGACATCTCCCGAAAGCGTACTGGTATTGGCGCAGCCAGCCAGTGTGACACCAGCCAGCGTAACCACAAGCAAACGCTTCATCATAATAAAGACTCCTGTAATGGCGAATATGTCGGGAAGGCAGCGCCTTGGCCGACGAATGTTATACCTGTAAATTATGGTATGGCTTAACATCACATTCCACTCTTTTTACGCTTTTTTGCAGACTATGATAGTGTGCGTAAACCGATGATAAACCAAGCGTGAAATTTTATTGCATCGGCTTTTCTTTGTCGTAATCATCCTTCTTTTTATCCTGCGGGAAAAAGGTTATGAAATGAGATCAGGCAGATACATTGGTGTAATGTCCGGGACCAGTCTTGACGGTGTCGATGTCGTATTGGCGGCTATTGATGAACATACTGTCGCGCAGCAGGCCAGTTATTGCCATCCGATACCCCAGGAGATCAAAAAAGCGGTGCTGGATATGTGTCAGGGGCAAAGGGTAACCCTCGCTGCGCTGGGGCAGTTGGATACTCGTCTGGGATTGCTTTTCGCCGATGCCGTGCAAGCATTGCTCCGGGAAACCGGGCTGAATCCACAGGATGTGACCGCCATTGGTTGCCATGGGCAGACCGTCTGGCATGAGCCGAATGGTGACGCGCCTTGTACCTTACAGATAGGCGATAACAATCGCATCGCCGCGATGACCGGGATTACCACCGTGGGAGATTTTCGTCGCCGTGATCTGGCCTATGGCGGGCAGGGCGCGCCACTGGTTCCTGCTTTCCATCACGCGCTGTTATCGCACCCGAGCGAGCGCCGCATCGTGCTCAATATCGGCGGTATTGCGAATATATCGTTGCTGGTGCCGGGCGCGGCGGTTCGCGGTTATGACACCGGGCCGGGGAATATGCTGCTGGATGCCTGGATCTGGCGTCATTGCGCCAGACCTTATGATAAAGACGCGCAATGGGCTCAGTCAGGACAGGTTAACATATTGTTATTGCAACGATTTCTTTCAGATCCCTATTTTTCTCAACCGGCGCCGAAAAGCACTGGCCGTGAATATTTCAATATGGGGTGGCTGGAGAGAAAACTGGCGGGGCTACCACCAATCGCGCCGCAGGATGTGCAGGCCACGCTGACGGAGTTGACTGCCGTGAGTATCGCCGATCAGGTACTGTTGACCGGCGGTTGCGAGCGTCTTTTGGTGTGCGGCGGCGGCGCCAGAAACCCGCAGACCCTCTTTCGCCTTTCTGCGCTGTTGCCAGGAATTGAAGTCAGCACCACCGATGAATTCGGTGTGAGCGTTGATGATATGGAAGCGCTGGCTTTTGCCTGGCTTGCTTCTCGTACCTTATCCGGGTTGCCGGGTAATCTGCCTTCGGTAACTGGAGCGAGTCAGGAAACGCTGCTTGGCGCCATTTATCCGGTCATAAGAGATTAATCGGATTTTGCTGAGATCTCAGGCGATCGCCTATTGTTAAACTGATGCCATAAAAATGAGATGTTACCGCTTGGTATGCATTTTTCGCACGCCAAAAACAACAGGAGATAAGTCATGCAACGAGTGTTGACGGGGATGGCGCTGGTTCTGTTAAGCGGATGCAGTTACTTCGCCGCTAAACCGACAGTGGAAACGCTGCATTATCAATGTGGAACGATGCCGTTGACGGTCACGATGCTGCCCGGCGAGACGTCGTCGCAGGTGAGTTTCCTGCTGGATGGCGAGCGTCATGTTTTACCTCAGGTGGTATCCGCTTCGGGAGCAAAATACAGCGACGGCACATACACCTTTTGGAGCAAAGGCAATCAGGCCTTTGTACAACGGGGGGAGCGTGTCATCGTTGATGACTGTACTTTGAATTAATCGGAACGTGACGTCATGAGGCAAGCACGCTGCTGATTGAGATTTCCGGGGGACAGGCGCAAAATGAGAGTCACTATGCATTTCTGAATCCGATATTGCCACAGCAGGACATTATGACACAGCAAAGTACACCTTCCGATAAAACACCGCTGATTCAGGACGCCGATATTGCCGACCTGCGCCGTGAATATACGCGCGGAGGCTTGCGTCGCAGCGATCTGACCGATAATCCGCTGGACTTGTTTGAGCGCTGGCTGAGACAGGCTTGCGATGCAAGACTGGCTGACCCGACGGCTATGTCGGTGGCGACCGTCGACGAACAGGGACAACCCTATCAACGTATCGTGTTATTAAAGCATTACGATGAAAAAGGCATGGTGTTTTACACCAATCTTGGCAGCCGTAAAGCGCTTCACCTGGCACACAATTCTCGAATCAGTTTGCTTTTTCCCTGGCATATGCTGGAGCGGCAGGTGATGGTGCTGGGCCGCGCCGAAAAACTGCCGCCGCTGGACGTGCTCAAGTATTTCCACAGTCGCCCCAAGGACAGTCAGATTGGCGCCTGGGTTTCAAAGCAGTCCAGTCGGATTTCGACACGCGGCGTGCTGGAAAGCAAATTCCTTGAGCTGAAACAGAAATTTAAAAATGGCGAGGTGCCGCTCCCCAGTTTCTGGGGCGGTTTTCGCGTCACCATCGATTCAATGGAATTCTGGCAGGGTGGCGAACATCGTCTGCATGATCGGTTTTTCTATCAGCGGCAGGGTGATGGCTGGCAAGTTGATCGTTTAGCGCCCTGATCTTTAAATATCCTCGTTAAACTCTGGCGCTCCTGTCGTGAGCGCTTTATCCTATGGGGTTTCGCGCCAACTGCGTATTTTTTGCCGGAATGGGCGATTAACCCGATGTTTCAGCCCAGAATTTGAACGGGATGATGATAACCAAAGTAAGGTGCGTGGCGGCCGACGAGCAGGCGTCATGCCTTGCATGTCACACTATATTTTTGCATAAAAATGGAGTTATCGATGGCGAGTAGTAACCTGATTAAACAACTGCAAGAGCGGGGCCTGATTGCCCAGGTGACGGACGAGGAAGCGTTGGCGGAGCGACTGGCGCAAGGGCCGGTTGCACTGTATTGCGGCTTCGATCCTACCGCCGACAGCTTGCATTTGGGGCATCTGGTGCCACTGCTTTGCCTGAAGCGCTTCCAGTTAGCGGGACACAAACCCGTAGCGTTGGTCGGCGGGGCGACAGGGTTGATTGGCGACCCAAGCTTCAAAGCGACGGAGCGTAAGCTGAATACGGTGGATACCGTGAGTGAGTGGGTTGAGAAAATCCGCCGTCAGGTGTCGCCGTTTCTGGATTTTGACTGCGGTGAAAACAGCGCGATCGCCGCTAACAACTATGACTGGTTCGGCAGTATGAATGTGCTCGATTTCCTGCGCGATATCGGCAAGCATTTTTCTGTTAACCAGATGATTAATAAAGAAGCCGTCAAACAGCGTTTGAACCGTGACGATGTGGGGATCTCGTTTACCGAGTTCTCCTACAACTTGCTTCAGGGCTATGATTTCGCCTGCCTGAATAAGCAATATCAGGTTGAACTGCAAATTGGCGGCTCCGATCAGTGGGGCAACATTACGTCGGGTATTGATTTGACCCGCCGGATGAATCAGAAGCAGGTCTTTGGTATGACTGTCCCGTTGATCACCAAGTCAGACGGCACCAAATTCGGTAAAACGGAAGGCGGCGCAATCTGGTTGGATGCCAGCAAAACCAGCCCTTACAAATTCTATCAATTCTGGATTAACACCGCGGATGCGGATGTTTACCGTTTCCTGAAATTTTTCACGTTCATGAGTTTGGAAGCGATCAACGCGCTGGAAGAAGAAGACAACAACAGCGGCAAAGCACCGCGCGCGCAGTATGTGCTGGCCGAAGAGGTAACCCGCATGGTTCACGGTGAGGCCGGCTTGTCCGCTGCACGCCGTATCACCCAAAGCCTGTTCTCTGGTTCATTGCAGGATATGACGCAGGATGATTTCGCGCAGTTGGCGCAGGATGGCATGCCGATAATTGAATTGGCGCGCGATGCCGATTTGCAGCAGGCGTTGGTCAGTGCGGCGTTGGTGCCGTCGCGCGGTCAGGCTCGTACCATGATTTCCTCTAACGCGGTGACGATTAACGGTGAAAAACAGGCTAACCCTGAATATATCTTCAGTGAATCCGATCGTCTGTTTGCGCGCTATACGTTGTTGCGTCGAGGCAAAAAGCACTATTGTCTGATCTGCTGGAAAGCATAAGAAAAACCAATAAGGGAGCGTCGGCTCCCTTAATTTTGTCGGTCGGTTATTAACGCGCTGATGCGCAGGCAAGGATTTGAGTCGTTCCTAATGAAAAACATACTTTCCATTCAATCACACGTTGTTTTTGGTCACGCGGGGAATAGCGCCGCCGAGTTTCCGATGCGTCGGATGGGCGCAAACGTTTGGCCGCTGAATACCGTGCAATTTTCCAACCATACGCAATATGGGCGCTGGACCGGTTGTGTGATGCCCGCCAGCCATTTGACGGACATTGTGCAAGGGATGGCGGATATCGACCGTCTGAAAGATTGTGATGCGGTGCTGAGCGGCTATATTGGCTCAGCGGAACAGGGTGAGCATATTTTAGGCATTGTGCGTCAGGTAAAGGCGGCCAATCCAGCGGCGGTATATTTTTGTGATCCGGTAATGGGGACGCCCGAAAAAGGATGCATTGTTGCGCCGGGGGTGGCTGAATTTCACTGCCGCCAGTCGTTACAGGCCGCCGATATGATTGCCCCTAATCTGCCTGAATTGGAACTGCTCGGCGGTAACCGCGTGCATAACGTAGCGCAAGCGGTTGAAACGGCGCGAACACTGTGCTCGCAAGGGCCGAAAATTGTGCTGGTGAAACACCTCAGCCGTGCTGCTTATCGAGATGATAGTTTTGAAATGTTGCTGGTGACGCCGGATGATGCCTGGCATATCAGTCGTCCTCTGGTGGCGTTTGATCGTCAGCCGGTGGGGGTGGGCGACCTGACCAGCGGATTATTGCTGGTGAATTTACTAAAAGGCGTCGCGCTGGACAAAGCGCTGGAACATACCACCGCGGCGGTCTATGAAGTGATGTTGATGACGAAAGAGATGAATGAATACGAATTGCAACTGGTGGCGGCCCAGGACGGCATCGCCAATCCCCGCCATCATTTCCAGGCGGTTCGCGTGTAAAGCTGAGCAAGCCCCGTTTATGGCGGCGGCATAAACGGGGCGACGATTTTTATCCTTTCAGGCGTTCAATTTTGAGCGCCATCGCCACTGACGGACGTTCGGCGATATGGTCGAGATAGGCCGCCAGCGCGGGATAGCGGAACATATCCAGTTTTAATGACTGCGCCCAGCGCATTACGGTAAACAAATAGGCATCCGCAACACTAAAGCGGTTGGCAACCAGATAATTCTGCTCGCTCAATACCAGATTGATATAGCGGAATTTTACCTGCAAGTATTCCACTAATAGTTCTTTGTAGGTTTCCGGGGTGCTGGGACGGAAGATCGGGGTGAAAGTTTTGTGCAGTTCGGCCGCGATATAGTTCAGCCATTCAATGGTGTGATAGCGGGCCACGCTGCCCACCGGTGCAATCAGGTTACAGTGTGGAACCAGATCCGCCACGTATTGGGCGATAGCGACGCCTTCGGTCAGCATGGTGCCATCATCAAGTTGTAGGGCCGGTACGAGTCCTTTCGGGTTGAATTGTAAAAAATCCATGCCATGTTCGGTTTTTTTGGCGCGCAGATCCACCTTTTCAAGTTTGAATTCTAATTTGGATTCCAGCAGCACAATGTGAGTAAAGAGAGAACTGCTTCCGGCTTTGTAAAACAGTTTCATGCAAACCCCTTGATATTATTATTTTATCGATAAGATGATGGCTAAAACGTTTATTCAATAAACATATTATGTGCTTTTACGACAGAACAGTTTTACTGCAAACGGTTTTACTACAAACAGTTCTACTACAGATAATAGGTTGAGGCTGTGAAGCAATTAACTAAACGCAAGTAGTAGATCAACACATCCAGATGAAAGTAAGCGTTAACGTTAAATATATCGTCCAGGACGTTACTATCTTTACTTAATTTATCAGCAACGAAAGTTTTTTTTCCATTTTTATAGGCTCCCTCGCAATAGCATTTTTCAATAGTAAATGGCTATCACTGCATTCATCTCACTTTGTTACGAAAACGTTATGTTTTGTTTGTGTTATCTTTAAGCAAGACCATATGTTCAAGCCGGTTATTAAAGGACTGGCTAACACAGAATAACAATTCGCCACGTCACTTTGGGAGGAAGCATGTCAGTTCATTTTCGCGATACGTGTCTGGATTCTCTGACAGTTCGGCAGCAACCCTACCTTTATTACAGCTTACCTTTGGCCGCCCGGCAGTTGGGTTCACTGGATAGCCTGCCCAAGTCTTTGAAGGTTCTACTGGAAAATCTGTTGCGTCATCTGGATGGGAATACCGTCCAGCTGGCCGATCTACAGGCCGTCGTTTCCTGGCTGAAAACCGGGCATGTCGAGCGGGAAATCGCTTATCGTCCGGCACGAGTGCTGATGCAGGACTTCACCGGCGTACCCGCGGTGGTCGATCTGGCCGCCATGCGCGCCGCGGTGCAACGTCTGGGGGGCGATGTGAAAAAAGTCAATCCGCTGTCGCCCGTGGATCTGGTGATTGACCACTCAGTGACGGTTGACCACTTTGGCGATAAGCAGGCGATGGTGGATAACACGCAACTGGAAATGGTGCGCAACCATGAGCGCTATCAGTTTCTGCGCTGGGGGCAAAAGGCTTTCAGCCACTTTCGAGTGGTGCCGCCGGGAACGGGGATCTGTCATCAGGTGAATCTGGAATATCTGGCTAAGGCGGTCTGGTATGAAACACGCGGCGACAAGGTGATCGCTTATCCCGATACGCTGGTCGGCACTGACTCCCACACCACCATGATTAATGGTCTTGGCGTATTGGGTTGGGGCGTTGGCGGCATTGAAGCCGAGGCAGCCATGCTGGGACAACCGATCTCCATGCTGGTGCCTGATGTCGTTGGCGTCAAACTGAGCGGAAAAATGCGCGAAGGCATTACCGCAACCGATCTGGTGCTGACGGTAACGCAAATGTTGCGAAAACAGGGGGTGGTGGGCAAATTCGTCGAGTTTTATGGTGATGGGCTGGATTATTTACCGCTGGCGGATCGCGCGACTATCGCGAATATGGCGCCGGAATATGGCGCGACCTGCGGTTTTTTTCCGATTGACCAAATCACACTGGACTATATGCGGTTAACCAACCGCAGCGATGAGCAAATCGCCCTGGTGGAAGCCTACAGCAAGCGGCAAGGGTTGTGGCGCAATTCGGGTGACGAACCGGTGTTTACCAGTCAATTGGCATTGGATTTGGGAGACGTGGAAACCAGTCTGGCCGGCCCGAAGCGGCCTCAGGATCGGGTAGCGCTGGCTGATGTGCCGAAGGCGTTCAACGCCAGTAAAGAACTCGACGTGAATACCATAAAAGATCGCCCGGACTATGAAACCTTCGCCCTGGATGGCGAAACGCACCGACTTTATCAGGGCGCGGTCGTCATCGCGGCCATCACGTCCTGTACCAACACCTCCAACCCCAGCGTGTTAATGACCGCGGGGTTGCTGGCGAAGAATGCCGTTAAACGCGGGCTGAAGAAAAAACCGTGGGTGAAAACCTCGCTAGCGCCCGGTTCACGCGTGGTAACCGATTATTATGACAAAGCCGGACTGACGCCTTACCTTGATATGCTGGGATTTAATCTGGTGGGGTATGGCTGCACCACCTGTATCGGCAATTCCGGGCCGTTGCCGGACAGCATTGAGATGGCGATTAAAAAAGGCGACTTAACGGTGGGCGCGGTGCTGTCAGGAAACCGTAACTTTGAGGGGCGTATTCATCCGCTGGTCAAAACCAACTGGTTGGCGTCTCCGCCGCTGGTGGTGGCTTATGCGTTGGCGGGCAACATGAATATCGATCTTACGCGTGAACCGCTGGGCGAAGATCCGCAGGGGAACCCGGTCTACATGCGCGATATCTGGCCTTCCGCGCAGGAAGTGGCCGCCGCCGTATTGAATGTCAGCGCCGATATGTTTCACAAACAGTATTCAGCCGTGTTCGAAGGCACTCAGGAGTGGAAAGATATCGAGGTGGATGACAACCCGACTTATCAATGGCCGCAGGATTCGACTTACATCCGTCAGACGCCTTTCTTCCTTGAAATGGGTAAAACGCCTGAGCCGATAGAAGACATTCATCACGCGCGCATTCTGGCCATTCTGGGCGACTCCGTGACCACCGACCATATCTCTCCCGCCGGAAACATCAAGCGCGACAGCCCGGCTGGACGCTACCTGCTGGAACGCGGCGTAGAAACCAATGAATTCAATTCATATGGTTCACGTCGCGGCAATCATGAAGTGATGATGCGTGGGACGTTCGCCAATATTCGTATCCGTAACGAAATGGTGCCCGGTACCGAGGGGGGGTATACACGTCATGTGCCTTCGCAAAATGAGATGACCATTTACGATGCGGCGATGCGTTATCAGCAGGAAAAGGTGCCATTGGCGTTGTTCGCCGGCAAGGAATATGGCTCTGGTTCCAGTCGTGACTGGGCGGCGAAAGGGCCTCGTTTGCTGGGCGTGCGCGTGGTGATTGCCGAATCGTTTGAGCGTATCCACCGTTCGAACCTGATTGGGATGGGCATTCTACCGCTGGAATTCGAACAGGGCGTCACGCGGAAAACCTTGCGCTTGACCGGGGATGAGCAGATATCCATCACCGGCCTGAACCAGTTGACGCCGGGCGCCACGGTTGATGTCGTTCTTAAGGACAGCGCGGGAAATCGCTCGGTGATAAAAACCCGTTGCCGGATTGATACGCACAATGAACTGACGTATTACCAGAATGACGGCATTCTGCACTATGTGATCCGCAATATGCTGTAACCCGCCTCACTGACGCAGGTTCCCGCCTGCGTCAATTCCTTATATAAGTTATCGTCTTCGGGCAGCGATTCTGGTTATGCTGTGATTGAAGCAAAAAAACGCGATTCATCGTCCAATTATAACAGGAGGTTATATGTCTGATGTCATCAGAAAGCCATTTAGAATATCGTTGCTGCTTTCCTCGCTGGCAATGTGCGCCGTGGCGCCGGTGACGAGTGTGTTTGCGGCAACGGTTCCTGCCGGTGTAACGCTGGCGGCAAAACAGGAACTGGTGCGTGGAAACGGGTCGGAACCGGCGTCGCTCGATCCCCACAAGGTGGAGAGTGATGTGGAAGGACACATCATTAACGATTTTTTTGACAACCTGGTGCGCATCAATGACGACGGCACTGTGCAGCCACGATTGGCGGAGCGTTGGGATAATCAGGATAACACCGTCTGGACGTTCCATCTGCGGCGAGACGCAAAATGGTCGGACGGCACGCCCATCACCGCCGATGATGTGGTTTACAGTTGGCGGCGTCTGAGCGATCCCAAAACACTCTCACCCTACAGTAGTTATGTAGCCGGCATGCATGTAAAAAACGCGGCGGATATTCTGGCCGGGCGGAAAACGCCCGACACGCTGGGTGTTAAAGCGCTGGACAGCCACACGTTTCAGGTAACGCTGGATCGGCCTATCTCCTACTTTCTGGCGATGTCGGCGTTCTACGTGTTGGTGCCGCTGCCGAAGGCGGTTATCGAAAAATATTCCGCGAACTGGACTCAGGTGGGAAACTTTGTCAGCAGCGGGCCTTATACGCTCAGTGAGTGGGTGGTGAATGAGCGCATTGTCGGTAAGCGGAATCGCCAGTATTGGGATGATGCGCGTACCGTGATTGATAAAGTAACCTATCTGCCGATCAGTTCGCCGACGGCGGAGTTAAATCGCTATAAAGCCGGCGAAATCGATATTACCAACACCTTGTCGCCGATTCAGTTTTCCGCATTGCAAAAAGAATTACCGCAAGAAGTTAAGATATCGCCGCTATTAGGCACCTATTTCTATCAGTTCAATACCCAAAAGCCGCCATTCAATGATGCGCGCGTGCGGCGGGCGTTGGATCTCAGCCTGGATAAAACGGTGATTGCCGAAAAAGTGCTGGGCATGGGGCAGAAACCGGCTTATACCCTGCTGCCCCAAAACACCGGCGGTTATACGCGGCAGGCGCCGGAATGGGCGACCTGGACTCAGGCGCAGCGTAACGCGGAAGCGAAAAAATTGATGGAGCAGGCCGGGTTCAACGCGAAAAATCCATTACGTTTCAGTTTGCTCTACAACACCTCCGAAGCCCATCTGCGCGTGGCCATCGCCGCCAGTTCCATGTGGAAGAAAAATCTGGGTGTGGACGTCACGCTACAGAATCAGGAGTGGAAAACCATGCTGGATACGATTCGTTCAGGCAACTACGCGATGGTGAGATACTCCTGGATAGGCGATTACAATGAACCAAGTACCTTCCTGGATATTTTGCAGTCCCATAACAGCAACAATAATTCCAAGTTCAGTAATGCGGATTATGACGCCTTGCTACAACAAGCGCTGACTGAAAACAGCAGGCAGTCGAAACAGGCGATTTATCAACAGGCGCTGACGATCCTGAACCAGCAGATGCCGCTATTGCCGCTCTACTATTATGTTCAATCGCAGATGGTGAAACCTTACATTGGCGGTTTTTCGACCACCATTCGCGGGGAATACTATACGCAGGATATGTATGTGATTAAACATTAAGGGAAAGATCATCGGCGCAACGCGCCGATGCTACCTGAACAGCGGGTTATTTGCTATCCAGCAGGTGGCCCATCTTGGCGGCCTTGGTTGCCAGATAGTGTTCGTTTTTCGGATTGCGACCAACCTGCAATGGCACGCGCTCCACAATATTGATCCCCGCTTCATTAAGAATTTTGACCTTCTGCGGGTTATTGGTCAGTAAACGCACCTCGTTGACGTCCAGTAGTTTGAACATATCCGCGCACAAGGTGAAATCACGCTCGTCGGCGGCAAAACCCAACTGATGATTGGCTTCCACCGTATCGGCGCCCAAATCCTGCAAGGCATAAGCCCGAATTTTATTCAGCAGGCCGATATTGCGTCCTTCCTGACGATGGTATAACAACACGCCACGGCCTTCTTCAGCAATGTGGCTTAGCGCCGCTTCAAGCTGGAAACCGCAATCACAACGCAGGCTAAACAAGGCATCGCCGGTCAGACACTCGGAATGCACTCTGGCCAGTACCGGCGTCGGGTCTGAAATATCGCCATAAACCAATGCAAGATGATCGTGTCCGGTGGCAATTTCTTCAAATCCTACCATCAGGAAATCGCCCCAGGGGGTGGGTAACTTGGCCTCTGCCACCCGTTTTAGCTGCATGTTATTCTCCAAAAAACAAAAATGCTGACGCGCATCCTACTGCCGGATCAGGGGATTGACCAGCAGGAAATGATGGGGCAATCGCTCGCTCATTGACAGAACTGAGAGCTATTTTACGCCATACTGACAGTGCATGTCAGTTTTTCTGATAGTATTGTAAAAAAAATGTTTCCCGGCATCACGCTGAATTATAGGAAGAAAAGATGTTTGAAATCGCCAGAAGAACCACTATCGGTGCGGGGCTGCTGCTTATCATCCCCTGTATTATTTGGATGAGCGGATGGCAATGGCAGCCGGAATATGATGGTTGGTGGGTAAAAGCATTGTTCTGGTCAACCGAAACCGTCACCTCGCCGTGGGGGACGTTGACCAGCGCGGTATTAAGCGTCTGGTTTTTATGGTGTCTGCGTTTCCGGTTAAAGCCCGCGCTGGGGGTGCTGGTGATCATGGTGATTACGGTGCTCATTGGGCAAGGGGTAAAATCCGGGATTAAGGAATGGGTGAAGGAGTCGCGGCCTTTCGTGGTCTGGCTGGAAGAAAAGCATCAGATTGACGATCGCTATTTCTACTCCTTACCGCGCAAAGAGCGCGGCGAACTGGTGCGATCCCAACTGGAAAGCGAACAACAGATCCCGACCTGGTTGCGGCAACACTGGCAGTTTGAAACCGGTTTTGCTTTTCCTTCCGGGCATACTATGTTCGCTGCAACCTGGGCGCTGCTGGCGGTCGGGCTATTGTGGGCGCGGCGGCATTACAAAACCGTCGTGGCGCTGATGATATGGGCCAACGCGGTGATGGTAAGCCGTTTGATTTTAGGTATGCATTGGCCGCGCGATCTGATTGTCGCCACCCTTATCAGTTGGCTGCTGGTGGTGGTCGCCTGCTGGCTGGCTCAGCGCTGGTGCGGTCCGCTGTCATTACAGCGGGAAGAGATCAGTGAGCAGGCCGCCGAGGATAAGGCAGACAACTAACCGTTATCCACCATGGCGCGTGATACAAATGACTGAGATAAATGGAGTGACTCAGCCATTTCTGCTTGTCTCATCCCTTCGCTATAATAAAGCGTAGCGATCTTGACTAATAATCGCTGCTCATCCTGTTTTGACCTGTTTTCCCTCCTGCTGACGCACGATGTCATTTTTATTCAGCCTGGAATAAATAACAAACACAGGCGGCGACGGTGGCGGATATCGTGCAAACGGTATGCCTGGCGGCGGCACGGGGGTTAAGGGAACAAGCGGAAGCGCGAATTTCCCAGTCTGGGTGGGAAATGGTAATTTAATGGGGTTTAGCGCCGAAATTTGGCATAATTCATTTGGTTAATGCGATATCACAGGAAAAGAACGTGAAATATTTGCTGATTTTTTTACTCGTGCTGGCGATATTCATCATTTCTGTCACACTGGGCGCGCATAACGATCAGGTCGTTACGTTTAATTATTTGCTGGCGCAAGGGGATTATCGCGTATCGACGCTGCTTGCCACGCTGTTTGCGCTGGGTTTTGTCCTTGGCTGGGTAATCTGTGGTCTGTTTTATCTGCGTCAACGCATTGCGCTGGGCCGCGCACAACGTAGAATCAAGCGTCTGGAGCAACAACTTTCCGACTCGAACCAGGAAAATGTGACGCCAGCAGCACAGCCTGCCACCCACTAAGGAATTATTTTCTATGTTAGAACTGCTGTTTCTGTTGCTGCCTGTGGCCGCCGCTTACGGCTGGTACATGGGCCGCAGAGGTGCGCAGCAGGATAAAGATCAGGAATCTAACCGTCTGTCGCGTGAGTACGTGACCGGCGTGAACTTCCTGCTCTCTAATCAGCAGGACAAAGCTGTCGAACTTTTCCTGGATATGCTTAAAGACGACAGCAATACCTTTGAGGCTCACCTTACGCTGGGCAATCTGTTCCGTTCTCGCGGTGAAGTGGATCGCGCTATCCGCATTCATCAGGCGTTGACCGAAAGCGCCTCTCTTACGTTTGAACAACGGTTGCTGGCGGTGCAACAGCTTGGGCGGGATTACGTGGCTGCGGGATTGTACGACCGTGCGGAAGAGATTTTCAACCAATTGGTTGATGAAGAGGATTTTCGCCGCAGCGCATTGCAGCAGCTATTGCAGATTCACCAGTCAACCAGTGATTGGCTTAATGCCATCGACGTTGCCGAAAAACTGGTGAAAATGGGTAAAGATGCGCTTCGGGTGGAAATCGCGCATTTTTACTGTGAACTGGCGCTGCTGGCCATGAGCAGCGACGATTTGGATAAGGCGCTGTCGCTGCTGAAAAAAGGCGCGGCGGCGGACAAACAGTGCGCGCGCGCTTCCATCATGATGGGCCGTATTTATATGGCCCGGCAGGACTATGCGCATGCGGTGGATTCGCTGCAACAGGTTCTTGATCAGGATAAAGAACTGGTCAGTGAAACCTTGCCGATTTTGCAAGAGTGCTACCAGCACCTGCAACAACCGCAGAATTGGTCCGATTTTCTCAAGCGTTGCGTTGAGGAGAATACGGGGGCGACCGCCGAACTAATGCTGGCCGATATCCTTGAGCAAGAGCAGGGCGCAGAAGCGGCGCAGCTTTATATCAACCGCCAGCTTCAACGCCATCCCACCATGCGTGTGTTTCATCGACTGATGGATTTTCATTTGCACGAAGCCGAAGACGGCAGAGCGAAAGAGAGCCTGGTGGTGTTACGTGATATGGTTGGCGAGCAGATCCGCACCAAGCCGCGTTATAGCTGCCGCAAATGTGGTTTTACCTCGCAGTCGTTATACTGGCACTGTCCTTCCTGCCGTACCTGGGCAAGCATCAAACCGATCCGTGGATTGGACGGTCAATAAGCCCGGTGCGCCCATCATCACCTTCCCTTGTTGTGCAAAAGACAGTGACGTTTTTTCTTTTTTAGTTACAACATACTGATCACAACATAACATCACCATTCCAGAAGGTACGCGTTAATATCCGCTTAACAGCGGCGGTTCCGGTTCAAATCAGGTAGCCGCAGTAAAAGGGCTGTCATCATGCGAAAGAGGAACAACCGCAACAGGCGGCTGGGATTTCAGGGGCTGGAGATGTAGAATGCGGCGGGGAATTTTTGGCGCGATTAATGGTTTTGCTCAATCAAGAGGTGACATGTGACACACAACAATCTGCAAGGACATAGTCTGACTTCTTCATCCCCGATCATTGTGGCGCTGGACTACGCCGATCAGCAGGCTGCATTGTCATTTGTTGATCGCATCGATCCTCAGGATTGCCGTCTAAAGGTGGGCAAAGAGATGTTTACATTGTTTGGCCCACAGTTTGTGCAGGCGCTGCATCAGCGCGGTTTTGATGTTTTTCTCGATCTGAAATTCCACGATATTCCCAATACGGCGGCGCATGCGGTCGCGGCGGCAGCCGAACTGGGCGTGTGGATGGTGAATGTCCATGCCAGCGGCGGGGCGAGAATGATGAAGGCGGCGAAAGAGGCGTTATTGCCTTATGGCGGCGATGCGCCGTTATTGATTGCCGTGACGGTGCTGACCAGCATGGAAATGGATGATCTGCGAGAATTGGGGATCACCGTCAGTCCGGCGGAGCAGGCGGAAAGGTTGGCGCGACTGACCTCTCATTGTGGTCTTGATGGCGTGGTCTGCTCCGCGCACGAAGCACAGCGTCTGAAAGAGATATGTGGCGATCAATTCAAACTGGTGACGCCGGGCATTCGTCCGGCGGGCAGCGAGGCTGGCGATCAACGCCGTATCATGACGCCGGTTCAGGCTCAGGATGCGGGGGTGGATTATATGGTGATTGGTCGTCCGATTACTCAGTCCAGCGATCCGGCTCAAACGCTGCGGGATATCCGTGCTTCGCTGCGAAGCGAGGTGGCGTCATGAGCAGCAGCGATAACAGCCGTCTGGTGTATTCCACTGAAACTGGACGTATCAAACCGGAAGAAGAGCGAGTAGTTCGTGCGCCAGGCGACGGCATTGTTCGCATTCAGCGGCAGACCAGCGGACGCAAGGGAAAAGGCGTTTGTGTCATCAGCGGTATCGATCTGGATGATGACGCCCTGGGCAAGCTGGCCGCGGAATTAAAGAAAAAATGCGGTTGCGGCGGCGCCGTTAAAGATGGCGTAATTGAGATTCAGGGCGATAAACGCGATTTACTGAAGCAATTGCTTGAAGCCAAAGGAATGAAAGTCAAACTGGCGGGTGGATAAGCATGAATAACAGCAGGCTCGTAAATCAGCCTGCTGTCAGAGAATTCGTTAGTCTACCTGACGGCCAATCAAACCACCGATCGCCGCGCCACCCAATGTACCCAGTGTTCCGCCATCGGTTAAGATGGCACCGCCTACGGCGCCGGCGCCAGCGCCAATTGCTGTGTTACGATCGCGTTTAGACATATTTGAACAGCCAGCCAGAGTAACCGCCAAAGTAATGGCTAATGCAGCAGTAGCAAAACGTTTGTTTAACTTCATGTATTTCCCCTTCTGATTCCTGGCCTCACGCATTTTAAGTGAGGAAAATATCGAAAAATAACTTTTTCACGGTATTAAATAATAACGTGCCGCCATCCTTTGCTTAAAGCGTAGTATATTCATCGGAAAATGGCGTAACAGGTAAAAACTCTTAATTCCCACACATCAATTTATAGATAGCAAGAATTGGTAAAAAACAGAGACTTTTGGCAATGCGCAGCAGGTATTAAATCCTGCGTTGCAGCAGAACGTCACCGGATCTTTAGCGATTTCACCCATAGCGAGGCATGAGCGTGACCGCGAGAATGGCATAATAGTCCTGTCGCTGGTGGAGACCTGCATGTTGGAAGCGCTAAAAAAACAGGTGTTGGATGCTAATCTGGCATTACCTCGGCATCATTTGGTGACATTTACCTGGGGAAATGTCAGCGCGGTGGATCGTCAGCAAGGTCTGATGGTGATCAAGCCATCAGGGGTTGAATATGCGGCGATGACGGTAGACGACATGGCGGTGGTGGATCTGGCAAGCGGGGAAGTCGTGGAAGGCGGAAAAAAACCCTCTTCGGATACTGATACCCACCGTGTGCTGTATCTGGCGTTTGCCGATATTGGCGGTATTGTACACACCCATTCCCGTCATGCCACGATCTGGGCGCAGGCTGGAAAAGATATTCCTGCCTGGGGAACCACCCATGCTGATTATTTCTATGGCGGCATTCCCTGCACGCGCCGGATGACGGACGAAGAGATCAACGGACGTTATGAATGGGAAACAGGCAACGTGATTGTTGAAACCTTCCAGACTCGCCAGCTTTCACCGGCGGATGTGCCTGCGGTTTTAGTCAACTCGCATGGCCCGTTTGCCTGGGGTAAGGATGCCGATCACGCGGTACATAACGCCGTCGTGCTGGAAGAAATCGCTTATATGGGGATTTTTTCGCGTCAGTTGACGCCAGAACTGCGTGATATGCAACAAACCTTGCTGGATAAACACTATCTGCGTAAACACGGTAAAAATGCTTATTACGGACAGTAATTTATAAGCGATTCACGCCGGTAAGCAATCCCTCCGGCGGAGGGATTGCTTTGCAGGATAAATTATGTTGCCGTTGAAATTCTTAACCGTGACCAGACTCTTCACGCAACACAACGGCGGTTTCTTTCGCGGTTGGTTCAGTACTGTTTAATGCCCGACGGATAATAAAGAACGCTGAAATCAGCATCGTGACGGCGACCAGCATAAAGAAACCGCATAGCGCCGCGTTTATCTGGTTGCTGAACACGATGGTTTCCATGTCCTTAATACTTTTGGCGGGCGCGATCAACATGCCTTGTTCAATACCGGCGGCAAAGCGTTTTGCCTGCGCCAGAAAACCGATACTGGGGTTTTCGTGGAAAATCTTCTGCCACCCTGCTGTTATTGAGGTGATGAACAACCATACCGTCGGCAGGATAGTGGCCCACGCATAGCGCTGTTTCTTCATCTTGAACAACACCACCGTACCGAGGATCAACGCCATTGAAGCCAGTATCTGGTTACCGATACCGAACAGCGGCCAGAGTGTATTGATGCCGCCAAGCGGATCGATAACGCCCTGATAGACGAAGAATCCCCAGCCAGCGACAGCAACGGTTGTTCCCGCCAGATTTCCCAGCCATGAGTGGCTGTTCGCCAGACGCGGGATTGCGACGCCCACCAGATCCTGCACCATAAAACGGCAGGCCCGCGTACCGGCATCAACCGCCGTCAGAATAAACAGCGCTTCAAACAGAATAGCGAAGTGATACCAGAACGCCATCATCGCTCGACTGTTGAAAATCTCGGTGATGATATACGCCATGCCGACCGCAAAGGTTGGCGCACCGCCCGCACGGGATAGCACAGAGGCTTCACCAACATCACGCGCGATTGTCGTCAGTTCTTGCGGGGTGATCACGAAGCCCCAACTGTTGATGACTTGCGCGGCGTTTTCCACCGTCGTCCCGATCAGCGCAGCCGGGGCGTTCATGGCGAAATAAATTCCCGGCTCGATGACCGAAGCACAGATCAACGCCATGATCGCGACGAAAGATTCCATCAACATGGCGCCGTAGCCAATAAAACGGATATGGCTTTCACGTTCAACCAGTTTGGGCGTGGTTCCGCTCGATACCAGCGCGTGGAAACCGGAAATCGCGCCACAGGCGATGGTAATAAACAGGAAGGGGAACAGACTGCCTGAGAACACCGGCCCGCTGCCGTCAATAAATCGTGACACCGCCGGCATTTTCATTTCCGGCATGGCAAAGACAATACCGACCGCCAGACCGACGATGACGCCGATTTTCAGGAACGTTGACAGGTAATCACGCGGCGCCAGCAGCAACCAGACCGGGAGCACTGAAGCGATAAAACCGTAGATCACCAGAATCAAGGTTAATGTGGTGCCTTTCAGGGTGAAGAACGGCCCCCAATAAGGATGCGCGGCGACATTGCCGCCATAAACGATCGCCAGCATCATCAGTACAAAGCCAATTAACGAGACTTCCGCGATTTTGCCAGGACGCAGAAAACGCATATACACACCCATAAAGAGCGCGATAGGAATAGTGGCGGCAATGGTGAACACGCCCCACGGACTTTCAGCCAACGCTTTGACTACCACCAACGCCAGCGCGGAGAGAATGATGATCATCACGCCCAGCGCCCCCAGCATGGTAATGATACCGGCGAAAGCGCCTAGTTCCTGTTTGGCCATTTCGCCTAAGGAACGTCCGTCACGGCGTGTCGAGATAAACAGCACCAGAAAATCCTGTACCGCGCCCGCCAGCATCACGCCGACCAGAATCCAGATGGTGCCGGGCAGGAAACCCATTTGCGCCGCCAGAATCGGGCCCACCAGCGGGCCAGCGCCGGCAATAGCCGCAAAATGGTGACCGAACAACACCCATTTATTGGTCGGGACGTAATCGAGTCCATCATTATGTCGCTCGGCTGGCGTCAAACGACGGTCATCCAGTTCAAAGACTTTTTTGGCGATAAATAAACTGTAAAAACGATAAGCAATGCTGTAACACGCCACGGAAGCAACCACCAACCACACGGCATTGACCGGTTCACCACGGCTTAAGGCCAGCATAGCGAAAGCAACGGCTCCCACAATACCGACCAACAGCCAGATCACGATGCTCTTGACATTATTCATAACCACGGCTCCTTCGTATTCAGGAAGAGAGATAGCGCGAATGTTAATGCAATTTAACAATAGTGGGTTTAATGGCGAAGAGAAGAGCAGGGCTGTGAAAATGTGAGCAACAATAAGTTTTTGTAAATAAAATTAAATACAGAGGCAGAGGATAACAGGGTGTTAACCCGCACCTGATACCGATAGCGCAAACTAACGGTATCAGGCGCGGGAGAAGGGGCGTTATGCGGCGGGTTTTGCCAGAATGCTGCGGGTTTCCAGCCGGACTTCCGCGATCATGACATCAAGCGTATCGCCCTGACGGTACACGACGTCGCCTTTGACGGAGACGGTGCCCATCTCCTGGCTGCAAACCAGTTCATCGCGCACGGCGTGGATAAAGGAGGAGGGGATAAACGTCATCGCGCCATTGTCCAGCAGGCGAACGCGCAGACCGCCGCGCGTCACATCCGCGATTTCGGCGGCGAAGCGGGTATCTGTTCCGGCCTTGTCCTTCAGGAAACGGGCATACAACCAGTCGCCGACGTCACGTTCCGCCATACGGTTCAGGCGGCGACGCTCAGCCAATTGAATGGTCACGTCATCGTGCGGTTTTTCCACTGACTGCTGGGTGATCACCGCTTTCAGCAGGCGATGGTTAACCATGTCGCCGTACTTGCGAATCGGTGAGGTCCAGGTGGCATAAGCTTCCAGACCCAGGCCAAAATGCGGCCCCGGCGTGGTGCTGACTTCGGCGAAAGACTGGAAGCGGCGGATACGGCTGTCAAGAAACGACGTGGGTTGAGCATCCAGTTCACGACGCAGCGCACAGAAGCCTTCCAACGTCAGCAACGCCTGCGCGTCGGCTTTGATGCCGTGGGTTTCCAGTACGCTAACCGCCTGTTCGACCGAAGCCGGATCAAATCCGTTGTGAATATTGTAAATGCCGAAACCCAGCTTATCGCGCAGCACCAGCGCCGCGCAGACGTTGGCTGCGATCATCGCTTCTTCTACGATGCGGTTGGCGATGCGGCGCGGTTCAACCACGATATCCAGCACTTCGCCTTTTTCTCCCAGCAGGAAGCGGTAATCCGGGCGATCTTTAAACACCAGCGCATAAGTATTACGCCATTCGTTGCGCGCCAGACAAATGCGTTGCAACAGGCGAATTTGTTCAGCAATAGCGTCGCTGGACGGCTGCCATGCGCCTTTTTCTTCCAGCCAGTCGGAAACCTCGTCATAAACCAGCTTGGCTTTGGATTCGATCCAGGCGGCGAAGAAATGGATATCGTCGCCCAGCGCGCCATCGGCGCCAATAGTCACGCGGCAAGCCAGAACCGGGCGTCGCTCATTTGGCCGCAGCGAGCAGATATCGTCTGACAGCGGACGCGGCAACATCGGAATATTGAAGCCAGGCAGATAGTTGGTGAAAGCCCGCCGACGGGCGATATCATCCAGTTCGCTGCCAGCGGCGACATAGGCGGTCGGATCAGCGATCGCAATAGTCAGTTGCAGCGAACCATCACCATTATCCTGAGCGAACAGGGCATCATCCATATCTTCGGTGCTGGCGCTATCGATGGTGACAAAACTTAGCGCGGTCAGATCTTCACGTATCAGTTCGCCGTCATGACGTTCCGTCGCTTCCGCTTCCGGCGCGGCGCGCTCCAGATTGTGACGTGACAACGTCACCCACCACGGTGCTAACGGATCATCGCCAGTGGTAATGTATTGGGTCAGTTCGGCGTGGAATCCCCGATCGCCTTTCAGCGGATGGCGGCGCATTTCCGCTACCGCCCAGTCACCATCCTGAAACGAATGACTGACATCACGCGCGGCACGGCACGGGATTGCATCCTTCAGCAACGGATGATCGGGGACAATGGACAGACGATCGTCTTTTTTCTGTACACGCCCGACAAAGCGGGTCAGAAATGGTTCGATCAGGGATTCCGGTTCGGCAATCTCACGCTCTTTTTCGGTATGCAGCGTGGCGGTGATGCGATCGCCGTGCATCACCTTTTTCATGTGCGGAGGCGGGATGAAATAACTTTTTTGCGCATCAGCTTCAAGAAAACCAAAGCCTTTGTCAGTGCCTTTGACGACACCTTCAACCCGTGGCGTCTGCGAATGAAGTTGCTGTTTTAGCTGTGCAAGCAGCGGATTATCTTGAAACATAGCGTCCAGAAATACGGTTGTCAGTAGCTCGATTAGCGGCTGACAGTTTTACGCGAATCACGTGCTGGCGGCAAGCATTCCATGTGGTCTGCATCATGCGGATAGAGAGTATTTATCGACGGTTAAAATGTGACTGAGTGCTTTACGCCGTTCGGCACAGGAAAAGGTGCTTTTTAGGTGACAAGCGCTAAATAATGTCAGCCGACGATTAATTCCCTTTTTTGTTACATAAAACGTAAATATTTATGGTTTAATTTCTTTCGAAGATGCAAATATGTTAATAAAAATAGCGTGTATTAACGTTGACAAAAATAATCGCCAATAACCCTACTAAATGTATTTATATGTAGCAGTTAAAATATTAAAAAAACGTTTTATAACATTAAAAAAAACCCATACTTAGTAATTAATAACATTATTAGCCAGCCGAACAAATAACGAAAAAACCATGGCTTTATTGTGCTCTTTTTAAGCGAAATTTTTTATTTTAAAGTGGAGTGTTCACCATGACGGATATTAACCTTGAATTGTTAAAATCTTTCACATTACCCAACGGCGTTACGCTCAAAAATAGAGTGCTTATGGCGCCGATGACCACCTGTAGTGGATTTTTTGATGGGAGTGTTACAAAAGAATTAATCGAATATTATGAGCAGCGGGCCGGCAGTATCGGCACGGTGATTGTGGAATGTTGTTTTGTTGATGATAAGGGGCTGGCTTTCCCCGGCGCGATAGGGATCGATAAAGACGATAAAATCGACGGGCTGGCTAAGATCGCCACGGCAATTAAAGCCAGAGGCTCGAAAGCGGTGCTTCAGATTTACCACGGCGGTCGCATGGTGGAACCACGGTTTATCGGCGGCGCGACGCCGGTGGCGCCCAGCGCGCTGGCAGCGCCCAGAGCGGGTGCGGCGACGCCTGTCGCCTTGACCGGCGATGAAGTGGAGGAAATGGTCGGGAAGTTCGGCGATGCGGTATACCGGGCCATTCAAGCGGGGTTCGACGGCGTGGAAATTCATGGCGCCAACACCTATCTGATCCAGCAATTTTACTCCCCCAATTCCAATCAACGCACCGATAAATGGGGCGGCAGCAGAGATAAACGCGCGCAATTTCCTTTAGCCATTCTGAATATTACTCATGAAATGGTAAATAAATATGCGGATCGTTCATTTATTATCGGTTATCGCTTTTCGCCCGAAGAAATAGAAGAACCCGGCATTCGTTTTGACGACACGTTATATTTGTTAGAGAAACTGGCGGAAAAAGGCCTGGATTATGTCCACTTTTCCATGGGGAATATTTTACGTCCGTCACTGAACGATATTGATGATCCCACGCCGTTGATTAAAAAATATGTCGCCCGGCGCTCCGCCAAACTTGCCGAAATTCCGGTTATCGGCGTCGGCGAAATTGTGAATAAAACGGACGCCGAAACTGCGCTGGAAAATGGTTATGACCTGATCGCGGTGGGCAGAGGGTGTATCGCTTATCCTGATTGGACTGATCGAATTGCCGACGCGCAAAATATCGAGCTTTATATCAATAGCGATAAACGTGAAGCGTTAATGATCCCGGAACCCTTATGGCGTTTCTCCCTGGTGGAAGCGATGATTCGGGATGTGAATCTAACCGGCAAGAAATTCAAAGCCGGGGTATATCAGGAAAAAGTACAGGATGAAAGCGGCGAACTGAAGGTGAATGTCAGCTTTGAACCTGATCGAATAAAAAATATTGAACTGGCGGATAACGCCGGGATCGATGAATCGTTGCTGATCAGTTTCGACGTGATCAGAAGCCGGATTCTGGACACCAACAGTCCGCATGTCGATGCGGTAACCGGCGCGACGGCGCAAAGTGAAGCGATTAAGAAAGCGGTAACCAAAGCGATGGTGAAATCCTGCAAGGAAGCCATTCTTGAGGAGGGCGGCAACCCCGATGAGCAGCAGGAAGTCGATGTTGTGGTGATCGGCAGTGGCGGGGCGGGACTGGCGGCGGCGATCCAGGCTAGCGAAGCGGGCGCCAGCGTCATCATCATCGAAAAAATGCCGGTTATCGGCGGTAATACCATCAAGGCATCAGCCGGTATGAATGCCGCTGAAACGGTTTTCCAGAAAATCAAAGGTATTGATGATAGCCGGACGCTGTTCTACAACGAGACGTTGAAAAGCGGCCAACACAAAAACAATCCGACGCTGGTGAAATATTTTGTCGAGCATGCCGCCAACGCGATCGACTGGCTTGCCGATCACGATATCGAACTGAGCGATATCACCACCACTGGCGGGATGAGCATCGACAGAACGCATCGGCCCGCCAGCGGCGCGGCGGTCGGCGGCTATTTGATCAGCGGTCTGGTGAAAAACATCAACAAGCGCAATATTGATGTCATGCTGGATACCACGGTGACGGAAATCCTTCAGGAACATGGCCGGGTAAGCGGTGTGCGCATCCTTGATGATGAGAATGAAGAGAAAATCATTGCAACCAAAGCCGTTATTGTGGCGACAGGCGGTTTCAGCGCTAATTCGTCGATGGTGGTTAACTATCGCCCTGATTTGGATGGGTTTGTGACAACCAACCATAAAGGGGCGACCGGCGGCGGTATTCGTCTGTTGCAGCAAATGGGCGCCGACACCGTTGATATGGGCGAAATCCAAACGCATCCGACGGTGGAGCAAACGACTTCTTATCTGATATCGGAATCGATTCGCGGCGGCGGCGCAATCCTGGTTTCACAGCGCGGCGAAAGGTTTTTCAATGAACTGGAAACCCGCGACAAGGTTTCCGCGGCTATTGTCGGTCTGCCGGAAAAATTCGCCTATATTCTGTTCGATGAGCAGGTGAGAAAGCGTAATATGGCGGTCGAGGAATATGTTTCGCAAGGGTTGAGCGTGAGTGGACAAAGCATTGCTGAACTGGCGGAAAAACTGGATATTGATCTGGCGACGTTGCAAGCGACCATCAACCGCTACAATGTGTTTGTCAATAACAAGCATGACGACGATTTCGGCAGAACGACCGGTATGCGCGACCCGCTCGATAGCGCGCCCTTCTATGCCATCAGAGTCGCGCCCGGCGTTCACCATACTATGGGCGGCGTGGTGATCAATGCCGATACAGAAGTGCTCAATAGCGGCAAACAGGCTATCCCCGGCGTCTATGCCGCCGGAGAAGTGGTCGGCGGTATTCATGGCGCCAACCGCATTGGCGGCAATGCCGTGGCGGATATCATTATTTTCGGTATTCGCTCCGGTATGCAGGCCGCCGTCTATGCGAAATCATCGGATAACGTGACGCAGGTGGATTTTGAAGGAGCGGATGTTCCATTAAAAGCTGTTTCATAAACGTTTGAATGAGTTAATTGCAAGACAGGGAGTGCGTCCGTCAGGACGCCTCTCTTTGTTTATTCCGCCACCTCATCCGCCGACCTGTCTATCATGAAATCTGTCAGTGAAATCTATTCCTATACCGCTCATCTAATGGGCAGCCCGATAGTGTTGAAAATGTTTGTGCATGATGAAACGCTGGTTAAACAGGTATTTCACCATATCAGGCAGCTTGAAGATCGTCTGACCGTCAATCGGTCGCAGTCGGAGGTGATGAGCGTCAATTACGCGGCGGGGCAACATTTCGTAACGGTCAGCCCCCTGGTTTTCAGCCTCATCAAACAAGCGAAAGCCGCCAGCCTGATAAACGGCAGTTGCTTTAATCTCGCCATTGGCCCGGTAGTGAAACTATGGAAAATAGGATTTAACGGTTGCGCCGTGCCTGATGCGAAAAAAATAGCTAGCGCACTGGCATTGACCAATCCTGAGCATGTGATGCTGAATGAGGAAGACCGCGCTGTTTTTCTGGCGCAGGCAGGGATGGAAATCGATTTAGGCGCGATCGCCAAAGGATATATTGCGGATCGCATCAGAAGTTTGCTGTACCAGTGTGGGGTTTATCACGCGGTAATCAATCTTGGCGGTAATGTCCTTGCCATTGGCCGCTCATTGACGCAAGGGTACTGGAGCGTCGGGCTGCAAAGGCCGTTCGCGCAGCGGGATGATTTGCTGGGGGTGATCCGGGTGATTAATAAGTCGGTGGTGACGTCTGGCGTTTATGAGCGTTTTTTTACCATTGATGACCAGGTGTACCACCACATCTTAAATCCCGTCACTGGCTACCCGCTGGATAATGAACTGCATAGCGTCACCATTATCTCGGACAACTCTATTGACGGCGATATTTATTCTACGTTGCTCTATGGCATGGGCGTCGATGACGGTATCGCGTATTTACGCACCAGACCGGATATTGAAGCCATTTTCGTGACCAAAAATAAACAGATAATTCTTTCTTCTCAACAACATTTCGAGTTTGAACGGCTAAACGCCGGGTACTCGCTTATCAGGGGGAGCAGGCAGGAAATATAAAAATGCCCCAACAGTGTGGGGCAGAGGACATCGTATTGCTAGCGAAATGGAATGTTAATCCAATTCTAACTCACTCATCGCGGTGATGTTGAAACCACCATCGACGTGCAGCACTTCACCGGAAATACCGGCAGCCAGATCGGAGCACAGGAAGGCGGCTGAGTTACCGACATCCTCAATGGTCACCACCCGGCGGATTGGCGTAACCGCTTCACAGTGAGACAGCATCTTCTTGAAGTTTTTAATGCCAGAGGCAGCCAGTGTACGGATCGGGCCGGCTGAGATGGCGTTGACGCGCACGCCCTGCGCACCCATGGCGTTTGCCATATAACGCACGTTCGCTTCCAGAGAGGCTTTTGCCAGACCCATCACGTTGTAGTTAGGAATGGCGCGTTCTGCGCCCAGATAGGACAGCGTGACCAGCGCAGAATGAGGATTCAGCATTTTACGACAGGCTTTGGCCATCGCGACAAAGCTATAAGAACTGATATCGTGCGCAACGCCGAAACCTTCGCGGGTTACGGCATCAATATAGTCGCCGTCAAGCTGATCGCCCGGCGCATAAGCAATGGAGTGAACGAAGCCATCAAAGTTTGGCCATACGTTAGCCAATTCAGCAAACAGCGCTTCAATACTTGCATCTTCCGCGACATCACAGGGCAGAACAATGCTTGATCCCAGTTCGCTGGCAAAGTCTTCAACGCGAGATTTCAGTTTATCGTTTTGATACGTGAACGCCAGTTCAGCACCTTCACGGTGCATCGCCTGCGCGATACCGAATGCAATGGAACGGTTACTGGCAACACCAGTTACCAGAATGCGCTTACCGGTAAGAAAACCCATAGCAGTAATCCTTGTGATCATTGTTGCAGCGATCATCAGCGATTACGTAATCAGTTAATGATGATCGAAGTGAATAAACCGGGCGATTCTACCATGCCTGAGGCCGATAAGGGTACTCCGAGCAGTATCGACCTTTTTTGTCTGTTTCTTCAGCATCAAAACGCGCTTAAAGCTGAGCGCCGTCACGCCGCCAGGCATCGGCGCTCAGCGCTTCACCAAAGTGGCTGGCGATCAGGCGCTTGGTCAGATCGTGCAGCGGCGAGGCCAGCACTTCGGCGGTACTGCCGCGTTCGACCACCTCTCCGGCGTGCATCACCAGAATCTGATCGCTGATATGTTTCATCATTCCCAGATGCTGCGTCACGTAAATATAAGAGATGCCGTGTTTTTCCTGAAGTTCCAGCATCAGGTTGATGATTTGTGAGCGCATGGACATATCCAGCGAGGCCAGCGCTTCATCCGCCACAATGACTTTAGGTTGCAGGATCAGGGCGCGCGCCAGACCGACACGCTGTTTCTGACCGGGAGCCAGCGCATGGGGATAGTAGTAAGCGTGATCGGGGCGCAGACCGACCTGTTGCAGCGTCTGGTTAATGGCTTTTTCACGCGCCTGAGGCGTGAGATCGGTATTAAGCCGCAGCGGTACATCCAGCAACTGCCCGATGCGCTGGCGCGGATTGAGCGCATTGCCCGCATCCTGAAAGATCATACGGATTCGCTGGCTGCGGTAACGATAATCACCATAATGCAAAGGATGATCGTCGATCAGCAATTCGCCTGAGGTCGGTGCCACCATGCCGGACAACATTTTCGCCAGCGTGGATTTTCCTGAACCGTTTTCTCCGATGATCGCCAACGTCTGGCGTTCACGTAAGGTAAAGCTGACGGACTTCACGGCCTCAACATGTTGCCGACGAAACAATCCGGTTCGATAGCGGAATGTTTTGGTCAGATTACGGGCTTCCAGCAAAGTTTCAACCATCAGGATTCCTCCATGTTGAGCGGAAAGTGGCAGGCGTACCAATGGTTTTTCACCGGGAGCAGCAGCGGGGTTTGCATGCATTGTTTCTGCGAATAAGGGCAGCGAGGCCCCAGACGGCATCCCACAGGCAAATGCTCCAGTGATGGGATCGCGCCCGGCAGCGTGTTCAGCCGACTCTTATGCGGCAACGAACGGCCAAAATCCGGCATCGCCCGAATCAATGCCTGGGTGTAAGGGTGGTGCGGCGCGCTAATCAGATCTTCGCTGGTCGCGCTTTCCACCGTCTGACCGCAGTAAAGTACATTGATTCTATCGGCCCATTTGCTCATGGTTTGCAGGTCATGGCTAATCAGCAAAATGGTCGTGTTGTTATTCTGATTCAGACGCGACAGCAGACGAAAAATCTGCGCCTGAGTCGTCGATTCCATCGCGTTGGTGGGTTCATCGGCAATGAGCAGACGCGGTTGGTTCGCCAGTGCAATGGCGATCATCACTTTCTGGCATTCTCCGTCGCTCAGTTCGTAGGGATAGCTGCCCATGATGTCTTTATGATCTTTGATGCCGACGCGGTGCAGCAACTCGATAGCCCGGCGTTTGCGCCAGTTGAGGCGCTGCCACCAATGGCCTTTGTAGGTCCAGCCGGGGATGGCCTGCATCAGTTGTCGCCCAATGCTTTCGGATGGATCGAGACAGGACTGCGGTTCCTGAAAAATCATGGAGACATTGTGTCCCACCAGTTTGCGTCGCTCGCGTGACGACAGTCGCAGCAAGTCGATATCGTCAAAACGGAAGCGATCGGCGGTTACCCGCCAGTTATCTTTGGTGATCCCACAAATGGCTTTGGCAATCAGACTTTTACCAGAGCCTGATTCCCCCACCAGCCCGCGAATTTCCCCTTCGTTTAACGTCATGCTGACCCGATCTACGGCTTTGATCGCGCCATCAGGGGTTAGAAATTCAATGGTCAGATTACGAATATCAAGGAGTGGCATAATTTCGTCTCCGCCATTATTCCGTTTCAGCGATCAGGGCGCGGCGGATGCCATCGCCCAGCAGGTTGACGATCAGCACGCTCAGGGTAATGGCGGCGCCGGGCAACATGACGGTCCACGGCGCGGCATACACCAGTTCCAACGAGTTGCCGAGCATGGCTCCCCATTCGGTGGTGGGAAGCTGCGCGCCCAGATCGAGAAAACCTAACGCGGCAATGTCCAAAATGGCGATGGACAAGGCGCGGGTGAACTCGGAAACCAACAAGGCGGCAATATTCGGCAAGACCACATACCAGATGATATAACGAGTTGAAGCGCCATCAAGCCGGGCGGCGATGACATACTCTTTGTTCATCTCATCATGCACCGCGCTGTAGATGGTTCGCACCATGCGAGGCAACAGCGCCAGCCATACCGCCAACATCGCGTGTTCGAGTTTGGGGCCGATGAATGCAATCACCACAATCGCCAGCAGCAACGACGGAATGGATAACAACGTATCAAGAATATGATTGAGCATCGCGGAGCGCAGGCCATGCGTCACGCCAGCCATTACCCCCAGCACAATGCCGAACAATGCGGCGGCATAGGTGACGATCAGCGCCGATCCCACCGTGGGCGCCGCGCCGCTGAGCACACGACTGAGCAGATCGCGCCCCAGATCGTCAGTGCCGAGGAAGAAAGAGACTTCCCCATAATGCGACCAGGACGGCGGCAACAGTTGATAACCGAGAAATTGCTGATCCACGGCATACGGCGTCAGCAATTTTCCAAACAGGCACAGACCGAGCAGAATGAGAAAGCTATAAAAGCCGATCATCGCCAGCGTATCCTGATGGAATACCCGCCACGTATCCGCCAGTCGGCTGGGTAAGCGTTTTTCGCTGTAAACGTTATCGAAGGGCATACCATTCCTTATGCTTCAGCGGGTTCGTCATCGCACCCCAAATATCAGACAGCACGTTAACTGTGATCACCATAGCGCCAACCACCATGACCCCCGCCGAGATAGCCGCGTAATCCTGTTGGCGAATGGCATTGACCAGCCAGCGCCCTAGCCCCGGCCAGCTAAACACCACTTCGGTAATAATGGTGAGCGTCAGCATGGTGGAGAACTGTAACCCCAGCTTAGGCATAATCGGCGGCAGCGCGTTATGCAGCACATGACGGCGGATGATGGTCAGCTTGGACAAGCCGCGGGTGGCGGCGGCTTTGATGTAGTTTTTGCCAATTACCTCGGTGGTGCTGATACGCATCAGGCGGATCACCTCGGTAGTCGGGCCCACAGCAAGAACGGTGATGGGCAGGATCAGATGACGGAGCGCGCTGATCATCATTTCACCGCGATAGGGCGAATCAGACAGCCAGGCGTCAATCAGCGCAAATCCGGTGACGGGCTCGACCTGATAGAGCAAATCAAAGCGACCGGAAACCGGCAGCCAGCCGAGGTGAAGCGAAAAAAACAGGGTCAGCAGCAACGCCAGCCAGAAAACCGGTATCGAAAAACCGATGAGCGCCAGCGTACTGATCACGATATCCGGGCCGCGATTCTGCATCACGCCCGCGGTGATGCCCAGCGGGATACCGATCAGCAACGACAGCATAAACGTCAGCACGCAAAGCTCGATCGTGGCGGGGAAAACCTCTTTCAACTGTTCGCTGATCGCCTGACCATTAATGCTGGATCGACCGAAATCGCCCTGTAGCAGGCCGGAAAGATAAAAATGATAAGCGTCGAACAGCGCCGCGCCATTGAGCGGCGCATGCGGCGTGTAGTAGCTCAGACTGAATCCTACCAGCGTCAGCAGGCACAGCGTCACCAGCAGCAACACCAGCCGACGCAGAGTAAAGATAATCACGGCAGATCTCCTTCAACTTCAAGCGTTTCCTGTGAAGAAGGCGTCACGGGCTGGGACGTTTCTCGAAACACGCCCGCGAAAGAGGCGTTACCGAACGGACTAAGCACCAGACCTTTCATATCATAACGATAAGCCAGCAAACGCAATGAGGACGCCAGCGGCAACACGGGAAGCTGTTGCGCCAGGATCTTTTGCGCCTGTTGATAATATTCAATACGATTAGAAAGTTGCTGTGAAGACAAGGCGTTTTGCAACACCTCGTCAAACGTTGGGTCACACCAGTGAGCATAGTTGGTTTGCGAACGGATCGCCGCGCAACTGAGCAGCGGACGGAAAAAACTATCCGGGTCATTACTGTCGGTGGCCCAGCCTGCCAGCGTCAAATCGTGACTTTGCCCCATCAGCTTTGCTTCCTGATAACGGCCTTCCACCGGCACAATCGTTACCTGGATGCCCACTTGCGCCAGATCCGCCTGAATCAGTTCTGCGGTTTTCAGCGGGCTTGGATTGTAGGGTTGCGAGGCGCTAGGCACCCACAAACGCAAGCTGAGGTTCGTCATGCCCAGTTCCTGCAATAACTGACGGGATTTGGCTGGATTGTATTCGGTTATCTGCGCGTCATGGTCATAGGCCCAGGATGCTCGCGGCAGGATCGATGCGGCGGTTTCCGCCGTGCCGTAATAAATGGATTGCATGAGTCGGTCATTGTTTATCGCCAGCGCGATCGCTTCCCGAACCTGGCGGTTATCCAGCGGCGGCTTGCGCACGTTGAACGCGAGATAAGCGACATTCATACCGGGACGCAACGATAAGCGTAAGCGGGGATCGTTACGCAAGATGGTCAGTTGGTTGGCGGCGGGGTAGGCAAGCACGTCACATTCGCCGGTCAGCAGCTTGGATAAACGGCCCGTCCCGCCGGAGCCTAAATCAACGACCACCTGCGCCATGCGGGGCAACCCGCGCCAGTAGGCTTCATTACGCGTCAAGCGAATGTATTGTCCGTTACGATATTCGTTGAGTCGATAAGGGCCGGTGCCGACCGGCTGCCGGTCAATCAATGCCTGTTTTTCCTCGGTTGTCAGTTTCTGAGCATATTCGGCGGAGAGAATGGGCGCGTAATGCGTCGCCAGATGCCACAGAAAAGAGGCATCCGGGCTGTTGAGCCGGATCTCAACCGTGTATTCGCCCAGCTTACGTATACTTTGCACCGCATCGGCAAACTGGAGACTGTCGAAATAGGGGTAATCGCCGCCGTTGACATCATGATAGGGATGCTTCTCATCCAGCATGCGTTGAAAGCTGAACAGCACGTCGTCGGCGTTCATATTGCGGGTCGGTCGGAACCAGTCCGTGGTCTGAAAGGGGACGTCGCGACGTAGATAGAAGCGGTAGGCGGCGCCGTTGTCCAGCACTTCCCAGCGTTGGGCAAGTTCCGGCATCAGGCGGTAAGTATAAGGATCGACATCCAGCAGGCGATCATAAAGTTGCGCCGCCAGCGTATCGATGGTGATACCGCTGCGCGCCATCTGCGGATTAAACGTGTTCAGCACGTCATTCACACAATAAACGAAACCGCTTTGGCGGATAGACGTCTGCTGCGTTGCCGGCGAAGGCGCCGCCAATGCGGGCAACGCTACCCAAACGAATGCCAGTGCGAAACAAAATTTTCCAGACATACGGTTTTTTCAGTCAAGGCGTAATACACAGAGTGTACCGCACTCTCGCCATCCTCCCCACTGTGTTGTGCGCGTCTGGCGATTTTCCCATCATTTGCGCGCCAGAACCGCCTGTTTTCATGGTGGCGCCGCTTTCCTCGTCTGGGCCCTTTATCGCGCGAGATCCCGGAGTACCGGATGCCCGATGCTATACCCAAATTTTGTGAGTTACTTCACAATCATTCTTTTATTTTCATAGAGTAACTTCAGATTTTATCTATGATTAACACGGGATCGATACCCTAACGTTATGTTCAGATTCAAGGAGGATAGCGGTATTTTCTTTAGTTTTTTATTCCATTTTTTATTCTTATTTTGATTGTTGAAATGAATTAATGGACACATTGTGAAGACTTGTTCATAAGAGGAAATATTATGCCAAATTATTATTTTTTACCGACACGAAATGTTTTCGGAGAAGGCAGTGTACAAGAGGCCGGGGTGTTGGCAAAAACGTTAAAAGTTAAAAAAGCGCTTATCGTTACTGATAAATTTCTTGCTCAGAACGGTATGGCGGAGAAGGTTGCCGAAATTTTTAACAAGGCTGGGATTGATACATATATTTTTGGTGGCGCGGAACCTAATCCGACAGATAAAAATGTGGCGGACGGAATTAAAGCCTATCGGGAAAATGATTGTAATGCGATAGTCTCTCTTGGCGGCGGTTCTTCACATGACTGTGCCAAAGGTATTGGGCTTATTGCCTCCAATGGCGGGGATATAAGAGATTATGAAGGTCTGGATAAATCCGATAATGACATGATCCCGTTAATGGCTATTAATACCACGGCGGGGACGGCTTCCGAAATCACTCGCTTTTGTATTATTACGGATACCGAACGTAAAGTTAAGATGGCGATTGTGGACTGGCGTGTTACGCCTCAAATTTCGATTAATGATCCTGAATTAATGGTGGGTATGCCGCCGTCATTGACCGCCGCGACAGGAATGGATGCGTTAACCCATGCAATTGAAGCCTATGTGTCAACAATGGCAAACCCGCTCACCGATGCGGCGGCATTAAAAGCCATTCAAATGATCACCCAATATTTACCTAAAGCCGTAGCCAATGGCGAGTACATGAAAGCCAGAGACAATATGGCTTATGCCCAATATTTAGCCGGGATTGCATTTAATAATGCCTCTTTAGGCTATGTGCATGCTATGGCTCACCAACTTGGCGGTTTCTATAATTTACCGCATGGTGTTTGTAATGCCATTCTCCTTCCTTATGTTGAATCGTTTAACTTAATGAGTAATCTTAACCGCTTCAGGGATATTGCCGAAGCAATGGGAGAAAATGTCGTCGGGATTTCCACGGATGAAGCGGCGATTAAAGCAATAAAATCTATTCAAAGATTAAGTAAACAGGTTGGTATTCCGGCTGATCTGAAAAGTCTCGGCGTTAAGCCGGAAGATTTTGCTATCATGGCTGAAAATGCCAAAAAAGATGTTTGCCAACTGACTAATCCTCGTAAAGCCACTAAAGAAGAGGTGATCGAATTATACAGAAAAGCGTATGAAGGCGAGTCAGCTATATAGTTTTTATAAAGTTGGCAATTTTATAAATTATTTCCGGGCGTATTCGATGTTTGTATTGAATACGCCTGTTTTTATTCGCTATCACATTAATATTGCCGAAAAATAGCGGATTGAAATGCTGTCCAGTTGCGTTTCCAACGGGGCGAGTAAGTCGTACCGCTAATAATTCCACCACGTCAACGATGATGGATACGGGGACTTAATCCGTATTACGGTGGTGTATTGTTGTCGTAGATCATGTTAATAGTGATTTCTCACTGCAATGGTGATTTTTTTCTAAATACCAGTCCCATCCATGCCGTTAATAATCCAGATTCGTACCTGAAAAATGGAGTAATTCTTGATGGACGGTATTACCTTTTATAAAATTTCCCCTTCATTATCGTCATATACAACGGAAGACACAGCGCAAAGTTCAAACGTATTAAACGCAGATGCTTCGCTAGCCAATTTTGAAGTGATCCAGCTTTCGGAAGCGGGACTGGCTCGCAGCAAAGAGCATACTGAACAACATGATCAATATCCCTTAAGTCCACTGACTGAAGAACAAATTAAAGCGCAGGATGAGGCGGTTAAACAGCTTAGAGATCAATTGATTGCCGCTCAGTTAAATCGCATTCCGAATCTGGCCTCCCCACTGTTTAGCGATCCGGTTACGGCGGCTGACGCCTTCGACTTTTCTTCATGGTTTGTGATGACGCAGGAAGGGACGACATCGTCAACCGTCAGGTTAACCGCAGCGCTGCATGAGGCGCTGTCCAGCCCGCTTAACGGCGTCATGACGGACACCACGCTGGCGTTTGATATTGCAGCGAAAAAAGAGAAACTCACGTTTATTAACGATCATTTTATTGCCGAGGGATATCGATCCCAGGCTTCAGGCGTTATCAATCGCTACATTGATAAGCTGGTGAAGCGCCGGGATAATTTATTGCTGGGGCAGGCTGAGGCTGAGCTAGCGCTGAGTATTGATTTCGCTGACGCTAAACGAACCGAGGCCGCGCAATCCGATATTGAGACATTCAAAGCGGGTACGCATCGCACTCAGAGAGAAATGGTGCAGACGCTTTCCATCGCAGATAACGCACGGAGTTTTGCCGATATGCTCGATCAGTTTGAAATGATGGTCAGAAATAATGGAAGTTCGGTGGTGGAATTGCAGAATATTAGCCAAATTGCTGATCATTGGGAAGATTTTATACAAAAATATGCCTGAATATGATTAAAAAACAACCAAAAAATCATGTTGGCAGAGCAATCGCGATGCGTTAAGAACCCCATACTTTATATGGAAATGAGAAATATTCTCAACAAACCGCTTTACAGATGATACTGATAACTATTATCATTACTCCCGCGCTTCAGCAGTTGCTTCTTCGCAGGCACTGAAGGAGAGCACGACATTGCTCACATTGCTTCCAGTATTATTTTAGCCAGCCCACGTGCTGGCTTTTTTTTTGGCCAAAATAGTTCGACATTATTCTTTTTCAGAAAAAATAATTAATAAAATCAAGTATTTTAAGATGATTCTTAATTTTTCGTCAGATACATAAATCATCAGTATTATGCAATAACCCAATTAGCTGGGTGTTCACAATGGAGATAAGGAATATGCGGATAAATACGAAGTGGATAAGGAGCGTAAGGATATTAACGTCAGGCGCCGTCAGCGCATTACTGGGCGTCGCGTTGATTTTTTCGTCGTCAGCGGCGGCGGCCACGCCGGTAGAGCAATATGGGCAGTTGTCGATTGCCAACGGCAAACTGGTCGGCGCCGGTGGTAAGGCGGTGCAACTGAAAGGGATCAGTTCGCATGGTTTGCAGTGGTACGGCAACTATGTCAATAAGGATACAATGCAGTGGCTGCGTGATGACTGGGGAATATCAGTCTTCCGAGTGGCAATGTACACTGAGGCGGGGGGCTACATTTCCAATCCTTCTCTGATTAATAAGGTTAAAGAGGCGGTCGCGGCGGCGCAGAGTCTTGGGGTGTACATTATCGTCGACTGGCATATTCTTTCAGATGGCAACCCAAATACTTATAAAGCGCAGGCAAAAACTTTCTTCAACGAAATGGCCGAACTTTATGGCAACTCGCCTAACATCATCTATGAAATTGCCAATGAACCCAACGGCGGCGTGACCTGGAATGCGCAGATCCGGCCTTATGCGTTAGAAGTCACACAAACTATCCGCGCCAAAGATCCAGACAACATCATTATCGTGGGAACCGGCACCTGGAGTCAGGATATTCACGATGCGGCGGATTCTCCGTTGCCTGACGCCAATACCATGTACGCGCTACATTTCTATGCGGGTACGCATGGGCAATCCTTACGCGATCGGATAGATTACGCGCAAAGCCGGGGTGCGGCGATTTTTGTCAGCGAGTGGGGCACCAGTGACGCGTCCGGCAATGGCGGCCCGTACCTGCCGGAATCTCAGACCTGGATCGATTTTTTGAATAATCGTGGCATCAGTTGGGTTAACTGGTCTTTAACGGATAAAGCGGAGGCATCCGCAGCGCTGGCGCCTGGCGCCAGCACCAGCGGCGGCTGGACAGCGCAGGCGCTGTCGACATCAGGCCGGTTTGTCAGAGAGCAGATCCGGGCGGGGGCTGAACCGATAACCGACGTCGTTACGCCGCCAACTACGCCGACGCCAACGCCGACACCGACACCGACGCCGGAGAATCCTGACACCGGAACGGGAACAATCTTGCTGCAACATCGCACTCTCGACAGCACCCCTGATAATAATGTCATGAATCTGGTGTTCAATCTTAAAAATACCGGCAATCGCGAGGTTAAGCTCAGTGATGTGAAAGTCCGCTATTACTTCAACGATGATGGTCGTTCGGATGCTCAGATATTCATCGATTGGGCGATGATCGGCGCCAGTAATGTCATCGCCAGCACTGAACCGCTGACCGGAACGGACAAGGCAAACCGCTATGTCGTCCTCTCTTTCAACGATGAGGCAGGTACTATCCCCGCTGGCGGCGAGAGCGGCGATGTGCAGGTGCGGATTCATCCGCTAGATTGGAGTAACTACGATGAAACCAACGACTATTCCTATAATGGCAAAAACGCTGTCTTTACCGACTGGGATCGCATGACGGTCTATGATAAAGGGCAACTGGTATGGGGAATTGAGCCTTAATTACAGGTAAAAGCCAGCGGCGGATGCGCGCCTGCTGGTTTTTACCCCTCACCCCTCCTCGTTCATCGGGGAGGGTGAAACTATTCATTAACGGCGATAGCGTGCTTTTTCAACAGACCACGTAACTGGTGATAGGTTAGCCTTAGCAATTCCGCCGCCTTACGCTGATTGAAACGCGTCTGATCCAGCGCGCGCTCGATAAGCGCACGTTCCTGAGCCAGTTGCCATTGCTTCATATCCAGCGGTAAATCGGGTAATTCATCCGCAAGGCGGGTAGGCGGAACCAGGTCAGCCGATCCCGATTTCTGAAACGGGTTGAGAATAATGGTATCCAGCATCGTATCGCTGCCGCCATGACGGTAAACCGAACGTTCCACGACATTCTTCAGTTCCCGGATATTACCAGGCCAGCCATAGTTCAGCAGCGTTTCGCGGGCGTGTGACGTGAAACCGGGGAAGAGCGGCAACCGCAGTTCGCGGCACATCTGAATCGCAAAATGTTCCGCCAGCAACATGATATCTTGTTGACGCTCACGTAGCGGCGGCAACTGAACCACATCAAACGCCAGCCGATCCAACAGGTCGGCGCGGAATTTTCCGCTGGCGGCCAACGCAGGCAGATCATCGTTGGTGGCGCACACCAGCCGCACATCGACCTGCAACGCCTGTCCGCCGCCGACGCGTTCCAGCACGCCATATTCGATCACCCGTAATAGTTTTTCCTGCACCAGCATTGGCGCGGTCGCCAATTCATCCAGAAACAGCGTACCGCCATCAGCGCGCTCGAAGCGGCCCAGATGACGCTTTTGCGCCCCGGTAAACGCGCCGGCTTCATGACCGAACAGTTCGGAATCCAGCAAGTTTTCATTTAAGGCCGCGCAGTTCAGCGAAATAAAAGGCCCTTGCCAACGGGGAGAAAGATAGTGCAACCGGCTGGCGATCAACTCCTTACCGGTGCCGCGCTCGCCGATCACCAGAACGGGTTTAGCAAGTTGCGCCAGTTGTGAAACCTGTTCCAGCACTTCAAGAAAGCTGTTGGCTTCCCCCAGTAAGTTCTCTTTTTCATGCGCCATTGCGTTGCATCCTGTGATTTTTACTAACAGTTAGCGTATTTGACTAATTTAGCGGGTAATGAAAAATAGTCAAAATTCTTCTTGCTTTATTTTTCAATAAGTTATCTTTAATTAAAAGTTGGCATGCTTATTGATATATCTACCATGCAATCGGCTGATGACCGGTCGCGATCATAAATCAGGCGTAATCAGGCGCTGGAAATCATGAAGAGGATATGATTATGGGTATTTTTTCTCGTTTTGCCGACATCGTGAACGCCAACATCAATTCATTACTGGATAAAGCGGAAGATCCGCAGAAGTTGGTCCGGCTGATGATTCAGGAAATGGAAGATACATTGGTTGAGGTTCGGTCTACCTCCGCACGGGCGCTGGCAGAAAAGAAACAGATTGCCCGCCGTATTGAACAGGCGTTGTCTCAGCAGGCGCAGTGGCAGGAAAAGGCTGAGTTGGCGCTGAGAAAAGACAAAGACGATCTGGCGCGTGCCGCGCTGATTGAGAAACAGAAACTGACCGATTTGATCGTGACGTTGCAGCATGAAGCGGAAAGCATTGATGAAACGCTGGAACGCATGAAACGAGAAATCGGCGAGTTGGAAAACAAACTGACGGAAACCCGTGCGCGTCAGCAGGCGTTGACGCTACGCCATCAGGCTGCCTCTTCCTCGCGTGATGTACGCCGTCAACTGGACAGCGGCAAGCTGGATGAAGCGATGGCGCGCTTTGAGCAGTTCGAACGACGGATCGATACGATGGAAGCCGAAGCGGAAAGTATCGGGCTGGGCAAGCACAAATCGCTGGATCAGCAGTTCTCCGAATTGAAAGCGGATGATGAAATCAGTGCGCAATTGGCTGAGCTTAAAGCTAAAGTTAAATCAGCCGAATAACCGGGCCGGCTATCGTCACGGTTGGCGATAGCCTTAGCAAAACCGGCGAACATAATGATTAAGGAGACACGATGAGTGCTTTGTTTCTTGCCATACCGCTGACCATTTTCATGCTGTTTGTGGCACCGATATGGCTTTGGCTACATTACAGTCAGCGTAAGCAAAACAATGCTCAACTAGGACAAAGCGATATGCAGCGTCTGACGCAATTAACGGAAGACGCCCGCCGCATGCGCGAGCGAATTCAGACACTGGAAGAAATTCTGGATGCGGAACACCCGGACTGGAGAAAATCGTAATGAAGAAAACATGGTCAGGTAAAACATTATATCGCATACCGGAAGAAGGCATGTTCAAAGGCGTCTGTGCTGGGCTGGCTCGCTACTTTGACGTACCGGTGAAACTGGTGCGGGCCATCGTGGTGTTATCGATGATTTTCGGGCTGTTCTTTTTCACTATCGTCGCTTATTTCGTACTCAGCTTTGTGCTTGACCCCGCGCCAGCGGCGAGCTACCGCGAACAAGACGTTGCATTTCGCACGCCAGGGCAATTACTGAACGACGCTGACGCGACCTTGATGGCCAGCGAACAGCGACTGCGCAATATTGAGCGCTATGTCACCTCAGAGACATTTGGCGTGCAGAGCCGCTTTCGCCAACTGTAAACATCATCATATCCACGGCGTTGCTGTTATCCGGTCATCTTCTTGCGGGACAGCCCGGTAACATCGACGCCGTCAATAACAAAATCGTGCCACTTTGCTTTTATCTGGATGATTCTGTACTAGATTTGCAATCAAGTAGCGAATTTGTGCGTCGTCGTTATTTCCTGTAAAACCACATCACTTATTTCACTGATGAGTAATAAGATGCTTCATTATCAATTAAGCGGTCTGAATGGCGGGCTGTTCGTTGAACGGTGAAGCATTTACGTTCAATAAATTTATACGTTCGATAAGTTCAGCCATGATCGCCAAGAAGACGCCACGCAGCAAGTCTTTACGCTAAAAGGAGCTTGGTTCATCCAATGAAGCGATTACAAAACGAATTAAACTCACTGGTTAACCGCAGTGTGGATCGTCATCTGCGGTTAGCCGTTACCGGGTTGAGCCGCAGTGGTAAAACCGCCTTTATTACCGCGTTTGTCAATCAATTGCTGAACGTCCACAGCGGGGCGCATCTGCCCCTGTTTTCCGCGGTGCGCGAAGGGCGGTTGCTGGGCGCCAAACGTGTGCCGCAGCGTGATCTTGGCATTCCTCGTTTTGCCTATGATGAGGGCATGGCGGCGCTTTATGGTTCGCCACCAGACTGGCCCCGGCCTACGCGCGGCGTCAGTGAGATTCGTCTGGCGCTGCGTTATCGTTCCAATGATTCGTTGTTGCGCCATTTTAAGGACACCTCGACGCTGTATCTGGAAATTGTGGACTATCCGGGGGAATGGCTGCTGGATTTGCCGTTGCTGGAACAAACCTATCTCAGTTGGTCACGTCAGATGGCCGGGTTGCTGCAAGGCGATCGCATCGCATGGGCCAGGCCCTGGCTGTCGCTGTGTGAGGCGCTTGACCCGCTGGCGCCAGCCGATGAAAATCAATTAGCGGCCATTGCGCAGGCGTACACCGATTATCTAATGCGTTGCAAACAGGAAGGGCTGCATTTCATTCAGCCAGGGCGCTTTGTGCTGCCGGGCGATCTGGCCGGCGCGCCGGTGTTGCAGTTTTTCCCGTGGCCGCAAGTTGATAAATGGGGTGAAGCCAAGCTGATGCAGGCTGATGTAAAAACCAATATCGGGATGCTGCGTCAGCGCTTCGATTATTATTGTCAGTCGGTGGTGAAAGGCTTTTATAAACATCACTTTATCCGTTTTGATCGCCAGATTGTGCTGGTGGATTGCCTGCAACCGCTGAACAGCGGACTGCATGCTTTTAACGATATGCGGCTGGCGTTGACCCAACTGATGCAAAGCTTTCACTACGGCAAGCGCACGCTATTCCGCCGTCTGTTCTCGCCATGTATCGATAAACTGATGTTCGCCGCCAGTAAATCCGATCACATTACCGCCGATCAACATGCCAATCTGGTTTCCCTGTTGCAGCAACTGGTGCAGGAAGCCTGGCAGAACGCCGCGTTTGAGGGGATCAGCATGGATTGCGCAGGTATTGCATCGATTCAGTCCACCCAAAGCGGCATTGTTGACCATCAGGGACAAAAAATTCCGGCGTTGAAGGGTAATCGCTTGAGTGATGGTCAGCCGCTGACGGTCTATCCGGGGGAAGTGCCGCCAAGGTTGCCGGGCGCCGCATTCTGGCAGGAACAGGGATTTCATTTTGATGAGTTTCGGCCACGCGAAATGACGGTGGACACCCCGTTGCCGCACATTCGGCTGGATACGGTAATGGAGTTTTTATTGGGAGATAAATTGCGATGAACGAACCATTGAAACCGCGAATGACGTTTGACAAAGCCTCGCCAGCGGAACCTCAGCCGCAATTACGCGCCAATGTATCGTTTGACGAACAGGAAGCCGCACGTTTTGCGCCTGTCAGTCGGGAACAGGAAGTACCGGAAGAAGGCGTGGCCGAGGAAGTGGTCAGCGCGGCGCTGCGGCCTAAACGCAGCCTGTGGCGGCGGATGGTCATGGCGGGATTGACGCTGTTTGGCGTCAGCGCCGTGGCGCAGGGGGTGCAATCGCTGCATAACGCCTGGTTACAGCAGGATTGGATCGCGCTGGGCGGCATCGCGGCTGGCAGCCTGATTGTGGCGGCGGGTGTCGGATCGCTGGCGGTCGAGTGGCGACGCCTTTACCGCTTGCGCGAGCGGGCGGAAGAACGCGATGTGGCGCGTGATTTGCTGCATAGCCACGGTGTGGGGAAAGGGCGTGAGTTTTGTGAAAAACTGGCGCGCCAGGCCGGGCTGGATAAGGGGCATCCGGCGATGCAACGTTGGCAGGCCTCTCTGCATGAAACCCATAACGATCGTGAAGTGCTGGAACTGTACGCCCGGTTGGTGCAACCGGTGCTGGATAGTCAGGCACGGCGGGAAATCAGCCGTTCGGCGGCGGAATCCACATTGATGATTGCCGTCAGTCCGCTGGCGCTGGTGGATATGGCGTTTATCGCCTGGCGCAATCTGCGGCTGATCAACCGAATTGCGGCGCTCTACGGCATTGAATTAGGCTATTTCAGTCGTATTCGTCTGTTTCGTCTGGTGTTGCTCAACATTGCGTTCGCCGGCGCATCTGAACTGGTGCGGGAAATTGGTATGGACTGGATGTCGCAGGATTTAGCCGCGCGTCTTTCCGCCCGTGCAGCGCAGGGCATTGGCGCGGGCCTGCTTACCGCGCGTTTGGGCATCAAGGCAATGGAACTGTGCCGACCGTTGCCCTGGTTGGATGATAAGCCGCGTCTGGGCGATTTCCGCCATGAATTGATCGGACAGGTAAAAGCAACTTTGCAGAAAACCCGTTGATCCGGCGGCGCAATACGGAAAATATTCCATGACTGTCAACTTTTGCTGCCACTTCGCTTCATCCGTGCCTGCCGAAAGGGTATTATCATTGCCTGTTAGCCTGTCGCACCTGTTGAAGAAGGTAGTCGTTGATGCGTCTGGAAGTTTTTTGTGAAGACCGTATCGGTCTGACCCGCGAATTATTGGATCTTCTGGCGTCGCGCAATCTTGATTTGCGAGGCATCGAGATTGTGTCTATTGGCCGTATTTATCTTAATTTCGCTTCGCTGGATTTTGAGGCTTTTCGCATGTTGATGGCGGAAATTCGCCGCATTGACGGCGTCAGCGATGTTCGCTCGGTGGCCTTTATGCCGTCGGAACGGGAACACCGCGCGGTGACCGCTTTGCTGGAATCCATGCCGGAGCCCGTGCTTTCGCTTGACAAGCGCGGCAAGATAGAACTGTTTAATCCGTCCGCGCTGACGCTGTTTAATCAGTCCGCTGAGAGCATCTGTAATCTGACTATCGATGCGTTGATACCGGGGTATAACGTTACGGCGTGGCTGGATCGCAACAGCATGACGGTGACGGCGCGCGTGGTGATCCGCGGACAGGATTTCCTGTTGGAGATGACGCCCATTCATCTGGACGATGATGAAGGCAAAATGACCACGGCGGGCGCGTTGGTGATGCTGAAATCCGCAGTGCGCATGGGGCGGCAATTACAAGATCTGTCAGTAAATGATGATAATGAGTTTGCGCATATCGTGGCGGTCAGCCCCAATATGCGGCAAGTGGTTGAGCAGGCGCGCAAGCTGGCGATGCTCGATGCGCCGCTGTTGATTGTTGGTGATACCGGTACCGGCAAAGATATGCTGGCCCGCGCCTGTCATTTACGCGGTCCGCGCGGCAAACAACCTTTTCTGGCGTTGAACTGCGCCGCCTTACCTGACGACGTGATGGAAAGTGAACTGTACGGTCACGCGCCCGGCGCTTATCTCAATGCGCTGGAAGGTAAGAAAGGCTTTTTCGAGCAGGCGAACGGCGGATCGGTGTTGCTGGATGAAGTGGGCGAAATGTCCGCACAGATGCAAACCAAACTGCTGCGCTTCCTGAACGACGGCACCTTTCGTCGGGTAGGCGAAGATCATGAAATGCACGTGGATGTCCGGGTGATATGCGCAACGCAAAAAAACCTCTTGGAAATGGTGCAGCGCGGCGAATTCAGGGAAGATCTCTATTACCGCCTCAATGTGCTGACGCTTACACTACCGCCGCTACGTGAGCGTCCGGCTGATATCATGCCGTTGACCGAATTGTTCGTCGCACGTTTTGCTGATGAGCAGGGCATTCCGCGACCCAAACTGGCTGCCGATTTGCGACAGTTTTTGCCGCAATACGGATGGCCGGGCAATGTGCGTCAATTGAAAAACACCATCTATCGGGCCTTGACGCAGTTGGAAGGCCATGAGTTGCAAATGCAGGATATCGATCTGCCGGCTTTCACGTTTGATGTTCCCCAAAGTGAGGAAATGCTGGCAGGATCGCTGGATGACATCAGTAAACGTTTTGAGCGCGCCGTGTTAACCCGCCTGTACCAGAGCTACCCCAGCACACGTAAACTGGCTAAACGCCTTGGCGTATCACATACGGCGATTGCCAATAAATTGCGGGAATATGGGTTGAGTCAGCGCAAGACGGCAGGCGAGGATGAGGAGTAAAACCAACGGCTGCGCGCGCAGCCGTTGTTGTTGATTACTTCAGTACGGCCAGCGCCGCGTCGTAATCGGGTTCGGTGGTGATTTCGTTCACCAACTCGCTATACAGCACGTTGTCGTTCTCATCCAGAACAACCACTGCACGGGCGCTCAAACCTTTCAATGGGCCATCAGCAATGGCGACGCCATAGGTTTCTTTGAACTCGGCGCCACGCAATGTAGACAGCACAACGACGTTGTTCAGACCTTCTGATCCGCAAAAGCGGGATTGCGCAAACGGCAGGTCGGAAGAGATACACAGAACAACGGTGTTATCCAGTTCAGAACCCAGTTGGTTGAATTTACGCACAGAGGTGGCGCAAACGCCAGTATCGATGCTTGGGAAGATATTCAGAATTTTGCGTTTACCCGCATAGTTACTGAGTGCGACATCTGACAGGTCTTTGCCAACCAGTGTAAAAGCGGGGGCTTTGCTTCCCTTGGCGGGAAATGTTCCAGCCAGCGATACCGGGTTGCCTTGAAAATGTACGTTCTGTGACATGTATGCGTCCTTAATTACAGGTTGTTAACACGCGGTCAGTTTAGGACAACATTAGCAACATTGATACAGAAAATGCGGCGCGTTTTACAATAGCGCGTCCGCGATGTCCCGTGATGAAAATCCGCGGCTCATGAAAAGAGACAACCCAGGCCGGGTTAAGTTTCGTGATCAATTCACCCTGCGCTTTGGTTTCCAGCGCTGATATAGCGCGTGGCAAGGACTGCGGTTACAAGTAGATGCTTTAGCGGTTTATTGGCTATTATGTTTTTCAGTTATTTCATTACTATTCGTCATCTTCGTCATCAATCGGTTTTCGGGACGGCACCCGACCGAGGTATCCGAACATTATTCAATCGCACGCGCCAGCGTTTTAATCGGTAAGGGTCAAATCATGATAAAAAAGGGTCATTCCACTCGCTATGCGGCGTTGTTTGCGATATTGACAGGCAGTGTTGGCGCGGCGCAGGTTCCCCCCGGAACCGTATTAGCCGAGAAACAGGAAGTTGTGCGTCATATCAAAGATGAACCCGCCTCGTTGGATCCGATAAAAGCGGTTGGTTTGCCAGAAGCGCAGGTCGCGCGCGATTTGTTTGAAGGGTTGGTCAATCAGGACGCCAACGGCAATATTGTGCCTGGCGTCGCTCTGCGCTGGCAAACCAACGATAACCGTACATTCACTTTTATTCTGCGTGAAGATGCCCGCTGGTCAAATGGCGATCCGGTGACTGCCAGGGATTTTGTCTATAGCTGGCGGCGTCTGGTTTCACCGGAAAACTCATCGCCTTTTGCCTGGTTTGCCCGTCTTGCCGGGATAGTGAACGCCGGGCAGATTATCGATGGTAAAATGCCGGCGGAGAAACTCGGCGTCACGGCGATTAATGATCACACGCTCAGTGTGCAACTTGGCAAACCCGTGCCTTACTTTGTTAGTCTGTTGGCGAACTTCAGCCTGTTTCCGGTTCATCAGGCAACGGTAGAGAAGTACGGCAATGACTGGACCAAACCAGGTAATCTGGTGGGTAACGGCGCTTTCAAGCTACAACGGCGGGTCGTCAATGAAAAACTGGTGATGACGCCAAACGAGTATTATTGGGATCATGCCAATACCCAGTTAACTAAAGTTACATTTGTGCCGATCAATCAGGAATCGAATGCGACAAAGCGCTACCTGTCCGGGGATATCGACATCACCGAATCGTTTCCCAAAAATCAGTATCATAAACTGTTGCAAGATCTGCCCGGTCAGGTCTATACCCCTGAGCAACTGGGAACGTATTACTATGCTTTTAATACCCAGCGCGCGCCAACCAATGATGCGCGCGTTCGCAAAGCCTTGTCTTATACCATCGACCGGAAAATCATTGCGGAAAAAGTGCTGGGAACCGGCGAGAAACCCGCCTATCACTTCACGCCGGATGTCACCGCCGGATTTACGCCGACCGAAAGCGAGTTACAGCAATATACTCAGGCCGAGTTGGATGCGCAGGCGAAAGCATTGCTGGCGGCGGCAGGCTACGGCCCCGGTAAACCCCTGACATTATCCCTGCTGTATAACACATCGGAAAACCATCAGAAGATTGCCATCGCCATTGCTTCCATGTGGAAGACCAAGCTGGGCGTGAACGTGCGTTTATCCAATCAGGAGTGGCAAACGTATATCGACAGCCGCAACAGCGGTAATTTCGATGTGGTCAGAGCATCCTGGGTGGGTGATTACAATGAAGCATCCACATTCCTGTCGTTATTAACGTCGCGGCACAGCGGAAATATCGCCCGGTTTAACCACGCTGATTATGATCGTTTGCTGGAGGAGGCGGGCAACCAAACCGACGCTAAACGGTTGAATGACGATTACGACCGGGCGGAGAAAATCCTGATGGAGGAGGCGCCCATCGCCCCGATCTATCAATATACCAACGGACGTTTGATCAAACCGTGGGTCAAGGGCTATCCCATCACCAATCCTGAGGATGTCGCTTACAGCCATATGCTCTATATCGTGAAACATTGAGGCAAGCATGGAATCATTTGAAGGAGATGTGTTGCAACATACCGGCGCGGTTTATGCTTATCAATTAGATGGACAAGGCGGTGTGGTTTCTATCGGCGATAAAGATGTGACTAACAGCGTCCGGCCTTGCTGGTTGCATCTGGATTCGACGCTGCCAATCAGCGCCCATTGGTTGAGCGATACCCACCTGGTGCCGGACAGCGTGCGTGACGCGCTATCCGGCGAGAGCGTTCGTCCCAGAGTAACCCGGTTGGGTGATGGCACGATGATTACGCTGCGCAGCATCAACCTGAATGCGGATGCTCGTCCTGACCAACTGGTCGCGATCCGGGTTTTTATTACCGATAAGCTTATTATTTCGACGCGGCGGCGCAAAGTGCTGGCTATTGATGAAGTGCTGACCGAACTCAAAGAAGGGAACGGGCCGACCGACAGCGGAAGCTGGCTGGTATCGATTGCCGAATCGATCACCGACCATACCAGTGAGTTTATTGATGATTTACATGAAAAAATCATCGATCTGGAAGAGAGTTTGCTGGAGCAAAAAATCATACCGCGCGGAGAACTGGCGCTGATTCGCAAGCAGTTGATTGTATTACGACGCTATATGACGCCACAGCGCGATGTTTTTTCGCGTCTTTCCGGTGAGAAGTTGCCCTGGATGCAGGATGACGATCGGCGGCGAATGCAGGAAATCGCCGACAGGCTGGGGCGTGGGCTGGAAGATCTGGATGCAAGTATTGCGCGTACCGCTGTGTTGTCGGATGAAATTACCGCACAGATAACGGAGGCGTTGAGTCGCAGAACCTACACCATGTCGCTGCTGGCGATGGTTTTCCTGCCGACCACGTTTCTGACCGGGCTATTTGGCGTCAATCTGGGGGGGATTCCGGGGGGCGATTCCCGATTTGGCTTCGCTACGTTCTGTCTGATGTTGGTACTATTGGTTTGCGGCGTTGCATGGTGGTTAAAACGTAGTAAATGGTTATGAGTGTCAACGAATAGTTATTGTGCGTATTATCACACGGTTTACCGGTTAGCGGAAAAGTCACGGCTAACTTGAGCAATATCAACATTTTTTACATAACAGTACGGCACTATCCTTCATGCAGGTGAATGCAACGTCAAGCGATGGGCGTTGCGCTCCATATTGTCTTACTTCCTTTTTTGAATTACTGCATAGCACAATTGATTCACACCATGCCGACGATTTCGTCGGCATTTTTTTGGGCTTTCCACCTCAGCACCCGTTCTGCTTTTCCATTCTTTATTTGATTTCCAGTACATTGAGCCTGGTCTGAGACGGGATATCCTCGTCATCTTCCGGTTGCCAGCCAACCGGCTGCATTGGCAACGTTTCGCGATCAAACGCCAGATCGCCGCCGTCAATCACTTCGCCGCCGTGTTGAATGCTTTTAAAATCAAACAGCGTATGGTCGGCGAGATGAGAAGGCACCACATTCTGCATTGCGCTGAACATGGTTTCGATACGGCCAGGATAACGTTTATCCCAGTCCCGCAGCATATCCTTGATCACCTGACGTTGCAGATTAGGCTGTGAACCACAGAGATTACACGGAATGATCGGATACTGGCGCGCATCGGCAAAACGTTCGATGTCTTTCTCACGACAGTAGGCCAGTGGACGGATCACCACATGCTTGCCGTCGTCACTCATCAGTTTCGGCGGCATACCTTTCAATTTTCCGCCGTAGAACATATTCAGAAACAGCGTTTGCAGAATATCGTCACGGTGGTGGCCCAGCGCGATTTTGGTCGCGCCTAATTCGCTGGCCGTGCGATACAGAATACCGCGGCGCAGACGCGAGCACAGTGAGCAGGTGGTTTTCCCTTCTGGAATTTTCTCTTTCACAATGCCATAGGTATTTTCTTCGACGATCTTGTATTCAACGCCGACATGCTCAAGGTATTGCGGCAACACATGTTCAGGAAAACCGGGCTGCTTCTGGTCCAGATTGACGGCGACCAGTGAAAAATTAACCGGCGCGCTCTGTTGCAGGTTGCGCAGAATTTCCAACATGGTGAAGCTGTCTTTGCCGCCGGACAGACAAACCATGATACGGTCACCTTCTTCAATCATATTGAAGTCTGCGATGGCTTCCCCGACGTTACGACGCAGACGCTTCTGAAGTTTGTTGAGATTGTATTGTTGTTTTGGTGTAATTTCTTGTTTTTCTTGCATTTTACATATGCTCTTTGGCAAGGGGCATTATTGCGGCAAAATAATTCACGGCATGCATTGGATGATATCTGCATAAGTATGGCGTGTATGGTACGGATTACGACGACGAATGCCAGTTCGTTTTAGACGCTATTGGGTCATCGCCTGATGACGCATGCGCCTTACTGATATCGGGTTCTCATTTTTGCTTGCGGTGACGTCTATACTAGACCACAAGCTAAAATGATGACCACGGGCTAAAAGGAGGATGAAATCATGCAAAGTTTTCCGCTTGAGAAAGCGTTTACATTGATTGAGCCGGGGCCGGTTGTTCTGGTGACGACGAACAATGGTCAGCAGGATAACGTGATGACCATCACATGGACAATGGTTCTTGATTTTTCAGCTACTTTCGCCATAACCACGGGGCCGTGGAACTATTCTTATACCGCACTTCAGACCTTCAGGGAGTGCGTCATTGCCATTCCCACCGTCGATATGATCGATACGGTGATTGGCATTGGCATATGCTCCGGGCAGGACACCGATAAGTTTCACCAGTTTGATCTTACCCCGCTGCGGAGTAAGCATGTTCGGGCGCCCCTCATCAAGGAGTGCCTGGCCAATATTGAGTGTCGGGTTGTCGATATTATCGAACGGCACGGTATCCTGGTGCTGGAAGGCCTCGCTGCCTATTTCGATGATACGCGCGTCGAGCAGCGCATGCTTCATGCCGTTGGCGACGGCACGTTTATCACCACGGATGGCGGAAGGATTGATCGAAAGGAGATGATGCGTTCCAAGCTGCCGGACAGCGTATAGTCTTTTACGGCAGATTGCTTTTCCCGCGCATCACGTCCGGTTTTTCATCGTCGCGGGGCATTTATTGATGTGACGGCGAATAAGGTGTGGTAAATATATTCTTCATCCTAGGATTTATCCGATATTACTTGATGCAATGCCTTGCGTCAGGTGATGTCATCCACACGATTTGGAGCCAAGACAATGAAAGGGTATCAATGGCTGGTTACTGTGGCCGCACTGGTATTGGCGGGGTGCAGCGGTGGCGAAAAAGCCGCGGCTGTCGATAAACGGGATCCCGCATTAGATGAAAATTCGGTTGTATTGCTGAAAAGCAGCACCCCGTTGGATGTTAACTGTACATTGATTGGCGGAACGATGGCCCTCTCCCGTCAATTGGATGGCGCCAGCGTAGGCACCTGCCAATTGGCGAATGGCAAACGTTGCGACGAACGCGCGGTGATGAACGGAACGTGTCCCGCAGGCTGAGCATGGCGGCAGCCTGAGACTGCCGCAGGTTGGCGCTCAGGGGTTCAGCAGATTCTCGCACGGTTCATTCTGACTGATTTGTTTCAGGTTTTGCAGCGTTGTCTGGGAGATGCTGGTCAGGGCTTCCTCGGTCAGAAAGGCTTGATGGCCGGTAAACAGCACATTGTGACAAGCGGATAAGCGGCGGAAAACATCGTCCTGAATGACGTCGTTCGATTTATCGGTAAAGAACAAATCCCGTTCATTCTCATAAACATCCATGCCCAGCGCCCCGATTTTCTGCTGTTTTAGCGCATCAATCGCCGCCTGCGAGTCAATTAATCCGCCACGGCTGGTGTTGATAATCATCACGCCGTCTTTCATCTGTGAAAATGCGTTACGATCGAGCAGATGGTGGTTTTCCGGCGTGAGCGGGCAGTGCAGCGAAATCACATCGGCGCGGGCATAAAGTGCTTTCAGATCGACATATTCCGCCCCCAGTTCCAGCGCCTGAGGATTAGGGTAGGGATCAAACGCCAGCAGGCGCATACCGAAACCTTTCAGAATGCGCATGGCGGCAATGCCGATTTTCCCCGTACCGATAATGCCGGCGGTACGGTTGTGCATGTTGAAACCAATCAACCCTTCAAGGGAGAAGTTAGCGTCACGGGTGCGCTGGTAAGCGCGATGGATGCGGCGGTTAAGGCACAGCATCAAGCCAACGGCGTGCTCAGCCACTGCTTCCGGTGAATACGCCGGAACACGCGCCACCTTGATGCCCAATTCTCTGGCCGCTTCCAGATCGACATTATTGAAACCGGCACAACGCAGCGCCAGGGTTTTAACGCCCAGTTGCGCCAGTTCCGTCAATACTTCGCGGCTGCCATCGTCATTGACGAAAATACATACCGCCTGACAGCCCGCCGCGGTTTTGGCCGTGCGCGATGTCAGCATGAAATCAAAAAATTCCAACTGATAGCCAAATTGTTGATTCACCTGCTCTAAATATTTACGGTCGTATTGCTTGGTGCTGTAGATTGCCAGTTTCATCGCATCTTTCTCCCAAAAATTCTCTGTTTAAGCTATCAGAAAAGAGTCAGGGGACATACCGTTACCTCACAAAAGCATAACGGTCCGTGACAGGAGAACACAGCAATTAGCGGGGGATGCTGAAGACGGAGACCGCTTCCGACATGGTGTTGATTTGTTGTTCCAGGCTGCTGATTGCGGCGCTGGAATGGCTGGCCAGTATCGTGTTCTGGCGGGTCAGTTCGTCGATGTTGTTAACCGCATCGTTAATTTGTCCCAGCCCTTGCGATTGTTCATGGGTCGCCAGACTGATTTGGTTCACCAACTGCGTTACCTGCTGAACCTGCGTCAGAATATTATTCATCGACTCGCTGGTATGGTTTACCAGTTTGTCGCTGGTATTGATGTTGTCAATGGTGGTTTCGATAATGGTGGCGATGTCTTTTGCCGCCTGTGCGCTGCGCTGCGCCAGAATACGAACTTCACTCGCAACCACGGCAAAGCTCTTGCCTTGTTCACCGGCATGGGCGGCTTCAACGGCGGCGTTCAGCGCGAGGATGTTGGTCTGGAAGGACAGGTTATTCAACACATTGATAATATCGGTAATCTCTTTGCTGGAGCGAGTCATGGCCACCATGGTATCGGTAACCTGATTGACGGCGCAGTCGCCGGCCTCGACCGCGACATTGGCGTCTTCCGCGCAGCGTGTCGCCAACTGCGAGGCGGAGGCATTGCTTTTGATGGTCGCGGTCAATTGTTCCATTGATGAGGCGGTATTTTGCAGACTTTGAGCGGTATCATCACAGCGTTGGCTGAGCGTATGGTTGCCAGCCGCAATCTCGCGACAGGCGCAGTTTAGTTCGGCCAGTTTGCTATTCACATCATCCACAAAGGTACGGAAGTTCATGCCGGACTGATTAACCGCCCGTAATAGCATGCCGACCTCATCCACGCGATCAAGCTGGAAGTTATTATCAGCCTGCCCGGAGGCGGAATTGACGGCCTGATGCAGAATTTTTTCCAGCGGTTTTGCCAGATGCATAACCAGTAATTCGCCGGTTATCAATGCGCCGCCGGATATTGCCAGCGCAAACATTAATACCGGCAAACTCCAGGGAAACAGCGTCAGCAGAATAGATAACGTAAATAGAATAAAAAAATAAATGTAACTTCTAATCCGCCAGCGAACCGGGATTATTTTGAACAGGCTAAGGAATTTCAGCGGGCCTTTATAAATCAGCAGGCCCTGATATAAACGCTGATGCTTGAGTTTATTCTCGTTTATTTTATGGTAAAGCGTTGCCGCTTGCTGGATTTCCTGTTGGGAAACCTGGGTTCGAACCGACATATACCCGGTGACCTTGCCTTCTTTCATCAATGGCGTGGTGCTGGCTTTAACCCAGTAGTAATCGCCGTTTTTCCGGCGGTTTTTTACCATGCCCGTCCAGATCCTGCCTGCGTTCAGGGTAGTCCACATATCGGCGAAAGCGTCTGGCGGCATGTCGGGATGACGCACGATGTTATGTGGCTGACAGAGGAGTTCGTCGAATGTGTAGCCGCTGGCATGAATAAAGTCGTTATTCGCATAGGTGATGTGACTGTCTGTTGTCGTTACTGACATCAGCTTGGCTTTCTCATCTAATAAATATTGAATATCACTGACGGGATAATTTTTACGCATCGATTAATCCTTAAATATAAGCAAGTATGAACGTGATATTTTTAATCAATTGATTAACGGTAAAATAAAACGTTCATCGTTAATTAACGGCTAATTTCACAAAATAGTTAACTAATCAACGTATAAAAATAACTTGCCAATAGCTCAAAGCAGTTTAATTTGTGACATAGATCACCTGGATGCTTTTGATTGGTCATGGGAATGACAAGATTAATAATCTTTATCTGACTATAGCTTAAATTTAGTAGGTGGTTATCTGGGATGCGGCGTGATCGGTCTATCAATGCGGACAGTCTATAATACTTGCCCGGATGGTGGCATATCCGGGTGGCGAATTATATGATGCCAGGTGTGAGCCGGGGGCTTATTGGTTAAGATAATGCGCGTCGATTGTATAAAAAACAAACTTCCGATCATGGCGCAGGTTTTTATGGATTCTACCGGATACTTAATCTCTACGAATGATTAAAAAATACGCGTTACCCGGCATGGCGCTGTTACTGCTGCTGTTGTTCGTATCGTGGCAGACTATGCCGCAATGGTTACCTCGCATCGCCGGGATCTGGTTACCTGCGGAAATGTCGTTGACGTTGCGTTCAACGCCAGTTTGGTCTCATGGGGAGTTGCAAAGTGATGGCATCAGACTCGCCGTGGGCGAATGTACGCTGCTTGATGTGGGGAATATGGCGCTGCAACGGCAATCCGGGCGATGGAAGGTCGATATCGATGCCGTTACGCTGAATAGCGATTGCCTGCCGCAGTTGGCATCTGATAGCGAGGCGACGCCGGCACGTCTTTCCCTGTGGCAACGGCGTTTACCGGCAGGCGATATCACGATTGGAACATTTACATTGCAACCCTGGCGCGATTATGCCGGACGCGTGCGGTTCAGCACCGATGGCGATCGACAGCAGACGTTGCATTATCAAGGTGATCAGTTGGCGTTTCAGGCCGCGCTGAGCCAACAGCATCTGAGTTTACGCGATGGCATGCTGGCAACGTCGGCGGGCTACATTCGCTTGCAATTGAGCGGTGAGCTCGATCTGGCTGATACGCTGACGCAAGCGCCGGTACAGGGTGAGCTTAGCGGTCAGTTTGACGGCGCTCAAACGCCGGAGCCTGTTTCCATGCGGCTAAGCTGGCAGCGCCAGCAGGGGGAATTGTCACTGCGGGCGAGGGGCGATAACGAGCCGCTGGTCTCGCTGCCGTGGCGCTTATCCGCCGAGCAGATCCAGGTGAGCAACGGCGTCTGGCGCTGGCCTTATGCCGCACAACCGCTGTCGGGACGAATTTCGCTCACGTTGCAAAACTGGCGGCAAGGGTTGGAAAAAACGCGCATCGACGCGCGAATGAATATGCTGACGCAAGGACATAACGGTAAAGCCAACGCGGTTCTGGTGCTGGGGCCGGGCCATTTGGGGCTGATTGACAGTGAGTTGCGTTTTCAGTTAACCGGTCAGGCCAATCTGTCAGACTTATCATTAACCGCATCGCTGCCGGGCATACTGCAAGGTGCTTTATTAAACCCGGAATTGTCGATTTTACCCGGCGGGCTACTGCGCGCCTGGGGCGCGCTGGGGCCACAGGCACGGCTTGAGGAAGCGCGCTGGCCATTGGCCGGCGTGCGGATCAGCGCCAGCGGAGTGAATGGACGGTTGCAGGCCATCGTCAAGGCCCATCATACCTATTGGGGGCGGTTCAACCTGCATCTGGACGGTCAAGCGCAGGATTTCTGGCCTGATCGAGGGCGCTGGCAGTGGCGCTATTGGGGCAGCGGACAATTGCCGCCGCTAAAAGCAAATTGGGACGTCGCGGGGCATGGTCGCTGGCAGGATACGCTGATTGAAGTGAGTCAGCTGTCGAGCGGATTGAATCAGCTTGGCTACGGCCTGGTGACGGTTCACCAGCCGCGACTAACCATCGTCGAACCGGTGCGCTGGCAGCGCGCCCGAACGGGCGCACATTTTCAGGGCGCGTTGCAACTGGCGTCACAACAAGTGAATTTCAGCAATGGCGGTTATCTTCCGCCCACATTGATGAGTTTGAGTATGCAGGGCAATGATCCCAATGACTTTCTAATGAAAGGCGCGTTACAGGCGCGGAACATTGGCCCGGTAACGCTGCGCGGACGCTGGGACGGCGAGCGGTTGCGCGGCAATGCCTGGTGGCCGCGTCAGCCTCTGACGGTGTTTCAGCCCTTGCTTTCAGAAAAACTGAAAATGAATATTCGCGCCGGACAATTCTATGCGCAGGCGGCATTTTCCGCCGCGCAAGGACAAGGGTTCCGCGCCGGGGGACATTGGGCGGTGCAGAACGGCGGACTCTGGTTGCAGGACGGCGAAGTGGGCGGCGTTAACTTTGTGCTGCCTTACCGTCTGGAGGATCAGCGTTGGGAATTCGGCATCAAACAACCGGCGACATTACGGATCGCCATGCTCGACAACCTGTTTCGCATGACGGATATTCGCCTTGATCTGCAAGGCTTCTATCCTTACAGCGAAAAACAGCCGTTGATAATATCGCAAACCGCAATGGATGCGTTAGGCGGACACATCAGCTTGTCGGCCTTGCGCTGGCCGCAGCGGGAAGACGCGTTGTTTACGGTGAAAAGCGTGGAGCTGAGCGAACTGATTACCGCGTTGAAACTGAAACAGTTTGCGATGTCGGGGCGAATCAGTGGCGTGCTGCCGCTGAATTTTAACCATCCTGACAAGCTGATTCAGGGCGGGCGGTTTACTAATGATCGTTTCCTGACGCTGCGGATGGATAAAACGTTGGCCGATGAATTGGAGAGCAAAAACATGGTCACCGGCGCGGTGATTAACTGGGTGCGTTATCTGGAAATCGACCAATCCTATGCCACAGTGGATTTGAGCAATCAAGGCGAACTGTTGCTGATTTCGCAAATTCAGGGGAAAAACCCGCTGTTAAGTGCGGATCGGCAAGTCATTCTCAACTATCGTCATCAGGAAAATATTTTCCAGCTATGGCGGAGTTTACGTTTTGGCGATAATTTGCAGGATACGTTGGAGCAACAGGCAAATGAATAAATTCGGTATAGCGCCATGAAGTATAACGGTAGCATTCAGGTCGCGGCCTGCGCGGTATTTCTACTGACAGGCTGTGTGCCGCGTATTGAAGTGGCCGCGCCGAAAGAGCCGATCACGATTAACATGAATGTGAAGATTGCGCATGAAATCCACATCAGCGCGGATAAAGAGGCCACGCAGTTATTGGAAAAATCGGATAACGCCGTGAGTGAAAAGGTAAAAAAAAGCGCGCCTGAAGGCGCGCAATAAAACAGCCAGAACACAACACTAATGATAGGTAATTTAATGACAGAGTCGTTAATAATGAAACAGGGTTACGCCGCGGCAAACTGAGACAGTTGCGCTTTCGCCTCTGCTGCCGCTTTTTGGGCGACATCCGGGCCGTAAGCGATACCTTCAGCGAAAACAAATTCAATATCGGTCATGCCGATGAAGCCCAGGAACACGCGCAGATAGGGCTCCAGCAAATCGGTCGGCGTACCTTTATGGATACCGCCGCGGCTAGTCAGCACGATGGCGCGTTTACCTTTCACCAAACCTTCAGGGCCTTGCTCGGTATAGCGGAATGTCACGCCAGCGCGGGCGATCAGGTCAAAATAGTTTTTCAATTGCGTCGGGATGTTGAAGTTATACATCGGTGCGGCAATCACGATAACATCATGGGCCTGCAATTCGGCAATCAACTCGTCAGACAGCGTTAAGGCGTCTTGTTGACGCGGCGTTAACGGCGCATCGGAAGGACGCAGGGCGCCAACCAGTTCGCCATCCAGCACCGGAACCGGTTGAGCGGCTAAATCACGCACGGTAATGGTGTCAGCAGGATGCGCGGCTTGCCACTGGGCGCTAAAGTAGTCTGCCAGTTGGTTGGACTGAGAAAAATCCGCCAGGATACTTGATTTGAGAATCAATACTTTGCTCATTGCCAATTCCTTACGTTGATTGAGGTCGGACACCGTGCGGCGTCCTTTGCTGCGCTTCATCTTAGGCGGGCGTCATCGTGGTTGAAAGTGCAAATATTCGAGCGCATTGTTCGATTTTATTGAATAAGCATGTATTCGCATGGTTAGAGCCGTCGGCGGTGATGTGCTACCATGCATGCCGGAAAATGTTCCGGTTTAAGTGACTGGGAACAGGGCGTAAATATGGCCCGTAACAGGCAAGAAAAAGTATTAAGGAGTCCGCAACGTGAAATCACCGCTCAGCGCATTATCTACGCAGTTAAGTGAGGTAATGCTCCGCGATCAGCAACGCCTGCGCCGTCGTATACAGGGTGCGGCAAAGGTCGGCAATCCCCAGGCGCAGGCGGCGATTGTTCAGGAAATTGAGGGGGAGATCGTTGCCGCGCGGCACAAGGTGAACAATCGACGGGCGGGCTGTCCGGCCATTCATTATCCCGAACTATTGCCGGTCAGCCAGAAGAAAGATGTGATCTTGAACGCATTGCGCGAACATCAGGTCATCATTGTGGCGGGGGAAACCGGTTCGGGGAAAACCACCCAGCTTCCGAAGATTTGCCTTGAACTGGGACGCGGCGTGCGCGGCTTGATCGGCCATACCCAGCCCCGGCGTCTGGCGGCCAGAACCGTGGCCGATCGTATTGCCGCCGAACTGGAAACGCCGCTTGGCGGTTGCGTGGGCTATAAAGTCCGTTTTAACGATCAGGTGGGCGATAATACCCTGGTTAAGCTGATGACGGACGGGATATTGCTGGCTGAAATTCAACAGGATCGGCTGTTAACGCAGTATGACACGCTGATCATCGATGAAGCGCACGAGCGCAGCCTGAATATTGATTTTATTCTGGGTTATTTGCGTCAGCTTCTGCCCAAACGTCCTGATTTAAAAATCATCATTACCTCCGCGACCATCGATCCGCAGCGCTTTTCCCGCCATTTTGACCATGCGCCGATCATTGAAGTGTCCGGTCGCACCTATCCGGTGGAGGTACGCTATCGCCCGGTGGTGGAAGAGGCTGAAGACAGCGATCGCGATCAGTTGCAGGCTATCTTTGATGCGGTAAATGAGTTGAGCCGGGAAGGGCCGGGCGACATCCTGATCTTTATGAGCGGAGAGCGGGAAATCCGCGATACCGCCGATGCGCTGGCGCGGCTGAATTTGCCGCATACCGAAATCCTGCCGCTGTATGCCCGGTTGTCCAATCAAGAGCAGAACCGGGTTTTCCAGTCGCATCACGGCAGACGCATTGTGCTGGCGACCAATGTGGCGGAAACCTCGCTGACGGTGCCGGGTATCCGCTATGTGATTGATCCCGGCACGGCGCGTATCAGCCGTTACAGCTTGCGCACCAAAGTCCAGCGTTTGCCGATTGAGGCCATTTCCCAGGCGTCGGCCAACCAGCGTAAAGGACGGTGTGGCCGCGTCGCCGCCGGCATCTGTATCCGTCTCTATGCTGAACAGGATTTTTTGTCCCGTCCGGCCTTCACCGATCCAGAAATTCTGCGCACCAATCTGGCCTCGGTTATTTTGCAAATGACCGCGCTGGGGCTGGGGGATATCGCGGCGTTTCCGTTTGTTGAAGCGCCGGATAAACGTAACATTCAGGATGGCGTGCGCTTACTGGAAGAATTGGGCGCAATCCAACTGGCGGAAAATGGCCACTATCATCTGACGCCGCAAGGACGTCAGTTGGCGCAACTGCCCATCGATCCCCGTTTGGCGCGCATGGTGCTGGAAGCCCGCGTCACGGGCTGCGTGCGTGAAGTGATGATCATTACCGCCGCGCTGTCCATTCAGGACCCGCGCGAACGTCCGCTGGATAAAAAGCAGGCGTCGGATGAAAAACATCGCCGTTTCGTCGATAAAGACTCCGATTTTCTGGCGTTCGTCAATTTGTGGAACTACCTGCGGGAACAGCAAAAAGCGTTATCTTCCAGCCAGTTCCGTCGGCTGTGCCGTAGCGATTACCTCAACTATCTGCGAGTGCGTGAGTGGCAGGATATCTACACGCAATTGCGTCAGGTGGTGAAAGAACTAGGATTACCGATAAACAGCGAACCTGCCGATTACCGCAGCGTTCACTGCGCGTTGTTGACGGGGCTGCTGTCGCATATTGGTCAAAAAGATATCGACAAGCAGGCGTTCAGCGGCGCGCGCAACACACGTTTCGCTATTTTTCCCGGTTCAGGCCTGTTCAAAAAACCGCCGAAATGGACGATGGTGGCCGAACTGGTGGAAACCAGTCGTTTGTGGGGACGGATCGCCGCCCGCATTGAACCGGAATGGATCGAGCCGCTGGCCCAGCACCTGATCAAGCGCAGCTACAGCGATCCGCACTGGGAAAAAGCGCAAGGCACCGTGATGGCGCAGGAAAAAGTCACGTTGTTCGGCTTACCGATTGTGGCGGCGCGTAAAGTGAATTACAGCCAGATCGATCCTGTTCTGGCGCGTGAGTTATTTATTCGTCACGCGCTGGTGGAAGGGGACTGGCAGACGCGGCATGCGTTTTTCCGCGCTAACCTGAAGTTACTGGCCGAAGTCGAGGAACTGGAGAATAAATCACGCCGCCGCGACATTCTGGTGGACGATGAAACGCTGTTTGCCTTTTACGATCAGCGGTTGCCGCACGATATCATTTCCGCCCGTCATTTTGACCAGTGGTGGAAAACGGCCAGCCATGAGAATGCGGATCTGCTGAACTTTGAAAAAAGCATGCTGATCAAAGAAGGCGCGGACAACATAAGCGCGCTGGACTATCCGAATTTCTGGCATCAGGGCAACCTGAAGCTGCGCTTGTCTTATCAGTTTGAGCCGGGAACGGATGCCGATGGCGTGACGGTGCATATCCCGTTGCCTATCCTCAATCAGGTGCGCGATGAAGGGTTTGAGTGGCAAATTCCCGGCGTGCGCCGCGAACTGGTTATCGCGCTGATCAAATCGTTGCCGAAACCGATACGCCGCAATTTTGTACCAGCGCCCAATTACGCCGATGCGTTTCTGGCGCGTGCCACGCCGCTGGAAAAAAGTCTGCTGGAGGCGTTGGAACGTGAATTACGGCTGATGACGGGCGTGAGCGTACCGCGCGAAGAATGGCAATGGGAACAGGTGCCCGATCATCTTAAAGTGACGTTCCGCGTGGTGGACGAGAAAAATCGCGCCCTGCGGGAAGGGAAAGATCTGAATGCGTTGAAGGAACAATTGAAAGATAAAGTCCAGCAGACGCTCTCCGCTGTAGCGGATGACGGGCTGGAACAAGGCAACTTGCATGTCTGGAGTTTTGGTTCGCTGCCGGACTGCTACGAGCAAAAACGCGGCGGTTATTCGGTAAAAGCTTACCCTGCATTGGTGGATGAAAAAGACAGTGTGGCGATCCGTTTATTTGATACGCCGCATCAACAGCAGCAGATGATGCGTAAAGGGTTGCGGCGCTTGCTGTTGCTGAATATTCCTTCGCCAATCAAATACCTGCATGAGAAGTTACCCAACAAGGCAAAGCTGGGGTTGTATTTCAATCCTTACGGCAAAGTGCTCGATCTGATCGACGACTGTATTGCCTGCGCCGTCGATAAGTTGATTAGCGAGTTTGGCGGCCCGGTATGGCAGGAAGAGGCGTTCCGGCAACTGCATGAAAAAGTGCGAGCGGAACTTAACGAGACGGTGGTGGATATCGCCCGGCAGGTGGAGCAGATACTGACGACGGTATTCGCCATCAACAAACGCCTGAAAGGGCGCATTGATATGACGCTGGCGCTGGCGCTGAGCGACATCAAAAATCAGATCAACGGTCTGGTGTTTCGTGGTTTCGTTACCGCCAATGGCTGGCGCCGCTTGCCGGATGTGCTGCGTTATCTACAGGCAATCGAGCGTCGGCTGGAAAAACTGGCCCAGGATGTCCACCGCGATCGGGCGCAGATGCTGAAAGTTGAACAGGTGCAACAGGTGTGGCAACAGTGGTGGAATAAACTGCCCGCCGAACGGCGCGAGGATGATGACGTAAAAGCCATCCGCTGGATGATTGAGGAACTCCGGGTCAGCTATTTTGCCCAGCAATTAGGAACGCCGTTTCCTATTTCGGACAAGCGAATATTACAGGCGATGGAGCAGATAGCGTTGTAGACAATTTAGTTCGGCGCCAATCTTGGTATTTGGCGCCTGGACTACCATACGATCAATAAACTCCAGAGAAAATCCCTGCCTATTTTAGTTTTTCAACCGCACATAGGCCGATTTGATTTCCGCTTCGCCATATTTTTCCTCCAGCCGTTTGATGATGAAATGGCCGCGTGCCATGTTCTGATAATGGTGAATGAACAGGGTATTAATTGCCGCGCCGCTGGCGGCGCCGATGACCGGCACGATTTGGGCGGCCATTTTTTCGGTGATGGTGATGCCCAGCCGTGTCGCGACGGCATCGATCACTCTGGCCAATGTTCTGCCCGCCTGTGAGGTGGTGATTCTGGCCGAAGCTTTTTCCATGCCTTTCTTGCTGGCGAGATCAACCAATTCGCGGGTGGCGTGTTTCGTGATATCGGCAAGAGCGGCGCGTGATGCATAGTAGGCGGAATCTGCGGCGTCATCGTTTTTACTGTTGCCTCCCAACGCGAATACTTCCACACAGGCGGCCTTAACGGAAAAATCGGTCAGCGAGAATCCTTCGCTGCGTGCGATATCGGCGACGGAACGCATCATGATGGTGGTGCTGACGGGCAGTTCGACCAGCAAACCCGCGGCGCCGAAAAAACCACTGACCGCGCCGGAGGTTGCCGCGACCAGTTTATGGGTTTTCGGCGATGAGGCGCGTTTGGGGGCATCATCCAGTGTAAACAGGGCGGCATCGACGGATTTATGCAGTGCGGTGTGAACCACATCCTGAACTTTGTTTTTTACCACGGCAGGCAGTTTAGACAGGCTCCATTCAATCGGACCGCCCACCAGATTAGCTAACTGAATGGTGATCGAGGGCGCTTCCAGCAGGGCAAGGGCTTGTCGAATGTCATCCAGATCCTGCTGATTATCAAAAATGCTCATAAGGTGTTCAAAATCCTGATTGTCGCGGCATATATTTTTATGTATGGCATGAACCACGCGATCTGACAAGGTCTCCTCTGTCAGGATAGATGTCAGCGGGCTTCGTGACGAGTTAACCAGGTGGTGAAGTCTTCCGGTAAAATTGGCGGGGAAAAATAGTAACCCTGACCTTCATCGCAACCGAATTGCGCCAGATAATCGAGTGTTTGCTTATTCTCAATCCCCTCGGCCAGCACCCGATAATTGAGTTTATGCAACATATTGATAATGGACTCGACAATAATCCGACTCTTCAGATCGGTTTTAATATCTTTGATGAGTGATTTATCCAGTTTGATAATCGTTGCCGGAATATTTCTCAGATAGTTTAAATTGCTGTATCCCGCGCCGAAATCATCCAAAGCAATAATAAATCCAAGCTGTTTTAACGCCTGAATGGTGGAAAGCGTTTCCGAGCTTTCGATTATTTTCTGGGTTTCCAGACATTCAATTTGAATATCGCGTGGCGTTAAGCCGTCGCGATCGAGGATATTTAATAAACGTTCAATAAACTTCTCTTCAGCAAAATTGCTGGCGGCAACGTTGATGGATATCGGAAATAAAATTCCCGCCTGGCGCCAGATTTTTATCTGTTTGGCGGTTTGTTTTATTACCCACTCCGTCAGCGGGCGCATCAGCGTCGTGCCTTCCGCCAGCGGAATAAATTGGTCAGGATAAATTTCACCTAACGTGGGATGATGCCAGCGGAGCAGCGCCTCCACGCCAATCACTTTCTTATCCACAATATTCAGTTTAGGCTGATAAACCAGATAAAGACCGGGCTTGTTGTTTTTTAATACGTCAGACAGTTCATTGAGTAAAGTGAATGCCTGTTGTTGAATGTTATCGCTCTGCGCGTTATAGGCGCTGTAACGAACATTGTTGGTGATGGCATCATGCAACGCGCTCATGGTTTCACGCAGGATACGCTGCGGATCATCCACTGGGATCTGGAACTCGGTATAGCCGACAAACAGTTCCAGTTTCAGGGGAACATGGCTGGTTATGCTCTCCTGAATACGGGCTGAACAGGAAACCAATGCTTCAAGTACCTGTGCTTTCATGTCGGCTTTCACCAACAAGGCAAAACGCCCCACCGCGACGCTGTAGACGCTCTCCTGAGCATGAAAAGTCAGGCGCAGAAACATACCGATATCTCTCAATATGCTTTCAACGGTCGGCATACCGAGTGAACGGCCCATTTCATAGGCATAAGAGATATCAATGCTATCAATCAGTATCAGCAGGTAGTTTTCATGGATATCGGTTATGTGGCTGATATCCTCTATCAACCGTTGTCGGTTTGGCAACATGGTTATCGCATCAACCAGCCCGATTGCGTTGCGATATCCAATCAGTGCCATCACCACCGCGGCCAAGTCATTGAGCATGCGCAACTGGATTTTGCTGAAAGCCCGCGGAATATAATCAATTATGCAGAGCGTGCCGATGGAATAACCCTGTGTCGTAATGAGGGGGACTCCCGCGTAAGCGCGGATATGCGGCGCATTAACCACATAGGGGTTATTTTTAAATCGCTCATCCTGCAAGGCGTTCTGACAAACAAGCATTTCGCCGGTCTGCACCACAAAGTGGTCAAATGAGTGGAGCTTTTCCATCTCGGCTGAGGCGAAATTAGTTTTGGCTTTAATATGTTGCTTTTGGGTTCCGCTCAAGGTGACTAATGCTGTTGGTATTTTTAGTAACCGACAAGTCAGATCAGTCACTTTAGTAAGAATATTATCTTGAGAATAATCAAGATTTTTAAGTGCATCGAGGGTCTGCATGCGTTCTTCTTCATCATGGCTCAAATGCTTTAACATGCCGCCTCTCTTTTTGGTAATTAATAGTTCGTATTACTGAATTCATTACATATAGACCAGACAACATAAGATTATAAAAAATAATATCGTTTATTGTTAGGAATTGATCCTCTGTTTTTCATATCGATGCATCATTGAAATATCAGGCGGGTTTGTTGTAAGTTTATGAATTGGTTTATTTTTTTCCTTATTTCATCATCGTCTTTATTTTTCATATCATCAAACGCACAACATCAGCGCGCACGCCTGACCTCTTCCGCCAACATTTTCAGTTGCTGGCGGATAGCCGTTACCGAAACGGCCCGATTATCGGCCCGGTCACGATCGCCGGGAGCCGGCGCCGAGCTTTGAATAGCGATTAATAACCAGCCTGATACCGTGCGCAGCATAAGCGGGGAACCGCTGTCGCCGGGCAGTGTGTCGCATTGGTGTGACAATATCGCAGGCTGAACCCAGCCGGTAACCCGGCAATCCTGATGACGGTACAGCATGGTCGGATGATCTTCCGGGTAACCCGCTTGCGTCACTCGCTGCTGGTTTTGATGCAACGCCACAATTAGCGACTGACGATCACCCGACCACATCGGGAGAGGAACGATGCCTGGCGGCGTCTGTTTTAACCGGATTAGCGCATAGTCCCGCGGCGCGGCACGAGAAGGCACACTCCAACCTTCGCCATCGGCTTGCAGTTGTTTGCTGAGCGTCTTATTCACCAGCGCTTCAATTTCTTTGGTTTCATAGCCCCAGCCATTTTCTGTTGCCAGAAAGCGCAGGGCGACGGGTTTATCGGTTTTGCCTTGCGGGGGCGTTAAAACGCAATGTCCGGCGGTCAGGGCAAGATGAGGGGAAATCAACGTGGCGGTACATAAATTGCCGCTGGCGGTTTCCAACTGACCGATGGCTTGCCACGGCCACGTCGAGGTATCAGCCACGCGATCTCTATCGTCATGATTGAAAAATAAAATCTGTTGCTGTTTTTCTGTGTCGGCGGCGGACATCTCCGCCCAGCCGGGCGTTGCGACAAGGATGAATAAACATAACAATCCGACAGAGATACGCATGTAATAGTGTGCCTGATGTTAAAAACGAATTTGAACTAACGGTATTTGAACTAACTATAGATGCATTTTGCCGGGCGCGATTAGATACGAACGAAGGTTTTCAGCGTAAAACGCGGGTTTGATCTAACGGGTTACAGAAAAAAGAGCAAGGTAATGAATCCACCGAGCAGTATGAGGGATAACATGATTTCAAATGAGTAACGACGCAGCATCGTCCGATATCCCAGGAAATAAACACCCGGAAGCGACCGGGTGTTTGACCGTTGTCTGACGCGTTTATTATCAAGCTGCTGGCGGGGTTGTCGCGGGTTTGGCCGTTTTCGCTTTTTTCACCTGTTTTTTGGCTGCCTGCGCTTTTTGTAGCGCGGGCTTGGCTTTTTTCACATGTTTTTTAACATGGGAGGCTTTAGCAGGCGCCGTTGTCGCCGCCGGAGCAGATGTTTGCGCCGGGCCGCTGGTAGCGGTATCCGCTGCAAATGCCACAGAGGACAGACCCATAACCGCGCCGGCAATCATCACTATTACTTTATTCATCATCATTTCCTCTTTGTTCCATTCACATGTCGTGACCCGGATTGGGGTCGGTGAAGTGAGCATAAGGAAAAAAGAGTCTGGCTTCCGTGAGTGATTGGTTTCGGCGTGTAACCGAATGTACAACTAGTCGAACGTACAACCAGCCGAACGTACAACCAGATCAGCAAGCTGCTATTGGTCGCGCTGTTGTTGCGCGGCCAATGGCGCATCATCGGTTAGTTCACTGCGGTAAAGCGCAGCAGGATAGCCGCCTCTGGGTCGAGAATCGGTAGCGCGATGCCGACGTTCTCAAGCCAGTCGCCGCTCAAGGTTATGGACTGTTTAAGCCAGTCTGGATAGCGTTTCATGGTGTTGTTTCGGGGTTGACGCATGCTGTCGGGCATGTCCAGAACTTCAAGGCGATAGGGCGTGTCGGGTTGCAAACCGGGGATACGCAGGTTGCCGCACAAGGCGTATTCCGGTAGTGCAAGCTGGCTTATCAGGACCACCGCTTGCTGTTGATCCTGTGCGATAACGGCATTGATCAAGGTGGTGTTATCGAGATGATCGATGCGCACTTGAGTACCGGTGTGCAATACGGGCCGCAACTGCTTATGCAAAGCGATATAACGGGCGAAAGCCTGTTGCTCGGACTGCGGCTCGCAGACGGGATCGAGTTCCACCCCCATATGCCCGAACAGCGCCGTGAGTCCGCGAAAATTAATGCTGTGTCTGCGGGATGTGGTGTGGCATGGGGTGCCGCCAATGTGAGCGCCCATCACTTCTGGCGGAAAGAAGTAACTCATGCCTCGCTGGATCTGTTGACGGTCAAGCGCATCATTACTGTCAGACGGCCAGAAACGGTGACAACGTTTCAGTATTTCATAATCAATCCGACCGCCGCCCGATGCGCAGGACTCAAACTCAACGGCGGGAAACCGGCTATTCAGTTGGTCAAAGAGCCGGTACAACTGTTCGGTCTGCCGTATCTGACTGGCATGGCCCAGATGAGCGGGTTGCACCATTTCACGGTTAAAATCCCATTTGACATAATCGATCGAATGCTCACTCAGCAACCAGTTCAAACGTTCCAGCAGGTAGTCATATACCTGTGGATTCGACAGATCCAGCAGCAACTGATGGCGACCTTCCCGCATTGGGTAGTTATCCAGTTTCAGCACCCAATCCGGGTGATGGCGATACAATTCAGAATCCTGATTGATCATTTCTGGCTCAACCCAGATACCAAATTCCATACCGTGATTTTTTACTGCATCGATCACGGGTTTTAGTCCTTGCGGGTATTTTTCTGCGTCAATGTACCAGTCGCCCAGCGAACTGAGATCGCTGTTGCGTCCTTTAAACCAGCCGTCATCAATGATGAAACGTTCAATGCCGATTTTGGCCGCCTTCTCTGCCATACGGATGATGTAGTCAGGATCATGCCTGAAGTAGATGCCTTCCCAGGTATTGAGATGCACCGGACGTGGTTTATCCGCCAGCGATGGCGTGATGTGCTGACGCACATAGTGATGAAAATTGCGGCTCATGCCATTCAAACCGTTAGCGGAGTAGGTGGCATAAACCCAGGGCGTACTGATGCTTTGTCCGGTATCCAGCGAAATTTCGCCAGAGAAATAGAGCGCTTCGGCCTGAATCTGACGACGGCCATCGCTTTTACAATCAGCGCGTAAACGGTGATTACCACTCCAGGCCAGGTGTAACCCCCAGACTTCGCCTTGTTGCTCGCTGAAACCGGCGTTGCCTGCCATCATCCCCGGAAAGTATTCGTGTGATGTTCTGCCGCGCCGGTTTTCCTGTATATAACCGCCGTGTTCCAGTCTGAGCGAGTGTCGTTGGAACTCTTTTATCCAGCGGCCATGAAACGCCATGATTTCATTGGCCCGTTCGGGTAAGGGCAGCGTGACGGCGAGCCGATCGACCTGATAGCGGCCCGATTTAATATTGGTCAGCGTATTTCGGGTTTTAAGTACGCCGCTGTTGGGACACAACTGCAACACGCTTACCAGGCGAAGACCTGCGATCGCATCCTCGCTGACAATCGTCAGCGTATTATTTGCGACTGAATGACTCTGCGGCGTGAAGACGGGAGACCAGTCCAGACCATGACGGTTTCCTTCCATTCCGGGCGCGCTGAACAAGCCGCGGCCATTCTCAGGACATAGCGTCAACGGGACATCATCGTCCAGACGGCTATTGGCCACCGGGCGGTTTAATGCCGCGATCATTTCCGGTTGATAGTCCCGTAGCGATTTGCCCCAATAAATCATTTCCGCATAGGGATAACAACGAATGATAAGGTCAGCGTGACGGCTGGATAACCGGACAACGTTATTGTTCATAATCTCTCCCAACAAAATCCAATAATTTGCCAATGCGCCTGAAAATATTTTCCTGAGAACGAGACGCCGATAACGGCATTGCGGTATTGATCTTAAAGCGGCGGTTTTTCCGCCATTGGTTTACCGCCTTTTAACCAGACGCGAAGACTTTCCACCACGCCATGACCTGAGAGGGTAAAAGCCGATATCACCGTGAACGTTAATACGATACTTCCCAACACCATGTAGGTATTTTGGAACCCCATACTGTCATACATACGACCGGCAAATACCGACATGAAAATCATGGATAATTGTTTGCTGAAGCAGAAGCCAATCAGGTAGACCGTGGCGGAAAAGCGGACTTCAAATACCTGGGTGATATATTTAAAAGAACCAACCAACAGGAATGGCACTTCGAACATATGTAATATTTTCAGCAAGACGACTTCGATAGCGGTCGTTGCAAATGCGGAACCGATAATACGCACCGACATAATCGCGCCCGCGAGCAATAACGCATTTTTGCTGCCGATACGCGCAATAATGACCGGCGCAAAAAACATGATTGTTGCATTCAGCAATTCGCCGCCAGTGGTAACGAAACCAAATATTTCAGTGCCTTGTTGTTTGGTGGCGAAGAATGAGGTAAAAAAGTTGGCGAACTGTTGATCGAAAACATCATAAATACAGGCTACGCCGACGATATAAAGAATGAAGAACCATAGCGCCGGTTTTTTCAGCAATTCAAGGGCGTTTTTCAGATTGAATGGCGGCTTATTGGCGCCCAGTTTATCGACGACATAAACGGTGGATTGCTGATCCGGCCTGGATAGAAATAACAATACAGCCAGTACCAGCGCACAACCTGAAGCCATCCAGAATATCAGTGCATTGTTGATGGTATACAACATACCGACCACACTGGCGCATAATGCCCAGCCAATACAGCCAAACATTCTGGTGCGACCGTACTCGAAATTGCTATGACGACTGACCTTCTCAATATAGGCTTCAATAGCGTGCGAGCCGCCGGTGAAAACAAATCCCAGATAGCATCCGCCGATCAGCGCGCCAATAAAAATATTGAATTTCAGCAGCGGACTGAAAACATAAATAAAGAATGGCGCAAAGAGCACCAATAACCCGACGATAATCCACATCAGGTGCTTTTTTACGCCGAGCTTATCGGACAACGGCCCCATCATTGGCTGAAAAGCCAGCGCAAATAATGAAATGCTGCCAAATACAATACCAGTATCGGTTTTACTTAAATTATTAATATCATGCAGCCATATCGGGAAAAATGGATAGTAGGAAGCCATGATAAAAAAATAGAAGAAAAAAAAGAGCCCGAACAACCAGAAATTACGGTTTCCCCAATAGGATTTTTCTTCTGTTGCTTCGTTCATAAACACCTCATCACAGATAACGCAAAAGTAGAAGTACCGACGTTTCTCATGGTTTTGGCGTGAGAGCGGCATCAGACGCCTGTCTGTTTTTTGATGGTGTACTCACAGGCTATCATCGAAACGCTTGGCATAAACATAGATCCGAAACGTTTAGGATTGGAATCTAAACGTTTCGGATCTGTGATGTGTTTAAAAGTTATGCTCTGAGATTGATCGAGACGAAAGCGGGCGGTCAATAACGTGATAAAATTGGCAAGTGGTGCGTTTTCATTTCCGCAAGGAATGGAATAGGGGGCGCGGGTTGGTTGTCAGTAGCGTAAATTCAATGGGTTGACCGGCGCACTGTCTGCTGGTTGCACGATAACGGGAGAATGCCGCGCTTCCGTTAAACGGTGGATCACGGGTGACGATGTCATTAAAAAAATGGTCATTAAAAAATGTCATTAAAAAAAATCGCTAATGAACTGGGACTGTCTTCCACCACGGTCAGCCGTGCGTTGAATGGATACGATGATGTGGCGGCAGAGACACGCGAGCGTATCGTTGCGGCCGCCAGACGATTGGGTTATCAACCAAATTCGTTGGCCCGGCGACTGAAAATGGGGAAAACCGATGCGGTCGCGCTGGCCTATCCTTCACGCCCGCGGGTGCTGAACAACTCGACATTTCTGGAGATGATCAGTTGGATCAGCATTGAGTTGGCGAAATTTGGCATCGATTTGTTGTTGATCCCCGATGAACCTGATGAAACGCATCAGTCCCTTATTCATCTGGTGGAAACGCGCCGAGTGGATGCCCTGTTGGTTGCTCATACACAGCCAGAAGATCACCGGCTGAAATACCTGCAAAAACAGAAGTTCCCCTTTCTGGCGCTGGGGCGCAGCAATTTATCACAACCTTACGCCTGGTTTGATTTTGATAACTACGCCGGTTCTTCTTTGGCGGTGAAACGGCTGGCCGGGTTGGGGCATCAGCGAATCGCTTTTCTCAGCACCAATGCGCGACTTTCGTATGTCGAGCAACGGCTGCAAGGGTATTGCGATACCTTGTCGCTATGTGGATTGCCGCAGCCCGAAGGATACGTACAGCAGGCTGAGCCCGATCGTCCTGGAGGTTACCACGCGACCCGGCGATTGCTGGAACTTGACGTTCCCCCTACGGCGATTATCACCGATTGCAATATGCTGGGCGATGGCGCGGCCAGCGCGCTTCAGCAAGCGGGGCTGCTGGGCGGAGAAGGCATATCGCTGATTGCGTATGATGGGTTGCCGGATGACAGCCTGATTGATGTCGCTGTGACGCCTATTGTGCAGAATACCCGCGCCAGCGTGGGTAAACAGATTGCAGCCATGATTCATGATTTACTGCAAGGCGTCGAACCGCAGCGGGTTCAGGTTCTATGGCAGCCGGAGCTTGGCGTGGGCGATACCGATTGCGCGCCTGTCTGAAATAAGTGAGAGCGCGGCAACAGCGCGGCAGTGGCGGCGGTTTTTATCGGCCAGCAAAAGCGAAAACTGGCGCCCCCAAGCGGGCTGCGGTCAACCGTAATCGCGCCGGCATAAGCCCGTGCAATGGCGTGTACAATCGCCAGCCCCAATCCGCAGCCGCCGCTGCTGTTTTCTATTCCGGCGGCAAGACGAACAAAAGGCTCAAAAATAGCGTCGCGATTTTCCGGCGCGATACCGGGGCCATCATCCTCAACCTGTAAACACGCCGTTTGATCCGCGTTCAGCCACAGGCTGATATGCAGCCGACGTCGGCAAAACCGCAGGCCGTTATTGACAAGGTTGTTCAGTACCCGCTCCATCAGTCGCAGATCCAGCGCGCCCACGCTTTCTGGCCGGGGAATATCCAGTGTAATGGTTTTATCCGGTTGGATCAGCCGGAAGTCGTCAACTTTGGTTTGCAACCAAACGGGAAAATCGATCTCGGTGAGATGCAGGGTGACTTGAGCACGATCCAGTCGCGCATAGGTAAGTAGTTCATCAATCAACGCTTCAAGCTGTCCGATATCCCGGTTTAGCGCCTGCTGCTCTTCCTCTGTCAGATTCTCGCTCATGGCGAGTCGATAGCGCAGGCGTACCAGCGGCGTACGCAGTTCATGGGCAACATTATCGATCAGCTGTTTTTTGCTGGTGATCAACTGATTCAGGTTATCCGCCATCCGGTTAAAGGCGACGCCGAACCGAAACAGGCTGGAGGTATTATCGAAATGAATGCGTTCTTCAAGATGGCCGTCCCCTAGTCGTTGGGCCGCGTTTTCCAGTTTCAGCATCGATTTCCAGTGCGGGCGCATCCACAAAAAGACCGGCAAAGCCAGCGACAAACCGATGAGCAGCACCAGCAACAGATCCAGTAAGCGCATTTCGTGCAGGAAAAACAGATACGGAATGGGGCCGACGGCCAGGACATAGTGGCTGCGCGGAATGCGCTGGATAAACGTATATTCATTATCCAGCGCCACGATCTCGCCCTGCTTCAGTCGTTGTCTGGTTTGGGCGGGCAGCGAGTATTTATCCAGCGGCTCAATTTGCAGCTTGAACGACAGGTTTAAATCCAACTGATTGATGGTTTTATGCCAATCGCGGGGGGGGATGGTTCTCAGTTCATTACGGATCAAATAGAGCGAGCTTTTCATCAAGTCGTCCATGGATTGCCGCCCGGCACGTTCTGCCGTCACCTTGTACACCAACCCAACCAGCAGCGTCATCACCACGAAGCAGGCAAACAGTAACAAAAAAAACTGGATGAACAACTTTTTCATAGCGCGGCCTCCTCCCAGGCGCTAGGCGCGAACAGGTAGCCCTTGTTGCGTACTGTTTTGATACGTGCTGGTTCCTGCGGGTTGTCGTACAGTTTTTTGCGTAGCCGCGAAACGGCAACGTCAATGCTGCGATCCATACCGTCGTAGCTGACGCCGCGCAGATTTTTCAGCAGCGCGTCGCGATCCATGACATGACCGGCATGGGTGGCTAATTGCCAGAGCAGATCAAAGTCGGCGGTGGACAGCACAATATTCTCGTCGCCCAGCGTCACTTCGCGGTTTACCGGATCGATACACAGCAGGCCAAAATGCAACGGTTTATGCACCAGGAGTGATGGCGGCGGGTTTTCCGCCCCGGATTGTGGGGACGCGGCATACTGACGGAAGTGCAGACGCAGACGGGCAAGCAACACGGCGGGCGGCGTGGTTTTCAGAATATAATCGTCGGCGCCCATCTCCAGCGCCAGAATATGGTTCATGTCACTGTCCAATGAGGTGAGCAACACGATCGGACCGTGGTATTGGGGCCGCAACTCACGGCAAATCGTCATGCCGTCTTTACCGGGCAACATGATATCCAACAGCACCAAATCAGGTTGTTGCTGCGCGATAAATGTCAACGCGTTATCGCCGCGAGGTTCCACCTGAACATCAATGTCATGTTTGCCCAGATAAGCGGCAATCAGCTTACCGACTTCCCCATCATCTTCTACAAAAACAATCTTGTGCATGGTATCCGCATGGTGACGAAAACATTCGCTCTAGCATAGCTCCAGGTATGAACTGGCTCTAGCGATGAAGCGTAAACGAGTGTTAAGGCGCGGAACGCCGATGATTAATCGCGTAATGAAAGAAAATCCCCTCTGCCGCCGCAGACTGTAAAATTACCGTGAACCGTGCCACTATAATAAGTAAGCCATCAGATGAGTCATGCTGTTAGCGCTGAAACTGTGTGATGCAGCCACTGGTGTTGTAGAGGAGCAAAGGGGAATGAAGAAGGATGACCCTGAATCTGTAGGTTCCAGTGAAAAAATCTGTATCGATTACACAGATTGTCTGGCCGCGTTGTGCAATAAACGCTGGCGTTTTATGGATGCCATGTATGGCGTGTTGCCGATTTTCGGCATGGTGACCAAACGATCGCTGTCCCAGCCGGTTGCCACGAAAGAGCGCTTGAAAATGCTGGCGTTACAGGTGCTCTCCACCCAGGTCAGCGATGAAACGAATATTGTGAGATTGATTACTCTGGCGCAACAGCAAGGGCTGACCGCATTGGATATTCAGTTGCCGTATCCCTTAACCAATGAGCAATTAGTCACGATAGGCGAGGAGTGCAGCGACACGATGGCGCTGAGTCAACAGAATGAACGGCTTTCCATTCACCTTAAGTCGCCCGCGCCGACGAAATAGATTATTCGCCGCCAACGGGCAGCGCGCTTCTGCCCGTTGGCGGCGACGCCTTTTATTCAGTGATCGCGCCAGGTTGGTTTTCGGCAATCGCTTCCAGCGCCTGTGATAGCGAACCATAGAAACTGAGGCGGCCTTCAATGGGATGAACATTGGCGCGCGCCAGCGTTTTTAATGGCTGGAACGGGATGTCGGTGATAATCAGCCGTTTCCCCGCCGGCAACATTTCACTGAAACGCAGGAAAGCATTCAATCCCCCGGCGTCCAGTACCGGCACCGCATCCCATTGCAGAATAATGGTCTGATACGCTTCGCTGCGTTGCATCAGATCATTGAAGATACGTTCAGCCGCGGCGAAAAATAGCGGGCCGTTGACGCGTAACACCAGATGGTCCGGTATTTTCGTATCCGGCAATTCACTCAGTTTGGTCATCTGTGCGATGCGCCGCATAAAGAGCAATGACGCCAGCACAATCCCGACAGTGATGGCAATCACCATATCGAACAGCACGGTCAGCGACATACACAGCAGCATGACGATGATGTCGTCTTTGGGGCCGTGACGCAGCAGATCGACGACTTTGTGCGCTTCGCTCATATTCCAGGCGACCATCAGCAGTAATGACGCCATCGCCGCCAGCGGCAGATATGAAAGCCAGGGCGCGAGAACCAATAGCGCCAGTAACACCAGCAAGGCATGAACCACGGCGGAGATTGGCGATGTGGCGCCCGCGCGCACGTTGGCCGCGGAGCGGGCAATGGCGGCGGTGGCGGTGATGCCGCCAAAGAACGGGGCGATGATATTGCCAAAGCCCTGTCCCATCAGTTCCGCGTTCGAGTGGTGTTTCTTGCCTGTCATCCCATCCAGCACCACGGCACAGAGCAAAGACTCGATCGCGCCGAGCATCGCCATGGAGAAGGCGGCGGGCAGCAGGGCGGAAATGCTTTGCCAGTCCAGTTTCATCGCTTCCGCGCCTGGGGCGGCAATATCCCAGGGCAGCACCAAATGCGGCAGAATCGGCGGAATGCCTTGTCCCTGAGAGCCATCGTCCAGCAGATAACTGAAGCGGGAACCGATGGTCGCCACCTCTGTGCCGAACAGCGACACGATCCCCATTACCGCCATTCCCGCCAGCAGCGCGGGAAGATGGCCCGGCAGACGGATCCCCAGTTTGGGCCAGACAATCAAGACCAGCAGCGTGGTGACGCCAATCAGCATATCGCCGGGCTGTAACGTGGGCATGGCGAATGCAAGCTCGGCCACCTTGTCAACATAGTGTTCAGGAACCGTCACCATATGCAAGCCAAAGAAATCTTTGATTTGCATAGTGGCGATGGTAATGGCAATCCCGGAGGTAAATCCCAGCGTGACGGACAGCGGAATATATTCAATCAGCCGTCCCAGCCGGCAGACGCCCATTAACAGCAGAAAGACGCCGGAAAGCAGTGTCGCGACCAACAAACCGGACAGACCGAATTGTTGGGAAACCGGATATAAAATAACCACAAAGGCCGCTGTTGGGCCGGAAACACTGTAGCGGGAACCTCCGCTGACAGCGATGATAATCCCGGCAATCGCGGAGGTATAAAGACCATATTGCGGCGGCACGCCGCTGGCAATCGCCAACGCCATCGCCAGTGGTATGGCGATGATCCCAACGGTAACCCCGGCAATAATGTCTTGAATAAAGCGATGTAGCGTATATTTTTCGCGCCAGCACGCTTCAATAAGCGCGCTGAACGGTTTGATACCGTTAATTCCGTGCGTTTTCATCTAAGAAAGAACCAATAAAGAAACAAAGAATGGCGGGCCGGTTTGGTCCGTCGTAGACAAGCGTGATATACGATACGCCTGATGCTCTTCACAGATCCAGATATACATCAAGAGATGTCGATTAGGCGGTGATGCCGCAGATGCGGCATCGATAAGACGAGCGCTTACAGCATGATGGTCATCAGGTAGGCGGCGAACAAGGCAAGGTGCGCGCTGCCGCTGAGTACGTTGGTTCTGCCGGTCGAAAACGTAATGTGGCACAGGATCAGCACCGACAGCATGACGACGATATGCGGCATATCCAGCCCGAAGTTCAGCGAACGACCGGTCACCATGGCGATGATCGTCACAGTGGGCACCGTCAGGGAGATAGTCGCCAGTACGGAACCGAAAAACAGGTTCATAGCGCGTTGCACCTGATTTTTCAGAACCGCCCGAATCGCGCCTAATCCTTCCGGCGACAAGATCAGCAATGCGACCAGGAAGCCGGTAAACTGTGTGGGCGCGTTCATTTCCGTCAGCAGTGTTTCCAGCGGCATGGAATTCATTTTGGTTACGCTGATAACCGCAATCAGGTGGATCAGCAACCACACGGTATGCCAGAGCGAACTGTGCGCCGACGGCTTGCCGTGATGGTCGTCATCGCCCTCATCCTCATGCTCGTACACAAACAGACTTTGGTGAGTTCGGGTTTGAATCAACAGAAATACGCCGTACATCACGGCGGAGATTAGTGCGATGATCAGCGACTGACCGATGCTGAAATTACCATCGGGTAAGGCGCTGGGGAACACCAGCACCAGTACCGCCAGCGGGAAAATCGCCATCAGATACTGTTTGATCCCGCTCAGGTTAACGTACTGCGTCGCAAATTTGCGTCCGCCCAGCAGCAGTGCGAAACCCACCAGACCGCCGGTGACAATTACGATGATGGAATAGAGTGTGTCGCGCATCAGATCCGGGCCGGCATCGCCTGTCGCCATTAAAGCCGAGATCAGGCTGACTTCAAGGATCACCACCGACAGACTGAGAATCAGCGAACCATAAGGTTCGCCCAGCCGATGGGCCAGCACATCGGCATGACGCACAACGCTAAACGCGCTGAAAAGGATACCGGTCAACGCCAGCAGATTAATGCCCAGAATAGCGGAGAAATCGTGCGTGCTCCCCCACAGGGACAGGACGATCAAGGCAATAATGGGAAGAATAAGTGAATATTCCTGATGGCGAGTTTTGACAACCTCGGTGTGAGACTTCATTACGGGGGGTTCTCCTTATCCAGAGGAAATAGACTCAGACGCAAAAATAGTACGTCATCAAAGGCGGCTTTTCTGCAAAAACGTTACTAAAAAGTAGTTATAGCGTAAAAACGCATGATGTAGATTAACAGATTCTCGGTTGCGTGCTGGATTTTTTTACGGATTTTTACGCTTTGCCGGGAAATTAAAATGAAAAGGGAGAATGTCATTATCTTCTCCCTATACTAATAATATTAAATGATTTTTTTAAGTCTAATCATCAGGATTATCCATGATATCGTGGCGTTTATGGTGATAATCCTCTTCATTTAACCCTTCTCGCCAGTAAGGTATGGCATAAAGCTGATTCCGTTCACATTTACGCTCTTTGCGCACATAACGGCGCAACTGAACCACCAGTCGATCTTCCCCAGCCAGCCAGTAGAATGCATGCGCGGCGTATTCCTCATGCGATAAGGCGCGAAAGCGGCTGATCACCTCGTCCGTGACTTCGGTTCCGCCGACTATCCAATGCAGATTAATTCGGGCGGGCCGGGCTAAATCGAGAATGTCCGCATTGCTGTCGACCCGAATAACGGCTTCTCCCTGAGCATCATCCGGTAAATTTTCCAGCAGGGCGGCAATAGCCGGTAATGAGGAGGGATCGCCCGCCAGATAGTAGGCATGTGCGGGCGGCAACATCGGATGCGGGCCGCCGGGGGATGAAATGCCAAGGTAATCGCCGGGTTGCGCATGACGAGCGAAGCTTACCGCCGGACCAGCATGCTCATGCATGGCAAACACGATATCCAGTTCCGCCGCTTCCTGACGGACTGCGCGCAGCGTATAGGTTCGAACGATAGGGCGCGTCTCACCTTCCGGCCACACCGGGCCGCGTTCGCTGAACGTGGGCAAGGTCGGGATCTGCTGTCCCGGCGGCGGAATGAACAACTTGATATGCGCACCGTGACGATCAGCCGGATAATGACGTAACGCTTCGGCGTGAAACGTCACACAGCGTAAATGCGGGGAAATATCACGAACATATTTAACTTGAATCAGAGTTGGATGGGGTGAGCGTTTGCCCGCAACCGCAGGATTTGCCATTCATTGTCTCCCTGAGAGGATCACTGGACGTTGAATTATCCATTCTAACATAGAAGTGATAATGCTTATCATTTGTTGGCTATAGCGCGGTAAATGTTAACGATAGATGTTTTTGGGCTTTTTGTGATCAATATCAAACTTGATTGCTGAACCAGAAATGAATAATCTCAACTCAATGGTTGTTGTAAAAGTAACCAAGCGAAAACCAGTGGATTTTAAGATTGGCGACAATAAACCAGATAGGCGGAAAAAATAGTATGACCGGCCGGGGGTTGTAAGTAGTGTTAACACGCGATTTTTTGCAGAAAGCAGATTGTAGAACGTCTTTTGGTTGTATAGAGGAAACTTTATTACTCACGCCGCAGCAGCGTGCGGCTTCTCTTGAAAAAACCCTGGCGTGCCGACCGGACGACAGCCCGGTCTGGATCTTCGGTTATGGTTCGCTGATGTGGAATCCGGTGTTTGATGCGGAAGAAACCTGTCTGGCGACATTGTACGGCTGGCATCGTGCGTTTTGCTTACGACTGACTGCCGGACGAGGAACCGTGAACTTGCCTGGCCGGATGCTGGCGTTAAAACCCGGCGGCAAAACCACCGGACTGGCGTTTCGCTTGCCGGAAGCTTCGCTGCGCGAAGATTTGGAGTTGCTGTGGAAACGTGAAATGCTCACGGGCTGTTATCGTCCGCTTTGGTGTGAACTGCATCAGCAACATGGTGACACTGTCACTGCATTGGTGTTTGTTTCCGAGTCTGAGCATCCGCTGATTGAACAGGACACCTGCATTCAGAAAATTGCGCCGTTGATTGCCCAGGCCAGCGGCCCGTTAGGAACGAACGCGCAGTACCTGTTTGCGTTGGAGCAAGTGTTGCATAACCACGGTATGGCGGATAAAGACTTAAGCGAGTTGGCTCAGCGAGTGCGAACGCTACAACAGCAGTGCGGCCAATAGCTGTTGTTTGGCTATGCGGCTAATAGCAGCGAAACGTTCGGCAGCGGCGTCAGCGAGCGCTATTACGGCCACGCTCGCTGACTTCCTCTTCCGGCTTTTACCAGCCTACGCCGATACCCAGGGTGTACAAGGTATCATTGACGTTGCCCTGATCACTTTCGATACGGGTACGGGCTACTCTCATACTCATTGAAGACCAGTCGGTCAGTTTGAAACGCAGACCGGCTTCTGCTTTCAGATACAGCGGCGCGGTGGCGTCAAAGGAGCGGCCCAATTCGCCGTTGGTGAAGGCTTCGATGGTTTTGCTGAACAGATAGCGGTTATACGCCCATTTCATACCGCCTGAGTAGAAGTTATCTTCGCCGATATCGCGGTAAACAAAGGTCTGGAAGTTGACCAGCGAAGTCAGCGAGAATGCACCAAGATCGTTATCCCAGAACTGATAACCCGGACCAAGACCGAACGAGCGGTTGATTTTGATACTTTCAATCCAGTCGCGTTTGTACTGATAACGGCCTTGCCAGAACCAGTGTTCGTCCACGAATTTATCCAGCGCGTATTCACCCGCCGCATTCTTGGTGCTCTCAACGTTATCTTCTTTCGCCAGATGGTAGCTGGCGTCAATGTTATGACGCCAGGTGCCATGACGTGCCTGGGTGCTCAGGCTGGCATCATAGTTGTCGGTTTCGGTCGAGCTTTTCTTATGCGCCATTCCCGCATCGATATTGCCTTTCCAGACGAAATCTTTCACCAACGGCTTTTGCACCACGATAGCGGTAATATCGGAAAGTTGCAGCGTCTGTGGTTCCGTGGCTTGGTTGGAGATAGATGGCGTGGCGACGATAGCCCGATTTTCGCCCGCTTTAATCGCCGGATAGAGCACGCCTTCCTGGTAACGCGCCTCCTGAATGATCAACGCCTGATCGGTTTCAAAGGTTTTCACCTTATCCCAGGAAACGGCGATGGAACCGGCATAATCCGTCGTGATAAATAATTTTCCGCCGTCGAGCAGTGTAATTTTACCGCTGAGTTGGTCGCCGTTGGTCAACCAGATGGTATCCGCCCGGCTTTGGGCAATACCGGTGGTTGCAAGCGCGATAACCAAACTCAGGGAAGATATTGCGTATTTGGATAGTGTCATTTTGCCAGTAAACAGTGGTGACCAGTGTGTTGAACGACGTCATTCGAGACGTACAGCCGATGAATAATGAACCGGTTTTATCCCGGAACGGCAAACATTAGCAGGAATCAAAGTAAGGCTCTAGCCAAAAACGAAGATTGGTTAGAATGTAAATAGTTATAAAAGTTACCCTTGATGATGAACGGCTATAATGAGATGTCTATCACATTTTGAAATCATTGTGACGGCGTTTTTATCGCCCCGAACCGCGGGTTTGAACCAGCGATTCGGGGGAGGAATTCACTTATGACGAGGTCTGGGGGCGTGAAGATGCGGTTTGCTGCGTCAGGAACCGTGAGGTCAGGAACTGGCGAACGCGTAACACGATACGCTCCTGGAACAGCACGCACAGGGTGACGGTTAATATCAGGAAGATGAGATATCCCATTATGGATAACTGTACCTGTCCGGCAGCGGCAACGCACTGATTCCAGTCGGTAAAGCAGGCCAGCGGATTGCCTCGCACCAATTGTTCCAGCGTACGAAACAGATTGAACAGCGGTACGTGCAGGGCGAATATCGACAATGAAGCCGCGCCCAGTCGCGGCGACCAGTGCCGCAGCCATTCGCTATCCGGTTCACGCGCCAGGGCGCAGAGGCAGACCAGCCCAACCTGAGCAGGCAGCAGCAGACCGTTATGCAGCAGAAAATACCAGTATGCCTCGCCTTTGGTGAATAACCAGGTGGCGACCAGAAAATTGACCAGAATAAACAGTGTTGCGGCGTAACCCTGGCCAGTGGTCAGCGGCGAACGATTTTGCTGACGATAGCGGCGGAAAAGAGCATAACCCAATATACCGGCCAGGAATTCCGGCAGGCGGAAAATCGGGCCGCGTTGCAACAGCCCAGTATACGGCATGCCGTATTGCTGTTGCCAAATCACCCAAACAGGCGGCAGCAGGTAGAGCAGGCAGATGATCCCCATCCACAGCCAGGGATGACGACTGTTCAGCAGACGTGGCGCCAGCAGCGGAAAGGTCAGATAGAAAAAGAACAAGGTGGACAACGACCACAGCGGCGCATTGAAGGTCAGGAAATACGGGTTCCACGCCTGCAACATCAGCACTTGCAGCAGCGCATTAAACGCCAGTTGCGCGTTGCTCATGTAATGGCGTAGCGTTTGCGGATCTGCGGCTGGATCGTTGGTGTCATAAATCACGAACCGGGCGCTGGCGACCTGGCCTTCCGGCGGTACTGCCAGCCATTGCATCAATGTCACCACGGCGATCGATGCGATCAGCGCGATAATATGAATGGGATAAAGATTGAAGAAACGTTTGGCCCAGAACTGTCGTGCGGGTTCACGTAAACGGCCATCTTTGATGTAAACATGCGCCAATAAAAAACCAGATAATACAAAAAATGTGCTGGTAGCAAAAAATCCCATACTGGTGAGCTCGCTCAGGAATGGCACGCGCGCTCGTTGGGGATAAATATGTACTGTGTGATAGATCATCACGTAGCAACCGAGCAAGAATCGCAGCCACTCCAGCCCGATAAATCGCTCTTTACTGACTTTTTTCATGTCGTTCCTCAACGTTAAGTCTGTTGATACCGCCAAAGCGCGCTGTAATCGCCTAGTTTAAACGAGAGCCGTATCCCATTAATTAGGATTATGGCTATAAATGCGGTATTTGTTTCGCGTGTGTTTGTTTTTTGTAACTCTACGTTAAATTTCAGACGACGGAAAGGGCCGACGATGACGCTGATAATGATGGAGCAGACCGGGGATGACAAGCGAAATGACATGATACGAGCACGGGATAGAACCGTTTAAGGAAATCATGGATTGCGTTGTGCATACCCTGTACTTATACTGTATAAAAATACAGTTGCATTGCGAGCTATGAAACGATTTATTCCTGAACCTCACCCGGAAATACTGTCCCTCAATCTTTATGCTGAAGCGGTAGCCGCCGGATTTCCCAGTCCGGCCAATGATTATGTCGAACAGCGAATCGATCTGAATGAGGTGTGCGTTCGCCATCCGGCGGCAACCTACTTTGTTCGGGTATCCGGCCAGTCAATGGTGGATGGCGGCATCCACGATGGCGATCTGGTTGTGGTTGATAGCGCATTGCAGGCGCGACACGATGATATCGTTATCGCCGCGCTTGACGGCGAGTTTACCATCAAACGGTTACAGGTCAGGCCGACGCTGGCGCTGATGCCGATGAACGCCGCCTATGCGCCCATCCCCATTTCCGACAGCGCCAGCCTGGATATCTTCGGGGTAGTGACTTACGTTATACATGCGACCCGCTAATGTACGCTTTAGTCGATGTCAATGCGTTTTACGCCAGTTGTGAAAAAGTGTTCAGGCCGGATCTGGTCGGGAAGCCGGTGATTGTGCTTAGCAACAACGATGGCTGTGTGATTGCGCGATCCAGCGAGGTCAAGCCGCTGGGAATAAAAATGGGCGCGCCGTTTTTTCAAATCGGCGAACTGATCAAAAAGCATAATGTCGCCGTTTTCTCCTCTAATTACGCCTTGTACGCGGATATGTCCGCTCGCGTGATGAGCATTCTGGAAGAAATGGCGCCGGCGGTGGAAATCTACAGCATCGACGAAGCCTTTCTTGATCTGTCCGGCGTCAGCCATTGTATGGCGATGGAGTCGTTTGCGCGGCAAATTAAGCGGCGGATAAAGCGCGAGGCGCATCTGAGTGTCGGCGTAGGCATCGCGCCCACCAAAACGCTGGCTAAATTGGCTAATCATGCAGCGAAAACCTGGACGAAAACCGGCGGCATTGTGGACTTATCCAGTCCGGCGCGACAAGCGAAACTTCTGGCGATTACGCCCGTTGACGATATCTGGGGGATCGGACGGCGACTGGCGCGTAAGCTGGGGGCAACTGGCATCACCACCGCGCTGAAGCTGGCGCAAAGCGATCTTGCCTATATAAGAAAAACCTTCAGCGTGGTGGTGGAGAGAACCGTCAGAGAATTGCGTGGTCAGCCCTGTCTGGACGTAGAGGAACTGACGCCGGTAAAGCAACAAATCCTCTGCTCTCGTTCGTTCAGTTCACGCATCACCGAGTATGCGCACTTGCGTCAGGCGGTTTGCCGCTATGCGGAACGGGCGGCGGAAAAACTGAGACATGAACGCCAGTACTGCCGCCAGGTGTCCGTCTTTATCCGCACCAGTCCGCATGTGGAGCGTGAAGCGTATTATGGCAATCAGGCCACCCGCATGACGCATGTTCCAACCAATGATACCAGGGATATCATTTCACTGGCGATTGACGCGTTGGATCACGTCTGGTCGCAGGGATATCGTTATATCAAGGCGGGGGTGGTGTTATCCGATTTTTATGGTCACGGCGTGGCGCAGTTGGATATGTTTGACGCGCGTAAACCGCAGGTAAACAGTGAATCACTGATGTCGGCGATTGACCGGATTAATCATTCAGGCAAGGGAAAAATCTGGTTCGCCGGGCAGGGGATTAACCCTATCTGGTCGATGAAGAGAGAAATGTTGTCTCCGGCGTATACAACACGTATCGATGATGTGAGAGTCGTTAAGTTATGATCAGGCATGAAAAGATACCCGATATTTACCAATACCCGGCGCATCTGCGCGAGGCGCTGACGGCACTGCCGAGTGCGCCGGGCGTGTATGTTTTTCATGGCGGCAGCGACATTCTGCCGCTGTATATTGGTAAAAGCGTCAATATCCGCGCACGGGTCATGTCGCACATGCGCGCGCGCAACGAGGCAAAACTGCTCAGGCAGACCCAACGCATCACCTTTATTGAAACAGCGGGAGAAATAGGCGCGCTGTTGCTGGAAGCGCAAATGATCAAACAGCATGCGCCGCTCTTCAATAAACGGCTGCGGAAATCCCGCCAACTGTGCTCCATCCATTTTGACGGCGCACATGTGGATATTGTTTATGCAAAGACGGTGAATTTTTCCGTCACGCCGCATTTGCACGGGATATTTAGCAACAGAATGTCCGCGCTGAATACCCTCAAAGCAATCGCCGATGAACAACAGCTTTGTCTGAGCGTGTTGGGGCTGGAGCGCGTACCGGCAGGCAGACCTTGTTTTCGTCACTCACTCAGAAAATGCGCCGGCGCATGTTGCGCAAAAGAATCGCTGGCAAACCACCATCAGCGATTGAGCGCCCGACTGGAGGCATTACGGTTGATCTGCTGGACCTTTCCGGGGCGGATCGCCATAAAAGAGAGCCGAACGGAGATGACGAGTTATCACATCATTCATCATTGGTTATATTTGGGAACCGTCACGCGCTTGTCCGATGCCGACAAACTGCAACAGGTTGCCGCGCATTTCGATAACGACAGTTATAAAATTTTGTGCAAACCGATTGTCAGCAATCGTGTGGATATTATCCTGCTTGAAAAATAGTACCTTTGCGGAAAAGAGTACCTTTGCGAAAAAGAGTGCGTTTCCTGTAATCTCGCTACGGTTTTCTCAATCTTTGTCTATACTTGGAATCGCACTTTATCTATCGATTATTGATAACGGTAAAGGCGTATGGAACTAAAAAAGCGAGGTGGTTATGGGAATTTTATCCTGGGTTATTTTTGGCTTAATTGCAGGTATTCTGGCGAAATGGATTATGCCCGGCAAAGATGGCGGTGGTTTTTTCCTGACGATCGTACTTGGTATTATAGGGGCGGTTGTCGGTGGTTATATCAGCACGTTCTTTGGTTTTGGCCGGGTGGATGGATTCAACTTCGGCAGCTTTGTTGTCGCGGTAATCGGCGCCATCGTGGTGCTGTGGATATATCGTAAGATTCGGCGTTAATCAATTAGCGGCTCCTCTGCTTATCCGGCAGAGGAAGCCGTATCTAAATCAGTGGGTGACCATCACATCCAGCGCCCGCAGATGTTCAGGCTGCCAGGATAGCGTCACTTCAGAGCCGATTTTCCAGTCCGGTTGAATCTCGCTGGCGGGCAGTTTCACCATAAACTGCGGTTGACCGGCCACTTCGGTCATCATACGCACATGGTCGCCCAGATAAATGAACTGTTGGATCCGGGCATTGATCTGCTGATCATTGCTGTCAACGTTGGTCGCATTAATGCGAATCCGCTCAGGGCGGATACACAAGGCGATTTTTTTACCCGGTGAGCTAGGACGCACTTTCAGCGCCCGTAATGGCGTGCCGTCATCCAGCGTCGCACGATAGAAAGCGCCGTCCGCGCCAGCTTGTGTGGCGATCAGGGTATTATTTTCCCCGATAAACTGGGCAACGAACGTATTTTCCGGTTTTTCATAAATTTCGCTGGGGCTGGCCATCTGCTGAATGATGCCGTCATTGAAGACCGCCACCCGGTTGGACATGGTCATGGCTTCACTCTGATCATGGGTGACATACACCACCGTCAGTCCCAACGCTTCATGCAATTCTTTGATTTCCAACTGCATATGTTCACGCAATTGCTTATCCAGCGCGCCCAGCGGTTCATCCATCAACACCAGTTTGGGTTCAAAGACCAACGCGCGCGCCAGCGCTACCCGCTGTTGCTGTCCGCCGGACATTTGTGCCGGATAACGATCCGCCAGATTGGTCAGTTTTACCCGATCGAGCACCCTGTCGACCTTTTCTTTAATATCGGTACGATTCATGCGGCGGATGGATAACGGAAACGCCAGATTTTCCGCCACCGTCATATGCGGGAATAACGCGTAATTTTGAAACACCATGCCGATGCCGCGCTGATGCGGGGGCAGGTGGTGCAGTGGCGTATCGCGCAGCAGAATCTCACCCTGAGTCGGCGTTTCAAATCCAGCCAGCATCATCAGGCTGGTGGTTTTTCCTGAACCTGATGGTCCGAGCAGGGTCAGAAATTCGCCTTCTTGGATATCCAGATTCAGATTTTTGACCACCAGACGATCGCCATCGTAGGTTTTCTGGATATTCTTGAAGCTGACATAATTTCTCATTGTTCCATTCTCTCGCATTGGCTGTATCTTAAAATATAAGAATGCATAAAGCGTGCCGATTTTTATAAAAGCGAGAATAACGAGAGGGTTAACCCCCTAAAGAGGAAAACCCCGACAATCTGATTGCGCCATTATGGTGAGGCTTATTTTAGCGAGGCACTATAACGGTGCGCGGCGGGTGGTTTTTTCTACGGCCAAAATACAGGTCGTAATCACGGAAAAAGCCTGCATCATATTCTCTTCTTCAACTGCGGCGTAGCCCAACAATAAACCCCGTTGTTGAGTGGGACGCAAATAGTAGCTGGACAGCGGTTTCACCGTTACGCCGCGTTGCTGAATCTGTGCGCTGAGCAACACGTCATCAATGGTCGACGGTAACCGCAGCAGCATGTGCAGCCCGGCATTGCTATTGTCGCCGACATATTCAGGCCCCAGTTGTTGCTCGATCAGTTCCGTCAGCATGGCGCGACGTTTGGCGTACAGCAGACGCATACGGCGGATGTGCGCGGCGTAGTGACCTTCGCGAATGAATTGACTGAGCGTGATCTGAGTCAGCCAGTGACCGCCACGATAGAGTTCCGAATGCGCCATTTTCAGATCGCTTGCCAGCGGCGGCGGCAAAACCATGTAGCTGACGCGCAAACCGGGATAGAGCGTTTTACTGAATGTGCCGATGTAAATCACCGGCGATTGGGCCTGCAACCCTTGCAGCGAGGGGATTGGGTTGCCGGAGAAGCGGAATTCGCTGTCATAGTCATCTTCCACCACCCAGCAGCCTTGCTCCTGAGCCAGCGCCAGCAACCGCTGGCGGCGGGCCAGACTCATGACGGCGCCCAGCGGATACTGATGCGAAGGCGTCACGCAGATTAACCGTGGTATGGATGGCGGCGTCACGGTCTCTGGCGGCGCCATTCCCTGCTCATCCACTTCAACGGGCGCAACACGCAGACCGTTAATCGTCAGAACGTTGCGCGTTCCCCAATAGCAAGGATCTTCCACCCAAACTAAATCACCGGGATTGCACAGCATCTTCGCCAGCAAATCCATCGCCTGATGGGTTCCTTCCGTAATCAGAATCTGTTCCGGCGTGCATTCCACTGAGCGGGAGACGCGCAGATAGTCCACCAGCGCCAGTTGCAGTTCAGGACAGCCGCCGACCGGCGAATAGGAGAGTTGTTCCGGCTTGACGCGCCGAGTGAGCCGGGTCTGGATTCGGCGCCACAGATCATGAGGAAAACCGGCGATGTCGGGAATACCCGGCATGAACGCGCCCCATTGCCGCGGCGAGGCGCCCGCATAACCCAACAGATGTCGGCCCCGGTTCGATAGCTCCTGCACCGGCACGCGGGCCGCCGTGTGGTTCTCATTACGCACCGGCGTCATATTGCCGTCGGGCAACTGTTGCGTCACATAGCTTCCGCTGCCGGTGCGGGTTTCAATATAGCCTTCGGCTAAAAGTTGCTCGTAGGCCGCCAGCACCGTATTACGCGAGAGCGATAGCTGCTGGGCCAGATCGCGCGAAGAGGGTAGCCGACTGCCAGCGGTAATGGCGCCATCAAGGATAGACAGACGAATGCTGTCGTACAACCGCTTGTTCAGCGTGCCTTCCTGTTGGTTGCTCAAACGCTGCAACAGCAAATCGGTGAGAAGCGAGCGCAAAAGTGGATCCTTCAAATATTAAAAACTGGTTCTGGATTATAGAACCATCTGGCGCCTATAAATAGCAACAGAAAGATGTGAGACGGTGAATCACATCACGGCGCTTTCGACACCAATGAAGGGTCGTCATCAATAAACGTGGGTGTATCTTGTAATCGGAGCAGAGAATGAAGAATAGCGAATTGAATCAACGCCGTCTGGCGGCCACGCCGCGCGGCGTAGGTGTGATGTGTGATTTCTACGCGGCCCGGGCGGAAAACGCCACGCTGTGGGACGAGGAAGGCCGCGAGTTTATCGATTTCGCTGGCGGCATCGCTGTACTGAATACCGGGCATCGTCATCCGAAAATTTTAGCGGCGGTGCGTGAGCAACTGGAATGCTTCACCCATACCGCGTACCAGATTGTACCTTACGGTAGCTACGTGCGTCTGGCTGAGCGTATTAATGCGCTAGCGCCGATTGACGGCCCGGCGAAGACCACATTTTTTACCACTGGCGCGGAAGCGGTGGAAAATGCGGTGAAAATTGCCCGTTGTTATACGCGTCGTCCCGGCGTGATTGCGTTTGGCGCGGCGTTCCATGGTCGTACTCTGTTAACCATGACGCTAACCGGCAAGGTGACGCCTTACTCCAACGGTTTCGGCCCTTTCCCCGGCTCCATCTTCCATGCGCTGTATCCCAATGAACAATTGGGCATTACGGTGGAACAGTCGCTGGCCAGTATCGATCATCTGTTGCATGCGGATATCGGGGCTGATCAGGTTGCCGCCATCGTGCTGGAACCCGTACAGGGCGAAGGCGGTTTCAACGTGGCGCCGCCCGCCTTTATCAGCGCGTTGCGCAAGCTGTGCGATAAGCACGGCATGTTATTAATCGCCGATGAAGTGCAGACCGGTTTTGCCCGTACCGGCAAGTTGTTCGCTATGGAGCACTATAGCGATCACGCCGATCTGATCACCATGGCGAAAAGTCTGGGCGGCGGTTTCCCGATTTCCGGCGTGGTTGGCCGTGCAGACGTGATGGACGCCCCAGCGCCGGGCGGATTGGGCGGCACTTATGCCGGCAACCCGTTGGCGGTAGCGTCCGCGCTGGCGGTTCTGGACGTGATTGAAGAAGAAAAACTGTGCCAACGCTCTCAGTATCTGGGGGCGGCATTGGTGGAAACGCTGGAAAAAGTGAAACAACAGTGTCCGGCGTTAGTGGCGATCCGCTCGCAGGGTTCTATGGTGGCCGCGGAGTTCAATGATCCGCAAACCGGTAAACCATCGGCTGAGATTACCCGTAAATTCCAGCAGGAAGCGCTGAAAGAAGGTCTGCTGCTGTTGACCTGCGGTGTACATGGCAACGTAATTCGCTTCCTGTATCCGCTGACCATCCCCGATGATCAGTTCAGCCAGGCAATGACCATTCTGACCCGTGTGCTAACCAAGTAAAAGAGATGCTATGCAACTGAAACAAAAAGATTTATTTCGTCAGCACTGTCTGATTGACGGCGAATGGTGCGAAAGCCGGGATCAGGCGCGTCTGGATGTGACCAACCCGGCGACAGGCGAGGTGCTGGGAACCGTTCCTTTGGTGACGCCGCAACAAACGGAACAGGCGATTGCGGCGGCTGAAATGGCGCTGACAAGCTGGCGTCAGCGTACCGGCAAAGAACGCGCCGCAGCGCTGCAAGCCTGGGCGCGTCTGATTATGGACAATCAGGACGATCTGGCCGCGCTGCTGACGGCGGAACAAGGCAAACCGCTGGCGGAAGCGCGCGGGGAAATTGCTTACGCCACGTCGTTTATTGAATGGTTCGCGGAAGAAGCCAAGCGCATCGAAGGCAGTGTGCTGCAATCACCGCAAGGGCATCAGCGTCTGCTGGTGATCAAACAGCCGATCGGCGTGTGCGCGGCGATTACGCCGTGGAATTTCCCGGCGGCGATGATTACCCGCAAAGTGGCGCCGGCGCTGGCGGCAGGTTGCGCCATGATTGTCAAACCGGCTGAGCAGACGCCGTTTACCGCGCTGGCGTTGGCGGAATTATCCCAGCAGGCTGGCATTCCGCGCGGGGTGTTGCAGGTGATTACCGGCGATGCCAAATCCGTTGGCAAAGTGCTGTGCGACAGCCCGGTGGTGCGTAAGCTGAGTTTTACCGGTTCGACGGAAGTAGGGCGGATCCTGATGGCGCAAAGCGCGCCGACGGTGAAAAAATTGTCGCTGGAACTGGGCGGCAACGCGCCATTCATCGTGTTTGACGATGCCGATCTGGATCTGGCGATAAAAGGTATTCTGGCCTCTAAATTCCGTAACAGCGGGCAAACCTGCGTATGCGCCAACCGTATTTATGTGCAGAAAGGGATTTATCCCGCGTTGGTGGAAAAGCTGGTCGCGGAAGTCGCAAAACTGAATGTGGGTGACGGCAGTCAACCTGGCGTGACGCAAGGGCCGCTGATTGACGCCGATGCGATCGAAAAAGTTCAGTCGCATATCGAGGATGCGCTGTCCAAAGGCGCGACGCTGTTGTTGGGCGGTAAACCGCATGAACTGGGCGGCACGTTCTTTATGCCGACCATCGTCGGCGAGGTCACCCAATCGATGCGCTTTGCCCGCGAAGAAACCTTTGGTCCGGTCGCTCCGCTGTTCCAGTTCAGCGAAGAAGACGAAGTGATTGCGATGGCGAACGATACCGAATTTGGTCTGGCGGCGTATGTTTATACCCGCGATGCCCTGCGTCAGTGGACTGTTCCTGAAGCATTGGAGTATGGGATGGTTGGTCTTAACACCGGGCTGATTTCCAACGAAGTCGCGCCATTCGGCGGCGTCAAGCAATCAGGTCTGGGGCGAGAAGGCTCACGTTTCGGTATCGAAGATTATCTGGAAATGAAATATATCTGCGTTGATCTTTCCCGGTAGTTTTTTGTGATCCGCCGTAGCGGAAATTCGGGCGTCGCAGTCGTTGGGCGGCGCCCGGCAGATGAAAACCTTATGCGTCTGAATGGTGCGCTTAAATAATGGGGTGCACTATTAAAAGGCAAAAGGGCAGCAAAATAGCAACAGAAAAACAGTGCGGACGTTTGGCCAATCATCACTACGCGTTGTATCGCTGTTCCCACCCGTCAGGATGACGAAACATTAATAAAATTGCTGAAATGGCACGATTTATGCTTGTGTATGATACATGATGCATCAAAAAAGGCTTGATGTGCAATTGCCGTTTTTTCGTTGACTAACACAACACTCTCCAGGAGCCAAACCATGTTTAAAAGCAAAACGAGGTTGAAAAAAATTGCGGTATCCGCGTTTCTTGTCGCGATGGCCAGTCAGGTTCAGGCGGAAACCGTTACTGTCATCTCCTTTGGCGGTCTGAACAAGGACGCGCAGGATAAAGCGTTTTACAAACCGTTTGCCGCTGCCGGTAAAGGCACGGTCGAAGCTGGCGAGTACAACGGCGAAATGGCGCGTATTCGCGCGATGGTGGAAACCGGTCAGGTTGGCTGGGATGTGGTGGAAGTTGAAGGCCCGGAACTGATGCGCGGTTGTAATGAAGGGCTGTTTGAACCGCTCGACTGGTCGAAACTGGGCGATCAATCCCAGTTTGTCAAAGGCGCGGTTTCAGAATGCGGCGCGGGTATTTTCCTGTGGTCGACGGCGCTGACTTACAATGCGAAAAAATTGTCGCAGGCGCCGAAAGGTTGGGCGGATTTTTGGGATGTCAAAACTTACCCAGGAAAACGCGCACTGCGTAAAAGCGCCAAATTTACGCTGGAAATCGCATTGCTGGCCGATGGCGTGAAACGTGAAGACTTGTACAGCGTGTTGGCGACGCCAGCCGGCGTTGATCGCGCGTTCAAAAAACTGGATCAGATCAAACCGAATATTCAATGGTGGGAATCCGGCGCGCAGCCTGTTCAATGGCTGGTTTCCGGCGATGTGGTGATGACGTCCGCCTACAATGGCCGGGTAGCGTCGGCGCAGAAAGAAGGGCATGACTTCAGGATCGTCTGGTCTGACAGTATCTACGATCTGGATAGCTGGGCCATCGTTAAAGGTTCCAAACACAAGGAACTGGCAGAGCAATTCATCGCGTTCGCCAACCTGCCGGAAAATCAGAAAGTCTTTGCGGAAAACATCCCTTACGGCCCGACGCACGTAAAAGCCATCACTATGCTGGCGCCTGACGTGGCCAAGGATCTACCGACTGCGCCAGAAAACCTGGCAAACGCTTTGCAGGTGGATACTGAGTTCTGGATTGACCACGGTGAAGAGTTGGAACAGCGTTTTAACGCCTGGGCCGCTCAGTAACGCATCGGCGATTGTGCCGATATCGCGGGGGATGAGAAATTTACCGCAACGTAAAATTATCTCCCCCGCATCTTGCCGGAACACGCTTTCTGGCAACTACGCGATCAAAAACCGCGATCAAAAACGCGATAAGACGATGTTTGATACCCGATAAATCCGCCGGAAGCTGGTTTGCGCGCTGCTTGCAGCGCCCCCGAAGGGCGCGGCCCATGGATGTGACCGGTGGTAACGTGAAAAAAGACGACGGGTATACCGTAAGTATGATGGAGATAAAGCCTATGTCCCAGAGCGAAATGTTGGCCGCCGCGCCACCATCCAGCGAGAAAGAAGGGAATTCCCAACTGAAGCAGCAATTGCGCGCTGCGCAAGTCGTTTATAAAAGACGCTCAATGTTGCTGATTGCGCCACTGTTTCTCTTCATTGTGGTGAGTTTCCTCTTCCCCATTATCTCGATTCTGGGAAAAAGCGTCTCAAACCCTGAACTGCGCGACAACATGCCAGCCACCATTGCGGCGATGAGCGACTGGTCTGGCGACGATATCCCGGATGAGTCGGTCTTCAAGGCGGTGATAAGCGATTTACGTGAAGCGCGCAGCAGTGGAAAACTGCCTGCCATCACTAAACGTTTGGGTTACGAAGGTTCCGAATACCGGACGTTGATTACCCGCACGCTACGCAAATTGCCGCCGGATGGCAGTACGGATATTCGCGGACACTTGATTAGCGAACAGCCCTTGTGGGGCGAACTCTCAACCTGGCGGACGCTGGAGCGCGCGTCGCGCCCATTTACCAGTTATTACCTGCTTGCGGTCTTTGATCATAAAGTCGATGCCAAAACGCAGAATATTGTCGCCCAGCCGCCTCAACAGGCGCTGTATGTCGATGTTTTGTTACGCACTTTGCTGATGGCGGGAATTGTGACTTTGCTGTGCGTCGGGCTGGGCTATCCCCTGGCTTACTGGCTGGCGAAGCAGCCCGCCAATCGCGCCAATTTGCTGTTGATTCTGGTGCTTCTGCCGTTCTGGACATCGCTGATCGTCCGCACCGCCAGTTGGATTGTGTTATTACAGTCCGGCGGCTTGATCAACCGCTCGCTAATGAGTATCGGCATTATCGATGAGCCGCTGGTATTGGTGTTTAACCGGGTCGGCGTCTACATTTCGATGACGCACATTTTGTTGCCGTTCTTTATTCTGCCGCTTTATGCGGTCATGAAAGGCATTTCGCCTAACTATGTCCGTGCGGCGGTATCGCTGGGCGCGCATCCCTTTATCGCGTTCTGGCGTGTGTATGTGCCGCAAACTTATGCGGGCGTCACGGCTGGCGCGCTGTTGGTCTTCATGATGGCGATTGGTTACTACATTACCCCCGCGCTGCTGGGAGGACCGAGCGACCAGATGTTGAGTTATTTCGTGGCCTTCTTCACCAATACGACGATGAACTGGGGAATGGCGGCGGCGCTGGGAACGCAATTGCTGGTCATTGTTACGCTGCTGTACATCGTGTACATCCGCGTCACACGCACCAATGTGGAAAACGCAGCGCGTTAACCCGTCATCTATTGATGGTCGGACGCAAAAAATTTCAGACGGCGCGCACTGCGGCCAGCCGTCTGAAAAGTAAAGAATAAACAAGGGGAAACGAAATGAGACAGCAGGGTGAAGTGGTTATCCGCTTGTGGAATACCTTTTTTAATTTTTATGGCGCGGCGATGTTGTTATTCCTGGTTGTGCCGGTACTGGTGATCGTGCCGCTTTCTTTTAACGCGGGGTCATTTCTCAGTTATCCGTTGACCGGATTTTCCCTGCGCTGGTATCACGAATTTTTCAACTCCAGCGCCTGGCTGGGCGCGCTGGGCAACAGCCTGCTGATTGCGCCGCTGGCGACGTTGTTGGCGACGGTGCTTGGCGTGCTGGCTTCGGTAGGGCTGGTGCGTGGCGAGTTTCGCGGGAAATCGCTGGTGATGGCGGTGCTGATATCGCCCATGATTGCGCCGGTGGTGATTGTGGCGGTTGGGATGTTCTTCTTCTTCGCCAAGTTATCGCTGCTGAACAGCTATCTTGGTCTGGTGCTGGCTCACGCCATGCTGGGCGTGCCGTTTGTGGTGATTACGGTGACGGCGGTACTGAAAAATTACGATCAGAATCTGACGCGCGCCGCCGCCAGTCTGGGTGCGCCGCCATTGCTGGCTTTTCGTAAAGTGACGTTCCCGCTGATTGCGCCCGGTGTTTTCTCCGGCGCGTTGTTCGCGTTCGCCACCTCGTTTGATGAAGTGATCGTCACGCTGTTTCTCGCCAGTCCGCGCCAGCGTACCTTGCCGTTGCAGATGTTCGCCGGTATCCGTGAGAATCTGGATCCGACCATCGCGGCAGCGGCATCAATGATGGTGGGCGCGGCATTGATTTTATTGATTGTAATGGAGATCCTGCGTCGTCGCTCCGAGCGCCTGCGCAGCGGACGCTGATGTGATTGAGGATGTTATTCGTATAGACATATCACCAGCCTCCCGCTGATCAGCGGGAGGCGCCAGGTAGCTGAGTTTTCTCAGCTTTTTTTAACTGTTTTTTTATGATGCATCAAACACCAAATGCATCGAATATCCGGGAGGTCATGCTATGACAGAGCAAAAGACATTACTGTTGACCGGCGCCAGCCGCGGAATTGGGCATGCCACCGTAAAACATTTCCATGCCGCAGGCTGGCGGATATTCACGGCTTCGCGCCAGAACTGGGTTGATGATTGTCCGTGGGCGGAAGGACTGTTGAATCATATTCATCTTGATTTGGAAGATATCGAGAGCCTGCAACAAACATTGCCATTGATTAAGGAAAAACTGGGTGGACGGCTTGACGCGCTGGTGGATAACGCCGGAATTTCGCCGAAGGGCGCGAACGGCCGTCGTCTTGGCGTGAGGGACACCGATTACGCGACCTGGCTGCGGGTATTTAACGTGAATCTGTTTTCCTGCGCGCTGCTGGCGAATGGTTTGTTTGATGAACTGAAGGCGTCGCAAGGGAGCGTTATTAACGTGACATCGATTGCCGGTTCCCGCGTGCATCCGTTCGCAGGGGCGGCCTATGCCACCTCCAAAGCCGCGCTGTCTGCGTTGACACGGGAAATGGCCTTTGATTTTGGTCAGCACGGGGTGCGGGTCAATGCCATTGCGCCGGGTGAAATTGAAACCTCGATCCTCTCTCCCGGCACGGGCGAAATCATTGAACGGCAAGTGCCGATGCAGCGCCTGGGTAAACCGGAGGAAGTCGCCAGCCTGATCTATTTCCTGTGTACCGCCGGGGCATCCTACGTCAACGGCGCGGAAATTCACGTCAATGGGGGTCAGCATGTCTAATCCGCAACCGCTGTCGTCGCGTGATGCGCGGTTTATCGACGATGATCTGATGACGCAATCTGTCCCGCAAGTCGCCTGCCGGCAGGCGGCGGATATCGCGTGGCAACAGTATGGTTTGCGCGGCGAGATCAGGCTGTTGCAGGGCGAACGCGATCTGAACTTCTGTCTGACGGTGTCGCCTGCGCAGCGCTACATGCTGAAAGTGATTAATGCGGCGGAGTCGGCACAGGTGAGCCATTTTCAGACCTCGTTGTTGCAACATATTGCACAGCAGGCGCCGGATTTGCCGATCCCCAGGGTGGTTATGACGCGTGACCGACAGGCGGAATCCATTGTCGAGATTGTAGGGGTGCCGCTGAGAGTCCGTCTGGTCAGTTACCTTGAGGGTACGCCGCAGCATCTGGCTTTTCCGTCCGTGGCGTTGATGCATCATCTGGGGGATACGCTGGCACGGCTGGATCGGGCGCTGGCCAACTTTACTCATCCGGCGGCGAATCGTTCACTGTTATGGGATATCAGCCGGGCGGAGCAGGCGCGGTCTTACCTGGCATTCATACAGGATGCGCAGCAACGCCAGCGCATCATCCCTATTTTCGAACGCTACGACGAATTTATTGCGCCTGCGTTGATCGCGTTGCGCCGCCAGACTATTCATAACGATCTCAACCCGCATAACGTGCTGGTTAATACACAGTATCCGACGCAGGTGGCGGGAGTGATTGATTTTGGCGATGCGTTGCATGCGCCGTTGGTGTGCGAACTGGCGACGGCGCTGGCGTATCAGATAAGCGATAGTGCCGATCCGTTTGAATACGTGGTGCCGTTTGTTGCCGCCTACCACCGGCAATTGCCGTTGAGCAGCAAAGAAATCGCGTTGTTGCCGGATCTGATCGCCACGCGAATGGCGTTGGCGATGACCATTTCGCAATGGCGAGCGTCGCGCTATCCCGCCAATCAGGATTATCTGCTGCGCAACCTGTCACGCTGCTGGCGCGGCCTGAACCAAATAATGAATTATTCCAACGAGCAGTGTATCTCAAGGCTGCGACAGGCCTGCTATCAGGAGGAAACATGAGTAAAGTGACGCTGTCACAAAAAACGACCAACAAAAACGACTTATTGTTCCGTCGCCAGCGCGTGCTGGGCAGCGGATACCGCCTGTTTTACGAGCAGCCGTTGCAGGTGGCGCGTGGTGAAGGCGTCTGGCTATTTGATCATCTGGGTAATCGCTATCTGGATGTGTACAACAACGTAGCGTCTGTCGGTCACTGTCATCCGGCGGTGGTCGAGGCGATAGCCAGACAAAGCGCCACTTTGAATACCCATACCCGCTATCTGCATGAGGCCATCGTCGAGTTTGCCGAAGAGCTACTGAGGGAATTTCCGCCTGAACTAAACAATGTGATGTTTACCTGCACCGGCAGCGAAGCCAACGATTTAGCGTTGCGCGTGGCCCGGCATGTAACTGGCGGCAGCGGCGTGTTGGTTACCCGCTGGGCCTACCACGGCGTGACCAGCGCGTTAGCCGAACTTTCCCCGTCGCTGGGCGGCGGCGTACCGCGCGGCAAGCACGTCAGATTGATTGCCGCGCCCGATCAATATCGTCACCCTGGCGAGTTTATCGCCAGCATCCGGGCGGCGCTCGCGGAAATGGAACAGGAAGGCATCCGGCCTGCGGCGCTGTTGATGGATACCATTTTTTCCAGCGACGGCGTGTTCTGTGCGCCGCAAGGGGAGATGGCGCAGGCCGCCGCGCTTATTCGTCAGGCCGGAGGACTGTTTATCGCCGATGAGGTGCAGCCCGGTTTTGGTCGTACCGGGGAAACCATGTGGGGCTTCGCCCGGCATGGCGTCGTCCCCGATTTGGTGAGTCTGGGGAAACCGATGGGCAATGGTCATCCCATCGCGGGGCTGGTCGGGCGCTCGGCGCTGTTCGACGAATTTGGCCGCGATGTGCGCTACTTCAACACCTTCGGCGGCAACCCGGTTTCCTGTCAGGCGGCGCACGCCGTGTTGCGGGTGATCCGGGAAGAACAGCTACGACAGAATGCGCAGCGGGTCGGCGATTATCTGCATCAGGGGTTAACGCAACTGGCGCGGGAGTTTTCGCTGCTGGGGGATATCCGTGCTTACGGGTTATTTATCGGGGTGGAACTGGTGACGGATCGGGTGCAAAAAATCCCCGCCGGGACGCAAGCGGCAAACGTGGTGAATGAGATGCGGCGGCGCGGCGTGTTGATCAGCGCCACCGGTCCCGCCGCCAATATCCTGAAAATTCGTCCACCGCTGGTATTTAAAGAAGAACATGCCGATGTGTTTCTGAATACGTTGAGCGATGTGCTGAAGCTGCTGCGTTAGGCCGGAAAATGGGATGGCGTGTACGGACGTTACTCCATCTCGATAATGTCCCTTTTCTGATCGGCCTCCAACTGACGCAAAACCCGATATACCTGCGCCACCGCTTGCAGCGTCTCGCGTGGGATGTAATGGCCTTCCGGCGTGCTGCGATAAAGCGTTCGGGTCAGCCAGATGAAACGGATAATCGGGATCTCGGCTTTTTGGGCCTGAGCGATAAATTGTCGGGCCTCCTTATCCTCGGCTTTACAGACAATGCGCGGCAATGGCGTTTTTCCCGGCCGATAGTAAAGCGCTACCGCATAATGCGTGGGGTTGACCAACAGCAGATCCGCATCTTCCACCTGTCCTTTGGGTTTTTCCTCCGCGGGTTGGTTAGCCATCTCGTTCGCCAGGGCTTTCCGGTGGCTTTTCATATGCGGATCGCCTTCAGAATCCTTGTGCTCGTTGCGCAGATCCTGATGGCTCATGCGCTGTTGTTTAAGGAAAAAGTATTTTTGCAGACCGAAATCCATCACTGAGAGAACCAGCAGCGCGGTGAGCGTGGTGCGGGCGATCCGGGTCAGCAGCGCTTTCACCCCTTGCCAGAATCCGTTCAGATCACCGTAAGCCAGTTCCACCAACGCTTCCAGTTCCGGCATCACGACTTTGTAAAACACCGTGCCGATGACGGCTGCTTTCAGGATGTTGGTCAACATTTCCGTCAGCTTGCGCATGGAAAACATCTGTTTGATGTGATTAATCGGATTTAACCGGTTCAGATCGAGCTTTAATGCTTCGGTGGCGAACAGCGGACCGTACTGGAGCCAGCCGCCGGCCACACGCAGCAGCACGGCAACCGCCGCCGCCAGTATGCAAAACATCGCCGTAAGCATGGCGGCTTCATGAAATACCTCTTTTGCCGCCAGACCGAAGGGCGTATCCAGCCGCTGAAGCGGGAGCGCGATCAACGCCTGCAACTTTCCCATTGTGCTATCAGCCAACGCCAGCACGGACTCGATCAGCCCCACGCAGATCAGTAGTTTGGGTACGTCCTGGCTTTGCCCGACTTCGCCTTTGCGTCGTGCGTCATCAAGCTTTTTCTGGGTGGGTTTTTCCGTTTTTTCACTCATTGATGATTACTCGGTTAGTTTCCCGGTTGGCGGAAAATAAGCGGCAGCAGATGTTTCAAATCCGGCAGCGTCAATATCTTCTGCTCGCCCAGATAGTGCAGAACCGGCAGATAAATGACGAAAAACGCCATTCCTACCAGACACTTGGCTGGCATGGACAACACGAACACCTGTAGTTGCGGGCTGTAGAGGCTGAGCAGCGAAATACTGAACTCCAGCAGCAGCAGCAGCGCGACCAGCGGACCGGCATACAGCACCAGATGGGTAAAGGTTTCGGTCAGCAATTTCAGGTAGACTTCAAAACCGATTTCGCCGGGAGCGGGCAGCCAGGCGAGCGCGGGCCACAGACGGTAGCTGTCCCACAGCAGTTGCGTCAGTCCGCTAATACCAAAGGTAATGACCAGCAGCAGGATAATCAGTTGCTTAAGCAGGTGACCGAGCGGCGTACTGTCGGAGCCCAGCGCCGGGTTAAGTTGTCCGCCCATCAACGCGCCGCGCTGGTTATCGAACAGCGCGCCCACGGATTCAAACAACCAAAACGGCATCGCCAGTATCAGGGCGAGCAGCAGCCCGACAATCAACTCCTTGAGCAACAGCGCGGGCAGCATCGGCCAGGAGAGCGGCGCTTGCAGCAACTGCTGCTGGATAACCGGCGCGGGTAACAGCGTCAGGGAGATCACCGCCGCGCTGCGCAGCATCCCTTTCAGCACATTGAGCGAGAACGCCGGAACCAGAATAAAGCACGGATAAATCCGTGCGATCCCCAGCGTAATGGCAATAATGAAATCATAGACATACTGAATGGTGGTGATCATAAACGCGTCTCAGACTCCGGTATATTGGATCATATTGAAGGCGGCGATCGCCAACTGCATCAGTTCCACGCCAATCCAGCGGCCGGAGAGCGCCAGCGCCAGCCCGACGGAAACCAGCTTGATGGCAAACGGCAGCGTCTGATCCTGCAATTGCATAACGGCCTGCAACAGCGAGATCAGGACGCCGACAATCACCGCGACCAGCAACGGCGGCGCGGAGAGCATCACCACCAGCACCATCGCCTGTCGGAAAAGGGTAATAATCTCCATGATGTCCTCACAGATAGCTGTAAAAAAGGCCGTCGAGCAAACGTGTCCAGCCGTTGACCAGTACGAACAGCAATAGCTTCAGTGGCAGAGAAAGCGTCGTCGGGGCGACCATTTGCATACCCAGCGCCAACAAGACATTCGACACAATCAGGTCGATAACAATGAACGGGATGTAAATCAGAAAGCCTATTTTGAAACCAGCTTGCAGTTCGGACAGCACAAACGCCGGGATCACCAGCAGCAGGTTTTGCGTATTGACGTTCTCCGACAACGACGCCGGCCACATGCGCAAACTGTTTTCATGCAAATGGGTAAGAATGTCTGGATCGGTATTGCGCGACATAAATGTTTGTAGTGGCGTCAGCACGTAGTTAGCGCTTTCCTGTAGCGCCGTGATATCGCTCAGATCCAGCGGTTTTTCCTGCACCCGAGTGCTGATGTCCTGAAAGATCGGCGCCATGACGAAAATCGTGGCGGCGAGGGCGATACCATATAGCGCCATATTCGGCGGCACCTGCTGCACGCCGATGGCGTTACGCGTGATCAATAGCACCACCGCAATCTTCAAAAAGCAGGTGCAGACCACCATCATCAACGGGATCAGCGATAACGCGCCTAAAAACAGCGCGAACATGATCGGATCGAATCCCCCGGAAGTCATGATTGCTGCTCCTGCGAGGCGCGCGCGACATCCAGCCCGGTCAATAGCCGGGTGATCTGTAATCCGAGTTTGCCTTCCACATCCACCAGTTCACCTTGCGCCAGCGGCAAGTCAGCGTGATAGAGCCAGGCCTCGCCCGGCGTCGTATGGTTTAACGTCAGCACCGTGCCGCTGGTCAGACGCTGTAACGTCGGCAAGGGGACGGTGACATTACCGCAGCGGATATGCAGCGTGATCGGCAGCGGCGGCAACGGGGCGGACTCGGCGTGTTCAGCGGGTTCTTTAGTGACGTTGTCACTATCGATATCAGTATCAGTATCAGTATCAGTATCAATATCAGTATTGGTATGATTCTCGGGTGTCAGCGCGTCAAAATCGGTGTTCACGGGGATATTCTCCAGGTCGGTGACCGTAAAGTAATAAGGGGCCAGCCCAGCCAGTTGCAGCGTGCCGTGCAGACGCCACGGCGTCAGCACCAGCGTTCCCTGGCCTGAGGGCAAAAAATAAGGGCGGTTCGGCACAATCAGGTCGCCGGGGCGAATATCGCGCAGCGCGGCGGCGGTCAGCACCACATCCGCCAGCACCAGCGGCGCGGTGACGGTGAATTGTGGCGCGATGGCGCGATGTACATGTCGCCAGCCGGGGTTGTCGAGCAGCGACAGCCAGGTGGCCGATGGCGCGACCATCAGACTGCGGGCGCGGATATCGCCCCAATCAACCGTCAGCCAGCCGGTAAGCGCATCCTCATCGATTCGCGGCGTGTCGTCCGGCTGAATGTCGCCCAGCAGCGTCTGTATTGACGGGCTGAGCGACTGGTTATAGAGCGTCCAGTACCACGCCTGGGATGATTCGCTGGGATTATCGAGCGGCAGCAGCGGACAATCGGCCAGCAGGCTCAGCACCGGCGAAGGATTGGTCAGCGCAAAAGCGCCATGATCGCAGCGCCAGCCGTGGGTGGCCGCATGCGGCTGGCCCTTTGCCAGATGCAGATGCAGCGTGCCGGCCTGATCTTCACGGGAAAAAGGCAGCATCACGCCAGCCGCCAGCCGCTGTCTGATCTGGGCTTGCCCGACGCTCATGGTTGGCAGCGTCAGTGGCTGGATACTCATCGGTAGGACTCCCTGACGTCGAAACGCAGGTTCACCGGGCAGTCCAACGCATCCGACAGGGCGCGCCGACAGGATTCACGCCGATCTTTCAGGTTCTGATAGCTTTCCCGACTGAATCGCAACGCGATGTCCCAACCTCGCGGCGCCAGCGTCGCCAGACGTGCATCGATATCGCCCAATTGCGGGAGTTGCAGGCTGAATGAAAACGGCGGATAGCTGATGTTATCCAGCGCTTCCAGCAACTCGGTCTGTAAGGATGACCACTGTACCGGCGTGGCTGCTGGAGAGGGTTCGGCATTGTCGCTGGCGCTGACGGGGCTGAAGGGCGTCAGGGGAACGAACGGCACGGCCTGTTCCACCGCCTGTTCAAAGCCATCGAAAAAAGCGAACTCTTCCCAAAAGCTATCATCGACCAGGGGCGTGGATTTGCCATGTTGGGCGCTAAGGGGCAGGCGGCCAGACAAAGTGTCTGGCGAGGACGTCAGTCGGTTGTTCATGCGCTCTCCTGAGGCAGCGTTAGCAGAAATTCCAGTTTCTCGACGGCCTTCTGACACTGACGCGTCGTTTGCCGGGCGGTTTCAACCTGGTGTTGTTGATTTTGATGTTGTTGCTGGCTGGCCTCGCACTGCTGGATTTCGGCGCCGATGGCTTGCAGAAGGCGCTGTTCATCCGCCAACTGTTTTTTCAGGTCGTCCAGCGATTGCTGACGGCCTTGCACCTGTTGGACGAATTCGGAACGCTGCTGCTGGCAATCCTGACGCAAGGTCGCCAATTGCTGTTGATGCGCCTGATGCTGTTCTTCAATGCGGAGCAGCATCTGCTCTTCCTGATGTTGTTGCCGTTCGCTGCGGCTCAGGCGCTGACGGCGTATCGGCAACAACAGGTTAAGCGTGGCCTGCAATTCGTTGGGTTCGGCCTGATCATGAGGCATAGGCGCTGACTCCGGTTAACTGTTGCTGGATAACGTCATACGGCATGGGATCGCGCATCGACTGACGCAAAAACTGGGTGATTTCCGGGTAGGCGTTAACCGCCGCATCGGTCAGGGCATCGTGGCCGGGCTGGTATTCCCCCAGCCGGATCAGCATTTCGACCTGTTTATACGCGGCCATTAGACGGCGCAGCGCGTTGGCATGCTGCTGATGCGTCGAGTCCACCACGTTGCTCATGGTTCGGCTCAGGCTGGCCAGTACGTCGATGGCGGGATAATGCCCTTGCTCCGCCAGTCGTCGAGTCAGCACAATGTGGCCGTCAATCAGGGAACGCACTTCATCCGCTACTGGATCATTCATGGAATCCTGCTCGATCAGCACCGAATAGAGCGCGGTGATGGCGCCCTCCTGCGTTTGTCCGGCGCGCTCCACCAGTCGGGGCAGCAGGGTATATACCGAGGGCGGCAGCCCGCCGCGTCCCTGAGGCTCGCCGAGCGCCAGACCGATTTCACGTTGGGCGCGGGCGAAGCGGGTCAGCGAGTCGAGAATCAACAGGACTTGTTTTCCGGCGGCGCGGTAGGCTTCGGCGATAGCGGTGGCGGTAAACGCCGCGCGCGCGCGTTCCATACTGCTGCGATCGGAGGTGGAGCACACCAGCACGGTGCGGCTGCGCAAGGCATCATCCAGTTCGTGGTCGAGAAATTCACGCAGTTCACGACCACGTTCGCCGATCAGACCAAAAACAATGGCGTCGCATGGCGTATTGCGCGCCAGTTCCGCCAGCAACGTGGTTTTCCCGCAGCCCGCGCCCGCAAAAATGCCGACGCGCTGGCCCTGACCGATGGTCAGCAGACCATCCACCGCCCGCAATCCGGTGGGCAGCGGCGCGCTGATGCGGGGACGGGCGGTGGGCGGCGGCGCATCGCCCAATACCGGCATGACGTTATCTTGCCGGGAACCGGGTTCGACAAACGCGCTTACGCCGCCATCTTCCAGCGCCCGACCGAAACCATCCAGCACGCTGCCAAGCAGCGCGTCGGAAACCTGAATGCAGTGAGGCTGATACAAGGGCGTGACAATCGCGCCTTGCGCAATGCCATCGAGCGCCCCCAGCGCGGATAAAAAGGTGTTCTCCGGGCTGAAACCGACCACTTCCGCCATCATCTGGCTGCCATCTTTACGGGCGACCAGACACAGATCGCCGATCCGCGCCTGCGGTAAACCGCACTCCAGCAGGATGCCGCTGACAGCCAGCACACGTCCTTTCAGATCGACAGGCGCGTAACCGGACAAGTGGCGCTGCTGTTGCGCAACCCATTGGTTAATCAGTGGAAAGGGCGTGATTGTTTGCGTTTGCATTTACCAACTCACCTTTATCTGCTGTTTGCCGCTAAATTCAATTTGATTCTCGTTGATACTCATCAGACGCAAATTGTCGATTTCATCCCCGACAAAAAAACGTCTGCCGTCAGCGGTGACCACATTGGCGCGCGCGCCGCCGGTGACCTGTACAATCTGAAACGGCAATTGCGTCGTTCTCAACTGGGTGCGGTTATCGATGGATAGCGCGGTTCTATAACGTTGGTGGAGTTGAACCAGCATCCGTTCCAGTTTTTTTTGCGCCTCTGGCGTTAAATGTCCTGTCAGGGTCATGCGATCCTGGCTGGAGGCCAGTTTCACCACATCGTCCAATTCCCGCTCGCGCAACATAGTGCGCAGCACGCTGTTCAGTTGCGGCAGCGTACCCAGCGCAAGACGGGTATCCTGGGGCGAGGGCGCGGAAGGCATGGCGACGCTCTCCTGTAATTGCCAGCTACCCACCATTACCAGCAGCAGCAAACTGAGCAGCAGGTAACAACCCTTGGCCCACAGCGGCAGGCGCGTGGGCGCGGGCGGCGGCGGGTTAGAGATGGGATCGTCAGCGCCGAGGCTCTGCTCAGCGGCAACCGGTTCCTCCTCCGGCGTCTCTTCGGTTTCGACGGCGGATAACGGCGCGGGATCGGGATCGTCGTCCTGCCAGGGCGTATCGGCGGCGACCACGCACAGCCAGATCTGACCAACGGCAAAAGGCGTTCCGGGCGGCAGGACGTCAATCCCGGTGACCGCATGTCCTTCCGCGTTGCACAATGCGCCCTCGCGTGCGCAGAGTGACCAGACCGCCTCGGTGGTATCCGACAGGGTCATGGTCAACTGACAGTGATAGGACTTGATGCCCGGATCGTAGAGCACCAGGTCGGCGTCGTCCGCGGCGCCCACCAACCAGGATGAACCGCTCAGGGGCAGCGCGGCGCCACGATGTAAACCACTCAGCACGCGTAACTCAAACATATCTTTTTCCTATGCGCTAAAGGGATCGTTGGTTTCGTACAAATCAAGCCGTCCGATGACGTTGATCGACAGATTGGATTCCAGTTCGGTAAATGACAGTACCGGGACATGGTGAAATTCGTCCTGCAACAGCGTGCGCAACGGGCTTCTAAGATCTTGCGCGACCAGCACCAGCCCGGACAGCAATGAAAAAGGCGGAAACGCCCGTCGCAACTGCTCCTGTAACGTGGCGGCATAGTCCTGGGCCAGCGCGAAGAAGGTTTCGTTTTGCGTCTGGCGCAGCGCGTCACGCAATAATTCTTCGCTTTCCGGCGTGAGCAGCCAGACGTGCAGGTTGTTTTGCTGGCTGTACTGGTGGCAGATTTGCGATTTCAGGGCCAGACGCACGTAATCGGTTAACACATGGGTATCGCGTTCGTGCTGACCCACTTCGATCAAGGCTTCGGCGATCGGACGCACGGAACGTAGCGGGACGCGTTCGGCCGCCAGCCGCTGCAAGACGCTGGCGAAACGCGAGAGCGGCATGATCCGTTGTAGCTCCTGCGCCAGTTCCGGCTGTTCGCTGTCCAGCCAGGACATAATGGATTTGGTTTCCTGTAACCCGATGAATTGCGCGCCGGTGCGGTGAATGGTGTTTTCCATGCGGGTAAGAATGAGTTGCGCCGCCGACTGGCCAACCTGTTCTTCCTGCTGTAATGCCGGGTGCGACGCCGGCAGCCACAACCAGTGGTGTTCTTCGCGTAATACTGAGCCGGGTTGATATTCGCCGCGCGTTTGCTCATCAGCCGAAGTAACCGGAATGGCCCGTAGATCGGGGGCAAACGTGGCTTTGATATAGGGAATTTCATAGACGCAGAATTGAAATTCGTCCTCCGGCAGTTGATCGCTGTAATCAATATCAAAGGAAGGCAGCGTGAAGCCAAACTGGAAGACCAGCCGATTGCGCAGACGGCGAATATCCTGGATCAAGGCCTGCGCGTCAGCCTTTTCCTCCCAGACGGGGTGAAAAAGCAGTAAATAAGTACGCGTGGGGTTGAAACGCCGTAAATCCTGATAGCCGTTTTGTTCTGGCGGCAGGTTGTCGGCTTCCAATTGGCTCTCATCCATTAATCCTTGTTGTTTGATCCGCCAAAGCTGAAACAGACCGCTACCCAGCGAGGCGAGGCTGATGATGGCAAACACCGCGGTTGGCATACCGGGCAGCAGGGCAAAGCCGAACATCCCGACGGCGGAAATAATCCAGGCTTTGGGCTGGCTGGTCAGCTGCTCGGCGATTTCCCGGCCAATATTGGCTTCAACCTTTTGTCCGTCCGCCGAGACGCGGGTGATGATCATCCCCGCCGTCAGGGAGATCAGCAACGCGGGGATCTGGGCGATCAGTCCGTCGCCGATGGTGAGCACCGAATAGACATGCATGGCGTCCGCCGCAGCCATACCATGCTGCAATACGCCAATGGCAAAGCCGCCAATCATGTTGATAAACACAATCACCAGTGAGGCAATGGCATCGCCTTTGACGAATTTCATCGCCCCGTCCATCGCGCCGAACAACTGACTTTCCTTAGCCAGATTTTCACGCCGTTGCCGCGCCTGGCGAGCTTCAATCAGTCCGGCACGTAGATCGCTGTCGATAGACATCTGTTTACCGGGCATGGCATCCAGGGTAAAACGCGCCGCGACTTCCGCCACGCGTTCGGAACCTTTGGTAATGACCATAAAGTTCACTACGGTCAGGATCAGGAAGATCACCAGCCCCACCGCCAGATTACCGCCGACCACGAAATTACCGAACGCCTCCACAATGTGTCCGCCGTCTTGTTGCAGCAGGATCTGGCGCGTGGTGGAAATAGACAGCGCCAACCGGAACATCGTGGTCAGCAGCAGTACCGCCGGGAAAGTGGAGAATGCCAGCGGTTTGGGCAGATACATCGCCAGCACAATCAGCAGCGAAGAAATACAGATGTTGAAGGCGATAAACACGTCGATCAGGGCGGTCGGCAACGGAATAATCATCATGAACACAATCGACATGACGATGACGGCGCCCACGACTTCAGAGCGTTGCATCGCGCTCAGGGCGATACGGTTAAGCCAGACGATCAGCAGATTCATGCCGTCCCCTTACCTTGTGATTGTCCCGCCTGATGTTTTTCATACAGCGCAATCTCGCCAATCAGTCCGCGAATCAATTGCAGCGCGGTTTGCCGGTTTTTAGCGTCACGCCATAGCGGTTGAGGCAATTCGTTGACCAACGGTAACAGCGCATTGAAAAATAGCGATTGATGGTGGAGTTGCGAACCTGCGACTTCCCGTCCGAGGTTGTGTAAATCGCGGGCATAGGCGCCGTTGGCGCTCAAGCCGATCAATCTGCGGGTCAAATCAACCGCACCCATCGTAAATTCGGGGAGTTTGGACGCCAGGCGGCTGAGCATGGCCTGACTGGATGACAACGTATGGCTAAGGTGTCTGGCGTCATGCAGGTTGCTGAGCATTTTGTTTAATACCGGTTTGGAAATGGACGGCGCCAGCGAAGCGATATCCGCCGCCAGCGCCCGCTGCATGGTTCTCAAACCCACCGAAAAAGAGGCGGCGTCAAAACGCTCCAGCAACGCATCCAGCAGGGAACTGGCCGACTGTTGATGCACAATTTTCTGGTAGTAGAGTTCGCGCATCGCCTGCTTTTGTTCCGGCTGCGTGCTGAACAATGAAATCGCGGCCGCGGTGTTCAATCCCGCCCGGACTTCCGGGCCTTTTTCCGCATGCAACTGTTGCAACGCCTGTTCTGCCGCCGCCGACACCTCAGGCGTGTTTTGCGCCGATTGACTGTGCAGATGACGCAGCAGAATGTCGCCGCGCGCCGGGTCATTGCCAGCCGCGCTCAGAATAGCGTTCAGATCCGGCGGCGTTTCTTGCATCAGCAGGCTGCGCATCCGGCCAATCTGTTGATCCAACGTATTCTGCGATGAATTTTCCAGCATGCGGAACAATTCAGTCAGTTTTTCAATGCGCTCTACGTTGGCGCTGGCACGTACGTCCGGTTGAGAGATATGACGACGATTCAGCGATTTACTTCTGCGTTCGGCCTGTTCGCCGAACGCCATGGCGATCTCCTCCATGGACGTCGAGAGCGCCGGCGCCGCTGATGCGTGATGTGGCGAGGTTTTCTGCGGCGCTATTGGGGCGGCAGGGCCATCATCCAGCGTAACGGGACTGGGTATTGACGTATTGGCAGGCATGGCGCCTGAAATTTTTATCATGGTGGTGTCCTGCATGGATCAACAAAAGTGTTGTTGTGTGGCAGGAAGACATCATGGGTTCCACTCTGGGACGTTATTCGGTGAGAGAATGGGGATAAGCTAAATAATATAAATGAAATACTATTTTAGTTATTGCAAGAACTTGCAAAAAACCAAGATTTCCGCTGGCAAAAACCGGCGTAAAAATTTAGTGCCTTGAAAATAATTTATTTAAAATCAATAAGATAAAATTAATTCATATCTGGCATATCGCTTGCTCTACCGTTTGCGCCAATAGGGGCTAATCAACGGAGAGTAAGAAATGGAAATGTTCAATCTGACAACGACGGAACACAATCATGCGACCAACCCGGCTGTGACGGTTGACTGGGAGCAGGTGTTCCGGCAACACGGAAAGAAATTGCATAATTTCATCCGTAAGCGTGTCAGCAATCATGATGATGTCGAGGATTTAAAACAAATGACCTATCTGGAAGTTCTTAAACACAAAGATAAATTCGCGGGCGCCTCACGCCCGGAGACCTGGGTGTTCGGTATCGCTCTCAATCTGGTGCGCAACTATTTCAAGCAGGCGCGCCAGCGGGCGAACGAAATGGGTGATGAATTACTGGAGCATGTCGCGGTAGATGCCGATCCCGGTATTATCACCGAAAGTCAGCGTGCGCTGAAACGTGCCGTTGAAGCTATGTCGCATTTACCCGATGACACATATCAGATGCTGTTGCAGCTTCTTGATTCAGACGCCAGTTATCAGGATCTGGCGATACAACTGAATATCCCGATCGGCACCGTGCGCTCCCGGTTATCGCGCGCCAGAGGGGTTATTCGTCAGGCGGTAGACGCCTGATTGTATTTTCACGACAGATAAACGCATAAATCCGATGAGATCGGTGCATCGTTGCGGTTTTTTTTCTGTCCATATTCCTGTGAAGTTTCGCAAACGCCTGTATAGAGGATGCTATGCGGGCGAGTTAACTCAACAAGGGGATGGCCAATGATGTTTACCCAGTCTTTTCAATCGGATTTTCAATCGCATGTTCCCGAACTTGATCTGGTGGACTTTGCTTTCAGTCGCATAAAGGACGCGATTTTTATCGTGAATGAAGATGAACGCTTTTGCTATGTCAATGAAGCGGCCTGCCAGACATTGGGCTATAGCTCTGCGGAGCTAATGTTATTGAGCGTGACGGATATTGATCCCGGCTGGCGTCAGCGACGCAGTATGACGTCGTGGTTGCGGGAATACGAATCCGATATGTGTATTACCTTTGAAACCCAGCATACAACCCGTTATGGCGTCACTATTCCGGTGGAAGCCAACATAACGCATTTCAGACATAAAGGACGTGGCTACAGCATGTGTGTAGTAAGAGATATCAGGGAACGTAAACACATTGAACAGATGGCTTATGCGCGGGAACAGGAGTTCCGCGCACTGGTTGAAAATACGCCCGATCTAATTATTCGATTCGATCCGCAGATGAATTGCCTATACGCCAATTCCGCAACGCTTCGTCACCTGGATTTTACCATCGAGCAATTGCGTGGCCGGATGATCACCGATCTGATGCCAGGGGCAGGATGCGCGGTGCGCATGGAGCAACTGGTGAAACTGGTGGTGGATTCGCGCAGCAGTGCCGAAGGCGAAGTCGTGGAGGATGAGGGGAAGGGGGATAATCAGCATCAATCGATTCATCATATTCGTTGCGTACCTGAATTTGATCAAGACGGGGTGCTGGTATCCATCCTGACTGTCGGACGAAATATTACCGATATTCGTTTTGCGGAGAAAAAGCTGGAAGCCTCGCATATGCAGTTGCGGTTGCTGGCGCGTCAACGCGAGATTTCCCGCGAAGAAGAGCGCAAACATATTGCGCAGGAGATCCATGATGAACTGGGGCAACACCTCACCACCATCCGCATGAGCCTGTCGCTGATGCGGATGCGTTTCGCCAAAGAGAACCCGATGATGCAGGAACAGTTGCAGAGTTTGATGCAACTAGCCGATCAAACCATCCAGGTAGTGCGTAATGTTTCCACCCGACTGCGGCCCAATGTGTTGAACATGGGATTGACGCCGGCGCTGGAATGGCTGTGTGATGAATTCAACCGGCACTATAACGCGCTTTGTCAGTTGAAAACGGTTGGCGCGCGGGTGATCCTCAATGATGAAAGCGCTACGGCGGCGTTTCGCGTGGTTCAGGAGTCGTTGACCAACGTGGCGCGTTATGCCGAGGCTTCTCAGGTTCTGGTCACGCTGGAGAATCAGAAAAATCGGATAGTGATTAACATTAAGGATAATGGCAAGGGCTTTGATGCGAATATGAACAGTAAAAACGCATTTGGCCTGATGAGCATGAAAGAAAGAGGCCGCATGCTTGGGGGGGATGTCGTCATTGAAAGTCAGCCGGGACTGGGAACATTGGTGCAACTCGTGTTTCCCAAAGGGTCGGGTGACCACCAGGATAAAAGTAAAAAAAGCAAAGCAAGGAGTAAAAAATGTGCAAACAGATACGCCTGATGATTGCTGATGATCACGTCATTATGCGTGAAGGGCTCAAACAAATTTTTGCATTGGACGACAAACTGGTCGTGGTCGCGGAGGCAGGTAACGGGAATCAGGTATTGAGTCAGTTGCGCGGTCATATCATTGATGTTTTGTTGCTGGATATGAGCATGCCGGGGATCAGCGGCGAAGCGCTGATCTTGCGTATCGTCTCGCAGTATCCGCAATTACCGATTCTGGTTCTCAGTATGTACAGCGAAGCGCAAATCGCGCAGCACGCGCTTAAAAGCGGCGCCAGAGGTTATATCACCAAAGATAAAGACCCGGAAGCGTTACTGTTCGCGATCCGGCGCGTGGCGCAAGGCGCACGGTATATTGATTCAACTATTGCCGAGCAACTGGTTTTTTCCAACTATGGCGAATATGAACGCGCAGATCACCATATTCTTACCCCGCGAGAGCGGCAGATAATGCTGATGTTTGCGCAAGGAATGGGCGTCAACGCCATTGCCAACGAACTGGTTATCAGCAATAAGACAGTCAGTACGCACAAAGCCCGCCTGATGGAGAAAATGCGCTTCAACACTAATGCGGAAATTGTGAAATATGTGCTCAGTAAAGGATTGATAGCTTAGCCGCGATTTATCGATAACCAGCATATTATCGATAACGGCATACCTAAGCCTGGTGCGGTTTTGTGCGCGGGGATGGCGCAACTTTCTTCAGCAAAGTCGCATACGTCCGCGCCAGGCACGTTCAAACGCCAGGTGCCTTATCCGGCGGCCTGGCCTCTGTGATACCGTCGGCTTGAATGGGGCGTAAAAAGCCTGTCTTCACCAGAATAAAATTGCCAGCCTGCTTTCCTCTTCGATTCTCATACTACAAAAAATGAAAAGTATGATTTACGCGTAACTTACAGAGGTTTTACGATTCATTTTACCTATCATTACAATTTCATTTAACGAATATTTTTTTTAATATCTTGTTTTAACGATATTTTATCCCGATAAGGTAAGATTTTCCCTACGACATGCTCTGTAATTCCTACTTGATGTTCAGAGATGGCTGATGGTTTCATTATTAATTAACAGTAATGTTTGTCACCGTGCCATTACCGATAACCGGAGATGAGAAAACAACCCGGCATCGCAGGGACAGGATGGCAATAAACCATAAGCAATTTACGGAAGGTAGATACCAAGGCTGATCGTAAGACAGCGGTATAATATTAGCCCGGATAGGCGCAGGAGCAGGCATGATTCAGGATTCTCAAGGCAGATTTTTCTACTCAACGTCAGGATTCACTTCCAGTTATACCGACGATATTCATGCAACATTATCCCCACTTATCGATGTGATTGCCCCGCTGAATGTCGATATTGTGTTAGAAGGGGAAACCGGCACTGGGAAGGATACTCTGGCGCATCGCATTCATCAGCGTTCAAAGTGCAGTGGTCCGTTGGTAGCGGTGAACTGTGCCGCTATTCCTGATACGTTGGCTGAAAGCGAACTGTTTGGCGTGGTGTCGGGCGCGTATACTGGCGCCAGTCGTTCTCGCGCTGGTTATTTGGAAAGTGCGGATAAAGGTATCCTCTTTCTGGATGAGATTGACAGTATGCCGATGACGTTGCAGGCGAAAATGCTGCGTGTGTTGGAAAGCCGCGGCGTCAAGCGGCTAGGTAGTACCCAGTTTACCCCCGTCGATATGCGGGTCATTGTGGCGACGCAGACGCCGTTGCTGCAACTAGTGGAGCGCGGGTTATTTCGGCGCGATCTCTATTTTCGGCTCGATACGGTAAAAATACAATTGCCGACGCTGCGTTCGCGCAGTGATTTGATTCTCCCGCTGTTTCAACGTTTCAGTGATGAAGCGGCGGATCGTCTGAAAAGGTCCGCGCCGCTGGTTTCGGCGGATATTCATGAACGGCTGTTGACGCATGACTGGCCGGGCAATATTCGTGAACTGAAAGCGGCGGCGGAACGCTGGGTTCTGGGGATCCCGCCGTTGGCCATGTCGTTGGCTGAGCGGCATCAGCCCTTGCAACTCAAAGATCGTTTAAAGCGCATTGAAAGGTATCTGATTCAGGATGCGCTGCAACGGCACGACCACTGTATCGACGATGTGGTCAGCGAGTTGGGGATCCCGAAACGTACGCTTTATCATCGTCTTAAAGTGCTGAATGTGATGCGGCGTTTTTCAACGTAATGTCGAGAGAGCAGGTCGTGCATGTTCGCCACAAAAAAATTCGTCTGCGGTGGAACTCATGATGGCGCTTTCCCACTTAATGAATGAACAAGATGACTGTAGTCACAGTATGACAGTTCACTACCATAAACTTTCATTATTTGGAGATATATCATGGCTTACGGACTTTCCCAGGTTGCTTCTCAGAACGCTTCTCAAACGCTGGACAGCGCAATGGCGAGTTCATTGTCTCGTGCAGCTGGTGCTCAGTCGCAGAAAATTGCCCTGGATACCGAAAACTCCGTTCTGGATGGTCAGATGGATTCTGCCTCTAAATCACTGAACTCTGGACAGAAAGCGGCAAAAGCCATTCAGTTCTGATTGTTAGTGCATAACCGGGGAGTCATTCCCCGGTTTACTCTAGTTTGGTCCTCTATGGAATTCACTACCATGAAAATTACCCATGTGGATGACCTTGCCTCATCCGGCGGTCAGTTTGGCGACGAGCAATTTTCCGCCAACAGTCTGTCCGTCAATAGTCAGGATGTGTCCTGGTTCAGCGCGGCGCTGGAACCTAAACCGGCGACCTCGGTTGAAGGCAACAGCCAATGGATAAGCGCCCTGGCGGAAAAATCGCAAGGGCTGGGTTCGGTATTCAAAAGCGCGGAGCGTGGCGTCATTCAATCCATTCGCACCAATGATCCGAAAGATGTGCTGGATGCTACCCGGACATTATCTTCTTTCTATCTCGAAAGCCTGCTGAGCGCCAAGCTGGTGGCGAAGAGCGTGCAGAGTCTGGAAAAACTCACCAACTTACAGTAACGGCCTATGAAAACGCACAAGCGAGCGATATTCCTGTTGTTAGCGCTGTTGCTCACTGGCTGTGAGAAGCAGATTGAGCTTAATCGCGGTCTGTCGGAAAACGATGCCAATGAAACCATCGCCGCGCTCGGACGTTATCAAATTGCCGCTGAAAAGCGGGTGGATAAAACGGGGGTGACGTTGGTGATCGAGGCGCAGGACATGGAAAGGGCGGTCAATATTCTTAATGCCGCCGGTTTGCCGCGCCAGTCGCGGACTAATCTGGGCGAGGTTTTCCAGAAAAGCGGCGTGATCTCAACGCCGCTGGAAGAGCGCGCCCGTTATATTTATGCCTTATCGCAGGAAGTGGAATCCACGCTGACGCAGATCGATGGCGTACTGGTCGCCCGCGTGCATGTGGTATTGCCGGAGCGAATTGCGCCAGGTGAACCGGTTCAGCCCGCCTCGGCCGCGGTGTTTATCAAATACCGGGCGGAACTGGAGCCAGACAGCATGGAGCAGCGTATTCGCCGGATGGTAGCCAGCAGCATTCCCGGTCTGTCGGGAAAAAGCGATAAGGATTTGGCGATCGTCTTCGTTCCGGCGGAGCCGTTCCAGGATAAGGTGCCGGTAGTAACGCTGGGGCCTTTTACCTTTACGCCCGAAGAAATGCAGCGCTGGCAATGGAGCATTGCGCTGTTCGGCATCATGCTGATGGGTTTGCTGGGATGGCGGGTAGGTAAACCTTATCTCCAGCAGCGGCGGCAGAAACGGACGCTGGAGCCGCAGAAGTCGTAAACGCGCGCGGTCATCATGAGTGTCACGTAAAACAGCAATCACGGAACCAACATGAATACGGAAATAACACGCCTCGACTGGTTGACGTGGTGGACGAGCGGTTGTGTGTCGCAAGCGGATGACAGTTGGGGCGTCGAGGCCCTGTATCCCGCACCGCCGCAGAGAAAACGGGCGTTCATGCATGCCAATATTCCGCTGCTGAGCCGACATTTCGATTTACCGATACAGTTGCCGCCGGAACCGAATGCGTCCCTGATGCAGATCGGGACGCTCAGTGCGTTTCAGCGCGAGCAGGTGCTGAACCTGATGGCGGCGGTATGCCAGCCGCAAGCGTCATCAGCCATATTGACCGACGAACAGGTCACCTGGTGTCGGCGGTTGGCGAAAGCGCTGAGGCCGGGGTTGTGGTTGCCGCCGCATCTCACGTTTGCTGAGCGTCAGGCTGACGCTCTGACGCTATTGCGCGCCCGTTACGGTGAAACCTGCTGGCCGCGTTTGCGGCTTTTGTTTCCTCAATCCTGGGTAACGCGCAGCCGTGAACCGGCCAGCGCGCTGCCCGCCGGCCGGTTAACCGCGCTGTGCGACGCGCTGATCTGGAAGGTAGCCGCGATCACGCAGGATGAACCCACAGCATAAGGAGTAATGATGTTAGCCAAAAGAACGTTTGCGACCTTACCCGGCGCGACAAGCGATGAAACGGTGATTATCCCGGCGGCGCAGGTCGCGGAACATCAACGTAGCCGATCGCTATGGGACGATGCCAATGCACGAGCGGAAACGCTGTTGCAGCAGGCGCGCGAACAGGCGCAGCAAGAAACCCGGCAAACACTGGGGCAGGCGGAAGCCGATTTTTGGCAACAGGCCGATAGTTTGTTGCAAGGCGTGGCTCACGAAAGGGAAAATCTTGAGCAGGTGCTGGTGGCGCAGGCGGGGCGACTGCTGCGCGATGCGCTAAGTCGGATACTGGCGGAGGTGCCTGCTCAAGAGCGGCATACCGCGTTGTTGAAGCAATTATTGAAACAGCAACAGAACGACGCCAAAGGGACGCTGTACTGTCACCCCGGTCAGTTGGCGGAGGTGGATCGCTGGTTGAAGGCGCATCCGCATCTGGAGTGGCGTCTGGCCAGTGACGAAGCGCTGGAAGAGGACGCCATGAAACTGATTACCCCCCACGGCGTGATGTCGCTGAACTGGCAGCGGGCCATCGCCCAGTTGCTGCCCCCTGAGACGCCGGATACCCATGAGGCGCTGAGCCAAAAATAATGGAACTGCCGCTGTGAGTTGACCACTTAACATCAGGTCAATCACAGGAGAGTTCTTTATGTCTATTAATCCTACCCAGCGTCGCCTGGATACGCATTTGGTCGACGCGCAGCAAAAGCTGGATGACATTGCGCTGAACGTTGCCGATGGCGGCGCGAGCCAGGCAGACAGCTTTGCCTTTTTTGAAGCCAGTATGGACTATTCCAACGCGAGTTGGGCGGTGGGACAACTGCTGAGCGTCAAGCACGGTTTGGCGAAGGCCATCATCAATGACTTCAATTGATTTAACCACAGTACTGGAAGACTGGCTGAATAGCGGCGACGCCATGCTGCGACTGGATATTGATAATGGGGCGGTCGCGCTGGTGCGGCACGCGTGCGGAATTGCCTGCCGCGCCGCCATCCCGCTCTCTTCACAAGCGGACGAACGCGTGCTGGAGCACGCGCTGCAATTGGCCGAAGGCGCTCAACTTCAGTTTCAGGAAGAAACCGCCATGCTATCGCTATCACCGGAAGATGAAACGCTATGGCTATGGATGCGGCATGAACCCGACGATGTTTTTCAATTGTCCAGATGTCTGGAATCGCTGCTGAATCAACGTGATATCTGGCTAGGCTTGCTAACGCCCTCGCTTAGAACGGCTATGTCGGCGCCACTTAACTTAAATACGCTGGTTTTTTTGCAAGGAGAACAACATGCGTAAGGCGTTATATGGATTTTTACTGGTGCTATACCGCTGGTTTTGTTGGTCGCTGGTGCTGATTGGCATGATCCCGATAGCGCATGCCGCGACGCCGCCGGAGTGGAACAAAGGGGCTTATGCCTATTCCGCCGAACAGACGCCGCTGTCCACTATCCTGACCGATTTCGCCAACAGCCACGGCGTGGATCTGATGTTGGGAAACATTAATGACAGTGATGTTACCGCCAAAGTTCGCGCCGATTCAGCGGTCGCTTTTCTGGATCGTCTGGCGCTGGAGTATCGTTTTCAATGGTTTGTGTACAACAACGCGCTGTATATCAGTCCGAAGGATGAACAGGGTTCGGTGCGTCTGGAAATATCGGAAGAGGCGGCGCCGGATCTGAAACAGGCGCTTAGCGGCATCGGCCTGCTGGATCCGCGTTTCGGCTGGGGCGAGTTGCCGGACGAGGGCGTGGTGCTGGTGACCGGGCCGCAGGCGTATATCGATTTAATCCGCAATTTCAGCCAGCAGCGTGAGAAAAAAGAAGAGCGGCGCAAGGTGATGATATTCCCGCTGCGCTATGCCTCGGTATCCGATCGCACGCTGCAATATCGTGATCAACGCGTGGTGATCCCCGGCGTGGCGACCATTCTCAATGAACTGATGGATGGTCAGCGCAGCACGCCTGTCGGCGCAACCGGCCCGGTATCGGCGCCAACGGATGCCAGCATGGATATGATGCGTGAAAACACCAGGGCGATGATGGTCAAACTGGCGACGCGCAACAACCCGGAACGCGCCGGTGAAGCGGGGAGGCGGCAGTCGCTGAGCGGCAAGATCTCGGCGGATGTCCGCAACAATGCCTTGCTGATCCGTGATGATGAGAAACGGCGCGCCGAATATCAGCAACTGGTCGAACATATCGATGTACCGCAAAATCTGGTGAACATTGACGCCATCATTCTGGACGTTGATCGCTCCGCGCTGTCCCGTCTGGAAGCGAACTGGCAGGCGCAACTGGGTAACGTCAGCACAGGCAGCACCATGATGATGGGGCGCAGCACCCTGTTTGTCAGTGATTTCAAACGATTTTTCGCAGATATTCAGGCGTTGGAGGGGGAAGGCACCGCGTCGATTGTCGCCAATCCTTCCGTGTTGACGCTGGAAAATCAGCCCGCCATCGTGGATTTCAGCCGAACCGCGTTTATTACCGCCACCGGCGAACGGGTGGCCGAGATCCAGCCGGTAACGGCAGGCACCAGTTTGCAGGTTACGCCGCGCGTAGTGGGGCAAGGTTCGCAGCGCAGTATCCAGTTGGTTATTGATATTGAAGATGGTCAGGTTGAAACCGCCAGCGACGGCGCCGCCTCCGGCGTGAAACGCGGCACGGTCAGCACTCAGGCGCTGATTGGCGAAAACCGGGCGCTGGTATTGGGGGGCTTTCATGTGGAGGAGAGCGGCGATCGCGATCGGCGTATCCCTATCCTGGGCGATATCCCGATTCTGGGGAAACTGTTCACCTCAACACGGCATGAGGTTTCCCGGCGTGAGCGGCTGTTTATTTTGACGCCGCATTTGATTGGCGATCAAACCGATCCGACGCGCTATGTGTCCGCTGAAAACCGGCATCAGTTGAACGGCGTCATGAACCGTGTCGCTCAGCGTAATGGTAAAACCGATTTATACAGTCTGGTGGAAAACGCATTGCGCGATCTGGCCGACAAACAATTTCCCGCCGGGTTTCAGCAGGAGAACCAGGGAACACGGCTGAGCGAAGTGTGTCGCTCTCAGCCCGGCCTGGTGTATGACAGTCGACGCAATCAGTGGTATGGCAATGGTCAGGTGAAATTGAGCGTAGGCGTGGTGCGCAATAGCGGCACGATACCACAACGTATGGATGAGGCCGCCTGTGCTGGCAACCGGACGCTGGCGGTCGCGATCTGGCCGAAAACCACGCTGGCGCCGGGTGAATCCAGCGAAGTCTTTCTGGCGTTACAACCTGCCGCCGCGCTTCAGCCTGCCCGACGTTCTTTACTAACGGCGCAATAACTCAGGAAAAGCCTTATGTGGAAAAATGCGATGAGTAAACAATTTTCAGGCGCCACGCCGCCTCGTAACAAAAACGGGTGGAATAAATACCTGTTGCCCCTGCTGGCGGTGATGTTGCTAAGCGCCTGTTCCAGTTCCCGCACGGTCGCTAATTGCACGTCGGTAACCTGTCGCCCGCAACCTGACGGTCGCCAACTTGTTATCTGGTGGCAGCCCGATTTGCGTAATGGTCCCGCGGATTTCAGCCGGGTGTCAGTCAATGATTGAATGTGCTGACACTTTCACCCGGCAGCAGGATTTTATTGCTGCGATGGCGCATCTACCTGATGGAATGTGGATGGTTAGTGACGGTGTCACGCTGTATTTCCAGCGTCTTCCCGTTTCGTCGGAGATCGCATTGTGTCTGACGTTGCCATCTGGCCGACGTTTTGCCGAGCGGATACGCCAGATGTTGCAGCAGCGTTTCCAGCAGTCGGAAACGCTGGGAAGGTGCTATCTGAGTATGGATGCGCAGCAGCGATTGATCGTGCGCCACACGTTACCGATAGCGGAAGGATCCGTTGCGCAGACCATCACCAACCTGCTGCAACTGGCGGGGCTGCCGTCGGCATAGAGCGTTAATCCTGATAACGGAAAATAGTTGAAATAGCTGTTTTTCAGGTATGGATGCGGGAACTGAATTGGTAGCGGAATCACTTAAATAAGGAGCGCCAATATCATGCAGGTCGTCCTTATCGGCAAACAGGATGGCGCTGTTCACAAACCCATTAATTTAAGGAAATATTATGATTACTTCTCTTGGTGGCGGTACTTCATTGCAGGTTACCATCAAAACCAGCGGTAACAACGGCTTGTCGTCAGCCCATAACCACTCGCATGGTGGCAGTTTATTACAGAAGGCGATGAGCAGTGCGCTAAACACCAATAAAATGGCGGAACAACTCGCCGATATGATGACCTCAATGCTGTTCATGGGCGGCATGAATGGCGCAGGCATGCTGGGCGGCGCGATGGGCGGTCTTGGCGGCGGCTTGGCCGGTGGTCTGGCGAGCGGTCTTGGCGGCGGCTTGGCCGGTGGTCTGGCGAGCGGTCTTGGCGGTGGTTTGGCAAACGGTCTGGGTAGTGGCTTGGGTTTGGCCGGCGGTCTGGCGAGCGGTCTTGGCGGTGGTTTGGCAAACGGTCTGGGCAGTGGCCTGGGTTTGGCTGGCGGTCTGGCGAGCAGCCTCGGCGGAGGTTTGGCAAACGGTCTGGGCAGTGGGCTGGGTTTGGCCGGCGGTTTGGCGAGTAGTCTCGGCGGCGGTTTGGCTGGCGGTTTGGCGAGTGGTCTCGGCGGCGGTCTGGCTGGTGGGTTGGCGAGCGGGTTGGGCGGCAATCTGGTCGGCGGTCTGGCAAATGGACTGGGCGGCGCGCTAAGCACCGGTATGAATGCCATGAGCGCCATGAACCCAAGTATGATGATGGGTAATCTGATGCTTCAGGTATTGGATGATATGTTAGGCGGCCTGTCGCAACTGCAAAATGGTATGCAAAATGGCATGGGTGGGTTATTCGGCAACAATATGCCATCTTCCCCGGAAATTTCGGCTTACACGCAGGGCGCCAAAGATATGTTGTCCGCCATCAGCAGCGGCGGTTTGAGCCAGGTAAGGGGTTCACAAACGCCATTGCAGTTGGGCAATAATGGTTTGCAAGGGCTGAGCGGCGCTAATTCATTTAATCAGCTTGGCAGTACGATGGGATTGAACGTCGGGCAAAAAGCCGGTTTGCAGGAGCTGAACAATATCAGCACGCACAACGACAGTCCAACGCGTTATTTCGTTGATAAAGAAGATCGCAAGATGGCGAAGGAAATTGGTCAATTTATGGATCAATATCCTGAAATTTTTGGTAAACCTGCATACCAAAAAGATGGCTGGGCAACGGCGAAGCAGGATGATAAATCCTGGGCGAAAGCGCTCAGCAAGCCGGATGACGATGGCATGACTAAAGGCAGCATGGATCAATTCATGAAAGCGGTGGGTATGGTCAAGAGCGCTGTGGCGGGGGATACCAGCAACACCAACTTGCAAGCCCGCGGTAATGGCGGTGCGTCGCTGGGGATCGATGCCTCTATGATTGGCGATCGTATCGTTAACATGGGATTGCAAAGAATGTCCTGATAACAGCAGGTTATCGGTTTTTAGTGAGAAGAAACAGGGCGAATGCCCTGTTTCTTCTTTCAACAACTGGCGCGGGGTTCAAAGATGAATTTCATGGTTTCTATGGCGGGCAGGGGGCTATCGCCGTTGATCAGCGCCAGCACCAGACGTCCCACTTGCGCGCCCAGGGTTTCATAATCGAACCGCATCGCGGTCAATGTCGGAAAGGTATGATCGCATTGCGTCGAGCCATCCAGACAGGCCAGCGCCAGATCGTAAGGGACTTTTATCAGACGACGCTGGCATTCAAATAACGCGCCGTAAGCAATCTCCTCATGACTACAGATAATCGCGTCCAGTTCCGGCTGATTTTGCAGCAATTCGGTCATGGCATAGCGACCAAATTGCAGACTGGGCGCTTCCGGTATTGTGATTTTCAAATCCGCGTTTTGGTAGTGGGCAAGCATGGCCTTGTTCCAGCCGTTCAACTGCCGCTTTTGCAAACGGTTATCCGTATTAGCGCCAATATAGGCGATCTTTTGATACCCTTTTTCCAGCAGCGAGCGCGTCAATTGCTCTGCCGCTTCTGCCAGCGCGAGATCCATATTGATGTGATTGTCTAACGGTTCAGCCCCCGCCACGTTCACCGTCGTAATCTTACTGGCCTGTAGCAATTCGCAGGTACGGCGTGAAAGTTGGCCGCCGAACAGCACCAACGCGGTTGGCCGATGCTGCAACAGCTTTTCAACCATCTCCGCTTCGGCATGCTGGCGGTATTCATGGCAAGCCATAATCAAGCGGACGTTATGCTTGCCGACCGCCTGCTGTAATGCCTGCATAAAGCGCATGCTGGCGCGATCCTGTTGAAACGGATAAAGCACGGCGATGGTGGGTTGGTATGCCGACGCCAATGCGCCAGCCGCCCGATTAGGCACATAGCCCAGCGCCTTGATCGCGTCATTGATTTTCTTCTTCGCCTCGTCTGACACCAGCGCCGGATCTCTCAGCGCGCGGGAAACCGTCATGGCGCCGACCCCGGCATGACGGGCGACATCCTGTAACGTCACCCGGCTGACGTGCTCCAACTGGGTATTGTCGTGCCTGGCGCCCGTAACCAGCAGGCAGGCGTCCTGATTCGGTTCATAACCGAGCGCTGAGGCCGCCAGTTCAACCTTTCGCCGTAGCTTATCGGAAACCTGATCCACTTTGCGCATAACGCGCGAGACGGTCATAACTCCTACGCCCGCGTAGTCGGCGACATCCTGTAGCGTAACCTTACCGGTACTGCGACGCTTACGCATGTTCACTTCTCTCCCTCTGTCATTTTGCCCACCGCCGACAACGATAAAAGCATGCTGTCCCGATTGATTTCAAGCGGCCTTGCGGTTATGTCAGGCGATCATTGTGCCTGTATCGACGCGAGTGAACAATTGACGCTTCCGCTTGTGATAAGCCGGTCACACTTAATGATATCTATATCAGTTAGCGATACCTTTTTAGATATCCATCACATCAATTCGCGCTTAAGCACACTACGCTGGCAGGGTAATGCTACAGAGGTGATCTCAATGCTTAACACTTTACTAACACCAGCAGTCATTCAAATTGTTCCTGCCTGTGAGGATTGGCGCGAGGCTATCGCTTTGTCTTGTCAACCGTTATTGGATAACGGCGCGATTAACCCCAGCTATGTTGATGCGATCTATCGTTCGCATGACGCTATCGGCCCGTACTATGTGGTCGGGCCGGGGATTGCCATGCCGCATGCCCGCCCGGAGGAGGGCGTGAATAAGCTTGCGGTCAGCCTGACGTTGATCCGCGAAGGGGTGGTTTTTCATTCCGCAGGCAACGATCCAGTATATTTACTCATCGTTCTGGCCGCCACAGACAGCAACAGCCATATTGATATTATTTCCCAACTCGCACAATTGTTCGATACGCCTGAGGATGTCGCGGCATTGCGTCGTGCGACTACGGTTGAACAGATACTTTCCGTTATTTCCCGTTATTGATCGTCACCAGAGGATACAGATTATGAAAATTACAGTCGTATGCGGTAATGGGCTTGGCACCAGCCTGATGATGGAAATGAGCATTAAAAACATCATCAAGGAACTTGGCGTCATTGCCGAGGTGGATCATGTGGATTTAGGTTCGGCCAAAGGAACGGCAAGCGATATTTTTGTCGGCACCAACGATATTGCCGAACAACTGGCGGCGCAGTCCGTGGGCGGAAAGATCGTCTCGCTGAATAACATGATCGATAAAACGGCGATGAAAGAGCGCCTGTCGGTCGCGCTGATTGAACTTGGCGCATTGAAAACAGGAGACTAAAAATGGAATTTTTCCGTTTTTTAATGAGTGATGTCCTGGCCGAACCGTCGATTCTGGTCGGACTGATTGCGCTTATTGGCCTGATTGCTCAAAAGAAGCCGGCCACGGAGTGTATCAAAGGCACAGTGAAGACCGTCATGGGTTTCCTGATCCTTGGCGCCGGCGCCAGCTTGATTGTGTCATCGCTGGGGGATTTCGCCAGAATTTTTCATCATGCGTTCGGCATCGCCGGCGTCGTGCCTAACAACGAAGCCATTGTCGCCGTCGCACAGAAAAACTTCGGCACTGAGATGGCGATGATCATGTTTTTCGCCATGGTTATCAATATCGCGATTGCCCGTTTTACGCCGTGGAAATATATTTTCCTGACTGGTCACCATACGCTGTTTATGTCGATGATGGTCGCCGTCATTCTGGCGACCGCCGGTATCAGCGGTTGGTTGCTGATTGCGGTGGGATCGCTGGTGGTCGGGGTTTCCATGGTGCTGTTTCCTGCCATTATTCATCCGTATATGAAACAGGTTACCGGATCGGATGATGTCGCTTTCGGTCATTTCTCGGCGGTTTCACAATTGTTGTCGGCGTTTATCGGCAGCAAATTTGGCGATAAAGAGAAATCGACCGAGGATATGGACGTACCGAAAAGCCTGTTGTTCCTGCGCGACACGCCGGTTGCCATCGCTTTCACCATGTTTTTTATCTTTTTATTCACCTGTCTGTTTGCCGGTCCCGCAGCGGTTAAAGAAATGAATGCCGACGGCAAAAACTGGTTCATGTTCTCTCTGATCCAATCCATTACTTTTGCAGCGGGCGTGTATATCGTGCTGCAAGGCGTGCGGATGGTAATTGCGGAAATCGTTCCGGCCTTTAAAGGGATTTCAGACAAGTTGGTGCCGGATGCCAAACCCGCGCTGGATTGCCCGGTGGTATTCCCCTATGCGCCGAATGCGGTGCTGGTCGGCTTTCTGAGCAGTTTTGTCGCCGGGGTGATCGGTATGTTCCTGCTCTACATGCTCAATATGACCGTCATTATTCCCGGCGTCGTGCCGCACTTCTTCGTTGGCGCGGCTGCGGGGGTTTTCGGCAACGCGACCGGCGGACGCCGCGGGGCGATTCTGGGCGCATTCGCCAATGGCATACTGATTACCTTCCTGCCGGTGTTCCTGATGCCGGTGCTCGGCAGTATCGGGCTGGAAAATACCACCTTCAGCGATCCTGATTTCGGCGTGGTAGGGATTTTATTGGGCCTTATCGTGCGTTAACGAGGTGTGATCCTGAGAAAAGCCACCTGTTGGGCAGGTGGCGAAACTAACCTAATGATTTATTTGAATAATGTCGCCGCCTGACGCGCGGTGATCAGTTGATCGGCCATCTTGCGGATTATCCAGAATGCGGTTTGCGCGACATCGCTGTGCAAACCGTTTTCCGTATACAGATCCGCATGGCGCAAAAAATCCTGTTCCAGCAAATCCACAAAGGCATCAAACTCAAAGGCTCCCCGCCGGGGCGCGTCTTTCTGGGTTAATACCTCGTTCAGGCATTGGGTGACCTGATGAATAGCCCGTTCGAACGCCTGGCGTTGTTCCGGCGACAGGTATCCGCCTTGTCTGGCCAGATCCGCCCAGCGTGTGGGCGAGTTATGTGTATCAATCATGGTATTGTGCATATTAATTCACCTGTAGGTTAGCGGATTGCGGCACTTTGTAATGATTGTTGACGTTGGTCAGGTTGAGGTTGCTGCCTGTTACATTCAACCCCGCACTGTCGCTTTTCACAAACGAGAACTTGCCGTTTTCAGCGTCAATATTGCTCAGGTTGAGGTTCCAGTTACCCTGTTGGCCGCCATTGGTGCGTACAAAAGTACCGAAATCTTTCGCTTTAAAGTTATCAATAGTCAGATTGGCATCGGCGTTCAACTGGAAGATTTTGTCTGAGGCGCCTTGTGCGCTGCTATTGGTGATTTCAACGTTAGCGGGTTTACCGTTATTGGATTTCACGGTCAGCGCATCTTCACCGACATTGGTCCAATGCACATTGTCGATTTTCGCATCGCCACGGACATGAACGCCGTCGGCGGCATTATCGCCAAACACCACATTTTTCAGGGTGGCGCCTTCAGCCAGTTCAAATATCGGTTTCTGTCCTTCAGCCTGGCTGCCGTTACCTAATTTATTGCCTGCGACAAAAGTCTTACCGCCACCGTCAAAGACCTCGCCGGGGCCGACTTTAATGGTGTCATTCACCGTGGTGACGTCCTTGCCAGCGGTAGGGAAATTCACTGCGCCAGCCTTTCCGGTCTCCGTGGTGGGATTATTGGCCCCGCTCTGGGGGGCGGTCGATGGTGAGGTGCCGGGTGTGGAGGATGGCGGTGTCGGGCTGGTCATCGATGGATTAGTCGTGGATGGACTGGTCATCGACGGATTAGTCATGGACGGACTGGTCATCGACGGATTAGTCATGGACGGACTGGTCATCGACGGATTAGTCATGGATGGACTGGTCATCGACGGATTAGTCGTGGATGGACTGGTCATCGACGGATTATTGAATGAGGGGGAACTCATCGAGGGGCTGGTGGGTGATGCGCCGTTTTGTGACGCCCCATTTTGTGGCTGACCAAACTCGCCTTGTTGCATATCCATCAGATTGGCAATTAACTCCATCAGCGCTTTGAGCAACATATTACCGCTGATCTGACCGCCGCCATCGGCGGTTGGGCTGATGGCATTATTGAGCGCGTTGCCGGCGGCATCCTGCAATAGAGACCGTCCCAGATTTTCAGGATTTTGCGCGCCGTTGGCGCCAGTCGCGCCTGAGAGCGGCGATGTACCGTTATTGCTGCCGGGGAACCCCCCCTGATAGCCCGCGCCCTGCGCATTATTGGACGGCATCAGCGTTTCGAGCATTTTCATCAGCATTTCAGCGGGATTGCCGTTTTGTCCGGTTGTATTGCCTGCTCCCGATGCTTGACCTAGGGGCGAGTTATTGGATGGCGATTGACCATTACCCAGCAGATTCGGCAGCAATGCGGTAAGCAGTACGCCCAACGCTTCCATTAACTGGCTGTCCTGTAGCGGCGATCGCGAAGATGCGCCATTGCGATCGCCAGACAGGGAATTGGAGTCCACAGGAGAAAAACCTGTTCCGGGTTGTATATTAAGCGAGATATTGATTTCAGCCATAATTGATCCTTTTGGTTGAAGTTAGATGGATATTCAATGCGGGTGAACAGTTTTTCATCTGTTTGGTGTTAAGTGAGGGAAGGAGGAAACCGGTTCCTGATGAAAATAAATAAAACCTAAAGGAAAATAAATAAACCATGAGGAGGGAACCGGGTGGCCGGAGCAATCACTCAGCACTTAACAGCCACTCGTTAATTCCGGTACCCATCATGCATAGAATTAATCATGTCAATTCAAGTCAGCCTCTTGCCGAAATTAGTCCGTCTCACTCACGATCATCATCCTTGACGCAGGGCGCTGGCAGCAGTGCGCGTCAACAAAATGTACAGTCGCTGATCCAGCAAGGCATCCATGATAAAAATAAGCAGCCGATGTTAGAGCAGGGTTCAGGCAGCGGGGTGAAAAACCAGAGTTCGCGTCTGAAGGATCTGCGCTCGCCGCTGTCATCAGGCAGCATGATCCAGAGTTTGCCGCGCACATTGCGCGACTCATTGTCTTCCGGTGGCCCGATTCAAAGCGTACCTCGTTCCATGCGTGAGTCATTGTCATCAGGCGGGCCGATTCAGAGCTTGCCGCGTTCCATGCCTGAGTCCCGGCCCGTTGCTGATATGCCGAAGCAAACATCGCGGACATTGCGCGAATTGCTGGCGGAGGATAACTCGGCTAAAGGCGCGTCACATCGCAGCGCACCAGCGTTGCCAGCGATGCAAGAGCAGGACGCAAGCAGCGAGTCCGGTAGTGTGAGCGGGCGCAGCGATGAGTTCTACACCCCGCCGACCTCGCCCCGGGCAAGCGATGCTGAAAGTGATTCACCTCATAGTACCCCAGGCTCATCACGGCGAGAGGATTCAATCGGTTCACGGCCCAGGATCATGGAGCAAGGCGAGAGCAGTCAGGCGCCGATAGCCAGAGCAAAAGCGCAACAAAATTTACGGACATCGTTGGCATCCGGCGGGCCGATACAGAGTATGGCGCGTGTCGCGCCTGAACCGACATTCGGTCTTAAGATCAATGATCACGGAAAACTTCAGTTTGGTAAGGGATTGCCGGATACGCTAACCACGCTGTTGCAACAGACATTGGGGAAAAACCATCAGCCGTTTGTGTCCCATAATGAAAGTCAGGATGGTCGTCAGCAGATGTTGCTGGATAAGTCCGGTCGTCAGTTCATGATCCAGAGTGAAGGAAATAGCCATGTCGCGCTGCATAGCAGCGGACGCGGCGCGATCCCCGACGCGCCGTTGGCCGGGCGCATGAATCACGAACTGTTGACCGGCGTCTACCAACAACCCGCCTCGTCATCCGCCGCGGGTGAGCAACTGCGGATTCATGACGGCAAACTGTTTTCACTCAATCCCGAGTTCGGCGTGTGGCAGAAAACCGACGACGCGCCGCACCGTCAGTTATCCCGGCAGGGAGATGATCAACTGTATGCGATTAAGAGTGATCGCGCGTTGGTCAATCTTTCCGCAGGGCCTGGAATGGCGGTGTTCAGCGATAAAGTCAGCGCCTTTTCCGTCAATCAGCGCGGGCAGGTGGCCGTGCTGACCGAAAAGGACCATATGGCGCAACTGCATCTGTCGCCTTCGTTCGGCTCCGCTTCGAAGGCAATCGAAATGAAACGGGAGGATAATGGACCGGTTCACGCAAGTGCAGTTGCCATTACCAAGCAAAACCTGCTGATAGCCGATAATGAGGGCAAGCTTTTTCATACGCCATTGCCTAAGCCGGGCGAGCAGAGTGTGACGCTGGAGTCTTTTGAAACCCCGGAACTGGATGGGGCGCTGGGGGCCGATCACCGCATTACCGGGTTTACGCATGATGAGCAGGGGCAAACGCATGTGCTGGCTACCGATCGTCAGGGACAAAAACATGTGGCGTCATTGGGTGAGAATTCCTTGTCGCCGACGCCCGGCTGGAACCTGAGCGATAGTCTGGTGGTGGATGATACGCTCGGATTGAAGCTGCCGACGCCTGAAACCAAGGATACCGTGGATCTGGGCCACCAGGGTAAGCTGGCGCTTCAGGATGGAAAAGTTCATTTTTACAACGGAAACGCCCAGAGTTGGGAGGCATCCGACGTCGAGGCCGGCGATCTTAAGCGGGGACTGGACAACCGGGCCTATATCCTTAAAGACGGCGAAGTCAAGCCATTATCACTCAATATGAAATCAGCCGCGTTTCCCCACGGGGATAATAACGTTTTCGCGCTGGCGCAGGTGCGTCCGACGCCCTCCGCTGGCACGGCGTTGCCCGGCATCAGCAAAGAAGACGGCACGTCGACCATTGCCTTAATCAACCGCAATAAATTTGTCGCTGTCAATCAGCAAGGCGACCTGCATTTCCACCACATCAAACACGGTACAGAAAAACTGGCTTCACCGCCACTGCCTCTGCCCAAAGAGGGGTTGACCGGCGATATCCGCAACATCACGCTGGATAGCCAGCAGAACCTTTTTGCGCTGAATGATGCCGGCAAACTCTTTCAGTTGCCCAAAAACGACTGGCAAAACGCGACTAATCACGGCGAAGCGCAGTGGCAGCCGGTGAATACGCCGATAGACGGTAAAATAACCTCACTTGGCACCGATGCGCAGAATCGTGTGCAGATTGCGCATGATGAGCATCAACTGCATACCATGCAATCGGGATCGTGGAAAACCGAGGTGCCGAAAGGCAATGGGGCGCCAAACGGCAACACGCGTGCGGCGGAAGACTTATTCAATACGCTGAACACGGCCACGAAAGGGAAGCGTATGCCGCTGACCGGCCTGAACGCCAAAGCCGATTTTCAGGCATTGGGAAAAACCGGTGAGGAATCGCAGAAGGTTAAAAGTAAACTCTCTGATCTGGTACGGGCGCATATCGTCAACTTCTCGCTGGAGGTGCCGCGTCCGCTAAAAACCTTTGCCGACCATGTACAGCATCAGGTCAAAGGGCGTGAAGGGCTGAAGGCGGTTTATGAAACGCAGAGTACGTTGCTCAACAAGCTGGAAACGGCGACCAGCGGCGGCCCGCGTGAATCGGCGCCGGATCTGGCGAGCAAGATAAAAGATCTGGATCTGGGTAAAAAAGGGCAGCCGTTAGTCAATCTGTTAAAACAGTTCCATAGCGAACTGGAAAGCAGTTCGGCTAAAGCCGCGATGCTTATCGGCAAGCAGTCAGGCGTGATGAATGACCGGGATATGATCAACACGAACATCAAACCCCCTTCTCAAAACGGCATACTTAACTTTGGCGGGCGGCAGCGTCAGGAAAAAGATTTGGCGCCCATGCTGCTGGCCGCAATGAAGGCGACCCCGCCATCCCAGGAAAGTACGGCGGCTACGCTGATACAGGCGTTTGTGGATAGTAAGACGCCTATTAATCAGAAATTGAATGCCGATGCGTCCGGCGTACAACGGGATACGCATGATCCAATGTCACTGGCGAAATCCCGATTGGTGCTGGATACGTTGATGCTGGGTCAGGTGCATCAGTTGACTGATCGGCTCAGCGAGTTATCCGGCACCTCGCCGAACGAAGCGGCGCTGGCGCCGTTAATGAAAGAACTCAATTCGCTGCGACAGGGAGAATACGGGGCGAATCCGGTGAAAAGCCTTACTGACATGGGCTTTACCAACCATAAGGTGCTGGAAGCGGATTATGATGCCGTTAAAACCTTTATGAAGGCGTTCAGAAAAGAGGACGCCGCCCTCAGCGTCACCTCAAAAACCGTGATGCATGCCGGCAATCAGACCGACCTGGCCGATAAGATGAAAGCGACGCTGACGTCAATGGCTGAAGGCGACAGCATTACCTTCAGCCGGTCTTATGGCGCCGCCGCGTCTGCGGCGTTTGTCGTAACCTCAACTTCATTGCCTTTCCCGCCCGTACCGGGGGCTGGCGTCAATGGAGACAGGGGCTACAGCATGAATTTCACACGCCTGGAAAATACCACCTATGTCGCCTTTGAACGCAGCGGCGGCATTACGGGGAAACTGAGCTTCGGCAGCGGCTATGACGTGAGCGAATATCTGGTAGGGACAACCTCGGCAAAAATGACGCAGCAGATCGCCGGCAAACACAATTTTGCCCCGGATACGCGTTTTTCCGCCACTATCACGGCGGGATTGCAGGTGGCGCAGCAGAACGCGTTGTACTTTGCGCTGCCAGACGAGGAAATCCCAGCGTTTGTTGATGGTTTGACCAGCGGCACGCTGAACCCGCTGACGGTGATGGGCAAAGGGGCGGAGCACAGCGTGAAGGCGGGCAGAACGGTCGCCTTCAATCTGGAAGGGAATGCCGCGCTGGAGTTGCGCGGCACGATAGACCTGACCAATGCTGGCGCGTCTCCCACCAGCGTCCTGACGCGCGGCACCGTCGGGGTGACGGCGGCTGGCAACTTTTTGAGCGCCAACAAAGAAAGAAGCGTCACTGAGGGTGAAAAAATGACGCTCTATGCGGCTACCGATAACCGGATGCGCGTTATGAATCAGGCGGTGCTGGGTGCAAATGCCGCGCTTACTGTGGGTATGCTTGTAGAGGCGGGAGGGTTGATCCCGGTGTTCCCGGCGGTGAGCATCGGCGGAAACCTGACTGTGGATTCACGCACCAGCCAGTCGGTCAACCTGGTCATGACAAAAGCGGATCCGGTGGAGAAAAAAGACATTAACACGCTCATTGACTCGCTCTCTGCGGCCTTTACCGATCCGGCCAGTAAGCTGCTGATCGATGGCGTGAAAAAAATGTCGCAGCCGGATGAGCAACTGACGATCCTGAGTGAGCACTTTACTGGTAAAGCCGCGAAGACGGATGCACAGCATCAGGGATTGACGGCATTGAAGCGTCTGGATGTACGTCAGGATGTGACCCAACGTGACGGCGCCATTCTGTCCAGCGTGCTGCACATGACGACATACACCAACCTGAAAAATCTGACGGAAAATGGACTGTTTCATGTGCTGGGCAACCACCTGTTTTCCACGCTTGCGCCCAGTAATGCCGAGCGTATTACGCCGCTGATTGCGGAGAACCCGGCGTTAAAGGATATCGTTAGTCAGCTTCAGAAGAACGATAAAGCTTCGGTCATTGTGACGCTGGAACTCAAGGACGATGTGCGGGAAAAAATTGAACAGGGTTTGCAGAATCAAACTATCGGAAAAGATGATGTGATCAAGATGATCAAAGACCGCAACAATCTGCGGCTGGCCAATATTGACGTGAATCAAACAGTGAAAAAGAGCGAAGGATTCACTACCCCGGCGGTGATCGTGAATGCGACAAGCAGCGCGGGCGTGACGATGAGCAAGCTGCTTGGCGGCGTCGATTTCAAATATGGCAAGGATCAAATGATGCCGCAAAGTTACCAGCTGCGCGGGGATATTGCGAAAGCCAATCCGTCCACCGCCAGCGCTATGCAACAATTGCACCAAGATGGTTTGCAACTAAAAGGATAATTCCATGAATGAGAAGACACAAATGACACCCGCACAACAACAGGTGACCCGGTTACTGCAACATTACGGCCAGACGCACCATACTTCGCTAAGTTTGCAAGATGGCGTCTGCGTGATGAACGGGCCTGATGGACAGGAAGCCGCCGTGCTGGAAGTTCCCCGAAACAGCGATGCCTTGTTGCTGCACTGTCAGTTGGTAAGCTTTCAGCACTATGACCATGCCGGGATTTATCATCTGATGCTGTTGCTGAATTTTGAAATGGCGGCGATGAAGGGATGTTGGCTGGCCCTGGATGAAAATGACAACCTGCGTTTGTGTACGCAACAGACATTGGAGACGCTGACTGAACCGAGTTTCAACGCTTTACTGTCGGCGTTTATCAGTCAGGTGGGGGAAACCCGGTTGTTTATCAACGATCTGCTTGCTCAGGTTGAAGCGGCCTGACGTTGAAACGACACAGCGCGATTAGCGCGCTGTGTCGTAGCCTGTTTATCAGCGGATTGCCAGTTATTCCTGCTGCTCGACCGCAATAAACGCCAGCATGGTTTCACTGCCGTCAAGAATGTCTTCCTGAATGGATTGTCTCGCCGCCTGACCATCTCGCTTACGCAACGCGTTGAGCACGTCGTAATGATGTTCAATCGCCATTTTTAATGAGAAGTGTGCATAAGCCTGGGCGATTAACGGCCCGGTTCGCATCCATAAACTACCGATAAACTGGTTCAGCAACGGCATCTGCGCCGTTTGCGCCAACAGCAAATGAAACTCGCTATTTAAGCGTAACGCGTCACTCAGATTGTTTTGGTCGATCGCCAGCCGGTTTTGCTGAATATTCTCCGTGATGCGCGCCATATCCTGCGGCGATATCCGTTGGGCCGCGAGTTCCGCGCCGGTGCCTTCCAGTGATAGACGCAGCGTGCGGATCTCTCTGAACTGTTCCTCGGTTAATTGCGGCACGCGAATGTCCCGTGGGGTTTTAAGCACCAGGGCCTGCTCTTTAGCCAATTGCAAAATGGCATCTCGTACCGGCGTCACACTGGTGCCGACCTGAGCCGCCAGTTCACGGATCCGCAGACGATCATCTGGTTTGAGCCGGCCCACAATCAGCGCTTCACGCAGCATAGCGTAGACGCTGGACCCCAGATAACTATGATTGATTTGTCCAATTGGATAGTTCACGCATTTCCCCAGTGAAGGGCGTCGGCAGCGCCCGGACGCTCAATATACAATATGATGCATCAAAAATGCCATGTAACCAGCCATACGTTTACCCTATTGCCTGAATGCGCCTGGTGGAATTAATGCCAATGCTGCAGCCGCCGCGTATCTATCTTCTTTTAGCCAGCGAAGGAAATAGGCCATGTAATATTTCTGTAATTATTAGCTTTTGCAATATTTTATATTGAGTTAAGTTAAATTAATTGCTGTGAAATTATATGTCATGAAATATATTGAGCTTGATAATTAACGGTTCTACTGTGCCAGCAAATATTAATAACAACAGGAATGAAAACCATGCGGGCTTTTATCAAGCCGCTTTTTATGCTGCCGGTTTTTTACCTTATTGCGTATTATCCGCGCCACTTAATCCGGCAGAACGAAATGAAATACAGCAACGTCAGACGGAAGTCATTGAGCAGGCCCGGCAGCAACACCAATCCTTATTACAACTGTGGAAAAATTTTGGGCAGTAATAGAATTTACCTGACTCAATAAAAGTCATCGTAAAAATCCCGGCCCCTAAAACAGGGCGGGATTTTTTTGCGTCACTCAGCCACAACACGGATCAGCAGTAACTGTGCATGCTAATCTTATAAAAAAGAATTCTTGAATATTGCTAAGGAAAGTCTTAACGAGAGAATTGATTTAATTAATTGAAATGTAAGTATTTACACATTTTTTTAACATATGAATTGATTTGAATTGATTTGAATATTGACCTAATATTTTATGTGTGCTAAGTATTTGTGACAGTAGTTTTAAACCCTGGTGATTAATTGACGATTTGAACTGAAATAAAAATACTAAAAGTTGGAAGAATGCTGTGGAACTAATTATGAACAAGATAGATAGAAAAGTGCTAAAAGTTCAAATGCACTAATTTAATAAAGGGATGTAAATTTAGCAGGAGGCACAGTGAGCAATTTAGAAAGTATGAAAGTTTTCGTTACAGTCACTGAAGTAGGGAGTTTTAGTGCTGCAAGCAGCTTATTAAATATCTCACCAGTTATGGTAGGAAAGCATATTAAGTATCTGGAAAAAAAACTTAAAGTACGATTGATAAATAGAACCACACGTAAGCAAAGTCTAACTGAAGCTGGAAGATTATATTTGAATGACTGCAAGGATATACTTGAAAAGATAAAGTTATCAGAAACAATTGCAGAGCGGTTGGATAATGCCCCTCGGGGGAAAATAAGAATTACAGCGCCGAATACATTGGGTTCAACTTTAGTAACGCAAGCTTTGGTGGAGTTCATAGAGCGATTTAGAGGTACTGAAATTGAACTGTTATTAGACGATAATGTAAGTAATATAATTGAAGAAGGGATCGATGTCGCGATTAGAATAGGTGATCTTCAGACATCGAGTTATTTAGTAGCCAAGCAGTTAAAGCATTACAGTATGAGAATATGTGCGTCTCCACAATACGTTAAGGAGAACGGTATTCCAAGCAGTCCTGCTGAATTGAAGAATCATAATTGCTTGACTCATCTTTTATGGAATGAAAATACAGGATGGGAAAGCTTATTTGATAGCAGGCAGCGTACTAACATTGAGAAAGGTAATTTTTCGACAAACAATGGCTTAGCGTTAAGGAAAGCCGCGCTTGCAGGTGCAGGTCTGGTGATGCTGCCAAATGTATTAATGGCGCAGGACATAGAAAACGGCAGATTAGTCAGTATGTTAGATGATTTTTTGCCCCCCCCCCGAAAAGTACATTTACTGTATCCATATCAAAATAATCCACTGCCAAAGATTCGAAGTTTAGTCGATTTTCTAGTGAAGAAGCTCGGCTAGGCTGTGTCCCTTAATTGCATAATCTTCTGTAAAACAAACGGATAAAACCCAGTTTCGGTAGCTGTCAACTTCGTTGACAGCTACCGATCATACGATGCTCTGCCCATGGGCGTCCGGCCTCTGGAGAGGCAGGCTCAACAGGTAATAAGGGCTGGATGATGGTCCATGCTTCATCGGGAAGGGCGTAGCGATTCATAGCTCAATATGTTGTAAAAACAGATAGTTACTATAGCTCAGGCAATTAAGGGACACAGCCTAATGACTCATAAGGCTTGCTGTCTTGCTTAGAAACTGGGCAGCAGAGTATATGTCCTAATTCATCATGCTATTAAAAGAACAATTGCCTACATCAATAGGAAGTGTAAAGAAAGTGAGATTGCTAAGTCACACTTAACATTGCCTAAACTAAAATAGTATTTAAAAATCTAGATCTGCGGCATAGCATGGCGATCAATACAAAGCCTACTTTCATAGATTGCATGATGATATGCAAAACAAAAAAGTGGCTATTTCTTATTGTAGGATAAGCTATGACAACTAAAAGTGAAGTTTTTTGGACGATATTTACTACATGTTTAGCATTTGTAATCATCCAACTTGATGTAACCATAGTAAACATTGCATTGCCATCAATAGGGGCATCCTTAGGAAGTTCTCTAGCTGGATTACAATGGATTATCGATGCGTACACGTTAGTTTTGGCAATTGTTTTATTAACGGCAGGTATATTAGGGGATAGGCTTGGGAGCAAACGAATTTTTATAGCCGGTTTTGCCATTTTTGGCTTGGCTTCATTTGCATGCGGTCTTTCAAGCTCTACGAGTATGTTAATAATTTCACGCGCATTTCAAGGTTTGGGTGGTGCATTAGTATTACCAACTTCATTAGCTTTAATCGCGCATGCATGCAAAGGCGATAATGTATTAAGAGCTAAAGCGGTAAGTATCTGGGCAGCATCAGGTGCATTAGCTACGGCGTTAGGGCCTGTGCTTGGTGGAGTACTTGTTACGTATCCAGGTTGGCAATGGATATTCTTTGTGAATATACCTATTTGCTTATGTGCCATTGCCATTACATTCAAAGTGGTGACAGAAACGACAAAAAGTGTTGAAGGTCGGTTCGATCTGTTAGGACAAATACTTATCAGCCTGAGTTTGTTAGCATTAATTAACAGTTTCATTAGAGTCGGAAGAGACGGTTGGGATCAGAATGTTATTTTAGGAATAGTGTTATTTGCCGTTCTCTTTGGCGCTTTCTTAATTAGGCAAGCTTTTTCTAGAAATCCTTTAGTACCACTGTCGATTTTTAAAATCATGCCTTTTTCATCATCAGTCCTTTCCGCATCTTTATTAAGCTTAACTTTTTATGGTTTGATATTTGTATTAACACTCTATTTTCACAAAGTTTTAGGTTACAGCCCAGCGGCATCTGGAGTTTCATTCCTTCCATTGACAGGAGTGATTATGATAGCAAATCTAAATAGTGTTAGGTTAGTAAAAAAGATCGGATATAGAGCCGCTATTTCTGTTGGTCTAGGTGTTGCGGCAATAGGTTATGGGTGGCTAGCATTACTTCCAGCGTATACAGGGATCATTGCAATGATTCCTGGAATGATGTTGGTTACGTTAGGTATGGGGACAGCTATTCCATTGACAACAACGGTAGTGATTGGAAGCGTAGATAAAACCATCTCAGGTACAGCATCAGCAATCTTAAATACCGGCAGGCAATTTGCAGGAGCGATTGGAGTAGCATTGTTTGGGACTATGGTTTCGGATAATGTTGAAAGTATTGCCGAAAATATTAATTACGTATATTTAGTTTCTGCTGTGTTACTCATTGCAGCAATGGTAAAGTCAATTATCTACGTCAAGCGAGATATAGTGTCAGAACCATTATCTTCAACAAACAAAAGTATTAAAACAATAACATAATTAAACATCAAAGGATAAGCCAAATGCCGCATATTGTATTGGAATATAGTGACAATATTGCAGAAGATTTTGAAGTGAAGGAAATGTTTTTCGAGTTACACAATGCGCTAATGAAATTGTGGGCATTTAAAAAGCAGGATTTTAAAAGTAGAGCTATTGAATACAATACTTATTTTATTGGTGATGGTGAGGAAAAAAACGCATTTGCCGCGCTGCAGATACAAATAATGTCAGGGAAGACAGATGAGGAAAAGATGGATATTAGTAAAGCTTCTTTAGAGATTTTGAAGAAGTATTGTAAAAATACATTACTTGAGAAAGAAGCAAGCATTTCTGTTCAAATTCTAGAAATTGATAAAAAGAATTATTCGAGGATTCAATCGTAATATTAAACTTTAAAGGAGTTGCTTATGTATGAGTTTGAAGGGAAACATGTGCTTGTGGTCGGTGGAAGCTCTGGTGTTGGTTTCGAAACTGCGCGTCAATTTATTAATTACGGAGCTCATGTAACTATTGCTTCAAGAAATAAAAAGAAGCTTGAGGATGCTAATTTAGAGCTTAATAATAAAGCAAAAATCAGCATTCTAGATTTTACTAACGACTCAAGCCTTTCAAGTTTTTTTGAAAAAGCTCAGAAGTGGGATCATGTGGTTATAACTGCAGCAGTGACACCAATGGGAAGCATAAAAGAGCTTACCCTCGACAATGCAAAAGCAGCGATGGAAAGTAAGTTCTGGGGAGCATATCGTATTGCCCGTGAAGTTAAAATTAATGCTGGCGGATCTTTAACTTTAGTATCTGGTTATTTGGCATCGCGACCGAAGAAAAATACAGTTTTACAGGGTGCAATTAACGCAGCTATTGATGGACTTGCTCGTGGCCTTGCTTTAGAAATGGCACCGGTGAGAGTCAACTCAGTTTCGCCTGGTTTAGTCATGACGCCGTTATGGGATAATATTGAAAGTAATAAAAGAAATGAAATGTATAGTTCAGCTAAGGATCGTCTTCCCGTTGCGCGTGTAGGTAAACCCAGCGATGTTGCTAAAGCAGTATTATTTTTAGCAGATAACGAATATACCACTGGTTCATCTCTTTTAATCGATGGGGGAGGAACCATAGCTAATTGATTTTTTTAGGGGGGAAATATATAGAACGTTCTATCTAATTCAATTTGTCAAAATCAGGATAATAATATGTTAAACAAGCGTAAGTTAGGTAATGAGGGTTTAGTCGTATCTGAAATCGGTTTGGGTTGCATGGGAATGAGTCAGTTTTATGGAGAAAGCGATGAACAGGAATCGATTGCAACACTGTTAAGTGCTGTAGATCTTGGGGTGACATACTTTGATACTGCGGAGAATTACGGACCATTTTTGAACGAGGAGCTATTAGGTAAAGCGTTTAAAGGTGTGCGCGAAAAGGTCACTATCGGGACAAAATTTGGCTTCTTATTTCAGGATGGAAAAGTTACGGGTGTTAACAGTAAGCCAGCCCATATAAGAAACGTTGTAGAAGGATCGCTGAAGCGTTTAGGCACTGACTATATAGATGTGTTATACCAACATCGCGTAGATCCTGAAGTCCCTATTGAAGACGTTATCGGTGAGATGGGACGTTTAGTCAAAGAAGGAAAAGTAAAATATCTCGGTTTATGTGAAGCAGGTGTTAGCATCATTAAACGTGCACATGCAGTACATCCCTTGTCAGTAATACAAAGTGAATATTCAATTTGGGAGCGTAACCTTGATGAAAACATTCGTCCACTTTTAGAAAGTCTAAATATCGGCTTGGTGACATTTTGCCCTTTAGGTCGTGGTTTTTTAACTGGGAAGGTAAAACCAGCCGAAGATTATGGAAGTGATGATTTTCGCTCATTAGACCCGCGTTTCAAGTATGAGAATTTTGAGCATAATCATAAAATTACTTCAACAGTAACTGAGATTGCCAATTCTATCGGGGTATCAGCATCACAATTATGCTTGAGTTGGATTCTATCTCAATCAGATAACATCGTTCCAATCCCAGGTACTAAGCGTAAAAAATATCTAGAAGAAAATGTGGCAGCCTCAAGAGTTGTTCTTCCGGATCATATTAAAACAGAGTTGGATAACTTGTTGCAAAACCTAAGTGTTGCCGGGCCGCGGTACGAAAACAAAATGATGGCTCTAATTAATCGCTAAAAATATAAAATATTTAATTAATTTGAGGATGCTAATGTGAAACTAATGAAACAACAAGAAAGTTGGGAACTAGATTGGCATAAACGTAAAGCCTCATTTATCGAAGAGTGTAATAGTGAATATAGTAACTTCCTTGATTGCCTAAATGATCCAGATAAAACACAATCCGATGTAATTGCTAATCTGGTCCAAGTTAGTGAACGTTCATTATTATGGAAAGAAGAAGGGTATATCGTTTCGCCTACTAATGCAGACACCTTTCGCAAGGCTTTGCCAATTCGGAGGTATCACGAATTTGCACCTTATATTGAACGGGATCTGGTCATAAAGGGTGGAGTGCTGTCATGTAGCCCAACGTTACGTTGGCTTAAAACAAGTGGGACTACTGGAAACTCTAAAAAAATCCCCTACACGCTTAACTGGCTGACACGTTACCGTATCCCGGCAATGAAAGCGATGTGGGCAACCTACCTCAAGCACTGCCCTGAAATGCTGGATAATCCGTATTCAGTGCTCGATATGCAGACGGTTAAGGAAGAACCAAGCGAATACATAAACGGCATTCCATATCAAAGTATTAGTAATCGGCATCCCCGACTAGATGCAGGGGACTGGTGTCCTCCATGGCTCGATGCGCCTTGGTTTACAGCAGATATGCCTCAAATACATGAAGAAAAAATGTATTACAGAGCTCGGTATTTAGTGGGGCGTCCTTTACATTTCATTAGTACTATCAATCCGAGTACGCTGATATCGATGCGTGACATCATGCATAACCAACGTAATCGTTTGATAGAAGATGTAAGAAATGGGACGTTGAATGGCGAAGAAAAGTTCGAAAAAGCACCACTATTAGCTGATCAATTAGACGTTATTTTATCTGAACCTAATTTTTCTTTCGTTGATATCTGGCCTAACTTGCAACTTTTTAGTTGCTGGGCTTCTGCTTCAGCGAGACTGTATAAAAGTCGATTAAACCAGCTATTACCTGGAGTTAAACAAATCCCATTTATGACGTGTGGAACTGAAGGCGTAGTAACGATTCCAATAGATGATAGCTTAGCCAGTCAACCACTTGCAATAAACCAAGCTTTTTACGAGTTTATTCCAAGTTACGTAAATCTTGATGAAATGCTTGATAACAACGAAGATGTGGAAACACTTCTTTTCAATGAGCTTGAAGAAGGAAAAGAATATCATTTGATTATGTCTCAGGCTAATGGCTTATGCCGCATGTCTACGGGTGATATTTTTCGTGTTGAAGGGTACATCGGACAGGTCCCAAGACTAAATTTTGTAGCGCGAGCAGGAATTTATCACTCATTTACTGGCGAGAAATTAACAGAAAACCATATTACTGAAGCTCTTGCTAGCTTTGCTAAGCAGAATGATTTAGAGCTTGGTTTATATATGTGTGGACCGAAATGGAAAGAAATTCCGGGCTATGTGCTTTTACTTGATGCCCCGTTAGATTTGTTAAAAACGAGTGATGAACTGTCTGAGCATTTGGACAAAGCGCTGCAAGAAGTTAACATAGAGTATGCCTCTAAACGAGAAAGTAATCGTTTAGATAGAATCGAAGTTATTCCAGTCTTCAACAATGCTTTATCAAAATACATTGATCTCAAACGCACGGCAGCTAATGCTGCACAATATAAATATAAGCCATTCTGTCAAGATGTACTATTTGTAGATGAAGTCCTTAGTTTGCAATAATAATCTTAATGCTAGGAGGAATTATGACAATTAGTAAGGAAGTCGATTTTTTTAATACTGAACAACATAAACTAGCAATTCACAAATGGTTACCTGATGATATCCGTGGAATTATTTACTATTTTCATGGGCTACAAAGTCATGGAGGTTGGCTTTGGGAGGCGGGTAGAGTATTCGCATCAAAGGGAATTGCTTTCGTATGTATTGATCGTCCCGGTAGCGGATTAAGCAGTGGTGACAGGAGTTCATTTCCTAATTCGTCAATTCTTCTTCAGGCGTATAATCAAGCTCTTAAGCATTGCCATGAAGAAATGCCATCAAATGTGCCGGTGTGTCTATTCGGGCACTGTTTAGGTGGTTCAGTATTGGCTGCTTTGCTGGCTGAAAATCACTTATCTTTTGACTATGACAAAGTTGTATTTTGTTCAACATGGTTAAGTAAGTTACATACGACACTTGATAAGGACGCACTTTCTTCAATAGCGTCTGAAGAAAGTGAAGAATTATGGGATGCCGAATTAAAAGCAGAAGATTTCACATCTGATAAAAAATACATCGATTTTATCGAAAACGATGCATTAGCGATAAGGAAAATAACAAAGAATAGTCGTAAGTATATTTTGGATTTGGAAAAGAAATATCATAACATTCAGATTCCAAATTCCGAAAACATGTACTATATCGCAGGATGCGAAGATAAAGTTATTAATCTCCCATTGGCGCTTAAATCATTTAAACTCTTATCAAAAGGAAACGGTACTATTTTACAGTTACCAACTGATAAGCACTACCTTTTTTTTACAAAATCTAAATGCACCTTAATTAGTTGGGTTTCCTCTCTCATTATTGATGAGAAGGAGGAGTATTTTGCTTAGAGCATTTATCTATAATGTAGACCAGGAAATGGAAACTTCTTTCGGTCATGCCGCCAAAATCAGACGTAATGCAGAAAGCGTTATACTTAAACTCGAAATGGAAGACCTTAGAGGCTTAGGTGAGTGTGCGCCAAGAAAGTATGTAACCGGCGAAACCTGTCAATCTGTAATCAAAGCTGCGGAGTACGTAAACCTTCATCATATTCACCTGTTGCTGATGAATTTGGATTCATATGAATTGGTGCGTTTCCTTTATGAAAATGGTACGGCTAACGTTTTGAAACTACCGCCAGGTAAAAACGTAGAGTGCTTATTTGAATTGGCTTTTTTGGATTTACTGGCGCAAAAAGAGAAAGTTTCTGTTAGTCAGTTAATACACAAAGCACTTAATAAATTTGATGAGCCGCTCGCTTGTAAAACAGTAAAATTTACAAAAGTGATTGATTTTACCTGTGTCGATAAAAGTAATTTAGGAGATCTGAAAGAGGCATCAGTTATCAAGATAAAAGTTGACAATGACATTAACCGGACAGTTAACTTGGTGAAACAGCTTCGTGAGGAGGTGGGGCCTGAAACTATTATTATCATTGATGCCAATATGAGTTGGTCTAGATCACTAGCCTTATTACATATGGATGCATTAAAGAATGACCATGGCATTATCTATGAAGAGCCTATCAAAAAGGGCGATTTTGAGGGATTGATGGCATTACGCCAACGAACTGGCTCGAAGGTAATGCTCGATGAGTCTTTAACCGGCATTGATGACGCAATCGCCAGTCTAGCTAACAAATCTTGTGAATTGTTTAATATTAGGCTGGCTAAATGTGGTGGTATTTTATCTGCATTGCGGCTCATTGAATTTGCTCGCAAACATAATTATCAGTATCAAATAGGCGTTCAAGTAGCGGAAGTTGGACCGCTTATCGCTGCTGAAAGACAGTTAGCTTTGTTGTGTAGTGACTTTATAACCATGGAAGCAGGGCAGTATGATCTATTTTTCAAAGATATGATTATTTGCCCAATTCCTTTAATTGATCGTGCCAGCTTGAGTATTCAACTGACATCTTTATGTAAAGGATTCGGTGTCGTACCGTCGAAGGAATTAACGCGGTTTACCTTCAAAGCTATCACAAACCCTAATTTAAATAACGAATTTGCGTGAGATAATTATGAAATACTTTTCAGATTTAGTAGTTAGTTTCCTTGTTCAACAGGGAATTGAATATGTTTCTTTCAACCCTGGCGCTTCTTTCAGAGGCATACACGACTCTTTAGTTGCCATGAGAGAGAAGCCCGGAACTCCACAGATATTGGTTTCATGTCATGAAGAAATTTCTGTGGCAATTGCTCATGGCTACTTCAAAGCATGTGGCAAGCACATGGCTGTGATTGTTCATGCTAACATTGGGTTACAACATGCTAGCATGGCTATATTCAATGCCTGGTGTGATCGCGTGCCACTTTTGGTTTTAGGAGGGAATGGGCCTATTGATGCAAGTAAGCGCCGTCCTTGGATAGACTGGATACATACCTCCCAATCTATTGACTCCATTATCAAAGACTACGTTAAGTGGAGTGATATGCCAATGAGCCAAAAGGCTGCGTTGGAATCTTTATATCGGGGCGCCTATCTAATGAATTCAGAAGCTAAGGCGCCCGTTTTCATTGCATTAGATTCAGAAATTCAAGAGGAAACGCTGCATCGCGGTTTGCAGCTCTACCCAGTTAATGCAAGTCAAGCTGCTCAATTGCCTGGTTTAGATAACCTGATATTAAGTAATCTGGTTACCCAAATGCTTTCCGCACAAAACCCTGTAATCATTACGGACCTTTCAGGAAAAGAACCTGAGACTGTTCCTTTGTTAATTCAATTAGCAGAAACGTTAGGTTGCGCAGTAATTGATAAAGGGGGGCGCTACAACTTTCCTAATACTCATGATTTATCTCTTAATGATGCTGCTCATGACATCATTCTAGACAGCGACATGATCTTAGCTTTTGAAGTACAAGACTTATGGGGTGCATTACAGCCTCTTGTCGAGAGCGGATATGATAATTTACCAACCATCATCAGTATTGGGACGAACAATTTGCTAATAAGCGATTGGGCAGCAGATTACCAACGTCTTTTACCGGTTAGCCAAATGTTACAAGCGAACATTGCTAGGAGTCTTGAGCAAATTTTAGCTTCGCTTGAGCTTCGTATTGAAGAGGTCGATACTGAAAAGCGCAAAGCACGATTGAAACAGATCAGTGAAAGGCATGTCTCAACACGCAATAGCTGGCAAGAACAAGCATTAAGCCATTCGGACGACAAAATTGTTCATGTAACCTCAGCCTTGCTGACAATTCATGATGCTCTTGAAAAGCATGACTGGATGGTCACAAACACGGGTAGTGTTACTATTAATGAGTGGGTCAAGCGCCTATGGAATCTGGATAAACCGGGATGTTATATAGGCTTAAGTGGCGGAGCAGGTTTGGGCTACGGACTCGGTGCTTCAATTGGAGCGGCATTGGCTCATAAGGGCAGCGATAAAGTCTGTATCAATCTGCAATCAGATGGGGATTTCCTCTATACGCCGAGCGCACTGTGGACTCTTTCACAATATGAAATCCCTCTATTAACGATTGTCATGAATAATAGCTTGTATTTAAATTCAAAACAGCACGCTGAAATCATTGCTGGTAATAGGCAGCGCAATGTATCCGATGCTGATATTGGCACGAGCTTTTACGAAAACCCTGTTGATTTCATTTCATTAGCTCAATCTTTCAATATTCATACTTCTGGGAGAGCGAGTACGCTTGCAGAACTCAAAAATTCTTTAGAAGAAGCGATTGATTATATCCTCAAAGAGCGTAAGCCTGCGCTTGTCGAACTTATAATGCAATAAAGTATTTAGGAGCTGTTATGAAAGGGATCGTTAGCTTTGCAGAATATGAATGCAAGGGGCAGCGTCAGTTAGCTTTGATTGATATTAATGGAGTTGAAATTCACTTCAAAACTGAAAATAATATTTATCTGTTGTTGAATGAGAGTAGATTAACCTCAGAAAATATATTTTCTTACATTAATACCTCTTTTGAAAAGGTCGAACCACCACCATTAGGCGCTAAGGTAACCTATTGTTTGCCTGCGCAGCCTTGTTCTTCATCACAAGGCATGGTTAGTGGTTTTGGCTTAGCTCATTTAAATAAAGTTTCTCCTGATAAGCTAAATGATGCTGGTAAACTTGATGGTTATCCCTCATGGTTTTTTAAAGGATTTGCAAATAGTCTAAAGATGAATGATGAGGTTATAAAATTAAGTGAAGCTGCGGTTTCTGTCTGTGAGGAGGCCGAGATTGTACTCATTTATTATATCAATGCTGAATCACTTCCTATATATTTAGGCTTCACGTTTGGTAACGACCTTACTGATATAGGACAGATTCGCGGAAACCCTTCGCATTTATCATACGGGAAGCTTGCCGATAGCGCTATTCATCCGTTTATTTTTCTGGCTCCGCCACCAGCAAAAATTATAGGAGACGTCAGTATATATCGTGATAATGAAAAAATTTGGTCTCGGGATATTATAAATGGTAGCGAGGTATTAGCTTATCCCGTGGAAAAAATGATGTCGAAACTCTGGATGCATCATAGTTTGTGCGTCCCAGGTATGGTGCATTATGTCTATATTGGTGCTGATAAAAACAGTATAGATTTTGGAGTCAAAATTAAAAATAACGACAAAGTCAATATCGAATTTCCTGATTATAATGTTTTAATAAGTAATTCTATAGCTTTGCATGGGGGAGCATGATGACTTTTTCTAACTCAGCGCAAGAACTGTTACCCAACGACATAAAACTAATACGTAAATTAACCGCAACAGAGGCAGGTTTCGCTTATCTGCATTCGCTGGCGAAAGGAACCAGCCAGGTTTTGTCACATATAGAACTTAACAAATTACTTCAATATGAAAAATTAGTTTGTGCTGCCCGTAAATTATTTTATTATCACCAAATTCTACGAACTTGTATCCATGAGTTAGGCGATGAATTATGGTTCAATGAATTCTCGGAATTTGAGAGAATCAATATCTCTTACACAGTTGCCAGTAAAGCAGATGAACTCGATAGCATCTTTAACACTGAGTTATCTGAAAGTTTAAATTCATCCATCTCTCTATGGCGTTTACACTTAGTGAATGTAATTGGTGACCAAGTTTCTTACATTATCTTTTCACGAAATCATGTTGTATCCGATGGGTTTACAACTTCCTTGTTCTTTGAGTTACTTTTGAAAAACTTGGATGGATTTATCTTCGAGCAAGACAAATTTGAAAGCCTTCCTTCATTTTCGACGGCCAGTTTAACCCCCAAAGGGTTTATTCAATCTAGCAAGCTTGCTCCTCCTTTTACTTTCAATAAGTTTATTAAATTAGAGGAAAGAAAGCCGCTGTTTTTGGATTTAAATATTAGCAAGCAGCAAAGTTCTAAATTAATATCATTTGCTAAATCAAACGGGTTGACAATAACGCAACTGTTGTCTGCGTTGTTTGTTAAGGTTTTTTGTCTTACCATGAATAAAGAATCTTGCAATTTATACACTGCTGTTTCTTTACGATCTAATATGTCGGATTCTATGCAAGCGCTTTGCATGGGATGTCATATCTCAGTAGTTCACACAGTGCCAAATGTCAACGAAAATAACCTCGTTAGCCTTGCTAAAGACTGTGGCCTAAAGCTGAATGATGCGATAAATAATTGGAAACCTTCCACGCACTCTCATGCATTTATCAGGCAATCTGTTTTACAGCTTGTTCAAGCTAAAAGCGCAAATGGTATAGCTATTACGAACGTGGGCAACATCAGTAGTACGCGTTTCCCAGATAGACTACAACCTACCAGTATGCGCACAGTGGTTAACCGGCTCTGTGGTAATTACGCTGTCGTTCTTCATGTCCTCAGCCTTAACGGTCATTTAGGAGCAGCATTTTCATGGTCCAACATCGCTATGAATGAAGACGATGCTGTCAAACTGCATAAGAATTTCTTAAAACTTATGGAAGAGTGTGATTAATATACTGGTTGTTTTTTATTGCTATGATAAATAAAAGAGAAGTAATTCTTAAGTCTGCTTTACAGCTCTTTAGAAAAAAAGGGTTTCATGCTGTTGGTGTCGATGAAATTATTGAAGTGGCTGGCGTTGCACGCATGACACTTTATAACCATTTCGGCTCCAAGGATAACTTAATCGTTACCTTGTTACAGGAAAGAGGGGAGTATCTGATGCTTGCCTTAAATGAAAATATTTTGAAGGAGGAATCTTTAAAATCAAAGATAATTTCCATATTTGATTGGCATTCTTCCATGTCTTATTCTTGCTGTCATGCTACTAATATTTTTACTATGGCAATGTCAGAATATCATTGCATTGATGGTTGTGTGCGAAAGGTTATTGATGATTTTAAGTCCAGTAAGTATCGTCTCATCAGAGATTTACTTTTGGAGGAGTTTTGCTACGCGGAGGCCGAGCGAAAGGCTTTGGTTATATTTTCTTTGCTAGAAGGTGCTTTTATTACGTCTTTAACTCTTGGAAAGCGCGAATCTTTCAAATTTGCACGCGAACATGTAATAAACAACTTCTAATTATTATTAAGGTAAACAAATGACTGACATGATAGTAGAATTACGTAAACAAGTTGTGGATCTAGATCGTGAACTTATCAAATTATTATCTGAACGATTCAAATTAACTCGCTCCATCGGCTCTCTGAAACATGCTGCGGGTTTGCCTGCTGTTGATGATGCAAGAGTCATTGATTTTCTTCGTCGATGGGAAGATGTAGCAAGTGAACATGACGTTCCTGCTCGGTTTATCACAAGTATTGCATCTCATATTCATAACTTAGTTGTAGAGGATCATAAGCAACGTTTTCCCGTAGATCATCGGTAGCTATATTTTGCAACCAACGTCCCACGACCAGCAGACGTGGGATCTGGTAACGACCCTGGCATGATGGGGCTGGCGACTGACCCTATCGGCCAGTCAGCATTATGAGATAAGACAGACATTGCGCGTAGCGCATAGTTCCTGGCTAGTCGATGATGTTCGCCGGCACTTTTTTCCCTTTGGGCAGCGTGACGATTAGCGCGTGGGCGGTATCGTCATCGGCGGAAAAGGAGGAAACATCCTTGTAAACTTTGCCGCCGCGTTCAAGAAAATCGCCCAGCCGCATTTCGACAGTCACATATCGGGACGTCTGAGCATAGGTTCGCGTTGCTTCAAGCGCATTGCTGCCGTACATGACGTTTAGCGATGGCGTACCGAGGTCTTGGGCCCGTGATTCTTTGGGAATATACGCATATGCCGTGCCTATCGGTACGTTCATCCTCTGACGGCTCAAATAGTTAGGATTTAATTGTTCGTGAAGAAATATTCTCGCGCTGGATTTTGGGTTGCCCGCTATCATCCCGTTTTTGACAAATTCTCTGGGCGTGGTGCGGTATACCGAAGACTCGCTGTTCAAGCCCGGAATCGAACGCATGGGGTCATACTCATTCAAAAAACGTTCCCTCTCAGGCGAGCTCAATTGCCTGATCGATGTTAATTCTTCGCCTGACTGGGTTCTGGCATTGACGCGAACCGGCGAAGCGCTAGGGGAAGACGCATTGGATGAATCATAGCGGCTGCTGGAGCCGGATATACACATATTACCCATTGCTGACTCCTGACTGGAGGTTAAAATGTCCTTTTAATCGTGCTGATGTATCGACAAAGTTTTCGAAGTACTCTACCAGCCGTACTTTATTCAATTGTTGAACGGGAAAGCGGCTATGCAGAGTCACCTGTTCGTCGTTTCTATTAACGCCTAAGACCAACAATGGTTGTTTGACGTTTATGTCGTTAAAATAGGCAATATCCCTATACAATTTATCGGGCGCCAACGTTGAGACGCCAAGATTAATTACCAAATGCAGCCAGTCGTCTTTATCTTGAAATAGGGCTACCTCATCGCTTCCACCTATTTTTATTGCATACACTTCGCCGTCTTGGGGGCTTAGCGTCGAACGATCAACCCGGTAATAGTCCAGCAGGTCTTTTATAATGTCATTCCGCATAAAACCACATCCTATAAATAATGAATTACGTAGGGAGTATGTGGTGACAGGAGGCAAAAAGTTCACTTGGGAGCGTTTTTCGTGTCTGAAAAGGCCGCAATCATGGCGACCTTTCCGGTTGCATGCCATCTCAAAGCTCGAAACCCGGCGCGACCTCTTTCACCGGTTTCCGGCATTCAGCCGGTTTGGGGGTTCCCGCCGGCAGATTTTTGCAGTCGGGCGCGAAAGGATTGAGCGCATCACGGTTGAGGTAAAGGATAAATACTATCAGGATGATCAGCGGGATCAGGATTCGTTTTTTCTTCATCTTTAAATTTCTTGTTGTGATAGAGCAGACAACGTTGAATGGATGATCAATTTTTGATAAGACCATGATCATTAACGTTGCAAACCTGGTGTGAATGTTAAGTTAAAAATCGACTGGATTTTAACTTTTTATTGTTCATCTGTCTTTAAGTCGTTCACCATTTGTTTTGCCTTAAGGTCATGACACCGCGCACTATGATGGCGCAATGTTGCCCGTTGGTTGTGCATGTTAGTCACGCTTATTTAAATAAAAAACATTAAAATCAATAAATTAAAATCTGGCACGGTTTTCGCTAATTAGAATTCAATCTTGTATACTAGATGGGATTCAAATTATGCCGCCAAAGACAGGACTTACCCTTGGGGAATGGAAACAGCATTATCAGCAATATGCCGGTGCAATAAATGAGACGCTGGAAACGCTGCTTGCCAGCCTCTCTATTGACGACCCGGCGTGGATCTATCTGGCGACGCCTGAACAGTTGCGGCAACAGATTGCGACGTTACACGCCAGACAAGGCGAGCACCCGGACGCATTGCCGCTGTTCGGCGTGCCTTTTGCGGTAAAAGACAATATCGATGTGGCGGGTTGGCCGACCAGCGCGGCTTGTCCGGCATTTACTTATCAGGCGGAACATGACGCCACGGCGGTGGCGAAGCTGAAAGCGGCGGGCGCGATCGTGATAGGTAAAACCAACCTCGATCAGTTCGCTACCGGGTTGGTAGGCACCCGCTCGCCGTTTGGCGCGGTGCCTAACACCTTTAATCCGGCTTATATCAGCGGCGGCTCCAGTTCCGGTTCCGCCTCCGTGCTGGCGCGCGGTCTGGTGGGCTTCTCGCTGGGTACGGATACGGCGGGATCGGGGCGCGTTCCCGCCGGGTTTAACAATATTGTCGGCCTGAAACCGACCAAAGGTTGGTTATCCGCCAGCGGCGTGGTGCCTGCCTGTCGCCTGAATGACACCTTGTCGATATTCGCCCTGACCGTCGAAGATGCCTTTACGGTGGCGGAACTGGCCGGGGGTTTTGATGCCACGGACGCCTATTCGCGCCGCAATCCGGGACGAGCGCCAGCGGCGCTGCCGAAAGCGCCGCGGTTTGCTATTCCGGCAACGCCGACCTTCTTTGATGATCCGCAGGCGCTAGCGGCGTGGGAAAACGCGCTGGAGGGGCTGAAAAACAGCGGAGCGACGCTGCACCCCATCGATTTCAGCCTATTTAACCAGCTAGCCGAACAGTTGTACCAAGGGCCGTGGGTAGCCGAGCGCACCGTGGCCGTCGGCGATATGTTGCGGCATGCCGACCAGATGGATTCGGTGGTGCAGGGGATTGTCGCCAGCGGTGAACGCTTCAGCGCGGTGGAGGCGTTTAAGGCGGAATATCTGCGTGCGGAATTGAGCCGTCAGATCCAGCAGACGCTGGCGGCGTTTGATGCGCTGGTGGTGCCGACCTCGCCGACCATTCATACGCTGGAAGCGATGAAGCAGGAACCGGTACGTTATAACTCGCAGTTAGGTACTTACACCAACTTCACCAATCTGGCGGATTTGTCGGCGCTGGCGCTGCCCGCGCCGTTGCGTGCAGATGGTTTGCCCGCCGGTATCACGCTGCTGGCCCCGGCATGGCACGATCGCGCGTTGGCGACTTTCGGCCTGCGCTGGCAGACGCAACTGGCGCTCGAACTGGGGGCAACCGGCAAGTCTGCGCCTTCTCATTTCGCCGTTTTACCGCCTTCTTCTCTGCACGTCCGGCTGGCGGTGGTCGGCGCGCATCTGACCGGCATGCCGCTCAATCATCAACTCACCAGCCGTGATGCCGTGTGGGTGGAAGAAACTCAAACTGCCGATACTTACCGTCTCTATGCGCTGGCGAATACGCAACCCGCGAAGCCTGGTCTGGCAAAAAGCAGCGACGGCGCGGCGATTATCGTCGAACTGTGGGATATCCCGCTGGCGCGTTTTGGCGAATTCGTTGCGGAGATCCCCGCGCCATTGGGGATTGGCACTTTGACGCTGGCCGACGGACGGCAGGTTAAAGGCTTTATTTGCGAACCCGCCGCACTGAGCGATGCCCTCGATATCACCGAATTCGGCGGCTGGCGCAACTGGCTCGCCCGCAAGGAGGCCAGCGATGTTTAATACAGTATTAATCGCCAACCGGGGCGAAATTGCGTGCCGTGCAATCCGTACCCTGAAGCGTTTGGGGGTGACCAGCGTAGCGATTTACTCCGACGCCGATAAAAACGCGCAGCATGTCAAAGCGGCCGATATCGCGCTGCCGATCGGCGGCGAGAAGGCCAGCGACAGCTATCTGTGTATCGATAAAGTGATCGCCGCCGCGCAGCAGTCCGGGGCGCAGGCGATTTGGCCGGGATACGGTTTTCTATCAGAAAGCCTGCCGTTTGCCGCTGCCTGCGAACAAGCCGGGATCGCGTTCGTCGGGCCGACCGCCCGGCAAATCGGCGAGTTCGGCCTGAAGCATCGCGCGCGTGAACTTGCGGCGCAGGCGGGGGTTCCGATGACGCCGGGGACGCCGCTGCTCTCGTCGCTGGAGGCGGCGCTGTCGGCGGCGGAAAACATTGGCTACCCGGTGATGTTGAAAAGCACCGCGGGCGGCGGCGGCATCGGCCTGACCCGCTGTGCGGATGCCGCCGCATTACGGGCCGCCTGGGAAAGCGTGCGTCGTTTGGGCGAGCAATTCTTCAGCGATGCCGGTGTGTTTCTTGAACGCTGTATTGATCGCGCCCGCCATGTGGAAGTGCAGATTTTTGGCGATGGCAAAGGCCGGGTGGTGGCGCTGGGCGAACGCGACTGTTCGTTGCAGCGGCGCAATCAGAAAGTCGTGGAGGAAACCCCAGCGCCGCATCTGCCTGCTGCAACGCGGGCGGCATTACTGGCTTCGGCGATCAAGCTAGGCGAATGCGTGAATTACCGCAGCGCGGGAACGGTGGAATACATCTACGACGCCGAACATGATGAATTCTTTTTTCTTGAAGTGAATACCCGTTTGCAGGTTGAACACCCGGTGACGGAGTGCGTGACCGGGCTCGATTTGGTGGAGTGCATGTTGCAGGTGGCGGCGGATGAACCGCTGGACTGGTCGCGTCTGACCGCCGCGCCGCAGGGCGCGGCCATCGAAGTGCGTATCTATGCCGAAGATCCGCTGAAAAACTTCCAGCCAAGTCCCGGCGTATTGACGGAAGCGGCTTTCCCGGCGGATGTGCGGGTGGATGGCTGGGTCAGTACCGGCACCGAGGTTTCGGCGTATTACGATCCGATGATCGCCAAACTGATCGTGCACGCGGCTACCCGCGATCAGGCGCTGGAAAAAATGCGCCGGGCGCTGAATGAAACGCGGCTGCATGGTATCGCCACCAATCTTGACTATCTGCGCCAGATCATCGCCACTGACGCGTTTCGCAACGGTAAGGTGTGGACGCGACTGCTCGACGGCTTCACCCCGGCGGCGTCGGTTATCGAAGTGGTGCAGCCCGGCACCTGGAGCAGCGTGCAGGACTATCCTGGTCGTCTGGGGTATTGGGATATCGGCGTACCGCCATCCGGCCCGATGGATGATTTCGCGTTCCGGCTGGCAAACCGCGTTGTGGGTAATGACGCATCGGCGGCGGGACTGGAGTTCACGCTGCAAGGGCCGATATTGCGCTTTCACTGTGATGCCGTGATCGCCCTGACGGGAGCGGTATGTCCCGCCGAACTTGACGGGCAGGCTGTCGGCTACTGGCGGCCTGTCACGGTGAAAGCCGGACAAACGCTGACGCTGGGGCGGGCGCAGTCCGGCTGCCGCACCTATCTGGCGGTGCGCAACGGTATTGATGTGCCGCGCTATCTTGGCAGTCGTTCGACCTTTGCGCTGGGAGAATTTGGCGGTCATGCAGGCCGCACGCTGCGGGTGGCGGATATGTTGGCGATTTCCCAACCCGATTTACCGGCCTGCGCTACGCCCGCGCCGGTTAGCGCACCGCAGGCCGTCGATACGGCACTGATCCCGGCTTACGGCGACGAGTGGCGCATTGGCGTGCTTTACGGGCCGCACGGCGCGCCGGATTTCTTTACCCACGAAGCGATTGACGAATTTTTTGCCGCCGAATGGCAGGTGCACTACAACTCCAATCGGCTGGGGGTGCGGCTGGTCGGCCCGAAACCAAGCTGGACCCGCGCCAACGGCGGTGAGGCCGGTTTGCACCCCTCCAACGTACATGATTGCGAATACGCGATCGGCGCGGTGAATTTTACCGGCGATTTCCCGGTTATTCTCACCCGCGACGGGCCGAGTCTCGGCGGTTTTGTTTGCCCGGTCACCATCGCCAAAGCGGAACTGTGGAAAGTCGGGCAGGTGAAACCGGGCGATCGCATCCGTTTCCATCCCATCAGCGCCGAGGAAGCGCTGGCGCGGGAACAGGCGCAGGCGGAAAGCGTCAGAACGTTGTCAACCACGCCTAAGCCTGTTTTTGCGGCGCCGTCGCTGACCGCGACCGAACTGGGCTCCGCCACGCTGCTGGCGGTGACGCAAGCCACGGCCAGCACGCCGACGGCGGCCTATCGTCAGGCGGGAGATAACTACATCCTCATTGAATATGGCGATAATGTGCTGGATCTGGCGTTGCGTCTGCGAGTGCATTTGCTGATGACCGCCATCCGCGAATCCGGCATGCCGGGCGTGGAGGAGCTATCGCCGGGGGTGCGCTCGCTACAGATCCGCTATGACAGCCAGGTTATCAGCCAACGGGCATTGCTGGATGGTTTGCTTGATCTGGAAACGCGTCTTGGCGATGTCAGCCAGATGAAAGTGCCGTCGCGCATTGTGCATTTGCCGATGGCGTTCGAGGACAGCGCGACGCTCGGCGCGGTCGAACGCTACCGGGAAACGGTACGCGCCAATGCGCCCTGGTTGCCGAATAATGTCGATTTCATTCAACGCATCAACGGGCTGCCCGACCGCGAGGCGGTGCGCGACATTATTTTCGACGCCAGCTATTTGATCCTCGGTCTGGGCGATGTCTACCTCGGCGCGCCCTGCGCGGTGCCGGTCGATCCGCGTCACCGGCTGCTGAGTTCCAAATACAACCCGGCGCGCACCTTTACCGCCGAAGGCACCGTCGGCATCGGCGGGATGTACATGTGCATCTACGGCATGGACTCACCCGGCGGTTATCAACTGGTGGGGCGCACGCTGCCTATCTGGAACAAGTTTCTCAAAAACAGTCAGTTCGCCGCGGGCGAGCCCTGGCTGCTGCGCTTTTTCGATCAGGTTCGTTTCTATCCGGTCAGTGAAGAACAACTGACGGCGCTGCGCGATGATTTCCGTGAAGGGCGCGCCAGCATCAGGATTGAGGACACGGAGTTCGATTTTGCCGCCCACACCCATTTTCTAGCGGAGCAGGCAGCGGATATCGCCGCATTCCGCCAACGGCAGTCAGCGGCGTTTGAAACCGAAGTGGCGCTGTGGCGGCAGGAAGAGGCCGATACGCCTACCGACCTCGCCCCGGCGTTGCCGGTGGAAAGCGATGATGACGCGCAGCCGGTCTGCGCCGATATGAACGGCAATATCTGGAAAGTGCTGGTGAACGTGGGAGACGACGTGGCGGCCGGTCAGCCGTTGATTATCGTCGAGGCGATGAAAATGGAGCTCGCCATCACATCACCGCAAGCTGGTCGTATCAAACGCATCGGCTGCCAGCCTGGACGACCAGTCAGCCCTGGAGAGACGCTGCTGTGGCTGGAGTAATACCCACACCCACGTCACACGGCGTGTCATTCAACATGATGAAGGATTAACAAGATGAAAAGACGTTCATTGCTAAAAGTATTCGCGCTTTCCGCAACGGCTGTCAGTATGGGGCTGTCATGGCACGTACAGGCGGCGGAGACGATCAAGGTCGGTATTATGCATTCCCTTTCCGGCACGATGGCGATTTCCGAAACGCCGCTGAAGGATGTGGCGCTGATGACCATCGACGAGATTAACGCCAAAGGCGGGGTGCTGGGCAAGAAACTGGAACCGGTGGTGGTTGACCCGGCCTCCAACTGGCCGTTGTTTGCCGAAAAAGCCCGTCAGTTGCTGACGCAGGACAAGGTGGCCGTGGTGTTCGGCAGTTGGACGTCCGTATCGCGCAAATCCGTGTTGCCGGTGTTTGAGGAACTAAACGGTCTGCTGTTCTATCCGGTGCAGTACGAAGGGGAAGAGATGTCGCCGAACGTGTTCTACACCGGCGCAGCGCCCAATCAGCAGGCGATCCCGGCGGTGGAATACCTGATGAGCGAAGACGGCGGCGAGGCGAAGCGCTTCTTCCTGCTAGGTACTGACTATGTTTATCCGCGGACCACCAATAAGATCCTGCGGGCTTTCCTGCAGACAAAAGGCGTTCAGGATAAAGATATCGCGGAAGTCTATACCCCGTTCGGTCACAGCGATTACCAGACTATCGTTTCCGATATCAAAAAGTTCTCCGCCGGGGGCAAGACCGCAGTGGTGTCCACTATCAATGGCGACTCCAACGTGCCTTTCTATAAAGAATTGGCCAATCAGGGCATCAAAGCGACCGATGTGCCGGTGGTGGCTTTCTCGGTGGGGGAAGAAGAACTGCGCGGCATTGATACCAAACCGCTGGTGGGACATTTAGCGGCGTGGAACTACTTCCAATCGGTGGAGAACCCGACCAACACCGCCTTTGTCGCCGCCTACAAAGCCTATGCCAAAGCGCGCAATCTGCCGAATGCGGATTCTGTGGTGACCAATGATCCGATGGAAGCCACCTATGTCGGGATGCATATGTGGGCGCAGGCGGTGGAGAAAGCGGGCAGCACCGAGGTGGATAAAGTGCGCGCGGCGATGGCGGGGCAAACGTTCGCCGCGCCAAGCGGTTTTACGCTGACGATGGATAACACCAACCATCATCTGCATAAGCCGGTGATGATTGGCGAAATTGAAGAGAATGGCCAGTTCAACGTGGTTTGGCAGACCGAACAACCGGTGCGTGCTCAGCCGTGGAGTCCGTATATCGCCGGTAATGACAAAAAGCCCGACTATCCGGTGAAAGCCGCGCAGTAACGGATTTCCTTCAGTTTCCTGCGTTCCCTGCGCCGTGCGCGGCGCAGGGATAACCCCTTTTTTGCTATGACGGACATTGCGATGATTATTCGTCAATTAGGTAACTTACTGCTGTCGCTGTGTCTGGTGATCCCTGCCATCGCGCACGCGGGGCCGGCGACGGAGTTTGCCGCCGCCAACCGTAGTCAGCAGGCGGATCTGCTCCAGCGGTGGGCGGCTGCGCCACAAGCTGAGCGTTTGCCGCTGTTGCAGGCGCTGCGCAGCGAATCGATTGTCGTCGATGAAAAAAAACAGCCGTTCATCGATGTTCAAGGCGCGCTGACGCCGCTGGAGGGCGATGCCAGACCGGTAGGCGGCACCCGCAAACTGTTTATGAATAACCGTCTGCGGGTACTGGCCGCCACCGCGCTGGCGTCCCATCAACTGGTCAGCGAAGATGCCGCGACGCGCTTGCAGGCGGCGCGGATGTTGCAGCGCGATAGCGCAGGCGAACAACTGCCGCTGTTGATGCAGCGTCTTGTGGTGGAAAAAGATCGCGAGGTGCATGACGCGTTGACGATTGCCGTCGCCGCCCGGCAACTGACCGACGCCGATGCGCAGGTGCGCCTTGCGGCGGTGAAACGACTGGGACAAACCGGCGATCCGCAAATGCAGGCGCGATTGCAGCAGTTGACCCAGCCGCAGTATGAAGCGGATACCGGGGTGCGGGCGGCGGCGCAGGCGAGTCTGGAGCAGATCAAACAACGCCTGATGTTGGGGGAATGGCTGGGACAGGCGTTCAGCGGCCTATCGCTCGGTTCCATTCTGTTGCTAGCCGCGCTGGGGCTGGCTATCACCTACGGTCTGCTGGGGGTGATCAACATGGCGCACGGTGAAATGCTGATGCTGGGGGCGTATTCCACCTGGCTGGTGCAGTCGCTGTTTCAACGTTTCGCCCCGGAGTGGCTGGCTTATTACCCGTTGCTGGCGCTGCCGGTCGCGTTCTTTATCACCGCCGCGCTGGGGATGGCGCTGGAGCGAACGGTGATCCGTCATCTCTATGGCCGTCCACTGGAAACGCTGCTGGCGACCTGGGGGATCAGCCTGATGTTGATCCAACTGGTGCGCATGTTGTTTGGCACTCAGAATCTGGAAGTGGCGAATCCGGCCTGGCTGTCCGGCGGGTTACGTGTCCTGCCGAATCTGGTGCTGCCTTATAACCGTATTGCCGTGATCCTGTTTGTGATGGGGGTGTTGCTGCTGACCTGGCTGCTGCTGAATAAAACCCGGCTTGGTATGAACGTGCGGGCGGTTACGCAAAACCGCGCGATGGCGGATTGCTGCGGGGTGCCGACCGGACGCGTCGATATGCTGGCTTTCGGGCTGGGTTCCGGCATCGCCGGACTGGGCGGCGTGGCGTTGTCGCAGATAGGCAATGTCGGCCCGGAATTGGGGCAAGGTTATATCATCGACTCCTTTCTGGTGGTGGTGCTGGGCGGTGTCGGTCAACTGGCGGGAACGGTGGTCGCCGCGTTTGGACTGGGCATTCTCAACAAGATTCTGGAGCCGCAGATCGGCGCGGTGCTGGGAAAAATTCTGATTCTGGCGCTGATCGTGTTGTTTATTCAGAAACGGCCACAAGGCTTGTTTGCATTAAAAGGACGGGTGATTGACTGATGACACAACCAATAGCGTTAACCCTGACGAAAAAAGCCCCGCGGCTGACGCTCGGTATTGGCGCCGTCGTGTTGCTGGCGCTGCTGATATTGCCGTTTTGCGCGCTGCTGCCGCCGGATCATCCGCTGGCGCTTTCAACCTATACCCTGACGCTGATCGGCAAAATCCTGTGCTATGCGATTGTCGCCGTGGCGCTGGATCTGGTGTGGGGCTACGCCGGATTGTTGTCGCTCGGCCACGGTTTGTTCTTTGCGCTGGGCGGCTATGCGATGGGCATGTATCTGATGCGTCAGGTGGCTGGAGACGGCTTGCCGGCGTTTATGTCGTTTCTGTCGTGGAGTGAACTGCCGTGGTTCTGGGCGGGCACCCAGCACTTTGCCTGGGCGCTGTGCCTGATTGTGCTGGCGCCGGGGATACTGGCGCTGATCTTCGGTTGGTTCGCCTTCCGCTCGAAAATCAAAGGCGTCTATTTTTCGATCATGACTCAGGCGCTGACCTATGCCGGCATGCTACTGTTTTTCCGTAACGAAACCGGCTTCGGCGGCAACAATGGCTTTACCGGTTTCACTACCCTGATGGGATTCCCGATCACAGCGACAGGGACGCGCATCGCGCTGTTTGTCGCCACGGTCTTGCTGCTGATTATCAGTCTGGCGATTGGTTTCGCGTTGGCGCGCAGCAAGTTTGGCCGGGTGTTGACCGCCGTGCGTGACGCGGAAAATCGCCTGATGTTCTGCGGCTATGATCCGAAAGGTTTCAAGTTGTTCGTCTGGACGCTCTCCGCCGTGCTGTGCGGACTGGCCGGCGCGCTGTATGTGCCGCAGGTGGGCATTATCAACCCCAGCGAAATGTCGCCCACCAATTCGATCGAAGCCGCCATCTGGGTTGCGCTCGGCGGGCGGGGGACGCTGGTCGGCCCGTTGCTGGGCGCCGGGATTGTCAACGGCGCGAAAAGCTGGTTTACCGTGGCTTTCCCGGAATACTGGCTGTTCTTTCTGGGATTGATGTTCATTCTTGTTACGCTGTTTCTGCCGCGTGGCGTCATTGGTTTGCTTAACCGGAGGAAACATGACTGAGCCGTTATTCGCGCAAACGCACCCCGCGGATCGTCGCCGCCATCAGACTGACCCGGTGCTGCAACTGGATAACATTAACGTCAGCTTTGATGGTTTTCGCGCGCTGACCGATTTGTCATTACACATCGGCGTGGGTGAACTGCGTTGCATTATCGGTCCGAACGGCGCGGGCAAAACCACGTTGATGGATGTGATCACCGGCAAAACCCGACCGGATAACGGCACGGTGTTCTACGATCAGCACACCGACCTGACTACGCTTTCACCGGTAGAGATCGCCCGCGTCGGAATAGGTCGAAAATTTCAGAAGCCGACGGTATTTGAGGCGCTGACGGTATTCGAGAATCTTGAGATCGCGCTGAAAACCGATAAGTCAGTATGGGCCTGCCTGCGTGCGCGGCTTGACAGCGAGCAGCGCGACCGGATTGACGATGTATTGACGTTGTTGCGGCTGGGCGATGAGCGCCGGCGTCCTGCCGGCTTATTATCACATGGTCAAAAACAGTTTCTGGAAATCGGCATGCTGCTGGTGCAGGAGCCGCACCTGTTGCTGCTTGACGAGCCAGCCGCCGGGATGACCGATGCCGAAACCGATTACACCGCCGAACTGTTTCGCCGTCTGGCGGGCAAACATTCATTGATGGTGGTGGAGCATGACATGGGATTTGTGGAAACCATTGCCGATCATGTGACGGTACTGCATCAGGGGCAGGTGCTGGCGGAAGGTTCGCTGCGCGAGGTGCAGGCCGATGAGCAGGTTATCGATGTTTATCTGGGGCGCTGACATGTTGCAGATCACTGAACTTAATCAATATTACGGCGGCAGCCATATTTTGCGCGGGCTGTCTTTTGAGGCCAATCCCGGCGAAATCACCTGTTTGCTGGGGCGTAACGGCGTTGGCAAGACCACGTTGCTGAAGTGTTTGATGGGATTGATCCCCGCGAAATCAGGGACTATTCGCTGGCAAGGGGAGGTGATCAATACCCGTAAACCGCACCAGCGCGTGCAGGCGGGGATCGCTTATGTTCCGCAGGGACGGGAAATTTTTCCGCGTCTGACGGTGGAGGAGAATCTGCTGATGGGGTTGTCGCGCTTTCCGGGCGCGCAGGCCAGGCAGGTGCCTGATGAGATTTACCGGTTGTTTCCGGTGCTGGATGAAATGAAGCAGCGACGCGGCGGCGATTTGTCCGGTGGTCAGCAACAGCAATTAGCCATCGGGCGGGCGCTGGCTGGCCGGCCGCAACTGTTGATCCTTGATGAGCCGACCGAAGGGATTCAGCCTTCGGTGATTAAAGAGATCGGCGCGGTGATCCGTCAACTGGCGCAGCGCGGCGACATGGCTATCCTGCTGGTGGAACAGTTTTATGATTTTGCCGCGGAACTGGCCGATAGCTATCTGGTGATGTCGCGCGGTGAAATCGTGCAACGGGGGCGCGGCGCGGACATGGCGCGCGACGGCGTGCGAGAATTAGTGGCGATTTAGTTTTACGTCCCGGCGCGCGCCTTGTCAGGCGCGTGCCGCTTTGCGGCATGGCAACACCGTGCCTTTCGCGCACAACATTGCGCTGAACTGATCTGTGTCGTTTCCATACCACGCAGTTTGTCAATGCATCACATTGCTCCTCATTATCCCTGTCGTTTTTGTCTCCTTTACAACAATTGGTCACGTTATTGTTCCTAATCATGCGCGCCCCCTAAAATAAATTTTATTTTTTATTTTTAATAATCATTTGCTTAACGTCTTTTCCGAGACTGGTACGCCCCCTGCAACATAAACCGGACATTCACTGTGAAAGAGGAAGACATTATGGCAATCCGTCAGTGTGCCATTTATGGCAAGGGGGGGATCGGCAAATCCACCACCACCCAGAATCTGGTGGCGGCGCTCGCCGAACTGGGTAAGAAAGTCATGATTATCGGCTGCGATCCGAAAGCGGACTCAACGCGCCTGATTCTGCATGCCAAAGCGCAGAACACCATTATGGAAATGGCCGCCGAAGTTGGCTCCGTCGAAGATCTGGAGTTGGAGGACGTACTGCAAATCGGTTACGGCGGCGTGCGTTGCGCCGAGTCGGGCGGGCCGGAGCCGGGCGTTGGCTGCGCCGGTCGCGGCGTCATTACCGCCATCAATTTTCTGGAAGAAGAGGGCGCGTATGAAGACGATCTGGATTTCGTGTTTTATGACGTGCTGGGCGACGTGGTGTGCGGCGGATTCGCCATGCCGATCCGGGAAAACAAGGCACAGGAAATCTACATTGTGTGCTCCGGCGAAATGATGGCGATGTATGCGGCCAACAATATCAGCAAAGGGATCGTGAAATACGCGAAATCCGGCAAGGTTCGTCTGGGCGGATTGATTTGCAACTCGCGTCAGACTGATCGCGAAGATGAGTTAATCATCGCGCTGGCCGACAAACTGGGTACGCAGATGATTCACTTCGTGCCGCGCGACAACATTGTTCAGCGCGCCGAAATCCGCCGTATGACGGTGATTGAATACGATCCGACCTGCGCGCAGGCGGATGAATATCGCACTCTGGCCAATAAGATCGTCAACAACACCAAGATGGTGGTGCCGACGCCCGTCACCATGGATGAATTGGAAGCCTTATTGATGGAATTCGGCATTCTGGATGAAGAAGACGAAGCCATTATCGGTAAAACCGCGGCGGAAGAAGCCACATCCGCCTGAGGAGTCATGCCATGACAGACACCATTACGCAACAAAATCAGGCGCTGATTCAGGAAGTGCTGGAAGTCTTTCCCGATAAAGCCCGCAAAGAGCGCGCCAAACACATCATGACGGTGGACGCCGGGATGGAATCGGTAGGGAAATGCATGACGTCCAACCGCAAATCCCAGCCTGGGGTCATGACGGTACGCGGCTGCGCCTATGCCGGTTCCAAAGGGGTGGTGTTCGGCCCGATCAAAGATATGGTTCATATCTCACACGGGCCGATTGGCTGCGGACAATACTCCCGCGCCGGACGCCGCAACTACTACACCGGCACCAGCGGCGTCGACAGCTTCGGCACCCTAAATTTCACCTCCGATTTTCAGGAGAAGGACATCGTGTTCGGCGGCGATAAAAAGCTACGCAAACTGATCGATGAACTCGAACTGCTGTTTCCGCTGAGCAAGGGGATCAGCGTACAGTCGGAATGCCCGGTAGGGTTGATTGGCGACGATATCGAAGCCGTGGCGCGTTCAGCCAAAGAGGAAATCGGCAAGCCGATCGTACCGGTGCGCTGCGAAGGTTTTCGCGGCGTATCGCAATCGCTGGGGCATCATATCGCCAACGATGTGATCCGCGACTGGGTGCTGCCAGCCCGTGAAGATCAGGCGTTTGCCGCCACGCCGTATGACGTCGCCATTATTGGTGACTACAACATCGGCGGCGATGCCTGGTCATCCCGTATTCTGCTGGAAGAGATGGGCCTGCGGGTGGTCGCCCAATGGTCGGGCGACGGCACGCTGGTGGAAATGGAGAATACGCCCAAAGTTAAACTCAATCTGGTGCATTGCTATCGTTCGATGAATTACATCTCACGTCACATGGAGGAGAAGTACGGCATTCCCTGGATGGAGTACAACTTCTTCGGGCCGACGCAGATCGCCGCGTCGCTGCGCAAGATTGCCGCGCTGTTCGACAGTACCATCCAGGCGAACGCGGAAGCGGTGATTGCTCGCTATCAGGCGCAGACGGAGGCGGTCATCGCCAAATACCGTCCGCGTCTGGAAGGGAAAAACGTGCTGTTGTACGTCGGCGGTTTACGTCCCCGTCATGTAATTGGCGCCTATGAAGATCTCGGTATGGAGATCATGGCCGCCGGTTACGAATTTGCCCATAACGACGACTATGACCGCACGTTGCCGGCGTTGAAGCAGGGAACGTTGTTGTTTGACGACCTCAGCACCTATGAACTCGAAGCGTTCGTCAAACGCCTGAAACCGGATCTGGTGGGGTCGGGGATCAAAGAGAAATATGTGTTCCAGAAGATGGGGATGCCGTTTAGACAAATCCACTCCTGGGATTATTCCGGCCCTTATCACGGTTACGACGGTTTTGCGATCTTCGCCCGCGATATGGATATGACGCTGAATAACCCCTGCTGGAAACAACTGAATGCGCCCTGGCTGAAATCCGCTGAGGCCTGACGACCCGTTTATCCCGTTAGTTCACCGATTTGTGGCGCGGGAGGAGTAATACGATGAGCCAGAATACTGAGAAAGTCACTCCCTGTTATCCGTTGTTTGAACAACCGGAATATCAGGCGCTGTTCGCCAGCAAAAGCGAGTTGGAAGAGTCATACAGCAAGGAGCGCGTACAGGACGTTTTTCAATGGACCACCACGCCGGAATATGAGGCGTTGAATTTTCAGCGTGAAGCGCTGACGATCGATCCGGCGAAAGCCTGCCAGCCATTGGGCGCGGTGCTATGTTCGCTGGGTTTTGAGAAAACGTTGCCGTATGTCCACGGTTCTCAGGGGTGCGTCGCCTATTTTCGTACCTATTTCAACCGTCATTTTAAAGAGCCGGTGGCCTGCGTATCCGATTCGATGACGGAAGATGCGGCGGTGTTCGGCGGTAATAACAACCTGAATCAGGGATTGCAGAACGCCAGCGCGTTGTACAAGCCGGAAGTGATTGCCGTGTCCACCACCTGCATGGCGGAAGTGATCGGGGATGACTTGCAGGCTTTCATCAGCAACGCCAAAAAAGATGGCTTTGTGGATGAGTCCACGCCAGTGCCTTACGCCCATACCCCCAGTTTTATCGGCAGCCACATTACCGGCTGGGACAATATGTTTGAAGGCTTTGCCCGCACCTTTACTCAAAGCGCGGAAAACTATCAGGTCGGCAGCAACGCTAAGATCAACCTGGTAACAGGCTTTGAAACCTATCTCGGCAACTACCGGGTAATGAAGCGGATGATGGCGCAGATGGCGGTGCCGTGTTCGCTGCTTTCCGATCCGTCAGAGATATTGGATACCCCGGCAGACGGTCATTATCGTCTCTATTCCGGCGGCACGACGCAGGATGAAATGCGCGACGCGCCTAACGCGATCGATACGCTGTTGTTGCAGCCCTGGCATTTAACCAAAACCAAAAAAGTGGTGAAAGAGGACTGGGGCCAGCCGGGAACGGAGATCAGCGTACCGATGGGGTTGGCAGGCACCGATGATTTTCTGATGACCGTCAGCCAACTGACCGGCAAACCGATCCCCGAATCGCTGGCGCTCGAACGCGGGCGGCTGGTGGACATGATGCTGGATTCCCATACCTGGCTGCACGGCAAACGCTTTGGTATTTATGGCGATCCCGATTTCCTGATGGGGCTGACGCGTTTCCTGCTGGAGTTGGGCTGTGAACCGGCGGTGATCCTCTGTCATAACGGCAACAAGCGCTGGCAGAAAGGCATGAAAAAACTGCTGGCGTCGTCACCCTATGGCAGCGACAGCGAAGTGTTCATCAACTGTGATCTGTGGCATTTCCGCTCGCTGATGTTCACGCGTCAGCCGGATTTCATGATCGGCAACTCTTACGGAAAGTTTATCCAGCGTGATACCAGAGCCAAGGGCGAGCAGTTCGAGGTTCCGCTGATCCGCATCGGGTTCCCGATCTTCGATCGTCACCACTTGCACCGGGCGACCACCTGGGGCTATGAGGGCGCGATGGCGATGTTGACCACGCTGGTGAACGCCATCCTGGAGAAACTCGACAGCGACACGATGGCGCTGGGTAAAACCGATTACGGTTATGACCTGATCCGCTAACGCGAAAGCCTTCCGGCATCGCGATGCCGGAAGGCTTGCCCGCTTCACAGGAGGACGCATGGCCAATATTATTTTCCGCCAGCTTACCGACGGTATGCACTGTTATATCGCTAAAAAGGATCTGGAAGCCAGAGTCACGTTTCTTGAGTTCGATCAGACAGACAACTGGGGGGGCCGGATTGAACTGGAGGGCGGGCAGACGTGGTTTGTCGCGCCATTAACGGCAAGACCCGCATTTCCCGTGACGTTACGGGCGAAAAAATGTGAAAGCTGATTATCGGCCACCACTTTTCCACCACGACCACTACCGGAGACGCTCATGAGCCTGACTCGGGATGATTTACTTTTCTGGCGGCTGTTTGCGTTGGCGCAACTGTTGCCGGAAATTACCCCCGCCACATTGATTAAATGGCTGGAAACGACCTGTAATGAAGCGCTGACGCTGGAGCGCCTGTCGTCACTGTCGCTGGATGAACTTTCCCGCCACGCGCCATTGGGTAAAGCTGCCTTGAGCGTGGCGCGCTGGCAGCAAATTATGGATTGTCTGAACGGCAATCTGCCCGCGCATCTGACGGAACAGTCGGAGCGCTGTCACGGACAGCCGTTGCGAGTGGCGTTTGCTTCCAGCAACGGATTGACGGTAAACGGCCATTTCGGTCAATGCCGTCTGTTTTTCATTTACGCCTGGGATAAACAAGGGCCGTTCCTGAGCGCGATGCGCCGTTATCAGCCACAGGAAAGCGAAGACGGCAACGAAGGACGGTTACGGTTGCTGACGGATTGCCATTTGTTGTTTTGCGAATCAATCGGCGGCCCGGCGGCGGCGAAAGTGATTCGGCATAATATCCACCCGATCAAAGTCCCTGCCGCCACGGCCATTGATGAACAGCTTCAAACACTACAAGGCATGATCGACGAACATATGCCGCCGTGGTTGGCGAAACGTCTGGGCAAGGTCAACCCGCTGCATCAGCGGCGATTTGGGCTGTAATACACCGCCAGACCAGAAAAAAAGGCCGTCGGTTCGGCGGCCTCATACTACGGATAGGCCACTGATAGCCTGTATATTTCACGGTTTTGTCCCCTCAAGGCGTAAAGAATGATGCTGAGGTGGGCATGACCGGCGAGTGAGCGACAGGACGTCGCGAAAGCCAGTGCCGCGTCGGGAACGCGTCACTGGCGGCTTCGAATAGCGGGCATGAACGCCGAGGGCACCGCGTCAGCGGCATAATTCCCGCCAAAAGCCCGGGTTCTCAGGGCGCTGGCGACGGAGCGCCCTGAGTCGTGCGTGGCGCGAGAGTCACAGAAAAATGCCGCTTATTGATCACGCACGAAACCGTCTCCGTTCTTTGCATAATAGAGAATTATTTCGTGACGTGAATGTTAGTCATCAAACTCAAGCCGTCGGTTCGGCGGCCTTCATCATGATGAAGCGTAATCATTGATTGACGGGCGCGGCGGGCGTCGGTTCCGCTTCGGTGATCGGCGCCGGCTGGGTGGCGTCCGGCGTCGTCGTCTGTTGCGGCGTCGCTGCTGGCGCGTCCTGATGCATACTGTCCTTGATCGCCTGCGTCTGTTTCTGGGCGTCGGCGGAAAGCGTCTGCGCGCCGCTGATGGCGCGATCCTTGATATCTTTCGCCTGCTCAACAATCTGATCGCTCTGTTGCTTGGCCTGCTCCTTGATGACGCCCGCCTGCGCTTTGGCCTCATCCGTCAGGGTGCTGGCGCGTTGTTCTGCGTCTTTTTTAATCACTTCCGCTTCTGATTTCAGTTGATCGACTTGCGTCGATGCTTCTTTCTTCAGCGCATCGGCCTGTTGTTTGGCCGCATCGGTGAGTTGATCAGCTTTGTTGTCGGCGGCTTCTTTGATTTGATTGGCGTTATCCTTTGCCTTATCCAGTTGCGTATCCACTTTGGATGCATCATCACAGCCCGCGAGGGCTAACCCGATCAGCGAAGCCAACAGCACTTTATTCCATACTTTCATGATTCATGTTCCTGAAAATTAATGGGATGTTAAAAATACATAGTGTAATCATTATTTTATACAGCAAAAGCATAGTACAAATTTTGATATTTGCCGCATTGCGACAGGCGGCGTTGTTCAACGATTTTGCTGGCCGGTTTTCCGTAATCCGGTCAGAGGTGCTGACAATCATTGTTGGCTTTGTCGCACAAGCTACAATGATAATTTTTTAAAAATCAGATAAATAGACTATGGCGCGCCAATTGCAACATGACTTGCGGAGTCACACTAACTGTGCCGAGGTGAGTAATGAGAAATAGCGATATCGTGGCGTTAATGGATCAACCGGCCTGCGATCATAATGGCGGCCAGAAATCCGGTTGTAGCGCGCCTCAGCCTGGTACGGCGGCAGGAGGATGCGCCTTCGACGGCGCGCAGATTACGTTGTTGCCGATAGCCGATGTCGCGCATCTGGTTCACGGCCCCATCGGATGTGCGGGCAGTTCCTGGGATAACCGCGGCAGTCACAGTTCCGGGCCGCAGATAAACCGGTTGGGTTTTACCACCGATATGAGTGAGCAGGACGTGATCATGGGACACGGCGAACGCCGTCTGTTTCATGCGATCCGGCACATTGTCGAACGCTATAACCCGGCGGCGGTATTTATCTATAACACCTGCGTGCCGGCGATGGAGGGGGATGATATTGAGGCAGTGTGCCGGGCGGCGGAACAGGTCAATCATGTCCCGGTCATCGCCATCGACGCCGCCGGGTTTTACGGCAGCAAGAATCTGGGTAACCGCATCGCGGGCGAGATCATGGCGAAAAAGGTGGTTGGTCAGCGGGAACCCGCGCCCTGGCCGGCTGAGTTCGCCATTCCCGCAGAGCAAGGCCACAGCATCGGCCTGATTGGTGAATTCAATATCGCGGGCGAGTTCTGGCATGTGTTGCCGTTGCTGGATCAATTGGGCATTCGCGTATTAGGCAGTTTGTCCGGCGATGCCCGCTTTGCCGAGCTTCAGACCTTGCACCGCGCCGAAGCCAACATGCTGGTGTGTTCGCGGGCATTGATTAATGTCGCGCGCTATCTGGAGTTGCATTACGGCACGCCCTGGTTCGAGGGCAGCTTTTACGGGATCAGGGAAATGTCCGCCTCCTTGCGCACGCTGGTTGGGCTGCTCAGGGACGATGATTTGCAGGCGCGCGCGGAACGGCTGATCCAACAGGAGACGCGGGCGGCGAATCAGGCGCTGGCGCCCTATCGTCAGCGCCTGAAAGGTAAACGCGCGCTGCTGTACACCGGCGGGGTGAAATCCTGGTCGGTGGTGTCGGCGTTGCAGGATCTGGGGTTGGATGTGGTCGCCACTGGTACGAAAAAATCGACGGAAGAGGACAAATTCCGCATTCGCGAACTGATGGGCGAAGACGCGATAATGCTGGATGACGGCAATGCCCGTCTGCTGCTGGATACCGCCTACCGCTACAACGCCGACATCATGATTGCCGGCGGACGCAACATGTACACCGCCTATAAAGCCCGTCTGCCGTTTCTGGATATCAATCAGGAACGAGAACACGCTTTTGCCGGGTATCAGGGCATTGTGGCGCTCGCCCGTCAGCTTTGTCTCACGCTGGAAAGCCCTATCTGGTCACAAGTCAGTCGCCGGGCTCCCTGGCAACACTGAGTAAGGAGAAATTCAATGGCTCAGATCCTCAAGTCAGTCAAACCTCTGGCGACCAGCCCGATTAAAAGCGGGCAACCTCTGGGCGCCATTTTAGCCAGTATGGGGCTGGAAGGTTGTATTCCGCTGGTGCACGGCGCTCAGGGATGCAGCGCCTTTGCGAAAGTCTTTTTTATCCAGCATTTCCATGAACCTATCCCGCTGCAAACCACGGCGATGGACCCCATTACCACCATTATGGGATCGAATAACAATGTGTTGACGGCGCTGTCGGTACTGTGTGAGCGCCATAATCCGCGCATTATCGTGATATTAAGCACCGGATTGTCTGAAGCGCAGGGCACCGATCTGGCGTTGGCGTTGCGACAGTTCCGCGAAGAACACCCCAAATACCAGTCGGTGATGATAATTACCGCCAATTCGCCGGATTTTTATGGCTCGATGGAAAATGGTTACGCCGCGGTGCTGGAGGGCGTGATTGAACAGTGTGTGCCAGCCACGATGCCGAAAGGGATACGCAAAAAGCGGGTGAACCTGCTGCTGGGGCATATGTTGACGCCGGGTGATCATGAGCAAATCCGTCGTTATGTGGAAGCCTTTGGCCTGCAACCGGTGATGTTGCCGGATTTGGCCGGCTCGCTGGACGGACATCTGACCGACGGGGATTTTTCAGCGCTCACTCAGGGCGGAACCTCGGTACGTGAACTGGAACAGATGGGACAGAGCGTTTCCACCATAGCCATCGGCGTATCGCTTCAGCGGGCGGCGCGGTTGCTGGAAAACCGCTGTCAGACGCCGTCGTTCTGGATACCGCATCTGATGACGATGGAACAATGCGACAACGTCATCCAGCATCTGCAAATGATCGCCGGACGTGAGGTGCCGGCCTGGATCGAGCGCCAGCGCGGACAGTTGCAGGATGCGATGATCGATACCCATGTCTGGTTGCAGGATAAACGGCTGATCATCGCGGCGGAAGGCGATCTGTTGGCGGCCTGGCTGGATTTTGCCATCAGTCAGGGCATCCGGCCTCAATATGTGGTCGCCCCGACAAATCAACCGGGGCTGTCGTCATTGCCGGTCGCGGAAGTGCAGATCGGCGATCTGGAGGATGTGGAAGATAAGCTGCGTATTCAACCGGCGGATATGCTGTGTGCGAATTCTCATGGCGCGCTGCTGGCGGAAAAATACCATCTGCCGCTGATCCGCATCGGTTTCCCGCTGTTTGACCGCATCGGCGAGTTCCGCCGTTTGCGGCAGGGATACAGCGGTATGCGCGACACTTTGTTCGAACTGGCGAACGCCATGCGGCAGACGCACCACGAGATGCCGGTTTATCACTCGCCCTTGAAACAGGACTTTTCACTGGCGCCTGGTCAGGAACCCTTCATGGAGGCAAGACCATGAAGCATTTAGCCCGTCAATTAGCCGTTCCCTCCGCCGACAGATGGGTGATCCGCATTGCGTTCGCCAGCGTCGATCTGCGCGTGGTCGATCAGCATTTTGGTTCGTCGCCCCGGCTGGCGATTTATGGCGTGCGCAGCGAAGAAGCGCAACTGCTGGAAGTCGCCGATTTTACGGTCTGTCAGGGGCATAACGAAGATAAGCTCCTCAGCCGCATCAATGCGTTGGAAGGGTGTTTCACCTTGTATTGCACCGCCATCGGGGATACGGCTTTCCGGCAGTTGCTCGGCATCGGAGTACGAGCGGTCAATGTGCAGAGAAATACGCCGATCGCCATGCTGCTGGCGGATGCGCAAGCGTTATGCGATGACGGACGCATCAGAAAATCCCCGCGCCAGAAAGACCGCCACCGCTTCAATGTCATGATGCAGGAGAGCGGATGGTATGAGCGGGAATAACTGAAATATCCCCCTTGTCGACTGTGCGACAAACCCGACAATTACTGTGGTTTATGTCGCAGAGGAACACGCTTTTTTGACGCTATCTTGCTGATAAAACTCATTTTCGTGACTGGTATCACATTTGCAAAATGATAAATGACAGCTACAGGAGCGAAACCATGATCCATATCGATGCAGTGACGCTAAATCAACTCCGTCTGCGTCAGCAACGGCGCGGACAACCCACGGCAGGGCTGGCGCTGGTGGTCGGCGGCGATGCCTGTCGGGGCTGGTCGGTGCGCATGGTATGGCGTTCCCAGGCATTACCCGATGATGAATGCCGTGAAATCGCCGGATTGCGCTTATTGGCATCAAAGCTGCACTGGCGACAGTTGGCGCAGGCCCGTATCCGTTCGGATACGCAGGGGATCTGGGTCGAGTTTCAGCCTTTGGGATGCCGGTGTGACAGTGGTGAATGCGCCGTATCAACATCATAAGTCGTTTACAACGGGAGGAGAGAGCATGTGGAATTATTCTGAGAAGGTAAAAGAACATTTCTTTAATCCGCGCAACGCTCATGTTGTCGAGCAGGCCAATGCGGTGGGCGATGTCGGTTCTCTCAGTTGTGGTGATGCTCTGCGATTGATGTTGCGGGTGGAGCCCGTCAGCGAAGTCATTCAGGAAGCGGGATTCCAGACCTTTGGCTGCGGCAGCGCCATCGCCTCGTCATCGGCGCTGACTGAACTGATTATCGGTAAAACGCTGGCAGAGGCGGCGCAAGTCACCAACAAGGACATTGCCGATTATCTGGATGGTCTGCCGCCGGAAAAAATGCACTGTTCCGTGATGGGGCAGGAAGCGCTGCGGGTAGCGATCGCCAACTACCGGGGCGAAACGCTGGATGACGATCATGAAGAGGGCGCCTTGATCTGTAAATGTTTTGCCGTTGATGAAGGGCAGATCAAGCGGGCGGTATTGACCAATGGGCTGACGACGCTGGAAGAAGTGATCCAGTACACCAAAGCGGGGGGCGGATGTACCGCCTGCCATGAAAAAATCGAGCAGGCGCTGAGCGCCATTCTGAGCGCCGCAGCAACCCAACCGCCGGTTGAGCGCGTAAAAGAGAAAAGCCAGCAGTGGCTGGTCGTGGAAGAGGTGATTGCCGGATTACGGCCACATATTCAGATGGATGGCGGCGATATCACCTTGCTGGCGGTGACGGATAACGAAGTGCGGGTCGCCCTGTCGGGAAGTTGCAATGGCTGCATGATGACCGATATGACGCTGGGGTGGTTGCAGCAAAAACTGCTGGAGCGGCTGGGCTATTTTATCCGTGTGGTGGTGGATACGCCCGCGACTGCCGGCGTCATTCTCCAGACTTCAGATATATAAGGAATGCGCATATGAAACCCATCTATCTGGATAACAATGCCACCACCCGAATTGATCCAATGGTGCTGGAAGCCATGTTGCCATTTTTGCAGGATCACTATGGCAATCCGTCATCCATCCATGACTTCGGCGAACCTTGTCGGCGGGCCTTGGCGCGTGCGCGGGAGCAGGTCGCCAGTCTGCTGGGCGCGCGTTATGACAGCGAGGTAATTTTTACCTCCTGCGCAACGGAAGCTACCTCTACCGCCATTCTTTCCGCGGTGGAAGCGTTTCCCACCCGGCGCGAAATCATTACCACCGCCGTGGAGCACCCGGCAACGTTGGCGGTGTGTGAACATCTGGAACGGCAGGGTTATAAAATTCACCGCTTGGGGGTGAACGGACAGGGCGCGCTTGATCTGGCGGCGTACCAGGCCTTACTGCATGACGGCGTGGCGCTGGCGACGGTCATGTGGGCGAATAACGAAACCGGCGTCCTGTTCCCGATTGAGCGCATGGCGCAACTCGCCCATGAACACGGCGTTCTGTTTCACTGCGATGCGGTGCAGGCCATTGGCAAAGTGCCGGTTGCCGTCGCGGATTCAGGCATCGATATGCTCTCCTGCTCGGCGCACAAAATTCACGGGCCAAAAGGCGCCGGATGTCTGTGGCTGCGGCGCGGCACCCGCTTTCGTCCGTTACTGCGCGGCGGGCATCAGGAGCGAGGCCGCCGGGCTGGAACCGAGAATATTGCCGGTATTGTCGGCATGGGCATGGCCAGTGAGTTGGCTGCGCTGCATCTGCCCATGATGGCGGCCAGTATTGCGCCGCTGCGTGATCGGCTGGAGGCCGGACTGCACGCCATCGCCGGAACGCGCGTGATGGGCGGGGAGCAACCGCGCACGCCGAATACGCTTAACATCGCCTTTGCGTTTATCGAGGGTGAAGCCATTTTACTGATGCTCAATCAGGTGGGCATCGCCGCTTCCAGCGGTAGCGCCTGCACCTCCGGTTCGCTGGAACCCTCCCATGTGATGCGGGCGATGGACATCCCTTATACCGCCGCCCACGGCAGCATTCGCTTTTCACTGTCGCGTTATACGCGCGAGCGGGAAATTGACTATGTGCTGGCGCAACTGCCGCCGGTTATTGATCGGCTGCGGGCGCTGTCTCCTTACTGGCAGCAGGATAAGCCCGCCACATTCACACCGGCCTGGGGTTAATCAGGGAGGTTGCGTTGATGCAAACCATCGTCATTAATGACACTACGCTGCGTGATGGCGAACAAAGCCCCGGTGTGGCGTTCAGCGCGGATGAAAAGCTGGCGATCGCATGCTCGCTGGTCAGGGCGGGCGTGCCGGAACTGGAAGTCGGCACGCCGGCGATGGGCGTGGAGGAGTGCGCGCGCATTTATCGTATTCGCCAGACCTTGCCGGACGTTACCCTGATGGCCTGGTGCCGCCTGAATGAAGACGACATTCGCCAGGCCGCGCGATTGGGCGTGAACTGGGTAGATATCTCGCTGCCCGTTTCTGCGTGTTTACGGCAGTACAAGCTCGGTTTGCCGTGGCCGGAGATGCTGCAACGTCTGGGGGATCTCACCCGCTTGGCGTTATCGCTGGGGTTGAAGGTGTGTATCGGCGGCGAAGATGCCTCGCGCGCCAGTGAAGAGGATTTGGCGGCGGTTGCGCAGATCGCCCGGCGGACAGGGGCGCAACGGATGCGTTTTGCCGATACGCTGGGGTTGCTCGAACCATTCTCCGCCACGCAGCAAATTCAGCAACTGCGGCGCTATTGGTCTGGCGAACTGGAAATCCACGCGCATAACGATTTTGGCATGGCGACGGCAAATTCGCTGGCCGCGGTGCGTGCTGGCGCGACGCACATCAGCACTACCGTATCAGGGTTGGGCGAGCGTGCGGGCAACGCGGCGCTGGAACAGGTGGCGCTGGCGTTGTCGCACACGCAATTGGGCGAAACGCACATTGACGCCAGACAATTACCGGCGCTGTGTCAGCAGGTGGCCGCCGCCGCCGGCGAAACGATCCCTTGTCGCCAGCCGTTGGTCGGCGAACGGGTATTCACCCATGAATCCGGGGTGCATGTCGCCAGCCTGTTGAAAGATGTCGTCAGTTACCAAAGCATCGCCCCGGAAATACTGGGCCGCCAACATCAACTGGTGCTGGGCAAGCACTCCGGGCGACGGGCGCTGGAAGCGGTGTTTGCGCAACTTGGCCTGATGGTGAGCGATACGCAAATCCCGTTGATTCAACAGGCGCTACGGACATTTGCGGAAACTGATAAGCGCAGTCCGACGCCGGACGAGCTTTGTCATCTTTATCAGCGGTTGTCAGAAAGGCCGGCGTCGGCGCTTAACCTGATCTGAACGATGCCGACGGATAAGAGGATGAATTATGACCTGGTTTGATGAATTGCCTGGCGTGAGTCAACTGGAAAGCGCCGAGGACTTTCTGCGTTTTTTCGCCGTGCCGTTCGATGCACAGCAGGTGCGAGTGCGGCATCTGCATATCCTGCATGCTTTTAGCCGTCGTTTGCGGCAATACCGTCCCGCCGAGGAGCCTGCGCTGACGCCGCAACAGCGTCAGCAGTGGCGGCAACAACAGGTACAGGCCATGTTGCGGGAAAGCTATCTTCATGTGGTCGGCGGCGAATTGCGCCAACGCTCGGAACTGAAAGTGTACCAGCGTACCGTGCGTTGTTTCATACCCTGGCTATTACTGGATGAAGGAGAGGCGACATGAATCCCCGGTTTTCGTTTGGCGAGGCGGTGCGGGTAATCAGGTCCGTGCGTAATGACGGCACGTTTCCCAATAAAGCGCGTGGCGAGTTGCTGGTTCGGCGCGGCGCTATTGGTTATGTGCGTGAGTGGGGCACGTTTTTGCAGGATAACATCATCTATCAGGTTCATTTTATGGATGATGATCGCATCGTCGGCTGTCGTGAGAATGAGTTGATCCCCGCTGGCGCGCCGTGGGTGGATGGCGCGTTTCAATACGGCGACTGGGTTTCTGCTGCGATGATCCTGACGACCGATCACCATATCCGCGTGCAGGCCGGCGACGTCGGGCAGGTGATGGGGGTGGCGCGCGACACGCAGCCTTTGCAGTTCATCGTTCTGTTCGGTGGCACGCTGTTGCAGGTGCCGGAACATGCGCTGGAGGCGATTGATCATGACCGTCTGTCATGTTGAAACGCTCGCCATGTGGCAACGCTATTCCCGCCTGAAACTCTCCTTATCGTTGTATCAATGCCTGCCGTGGCAGCAAACGTCTGCACAGCAGAGCCAGTTCGCCGCTCAACTGGCGCGGCAATGGCAACTTGAACACGCTATCCGCGAACAGGCGGCGCAACGCGGCATCCGCGCGGATGAAAACGGCAGGATGAGCGCGCAATATGTTTTGCGCACCTTTTTCGATGATGAACCCGCCTGGCTGACAGCGTTGCAACAAGCGGGGCTTGATGACGCAGGGCTACGCCAGGCGCTGGCGCATGAGGCGACCCTAACCGCTGTGCTGGATGCCGTTGCCGGGCAAACGCCGCCGGTCGGCGACAGTGAGGTCGAAGTCTGGTATCAGCAGCACCGGCCGCTTTTTCAGCAACCGGAAAAGCGGCTGGCGCACCATTTGCTGCTGGTGATTGACGATGAGCAGGCGGATTCGACGCGTGACATCGTGGCTGAACGCATGGCTACACTGCAACGTCGGTTGCAGATAGATCCCCGCCGTTTCGCTCGGCTGGCGACGCGCTTTTCCGCATGCCCGACGGCGCTGGCGGGCGGCAAGCTGGGGTGGATAACGCGCGGTATGTTGTACCCGGAATTAAACGCGATGCTTTTTTCTATGGAAGCGGGGACGTTCAGCCCCAGCGTGGAAACGACAATGGGGCTGCATATTTTGTGGTGTGAGGCCATTCGACCCGCGGGCGAGACGCCAAAAGCGCTGGCGCTGGCGCAAATCCGCGAACAGTGGCAGGAAACCCGGCGTCGGCAGTACCAGCGCCAGTGGCTGGCGGCTATCAGCGCGCGTTAAACGCGCCTTGTGGCTGTTCACCAATGCAATATCGGCCAGCCAGCCTGTTGCGCCTGCTGCAACAAGCGATCGTCGGGATTGACGACGTGCGGCAACCCCACTTGTTGCAGCAACGGCAGATCGTTGATGGAATCGGAATAGAAACTGGCCCGATCCAGGGCGTGTGTCTCCTCTCCCAGCAACTGATGCAGGCGGGCGACTTTCCCCGCGCCGAAGGTCAGAATGCCCTGTGTCTGGCCGGTATAACAGCCATCCCGCACCTCAAGATCGATACACAGCGTTTCATGGATGCCAAAACAGCGGGCGATCGGTTCCACCAGATGCGCGCCGGAGGCGGAGATAATGATCAGGCGATCGCCGCGCTCGCGATGGCCCTGAACGCAGCGCAAGGCGGCGGGGCGCAGAATGGGGCGGATCATCGTTGCAATAAATTGCGTCACGCTGTCCGCTACGTCCGCGGCGGGGCGTCCGGCCAAAGGCGTCAGCGTAAAGCGCATGTAGTCATCCATCGACAGCGCGCCGACGGCATATTGGCGCATCATGGCCTGTTCGGTGCGCAGAAACGCCGGATCGTTCACCCAGCCTTGCTCGCACATGTATTGACTCCATAAACTGGCGCAATCGCCATCAATCAGGGTTTCATCCAAATCAAACAACGCCAGACTCATGCGACCTCACATAATGTAGACATATCAAGTTGCAGCCCAATCCGGCTGCCGTCAGGCCGGAGATCGGCGGTAGAGCGGTTCAGCACATCCACCCACAATTCAATCTCCAGTACCTGTACCCGGTAACGGATCACATTGCCCAGCAAGCTATGGCTGACGATGGTGGCCGCGATGCCCTGACCTTCGGGCAGCAGGATGATGGACTCCGGGCGCACCGCCACCTGAGCGTGATAATGTCCGCCGGTGAGTTGCGCGGCTTGCCCGGCGCTCAACAGATTATAACTCCCGATAAAACCGGCAGCGAAGGCGTTCACCGGGCGGGCATACAGGGTTTCCGCCGGCCCGTTCTGTACGATCTTGCCCTGATTCATCAACACCACGCGATCCGACAGGGTTAGCGCTTCCTCCTGATCATGGGTCACAAAAATGGCGGTCAGATTCAGTTCCCGCTGAATATGCCTGATCTGCTCGCGCAAATGTTTACGAATGCGCGCATCCAGCGCCGATAGCGGTTCGTCCAGCAACAGCAAGCGGGGACGCGTGACCAGCGAGCGCGCCAACGCCACCCGCTGACATTGGCCGCCCGACAGTTGATGGGGATAGCGCTGGGCAAAGGCGCGCAGTTCCACCAGTTCCAGCGCCTGATCCACCCGCGTTTGGATGTCCTGCGCCGACACCTTTTGCATCTTCAAGCCGAAGGCCACATTGCCCGCCACCGTCATATTGGGAAACAGGGCATAACTCTGGAACACCATGCCGATATCGCGCTGCTGAGGCGGCAGAGGCGTCAGATCCGTGCCGCGCAACAGGATCTGTCCGCTATCCACGTCGGTGAGTCCGGCCAGACAGCGCAATAGCGTGGACTTGCCGCAACCGCTGGGGCCGAGCAGGGTAACGAATTCGCCTTCCTCGGCGCTGAAATTAATGTTTTCGAATATCTGCGTCGGGCCGTAATGTTTATTCAACTGTTGAACGTTCAGATAAGGCATATGGTTACTCTTTGTCCCGGTTAAGGGCGTTGGCGGCCAATGTCAGCGCCAACACCACGACAAAATAGGAAATCACCAATGCGCTGGTGAAGTGACCGCTCTGATTGCGCATGTTGTAGAGATAGACTTGCAGGGTTTCGAAACGGCTCCCCACCAGCATATTGGCGAAGACAAACTCGCCAATCAGGAAGGAGAACGACAGCAGCAGCGCCACCATGCAGCCTTTGCGCAGATTGGGCAACACCACGCACAACGCCGCCCGCGCGGGGCTGGCGCCGAGTAATTGCGCGGCGTCCATCAAATCGCGCAAGTGGATGGCCTGCATATTGTTGGTCACGGCGCGATAAATAAAAGGCAGGGCGATGGTGAAATAACAGCCGATCAGGATCCAGGGCGTACCGGCCAGCGGCAACGGCCCGTCAGCATAAATCTGCAACAGGCCGACTGACGAAACAATGGGCGGCACGGCGAACGGCAACAGGATCAGGATATTCATCAGGGCGTCGAGGCGAGGGAAGTAGTAGGCGATGACGAATATCAGCGGCAACACCAGCAGCAACGCCAATAATAACGCGCCCGCGCAAATCAACAGCGAACGGGCAAGGGCGGACAGAAAACGCGTATCCTGCCATAGCTGTATCATCCATTGCAGGCTGAAGCCATCGGGCAGGATGGTGGCTCCCCACTGGCTGGAAAGGGCATAGACCAGCGTGGCGGCTAGCGGCAGCAGTAAAATCAGCCACAACAGGCTGGTCATCAACTGGTGATAACGGCGTTCTGTTCGGGTCATGGTGTGTTTTCCTCTCTGATTACGCTTGGTCGCGGTCTGGCGTCAGGCGCGCGCATGGCGATAGCCGCGGCGGAGGATCCATTGATGCGCCACGGTAATCAATGCCATCAGCGCCACCAGCAGCATGCCCAGTGCGCTGGCCATATTGGGATCGAGGAACAGATCGCCCGCCACCAGCGACGAAATGCGAATCGGCACCGCGTTGAAATTACCGCCGGTCAGCGCATACAGCGTGGCATAGGCGCCAAGCGCATTGGCCAGCAGGATCACGAAAGTACCGAGCAGCGCGGGCATCAGCACCGGCAAGCCAATGTAGCGCCAATAGCGGGCGGTATTGGCGCCCAGCAGAGCGGCGGACTCGCGCCACTCCTCGCGCAGAGTGTCGAAAGCGGGATAGAGCAGCATCACGCCGAGCGGGATCTGAAAATAGGTATAGATCAACACCAGACCATTTTTTGAATACAGGGAAAAATCCCCCAGCAAACCCGCCTGACGCAGCAGCAACGTGACGCAGCCATTGGCCCCCAACAGGATGATGAACGCGAAAGCCAGCGGGACGCCGCTAAAGTTGCTGCTCATGTTGGTAAACGACAGTACCAGATCGTGTAATCGGCCTTTGCCCAGACGATGCAGCGAATAACTGCCGACCAGGGCGATCAGCAGACCGAACACGCTGGACCACAAGGTGATGTGCAGTGAAAATTCGATGGATTGCAGATAGAACGGCGAGGTCAGGATCTCACGATAATTGCCGATGCCCCAGCCTTCCATCTCATGATTAAAGCTGTAAATTCCCATCCATAACAGCGGCGCTATCTGGAAGGCGAAAAAAATCAGCGCAAACGGCAACATCACCAGTACGGCGACAAGTTTTCTTTTCATTTCAACAGATCCCGGCAAACGGGTTTGTCATGCGCCACGCCCAGCAGTTCGCATATTGTTCCGCACAGTTCGGTCTGTTGCGGCGCAGCCGGTTGCAGACTGAATGCCTGACCGAAGACGAATAACGGCACCTGACGTTCTTCTTTGAGCACGCCGCCGTGACTGTGATCATCGTTCATGCCGTGATCGGCGGTGACCAGCACCTGCCATCCCTCCGCCAGCCAGCCGGGTAAATAGTGGGATAGCAGACCGTCCGCACTGCGGGCGCTGTTGCGGTATTGGCGGGACGACAGCCCCCAACGGTGGCCTGCGTCATCAATATTCATCGGATGGATCAACAGGAAGTCCGGCTGGTGGCGCAGCCGCAGACTTTCCGCATCCTCGAACAGATGCGAATCAGGATAGTGGTCGGCGTGGTAAAAATGACCGTACTGAATCGGCAGATCCGGCGTCACGCTGTGCCGGTCCCGCACCGGTTCGAACGGCGTGCGGTTATAAAGCTCGGAAACCCAGTGATACGCCGCCGCCGCGGTGGTCAGATCGGCGGCGCGGGCATAATGAAAGATGCTGCGCTGGCTGGATAAGCGGTTGACGCCGTTGTGCACAATGCCGCTGCGTACCGGCGGGATGCCGGTGAGAATACATTCATACAATGGACGGGACAGCGAAGGCAGTTCACAGCTTACCTGATACATCCGGCCCCGACCTTGCGCACATTCACCCAACAAATAGCCCATCGCGATCTCGGCGACCGGGAAACTCAGTCCATCCAGCACAACCAGCACCGTTTTCATTATGTCGTTCCTGTTTTACTGTTTCATCGCCATCATCACGGTTTCTTGCCACAGGCGCGGCAGCGTTTTGGCGCTGTTCTCCCAAGCGGTCGGATCGGCGATCGGACGGGCGTTCTTATATTGTTCAATCGGCAGCAGTTTGGCTTTCACATCTTCCGGCAGCGTCAGTTGCTCCACGCGGATCGGGCGGGCATAGCCACGCGCCAGATTAAGCTGTCCGGCGTCGGAAAAGATGTATTCGCGCGTCAGTTTGGCGGCATTGGGGTGTTTGGCGTATTTGTTGATGATGGTGGTGTAGCCGGAGGTGATGGAGCCGTCGGCGGGGATCAAAACCTCGAAGCGATTCGGATCAATCTGGTCGCGGTAGTTAAGACCGTTGAAATCCCAGATGATCCCCACTTCAATCTCGCCTTTCTCCAGCGTGGCGATGGTCGGATTGGTCAACCCCAGACGGCCTGCGGCGGCCAGTTTCTGGAAGAAATCCAGACCGGGCTTAAGGTTTTTTTCATCGCCGCCCATCGCGTAGGTAGCGGCCAGCACGCCGTTGACAGCTTGCGCGGCAGTGCCGACGTCGCCGACGTTCACCCGGTAGCTGCCGGTGAGCAGGTCGGCCCAACTGCGTGGAATGTCTTTTACGATATCTTTGTTAACGATAAAGGCGATAGTGCCGGTGTAGGCCAGCGCCCAGTGACCGTCTTTATCTTTCGCCCAATCCGGCACCTGTTCCCAGGTGGTGGGCTTGTAAGGCTGAGTGACGCCCTGCGTTACCGCCACCGGGCCGAACGAGGCGCCCACGTCGCCAATGTCCGCGCTGGCATTGTTTCTTTCCGCCCGGAACTTGGCGATTTCCTGCGCGGAACTCATATCGGTATCGCTGTGCTTCAGACCGTATTTTTCCGCCAGATCGCGCCAGGTATCCTTCCAGTTGGCCCAGCTATCGGGCATGCCCACGCTATTGACCTGACCTTCCTGACGGGCGGCCTGTTCCAGCGCCGCCAGATCGCTTTCCGTCGTCGCCAACGCCGGCTGCGTAGCCAGCATGATGGCGGTGGTTAATACAGAGACAAACACTCGTTTCATGGTATGCACACTCCGATCAATGGGAGAAAAATCACTGCTGGTCTAGTCCAGCAATATTTGCGCCAATTTATCGGAAGAATATGAATCTATTATGGCAGTACAATCTGCGTGCGTTTTTTTGTTAAGTTCGGTAGAAATTCACTGGGATCACCATCAACCGGCGCACTATGACCAAGCAAATCCTCAACGACATGCCCCACAGCAATGCAACTCCAGACGGACAACTTACCCGCAGCACGATGGTCACGGCCATTTGCCAGGCCATTGTCTCTTTGCTGGATGAAGGGGAATTGAGATACAACGACCGTTTGCCCGCCGAGCGTATCCTCAGCGCCCGCTTCGCCACCACCCGCATTACCCTGCGTGAAGCGCTCGGTCAGCTTGAGGCGCAGGGAAAGATTTACCGTCTGGAGCGCCGCGGCTGGTTCGTCAGCCCGCCGCGGCTTGACTACAATCCGCTCAACCGCAGTCATTTTCATGCCATCGTGCGCGAGCAGGGCCGACGTCCCGATACCTATGTGCTGGATGTGAATGAAATCGGCGCGCCTGCGGCGGTGAGCCGTCATCTCGGACTGGCGACCGGCGAGCAAGTTTATTGCATTCGGCGGGTCAGGCATATCGACGGTAGGGCGGTATTGTATGTGGAGCACTATCTGAACCCGGCGTTTTTTCCCGGCATTTTGCAGGAAGATCTGACGCAGTCGCTCACGGAACTGTACCTGAAACGTTATGGCATTCGTTATGGCAAAGTCTGGTTCGGCATGTTGCCGACCATCTTTCCGCCATCCGCTACGCTGGCGTTGAAAACCAGCGAAAACAGTCCGGCGTTGTTCATCACTCGTATCAACCGCAATCAACACGACCAGATTATCGATTGCGATTTGGAATACTGGCGCTACGACACACTGCATATCAGCGTCGAAGCGCAGTAAACTTGCCGCCCGCGTGCGCAGGCGCGTGAGAAATCACCATCAGTAAGGGATAATCAGATCGCCGCCTGAAGCTGGCTGACCCACTGCGAAACGCGCTCTTCCGTCAAATCCTGCTGATTATCCTGATCCAGCACCAGCCCGACGAAGTTGCCGCTTTCCAGCGCCGAGGAATCGGTAAAGTCATAGCCCGCAACTGACCACGCGCCGATGATGTTGGCGCCGGTTTCACTGACGATGTCGTAAAGTTCGCCGAGCGCATTCACAAACGCATCCGGGTAGGCAACCTGATCGCCGAGTCCGAATAACGCCACGGTTTTGCCGCTGAGATCGGCATTCGCCAGATCATCGGCGAACTCAGCCCAGGATTCGCTCATGCATTCGGCCTCCAGACCGGGAAGCTGACCGTCGCCCAGCGTCGGCGTGCCGAGGATCAGCACATCGTAAGCCAGCAGATCGTCAATGGAGGCGCGATTGATATTCACCGGCTCATCGGCCTGTTCCCCCAGTTTTTGCTTGATCAGTTTGGCGACCTTACGGGTTTTGCCGGTATCGGTGCCGAAAAAAATGCCGATAGTGCTCATGGTTTATATTCTCCTAAACAGGACTCTGAAAAAGGATGGTTAATTACGCTTCATCGTCGTCGTCCGCTTGGCGGGCGGCGCGTTGGATCGGCAGATAGATTTCCACCCGATCGCCTTCATGGACTTCAGTGTCTGCGGCGCACAGGCGTCCAAAGACGCCCATGCGATGCGTATCCGGGTCGAGCCAGGGAAACAGCGCGGGCAACGGGGAGGCCAAAAACGCTTCGCGCAAGGTGATGGGCGCGGGCAGATCCATCTCGACGCAACGGCTTTGGTCGCCATTGACATGGGCGATAGTGAATTTCATCAGCGGCAGCCTCCGCAGCCCGCGCCGCAGCCGGCGCTAGTCTCTTTCTTCAGTACGTCGGTGCCGTAGCGCAGCACTTTAATGCCGCGAATTCCCGCCAGAACAAACCCCATCACTACAAACCCGCCGGGCGGCAACAGCATCAGAATAAAGCCGTCATAATTGGGCAACAGATGCATTTCCAGAAAACGAAACGCCGGTCCCAGCAATTGTTCCGCGCCGCTGAACAGCGTTCCGCTGCCGATAATTTCGCGGATCGCGCCCATGGAGGTCAGGCCCAGGGTAAAGCCTAACCCAGTTGCAATGCCGTCCAGCGTGGCGGCGATCGGCGGGTTGTGGGCGGCAAAGGATTCCGCGCGCCCCAGCAGGGCGCAGTTCGCCACGATCAGCGGAATAAACAGGCCGAGGATTTTGTGCAGATCATGCATCCAGGCATTCATCGTCAGATCGAGTACCGTCACCAGGCTGGAGATGATCAGAATATAAACCGGAATGCGGATCTGATTGGGCGTCAGGCGGCGCAGCAGCGATACCAGTAAATTAGCGCCCCCCAGTACCGCCGTGGTCATGATGCCCATCCCGAAACCGTTGGTGGCGGTGGTGGTCACGGCCATCAGCGGACAGAGTCCGAGGATCTGCACGTAGGTGATGTTATTGGTCCAGATCCCGCGGACCAGAATATCGCGGTAGGCGGGACGATCGACCGGCGCGGTGGCGGTAATCTCACTCATTGGCTTTCTCCTGCGTTAAACCCAGCAATTGAGCACGATGGCGTTGGAACAGTTGCAGTGTCCGGTGCACGCCCTTTACCACAGCGCGCGGGGTAATGGTGGCCCCGGTGAAGGCATCGAAATCGCCGCCGTCTTTTTTGACATGCCACTGTTTTTCCGTGGTGTTTTGCAGCGACTTGCCGTTAAACCCCAATATCCAGTCGCTGCGGTTTACTTCGATTTTGTCGCCCAGGCCCGGTGTTTCCGTGTGGGAGATAACCCGCACGCCGGTCAGTTCGCCATGGGCGTCAATACCGATCAGCAAGTTGATGATGCCGCTGTAACCTTTCTCGCCGCCAAACATCACCACGCCGCTTGGCTGGCCTTGCAGGGTTGCCCGATAAACCCGCACCGGCGCGCCATCCAGCGTAAATATCACTTCGCTGTCGCTGAGCAGGTTGTCATGCAGTTCATCGGGGAAGACCGCCGCCAACTGGCGCTGGGTATCTTCCTGATGGCGCAATTCAATCTCGGCGTAGGTTGACCACCAGGTGCCGGCAATCATCAGGCTGATGAGCAGAGTAAAGGTGCCGAGCAACAAGCTCAGGTTGACGGGGTGACTGCGTGGCGGCCAGCGCAGTTTGGTATCTGAAGTGGCAGCCATGTTATTTCTCCTTTTGCGTCTGGTAGCCATAGGCCCGCGGACGCGTCCAGCTATCGATCAACGGGGTGATGGCGTTCACCAGCAGAATGGCAAAGGCCACGCCTTCGGGATAATGGCCAAAACTGCGGATGGCCCAGACCAGAAAGCCCGCCAGCGCGCCGTAATACAGGCGGCCACGCGGACTACCGGGGCCGGTGACCGGATCGGTAATGATAAATACGGCGCCCAGCATCAACCCGCCGGTAGTGAGTTGCGCCAGCGGCGGTAAAATGGATTGCGGCGCAATAAACCATTGGATCATCCCTGGCAACAGGCAGCCGACCAGCATGGCGACCGGGGCATGCCAACTGAAAACCCGCTGTTGCAATAACCACAGGCCGCTTAGCGCGAGCAATAAGGTGGAGGTTTCGCCGAAGCTGCCGTTATGGGTGCCCAGCAGCGCGTTTTCCCAAGAGAACGAGGCCGATGACTGTTCACGAAACGCGCCGAGTAAGGTGGCGCTGGTGGCGCCATCGGTATGCAAGGAGTAGACCGCGCCGTTCCAGAACTCGGTCGGCACTACCCACTGCGTCATTTGCACCGGGAAAGCGATCAGCACCACTACCCGCGCCAGCATCGCCGGATTGAACAGGTTTTGTCCCAGCCCGCCGTAAATATGTTTACCCAGCAGGATGGCGACGGCGGAGCCAAACGCGCCCAACCACAGCGGAGCATGGGGCGGCAGACTCAGGGCGAACAGCAGGGCTGTCAGCAAGGCGCTGCCGTCGAACACATGACCGAGCGAAACCGGGTTGGCCCGCAGGCACAAGGCTTCGCACAGCAAGGCGGTGATAATACAGGTGACCATCAGCATCAACGCCGGGGCGCCAAACTGGACAATCCCCAGCATAACCACCGGCATCAACGCCAGATTCACTTTATACATCAGGTTTTGGGTACTTAGCCCCTGATGAACATGAGGTGATGTCAACATGCGGAACCCTCCACCGGCGCATCCGGCGCAATGTTACGGCGGCGCGACGGTCTGGCCGCTTTCGCCGAAGCTTTTTCGGCGGCTTCACGGGCTAGCCGTTCCTGCCGCCGCAGACTATTGGCGCCGGCGCGTTGCATTTTGTTGTCCCGGCGTTGTTCCAGCCGTAATTGTTGTTGTCCCCAGTCGAAGAACTGAGTCAGCGGCAGTACGGCGGGGCAAACCCATGAACAGGAACCGCACAATAAACAGCTATTCAACCCCAGATCGCGGGCGTTATTCAGTTGGTCAATCTTCAACTCGGCCAGCATTGCCAGCGGCGGCAACCCCATCGGGCAGGCATCCACACAGCGGCCGCAACGCAAACAGGCGCTGCTGTGCGGCTGGGGAATTTCATCTTCGGTCAGCAGCAGCAATCCGCTGGTGCCTTTGGTGATGGGGGCGTTGAGATCGGTGGTCGCGCGGCCCATCATCGGCCCGCCGAGGATCATCCGCGCCGGTGTGCTTTTCAGCCCGCCGCAGGCGGCAATAATGGTGTTGATCGGCGTTCCGATCGGCACCAGCAGATTACCGGGTTCTTCAATCGCCCGGCCGCTGACGGTAATCACCCGGTGAGTCAAGGGCTGACGGAAACGAATAGCCTGGAAGATAGCGATACAGGTGCCGACGTTCTGAACCAGTACACCCATTTCCGGCGAACGTTTGTTGTGTGGGATCTGCTGTCCGGTCACCGCTTCTATCAACTGCTTGGCGGAGCCCATTGGATAGAGCGACGGCAACGCCACCACCTCGATATCGGGTTCATCCTGACACAGCCTGTCAAGACGCAGAATGGCCGCGCGTTTGTTGTCTTCAATCCCGATATAGACCTGACGCGCGTTGGTAAGCTGTTGCAGATAGCGGATGCCGCCAATCAGAAATTCGGCCTGTTCCTGCATCATGCGTTCGTCGGCGGTGATGTAGGGTTCGCACTCGCCGCCATTGATGATCAGGTAGTTAATGTCATGGCGCATCGCCAGACGGATTTTATCCGCCGCCGGGAACATGGCGCCGCCCATGCCGACAATCCCGGCCTGCGCGATAAGCGACAGCATGCGCTCCACGCTGCTGTCTTCGGTGGTGCTCAGGCGAGAAACATGCGTGGTGGCGGGTTGCGTGCGCAGTTGAATATAGCCGGCGTCGCCGGTCACGATTTCCGTCACGAGCGCATCGGTCGGACTGTGTATCGGCGCGGACATTCGGCCAAATGGCTGGGCCAGGCATTGACCTTTCGTGACAGCGTCACCAATTGTCGCCACTGGAATAGCAGCAGCGCCGGTATGCTGGCGCAACGGCAGCACCAGTTTTTCCGGTGTGGGCAACGTTCGAATCGCCCGCTCGCGGGTTAAGGATTTATGGCTATAAGGACGAATGCCGCCGTGGGGCGTCGTGAGGGCTTTAAGCATAGTTGGGCTCCTGACGCTGCGCTAAAGCAGGTTTGGCGACGGTGGGGGTAAGTTGCGGATCGGCATAAAGATGGATGCTGTCTTGCGGACAGATATCGACACAGGAACCGCAGCCGGTACAGTCTTCGCTGAGTACGCCATGTAATTGACGTGTAGCGCCGATAATCGCATCAAAGGCGCACTGTTTGAGGCAACGACCGCAACCATCGCACCTTTCAGGGTTGATCATCGCCACCATCGGCCCTTGCGTCTCGCTGTCATCCAGACTGACGCCCATCAGGGCGGCGATGCGCTGCGCCACCGCGTTGCCGCCAGGGGCGCAGATGGTAACGGCGGCTTCTCCGCTGGCCATGGCGACCGCAGCCTGACGGCAGCCGGGATAGCCGCACTGACCGCATTGGCCGCTTGGCAATAACGCCGTAATGCTATCGACCATCGGGTCGCTTTCTATTTTCAGGTAGATGGCGGCGTAACCGAGCAATGCGCCGATTATCGCGGAGATAAGCGGCAGGGCGAGTAAAGTCAGTATCAACATCTCACCCCCTCATGATGACAATCCGGCAAAGCCGGTAAAGGCCAGCGCCAGAATACTGGCGGTAATAAAATTGAGCGGCGTCCCTTTGAATAACAACGGCGGCAGCGCGCTGGCCTGCCGTTCACGCAGTCCGGCAAAAATAATCATCACCAGCGAATACCCCAGTGAGGCGCTAAAGCCAAAAAATACGCTGTGGGTAAAATTCAGCCGATCCTGAAGCACCAGTAACGCCACGCCCAGCACGGCGCAGTTGGTGGTAATCAGCGGAAGAAAAATGCCCAGTGAGCGGTAGAGGGGCGGACTGTATTTGGCGATCACCATTTCAATCAACTGAACCAGCGAGGCAATGAGCAGAATGACCGAGAGCAAACGCAGGTAAACCAGATCGAGCGGGGCCAGGATCCAGTATTCAACCAACCAACCTAATGCCGAACCCAGTGTAATCACCACCGTGGTCGCAATAGATATCCCTATCGCCGCCTTGACCTGATGGGTGACGCCCATAAAGGAACAGAGTCCCAAAAAGCGCGCCAGCACCACATTGTTGACCAGAATATTAGCCAGCATGATTAACAATATCTCTTTCATTTCTCCCCCAGAGGTCAAGATTCCCTGAGGGGTATTGCGAAAGGCGTGCCAGCTTCAACTGGTTAATAAATGTTCAAACAAGGTGCAGAAATATGCGCTAAAAGCGGGCAACGTAGCGACAGAAAATGGCGTGACAGCGATCACAGATGACGGAAATCGGCATATAGCGGCAAAAACCCACATCCTGATCAAGGTTTTTGCGGTTTTTTCGCGGAGGGGAATAAATCTTGCACTGTAAATAGGGGTATTTCATGTCGTTCGATGTCTGTTCCGTAATCTGACAATTTGTCATGAAGCCGACAGACTCGCTATGCAAACCGGAGGGGCCGGGATGAGTTCATCGTTAGTCTTGGATGATGTGCAGTTGATTACATCATCGCTGGGAGGAAAAGGGCTGCACGCGACGCTCTTTCATACGGCTGTCGAACAATCTTCAGTGGCGATTTCGATTACCGATCCACAGGCCAATATTGTGTATGCCAACCCCGCTTTCTGTGAATTGAGCGGTTACGCGCTGCATACATTAATGGGCGCCAATCATAATCTGCTTTCCAGTCACCAGACGCCCGCTTCGGTATACCAGTCGTTATGGGCGACGATTACCGCCGGCAATTCGTGGAGCGGTCAGCTTATCAATCAGCGCAAGGATATGTCGCTCTATCTGGCGGAAATCACCATTTCCCCGATCGTCAATGCGCAAGGAGAAATTGAATATTATCTCGGCATGCATAAAGACATCAGCGAACGCTACGCGCTGGCGCAGCGGGTGCGTAACCAAATGACGCTGATTTCCGCGGTGTTGAATAATATTCCGGCGGCGGTGGTGGTAGTGGAAGGAGAGCAAAAGATCGTGATGGACAATCTGGCCTACAAAACGCTCAGCGCCGATTGTGACGGCCAGGAACCGCTGGCGTTGCTGGATTGCCTGAATGGTAACGAGAATTCCGCCATGACGCCGTTGACCATTCGCGGCGTACAGCGTTGGTTTGCGGTAAGTTGCTGGCCGCTGCACGCGGTCAATGAGGAAGCCAGTCTCTATTTCACCGACAACGCGCTGCCGCGACAGTTGGTGGTGATTGTCGATTGCACCGAGCAGCAACGACAAATGACGCAGGATCGCCGGGCGCAACTTGAGCGCCAGATTAGCGTCAATAAAATGATGGCGGCGATCCGCGAAACGCTGGACGCCGCGTTAATTCAGCTCAGTTGCCCGTTAAACATGCTGTCCGCCGCGCTGCGTCTGAATCCCGATATCGATAATGTCGCGCTGCGCACCGCCTGGAATGAAGGAAAAGACGCGATCGCCCGTCTGACGGCATGTCGTCCTCCATTACAGCAGGAACCGCAAGAGCGCGTTCCCGTCAGCGCGATGATGACGGATCTGGCCGATATCTATCGGTATCGTATGGGGCCGTCCGGCAAGCTGGTATGGTCTTGTTCCTCACCGGATCTCAGCCTGCGCGGTCAGAGAACGTTGATTCTGACCGCCTTGAGCCTGTGGCTTGATCGCTGCCTGGCATTGGCGGGGAAAATACGGGATGAGATGTTGATCGTCATTCAGGTCAGGCAGCAATGCCAGCGACTGTGCTTTGTCGTCACCGATAACCTTCCGTCCTGCATGCAGGAGGCGGCTCACCCGATGAACGAAATATTGGCGACCGGTCAATGCATGGAATTGCGTTTGATACAGATGCTCATGTCGCAGCTGCGAGGCTCAGTTACCACCGAACAAACGGCATCAGACGGCACCTTGATGATGCTCATGCTGCCAGTTGATAGCTTCTGCCTCACCGATATTGAAGCTTTGGGAGGATAAATGGCACATTTCCCCACGACAGAACGACTTTCCCGACGCCTCGATTCACAGCAACAGGTGGTGGCGTTGCATAAAATCAGTGTGGCGTTGAGCCATTCTTTGGATGTGCAGCACACGCTGCAAGAGATGATCCAGGCGCTGCACGATCATGCATTTATGCAATACGGCATGGTGTGTCTGTTTGATAAGGATCGTGCCTCGCTGTTTATTGAAGCGTTGCAAGGCGCGGACACACAGGTGGTCAAAGGCGGGCGCGGCGTGCGTTATCGGGTTGGCGAAGGCATTCTGGGCACCGTGATGAGCCAGCGGACATCGCTGGTGCTGCCGCGGGTATCGGACGATCCGCGTTTTCTCGATCGCCTCAATCTCTATGATTATGCGCTGCCGTTTATCTGCGTACCGATCCCCGGCCCGGATGCGATGCCGCTTGGCGTGCTGGCGGCCCAGCCGATGGAACTGCATGAAGACAGATTGCCTTCCAGCACTCGTTTTCTGGAAATGGTGGCTAACCTGATTGCGCAAACCGTACGCTTAATCGGGCATGCCAAAGGAGAAAGCGAAGCGCTGCGCAGTGAACGCGACAGCCTGCGGCGAAAAGTTCAGCAGCAGTATGGTTTTGACAATATCGTCGGTAAAAGTCAGCCGATGCGACATATCTTTGACCTGATGCGTCAGGTATCGCGCTGGGACACCACGGTGCTGATCCGGGGAGAAAGTGGCACAGGTAAAGAGATGATCGCCAACGCCATTCACTACAACTCCCCGCGTGCCGGTACGCCGTTTGTGAAATTCAACTGTGCGGCGTTGCCCGATTCACTGCTTGAAAGCGAACTGTTCGGCCATGAAAAAGGGGCCTTTACCGGGGCGGTCAAGCAGCGCAAAGGGCGTTTTGAACTGGCGGATGGCGGCACATTGTTTCTGGATGAAATCGGCGAGAGCAGCGCGTCGTTTCAGACCAGGTTACTGCGTATTTTGCAGGAAGGCGAAATGGAGCGTGTCGGCGGCGATGAGACGCTGAGGGTGGATGTGCGCATCATCGCGGCAACCAACCGCAACCTGGAAGATGAAGTCAGAGCCGGGAATTTTCGTGAAGATCTCTATTACCGACTGAATGTGATGCCGATTTTTTTGCCGCCGTTACGTGAACGGCTTGAGGATGTACAGGATCTGGCGCAGTTTCTGATCGCCAAGCTCAGCAAGCGGCAAGGTCGGGAACTGCATATCAGCGACGGCGCGATACGCTTGCTGATGAGCTATGACTGGCCGGGTAATGTACGCGAACTGGAAAACTGTCTGGAGCGAGCCGCGGTGATGGCGGAGGACGGGTTAATTGACCGGGATGTTATTCTGTTCAACTACAAAGAGAATTCGCTGGCGCCGTTTAACCGCAACAAAATCGCCAATGATGTTGGTACAAATATGAATCATGAACCTGACATTGAAAATATTCAGGATGAGCGGCAGCGTTTAATCGCCGCGCTGGAACGCACTGGCTGGGTACAAGCCAAAGCCGCCCGTTTGTTGGGAATGACGCCGCGCCAGGTGGCGTATCGTATTCAGATTATGAATATTAATATGCAGCGTATGTGAGGTGCGTTATGAGTAAAGGGGATGTCGGATAATGCAAAAATTAAGGACAATAAAAATAATTTTATTTTTAATTATTTTTATTAAATTAATTCTCTTATGTACACTATTTGGATGGCTGTTAAATAAACGATAAAAATAATAAGTTCTTTAATATTTTAGAGTGAATGTGATATGGGTAACATCTAAAAATAAAATAACCTTCAGTATATTGATAGAGGGGAAACCGCTATGATTGCTGCGACGCATAATAATATAGATTATTTCATTGAGTACATAAGGAATAATCGTGAACTTGCCAGAGGGGAGTTGGCAAGAGGAAGAATTAACTATTTGAATAATAATAGGGGGAATTGATGAATTTTATGGTTTTTTCGGCCTTATTTATTTCGCTTGTCTCCTTTTCTTCATATGCCAAGACATATAATAATTATTTAGAGGAAAGTGAAAATGGTATATGTAAAGCGTTGATTGAAAAAGAAGGACATTATGCGATATATCGTTGCGGATCTTTGATGGTTGATGACTCCCAAAAAAAATTGATAAAAAGGATGTCAGAGATAAATAAAGCGCTAAAAAAGATAAACAATAATGAGATAACTAATGCGTTTATGCGCGACCAACTGTCCTGGGAAGCTTATAAAAGAGAACGGTGTGCTTATATTACGTTAGGTATAGATAAAGAGAGCAGCGAGTATCAATTTAATTTAGATATATGTAATGCTGTTGAAAATTACCGAAGGATAGAAACTCTGGAAGGAGAACCCTCTTTTCCCTAGCTGTGTACCTCAAACACCATGGATGTACATGAGTTGCAATTGGGCTTCTGGCCCTTGGTATGCCGTCCGTCGACCATACCAATGTCGCATTCAATACATTGTCAGACAATGTCAGTTATGAAGCAGTAAAGTTAATCGCTAACTCTCTATAAAATAAACGTTTTCTCTTCGTGATTGTCCGGCATGCCGTTTGCACCAAAGAGATGAGGTCGCTCATTATTGAGGTTAAGCATATGACAGACAACGCATCTCTTTCAGGCAAACGATCATGCGGGCCGATGAATACGGCGCATTTTACCCCTTTACAGGCGGATAAAGTGTCTCGCCACCCTTGTTACTCGCCGCTGGCCCATCATCGCTACGCCCGAATGCATCTGGCGGTGGCGCCTGCCTGCAATCTGCAATGCAACTATTGCAACCGCAAGTACGATTGCAGCAATGAATCCCGTCCCGGCGTTGTCTCGGAACTTTTATCGCCAGAGCAAGGGATCGCCAAAGCGAAATATGTCGCATCGCAGATCCCGCAATTGTCGGTGATTGGCATTGCCGGGCCGGGCGATCCGCTGGCTAACATTGCCCGTACCTTTAAAACGCTGGAAGGTCTGAGGGCGGCGTTGCCGGACATTAAATTGTGCCTGTCGACCAATGGCCTGATGCTGCCGGATGTCATCGATCGATTGGTGGATATCGGCGTCGATCATGTCACCGTTACGGTGAATGCCATCGATGCCGTGATTGCCGAAAAAATCTATGACGGCTTGTGGTATGAAGGCGACAAACTGAACGGGCGTATCGCCGCCGATTTGCTGATTGAACGACAGGGTGAAGGCATTCGCAAACTGGCGGAACATGGCATTATGGTGAAAGTGAACTCTGTTCTGATCCCGGAAATCAATGCCGCGCATCTCAGTGAGGTCAGCTTGCAGGCGCGCCAATGGGGAGCCGTGCTGCATAATGTGATGCCGCTGATTGCCAGGCCGGAGCATGGCACCCGGTTTGGTCTGGAAGGCGTGCGCGAGCCGGATGTGGAAATGCTGGGCGAGGTGCGCAGCCAGTGCGGACGACATATGCCGCAAATGGCGCATTGCCAACAGTGCCGCGCCGATGCGATAGGGATGCTGGGCGAAGATCGCAGCCAGGCGTTTCCGCTGGCGTCATTGCCCGATCGCCAGGAATCGTGGCTGCCAGCATTGTTCCGGCGGGCAAGCATTCAGGCCAGCATCGCGTCACAGGGAGAATCGGAAGAAGCCGATGCCTGTCTGGTGGCCGTCGCAAGCGGACAAGGCGAGGTGATCGATCAACATTTTGGTCAGGTGGATCGCTTTCATATTTTCAGTATCTCCCGTGCAGGCATTCTCCCGTTGGGCGAGCGTTTCACCCCGCGCTACTGTAAGAGTCCGACGGAGTGCGAGGAAGGCGAATCAGAAGATCGGCTGGAGCAGGTTATGGCGTTGCTGGCGGATGTCAAAGCCGTATTTTGCGCCCGTATCGGGATGACGCCCTGGCAGCGCCTGGAAGCGGAGGGTATCGAACCCTGTGTCAACGGCGCATGGCAACCGGTTCGCAAAACGCTGGAACAATGGTGGATGCAACGTGCTCAGGTGGAGGTCAGTCGGCAGGGGGTGGCATGATGACAATCTTACCCACGCCGCTGGCATGGCTGTGTTATCTGGTCGATAATCACTTGCAAGGGCTGGCGCGTTTCCCCGCCCAGATGCATCTGAATGACGACGACTGGCAACGGCTGTTGCGGCGAGTGGGACGCGAGACGCCAGCGCGTCCCGCACCGCTGGCGCAGCAGGATGCCTTGTTGAGTATGTTGCTGCGGCCACGCCAGCAGGAATGCGAGCAGTTGGCGAATTGGCTGCTGCAATATATGGATGAAGACGCGGCGCCGATGCACTGGTTAATCGCCAGCGCTTCAATGAGTTTCAATCATCTGTGGCAGGATTTGGGGCTGGCGTCACGTGGCGAACTACGTGAATTGATGACCGTCTGCTTTGCGCCGCTGGTTGAAATGAATGCGCAGAACATGCGCTGGAAAAAATTTTTCTATCGTCAGTTATGTCTGTCGGCGGAGGGGGAACTGATCTGCCGTTCGCCATCCTGTGAAAGCTGTAGTGAAGTTGCCGTCTGTTTTGCGCCGGAGGTTTGATTACGCCGGCAAAATTGTTTTTCAAACGCCGAGCTCTCGCATCAGCGCTGTACGCTCAAATAAATGTTCCCGCAGCCTGGTTAGCAATAGCCTTATCGCCGGGGAGAACTGTTTGCGATGGGGACAAATTAAATGTAACGGCGCGGCTTCTCCCTGTTGTTCGGGGAGCAATACTTCCAGCCTGCCGGCGACTACGTCCGCGCATACATCAATCCAGGATTTATAGGCGATCCCCAAACCCTCCAGCGCCCAGCGGCGCGCGACGTCGGCGTCATCGCACTGGAGGCGGCCATTGACCGCCACATAGCGGCGAACGCCATTTTCCTGAAATATCCACTTATCATAAACGCGGCCATTCAATGAATAGAGCAGACAACGGTGTGTGACGAGATCCTCCAGTTTACGCGGGTATCCCGCTTTTTCCAGATAGCGGGGGGACGCCACCAGTACCCGGCGATTGTCTTCTGCCAGCGGTAAGGCCACATAGCTGCCGTTTTCCGCGATACCGTAGCGAATGGCGATATCCACCGGATCCCGAAAGACATCACTGACGTGATCGGAAAGAAACAGGCGAAGCGTCAGTTTCGGGTATGCGTCACAAAATTCGGTGATCAACGGCAACAGCACATTACGCCCGATATCGGAAGGGAGCGCAATTTTCAGTTCGCCCTGAATGTCATGTGTTTCGCCATACAGCGCTTCCTGACTGGTCTTCAGTATTTCCAGCATTTCGTACGCGAACGGCAGATATTTTTCCCCTTCGGCGGTCAGGCGCAGGCTGCGTGTGGAACGGGCGAAAAGTCGTATGTCCAGTTCCCGTTCAAGACGTTGAATAGCGGCGCTGACCTGTCCCGGCAGTAAATTGGCCTCCCGCGCGGCATTGGAAAAACTGCCTAGCGCAGCGGAACGAACGAAAAGGGTGAGATCTTCAAGACGAATCATTTTCACTCCTGGCGTTAAAGTCTTAATCTAATATACCTATTTTTAGAAAAATTAACCCGACGTAAGCTGTACGCCGCAGTCGTGACAAATGACGATCCTTATCTTTTCTTTCAAATGATTGCCCGGAGAAAACAAGAATGAAAGCTGTTGTCTATAGCCAACATGGTTTACCAATACAAAACCCTGACGCCTTGTATGACACCGAGATGGCGAAACCGGAACCCGGCCCGCATGATTTGCTGGTGAAAATCCGCGCTATTGCCGTCAATCCGGTGGATACCAAAGTCCGCACTCATTCACCGACCGATCAGCCGCGTATTCTGGGATGGGATGCGGTGGGCGCGGTGGAAGCCGTGGGTAATGCGGTCACGCTGTTTAAACCCGGTGATGAGGTGTTCTACGCCGGTTCAATTATTCGTCCCGGTTCCTATGCGCAATACGGTGTGGTTGATGAGCGTATTGCCAGCCATAAACCAACTTCGCTGAATGATGCGGACGCGGCGGCGCTGCCCTTGACTTCCCTGACCGCATGGGAGTTGCTGTTCGACCGGTTGGGCGTGGAAGAAGGGGGCGGGGAAGGCGATGCTCTGCTGATTATCGGCGCGGCAGGCGGCGTCGGCTCGATTATGACGCAACTGGCGCGTCAACTGACCGGACTGCGTGTGATTGGCACGGCTTCGCGGCCTGAGACGACCGAATGGGTACGCAACCTGGGGGCGCATGATGTGATCGATCATTCCCGTCCGCTGACGGAGGAATTGAATAAGATCGGTGTTTCTCAGGTTCGCTATGTCGCCAGCCTGACCCAGACTGACAAACATTATGCGCAAATCATTGAAGCACTGGCGCCGCAGGGAAGATTCGGGGTTATCGACGACCCCGCGACGCTTGATGCGATGCCGCTGAAGCGCAAGTCTATCTCATTGCACTGGGAGGTGATGTTCACGCGTTCTCTGTTCGAAACCGAGGATATGATTCGCCAGCACGAGATACTGGAACGGGTGCGTGACTTGGTGGATAACGGTACGATCCGCACCACGCTGGGCAATCATTTCGGCACGATTAATGCCGAAAACCTGCGCCGTGCTCATGAACTGATTGAAAGTGGCCGGTCGCTGGGCAAGATTGTTCTTGAGGGTTTTTAGGTCGTCATTCGCCAACAACACGCTGTGATACAACGCATGCCGTATACAAAAAAGGCTATCCTATCCTAATCTTATAGCGATAGGTGGTCTTAAAAATCAGTCACGGGAGAACGACATGAGGAACGGTGTGATAAAGAAAGGGATTTGCGGCCTGTTGTTGGCGCTGCCGCTGTGTGCGCTGGCAGATAGCGGCGATGCTGACCGGATAGCGGGTTATACCTCGCAAGATCTGGTCGCCGCATTTCCTGAAAAAGTATTGAATATGACGCAACGCGAGGTGGTGGTTGATGCGCCAAATCACGCATTGCAAGCGGAGTATATCGATAATCTCTCCAGTAATAAGGCGTTGGTGACGCTTTATACGTTACCGCCTGACAAAAACGGCAAGGTGCCGGAAGCTTCGCTGGACAGCGATCTGGACCGGGTTATCGCCAGTACGGAAAAAGAGATGCTGCTCCAGCGCATTCGACCGGACAAGCGGGATGTGCCTGTTGACGGGACGACGCGGTTCCGTTGTTTACAGACCACGCTGAACAATAAAGTGTTGCATTCCCTGTGTTCCATGCTGGTCAAAGGACGAGTGCTGGAAATTCAGGCGATTAATATGCTGGATAATGTTCAGAATGAGGCGGGCAATCAGGCGGTGATCAGCCAGCAGGATAAGTTTGTGGCAGCCATGGGCAACGCGCTGTTGTCGTTCAAAAAGCCCTGAAGCTGGGAAAACCCACTCTGCGCTGACGCCAGCGAAGGATATTCAGGACGCGGCAGGAAGGCCGTCTGGTAAAGATAAGGGGCAACGAAACGTGGATATTGGCGCGTAGTTTGAAAAAAGTTTTACTTCATTATAAAAAATCCACGCAGGCGCGTGGATTTTAAGTGTGCTATTTAGCCGCTACGCTATTGTAGCGACAGGAAATATGATTAGACGTTGAACAAGAAATTCATCACATCGCCATCTTTTACAATGTAATCTTTGCCTTCCGAGCGCATTTTTCCGGCTTCTTTCGCGCCTTGTTCACCTTTATAGGTGATGAAGTCTTCATAGGAGATAGTTTGCGCGCGGATAAAGCCTTTCTCGAAGTCGGTGTGGATCTTGCCGGCCGCTTGTGGGGCGGTGGCGCCGACAGGGATAGTCCAGGCGCGAACTTCTTTCACGCCAGCGGTGAAGTAGGTTTGCAGATTCAGCAGTTCATAGCCGGCACGAATAACCCGGTTCAACCCCGGTTCTTCCAGACCTAACTCAGCCATAAATTCCGCGCGATCGGCATCGTCCAGTTCCGCAATGTCGGATTCGACGGCGGCGCACACCGCTACGACGACGGAACCTTCTTTCGCCGCGATTTCGCGAACTTTATCAAGGTAGGGGTTATTCTCGAAACCGTCTTCGTTAACGTTGGCGATATACATGGTTGGCTTGAGCGTCAGGAAGCTCAGATAGCGGATGGCGGCTTTGTCTTCTTCCGTCAGATCCAACGAACGCAGCATACCTGCGTTTTCCAGATGCGGCAGACATTTTTCCAGCGCGGCTAATTCAGCTTTGGCGTCTTTATCTCCGCCTTTGGCTTTTTTCTGTACGCGGTGTATCGCACGTTCGCAGGTGTCAAGGTCAGACAACGCCAGTTCGGTGTTGATGACGTCAATGTCGTCCGCCGGATCGACTTTATTATTCACATGGATAATGTTGTCGTTTTCAAAACAACGCACCACATGACCGATGGCTTCCGTTTCACGAATGTTGGTCAGGAACTGGTTACCCAGACCTTCACCTTTGGACGCCCCTTTTACCAGGCCGGCGATATCAACAAACTCCATTGTGGTGGGGAGAATACGCTGTGGCTTGACGATTTCAGCCAGTTTGTCCAGACGCGGATCCGGCATCGGCACCACGCCGGTATTCGGCTCAATGGTACAAAACGGGAAGTTGGCCGCTTCGATACCGGCTTTGGTCAGCGCATTGAACAGAGTGGATTTACCGACGTTAGGCAGCCCGACGATACCGCATTTGAATCCCATGTTTATATCACCTTAAATAACTTATTTATCAGGCAATTACTTTCGTGTGCCTGTCAGAATGGAAATATTCCGGCCGATTATACACGGAATGATGATTTATCTCGAACCGCCATCGGCATCGGTGAGTGAATTATGCCGCTTTGAACGCGTGTAAACGGTTCATCGCCTTCACCATGTCTTCTTTCAACAGGATTTCCGTGCAGCGAACCGCTTCTTCAATCACACTATCGATCAACGTCTGTTCGCTGGTTGGCGGTTTGCCTAATACAAAACCGGTCACCTTGCTTTTATCGCCCGGATGCCCAATACCGATACGCAAACGATGAAAGTTGGGGTTATTACCCAACTTGCTGATAATGTCTTTCAGGCCGTTGTGACCGCCGTGACCGCCGCCTAACTTGAGTTTGGCAACGCCGGGCAATAAGTCCAGTTCATCATGGGCGACCAGAATTTCATCCGGTTGAATACGGTAGAACGTCGCCATCGCCGCCACAGCTTTGCCGCTGAGGTTCATAAAAGTGGTGGGAACCAGTAAACGGATGTCATGTTCGGCCAGCGTGAAACGAGAGGTATAGCCGAAGAACTTGCTTTCTTCTTTGAGCGGTTGACGGTAAGCGTCCGCCAGACGGTCAACGTACCAGGCGCCCGCGTTATGGCGGGTTGCGGCATATTCGGCGCCGGGATTAGCCAGACCGACAATTAATTTAATGCTGCTCACGGTAATATTCCAACTACACAGTATTGATGCGGTGTTCACGGAACATCGCATGATGCAAATAAGTCATGAAGGCGCTAGTTTACACACAGGGTAGGTTGAACGCCAAACCCCCAGTAATTAATACCTCTTAGTGACTATTCAGACTTTTGTCTATTTATTTGTTTTAAACGTAAAAAAATATTAATTTCTCCTTGTATCTGTGATCTTGCACCCAATCATTCGATTGTTTCCTTGTCTATAATTACATCAATAGTAGCAATCGTATTCATCCACAGATGTTATCTGGAGGTGACAGATGAAACGCAAGAACGCAATACTCTTGGGTAATGCCCTGATGGGGATTGGTATGGTATTGATGATTGGCGGTATCGGTTATTCCATCATCAGCCAGTTGCCTGAATTTAATGTACCTAATTTTATGACTTACATTGATTTGGTGGGGATTTTTGCCGGCGCTATTTTCTGGCTGGTTGGCGCGCGTATTAGTGGTCGTGAACAGGTGGCGGATCGTTATTGGTGGGTTAAGCACTTTGATAAACGTTGCCGCCGTCAGCGCCATTCCTGAACCGAATTTTAAAACCCGCTATGGCTGTCCGGTTGTAGCTGGTTTTCGTTTTTAAATTTTCCCGCCGTCACAATCGTGGTTGTACCACGGATGATCTCTCTTCATCATAATAGCAAAGCCGCCGTTTTACCGGCGGCTTTGCTTATCGTCACAAACCGATAGATTGGTTCAAAAACGATTAATGTTCAAACATGGCGGAGATGGATTCTTCGTTGCTGATGCGACGAATTGCCTCGGCCAACATGCCTGACAACGTCAGCGTACGAACATTCGGCAAGGATTTAATGTGATCCGTGAGTGGAATGGTATCGCAAACAATCACTTCATCAATGACGGAGTTTTTGATGTTGTCATACGCATTGCCTGAGAAGATCGGATGCGTCGCGTAGGCAAATACGCGTTTGGCGCCACGCTCTTTCAAGGCTTCCGCGGCTTTGCACAAGGTGCCGCCGGTATCGATCATATCATCCACCAGAATACAGTCACGACCGGCAACGTCGCCGATGATATGCATAACCTGAGACACGTTGGCACGTGGACGACGCTTATCAATGATTGCCATATCGGTATCATTCAGCAGCTTGGCGATGGCGCGGGCGCGGACGACGCCGCCAATATCCGGGGAAACCACAATCGGGTTCTCCAGATTTTGTTGCAGCATATCCTCCAGTAGGATAGGGCTACCGAAAACGTTATCAACTGGAACGTCAAAGAAGCCTTGAATCTGTTCTGCGTGCAGATCGACCGTTAAAACGCGGTCAACACCTACGCTGGACAGGAAGTCGGCAACCACTTTGGCGGTGATTGGCACACGGGCGGAACGAACCCGACGATCCTGACGAGCATAACCAAAATAAGGAATAACCGCGGTAATACGCCCCGCGGAAGCGCGACGTAGTGCATCGACCATAACGACCAGTTCCATCAGGTTGTCATTGGTGGGTGCGCAGGTGGACTGGATGATGAAAATATCACCACCGCGTACATTTTCATTGATTTGCACGCTGACTTCGCCATCACTAAAACGACCGACTGCGGCGTCGCCAAGGCTGGTGTACAAACGGTTGGCAATACGTTGTGCTAGTTCCGGGATGGCGTTACCAGCAAAAAGCTTCATATCAGGCACGAGAAGAACCTCAGGCTTGCGTCCAGAGAAATATTGTACCTGCTTGCCATTGGGAGCAGGGCGCAATAACAGGCACAATATGCATACGGGTGTATGAATCAGGCCTGATAAAACACGTTTAACGACAAAACGGGTGTTATCAGCACCTAAAGTTGCCCGGAAAGTGTACGTTGCAACGCAGAGACATTAGCGCCTCGCGCGACAAAACCATTCAACCATTCCGGGGCCTGGTCAAGCACCTGGCGGGCTTCGGACTCGGTGTCGAACTCTGCGAACACACAAGCCCCCGTTCCAGTCAGGCGCGCCGGGGCGTATTCTAACAGCCATGAAAGTAGCTGTTCAACCTCACGAAAACGTTTTCTTGCGATAGCTTCACAATCATTGACGAAGGTCTGTTTTAATAACCTCTCCAGAGGGCGCACTGGCGAATCGCGTTTTAGCTGCGGATCGCCAAAAATCAGCGGGGTGGGAATGCTGATCCCTGGGTGAGCGACCAGATACCACTTCTCCGGCGGGGATGCGGGCGTCAGCTTTTCGCCGATGCCTTGCGCAAATGCGGCGTGGCCCCGAACAAACACCGGCACATCGGCGCCAAGCTGTAAACCCAGTCCTGCCAGCGTATCCGTATCCAACCCGCAATGCCACAAATGATTCAGTGCAACCAACACTGTGGCCGCATTAGATGAACCACCGCCAAGTCCGCCGCCCATCGGCAGACGTTTATCAATACGGATATCCGCGCCAAACCGGACGGGGCGAATGCCGTGACGCACGCAGTGCTGTTGTAACAGCCGGGCGGCGCGCACAACCAGATTCTTCTCGTCCTCAACGCCTTTCAGCGGCGTAAGTAGATTAATACGATCGTCCTGACGCGGCGTAATGGTCAGCGTGTCGCCATAATCAAGAAACTGAAACAGTGTTTGCAGCAGGTGATAGCCGTCCGCCCGTTGGCCGGTAATATAAAGGAACAGATTCAGTTTGGCGGGCGAAGGCCACGTTTCAATGCAATGTTCAATGCCATCGGGTTGCATGAGTTATTTAACTATCCAGTTATTCATTTTCAACTTGATGCGCTGTTCGCCCTGAACCAGTTCCAGACTTACCGGCATCGGCGGATTAACCTCAGTGTTGTAGCGCTGATAATCCACGTTCCAGCTTTGGTTGCCCTGACGATAGGTAATAGTCTTCAAAAGAGAGCGGTCATCCAGCGTAAACTCGCTGGCATCTCCTGGCAGGCCGATAATCCACTGACGTAAATTGTTCAGCGGGATCGCCATACCGGTCAGTTGCTGAATCATGTCTTCGGCGTCTTTACCTTCATAGCGCTTGCCTTGATTATCGGTGATTTGTACGCCATCCGGCTGGGCGCGAAGATCCAGTTCCGTACTGCCTAACGGATTGGTCAGCAGTAAACGGTAGCGTTGCGGCGGCGTGTCCTGCCAGAAAAAATTGGCTGATACTCTTTTCCTATCGGAGATATAGGCAAAAGAACCGCGCGTCTGATATTGGCTCAATTGCCGTACTTGTTGCTGATGCTGTTGCCACGCCGGGGAGGTCTGACTTTTCCCCGGACCAGTGGGTTGATTGAGGCTACAGGCAGTGAGTAACAGACTGGCTAACGGTAGTAACCGCAGGCAACGGACGGAATTTATCGGCATGTCGCGTGATCCTATCAATCGAATTTACGTACCACAGGGAGTGTCACGCTAACGGGCTTGATGCGCATCGTCAACGTTTGTTATTTCCCGGCGAGGTGGGTTATTTCGTGCCATAGAGTATATACCTCATGAGTAAGCATCGCGCGCCGTCGCTTTTCTTGCTTCCCCGCATCAAGTAGAATGCCTTGCAAACGAAACCCATACTAACACCGGTATTACTCAAGAATTGCTCAATGACCCTGCTTGCGCTTGGTATTAATCACAAAACTGCTCCTGTTTCTTTGCGGGAACGTGTCGCTTTCTCGCCAGATACGCTGGGGCAGGCTCTCGACAGCTTGTTACAGCAACCGCTGGTGCAGGGCGGCGTGCTGTTGTCGACGTGTAACCGTACCGAACTTTATCTGAGTGTGGAAGAGCAGGAAAATCAACTTGAGCAACTTATTGACTGGCTATGTCGATATCATCATCTTGAACCGAACGACGTGCGCAACAGCCTCTACTGGCATCATGATAATGCAGCCGTCAGCCATCTGATGCGGGTTGCCAGCGGGCTGGATTCCCTGGTGCTGGGCGAACCGCAGATTTTGGGACAGGTGAAGAAAGCCTTTGCCGAATCACAACGCGAACAGTCGCTTTCCGGCGAACTGGAGCGGTTGTTCCAGAAGTCTTTTACCGTGGCCAAGCGAGTGCGCACGGAAACCGATATCGGCGCCAGCGCGGTGTCGGTGGCCTTTGCCGCTTGTACGTTGGCGCGACAGATTTTTGAATCGCTGGCGGAGGTTAACGTACTGCTGGTGGGCGCGGGAGAAACCATTGAACTGGTTGCCCGTCATCTGCGGGAGCATCAGGTTCGGCGCATGGTCATTGCCAACCGTACCCGCGAGCGAGCTCAGGCGCTGGCGACGGAAGTTGGGGCGGATGTCATCACGTTGGCCGAACTTGATGAGCAACTCGTTCATGCCGATATTGTCATCAGTTCGACGGCCAGTACATTGCCAATTATCGGGAAAGGGATGATGGAAAGGACGCTGAAGGCCAGACGCAACCAGCCAATGTTAATGGTGGATATCGCGGTTCCGCGTGATATTGAGCCGGAAGTAGGCAAACTGCCTAACGTTTATCTTTATAGCGTTGACGATTTACACGCCATTATTCAGCATAATCTGGCACAGCGTAAAGCCGCGGCGATTCAGGCGGAATCCATTGTTCAGCAGGAAAGCGCCGATTTCATGGCCTGGCTGCGCTCGCAATCCGCAGTGGAAACGATCCGTGATTACCGGGCGCAAGCCGATGACTTGCGCGCGGAAATGACCGCCAAAGCGCTGGCCGCCATTCAGCAGGGCAACGATGTTGAGACGGTGATCCAGGAACTGACGCACCGGTTAACCAATCGCTTGATCCATGCTCCTACCAAATCTCTTCAGCAAGCCGCCCGCGATGGCGATTTGCAGCGTTTACAAATTTTACGAGACAGCCTTGGGCTGGACTAGCATTCATTTCTCTTAACAGGATTTAACCGCCCGCATGAAGCCTTCTATCGTTGCTAAACTGGAAGCGTTACAAGAACGCCATGAAGAAGTTCAGGCGTTACTCGGTGAGCCCAGCGTTATTGCTGATATGGACCGTTTTCGCGCTTTATCACGTGAATACGCGCAACTGACCGATATTACTCGTTGTTTCCAACAATGGCAGCAGGTGCAGGAAGATATCCTGACCGCGGAACTGATGTTGGATGATGCGGAAATGCGTGAAATGGCGCAGGATGAGCTAAAGCAGGCCAAAACCGCCAATGAAGCGTTAGAACAGCAACTTCAGGTGTTGCTGTTGCCGAAAGATCCTGATGATGAGCGCGGCTGTTTTCTGGAGGTGCGCGCCGGCACCGGCGGGGATGAAGCCGCGATCTTCGCCGGCGATCTTTTCCGCATGTATAGCCGTTACGCCGAGGCTCGCCGTTGGCGGGTTGAGGTTATGAGCGCCAGCGAGGGCGAACATGGCGGCTACAAAGAAGTGATCGCCAAAGTGTCCGGCGATGGCGTTTACGGTCAGCTTAAGTTTGAATCAGGCGGTCATCGCGTTCAGCGTGTACCGGCAACCGAATCTCAAGGCCGTATCCATACCTCAGCCTGTACCGTCGCCGTCATGCCGGAAATTCCTGAAGCCGAAATGCCGGACATCAGTCCAGCCGACTTGCGTATTGATACTTTCCGCTCCTCAGGGGCCGGTGGTCAGCACGTCAACACCACCGATTCCGCGATCCGTATCACCCACCTGCCGACCGGTATTGTGGTGGAGTGTCAGGATGAACGTTCACAGCACAAAAACAAGGCCAAAGCGCTATCGGTACTGGGCGCCCGTATCCGGGCGGCGGAAATGCAAAAACGTCAGCAGGAAGAGGCCTCTACACGCCGTAATCTGCTGGGCAGCGGCGATCGTTCAGATCGTATCAGAACGTACAATTTCCCACAGGGAAGGGTGACCGATCATCGTATTAACCTGACGTTGTACCGTCTGGACGAAGTTATGGAAGGAAAGTTGGATATGCTGATCCAGCCGGTGGTGCAGGAATATCAGGCCGATCAGCTTGCGGCGTTGTCTGAGCAGGAATAATGAATTATCAAGCCTGGTTAACCTCAGCGGCGGCGCGTCTTGCCGCCGGAGAAAGCCCGAAGCGCGATGCTGAAGTGTTGCTGGGGTTCGTTACGGGCAAAGCGCGCACGTTTCTGCTGGCGTTTGGTGAAACCATGCTGACCGAAACGCAGCTACGGCAGTTGGAGTCATTGCTGACGCGGCGCATTGCGGGTGAACCTGTCGCCTATCTGACCGGCGAGCGTGAATTCTGGTCGCTGTCACTGGCGGTATCGTCCGCGACACTGATTCCCCGACCAGATACCGAATGTTTGGTCGAGCAGGCATTGTTTCGATTGCCGGCCGGCGCCGCCAGCGTGCTGGACTTAGGGACTGGCACCGGCGCGATTGCCTTATCCATCGCCAGCGAACGCCCGGACTGTCAGGTCACCGGCATCGACGTTCAACCGGCGGCGGTGGCGTTGGCGCAACATAACGCCGCCCGGTTGAACATAAAGAATGTTTGTTTCCTGCAAGGCAATTGGTTTTCGCCGCTGTCGTCGACACGTTTTTCTCTGATTGTCAGTAACCCGCCTTACATTGACGCGGCAGATAGTCATCTTTGTCAGGGCGATGTGCGCTTTGAACCTGCCAGCGCCTTGATCGCCGCGGAGGATGGGCTGGCCGATTTACGTTTTATCATTGAAAATGCAATGAATTATCTGCAATCAAGCGGTTGGCTGTTGCTGGAGCATGGCTGGCGGCAAGGGGCGGCGGTACGGCAACTATTGCGGCAGAACGGGTTTGCACAGATTACAACCTGTCAGGATTACGGTGGTAATGATCGCGTTTCGCTTGGGCAATGGACGAAAACCATCGCCACTTGACGCGATGTTGCTGCTGGTCAGTGCAGGAAGTTTGATTTTCATTAATCCTAATTTATCCGTTTACTGCCGAACAAAGCTGGCTGACGGGAAAACGGTTTGGCGTTATTATTTAACTTCTGCATTATTTAACTTCTGCGTGGCCCGATTGCTTTGGAAAAACGCCCACGCAGCCAGAAGGTTTGCTGGCCGGCGTTTATTTTCGCCTCGGCGGGCGTCTATCCGGTGATACGGATTTCGCGTGCCAGGTTACTGTTGCTGATGGAATAACTATGAGTTCTATTGCTGATTTTGAATTCAACCGTTCACAGTTAAGTGAAGGTATCGTATTAGTGTCACAGGCTATTCGCCGTGACTTCCCCGCTCAGGATGTGCGGCAAAATCTGCAACGACTGGCTGATGAAGCCCGTTCTGTTATCGCTGATGATCTCGAACAGGATCTGCAACTTGAGAAACTGATTGAGCTTTTTTTTCACACCTGGGGATTTGGCGGTGCCAGTGGGGTCTACCGGCTTTCGGATGTGTTGTGGCTGGATAAAGTGCTTGAGTCGCGTCAGGGGATGCCTGTTTCTTTAGGGATTATCTTTCTGCATGTCGCCCATGAGCTCGGCCTGCCGCTGATGCCGGTGATTTTCCCGACCCAGTTGATTCTCCGGGCGGACTGGCTGGATGAAGAGATGTGGCTGATTAACCCGCTAAATGGCGACACCCTGAGCGAGCACGTTCTGGAAGTATGGCTGAAAGGCAATATTGGCCCATCGTCACAGTTGATGGATGAAGATCTGGATGAAGCGGAGAACGTGCTTATTGTGCGCAAGATGCTTGATACGCTGAAGGTCGCCCTGATGGAAGAAAAACAGATGGAACTGGCCCTGAGAGCCAGTGAAGCGGTATTACAATTTGACCCGGAAGATCCGTATGAAATCCGCGATCGCGGGCTGATCTACGCGCAACTGGATTGTGATCACATCGCGTTGTCCGACCTGAATTATTTTGTTGAGCAATGCCCGGAAGATCCAGTGAGTGAAATGATCAAAGTTCAGATTCATTCCATCGAGCAAAAGAACGTTATTTTGCATTGATGTTTTATGCGCGCGCATTTTTATTTATTCAATTTCGAGTTATCCGACATTAAGGTAAAAGTATGAAGAACAAAGTGGTCAAGGTAGGGGATATCCCGGTTGCCAACGATTTGCCTTTTGTATTGTTTGGCGGCATGAATGTACTTGAATCACGCGATTTGGCGATGCGTGTCTGTGAACACTATGTCACGGTAACTCAGAAGCTGGGCATCCCCTACGTGTTTAAGGCTTCATTCGACAAGGCTAACCGTTCCTCAATTCATTCTTATCGTGGGCCTGGTCTGGAAGAGGGCATGAAAATCTTCCAGGAGCTAAAACAGGCTTTCGGCGTAAAAGTGATTACGGATGTGCATGAATCCCATCAGGCACAGCCGGTGGCGGATGTGGTGGACGTCATTCAGTTACCGGCGTTTCTGGCGCGTCAGACCGATCTGGTGGAGGCCATGGCGAAAACGGGTGCGGTAATCAATGTGAAGAAACCCCAGTTTGTCAGCCCCGGACAGATGGGAAACATCGTCGATAAATTTATCGAAGGCGGCAACGATCAGGTGATCCTGTGTGACCGCGGCAGCAATTTTGGTTACGACAATCTGGTGGTGGACATGTTGGGTTTCAATGTGATGAAACAGGTTTCCAACGGTTCACCGGTGATTTTTGATGTAACCCATGCGCTGCAATGTCGTGATCCATTTGGCGCAGCGTCTGGCGGCCGTCGTGCGCAAGTAACAGAACTGGCGCGGGCGGGGATGGCAGTCGGTCTGGCCGGTTTATTTATAGAAGCGCACCCTGATCCGGCCAACGCCAAGTGTGATGGTCCTTCCGCGCTGTCCTTAGCTAAGCTGGAGCCATTCCTGCAACAGATCAAAGCCATTGATGAGTTGGTGAAAAGCTTCCCGGCGCTGGATACCAGCAACTAAGTAGTCTCTTGCTTCACCTGCGTGCTTGCAAGCGCGCAGGTTATTTATAAATATTTTTTATCAATGGCTGTATTGATGAAAAATAGGAAAATGTGATCCACATCAAATAAAACCATCTGTTTTCCCGCTCACTAACAACGCCGCCATCCTTATTTCAAGGGACATTTACCTTATATAAAGTAAGGAATTAAGGAACTGGCTATTAATGTAATAGGTTAGATGCTCTTACGAATCCGTCATCATATGAGTAAGGTTATGCGCATTCAGGCTGAAAGCCTGAATAACCCTGAAAGTAGAGGCAAGAAGATCCTTGTCTTCACCAGGCTGCGATTGCTAACACTTCAGGGTAATGGACTTTACGACAAATAAACGAGGATATCGTTATGAGCAACAGCCCTGTGAGCAGCGTTTACCCCCTTAAAAAAAGTGCGGCGATGGTGTTAATCGCACTTTTCATCAGCCCGGTAAGCCTTGCCGATACCCTGACGCGAGATAATGGCGCGCCGGTCGGCGATAATCAGAATTCACAAACGGCGGGTGACGACGGCCCGGTGTTACTACAAGATGTGCAATTACTGCAAAAATTACAGCGTTTTAACCGTGAACGAATCCCGGAGCGGGTGGTTCATGCCCGCGGCACCGGGGCTTACGGAGAATTTACCGCAACAGCGGATATCTCCGATTTGACGATGGCCCAGGTATTTAAGGCCGGCAGCAAAACGCCGGTTTTTGTGCGTTTTTCCAGTGTGGTGCACGGTAATCATTCACCGGAAACATTACGCGATCCGCGAGGTTTCGCCACCAAGTTCTATACCACGGAAGGTAACTGGGATCTGGTGGGAAACAACTTCCCGACCTTTTTTATCCGCGATGCGATCAAATTCCCGGATATGGTTCACGCCTTTAAACCTGATCCCAGAACCAACCTGGACGATGACGCTCGCCGCTTCGACTTTTTTTCCCACGTACCTGAGTCCATCCGCACCCTGACATTGCTCTATTCCAACGAAGGGACGCCAGCCACCTACCGGAATATGGATGGCAATAGCGTACATGCGTATAAATTTGTCAACAGCAAGGGTGAAGTTCACTACGTGAAATTTCGCTGGAAAACACGGCAAGGAATAAAAAATCTTGATCCTCAAGAAGTTGAGAAGGTGCAGGGCAAAGATTACAGCCATATGTCGAACGATTTGGTGTCGGCAATCAACCGTGGCGACTTCCCAAAATGGGATCTCTATATCCAGGTGCTGACGCCGGAATCGCTGAAAACATTTGATTTCGATCCGCTGGACGCCACCAAAATCTGGCCGAATGTGCCGGAGCGTAAAATTGGGCAGATGGTGCTGAATAAAAATCCTGACAACATCTTCCAGGAAACCGAACAGGTTGCGATGGCGCCATCCAATCTGGTGCCGGGTATCGAACCGTCTGAAGATAAGTTGCTTCAGGGACGTCTTTTTGCTTATGCCGACACCCAAATGTACCGTATTGGCGCAAATGGTCTGAGCCTGCCGATCAATGCGCCGCGCAATAAGGTCAACAACGGCAATCAGGACGGCGGCATGAACAGCGGAAAAACACAGGATAAAGGCGTAAATTATCAGCCGAGCCGTTTGTATCCGCGTGAAGAACTGACGTCTGCTCGTTACAGCCACCTGCCGTTACAGGGAACGACAACACAGAGCAAAATCCAGCGTGAGCAGAACTTTAAGCAAACCGGCGAGTTGTATCGCTCCTATAGCGAAAAAGATCGCACAGATTTGGTAAACAGTCTGGGATCAGCCCTGGCGACGGCAGATGTGAAAAGCCGCGATATTATGCTGTCGTATTTTTACAAAGCCGACCAGGAGTATGGTACGCGCCTGACCTCAGTAGCCAAAGCCGACCTGTCGACAGTACAAAAACTGGCAGAGAAGCTGTCTGATTAATCGTTATACCTTTATTGTCCGCGCCATGAACCGGCGCGGGCTATAAAGCGACCAGGAGGGAACAACGATGAAATCGTTATTGCTAACGCTATGTCTTTTGGCGACAGGCTTTTCTGTGGCTCAGGCCGCCGAAAAGATTCAGAATGAACGCGCGCTAAAGCAATCGCTGGATACCTATTTATGGAACGCGGCCAGAGAGGGCGATCTTACTATTCTCGACACCTTCATTACAGCCAAATACAATCTCAATGTCGCGGATGAAAAGGGTTATACGGCGGTGATCCTGGCCGCGTATCACGGGCATGACGCGGCGGTTGAGAAGTTATTGCAGGCTGGCGCCGATCCTTGTTTACGCGACAAGCGCGGCAATAGCGCCCTGATGGGCGCCGTATTCAAAGGCGAAGTTAAAATCGCACGGCGGTTAATCGCGGCAGAGTGTAATCCTGATGAGCGCAATAATGCCGGACAAACTGCCGCCATGTTCGCCTCGCTATTCCAGCGTGAAGAGTTGCTGAACGCGCTAAAAGCGAAAGGAGCGGATATGCAGGCGGTTGATGTGAATGGCAACAGCGTGCAGAGGTTAAAGAAAGGCGAGTTTGTTACGCATTGATGTTTTTTAGGCCTGACGTGATCTTAAGCTTAAAAAAACCCGCATCGCATGCGGGTTTTTGCGTTTGAGCACGTTTATTTATACAGGTCGGCGCTGATGGTCATGTTGTTGCCTTTGCCTTCCCACTGCCGGGTGATGTGGTAGTACTTGGCACCTTTCTGGGCGGCGCGTTTGGCGACGGCTTCGGAAACGGCGGTCATATTGGTGTAGTTGCCACGGAACTGGATGGAATCAAATGGCGCCATTTGTGCGGCTGTTGCGTTATTCAGTTCCTGAATTTTGGTACCGTCCGCCAAAGTGACAGTGTAGCGCCCGCCTTTTGACGACTGCGTTTCAAAGAAGTTGCCGATGTTGCGGCTTGGGCTGCCAGAGGTGGCGACGCCGGGAATTTCCACTTTGGCCGCCTGCTCACCGCCGGCTGCCAGCGCCGCACGTCCGGCATCAGAATCCGCCGGGATCGTATCCGTACTTTGAATCTGACGTTTTGGCGCATCGGCTTTATAAATGTAGGCGGTGACTTTCTGATTAGCGCCGCTGGAGTTCACATCCACCTGGCGCACAATATAGAAAGCATCGGCATCTTTCTGTTTTGCTGCTTTGGCGATGGCGTCATTGAGATCCGGCTGGCTGCGGAAAAAGCCGCTAACCGTGACCGTATCGAATGGCTCCAGACCATAAGCGACATCTTTTGGCAGTTCTTTCACGCCGTTAAACCGACGGTACTCAATCTCTTTACTCACTTTTGGCGCGTCTTTATGGTAAAGATCGACCGTTACCTTCCAGTTACCACGAGAGTTCAGGTCGCTCGTGCTCTGAACATAAAACGAATCGGCGCCTAACTTATCAGCACGTTTCGAGGCGGCGGCGACGGCTTCGTGTATCGCATTAAAACGCCCGATAAAAGAAATGCGCTCAAAGGGTTGCAGAGATTCAGCCTGCTCTGGCGTGAGTTCTTGCGCTGCGTGCGCTGAAAATGCAGATAATGAAAGTAACGTGGACGCAATAATAGTAGTCTTCAGCTTCATAAAAAATCCTTTCGCCTGACGCATTGGGTTTACAACGTGCTTAGCAATCAAGATGTAACAGAACAGTCGCCGATTATCGCACGGAATAAACCGGTACGCTTCAGCATTTTAAGCGGCATTCGGGGTTATTTTCGTCTCAACAAAAGAGAGAAAAGCACTAATAATATCGGTTAATGATTGTTTTATCATCATAAGGGATATTTATACAAACTTTCGTATTAACAACCGCGTAACACATCATTTTTGTGAAATAACACCGAACAATAGTTTAATAATAATGCTACAAAAGAAGCCGATAAACGTGTTTTATGACCAAAAAAAGCGGTCGCGCCCGGTAGTAACTCGACTTTTCTGTGAACTTCGTTTTATGTATGGATCAGCAATCACATTTTCAGTAGGTTATATACACTTAATAATTCGAGTGGCAGGAAAGTCAGCGTATCTGCAACCTGAAGTATGACGGGTATGGGTGAATTTGCTCAAGAAATATAGGGGGCGATAAGTCTCGGCTGGTTCATTGTACAGATGCATTGAAAATAACAACCTTCGTTACAAATAAGCGAAAAAGGGAATCAGTATGCGTATTGGTGTACCAAGAGAACGGTTGACCAATGAAGCACGGGTTGCAGCAACGCCGAAAACGGTGGAACAGTTGCTGAAACTTGGCTTTGAGGTCGCGATAGAAAGTGGGGCGGGAAAACTGGCCAGCTTTGACGATGCGGCATATCAGCAAGTTGGCGCATCGATTGTCGGCACGCCTGAAGTCTGGCAATCAGATATTGTTCTGAAGGTGAATGCGCCGCAGGATGATGAAATTGAACTGACCCGCGCGGGAAGTACTATCGTCAGTTTTATCTGGCCTGCTCAGAACCCTGAACTGCTGGAAAAACTGGCTGCCCGCGAGGTGACGGTGCTGGCAATGGACTCGGTGCCGCGCATTTCCCGCGCCCAGTCTATGGATGCGCTCAGTTCGATGGCCAACATCGCCGGTTATCGCGCGATTGTTGAAGCCGCCCATGAATTTGGCCGCTTTTTCACCGGGCAAATCACCGCCGCCGGTAAAGTTCCGCCCGCTAAGGTGATGATTATCGGCGCGGGCGTGGCAGGGTTGGCCGCTATTGGCGCAGCCGGAAGCCTCGGCGCGATTGTACGTGCTTTTGATACTCGTCCTGAAGTGAAGGAGCAGGTCAAAAGTATGGGCGCCGAATTCCTTGAACTCGACTTTGAGGAAGAAGCCGGCAGCGGCGACGGCTATGCGAAAGTGATGTCCGAAGCTTTTATCAAAGCGGAAATGGAACTGTTTGCGGCGCAGGCGAAAGAGGTAGACATCATTGTCACTACCGCGCTGATCCCCGGTAAACCGGCTCCGCGTCTGATTACTAAAGAGATGGTGCTGAGCATGAAGCCCGGCAGCGTGGTGGTTGATCTGGCGGCGCAGACGGGCGGTAATTGTGAGTTGACCGTCGCCGATCAGGTCACGGTAACGGAAAACGGCGTTAAGATTATCGGTTATACCGATTTGCCAAGCCGCCTGCCCACCCAGTCTTCTCAGCTTTACGGCACCAACCTGGTTAACCTGCTGAAACTGTTGTGTAAAGAGAAAAACGGCGAGATTGACGTCGATTTTGAAGACAATGTCATTCGTGGCGTCACCGTCATCAAAAATGGCGAAGTCACCTGGCCGGCGCCGCCGATTCAGGTTTCCGCTCAGCCGCAACAGGCCAAGCCCGCCGCCTCGGTGGTAAAAGAAGAAGCCAAACCTTCGTCGCCCTGGAGGAAATATGCTTTCCTCGCATTGGCGATCCTGTTGTTTGGCTGGCTGGCTAACGTGGCGCCGAAAGAGTTTTTGTCGCACTTCACCGTTTTCGCGCTGGCTTGCGTCGTGGGGTATTACGTGGTGTGGAACGTCAGTCATGCGCTGCACACGCCATTGATGTCGGTTACCAATGCGATTTCCGGCATTATCGTTGTAGGGGCATTGTTGCAAATCGGTCACGGCGGATGGGTGTCTTTCTTTTCCTTCATCGCCGTATTGATTGCCAGCATCAATATTTTCGGTGGTTTCACCGTTACTCAGCGCATGCTGAAAATGTTCCGCAAAAATTAAGGGGTAGCACATGTCTGGAGGATTAGTTACCGCTGCATACATTGTTGCCGCGATTTTATTCATTTTCAGTTTGGCTGGGTTATCCAAGCACGAAACATCCCGTCAGGGGAATGTTTTCGGCATCACCGGGATGGCGATTGCCCTGCTTGCCACCATCCTGGGGCCTGATGCCGGTAATGTCGGCTGGATTATCGTGGCGATGGTAATTGGTGGTTCGATCGGTGTTTATCTGGCGCGTAAAGTTGAAATGACGGAAATGCCGGAACTGGTCGCCATTCTTCACAGCTTTGTGGGCCTGGCGGCGGTGCTGGTTGGATTTAACAGCTTCCTCGATCACGGTGAAATCACCGATCCGGTGCTAGTGAATATCCATTTAACGGAGGTTTTCCTGGGTATCTTCATCGGTGCGGTGACCTTTACCGGTTCCGTCGTCGCGTTTGGCAAACTGCGCGGGTTGATCTCTTCCAAACCACTGATGCTGCCGCACCGCCATAAGATGAATCTGGCGGCGCTGATTGTGTCTTTCCTGTTGTTGTTGGCCTTCGTCAACACGGGTAGCGTGGCATTGCAGGTTATCGCGTTGCTGCTGATGACGGCGATCGCGCTGGCGTTTGGCTGGCATCTGGTGGCGTCTATCGGCGGAGCGGATATGCCGGTCGTGGTTTCCATGTTGAACTCGTACTCTGGTTGGGCCGCCGCCGCCGCCGGTTTCATGTTGAGCAACGATCTGCTGATCGTAACCGGTGCGCTGGTTGGTTCCTCCGGCGCGATTCTGTCCTACATCATGTGTAAAGCGATGAATCGCTCCTTTATCAGCGTGATCGCCGGCGGCTTCGGCACTGACGGGTCTTCCACGGGTGAAAGCGAGGAGTTGGGCGAATATCGTGAAGCGTCTGCGGAAGAGGTCGCTGAATTGCTCAGGAACTCTAGTTCAGTGATCATCACGCCTGGATACGGAATGGCGGTGGCGCAGGCGCAATATCCCGTGCACGATATTACGGCCAAACTGCGTGCTCGCGGTATTAACGTCCGCTTTGGTATTCATCCGGTTGCGGGGCGTCTGCCCGGTCACATGAACGTGCTGCTGGCTGAAGCCAAAGTCCCTTATGATATCGTGCTGGAAATGGATGAGATCAATGATGATTTCTCCGATACCGATACGGTACTGGTTATCGGCGCCAACGATACGGTTAACCCGGCGGCTCAGGAAGATCCCCATAGCCCCATCGCCGGGATGCCGGTGCTGGAAGTGTGGAAAGCGCAGAACGTTATCGTGTTCAAACGTTCCATGAATACCGGTTATGCCGGCGTTCAAAACCCGCTGTTCTTTAAAGAAAATACCCAGATGCTGTTTGGCGATGCCAAAGAGAGTGTAGAGGCGATTCTGAAAGCGCTGTAAGCGTGTGATTCATTATTGTTTTAACAAAAGCAAAAGGGGCGTGATAATCGCCCCTTTTTACTTTTTATCGATTTATCTCGATTTAATCAGTCCGCGCTATTCCTCATCGTTTTCTTCATCCTCAAGCGTCATCGGCGAAACAAAGTCATCGGGCTTGATCGCCAGCAGGTCGCATTTCAGATGATCGATAACATGTTCCACCGTATTACCGATAAAGGCCGCCGATAACCCGGTTCTGCCAAGTGAACCCAATACCACGACACCGGCCTGTAAATGTTCCGCCAGATCGGGGATGACTTCTTCCGGCAAACCTTTTTCCACATGAGTTACACGTTCGTCCAGCCCAAACTTTTGCCGTAATGCTTTCATGGCTATCAGATGCTGACCACGAATGGCATCGTTGTATACGCCGGGATCAAAGTCCGGCAGTTCGATGGCAATGTTGATAGGCGTAACCGGATAAGCGCCGACCAGATGGACTTCGGTTTGATTCACCTGTTTTGCCAGTTCCAGGGTTTCAGAAACCAGCTTGATGTTGAGCGGATCATGATAGGGATCTTCACTGGCTAAATTGACGGCAACCAATGCGCGTCCTTCTTCTGGCCAGGGTTGATCTTTCACCATCCACACCGGGCAAGGGCATTTACGCAATAACTGCCAGTCGGTCGGGGTGAAGATGACGGCTTCCAACCGATCATGCTGGTGCGTCATTTTTAACAGCAGGTCATGTTGCCCGGCAATCACTTCGCGGATAATGGCTTCATACGGTTTATTGTGCCAGACCACTTTAATCTCAATGGGAACGCCTGCATCAAGATAATATTTGCATTGTTCCGCAATCCAATCGGTACGCTGCTGAATGACGCCTTGCCGCATTTCTGTTCGTTCGTCGGGAGATAGCAGGGTAGTCATTTCATAAGAAAAATCATAGATGGGCAAAAAAGCCTTGATTCGGCCGCCAAGCCGCTGAACCAGGTATACCGCCCGACGCAGTGCTGGCTGGTCATCCTGGTTTGGGTCAATAGCTACAAGTAAGTTCTGATACTTTGCCATAGGTCCTCCAAACAGCTGCTGGTCACAGCCTGTAAATTAAGAGTACCCTAAGGGAATCGTTTTGGACAACAGATGATGTGGGTCGGATCAATAAAATAGAATATTCACTGATCCGCCAATCGGTTAGGCTTTGTTACGCGCTGTCCCCGCCAGTTCGGAAAGCGCGTCAATTTTCTCAATGGTGATGTATTTGCCTTTTACCGCCAGGATGCCGCTCTTCTGGAAACGCCCCAACAGACGACTGATAGTTTCAACGGTTAATCCCAGGTAGTTGCCGATATCGCCGCGGGTCATGGTCAGACGGAATTCACGAGGAGAAAAACCACGTTGGGCGAAACGGCGCGACAGATTATAAACAAACGCCGCCAGACGTTCTTCCGCGTTTTTCTTCGATAACAGCAGGATCATATCCTGATCGCCCCGGATTTCACCGCTCATCAGGCGCATCATTTGCTGACGCAGATTGGGCATCTTGCCGGAGAGGTCATCCAACGTTTCGAAGGGGATTTCACATACCATGGACGTTTCCAGCGCCTGTGCGAAGCTTGGATGCTGCGCATTGCCGATCGCGTCAAAACCTACCAGGTCGCCCGCCAGGTGGAAGCCAGTAATTTGCTCATCACCTTGTTCAGTGATGGTATAGCTTTTAATGGTGCCTGAACGGATAGCGTACAACGACTTTAACTCATCGCCCGCTTTGAATAGCGCTTGTCCTTTCTGAATGGGTTTTTTCCTTTCAATAATATTATCAAGCTGATCAAGCTCGTGTTCATTTAAGGTAAAAGGAATACATAACTGGCTGATGCTGCAATCCTGGCAGTGGATAGCACAACCGCCAGACTGAATGCGTCGAATAATTCGCTTTTCCGGGATCATAGACTTTGCTCAGGCGATAATTGATATCGGTCAATTTTAACAGCTTTTATCGTCGCTGATAAGACTGCTCATCCCCAGAAAAGGGCAGTAAATAGTGAGCTCACTATAAATTCGGACTAATAGTTAGCGGAATAAGTGTTAGCGATCAAAATCTTGTCATGGAAAATATTCTTTATGACGGCAATAAATCCGGCTGTGGAAAATATCCCTCATGAGTTAACAGCCACTGTTTTCGGTGTACGCCGCCAGCATAGCCAGTCAATGTACCGTTGGCGCCAATAACCCGATGGCAAGGCACCACGATGCTGATTGGATTCGAGCCGTTCGCCATACCGACAGCACGTGATGCGGCGGGGCGGTTCAATCGTGCAGCCAGCGAGCCGTAAGTCATTATTTTTCCAGCTGGAATCTGGCGTAATGCTCCCCATACCTGCTGTTGAAATTCGGTGCCTGCCGATGCAACCGGCAATGATTCGATAGCGGTTAATTCTCCTGCGAAATAGCGTTGCAGGCTTTCCGTCAGTCCGCCGGGATTATGGCGTGGTTGCAATGAGAAAGGGGTATGGCGATGAGTGCGATTGAGCAAACGATATAATCTTTCTTCATATTCGCTCCATTCAACTGCCTGAAGGTGATTATTTTCATCCGCAACAATCATTAATTCGCCAATTGGGGTCAACATTTTATCCAGAAAGAAAACCTGCATCGCTATTCCTTATCTATAACCGTCATTATTCGCTATTAAAAATAAAATGCGACAACTAGCAATTAATAACAAGGAAAAAGAGAAATACAGCACGTATTTTATCGGAAAATATGGGAGATAGATCACATTAAAATTTTTATTAATTGTTTCGTCCACTAAAAAAGTGGCAGGAAGACCTTGAAAATCCGATGCCGTATCGGGTTTTGCTACGGCATCAGCAGGTGAATTACTTGATCACGCCACACGTCATACGAGCACCGCCGCCGCCCAGTTTTTCCGGACTATCGGCATAGTTATCGCCACCGGCATGCACCATTAATGCATGATCTTTCACTTCTGACAGCGATTTGATGCGCGGAGCCAGAACCGGGTAGGTTGAGGTGCCGTCAGCTTGCACCACCAACCCCGGCAGATCGCCAAGATGCCCGCTGTTATCATAAGGGCCGAGGTGTTTACCGGATTTGTCAGGATCAAGATGGCCGCCGGCAGCCAGCGCCGGGACAGCTTTACCATCCTGTTGTGCGGGTTCACAACTGCCTTTTTCATGAATGTGGAAACCATGAATACCAGGCGGCAATCCTGTCAGATTTGGTGTCAGTAACAGGCCGTAGGGTGTTTCAGTCAAGGTTACCTCGCCAACGCCATTACCCTCACCAGTCGGTAACGCTTCATTCAGGGTTACCGTTGTGCTGGCTGCGAATGCGGAACAGGAAAAGAACATGCCTGTCAGTATAAATGCCTTCAGTTTCATCGTCTTTACCTCGCGGATGAATCTGCTTGCGCAGGGATAACGCCTCATATTGGAATGAATGTATTGGAATGAAAGGATAGTTGAGTCAGCCGGTGCGTCAAATTAACGCATTGGAAATACAGAATGATACCGGGGAAAGAGCAGGGTAAAAACAGATACTGTTTAACGACCGCGCACAAAAATACAGCGATTTTTGTGCGCGGAGTTGATTATTTTTCCACCGGTTTAATCAGCGCCAGAATAGCGGCTAACTGCTCGCGCTGTTTAGCGCTCACTTCCCTTGCGGCGGAATAGCCCGCATTCTGAATAATGGTTTCATTCAAACCGACCAGCCAGTCATAGATATAAAAAGCGGTATTGTTGGTGGGCGTTAACGCCAGTTTGGTCAGGCGCTGAGATGCACCGAAATTGACGGTCTGTTTTTCCGGCTTGGCAAAAATCTTGTAGCCACGATTGATACGGCTGGCAGGACGCAATTCTTCCGCTATTTGCTGGAAGCCCAGCCAGGCCACGAAGTCACCCAGCACTGTCAGCACGCGGGATACCTGACGATCCGCTTTGTTTTCACGGTGTACCCCCAGTTGCTCCGAATCGACCAGCATGCCCACCAGCGAATTCTCGATATTCAGGCGAATGCTGGCGGTGATGAGCTCTTTCACCAGCATTTCAACCGTGGCTTTTGTCACGCCTAATAGTTCAATTAATGGCGCGTTGTCGGGCAGGTTGCGTAGATGGTTGATCCAGTAGCGATAGACATGATGCGCATACCCGGCTTCATAACCGTGATCCAATGCCTGAACCGGGGAAGGCGGCTGCGGTTCAGGTTCGATCGGATCGTCGGCGAACAGATCGATGTCGATCCCGACACCAAAAGGATCGATGCTGACGGCTGGCGTGCCTGCTTCTTCAATTTCAGCATGGTACGGACCATATTCCGGTTGATCTTGCTGTTTCAGATAGAGACGGCGCAGTTCGTCGCGGGAAGGCAGCAGGCGCTCCAGTAGTTCACCGTGTACGCCGGTGCGCGTCTGCAATGATTTAAGTAATGTCTCCGCGACGCGTTGTTTCTCCGCTGGATCATCGGTGCCAGCGGGGTGATACCAGTTCCCCAACAGGTTGTCACTCAATTCGCGTTGAATTTCGCTGAGTTGTTCGCTGATACGGCCAAGTTTTACTTCCCGGTGCACTTCAGTTCCCAGCCAGGTCGCCATGCGGGTTACGCCGCGTTTATCCATCGCCAGCATGGTTCCCCAGGCATCGCCGGGATTGCCGACGTAGCGCTGTACGGCGGCGTCATGGTTCTGGCCGTGGGTAATGCGGCGATCGAATTTGGTAACCGCCCAGATCAGGCCCGGTTTGCGTCGGCTGCGGATCTGGGCGTTTTCGCCTTGCGTTTGCCGTACCCAGTAATCCAGGGCTTTGCCTACGGTTTTGACATCTTCGCGCTTACCAGCCGCGGTGCAGACCATCAGGACGTTCATTTCCTGATTATCGGTATAACGTTCCAACAGGTAGGCGCGTTTGGCGCGCAGCAGTATTTGCGCCAGCGGGTGGCTGTCATTGCTGGTTTCCGCCGTTTGCGCATCGTCAGTGGCTTCGGCGATATCGCCAAAGCCGGGAAAATCCAGAATATCGACTTGTTCAAATAAGGATTCGCGGGTAGGTGAATGCAGCGGGATCAGGAGTTCAACCGCCAACATGGTTAACTCCGCCAGCGATATCTCGGCGGTTTTTCCCGCACGACCATTGATCACCGGCCTTACCAATACGCCGGGGTCTGATGGGGTGTTAAGACGCTTCAGTGTCGCACCGTTAATAATGCCGTTGGCGGGTTGCTGGTTTTCATCGACCAGAATTCTGAGCGGCGCCAGTACCTTGCTTGTACCGGAAAGGTGTTGCAAGGTATGACCGAAATGACGATAGGCGTCGGTTAAGGTTTTGAGATCGCCCCATAACACGGAAAACAACCGGGCGCGATCGTCAATGCCGAGGTAAGGCGCCAACTCCACGGCGACAGGCCAGTAGTGCGTTTCCAACTGTTTTTGCCGCTTGGCGTCGTGACGGGCCAGATAATCCCACAATTCGACCACTTCATCGCGGGTCATTCCTTCCACCGGCTCCGGCTGACGGTGTCTCAGCAGGGTTTTCAGGTGTTCGGCAATATAATGCTCATCTAACTCCTCGAACGACGTTTGCTGATTGAGATCATGCAGGAAGGCATGCGCCATAATCTTGCCGATGTCTACTTCGCTGAGCAGCAACAATTGCACCGGGAAGGATTTGTTTTTTACGCCAGCCTGACGGCTAAAACGCGTGACCAGCGCCGTGGTCTGATGCGCCGGATTAATCTGTGCCAGAAAATCGAACTGTTGTCCTTCCAATGATGTTTCCAGCTTGCCATTTTCGCCGCATGCCAGCGAAGAAATCAGATAAGATTTCCCCGCCTGCGACAGACCAAAGAAACCAATGGCGATATCCTTGAGCGATACGTCAGCCAGATGTTTTGCTTTGTTGCGGTGGTGACGCAGCTTGACAACCAGCCGGTCTGCTTCCATATCCAGTCGCGGCGCATTCTGGCGCGTGTTTTCAATCCAGTCGATAGCCTGATCAACGCCCTCGGTGACAGCTTGTAACTGGTTGTTGAGTCGGCTTGAGAGTTGTTTGGGCGTTAAGGGTCTCATTTTCTAAATACACTCCCACTATCGATCCAGTAGTGCGTGGCGCCGGTGCCGTTAGCGGTCAAGGTGTTCAACTTAAGCCGTAAATACTGTACGGGAACATGCGCGCCATCTTCCAGAACGGCATCCGCGATTTCAAACCGTTCCGGGCTATCCTGACCGTCGCCTTTCGTCACCGCCAGTTTGACGCGCAGGACGCTGTCGCCAACCACTTTTCTCGCCAGTTCCTGATCGACGATCGACAGGGTATACAGCGAAGATGCGGGCCAGCGTTCGTTATCAAGCTGACGGAAGCCCAGGCATAGGGAACCGCGTACCTGAAAACTCGCTTCCGGGTCCAGTTTGAAATCGGCTTCATCCAGATCGATATCGCTGTAATACACGTTATCCGTGGTCAGCGCATTGTTGCTATCCATCATGCCGAGATAGCGGATGGTGGAATAGGGCTGAAAATCGCCGACTTTGAAATAGAAGCCTGGCAGACGCAGATCGAGCGCCAGGAGACACAACATGGCGCCTACCGCCGCGGTCGATTTCGGGTTATCAATACGGCCACGTTTATTGAACGGATACCAGTCATTGGTATGGTAACCGTCCAGCGACAACATGCGATTAATCGGCAAGGGCTGTAAATGCCGGAACAACGCCTGAATGCCGGGGAAACGCGAAGGACGACCGGTTAGCAATAAAATATCGCAGGCATAGAGCGATACAACCTCGGACATTAAACGCAGATTCTGCGTAATGTTCATGCGGTTGGACAAAAATTCGCCGTGCAGCTTGCTCAATTTGAGAATCAGCGGTACTTGCAGAATATCAAACGGGTTGTCATCTACCGGCAATTCGCGCTGTACTTCGTTGTTGATGTATTCCAGCACTTTCTGTGTCGGATGTTGCGTCAGTAACTCGCCGAAAGTCGATTCGATTTCGGCACTGGCGTCCAGCGGATCGAAGCTTTCATAGGCCTCCAGGATCGCGCGGCCAATTGGGATGAAGATCTGTAACGTCACCTGCTGACGCAGGGTGAGTTGCCCGTCCATCCTGCCTTCATTGCCAAACAATTTCGCCATTAGCGTGTCCGGGCTGGCTAGGCCGACATCTTTTAATGCCGACTGAAGCGCCGGTAAAACATAAAGCTGGATCACATCAAGCAGAATATCGTCGCCCGCGACCTTGAAACCTTCGCGGAACAACAGGCGTGGAATGATTTTGACATTGTTGCCGACGCCGTCATCCAGCAAATACTGGGTAATCGCCAGATCGGTGGTGCCGCCGCCGATATCTATCGACGCGATACGCAATGTTTTACCGGCTGGCTCACCTTCGGCCAGTTCTTTATCCGGGCGTACCATACTGGCAAAAAAGTCTTCGGCGCGGCCACCGAAATTCACCTGGGCCTCGTTATACAAATAGACCATTTGTCCGCAAGTGGCTTCGTCCCATTCGATCTGCACATCCGGCACGGGTACGCGGCTTTTTTGCTTGTCCGCGGTCGTAGTGAAGTCATCATCCAGCGGATGCCAGCCGACAGCTTTCCATACCAGCGCGATCGCTTCATGCATCCGGCGACGGAAAATTTCACGTTCGGGCTTGGGCATGGCCGAGGGCAGCGTCAGAATAATGTTGCGCAACTGACGCGGCGCGGCACTGTGGATCATTTTCAGCCGTTGCGCCGCGCTGTTCATCTGCATCATCGCCTGAAGCAGTAATTCGGATAGCATAAATGTCATGATGGCACTGCGGCTGTAGTGCGCGGAGAATACGGGCAATCGCTCGTCCAACGGTTGGTTGTACAGCGGCTGACCTTCATCATTGAGCAGGATGGTCAGCGGCATGGCCGTCGCCAGCGGCTCATTTTGCGAATGCGCATCGGGCTGGCTGAAACGCCAGCCAGGGGCATAGCTCTCTTCATCCCACAGATAACGACGCGGGCTGGAAATCCCCGTTGAACCCTCTGTACCCTGACGCAACAGCGCCATCCGGCTCGCCTCACGACCGACACGGACGATTGACGGCCAGAGGAAAGCATCATCGCGACCGCTTTCCACGGAGAAGTTTTGCTTACCGAATTTCGCCTGAGCAAATTCAACACGGCTCTCAAACAGTTCGTTATACAGGTAATGCGGTTCGCTCAGATCACGCAGTTGTAATTCGTAGGTCTGTTTCAGGCCATTGCTTTCATCCGCATGGTCTTCAACCAGAATACCGCAAGTGTGCGAGTTACCGACATCAAGGATCAGATCCACATTGACGGCGGGTTCTTGTAACGTTTTGGTATTAATGCGAATTTCTGGCACGGACAGTTGATTGCCCAACATGTCCAGCAGGTTCATGAAGTGCGCCTGATATTCAAATCCTCTGAGCGCGGCCTTGATATCACGGGCATCCCGATTTTCCTGCCGGGTGGCCTGCTGAACGAATACTTCCCTCAACCAGCCGTCAACCCAGGTTTGATCAAGAAACTCCCCCAGTTCATCACTGTGGTAAGCCAGGGCAAAGCTGCCGCCGGTTTTGATGTCATTCTCATTGGGCGCCAGCGCTTCATAGGGATGTCCTTCAGGATACACTTTGGTATCAAAAGCCAGGCAGATGCGGTGAGTATTACCGTCCTGATCCGGCTTATCCAGCGCGAGGATTTGCATCCGCGCCCAGTTATCCGGCCCGCCCATAAAGGTACGCGGCGGATTGAAGCGTAAAAAAGGCAGCGGCAGCCAGATTTTTTCCAGCAACTTCAGCGATTGCTCAAGCGGAATACTCAGTTCCGGCTTGACCACCTCCGGCAGCGCGCCGATGGGCGAGGGCAGCAAATACTTGTCTGTCTGTTCATCATAAATCAGGCGCAGTAGCGGCCCGTTGGCGCTTTTACGGACATATTTATTTGGAAAATCAATGCTTGCTTCCGGTTTCAGTGCGAAATCCAGAAACTGGATCCCGCTGTCCTGAATAAGCGTAATTCGTTGTTTATAATCAGTAATCGTTGCCAGCATTAGGATTTACTCTCGCGCGTTACCGTCATAGGGAAGACCGAATCGGCGTTGTAGCGACCAATACACTCCGCCGCGCCAGCCGCGCTTTGTTTACACACGATTTCCGGCATCTGGAATCTGGAGTTATCACTGCACCGCGCTCTGGAACGGCTGTTAATAATCAGATTACCGGAGCTCATCAATCCGGCTTCAATATTCGCACGACAAGTGACGCCATCACCGTGCGTAATCCTTGCGGTGCCTCGACCATCCTTGATTTGGTATCTCAGGCTCGGCGGGCGACCGGTGATCGGCGGTGTTTTGGCATCAACCGCAACACGCCAGGTCCCATTAAGGAATTTGATGGAACCGATACGCACCGCATCCGCAGGCATCACCAGATCGTCTTTCCCGGCGGGAACCACCGGCGGCGCGGGCTCAGGAAGCGGGGCTGGCGGCGCTGCAATGTCTTTGGGTTCACTGGCGGCCGGCGGTTTGACGGCGGGTGTTTCCGCCACCGGTGCGGCTATCGTCGTTTCAGGGGGCGCGGTTTCAGCCGGCGGCGCTTTTTCGACGACGGGTTCGGCGGGTGTGGTTTCAGCCGGAGCAGGCGCGTTATTGACCGGCGGCTGCGGGGCGGAAGAAGGCAGGACGCGTTTTTGCGGCGTACTGGCTGATGCTAATCGATCCGTCTCGGAAGCGGCGCTCTGTTCCGACACGCATCCACGAATTTGCAACGTCAATACCGTCGCCAACGCCGCCGCCGGGAGTAGCCACCACATCCGCATCCAGGGACTGCGGACAGCAACGGCGGGTTGGGGGGCGGGAACAGGCTCCGGCGTGACGACAGGTTTGGGTGCGGGCGCAACAGCGGGGGCCGCGGGAGGCTGCGCATAAGCGGATGTGGGCACCGTAAACAGCGGCTCACTCTCTTTTTCTGCCGGGCGCAGGCAATCAAGCGCATCGGTGCGGGATTTCTTATCCAGATTGACGAAGCCCCAGAAGGTCAGTACTGGATTTCCATCAACCAGATAGACATGGTTCGGCCCCGGAAACTGGATAGCTTTCGCCAGCAGAACGCCAAACAGCTTTTGACCGGCTTTCTCCGCATTTTGCGCACGCTGGCTGATTTCAGCAACAGTAGCCTGATAATTTTCCAATCGTTTTAGCGCAACATTGCGTTCTTCTTCGCTAGCAGCAATCCATGAGGTAATTTTGCCTTCGACTGGCGAATACCAGTCAATTCGGTCGCCATTTTCATTAGGCTGGGGGATCGCCAGACAGTCTGCAATCTGCTGTTGTTTTCGCAGACGTAATGTTTCCCGTAACTGAAGTGCTGATGCATAAACCGGCTGCCCATTTTCGCCTAGCGCCAGAAAATCATCCAAACTTCCACTACGTAAAAATAATTTTGCCACGCAAAAGAGACCTTTTGTAATAGATGCCTAAAGCAGAAAATAGAATGTAATCTGCGACAGGGTATACTTTAGTGCTAATGATGGCGAATCAAACGCTTAAAGAAGTGACAAAACAGACAAATATTTAAGCTATAGATGGTATTGAAACCGCAAATACCGGGGCAAAATCGCGGTTGTTTTGTCTGGCAGATAAAAATCAGCGTTCCCCCCCATCAAGATTTGATGAAAAAATAGCCAATAGAGATCAATCGCAGTGATTGAGAGGTTATGTTATTGGCAGGAGTCGAGCCTGCCGCTTAAAATTTTCGTCACGTTAATTCTTGTGTTTAGCGTCGGCCTCGGAGATTGGTATTGGCAGACCACTCATAGGTTGTTGAAATATCAGGTTTGAACTTGTCCTTTTTCCTCTGAGCCTGGGCCTTTTTCACGACGGCCTCACGTTCTTTGGTTAACTTATCAATGTAATCGTCTTTGATGTGGTTATTTTCGGAATTAGTCAGCACGCGACCGCGTTTTTTTCTTTCCTGATCGAGCAAGGTTTTCAACTGACGTTGCTCACTTTCGGTCATATCTTTCTGCGTTAATCGGGACATAGCGGTTCGCCAGGTAGAGGAAGATATTTCATTGTAGAGGAAAAGGGCGGCAGGGTCATCGCGAACGGGAAAAATAGTTAACCTCGATAAATTTTATGAAGGCGAGAGCCATTATCCAACAACAGCAATAACTCTCGACCTTGAAAGAGGGTTATTACAGTTGTACGTTCCCCGTGATCAAATAGGCTGATGATGTGCTTTGCAACATGGGCGGCAGCGTATCACGCAGCGTGTTGCCTTTTATATCGGTGAATTCGATAGCAATATTATTATTGCCAACATGCTCTAAAATGAAATGGTTATAATCGGTTTTCGGCGCAGAAATCCATTGATTATCCCGCATGTATTTCATTTCAATTACCGGATATTTCACATTTCTGAATTGTACAGCGGCCCAGTAAGGGTTTGAGCCTTCTTTTATTCTGTAAACGACATTGCCATTGACCGGAGCTTCGATCAAAACCCAATTGATATCTATTTTCCCATCTTTTAAATCGCCGATTTTTTCAAACGCATTAAATGATAAATCCAATGCGCAGTCGCCGCCTTCGGGATATAAATCAGTCACGTATACGACTGTACTTCCGTTAGGCCCGCTTACTTGCAAATATGCCCCGGCCAACGCAGCCTTTACGCCGCGATAATCCAGTTGATTCCGGTTTAATGCGGTGATTTCCATATCCTGGGGAATGGGATCCAACAGAAGTGCGCCGCCGGAATATCCCGAACCAGTCGCAGTGGCATAGCCGTAGCATATGTCACCCAATTCCCATTTTGCATGAGCCGTATTGACGAGAGGAGTAACTAATAATGCAGATATTAGTAAAGAGGTTATTTTATTCATGTTCACATCCCATATGATTAAAGATTAATAAAATACTCCATAACCGAAATAGATTTCGAATCCGCCTCGGTATTTTGGAATATACTACTTTTGCTTTCAAAAGGGAAATGTTTATATTTTTAGTACGGAGCAGCATTAAGGAGTGTGCGGGAGGAGGTTCAAAGAAAAATTAATATAAAACTTTTAAGTACAAGAGTTTTTATGCATAAACATCAGGCCAGATAATCATAACGTAATGATAATCATGATATTAACAATAACAAACAGTTAGTCACAAAATAACATCGTAACCTGGTGATCTTAATAAAAACTAACATGGCAAGAAGTATGTTTTAAATAAATACTTCCCAGGCACACATTAATATGTGAGTTATATACCTATTAGATGTGAAACGTAGGGACTAAATTTACTCAATCCGTTCCGTAAAAATGATATTCCTCAGGTGCCTGATTTTACTATCGCGATGCTAATTGAGTCCGCTAAAGCGGGCCGTTGGCTATATGACTGAGAGGAGGATTAATACTGGGGGGCTGCTATTTTTCGCTCTTCGTTATCTTAGTGCGCATAATGTATATTATGTTAAATTTAATCTCTACCAACCATAGCCGGTTGCACTCTTTATCTATATAAGTAAACGCCGATCAAACAAAAACGGTATCTCCTCCACTGTGCCAAAGTGATTTTTAAATGCTGGATGCTCTGGATTCAGTATCGCATTACTTTCTCTTGGAATGATGCTGGATGGCACGACAAGCGCCATCCCTTCAGCGGATTGCAGCCAACCGGTTCCTACATCCATCGTTGAAACCGGTGCGGGATCTTGCCGCCAGTTATCAGGTAAAAAATCCGGCGCAAGATATGTCACTTCATCATCAGGAATTTCAATGCTAAACAGAGAATATTGTTCAAGTATCGCGTCTTTAGATACATGAACCAGCACTTCCAGTACTGCGAGTGAAATTGACGTTGCAACGTATACCGCTGAATACCCTTTGTGGTTCCAGCGGCCACCATATTGTTTGGCGCCATATCCTGTCCAGGCATCTGAAGCATAGGCCGTTTTTATCAGACGATAAAAAATCATGAAAAAACGCCATGCTCCAGTCTGCCAATCAGATCTAATACTGCCAATGCCCCGCTTTCCGTGGTCATCAGTGAAACGGGCGCGACGTAGCCTAGTCCTTTCACCGGTTGATTGAGCCAGTGATAAGCATCTGATTTGTTACCGCCAAAAAGCTGTACCGCCGCATCCATAACACGCACGAAACGGGCAACCCGCTCACTTTCATCCTGCGATAGACTTTTCCCGGCGCTTTTACGACGAGCAACATTGCGCTCGTTGATGCCAGTGACTCGCATGATGTCCGCTTTGGACATTGAAGACCAGAGGCGAATATCATCCAACACATCAACAGGTAAACCCGCTTTTAGCACCAAAGTAAGTTCTACTCCGCGCGCGGGTAAACCGGCATGGCGCCAGAGCGCATTATCACAGGGTTTCTCAACAGGGATATATGTTCTCATAACGCTCTCCTTACTGACATTTGTCATATATAAATGTAGACAATTGTCAGGTTGGTATCAAGAGATTCCATTAAGACCGGCTTTATGACTTGTGGTACAAGGATGTCTGAGCACAATGTCACGCATATTCAATAAGTCTTTTAAATCGCGGCAATACAGAGTTCTTCGCTTTCTTCCAATTGAGTTTTCAGTACGGATTGCTCAACCTGACGACAGGCCCGTTCAGTGGCTTCCGTCAATGAATAACCTTTTAAAAGCCAAGCCGTTAGCTCTGCGCAAAACAGATCCCCCGTCCCTTTTGGCGAGATAGGCAACCTGGCGTGATTGATGACGACCGCATCATCGCGGGTAACGCATATGACTTGAATGTTTTTTGTATCCGATGTGCCAGCCGCGCTGGTTACCACCACCCATTCGATATTTCCCTGGAGCAAGGATTTCGCGGCGGTGACGGTGTCTTCCGCGCTGTGAATTGTTTTTCCGCACAAACATTCCAGTTCAAATGCATTCGGTGTCAGTCCGGTTGCCATCGGCAGTAAATATTGACGGTAATACTCGTTGATTTCTTCGCTGACGTAATAACCACAGTCAGTATCGCCCATTACCGGATCAAGGATAATCTGGATATTTTGGTTGATATCACGCACGGTTTTCAGCCATTGTGCGAGTGGCTGCACCAGTGTCGGCGTGCCGATATAGCCAATGACAATGGCACTGACGTGTTTTAATCCATCCCTTTCGAGCAGCCCTTTAAGAAAGCCTTCAAACCACTCAACGGGGACTTTGCCGCCATAACAGGTTGGGTAGTGAGGCGTGTTGCTCAATATGACCGTCGGCACAAATGAAACCCGTAAACCATGCTGCATTAACGCGGGAACTGCGATACTGTTTCCCACACAACCATAAATGACTTGTGATTGAATAGAGATAACATCATATCTTGCCGGACTTGCGCTATAGCCGTTGTGGTCGGGGTTTGGCGTTATTGGTACGTATTTCAATATGGTTCCTTATTGCTTACTGTGCGGCTTTGAACAGATCAATGATTTAGTTCACCACATTTTTTCCTGCGCTGTGTAGCATTTTATTTATTCCCACAAAGAAGAGCGATGTGTTTGCCCTATCCGTCAATGGCGAAGCGCGAGCAAAGGATACGTAAATTTGCGTAAACACCGATTTCCGCATACAGTTAGGTATGGTGATTCACATCACACTTTATCCGCATTATCAGGTTGATATCTCAACCAGCTTGGACACAACGTCTTATACGCCCATCGTTATCATCTGTTTATTTCCGATTAATTATGGAGAAGCAATGCCTGTATTGAGCGCCAACCTGATGATTTTCAGCGATCTTGACGGCTCGCTGCTGGATCATGATACCTACCGTTGGGAACCCGCTCGTCCGTGGCTGGCACGTCTGAGGCAATGGCAGATCCCCGTCATTATCACGACCAGTAAAACGGCGGCGGAAGTTGAGCAACTGCAAAACGAACTGGGGTTAAGTCACCTGCCTTATATTGCGGAAAATGGTGCGTTGATTGTGTTGCCGCCAGCGTGGTGCGCACACTCGGATTATCCACGTAAGATTTTTGATGCTGACTATCCGGCTATCTGCGCCCGGCTGCATCAGATACGGGAACGGGAATCTTTTCAATTCAAAGGGTTTGCCGATATGGATAACGAGGCGGTTGCCAGCGTAACGGGGCTGTCACTGCAAGATGCAGGTTTGGCTCGTCGACGGGAAGCGTCCGAACCGCTGCTATGGCTGGATGACGCCACGGCGTTAGCTCGCTTTCGTCAATGTCTGGCTGAATATGGGTTGTCGCTAACGCAAGGCGGTCGCTTTTATCATGTAATGGGACAACAAGTTAGTAAGGGACAGGCGGCAGGCTGGATAAAAAAGCAGTACGTCGATAAAAACGGAACCCAGGTCACCACATTTGGTTTGGGCGATGGCCCGAACGACGTCTCTTTGTTAACTGCTATGGACTACGCGATTTTGATTAAAGGGAAAGACAATCAATTAGTTGAACTGCCACCAGATTATGCTGGCAAGCTGTATCGCACACAGGCTATGGGGCCTGTGGGTTGGTGTGAAGGATTGACGCACTTCATTGGCGATGATTTTTCATCGATAAAACCGGCGTATAAAGCATAAACGCAACCTGAGGGAGAATGCGATGAGTGAATTTTATCAGGATGGGATCATTACCAATTTCCATAATCTGACCCAGCGTAAAGTGGAAGAACTGGAATACGAGCTACAGGTCTTTTCCGGCCAGAACAGCATGGGGCTGATCCTTCCCTCGCTTTATTCGGAGCTTGAAGGTCCCGCGTTGGGAAATATTGTCGAAATGCTATCGCAGGTAACCTATCTCGGTGAAATCGTGATTGGTCTTGATCGCGCTGATGAGGCGCAATTTAAGTATGCCCGCGAGTTCTTTTCCCGCTTGCCGCAACGTCACCGCATCTTGTGGAATGACGGGCCTCGCCTGAAAGCGCTCAGTGAGGAACTGGCGGATAAATCGCTGGCGCCAGTGGAACCGGGTAAAGGCCGCAACGTGTGGTTTTGTGTCGGTTATACACTGGCCTCGCGTCGATCCGCCTGCGTAGCGCTGCATGATTGTGACATTGTCACGTATAATCGAAATATGTTGGCGCGTTTGCTTTATCCTGTGGCAAATCCACATTTTCATTATGATTTTTGTAAAGGTTATTATGCACGTGTAGCGGATGGCAAACTCAATGGACGTGTGGGCCGTTTGCTGGTTTTTCCGCTGCTGAAATCGCTGCAAAAGGTTTATGGCAATTCAGACTACCTGGATTACATGCGCAGTTATCGTTATCCCCTGTCGGGCGAGTTCGCAATGCGTACGCATATTCTGAATAACCTGAGGATTCCCAGTGACTGGGGGCTGGAGATTGGCGTGTTGTCGGAAATACACCGGGGAACGGCAACCAGTCGCATTTGTCAGGTGGATATAGCCGATAATTATGATCACAAGCATCAGCCGATGTCGGAAGATGATCCTCATTCCGGTCTGCAACGTATGGCAAGCGATATCACTAAGGCACTGTATCGTAAGCTGGCGATATTGGGCGTAAATATCACAACAGATTCGTTTCGGGTTTTGCGCGCCACATATTACCGCACCGCGCTGGATATGATTGATGCATTTGAGCACGATGCGCGTATGAACGGCCTGCACTTCGATCGGCATACTGAAGAATCTGCCGTGGAACTGTTCTCGGATGTCATTACCCATGCCGGTCAGGTTTACAGCGAAAGTCCGGGCGATAAACCCTTCGTGCCAAGCTGGAACCGGGTACAATCAGCGTTTCCTGATATCCTTGAGCGTTTGTACAGCGCTGTAGAAGCCGATAATCAGGACGACTGATACCATTTGCCTGAAATATTCTGCGGCGATCTTTCGCATCTGCATCGTTTGTTTGCAAATCATGAACACTGTCAGAGGAAAATAGCATGATTATTTTTGTTACCGGTGCAACCGCCGGATTTGGCGAGTCAATTACCCGTAAATTTATCAAAGAAGGCCATAAAGTTATCGCAACGGGACGTCGCCAGGCGCGTTTGGATGCACTAAAAGCGGAACTGGGCGATGCGCTGTACACGTTAACGCTGGATGTCCGTGATCGTAAGGCAATCGAAAACGCTGTCGCCACCCTGCCCGCTGATTGGCGCGCGATTGATGTGCTGGTGAATAATGCAGGGCTGGCACTGGGGTTGGAGCCTGCTCACAAAGCCTCGGCGGATGACTGGGAAACCATGATTGACACCAATAACAAAGGGCTGGTCTTTATGACTCGCGCTCTGTTGCCGGACATGGTCAAACGTCATCGCGGACATGTGATCAACATCGGTTCAACGGCTGGCAACTGGCCGTATGCCGGTGGAAACGTCTATGGCGCGAGTAAAGCTTTTGTCCGTCAGTTCAGTCTGGGGTTGCGGGCTGACCTGTTTGGTACGCCGATTCGCGTGACGAATATCGAGCCGGGACTGGTCGGCGGCACCGAGTTCTCCAACGTGCGCTTTAAGGGTAATGAAGATCAAGTGAGTCAGACCTATGGCAATACTCAGCCACTGACACCGGATGATGTGACAGAGGCCGTATTCTGGGTGGCGACGTTGCCTGCTCATGTCAATATCAATACATTGGAAATGATGCCGGTTAGCCAATCCTTCGCGGGGCTGAGCGTGCATCGCGAGAGTTAATCGCAGCTTGTCTGAACACTGCGGCTGTAATGGCCGCTTTTTATCCTTTTTCGCCCTGATCCGGTTGTAGTGCTATTGAGATGAAGAATGGTAAGCTACCTTTTGTTATATCATCGTCGTGGCGTTTGTATTAATCATTTGTTCTGTCAAGGTGAAACATGAACCAACATTCCTTTGCTTCTCTGATTCGGGCGTTGATCCCGCTCTCTCTGGTCGTGATGGCTGCGGCTTGGCAACCCGTCGCGCTGGCGGATACCCGCCATGTTGTGATTGAATCTGGCGACAGCACCTTATCCAAAGAAGCCGCTCGTCAGAGCAGCGAACAGTGGGATTCCACCCGTTCTCTGCGTAATAAAGTCAATTCCCGTACTGAAAAAGAATTCGATAAAATTGAAAAAGCGATCGATGGACGTGAAAAGTGTAATGCCAGCTATAACGTGAATGCTTATTGGGAAGCCAATACAGATCGTTGTCTTGATCGTCGTACCGGTCGTCCGGTCACGCCTTGATTTTTAGTCTACGCTTTTATAATCATCGTCATCTGTCTGATAAGTTGAAACATCAGACGGATGACATGATTTAATCCAAATAAAAGGGTGACAATATGAAAAAAATCATCATTTTTAGCGCGGCTTTATGTGTCATTGCGCCTCTGGTGGCGCAAGCGTCTTGCGAAAGTGTCAAAGCTGATATCTCACAGAAAATCATCAATAATGGGGTGCCTGAGTCCGGTTTTTCACTGGAAATCGTGCCTAATGATCAAGTGAGCCAGGTTGGTGGTCAGGTAGTCGGTCATTGTGAGAATGATTCACAAAAGATTGTTTATACTCGTCACACTGACGATGATATGGGGACGGACAGTCCGATGGCGCCATCAGAAAGTGAACCGGCGCCACCGGCGCAGTAACCGCGTTGTCGGCGGCCCTCCCTCTGGTTAGGGGGGAGGCATGCTTTTATCTGGCGGCTTCAATGTCTGATGCGAATAGCGGCTTAGTTCATAATGGCGGAGAGATCGATATAGGGTGATAAATCACGCTGTTCAGCACGAGGCAGATAAGGTAACTCGCCCAACTGAGGCGCGGGGATTTTTTTACGCAGTACGGTGATAATTTCCGCATAGTTTGCCAGGCCGGGATTAATACGGTTAGCGACCCAACCTGCCAACGGTAAACCGTCATTAAGAATAGCCTGAGCGGTTAACAGCGCGTGACTAATACAACCCAGTTTGATGCCGACGACCAACACGACGGGAAGCTGTTCCTGAATAACCCATTCGGAATAAGGCCGCAGATCATTCATTAGCGTCCGCCACCCGCCGCTGCCCTCCACCACCACCATATCAGCGTGTTCACTCAGATACTGCAATCCTTGCGTCATCAAACTGTAATTAATCGAGTATTCACTGGCGCTGATTTCATCTTCCGGCAACGCGATGGGATTTACTTGTTCATAAGTTAACTCAAGAGTAGACGCCGACTGTAACAGTTGCGCATCGTGGTTTCTCAGCCCTTCTTCTGTTTCCCTGCACCCTTTTGCAATGGGTTTATAGCCTGCCACGGATTTGCCACTGATGGTCAATTTTTGCAATAGCGCTCTGGAAACCACCGTTTTTCCAACGGCGGTATCAGTACCTGTGACAAATATACGTTTCAACATGAGCTAACTCCGGGCCACCTGAATAACAAGCACAACAAAATGCTTTCCAATAGTGAAAGTCTAGGCGATGAACTGTTCAGGCGGCTTGCGTTAGCTCAATGTTTTGTTTCTCAGGACTTTCGTCCTGAAGATAGAGAAGAAAAAAACAGAAGTTTTAAACAGTGCGACAGAAAATATATTTTAACCTTGCAGCAACTTCACCAATAGCGAACCGTTGTACAGCGCGTCTTTCACTAATGCCGCGCCGGGCATCGTCCCCTGATTATAGAAGTGCGTCGCTTCAACCTGAATGTTATGGCTGTATGGCGGGAAAGACTGCTGACGGATGCATCCTAAAATCGCCGGATATAAAATGCCGGCCGCCTTATTCAGCGGAGAACCGACCAAAATTTTATCCGGGTTGAACAAGTTCACCATGATGGCGACAATACGACCAATATTACTACCGACATCCTGAATAATATCTTTTGCCAACGCGTCGCCTTTGAGCGCAGCGTCGCACAGACTATCTACGGTGAGCGGTGAACTGTGCAGAATGGAACTCATGGAGGCGCTCATTCGCTGCTGAGCCAGTTCCAACATGCTTTCCGTACCGGCAACGGTTTCGAGGCAACCATGATTACCGCAATAGCAGCGTTTACCATAAGGATCGACCTGGGTATGGCCAATTTCAACCAGATTACGGCTGCCTGCATGTAGAATATGGCCGCCGGTAATGACGCCGGCGCCCACATTGTGATCGATAACAACTTGAATAACGTTCTGCGAGTCGCGTGACGCGCCGTATAACGCTTCCGCCATCGTCCAGGCGCAGATATCATGTTGCAGATAGATCGGCAGCCCGGTTCGTTGCTCCAGCGCCGGGCCGATAGCCATCTCTTCAACATGATAAAACGGCATGCGATGGATGATACCGGCTGCGGCATCAATAATGCCCGGCGCAGTGATGGCGATAGCCGTCAGACGTTCCAGCTTTTTTTGGTGGCGAATGAAGAAATTATCAATTTCACTCAAAATGCGATCCAGCAAAGGCTGAGCATGTTCGGCTGGCAGTGGAACATTGTCTTCGACCACCAGTTTACTGCTCAAATCACGCAGCGCCAGGGTCATCGAAAGGCGGCCAATGCGAACGGAAAGGAAGTGCCAGGCCTGAGTATCAAGGATCACGCCGATTGCCGGACGCCCTCTGCTGCCGATATCCTGATATTCCGTTTCCTGAACCAGATGAGCTTCCAGCAGTTCGCGTACAATTTTGGTGATACTTGCGGGCGCCAGTTGAGCGCGTTTTGACAGTTCGATACGTGATATCGGGCCATATTTGTCGATCAGTCGGTAAACCGCACCGGCATTCATTTGTTTAATTTGATCGATATGACCTGGTTGACCATCGGCAATCACAAACCTGGCTCCTACTTTTCATTGCGATACGGCGGCTGGGGATCTGTTTTCTACTGTCCTGACGGTTAAAGCCTGCGACGATATGCGCTTTATTTTTCACGCTGCAAAATAAAAAACTGCGGGTATGGTGGAGCTTTTCACTAAAGCCGTCAAATATTTGATTCGTTATGTGATTTACCGCACATATTGCATGGATTATCGTCCCAATATCAGCGCAATCAGCGTTTGTGCCGCCGCACTCAGCGGCAAGTGTCGGGCCGTAACCAGCCACACTTCCGTTGTGGCATCGCTTTCGGCCAGCGACAAATATTTCACGCCATCCACTCGGATGCGGGTAAAAGAGGCGGGCAATATGGAAACGCCAAGTCCTGACGAAACCAGCCCGACAATCGTCATCGCCTCGCCTACTTCCTGCGTAATGTACGGGCTGATGTCGTATCGCTTGAGTATGGTCAGCGTTTCGTCGTATAGCGCCGTGCCCACTGCGCGCGAGAAAAAGACAAAGGGTTCCTGCGCCAGTTGTCTGATACTGATGGTATTGTCCGTGGCGTGCTTGACCAACGGATGTTCTTCGTGCAAAACCGCGACCAGCGCTTCATGGAGCAACAACTGATGATCAAGCGTATCGGGCAACGGGTTATTGCGCATCACCCCAATATCCAGCTTGCCATTCAACAGCGGTTCGATTTGCTGTTTGGTGTTCAGTTCCATCATCTGAATGTGCACTTCCGGGTAGGACTGACGAAAATGCAGCAGGCTACGTGATACGGTTTTGATAAAGGGGGCCGACGAAGTAAATCCAATAGTCAGTTCCCCTATTTCACCGCGCTGAATACGTGATGCGCGTTCCGCCGCTTGATCAACCTGATCAATGATGGCCCAGGCTTCTTTCAGAAACATGGCGCCAGCTGGCGTCAACTGTACCTTGCGGTTATTACGTTCCAGCAGGCGGGCGCCAACCTGTTCTTCCAGAATCTGAATTTGCTGGCTCAATGGCGGTTGAGAAATGTTCAGTCTTTCCGCGGCGCGGCCAAAATGAAGTTCTTCTGCCACCGCGATGAAGTAGCGCAGATGTCGAAGCTCGATATTCATATGTTAAACATCTTAATTATGATTATTAATATATTATACAAAACAATTGTCCCCTTCTATGATCTCATCCTGTTTTGTTTACATGATTACCTTGTACGGTAAGGATTTATCTTGAGTATCCCGTCATCTTCCGCATCTGTCTCTGTTATTGATGATGCGCAAGCGCTTCCCAATGTTCCCGGTTCCCACGTTAAAACGCCTTATATCAAACGCGGTACGCCGCAATTCATGCGTGTCACGCTGGCGCTGTTTTCTGCCGGCCTTGCCACCTTTGCATTGCTTTACTGTGTACAGCCTTTGTTGCCGGTACTCTCGCAAGACTTTTCCATTTCACCGGCGGCCAGTAGCCTTGCGCTTTCCGTTTCAACCATGATGCTGGCGATTGGCTTGCTGTTTACCGGCCCGTTGTCTGACACCATTGGGCGCAAAAACGTCATGGTCGTCTCACTGATGCTGGCCGCGATTTGTACGTTGATTTGTGCCTTCATGACCAGTTGGCAAGGCGTACTGATCATGCGGGCGATGATCGGGTTATCGCTCAGTGGCGTTGCCGCGGTTGCGATGAGTTATCTGAGTGAAGAGATGCATCCCAGTGTGTTGGCTTTCTCTATGGGGTTGTATATCAGCGGAAACTCGATTGGCGGCATGAGCGGACGTTTGGTTAGCGGCGTGCTGACCGATTATTTTCCCTGGCGCATCGCCATTAGCGTGATTGGTGTGCTGGCGCTGATAGCGGCGCTGACTTTCTGGCGTATTTTGCCTGAATCACGTCATTTCCGGCCTGGCTCTTTGCGCCCAAAAACGTTGTTATTGAATGCAAAATTGCATTTTCACGATGCGGGATTACCGTTGCTGTTTTTACAAGGCTTCCTGCTGATGGGATCGTTCGTGACGCTGTTCAATTATATCGGCTATCGATTACTGGCGGCGCCGTATTTGCTGAGTCAGGCCGTTGTAGGATTACTGTCCATTGTTTACCTGACCGGTAGCTACAGTTCACCGAAAGCAGGCACCTTGACCTACCGCTTCGGACGCGGGCCGGTATTAAGTATTTCGGTGCTTTTGATGTTGCTCGGTTTGGGACTGATCGCCCTGAACAGCCTGTTATTTATTTTTGTCGGCATGATGCTGTTCGCCGGCGGCTTCTTTGCCGCTCACTCGGTTAGCAGCGGCTGGGTTGGTCAGCGGGCTAGGCGGGCAAAAGGGCTGGCGTCTTCCATGTATCTGTTTTCCTATTATTTCGGCTCCAGCCTTGCTGGAACATTAGGCGGCGTGTTCTGGCATATGTTCGGCTGGTCAGGTATTACCCTCTTTTTAAGTATTTTGCTGTTGCTCTCCCTGCTGATTAGTTTGCGCTTGAAAAAACGTTGAACAGCGCTAGCCACAGAGGTGATGGGATGTCTGTGGCTGCGAGTCAAGTTGCTCTAAGCAGATGAACTTCAGGCACGGGGACTCGATACGAATAGTTCTGAATGATATTTCTTAGCGTGCTTTTAACCGTCGATTCTCTCGAATTGACGGTGGATTCACCTTCATTGGGATCGAATATATAGAGTTTTCCTGCTTCCTGATGAGTGGCGATGGCATGATGGTCGCCATTCGTTCTGATGAGAACCAAAACGTGGGATTCTCCCGGTTCGCTGAGATAATTAGCCAGGTTTCTCATTGCCCCGTCTTCGTTGCCGATGACGTTCATGAAACCGCGATTGGTCAGATTCAGATCGAACCGCTGAAATGTCGGTTGAAACAGATTTTCAAATGAACTACCTCTGTTGTTCACCTCTCTGTTTCGATAACTTCTCTGTAAAGTATCGACAGTTTGCAAAACCTCAACGCGACGAAGATAGTTCATTCGAGAATCGGCTTCGCCATTATAATTTTTTATCCTATCAAGCCAGGCGGCACTGAATACGACGCAGCCACTTCGTAAATCGCCTACTCTCGATAATTCGCTCGTTTGGTCGAACGGCGCGTTTCTAACCTCGCGCGATTGCGATGTCGTACAGCCACCTACGGTTTCCTGAGGCGTATAGCTATTAGCGTCAACGTTATTGAGTCTGTTTATATACATAATAGAAATCAGAAGTTAAGCATTTAAATTATTTCAATTTGGTATCCACCTAATCAAAACGTTAAGATGTCACTCTATTTTGAGTGGCGTTACCTGGCGTCGGGTTCCTTTTTTCTCTCAAGCCGCGCCATTACGTTTGCTTATTCCTCGTTTGCACCTTGATACCGATATTTTATAAATCGAAGCGAGAAAGCCTGCTGGTGGACGCCAACAGGCTTACCGCAATTTACGCTTTCAAACTGCCAACCATATCCTGCGGACGAACCCATTCATCAAATTCGGCATCGGTCAGGTAACCGAGTTTCAGTGCCGACCCTTTTAATGTCAGCCCATCTTTATGGGCTTTTTTGGCTATCTCCGCCGCTTTGTCATAACCGATATGCGTATTCAACGCCGTCACCAGCATCAGCGACTCATTCAACAGTTGATCGATTCGCTCACGATTCGGCTCAATGCCAACCGCACAATGCTCATTAAAGCTTTTCATGCCGTCGGCCAGTAAACGAATAGATTGCAAGAAATTGTGGATCACCATCGGGCGATACACATTGAGTTCGAAATTACCGGAAGCGCCACCCATATTAACGGCCACATCATTTCCCATCACCTGACAGCACAACATGGTCATGGCTTCACACTGCGTTGGATTCACTTTACCCGGCATGATGGAGCTACCCGGCTCGTTTTCAGGAATACTTAACTCGCCAATCCCGCAGCGCGGCCCGGAAGCCAGCCAGCGAACATCGTTGGCGATCTTCATCAGTGAAGCGGCCAGCCCTTTCAGCGCGCCATGTCCGTGCACCAGCGCATCACAGGTGCCTAGTGCTTCGAATTTGTTCGGCGCGGTGACAAACGGCTGGCCGGTCAGTTTCGCCAACTCCGCCGCGACTCGTACCGCATATTCAGGATGCGTATTCAGACCGGTTCCTACCGCCGTGCCGCCCAGCGCCAGTTCGCAAAGATGCGGCACGCTGTTTTCAATGTGATTCAGGTTATGTTGCAACATCGCCGCCCAGCCAGAAATTTCCTGTCCCAGCGTCAACGGCGTCGCATCCTGTAAATGGGTTCGCCCGATCTTCACAATATCTTTGAACTGCTCCGCTTTCGCAGTCAGCGTCTGGTGCAATGCTTTCAGTTCCGGGATGAGGTGTTGGTTAATGGCGATAACCGCCGCAACATGCATCGCGGTAGGAAAAACATCATTGGAGCTTTGGCTTTTATTCACATCATCGTTAGGATGAACCCGTCTGCCGTTCCCGCGCTCTCCGCCTAATAATTCACTGGCGCGGTTAGCCAGGACTTCGTTCATGTTCATGTTGCTCTGCGTGCCGGAACCGGTTTGCCAAATGGCCAGAGGGAATTCGTCAGCATGTTTTCCCGCCAGGACTTCATCGGCGGCCTGAACGATGGCATTGCCCCGCTCGGCGGGCAACAGTTTTAAATCCATATTGACGCTGGCTGCTGCTCGTTTCGTCTGCGCCAGCGCATAAATCAATGTACGCGGCATTTTTTCTTCGGAAATACGGAAATGTTCCAGTGAGCGTTGCGTCTGAGCCCCCCACAAGCGATCAGCGGGGACATCAATCGGCCCCATTGAGTCTTTTTCAATACGCGTTGTTGTCATGACCTTTTCTCCTTAACATGCTGAATAGGAATAGCCTTAGTTTCACTCTCTGGAATAGTGGCACACAAAACATTACCATGATGTGAACCGATACAGTGTATTCATCACCGGTTGGTTTATTAAGTATTTTAGCCATTTAATTAATAACGTATGCAATTGCAGGGAGCCAACATGCAAAAGATGCTCAATCGTGTCCAGCATTATGCCTGGGGAAGCAAACACGCGTTGAATGAGCTTTATGGCATTGATAACCCTAATAATTTACCAATGGCAGAGTTGTGGATGGGCGCCCATCCGAAAAGTAGTTCTCTGATTGTGGATGAACAAGGCCGTGAATACAGCCTGCGAGATTTGATTGCCGATGATTTATCGGGCCATCTGGGTGAGTCGGTTGCGCAGCGTTTTGGCGAACTCCCTTTCCTGTTTAAAGTCCTGTGTGCGGAGCAGCCGCTGTCTATTCAGGTTCACCCCAGTAAATCAGCCGCAGAACAAGGTTTCGCCAGAGAAAACTCCGCTGGCGTCGCACTGGATGCGCCAGAAAGAAACTATAAAGACGCCAACCATAAGCCCGAATTGGTTTTCGCGCTCACGCCGTTTCAGGCTATGAATGGTTTTAGAGAATTATTTGAAATTGTTGAATTACTTCAGCCGGTCGCCAGTGCGCATCCGTCCATCAGCGCGTTTTTACAACAGCCGGACAGTAAGACGCTCGCCATGCTGTTTGCCAATCTGCTGAGTATGGATGGCGAGCAAAAAAGCCGGGCGCTGGGCGTCTTGAAAGCGGCATTAAATAGCCAGCAAGAACAGCCCTGGGCCACCATCCGCGAAATCACGCGCTTTTACCCGGATGACAGCGGTCTGTTTTCTCCGCTGCTGCTGAATGTCATTACGCTTCAGCCAGGACAGGCGATGTTTTTATACGCGCAAACCCCCCACGCGTACCTGAAAGGCGTGGCGCTGGAAGTGATGGCCAACTCGGATAACGTATTGCGTGCCGGATTAACCCCGAAGTACATTGATATCCCAGAACTGCTGGATAATGTTAAATTTGAAGCAAAACCAGCCACGAAATTGCTGACCGCTCCCATCGAACAGGGAAATGAACTAAGCTTTCCTATTCCTGTTGATGATTTTGCCTTCTCACTGCATTCCCTGAGCGAGACGCCACAAACGCTTGAGCAAAATAGCGCCGCGATTGTGTTCTGCGTTGAGGGTAATGCGCTTCTGCAAAAAGACGATCAGCAACTCAGGCTCACGGCGGGAGAATCCTGTTTTATTTCCGCCAGTGAGTCGCCGGTAAGCGTGCGTGGCCAAGGGCGTATCGCCCGCGTATTTAATTGATCTATCCCATTGAATTTCGAGGTGCGGGCAATACGCCTGCGGCTTGAAAGATAATGGGGATAAAACCGATCATTCCGTGACGCCCTCAAGATAGAGGGCGAATTTTTTAATAAAGGATAAATTATAATGAAGAAGTCGTTAGTTGCCGCAGGCGTGATTATCGCCTTGGGCGCCGTCTGGACCGGCGCTTCCTGGTATACCGGTAAGCAATTGGCTCAACAGATTGATGGTTTTACCGATACCCTTAATACACAGTTGAAAAAAAATTACCCTGATGCCGGCATCAAGATCGTCTATCGTGATTATCAGGGAGGAATCTTCTCCAGTAAATTATCGTATGTACTGCAATCTGATGGCACGGCGAAAGAAGCGCCGCTGCTGGCGCCGGGCCAGGAAGTCGTGCTTAATGAAACCGTTTCTCACGGCCCTTTCCCACTGGCGGAGATCAAGCGATTCAACCTGCTTCCGTCCATGGCGTCCGTACACAGCGAACTGGCCAATACCGATGCGGTTAAGGCGCTGTTTGCGTTGACCAAAGATAAGCCCTTCTTCTCCGCGCAAACACGGGTTACTTATGGCGGCGATACTCAGTCTGTCGTTACATTGCTCCCGCTTGAATTTCAGAATGACGTGCAGAAATTCGCCTTCAGCGGCACCACGGCTCAGGTGGATGTTGGTCGCGATTTACGCGATAGCAGGCTGGAAGGTACCATCAGCAACCTGATGAGTGAAAAGAAAAACCCGTGGGGTGAAACCGAAAAACTGGTCGTAAACGATTTCACGCTAAAGGGGAATAACCACAAAGGCAAGTTTGAACTCAATTTAGGTGATGCGGATCTTTCCATTAAATCTGTTACTTTTTCCGTTGAAAACGGTGACCCTGTCACTTTAAACAATATCTCTGTGCAAACCCAACTGACCGAAGATGAAACAGATCTGGCGGGAAAAATGGCGCTGGCGCTCGAATCGATGACCATCGCTGAACGCAACCTCGGCTCCGGTGCGATGCATATCGTGTTCTCACGGTTTGATGGAAAAGGCGCCAAAGCGTTCGCTACGGCTTATCAGCAGAATGTGGAACAAATGCTGTATAAGCCGGAAATCATCACCCCGGAAGCTTATCAGCATGAGTTAACAATGACGTTTCTGCAATATCTGCCTCAGTTGCTGAAAAGCAATCCCAACGTCACAATTTCGCCCATCAGTTGGAAAAACAGCAAAGGCGAAGGGACATTCACCCTCGCGCTGGATATGACCGACCCGTTGCAAAACAGTGCGAAAGCAACCGATCCCAACGCCACTGATGAAGAAAAGATCATTTTGCAATCGGTGAAAAAGCTGGATGTTAAATTGAATGTGCCGCTGGCTATGCTGACGGAGTTGATGGTTCAGGCCGGGCCGCAAGGCAAAACGGATGAAGAGAAGAAACAAGCCGTAGCGATGGCGCAACAGCAGGCGCAGATGATGGCAGGTATCGGACAGATGAACCAGATTTCTGTCACCAGGGACAATGCCATCACCAGTTCGCTGCAATATGCCGATGGCCAGGTTGATTTCAACGGCAATAAAATGACGCTGGGCGAGTTTATCGCGCCATTTATCAGTCTGCCGAGCGAAGATAAAGATGAAGCTCAGCCTGATACTGATAGCCAACAGGAACCGGTTGCGCCGTAATTGTTAACGTTCGTTTGAACCGTTGTGGCGGCCCTGCTCTGCTACAACGGTTTAGTTTTCCCTACCGCCCGTAACGACTTTTCCCGCCGCGAGACGCAATATGCACGGATTCAGAACCTTTATGGAAACCCATCAAACGGCGTTCTATTTTATCGCCGTGGTGCTTGCCGCGCTGACCACCCAAATATTTCCCGATGCCGCCTCGTTGGATGTCGCCATCACACCAGCGCTAGCGTTGATGTTATTTGTCACTTTTCTCCAGTTGCCGATGACCGGGCTTGGGAAAAGCTTTCGCCAATTACGATTTCTTGCCGCGCTGTTGTGCGCGAATTTTATCGTTATCCCGTTATTTATTTTTGGCTTGCTGCCTTTTTTACCAGACAATCCGTTAATCCGCTTCGGTATGCTGTTAGTCTTGCTTGCGCCCTGCATTGATTATGTCGTGACATTCTCTCAGATTGGTCGCGCCGATGCTCCGCGACTGCTGGCGGCCACGCCCGTCCTATTGCTGGTTCAAATGCTGGCGCTTCCGCTGTACCTTGGTCTTTTTCTCAATCAGGACGCCGCCGCCGCCGTTCATCTCGCGCCGTTTTTACAGGCGTTTATCTCGCTGATCGCTATTCCATTACTGATGGCCGCTATGATTCAGTGGGGAAGCTCACGCTATCAACCGGTGAAAAAAATGTCGGTTGCCCTGTCGTTCCTGCCTGTTCCGGCAACGGCGCTGGTGTTGTTTATCGTTGTGGCCGCCGTCACGCCGCAACTTCAGCATGCATGGCGCACACTATTCGCGGTGCTGCCATTCTATGTGCTTTTTGCTATCGTCGCGCCGACACTGGGCTGGTTGACCGGCAAGTTGTTCCGGCTGGACTCCCCCGGCGGTCGGGCGGTGGCCTTTAGCGCCGGAACGAGGAATTCGCTGGTTGTGCTGCCGCTAGCGCTGGCCATGCCGGACGCCAGCGGCATATTGCCGGCCATCATCGTCAGCCAGACATTGGTGGAACTACTCAGTGAACTGATTTATATCCGAACGATCCCCCGGCTTAATGTCAGTCCGGTACAGAATAAAGGTTAATCATTATCCCTATTAACGCTCCTCAGCCGAAATAAAAGCGCCTTTTTCAGTAACAATTGGCTATTTTCCGCCATTTGTTTTTATACTTTCTGGCACTTAACGAACAACTATCAGCTTTCGCAAAGAGTACATCATGATTGATTCATTACTCCCGCTAACGGATATCCATCGTCATCTGGATGGCAATATCCGGGCGCAAAGTATTCTGGAACTGGGCAGACAATTCAATATCGCATTGCCAGCCAATGATCTGGCGGCACTACGCCCACATGTTCAAATCACCAAAAATGAACCGGATTTGCTGAGTTTTCTGCAAAAACTGGATTGGGGCGTCGCCGTTTTGGGGTCGCTGGACGCCTGCCGAAGAGTGGCTTATGAGAACGTTGAAGATGCGGTCAACGCCGGGTTGGATTACGCGGAATTGCGTTTCTCTCCCTATTACATGGCGATGAATCATAAACTCCCGATTGCGGGCGTGGTCGAAGCGGTTATTGACGGCGTGCAGGCCGGTTGCCGCGATCATGATATTGATATTCGCTTGATTGGAATCATGAGCCGCACATTCGGCACCGATGCCTGCCAACAGGAACTGGATGGTTTGCTGGCTTATCGCGACCAGATCACGGCGCTGGATCTGGCCGGCAACGAATTGGGCTATCCCGGCGATCTTTTTGTCTCACATTTCCGTCAGGCGCGTGATGCCGGCTGGCACATTACCGTACATGCCGGCGAAGCGACCGGCCCGGAAAGTATCTGGCAGGCGATTAACACATTGCAAGCCGAACGCATTGGGCATGGCGTAACCGCGATTATCGATCCCTCGCTCATGGTATACATGGCCGAACACGGTATCGGCATCGAATCCTGTCTGACCTCCAATATCCAGACCAGTACCGTCGAATCACTGGACAAGCACCCACTGCTCCATTTCCTGCGCTACGGCATCCCCGCCACAATCAATACTGACGATCCGGCTGTTCAGGGAATAGAAATTCGACATGAATATGAAGTCGCGGCGCCGCTGGCGGGCCTAAGCGCGAAGGAAACCCGTCAGGCCCAGGAGAATGGGTTGAATATCGCGTTTCTGAGTGAACAGGAAAAGCAACAATTACGTGAGAAAGTGCGGCGCTTGCGCGGAACGTCGGCTTGATAAAAAATCCCCGGCGATGATGCCAGGGATTTATGTAAAAGAGACAGCCGCTGGACGGAGGAAAAACGGTGATTATTTCAGTTCAGGCCAGTAGTCGCGGTTCGCCTCAATCAACTCATCAAGAATGGCTTTCGCTACGCTGGCGCTAGGAACCGTTTTCGACAAGCTGATAGCCTGCCACAGTTTCTGGTAGGAGCGCTCCACCCAGGCTTCAACCACCAGCTTTTCCACCGCCACCTGCTGGCTCATCAATCCTTTCTGGAAGGTAGGGATAGTGCCGACCTGCAACGGCTCCGGCCCATGACTGCCGACCAGACAGGGAATTTCCACCATGGCGTCGTCATCAAAGTTATTGATCGCGCCGTTGTTCTCTACGATCAGTAACATTCTCTCCTGCGTATTAAAGGCGATGGCGCGCGCCAGGTCGACGATATAGGATGCGTGTTCATCAATTTCAAGATCGCCGGCAGCCCCGGACTGAGCATTGATAATCGCGTTGCAAGCGCCGAAAACGTGTTTCTCTCGACCGGCCATCACCTCATTGGCGCGGGTATATTCAGGGTTGGAATGCGCAACGACATAGTCGGGGAAGAAATAGTATTTCAGGTAAGTATTTGGCAGCGTTTCCGGGTCGAGCGCACAAACATCTTTTGCCTTGGCGAAAGTATCGTTCCAGCTTGGTTCGTTATTGTTGACGCCTGTTTGCGGAATATAACCATATTTCGCCACGTGTTCACGAATGGCCGGCAGTAGCTGGTTACCGTCCTGGTCCTGAATGGAAGTCCACCAGCCAAAATGATTCAGGCCGTAATAGCGGACGTTCATTTCTTTGCGTGATTTCAGGCCGATGATTTCCGCCATCCGTCCTTCGATACCGATAGGCATATCGCAAATATTGAGGATCTTGGACTGCGGACGAAGTTTCCGCGTGGCTTCCGCGACAATCGCCGCCGGATTGGAATAGTTTAGCATCCAGGCCTGCGGCGAATATTTTTCCATGAAATCCACCAGTTCCAGCACCCCGCCGATAGAACGCATCCCATAAGCGATACCGCCGGGACCACAGGTTTCCTGGCCGACCACGCCGTGACGTAACGGGATTTTTTCATCCCGTTCACGCATCGGATATTTTCCGACACGGATATGCGCCATAACAAAGTCTACGCCGGTAAAAGCTTCCTCTGGGTCTGTGGTGTAGCTGAACGCGATTTCTGGCGCCTGTTCTTTCAGCAGGATCTTACAGGCTTCGGCGATGGTTTCCTGTCTTGCACCGTCATTGTCATAAAACTTCAGCGTAGCGATAGGAAAACGATCGCGGTTTTGTAGCAGCATCAGAACAATCCCTGGGGTGAACGTGCTGCCGCCGCCGGCGATAACGATTGAGAATTTTTTCATGAGTGAGCCTCCGTATAGCGTGAATGTTGCATCAAATTTTCCAGACGATCGCGAACCTGTGGAACCGACAGGCCGACGATGATTTGAATGGCGTTGTCCTTATGCACCACGCCGTGAGCGCCGAGTTGACGGAATATGTCGTCGGACTGCATCAGCGCGGGATCGGCAAGCGTGATACGTAAACGTGTGGCGCAATTGGTCAGGTTGACGATATTTGCTGCGCCGCCAAGTGCATCCAGATAGGCCTGGGCCTGTTCGAGTTGGCCTGTCGGCATGAGGGTTTTCTTGCTACGCAGGTCGTTTTTGGTGTACAGCTTGATCTCGCTGTCTTCCCTACCCGGCGTTTTGACGTCGAAGCGTAAAATGATGGAACGGAAGACAAAGAAGTAGATGAATGAAAACGCGACGCCGACGCCGATTTGGATCACCATGTTCATCGCGTGATGGTGGAACATCGGCAACCAGTTTTGCGTGGCAATTTCAATCAACCCGCCCCCCATGTTGCCGACCACGCCCAGTAGGTACATGACCGTCGCCATGGTAGCGGCCAGCAGTGCGTGAACGGCGAACAGATATGGCGCGATGAACAGGAAGGTGAATTCCAGCGGTTCGGTTATTCCTACCAGTACCGCGGTCAGCGTCGCCGGAATCAACAGACCGGCGACCTTGGCCTTATTCTCCGTGCTTGCTGTCGCGTAAATGGCCGCCGCGATACCAACCGAGCCGAACATTTTTGCATTACCGAACAGTGCAAACCCACCCAGGGGAAACAGGTCTTTTAACGGCAAGGCCGACTGGCTGAAGGATTGAATATTTTCAATCCAGTTAACCTGAATACCGCCTTCCATCGCTACCGGGCCAAAGATGAAAGGTCCGTAAACAAAATGGTGCAGGCCCGTCGGGATCAGAATTCGTTCTAAAAAGGTATAGATCCATACGCCGAAGGCACCTGACGCCAACATTAAATCTTGCAGCGAAGAAATACCTGTTTGAATTTTTGGCCAAATTAACAGTGTCAACCAGGCGGCTGGAAGCATAATGAAAAAACTGATAATAACGACATATGCCGTTCCCTGAAATATACCGATATAAACAGGTAACGTTTTATCATAAAACCGGTTATGAATCGCAGTAATTAAACCGGAAATAGCAATGGCGCCAATAATATTGGTATCCAACGTTTTTATTCCGGCAATCATGGTTAATCCGCTTACCCCGCCGATATCGGCGGTAAAGTCAACATTAAAATAGCCACCCCATTGCGTCGCCATGGCCTGAATCAGATAATTAAACGTAAGGTAAGATACCAGTGCGGCCAGGCATGCTCTAGCGGGAGCCTGATGAGCAAGGCCGATTGGCAGACTGATGGCGAATACCAATGGCATATTGCGAAATATCGTCCATGCGCCCTCTTCAATAATATTAATAATCTGAAAAAATAAACTATCCGGGTTCGCTAGTTCGCCAACAAACATTGGATTAGACAACATAATAGCCAGGCCGACGATAATGCCGGCGAACGGAAATAGCAGTACGGGAGTAAACATCGCTCCACCAAATCGTTGGATTTGACTTAGCATAGTGTTTTCCTTCATTTTAAATTTTGTAGGAAGAAGCTATTTTTTGTACGACTTAATATTTTGTTATGAATTAATAATATGGGGACTGAATAATCCGGGTAGCTATTTAACCAAAGATATGTGAACTTACTCATAATTTAGTGATAGCCCAAGAGGTATGCTTTTTAAGCTTTTCGCAGACATCTTAGCGAACCAGGTTGCCAATGTTGTAGCTGTATATTTATATCATAATGATAATTAAACGAATTAAATTACTATGGGTGAAAAAATGAGACATCGCTATAGTGCATAAGAGGTCTAAAAGTGATCTATAAATCTATCGCGGAACAGATCCGGTCGCGTATCAATTCAAACGAATTACGTATTGGCGAAGCACTGCCGTCAGAAAAAAGTCTGGCGGCTGAGTTTTCGGTTTCGCGGATGACGATCCGCAGAGCTATAGAACAGTTGATTAAGGAGGGATTACTGCAACGTCGCCATGGTAGCGGAACCTATATCTTGCAGAAAGATGTTCAGCATGAAGGCCATGCGTTGAACAGTTTCGCCGAACATATGCGGCTGATTGGTCGCACGACCAGCAATGAGGTGGTTGAGTTTCGAACCATGCCCGCTCCGCCTGCCATTGCCCGCCAACTGCGATTACGCACCGACGAAAGAATTTACTTTGCCCGCCGTGTACGCTATGTGGATGGCAAGGCTTGCATGCTGGAAGACAGTTATTTACCCATCGCGCTTTTTCCCGATCTCTCCATTAAACATTTACAGGGCTCGAAGTTCGCTTACATTGAAGATGAAAAGCACATTGAGATTGCCGGTTGTTATGAGATTTTTTCCCCAATTTTGGCGGACAGCGTAGTTGCCGGATTATTGAAGGTTAATGAAGGCACGCCGTTATTGCAGATGACATCGCTGACGAAAACGGTGGGCGGTGAATGTATTGATTTTTCCATCATGACGAATGCTCATGACTATCAGGTGAGCTTTTATATGCAACGCAAAAAACTCACTTTATAAGCGTCTTGTAAGCCGCCGTCACCAGATTAATGTAAAACCGGACAGCCTTTAAAGGCCATCCGGTGACTTACTACGCTGACTTGATGCCGGATTAATTCAGTTGATAAATACCTGACTGCCATGGCTGCAGTTCAAGCCTGGTGGCGCCGGGCTGTACGTGCGTTTTCATACCGCTTTCCAGCAGAGTCTTCTTAATCGGGGATGCGTCAGGCAGAGAATAGCTGATGGGCTGTTCCCTGAAATTCACTACGATCAGATATTTCTCGCCTTTCAGAGTACGGGTATAGGCATAAACGTCATTATTATTAGGATCAAGATCCTGATAAGCGCCATAGGTTAATGCCGGGGTTGCCTGTCTGATCGCAATCAGTTGACGATAGAAATTGTACACGGAATCGGGATCTTTGATCTGATCCGTCGCGTTGATTTCCTTGTAGTTCGGGTTAATGCGTAGCCACGGCGTACCTGCGGTGAAACCGGCGTTGTCGGCGTTGCTCCACTGGAATGGCGTGCGGCTATTGTCGCGGCTGGTTTGTTTAACATTAGCCAGAAACTCATCCGCCTTCACTTTTCCGGTTTTAACAAAGTCCTGCCAGAAACCTTTTACTTCGATATCATCGAAATCATCAATCTTTTGGAAAGGATAGTTGGTCATTGCCAATTCATCCCCTTGATAGATAAAGGGAGTGGCCCGTTGGGTTAACGCGATGGTGGCTAGCGCTTTGGCCGAAAGGACGCGCCACTGCGGGCGGTCGTCGCCAAAATGTGAGACGGCGCGCGGGTTATCGTGGTTGCTGAGGAAGAAGGTATTCCAGCCGTACTGACCTGCCATATCAACAAGCCGATTGTTGATCTGACGGAATTGAGACAGCGTCCAGTCATTACTGCGCCATCTCTCCTCAACCGAGCGGTCGAGACGAATAAGATCAAAAGAGAACGCCATATCCAACTCTTTACGACGCTGGTCAATAAACGGCGCGGCCTCTTCCAGTGGTACGCCAAAGATTTCCCCCGCTGACACCACATCATATTTCGACAGTACCTTCTGATTCATTTCCCGAAGGTAGCGGTGAAGGTTCGGTCCCTGAGTATAGGTGTAGGCGAAGTTTTTAAGTTGTTCGGTCGTGAGATCAGGAAAAGCCGGGTTTTTCGAGAATGTCGCGACGGTATCCACCCGCAGGCCGGATACCCCTTTATTAATCCAGAAGCGCATCATATCGTAAACCTCTTCACGCACTTTAGGATTATCCCAGTTCAGGTCAGGCTGATTCACGCCGAAATAATGCAGATAATACTGATCTGTGGCACTGTCCTTCTGCCAGGCCGATCCGCCAAAAAAGGAGGGGTAGTTATTCGGCGGATTGTTGTTTTTGCCATCACGCCAGATGTAGTAATCACGATAAGGATTATCTTTCGATTTTCTACTTTCAACAAACCATTGATTCTGATCGCTGCTGTGATTGGCGACAACATCAATCATCAGTCGCATATCGCGTTTTTTCATTTCAGAAATAAGGCGATCGAAATCGTCCATATTTCCATACTCTTTCATTATCTTCCGGTAATCACGAATATCGTAGCCATTATCCTTATTTGGCGAATCATAATGCGGATTAATCCAAATAGCATTAATACCGAGATTTTTTAAATAATCCAGTTTCTCGGTGATCCCCTGCAAGTCGCCGATGCCATCTCCATTGCTATCTTTAAATGACCGAGGGTAAACCTGATAAAATACGGCTTCTTTCCACCATGCAGGCTGATCTGAAACGCCATCATTAATTGCCACAATAGATGAATCATCCGTTTTATCCACTTGCGGCAACGCATTGCATAATCCAGAAAAAGTCAATCCTGACAGCAAGATAGCACTAAATTTTAAATATTTTCTCACTATAAGCATACAATCATTCCATCCATAAATAATTACTTTTAAGTTTAAATTAATAAACTTCGTTTCTTTTTTTCCATGTAGGATATCAGTGCCGAGTTAAGCATGTATGTTCTATGAATATACTGCGACCTGAATAAGTCATATATATTGACTTTGGTCGCTTACTTTACTGCGTAATCAATGATGGTCAACTTATAGTTCACAAGATAATTTTTATGTGCTTATGTTTTTGCAGTATTGATATATTACATATAAAATAAAGGCGAAAAAATATTCCCCAATAAAATTAGCATAATTATAACATTAATTATTTTTTTTAACGAAAATAGAAAGTCCAGGCTGAAAGCAACGATTTTGAACGCTAAAAATCTATTTGGTTAGCAAGCCCAGGCAGCGTCGGGTTACCAGAATTTGGAGTCATCGTGAAACAAAAAACCCCGGCGATAAAACCAGGGATGGGTGTATATGTATAAGAGACAGCCCTACCGGGAAGATCGAAAGGTCAAACCTAGCTATTTTTTACCGTCATGGTTTTTTTCTGTTGATAAGAGAGCAGCCCCAGTTCGATCAATTCCATCACCTGAATGGCCTGATGCACGCTGACCGGGTTATCCCCTTTGCCGGTTAACGCGTTGCGGATAGCGGCATAGTAAGCAGGATAGTCGCCGGGTATGGTTGTGACGGCCTGCTCTACCATCATGCCGTCACGGTGCAGCGTCAGCAGGCCATCTTGCTTATCCTGTCCCCAGTTCGCCGACGGCGGACGTTGCCCGGCTTTGAGATGATCTTCCTGCGGATCAACGCCGAACTTCACAAAACTGCCTCGCGTACCGTGAACGATATATCGCGCCGTAGGCGCCGCCGCCAGCATACTCGCGTGTAACGCCACGCGGCGCTGGGGATAAATCAAGGTGGCATGGAAATAATCGACCGCTTTGCTGCCGGGCCTTAATTGCGCCATATCAACCTGGATCGCCACCGGTAAACCAAATAGCTGCAATACCTGGTCGATCAAGTGCGGCCCCAGATCGTACCAGATGCCGCTCCCTTCGCTGCCATCTTCACGCCAGCGCTGACGGACTTCAGGACGGAAACGGTCGAAGTGGGATTCCATATACACCACATCGCCTAACGCGCCGCTGTGCAGCAGATTTTTCAGCGTAAGGAAATCGCTGTCCCAGCGACGGTTGTGAAACACCGACAGCAGTTTGCCTTTATGCTCCGCCGCCGCGCCGAGTTCGTGCGCCTGCGACAGGGTGACGGTAAAGGGCTTATCGACCACCACATGTTTCCCTGCCTCCAGCGCCTGGCGAGCCAGAGGAAAGTGCGTGTCATTCGGCGTGGGAATAACAATCAGATCAATATTCGGATCGTTAAACAGCGTTTGCGGATCACGTTCAATACGCAGGGTTGCCCAATCTGCATGAACCTTATCCGCATCGCTGCTGGACACCGCGGCCAGTTCCATTCCCGGCGTACCGGCAATAAGCGGTGCATGAAACGTTTTGCTGGCATAACCATAACCCAGTAATCCAACACGGACGGTGTTACTCATGAAGATTCCCCTTAATGCGTTTACCCAATGTGAATGTCAGTATAGCACCGGGACAACCCCCTATTTTTAGCTATTTTGCCGCTTTTGCCGTTCGTCTCGTTCAGATGCCAACCACGCCAGTGGTTTGATTGTCCCAGCGCGAAGCCTCGCGCGTTTTAGCTGGCGGGTAGTTGATTTCACTACTGCGCCGCCGGAAATCACTGGGACTGACGCCCACGCGTTTTCGGAATACTCTGGAGAAATAAAGCTGATCATCATAGCCGACCACTCTGCCGATATTGGCGATCGACTCCTGTGTGGTCTGCAACAACAGCTTGGCCCGAATAACCCGCTGCTCTTCACGCCAGCGCAGAATATTGATGCCCACCTGCTCACGGAACAGATGCGCCAGACGCGATGGCGACAAACAAACATGGCGCGCCACGTCCTCAATCCGCAACTCCCCTGCCAGGTTGCCGGTAATGAACTGGCAAGCTTCAATCACCCGCGGGTCCATGATTTTCTGCGGACTTAGAGGATCTTCCTCCATTGCTCTCAGCAGCAGGCGCTCCAGCAGGTTCATCCCCAGTTCTTCCGAAAAGCGCCGCCCGGAGCGCTGCGTCTGTTCGATATTGGCAAACAGCCGATCAAACTCCAGTAAAAGCGGATTCGTCGTCAGGCTCAGACGTCCCACGCCACAATGTTGACAATGCCACTCCAGCCAATCCGCCCAGTAACCGCGCGGTCGGAAATAGACCCAGCGGTGATACCAGCAATCACTGTCAGGCGAGCGTCCATAGAAATGTTTCGATTTAGGGGGAAACAACAGCAAATCCCCTGGGTTGCAATAGAATGCATCATCGCCATCAAAAACCTGTCCTTGTCCTTTAATGGTGAGATTAATGATGTAGCCTTTCATGCCGTCAGGACGATCGATAAAGAAATCAAGCGGCCCCTCGGCCAGAATGGGCGTCAACCCGGCGACCAGATACGCGTTGAACGAATACCCCGGCAGCAACGGATTAGACTGGGATTGATGCGCCATGCGGTGATACATCGGACCTCCAGGCTCAATAATCGTTTATATGGTCTTCTTCGACAGTTGTTTGTAACGGTCAAAAATCACCGCCGCCAACAGGATCAACCCACGAACCACATATTGGGCAAACGGCGAGATATTCAGCAGGTTCATCGCGTTTTCCACCGTCCCCAGGATCAGCACCCCGGCAACCACATAGGAAATCTTGCCGATCCCGCCTTTCAACGATACCCCGCCCAGTACGCAAGCCGAAATGACGATAAGCTCATAACCGATGGAGGTCATCGGCTGCCCGCTGGTCATGCGCGACGCCAGAATGATGCCCGCCGCCGCAGAAACCAGCCCGGAAAGCGCGAAGATGATAATTCTGGTGCGCACCACGGGAACCCCCGCCAGACGCGCCGCTTCTTCGTTGCCGCCAATCGCCAGCGTATTCCGGCCAAAAGTAGTTTTATTCAGCAGCAACCCAAACAGGATCATACATCCCACGGTGATCCAGATCGGCGCGGGCAATCCCAGCCAGTTGGCATATCCCAATTCAAAGAAACGTTCATCCTCAATCCCAACCGCTTTACCATCGGAAATGATATAAGCCAGACCACGGGCAATCTGCATGGTGGCAAGCGTGGTGATCAGCGCGTTGATTTTGAGTCTGGCAATGACGAAGCCGTTCAGCAGACCAAATGCCACGCCTAGCAGCAGGCCCGCGCCGATACCAATCCACAGGCTTTCGCTGATATTGATGACCACCGCGGTCGTTACGCCCGCACAGGCGATGATCGACGCCACTGACAGGTCAAAATCGCCGGAAGCCAGGCAGAATAACATACCGCAAGCCACCATGCCGGACATGGAGATTGCCAGCCCCAATCCTTTCATATTAATAAAACTGGCGAAATTAGGCACAAAGATCGCACATGCGATAAACAGCACGGCAAAAACCACCAGCATGCCGTAGTTGTCCCAAATGCGTGACATCCCCAGCGCGTTTTTCTTTTTTGCCGGCGTAGCAGATGTAACCGTTGACATTATTTGGCTCCTTCGCGGTCAGGCAACCGCGGATTCGATATCAGGGGTTTGTAACATTGCCAGACTCAGCACCTTCTGCTCCGTGGCTTCATCATGGGAGAGTTCACCGGAAACGGCGCCTTCGCGCATCACCAGGATACGGTCAGCCAGCCCAAGCACTTCGGGTAGATCACTGGACGCGAACAACACGGCAATCCCTTGTTTCGCCAGCGCATAAATCACATGGTAAATCTCATGTCTGGCGCCCACATCAATGCCGCGGGTGGGTTCATCCAGCAAAATGACTTTCATCTCTTCCGACAGCCAGCGTCCGAGGATCGCCTTCTGCTGGTTTCCCCCGGAAAGATTCATGATCAGTTGATCCCCCGACGGCGTTTTGATGTTCAGCGCGTCAATGCGGCGGGCCGCGTTATCCTCCTCCCACTGTTTATCGATAATGAAACCGGCTTTTAAGCTTTTGCGTCGTGCGCTGATATTGATGTTGTCACGCACAGAATGCACAGGAATGATGCCATCGGCCTTGCGATCCTCAGGGCATAACATCACGCCCTGACGGATCGCATCGATCGGCGAGTTTACCGTCAACGGTTTGCCGTCCAGCAATACCTGGCCTGACGTAATCCGCGTTGCGCCGAATAATCCTCTCAACAATTCGCTGCGGCCCGCGCCGACCAAGCCAAACAGCCCGACAATTTCGCCTTGCCGGACATGCAGCGAAACCGTCGATTTTACCCCCGGCGCTTTCACCTCTTTCAGCGTCAATCGCTCGTCGCCGAGCGGACGCGGCTGATAGCCATAGATATCGCCCAGATCGCGTCCCACCATAGCTTGTACCAGCAGTTCATGATTTACCTGCCGCCGATCGTCAAACGTGCGCACATAGCGACCATCTTTAAACACGGTAATCGCATCACTCAGTGCGAAAATTTCTTCCATACGGTGCGAAACATACATAATGACCCGCCCTTCGGCGCGCAACTCTTTAATCACGCGGAATAGCTGTTCGATTTCACGGGCCGAGAGCGAACTGGTGGGTTCGTCGAAAGCAATGATTTTAGCGTTACGGGCCAGCGCTTTGGCGATCTCCACCATTTGCCATTGTCCGATAGACAGGTATTTCAACGGGGTATCCGGGTCGAGATCCAACCCCAGATGTTCGAGTTGTAATTGGGTCTCATAACGCAGCAACGAATAATTAACCATGCCGTATTTATGCGGCAACTGGCCAAGATAGATATTCTCAGCGACCGTCATTTCCGGCACCAGATGCAGTTCCTGATAGATAATCGCTACCCCGGCATTCAGGGCGTCCATCGTGTTATTGAACTGAACCGGCCTGCCCTGAATATGAATTTCCCCCGTCGAGGGCGCATAGTTACCACTCAGAATTTTCAATAAGGTGGATTTACCCGCCCCATTTTCCCCCATCAAGGCATGGATCTGTCCGGCCTGGCAGGAGAAACTGATATCCGCAAGCGCCTTGACGCCGGGAAACGTTTTACCAATGCCATGAAACGACAAATAGGGTGACTGTGCTGTCATGTCCGTTTCCTCACGGTTAACCGCTGACCACCACGTCAGCGAACCTTACGTCAGCCGCATATCGGCTGGCTGAATAACGTTTAGGGCAGACGTGGACTGCCTTTCCCCACCCGCCTCACATCAGGCCCTTTTTCGCCAGTTCGACCTTGAAGTTTTCACGCGTGATCAGCACCACATCCGTCACCTCTGTAAATTTTTGCGGTTCAACCCCGTTGGTAACCCAGTCGTTCAACATCTGGATACTTTTATAGCCATGTACGTCCGGGCTGGGCAGCAACGAGCCATAGAAACCGGTCGCCTGACCTTTGGACAGTTCACTCACCGCATCCACGCCGTTGATGCCAATGCCAATCACATTCGCGGCTTTAAAGCCCTGTCCTTCGGTGGCGCGAACGCCCCCCAGCACGGTGTTGTCGTTCATACCGACGATCAGCCAGTTTTTCACTTTCGGGTGCTGCACGAGCATGGAGTTGGCGGCATCAAACGCGCCGGGGATATCGTTGGATTTAGTGGGTACCTGATAGATTTGCTGTGCCGGGAAACCGGACGCTTTCAACGCTTCCATCGAACCGCTGGTACGGCGACGCGCGGTATCCAGTTCGTTGGCGGTAATCGCCATGACTGCGGTTTCATCCACCTTCCAGCCACGTTTGTGCATTTCTTTCCACAGTTCCTGTCCCTGACGCTCGCCGATTTTGGTTGCCGCCATCATGACCAGCGGCACGGTATCCATCGGCTCGCCTTTGGCATTGACAAACTGATCATCCACTGCGATGACTTTCAAATCATAACTGCGTGCTTTGGCGACAATCGCCGCGCCCAGTTTGGGATCGGGCGTACAGATAACAAAGCCTTTCGCGCCGCTGGCCGCCAGACTATCAATGGCATTCAGGGTTTTCTCTCCATCGGGAACCGCAATTTTAATCACATCAAAACCGAGATCCTTTCCTGCCTTATCCGCAAACCGCCATTCGGTCTGAAACCAGGGTTCTTCCGGTTGTTTAACCAGAAACCCCAGTTTTAATGTTTCGGCGATAGCCGATTGTGACATAACGGCAGCCAGCCCGATTGTTGCCAGCGCCTTAGTGAATTTATGCATGATGTTCTCCGCTATGGTTATTTTTTTATTCCCCGGTCAGACCGGTATATATCATGGTTCCTGGTACGCCATTTCAGACTTGAATAAAGGAAAAACACAGGCTTAGCACCATTCTTTCATTTATAGGCATTCAGACGCCCTAAGTTTTAGCCGCTATTTTCATCAAGAATATAGAGCGCTATCACATCCCGGAATAACGACAGGTTTGTGCATATATTTAGCAAATTTAACCAGTCGTTAACTTTTGACGACCATCACAAAATGACTGCCGATGACAGAAAAATACATACTTCCAGCTAACGGCTCCTCACGCCCTCGCCTATCCCTTGTCTATCGTTGACCACAATAAAAACGGAATGAACAGGAGCGGAGCAATGCGTGCGGGTGCGATTACGATTGGCCTCGATTTTGGCAGTGATTCGGTGCGCGCCCTGGCCGTTGAGTGCCATTCCGGGCGGGAATTGGAAACAGAAGTGGTCTATTACCCGCGCTGGCGTGAAGGCAAGTATTGCCAACCGGCCAATAACCAATTCCGGCATCATCCTCTGGATTACATTGAATCAATGGAACAGGCTATCCGGTTAGTGATGACACGCTTGACAGCCAGACAGCGTCAACAGGTTATCGGCATCGGCGTGGACGCGACAGGCTCGACGCCAGCGCCGATTGATGAACGCGGACAGGTGCTGGCGTTGCGTCCTGAATTCGCCGATAACCCCAACGCGATGTTTGTGTTGTGGAAAGATCACACGGCGATAGAGGAAGCGGACGCAATCACTATGTTGTGCCGTAGCGGACAATTCCCGGATTACACTCGCTATATTGGCGGCGTCTACTCCTCAGAATGGTTCTGGGCAAAAATTCTGCATATTTCGCGTGAAGACGCCGATGTCCGCCGGCATGCCGTCTCCTGGATCGAATTATGTGATTGGGTGCCGGCGTTGCTTTCCGGTACGCTCGCGCCTGAGCAAATCAAACGCGGACGCTGTAGCGCCGGACACAAATCCCTGTGGCATCCTCACTGGGGCGGTTTGCCGCCCCAGGCTTTCCTGCACGCGCTCGATCCCTGTCTGACCGAACGATTGCAATATCCGATGTTTAGCGAAACCTGGACGGCCAATCGGCCCGTTGGCAACCTCACCGTCGAGTGGACGCAACGGCTGGGGTTACCTGATGGCGTGACGATTGCGGGCGGCGCATTCGACTGTCATGTCGGCGCCGTTGGCGCAGGCGCACAGCCATATACGCTGGTTAAAGTCATCGGCACCTCCACCTGCGACATTTTGATCGCTGATGAGGCGCGGATTGCCGATCGCACGATCGCCGGGATCTGCGGACAAGTGGATGGCAGCGTGATGCCCGGTTACATCGGGCTGGAAGCCGGACAATCCGCTTTCGGTGATATGTATGCCTGGTTCGGTCGGCTGTTGAATTGGTCTTTGCGGCAAGCCATGCAGGATTACCCGCAACTCAATGCGCAGCTACAGGCAACGGAAAGTCAATTGCTTGAACGGCTCACGCAAGCGTGGGCCGCCAATCCCACGTTGGATCATTTGCCGGTGGTGCTCGACTGGTTTAACGGACGCAGAACACCGTTTGCGAATCAACGTTTGCAAGGCGTGATCGCCGATCTCAATCTCGGTACCGACGCGCCAACGTTGTTTGGCGGATTTATCGCGGCAACCGCTTTCGGCGCGCGCGCCATCATGGAGTGTTTTGAAAATCAGGGCGTCCCGGTTGAAAACATTCTGGCGTTGGGCGGTATCGCCCGTAAATCCCCGACCATTATGCAGGTTTGCGCCGATGTCATGAATCGTCCGTTGCAAATCGTCGCTTCCGACCAATGCTGCGCGTTGGGCGCCGCTATTTTCGCCGCCGTCGCCGCGGGCGAGCATGCCGATATTCCGACCGCGCAGCGGCATATGGCCAGCCCCATCGAACGCACGCTGACGCCGAAGCGTCAGGGCGTTGCGCGCTATCAACAGCTTTACCAACGTTACCAGCAGTGGTGCCATCTGGCCGAACCCGCTTACCGCCCGACAGCCAGATCGGACACTTGAACCGATTATTTTCTTCCCCCACAGGGAAAAGCGAAACAGGAGTCATCATGGATCACTTTAAGCAGCTTGAAGTCTGGTTTGTCATCGGCAGCCAACACCTGTACGGCCCGGAAACCTTACGTCAGGTAAAAGAGAATGGGGAAAATGTCGTCGCCGGGCTGAATCAGGAAGGCGGACTGCCGGTAAAACTGGTGCTGAAACCGCTGGTGAAAACCCCGGATGAAATCACCGCCCTGTGCCGCGACGCGAACTATCAGGATAGCTGCATCGGGGTGCTCCTCTGGTTGCACACCTTCTCTCCGGCCAAAATGTGGATTGGCGGACTGCGTATTCTTCATAAACCGCTGCTGCAATTCCATACCCAGTTCAACGCCGAAATTCCGTGGAACACCATGGATATGGATTTTATGAACCTGAATCAAACGGCGCACGGCGGCCGAGAGTTCGGGTTTATTGGCGCGCGGATGCATCAGGCGCATCAGGTGGTGGTCGGTCACTGGCAGGATAAAAGCGCGCATCAGCGCATTGCCAAATGGATGCGCGTCGCCGCGGCGATTCAGGAAAGCAAACATCTGAAACTGGCGCGCTTTGGCGACAACATGCGCGAAGTGGCGGTCACTGAAGGCGATAAAGTCGGGGCGCAGATCCAGTTCGGCTACGCCGTCAGCGCCTGGGGACTAGGCGATTTAGCGGCTGTCGTCGATGCGGTCTCCAAAGGGGATATCGACACGTTGATCGAAGAATACGAAGCCAGTTATCAACTGACGGATGCGGTTAAACTGCATGGCCCGAATCGTCAGAATCTGTTGGATGCGGCCCAGATTGAACTGGGTATGAAACGCTTTCTGCAACAAGGCGGCTATAGCGCTTTCACCACGGATTTTGAGAACCTCCACGGACTAAAACAGTTGCCGGGACTGGCGGTACAGCGTCTGATGCAACAAGGTTACGGTTTTGGCGGCGAGGGCGACTGGAAAACGGCGGCCCTGCTACGCATTATGAAAGTGATGGCGAACGGATTGCCGGGCGGCACATCGTTTATGGAGGACTACACCTATAACTTCGAGCATAACAATAATCTGGTTGTCGGTTCCCACATGCTGGAAGTCTGTCCCAGCATCGCCAAAGAGCAGAAACCGCTGCTGGATGTTCAGCCTCTGGGGATTGGCGGTAAGGCTGACCCTGCCCGCCTGATTTTCTCCGTACCGGCAGGTCTTTCGCTCAATGCCAGCGTGATCGATATGGGCGATCGTTTTCGCATGTTGGTTAATGTGGTGGATACCATAGAACAGCCGCATCCCTTACCCAAACTGCCCGTCGCGCGGGCGATCTGGAAAGCCCAACCCTCGCTGGCCCTGGCTGCCGAAACCTGGATCCTGGCGGGCGGCGCCCACCATACGGTATTCAGTCAGGCGCTGGATCTGGACTTTATGCGGTTGTATGCCGAAATGCAGAATATTGAACTGCTGGTCATTGATAACGATACCCGCCTTCCCGCATTTAAAGACGCGCTGCGTTGGAATGAACTCTATTACAAGCTTTATTCGCACTAGTATCGCCAATGGAGGGGGGTTTTTATCACCTTCCATTGCGTTTTATTCTCTGTTATCAAAAATCCGATTTTTCTATTTTCTTTTCCCATTCAACGCTGGACAGCGTTTATCTGTTGCATATACTTAATCATCTCAATTACATAACTATCTATGTTCATTTACTATGACCGTTCATGACTACTTGCTTAAATTCAGAAAAGTAAGCACCACGGAAAGTCTGGAAAAACTGTTCGACCACCTCAATTATTCTCTGACGGATAATCAGGAAATCATCAATATGTACCGTGCTGCCGACCATCGTCGGGCAGAATTGGCGGCTGGCGGAAAGTTATTTGATTTAGGCTGCGTGCCTAAATCAATATGGCATTATGTGATATAACACTGCGGTGTTATTATTTTCTCTTGTCGAATAGTTATGCATTCACACCAATTTATGGCTATCACATTTTTTTACGATGGATAGCCTCTGCATTCCCGAAAAGAGAGATACAAAGCGGCTATTTCCTGTGGTTTCGCCCATAACCCTACAGTGGGTATGTTGTCGAAAGCCCGACAATGCCCGATAATATGCGGGTTTTGTTTTTTTAGGCACCGTAATGACCGAATACGCTTTATTATTTGTCAGCATCCTCCTGGTGAACAATTTCGTTCTGGTGAAATTCCTGGGGTTATGTCCGTTCATGGGCGTGTCCAGAAAACTGGAAACGGCCATTGGCCTGGGGCTGGCAACCACCTTCGTCATGACACTGGGCTCCATGTTTTCCTGGTTGATCAATGCGTTCATTTTGCAGCCGCTGGATATCCTTTATCTGCGGACTATGGCGTTTATTCTGGTTTTGGCGTTTGTGGTGCAGTTTTCCGAAATGTTTGTGCGTAAAGCCAGCCCTGATCTCTATCGTTTGCTGGGAATTTTCCTGCCGTTGATTACCACCAATTGCGCGGTACTGGGCGTGGTATTGCTTAATGTGAATATGGCGCACGGTTTTCTTCAGTCAACCATATACGGGTTTGGCGGCGCAGTGGGCTTCTCTTTGGTCATGGTGCTGTTTGCCGCGATCCGCGAACGTATTGCGGTGTCTGATGTTCCCGCGCCATTCAGGGGGAGCGCCATCGCCTTGATCACCGCCGGACTAATGTCGCTGGCCTTTATGGGTTTTACCGGCCTGGTGAAATTCTGATGACCGCGATTTGGATTGCCATTACAGCGCTCAGCGCGCTCGCCTTGTGCTTCGGCCTCATTCTTGGCTATGCTTCCCGACGCTTTCAAGTTGAAAGCGATCCGGTGGTCGAACAGGTCGAGGCCATGTTGCCACAGAGCCAATGCGGTCAGTGCGGTTACCCTGGTTGCCGCCCTTATGCGGAAGCGGTGTGTCTGAATGGCGAAAGCATCAACAAATGCGGGCCGGGTGGCGAAGCGATGATGCTCAAGTTGGCTGAAAAACTGAATATCGAACCCCAGCCGCTCGATGGAGACAGCGCTGTGCTGAATCCCGAACGCAAAGTGGCGTGGATCGATGAGAGCAATTGTATCGGCTGCACCAAATGCATTCAGGCCTGTCCGGTGGATGCCATCGTCGGCAGCACCAAAGCCGTGCACACCGTGGTCAGTGATTTATGTACCGGTTGCGACCTGTGCGTATCGCCCTGCCCGACAGACTGTATTGAGTTGCGTTCCATTGCGCCGACGCCCGCCAACTGGAAGTGGGATCTCGATACGATCCCGGTTCGCGTTATTCAAGTAGAACAACATGCTTAAGCTGTTATCCGCCTTTAAAAAAGACAAGATTTGGGATTTCGCTGGCGGTATCCATCCACCGGAAATGAAAACGCAATCCAGCCGGGTTCCGTTACGCCACATTTCTTTGCCTGATCAGCTTATTATTCCGTTGAAACAACATCTGGGCCCAGAAGGGGAATTATGCGTCAACGTGGGCGAACACGTACTGCGCGGTCAGCCGTTGACCATCGGCAAAGGACGAACCCTCCCGGTTCATGCCCCGACCTCCGGCACGATCCACGCCATTCGTCAACACATGACGGCACACCCTTCCGCGTTGCCGGAATTAAGCGTTATCCTCATCCCCGACGGAGAAGATCGCTGGTGTGAACGTCCTACGCTGGTCGATTACCGCACTCAGTCCGCCGCTACGCTGCTGGCCCATCTTCATCAGGCGGGGATTGCCGGTCTTGGCGGCGCGGGCTTCCCTACCGCTGCAAAATTACAAGGCGGCCTGCGTGGGATCGAAACGCTGATCATTAATGCGGCAGAGTGCGAACCTTACATCACGGCGGATGACCGGCTGATGCAGGAGTGTGCCGATGAAATTGTACAAGGCATCGATATTCTTGCTTTTCTGCTGCAACCGCAGCGCCTGCTGATCGGGATTGAAGATAACAAACCCGAAGCTATTGACGCCCTGCGTCATGCATTAAGTCAGCGCGACGATATACAACTACGTGTGATCCCGACTAAATATCCGTCCGGGGGCGCCAAGCAACTCACTAAAATTCTGACCGGCAAAGAAGTGCCGTTTGGCAAGCACTCCGCATCCATTGGCGTGCTGATGCAGAACGTGGGAACCATCTTTGCCATTAAACGCGCTGTAATCGATGGCGAACCCATGACCGAACGCGTGGTGACGCTGACCGGGGAAGCATTGCGCCAGCCCGGTAATGTTTGGGCGCGGCTGGGTACGCCGGTGCGTCATTTACTCAAACACGCCGGTTTCCAGGCTAATAAACAACCGATGGTGATTATGGGCGGGCCGCTGATGGGCTTTACATTGCCGTCACTGGATGTGCCGATAGTCAAAATCAGTAACTGTCTGCTGGCGCCTTCTCATACCGAGATCGAACCCGTCGCCGACGAGCAATCGTGCATACGTTGCAGCCAATGCGCTGATGCTTGCCCTGCCGGACTATTGCCGCAACAGTTATATTGGTTCAGCCGTGGGCAGGAACATGAAAAGGCCCGCGATCATCATTTATTCGACTGCATTGAGTGCGGCGCCTGCGCTTACGTTTGTCCAAGCAATATCCCGCTGGTGCAATATTACCGGCAGGAAAAAGCCGAAATTCGCGCCATTGATGAAGAGACGCAACGTGCCGCGCAAGCCAAACTGCGCTTTGAAGCGAAGCAGGCGCGTCTTGAGCGTGAAAAACTGGCGCGTGAATTACGACATAAGCAGGCTGCCGCCGGCGTTTCCACCAGCGATAAGCAAGCAGTTCAGGCTGCGCTGGAACGCGTTCGCCAGAAAAAGAGCGCCGATGCAGCTTCAGTCATTAATGTCGTATCCGGCCAGCAACCGGATAACAGTGAAGTCATTGCAGCTCGCGCCGCGCGCAAAGCACAAGCACGGGAAAATCAAGCGATGGCGAAAACTATTGCGGCTGATAGCGCAGACACGCCGGCGCTTGAAAGTGATCCTCGCAAGGCGGCGGTGGCCGCCGCGCTCGCCCGCGTGAAAGCGCGTAAAGCCGCGCAAGCGGCTGGCGATACTACAGCGTTAGCTGAACCCGCCGCACCGGAACGCGACAATAACACCAATGACGACTCCGCCGATCCGCGTAAAGCCGCTGTCGCCGCGGCAATTGCCCGCGTGAAAGCGCGTAAAGCCGCGCAAGCGGCTGGCGATACTATAGCGTTAGCTGAACCCGCCGCACCGGAACGCGACAACAACACCAATGACGACTCCGCCGATCCGCGTAAAGCCGCTGTCGCCGCGGCAATTGCTCGCGTGAAAGCGCGTAAGGCCGCGCAAGCGGCATCGACGTTTCAAGAGGAATAAATGGCTTTCAAAATCGCGAGTTCGCCCTTTACTCATAATCAGCAACGCACTCAGCACATTATGCTGTTGGTTATCATGGCATGTATCCCTGGCATGCTGGCGCAGTATTATTTTTTCGGCTACGGCAACCTGATTCAAGTTGGCCTGGCCGCAGCGACCGCGCTGATCGCCGAAGCGGTGACAGTGTCACTAAGAAAATTTAATGTACGTGCGGCGCTGGCGGATAATTCGGCGCTGCTGACCGCGATCCTGCTTGGCATCAGCCTGCCTCCGCTGGCGCCGTGGTGGATGATTGTCATAGGAACCGCCTTCGCTATCGTAATAGCTAAACAACTGTATGGCGGACTAGGCCAGAACCCATTCAACCCGGCGATGATCGGCTACGTTGTTCTGCTTATCTCCTTTCCGGTACAGATGACCAGTTGGTTGCCCCCCGGCCCGCTTCAGGTTATGCCGATTGGTTTCTACGATTCGCTGATCGCCATTCTGTCTGGGCATACGCCGTCCGGTCATTCGGTGCAACAGTTGATGCAGACAGTCGATGGCGTCAGTCAGGCGACGCCGCTGGACACCTTCAAAACCGCTTTGCGCTCAGGTCAACAACCGCAGGATATTTTCCAGCAGCCACTCTTTGCAACCGCGATGGCCGGTATCGGCTGGCAGTGGGTCAACATCGGCTTTCTGATCGGTGGGGTATTCCTGTTGGCGCGCGGAACCATTCGCTGGCATATTCCGGTCAGTTTTTTGCTTAGTCTGACGCTATGTGCGACGCTGAGTTGGTGGCTGGCGCCGGAAAAATATGCCCCGCCCCTCCTGCATCTGCTTTCGGGCGCCACCATGTTGGGCGCATTCTTTATTGCTACCGACCCGGTCACCGCTTCAACCACCAACCAGGGACGTTTGATTTTTGGCGCGTTGATTGGCTTGTTAGTCTGGTTGATCAGAACGTATGGCGGTTATCCTGATGGCGTGGCCTTTGCTGTTTTGCTGGCGAACATTACTGTGCCATTGATTGACTATTACACTAAGCCGCGTGCTTACGGCCATCATCGCTAAGGAATCGCCATGTTTACCACTATGCGCCGCCATGCGACGACTCTGGCGCTGTTTGCCGCCTTTACCACTGCGTTGAGCGCGATGGTAAACAGCCTGACTGCGCCAACCATTTCAAGGCAGGCGTTACTGCAACAAAAAACACTATTGGATCAGGTGGTGCCGACTGACCGCTATAACAATGATATGCAGCAGGAATGTTACATTGTTATTGATTCGGCGCTGGGATCAACCTCCCCCCATCGACTGTTCGTTGCCCGTAAAGACGGCGTTCCCGTCGCGGCAGCGGTGGAAAGCACTGCGCCGGATGGTTATTCCGGCGCCATACAACTGCTGATTGGCGCCGACTTCACAGGCAATGTGCTGGGGACGCGGGTCACGGCGCACCGGGAAACGCCCGGATTAGGGGATAAAATCGAAATCCGTATTTCTGATTGGATCACCCGTTTTAGCGGTCAGACGGTACAAGGCAGTGACGATGCGCGCTGGGCGGTAAAAAAAGAAGGTGGTATGTTTGACCAGTTTACCGGGGCGACCATTACGCCGCGCGCGGTAATCAACAGCGTAAAACGCAGCACGCTGTATCTGCAAACGCTGCCGTCACAACTCAATACCCTGCCGGTTTGTGGAGAGAATAAATGAGTACGGCCAAACATCTGCTGATTCAGGGATTATGGAAAAACAACTCGGCGCTGGTGCAATTACTCGGCTTGTGTCCGCTGTTGGCGGTATCCTCCACCGTCACCAACGCGCTGGGATTAGGGCTGGCCACCACGCTGGTGCTGACCTGCACCAATGTCGCCGTCTCCCTGCTTAGACGCTGGGTTCCGGCTGAAATCCGCATTCCGATTTACGTCATGATTATCGCCTCTGTGGTAAGCGTGGTACAGATGTTGATCAACGCTTATGCCTATGGGTTATATCAATCTCTGGGGATTTTTATTCCACTGATTGTGACCAACTGCATTGTTATTGGCCGGGCAGAAGCCTTTGCTTCGAAGAACCCTGTCGGACTTTCGGCCATTGATGGTCTGGCTATGGGGCTGGGCGCCACCTGCGCGCTGGTTGTCCTGGGTTCGCTGCGCGAAATACTGGGCAACGGGACCTTATTCGACGGTGCGGACCTGCTGTTGGGCGATTGGGCCAAAGCGTTGCGCATTGAGGTGGTTCACCTGGATTCGCCATTCCTGCTGGCCATGTTGCCCCCCGGCGCCTTTATCGGTTTAGGGCTGATGCTGGCAGGGAAATACCTGATTGATGAAAAGATGAAACAGCGTCGGGAACGCGTTGCTCAGGCGGCAAAATCGTCCGCGACCAAGGTAGCTGGAGAAGCACGATGAACAAGGAAAAGCGGCTTGAGATCTTACGCAGATTACGCGCTAACGATCCTCATCCCACCACGGAACTGAAGTTCAATACGCCTTTTGAATTGTTGATTGCGGTTTTGCTCTCCGCGCAGGCAACCGACGTCAGCGTCAATAAGGCCACCGCCAGACTCTATCCGGTCGCGAATACCCCGCAAGCCATGCTCGCATTAGGCGTTGATGGCATCAAGCCGTACATCAAAACCATCGGCCTGTTTAACAGCAAGGCTGAGAACATCATCAAAACCTGTCGTATTCTGATTGATAAACATCACGGCCAGGTGCCTGAAGATCGCGTGGCGCTGGAAGCCTTGCCTGGCGTGGGCCGCAAAACCGCTAACGTGGTATTGAATACCGCTTTCGGTTGGCCGACGATTGCCGTGGATACCCACATTTTCCGCGTCAGTAACCGCACGGGCTTCGCGCCCGGCAAAAACGTCGAACAAGTTGAAGAAAAGCTGCTGAAAGTCGTTCCCGCTGAGTTTAAAGTCGATTGCCATCACTGGCTTATCCTGCATGGCCGTTACACTTGCGTCGCCCGAAAACCGCGTTGCGGCGCCTGCCTGATTGAAGATCTCTGCGAGTTCAAGGAAAAAGTTTACGCCTAGCCATATCCGGGAGCATTTGACCTTCCCGCCTTTGCACATAAAAAAGGCCAGACAATCTGGCCCTCTTTAATACCACAGCGATACCACGGCGGCTTCACTTCACTGGCAGCGTAATGTCTTTAAACATCGTTTCGATTTCATCATTCGATCGCAGCGCAACAGCGGCATCCACCACATCACGGGTAAGATGCGGGGCAAAACGCTGGATGAAATCATACATATAGCTTCTTAGGAAAGTGCTGCGACGGAAGCCGATTTTAGTGGTGCTGTAACTGAAAATACGGTTGGCGTTGATTGTCACCAAATCGGTTTCAATTTGTGGATCCACCGCCATGTTTGCAATCACGCCGACACCCAATCCCAGCCGGACATAGGTTTTAATCACATCGGCATCGGTCGCCGTAAAGACAATGCGCGGGGTCAGCCCGGCCCGATTAAACGCCGTGTCCAGTTCGGAACGGCCAGTAAAACCAAAGGTATAAGTGACGATCGGATAGGCCGCCAACTCTTCAATGGTAATGTCTTGTCTGGATGCCAGCGGATGATCGGGCGTCACCACCACTGCCCGGTTCCAGTGATAGCATGGCAACATGATCAAATCGTCATACAGATGCAGCGCTTCTGTAGCAATGGCGAAATCCGCCGTTCCCTTAGCCACCGCTTCCGCAATCTGGGTCGGCGAGCCTTGATGCATATGCAGCGAAACACGCGGGTAGCGCTCAATGAATCCTTTGATCACGCCGGGCAGCGCATAACGGGCTTGCGTATGCGTCGTCGCAACATACAGGGAACCTTTATCGGGATAAGTATGCTCGCCTGCGACAGCTTTGATGGCATCGACTTTGGAAAGGACTTCACGCGCAATACGAATGACTTCCTGTCCTGCGGGAGTAACCTGCGTCAGATGTTTTCCGCTACGGGCGAAAATCTGAATCCCCAGTTCATCCTCTAACATTCTGACTTGTTTACTGATCCCTGGCTGAGAGGTGTACAAACCCTCGGCGGTAGAAGAAACATTCAGATTGTGATTAACAACTTCAACAATATAACGAAGCTGTTGCAGTTTCATAGTTTATCCCATTCCCAATTGAGTTATGCGTGTGGCATCTAAGGTCAAATTTGATTTTATTGACGAAAATAGGCTTTGTAAGCCTATACGCTGGCGCAACTTTCATCATTTAATGTCATTTAATCATAAAAATAGTTTTTATATAACTATGATTGCATACTGTGCGCCAAGAGACGCCATGCGTCAGGCTGTATCAGCCTGAGAAATGCAGGGTAGCTCAACGGATAATTATTCTCTCAGCTAAATAACCATCCTCTTACCCAGATCAAAAAAACCAGCCTAAAAAGGCTGGCTCAGGTTAATCCGCGGCATTATCAGGCATTGGCTTACTTCTTGCCTTCCACCCATTTGCCCTCAACATAGAACGCTGTCCAGCCGGTAGCCTTGCCGTCTTTTTCCGAAGAGACATATTGTTGCTTGGTCTTACGGCTAAAGCGCACCTGAGTTTTGTTGCCGTCTTTATCCACTGCCGGGGCATCGGCCAGATAACGCAGTTTTTCAGGCAGCCGATCTTTGAAGCGTTGTAATTCTTCAACCAGCGGCGCACGCGTCTCACGGGATTTCGGGAACGTATTGGCAGCCAGGAATACGCCTGCGGCGCCATCCCGTAATACGAAATAGGCATCCGATTTTTCGCATGGCAGTTCAGGCAACGGCACCGGATCTTCTTTCGGCGGCGCGACGTCGCCATTGCGTAAAATTTTACGTGTGTTGCTGCAAGTGTCATTGGTGCAGGCCATATACTTGCCGAAACGTCCCATTTTGAGATGCATTTCCGAACCGCATTTTTCGCACTCGACAACCGGGCCGTCATAACCTTTGATACGGAATTCGCCCTCTTCAATGTCATAGCCATCGCAAGCCGGGTTATTACCGCATACATGCAGCTTGCGTTGATTATCGATCAGGTAGCTGTCCATCGCGGTGCCGCATTTCGCACAACGGCGGCGAGCGCGCAAGGCATTGGTTTCGGCCTCATCCCCTTCCAGCACATTCAGCACTTCGGCTTCCGGGATCAGGTTAATGGTGGTTTTGCAGCGTTCTTTCGGCGGCAGCGCATAGCCGGAACAACCAAGGAATACCCCGGTACTGGCAGTACGTATCCCCATTTGGCGTCCGCAAGTCGGGCAGTCGATGCTGGTCATCACCATCTGGTTTGGCCGCATACCGCCCGCTTCCGGGTCCTGCTCCGCGGTTTCCAACTGCTTGCTGAATTCGGCAAAAAATTCATCCAGAACCGCTTTCCATTCCGCCTGATTATTTGCCACCTGATCGAGGCTGCTTTCCATCCGTGCGGTGAAATCATAATTCATCAGTTCGCGGAAGTTCTCTTCCAGACGATCGGTAACAATTTCGCCCATTTTTTCGGCGTAAAAACGACGGTTTTCTACCCGTACATAACCACGATCCTGAATGGTTGAAATGATGGAGGCATACGTGGACGGTCGTCCAATCCCACGTTTTTCCAGTTCTTTTACCAATGAAGCGTCGCTGTAACGCGCTGGCGGCTTGGTAAAGTGCTGACCGGGCAACAGTTTCTGCAATGCAAGCGATTCGCCCACCGCCACGGTCGGCAAAGTCCGATCCTCATCGTTTTTACGCAGCGCGGGCATGACTTTCGTCCAGCCGTCAAAGCGTAAAGTTCGGCCTCTGGCTCGCAGTTGGTAGCCTGCGGCTTCAACAATCAGGGTTGTGGAGTCATATTGCGCGGGCGTCATCTGACAGGCGACAAACTGACGCCAAATCAGTTGATACAGTTTCTGCGCATCGGCTTCCATGTCTTTCAGGTTATCCGCCAACACTTTCACATCGGAAGGACGGATCGCTTCGTGCGCTTCCTGTGAATTCTCTTTACTGCTGTAGTGATTCGCCGCCTCAGGCAGATAGCGCTTACCGAATTCATCGCTGATGTACTCGCGCGCCATAGTTAACGCATCCAGACTCAGGTTGGTCGAGTCAGTACGCATATAGGTGATGTAGCCCGCTTCATACAAGCGCTGCGCCATCATCATGGTTTTTTTCACGCCAAAACCAAGACGAGTGCTGGCGGCCTGCTGTAGCGTCGAGGTAATGAACGGCGCGCCGGGTTTACTGCTGGTGGGTTTATCCTCACGCTCAGCGACCACATAGCTGGCTTTTTCCAACAGGCTGACGGCGGCCTCGGTCTGCGCCTTGTTAACCGGCTTAAACGGCTTGCCGCTGTAATGCGTGACCTGCATTTGTAGTTGGGCGGCATTGCCTGACAATAAATCCGCATGCAATTCCCAATATTCTTCCGGCACAAAGGCTTTGATTTCGCGTTCACGCTCCACGATCAGGCGCACTGCCACAGACTGTACGCGCCCGGCTGACAAGCCGCGGGCGATCTTTTTCCACAGCAGCGGCGAAACCATGTACCCCACCACGCGATCCATAAAACGGCGCGCCTGCTGTGCATTCACACGATCGATATTCAACTTGTCCGGTTTTTGGAACGCTTGCTGAATGGCATTTTTGGTGATTTCGTTGAACACCACGCGGCTGAAGCGCTTGTCGTCACCGCCAATGATTTCCCGCAGGTGCCAGGCAATGGCTTCCCCTTCGCGATCAAGGTCGGTTGCGAGATAGATATGTTCGGCGTTTTCAGCCAACGTTTTCAGTTCGGAAACGACTTTTTCCTTACCAGGCAGAATCTCATAATGGGCTTTCCAGTCATGATAAGGATCGACGCCCATACGGTTGACCAAGGCGGATTTTTCATCCTTTTTAACCGTTTTTTTCGTTTTGTCTTTGGTTGAGTCCGCGCTCTTTTTACTGACAGAGCCACTGGTCGGCAAATCGCGCACATGACCGACGCTGGATTTAACCACATAGTCATTGCCAAGATACTTATTAATTGTTTTGGCTTTTGCCGGGGACTCGACGATTACGAGAGCTTTTCCCATATGTCCTATTACCTGCTTGATTCTTCTGAAAATCAGATAGCTTTTGGGGGCATTCGCCGGAAAAACCAAGGCGGATGCTCGATTAATGACGGATTACGGCGTTGCGTATTTATCCTGCGTGGGTGAGTCTTTTTTTCAACGCGACGCCCGTAACCCTCTATTCCGTATGAATATTAACGTTCTCTGCCGCTACATTAAATCAGTGCAGACAGCCATGACGTAAAGAAATTATTCCACTCATGGCAGAAAATCCCACACTCTACCTGATAAATAACGCCACGCAACCTAATTAGCATGGAAACGTCGTTTTAGCCAATTCAGACTGAAAGCGCCATCGACAGGCAAGTGTTTAAAACCTGGCGCATTTGCGATGCCATCACGTCGCGCAGTACAATCGTCCCATCATGAAAAACATCACCATCGTTCTGAATGTTTTGCACCGTCGATATCCCGTTCTCTCAGGCCTTGACGATTGTACTGGCGTAAAAAACGATGATTAAGTTTCAATGCAGGAGTAGGTAATCCATGACAGATGCATCTCAGGTACATGAAGAAAAATCCCCGATTGACCGTCAACGCTTGCTGGCGGAGGCTAACGGCATTATTCAAAATCACGACGATTACCTGCACGGCATGATCGCCGACAGTGTAGAACAAAAAAATGGCGTACTGGTTTTCCGCGGCGAGTTTTTCCTTGATGACAATGGGTTGCCAACGCTGAAAACCACCGCGGTTTTCAACATGTTTAAACATCTGGCCCATGTGCTGTCAGAAAAATATTATCTGACCGATTAAAAGCAAATCGTCCGCGTTGATTCGCGGGCGACGGCGGCAGATGCGATCAACGCTTTACAGCAGCGGGTTGTTTCCACGCTGCCACCAGCGCAGCATCAAACGCGCCGTGGTTTCCCCCGCACTCCCCATCAGACGATCAATCAGACGTTTACGCCGCGTGTAACGGACACTGAGTACCTCGTGGTTCTCCAGTTCGGCAATCAGTAAATCATCACTGGTGCCGATCGCGTCAACCAGCCCCAGGTCTTTGGCCTGAGAACCAAACCAGTGCTCGCCGGTTGCGACGGCGTCAATATCCAGAGCAGGACGCATATCCTGTACAAACTGCTTGAATAGCTGGTGCGTAACGTTCAAATCCGCCTGAAATTTCTCCCGTCCGGCTTCGGTGTTTTCACCAAACAGGGTCAACGTACGTTTGAACTCGCCCGCGGTATGCAATTCAACATCAATATCCTTGTTCTTCAATAAGCGATTGAAGTTGGGAATTTGCGCGACCACGCCAATCGAACCCAGAATGGCAAAGGGTGCGGCTACAATGCGATCGGCCACACACGCCATCATATAGCCACCGCTGGCGGCCACTTTATCGACCGCGACCGTCAGGCGCACGCCGCCCTGACGCAAGCGTTGCAGTTGTGATGCGGCCAGCCCATAGCCATGCACCACGCCCCCCGGACTTTCCAGACGCAGCAGCACTTCATCCTGAGGTTTCGCCACCGCCAGCACAGCGGAGATCTCCTCACGTAACGAGCTCACCTCGCCGGCATCCATACTGCCGTTGAAATCCAGTACATAGAGGCAAGGTTTGACGCTTTTCCCCTCACCTCGCTTCGCGCGCTGTTTATCCTGTCTGGCGGACGCTTTTCCTTTCTTTTTTTCCTGTTTGAATAACAGTTTACGCTCAGCGTCATTCATACAGGCCGCTTGCATTTCCCGTTGCATATCCCGGTACTGTTCGCTCAGGTTAACCACCTGCAATTCACCTTTCTGCTGGCGCTTGCGCTGCGACAGACCAAATGCCAGAACCACCAGCGCGCCGAACGTCGCCACGATGGTGAGCGCTTTAGCCAGGAATAAACCATACTGAGAAAGTAATTCCACAAATACCGCCCTCATTAACGGAGTGTTGAATAGGATGTTGATTATGCCAACCAACTACGACGTCAGCGTTGTGCGCTAAACCGTTAAGCTAACTGATGGCGCGCCATAAGGCGATGTTATTCACACCGTTTGCGCGCTTTCCGCTGTTTTTTGCCGCACCCGCCATAAGAAATGGCGCCACTCTCATTGAAAACGCGTGTTATTTAAGGCATAACTCCCTCATTCTCATTTCTCATCCTGATTGGATATCTTTTTTAAGTTTCAGCCGGATACCGTGCAGTAGCGCGATGGCACACCGCTCAGTCAAGGTATCTGGCAGGTTTGTCATCTGAAACGCGGCATTCTTATCGCTGCGGTAAGAGGAATTTTCCGTGCACTATCAACCTAAAAACGACCTGCTGCAAGATCGCATCATTCTGGTCACCGGCGCAGGCGACGGTATCGGTCGCGAAGCGGCCCTGACCTATGCCCGCTTTGGCGCACGTCTTGTACTGTTTGGCCGAACAGAAAGCAAACTTCAGGCCGTGAAACAGCAAATCTCGCAGACGCCTGGCGCAGAACCCCACATCATTGTCTGCGACATGTTGACCACCGATTCAGAACAGTTTTTCCACATCGCCGACCAACTGGCGCAGGCGATCCCGCATCTGGATGGCGTGCTGCACAACGCCGGCTTGCTTGGCGACATCGCCCTGATGACGGAACAATCCGTCGATACCTGGCATCAAGTCATGCAGGTCAACGTCAATGCGACGTTTATGCTGACCCAGGCGTTGTTGCCGTTATTATTGAAATCACCCAGCGCGTCGCTGATTTTCACCAGTTCCAGCGTCGGGCGTCAGGGACGTGCCGGCTGGGGCGCTTATTCAGTATCAAAATTCGCAACCGAAGGCATGATGCAGGTGCTGGCGGAAGAATATCGTCACAGTCCTCTGCGCGTGAACTGCATCAACCCCGGCGGTACGCGCACCGCCATGCGCGCCAGCGCTTTCCCGGAAGAAGACCCGGATAAACTGAAAACGCCGGCGGATATCATGCCGCTATACCTTTATTTGATGGGTGACGACAGCCGCCGGAAAACCGGTATAAGCTTTGACGCCCAACCCGGCAGAAAAGCCGGGGCCGCCGAATAACCAAACGAGAACATCAGATGAGCGATGAACGTCACCAACAACGTCAACAACGCATTAAAGAACGCGTGGACGCCCGTATTGCCGCCGCCAGTAAAATCCGCGGCATCCTGATTATCTTTACAGGAAACGGAAAAGGAAAAACCACCGCCGCCTTTGGTACGGTGACCCGCGCTATCGGTCACGATTTGCGCGCAGGCGTGATTCAGTTTATCAAAGGCGACTGGCCGAACGGCGAAAAGAACCTGTTGCAGAAGCACGGCGTGGAGTTTCAGGTCATGGCTACCGGTTTTACCTGGGAAACCCAGAACCGCCAGACAGATACCGCGGCGGCGTTGAGCGTCTGGCAACACGGCAAGCGTATGCTGGCTGATTCGCAATTGGATCTGGTGGTGCTTGATGAACTGACTTACATGGTAAGTTATGGCTATCTGGAACTGGATGAGGTGGTTGATGCCTTGAACCAGCGCCCTGCCGGACAAACCGTGATTATCACCGGACGCGGCTGTCATCGAGATTTACTGGACATGGCCGATACCGTGACCGAGATGCGTCCGGTCAAACATGCATTTGATGCGGGAATCAAAGCTCAGCAGGGAATTGACTGGTGAACTCAGCCGTTGAGCGTGATCGCCGAACCAGCGGAAATCACGCGCAACGTCAGAAGATTAAGCGTTACGCCTGGATTTTGGCGAGGCGCGTCTGGTCGGCGCCGAACTAATCTTGCTATGGCGTTTAACCGCCCGACGAATTTGATTGGCTTTTACCCGGCGACGTTCCCGCTCAACAGGCAGTTTGGTCACGGTTTCCGGCGGCAACTGCACCAGTTTACGCAGGTAGTTGACGTCATCGAGCTTCATTTCCGTCCAACCGCCGCGCGGCAAACCTTTAGGCAATTGAATGTCGCCATAACGCACGCGGATCAAGCGGCTAACCTGAACGTCCACCGCTTCCCACAGACGACGAACTTCACGGTTACGCCCTTCTGTCAGCGTCACGTTATACCACTGGTTAAGCCCTTCGCCGCCTTGATAACGGATGGTGCGAAATGATGCTGGGCCGTCTTCCAACTGCACGCCGCGGCTGAGTTGTTTGATCTTCTCATCGTTGATTTCGCCAAATACCCGCACCGCGTATTCACGCTCGACTTCATGGCTGGGGTGCATCAGACGATTGGCCAGTTCGCCATCCGTGGTAAATAACAGTAAGCCGGACGTGTTCACGTCCAGACGCCCTACCGCCACCCAGCGAGAGCCCTGAATTTTCGGTAACCGATCAAATACGGTAGGACGACCATCTGGATCGCTGCGCGTACACAGTTCGCCTTCCGGTTTGTAATAGATCAGCACGCGGCAAACCGTTTCCTCGGTTTCCTTAACGGAAACCACGTGGCCGTCAATACGAATTTTGGTGGCTTTCGTCACTTCAACACGATCACCCAGCGTGGCGATTTTGCCGTCAACGCTAACGCGTCCCGCCTGGATAATACCTTCAATTTCACGACGCGAACCGTGACCTGCGCGCGCCAGAACTTTCTGTAGCTTTTCGCTCATTGAGCAACCTCTAAGTGTCGCCTTCCCAGGCGTCGGGGGGAATAACAAAACGCTGTTATAATTCAGTGAATTACGTAGAAATCATGCGTTATAAAAAAGACTGGCGCGATTATACAGCGATTCGCGCCGTTTGTATGCCAATTCATTTGCAGACTGATGGTTGCTGTTGTCTGGATAGCGCCGCACTTACAGGAATGGCGTGATATCGCCCGTGCCTTCGCGAGTAATTTTCGGCGACGACTCGGTTAAATCAATCACGGTGGTTGGCTGTTGCCCAAGAAAACCGCCATGAATGATCAAATCCACCTGTTTGCCCAGCGTTTCCTGAATTTCCTCTGGATCGGATTCGGCAAAGTCATTGCCCGGCAGCATCAAAGTCGTGGACATCATCGGTTCATTCAATACCGCCAGCAACGATAAGGCGATGGGATTGGACGGCACGCGCAATCCTATCGTCTTGCGCTTTTCATTCATTAGCCGACGAGGAACTTCTTTGGTCGCTTTCAGAATAAAGGTGTAATTGCCCGGCGTATTGTTTTTAATCAGACGAAAGGCGGTGTTATCAACATATGCATACGTGGACAGTTCGGACAGATCGCGACACATCAGCGTAAAGTTGTGATTGCTGTCCAACGAGCGAATACGACAGATACGCGCCATGGCGTTTTTGTCGCCCAGCATGCATCCCAACGCATAACCGGAATCAGTGGGATAGACAATCACGCCGCCTTTATGCAGAAAGTCCACGGATTGCGTAATCAATCGCAATTGTGGATTCTGCGGATGAATATAGAAAAACTGACTCATGAGATGACCTATTTCAATATGTTTTTCATATGTGGCCGCCATGTCCGCTTTGCGTCAACGCCGGATGTCGCCAGACAGGTTCAACATCGGCAGGCAGCCACAATTTCCGGCCTAACTCAATCCAGGCGCAAGGCTGATGGAAGTCCGATCCCTGCGATCCCAACAGGTGCAAATCGCGGGCATAACGCGCAAGCTGAGTACGCTCATCAGGCGCTTGCTGACATTGGGCGACTTCCATCGCCCGCCCGCCGTCTTCGGCAAACGCGGCTAGCAGGCGTTTCAGCCATTTGGCGGTCAAATCGTAACGTCCTGGGTGGGCCAAAACTGAAACACCGCCAGATTGATGAATAGCATCAATCGCTTGCTTTATTGTACACCACTGTGGCGGAACGTAACCGGTTTTCCCCTTCGCCAGATATTTCTTGAATACCTGACTGATATTCGCGGCAACGCCAAGTTCAACCAGATAACGGGCAAAATGCGCGCGGGTGATCTGACCGCCTGACGCCAGACCGCTCGCGCCGGCCAGCGCATCCGGGATGCGGGCTTTCTCCAGCCGGACAGCGATTTGCTCCGCCCGTGCCTGGCGGGATTGCGCCTGTTGTTGCAACAGGGCGCGCAAAGCGGGATGTTCAATATCCATTCCCAGCCCCACTATGTGAATTTCGTGATTTTCCCAGCAAGTGGAAATCTCTACGCCAGACACCAGCTGTAGCGGTAATTGCTGATGTTCAATCGTATGGCGGGCTTCCGCCAGCCCACTGGTGGTATCGTGATCGGTAATAGCGAGCACGCTCACCCGCATTTCCACCGCACGGGCGACCAGTTCGGCTGGCGTCAAGAAACCGTCCGATGCGCGGGTATGGCTATGCAGGTCATAGAGTGGAAACGACGACAACATTGATTGAGATTCTTCCGGCACAAAGGTATCCAACATGAAGGCTACGCATAGATAAGGCGGCATGATGCCACTAATGCATGTTAAATGGTAATTTCATACCTGATGGCCGCATTCGTCCGTTCAATAAAATAATGTTATTCCTGTTGTTGACTTTTGAATCATGAACTAGTTAACTAGTACGAAAGCTTGATTCACCCATCGTGAGATGATGATAATGACTATGCAACAGATGATGACATTTGGCTGGTGGCGCTCTTCCCTGTCGCGGGTGGAGTAATCACGCATAGCGTTTATCACAACATGCAAATATTCCCAGGCCCGCTTATTCAGCGGGCTTTTTTATGGATTCAATGATACGGAATGATACAGGTCGCAATAATGCAAACAACAAAACCAAAACTGGAACTGCTGCGTATCGAGGCCGTCTATCGCAACGACCCAAGCGCGATTTTCCATCAATTGTGCGGGGCCAGACCAGCGACGCTGCTGCTGGAATCCGCGGAGATAGACAGCAAAGCCAACCTGCAAAGTCTGTTGATCGTCGATAGCGCCTTACGCATTACCGCGCTGGGCCAGCAGGTTTCCGTACAAGCGCTGACGGCAAACGGCGCGGCATTGCTCCCGTTACTCGATGCCGCGCTGCCGGAAGCGGTACTCAATGAACATCGCCCGAACGGACGTGAGCTTACATTCCCAGACACGGATACGCTTCAGGATGAAGACGCACGCCTGCGCGCCTTGTCCGTCTTTGATGCCTTACGTCAGATTCTGATATTGGTCGACAGCCCGAAAGACGAACGTGAAGCCATGTTTCTCGGCGGGCTGTTCGCCTACGATCTGGTTGCCGGTTTCGAATCGCTGCCCGCACTGAGTCAACAACAACGCTGCCCGGATTTCTGCTTCTATCTGGCGGAAACCTTATTGATTCTCGATCATCAAAAACAGGTCTCCAGACTACAGGCAAGCCTGTTTACCCCGGACAATGCCGAACGGCACCGCCTGCAACATAGACTGGAACAGTTGCAGCAGCAATTGACCCATCCGGCGCCGGCGTTGCCGCATCAGTCAATCGAAAAGATGACGTTACGCTGTAATCAGAGCGACGAAGCCTTCGGTGAAGTGGTCAGCCAGATGCAACAGGCGATCCGCATCGGCGAAATCTTTCAGGTGGTGCCTTCGCGCCGCTTCTCATTACCCTGCCCGTCGCCGCTGGCCGCCTATCACACGCTGAAAGCGCATAATCCCAGCCCCTATATGTTTTTCATGCAGGATCAGGATTTCACCCTGTTCGGCGCTTCGCCGGAAAGCTCGTTGAAATACGATGCCGACAGCCGTCAGATTGAAATTTATCCGATTGCCGGCACGCGTCCTCGCGGTCGGCGGGCGGATGGTTCCCTGGATCGCGATCTTGACAGCCGTATTGAACTGGAAATGCGCACCGACCATAAAGAATTGGCTGAGCATCTGATGCTGGTCGATCTGGCGCGTAACGATCTGGCGCGCATTTGTGAACCGGGCAGCCGTTATGTCGCCGACCTGACCAAAGTAGACCGTTATTCCTTCGTCATGCATCTGGTTTCGCGCGTGGTTGGGACGTTGCGCGCGGATCTGGACGTGTTGCACGCCTACCGCGCCTGTATGAACATGGGCACGCTGAGCGGCGCGCCGAAAGTCCGCGCCATGCAGTTGATCGCCGACAGCGAGAAAACGCGGCGCGGCAGCTACGGCGGCGCGGTGGGGTATTTTACGGCCCACGGCGATCTGGATACCTGTATTGTTATCCGCTCCGCTTACGTCGAGGATGGCATCGCCACCGTTCAGGCAGGCGCAGGCGTGGTGCTGGACTCGATCCCACAGGCGGAAGCCGATGAAACACGCAATAAAGCCAGGGCGGTACTGCGGGCCATCGCCAGTGCGCACCATGCCAGGGAGATATTCTAATGGCCGATATCCTACTGATTGATAATGTCGATTCTTTCACCTACAACCTGGTGGATCAGTTGCGAGCCAGTCAGCACAACGTGGTGATTTACCGTAATCAGATACCTGCCGATGCGATTATTGAACGCTTGCAGCAGATGGAAAAACCGGTTCTGATGCTTTCCCCCGGTCCCGGCACCCCGGCAAATGCCGGTTGCATGCCGCAACTACTGCAACGTCTGCGTGGCCGCTTGCCGATTATCGGCATCTGCCTCGGCCATCAGGCGATTGTCGAAGCCTACGGCGGTCATGTCGGTCAGGCGGGCGAAATCCTGCACGGCAAAGCCTCGGTCATTGAACATGATGGGCTGGGCATGTTCAACGGATTACCCTCGCCGCTGCCGGTCGCCCGTTACCATTCGCTGGTTGGCAGCAATATTCCCGCCTCGCTGACCGTCAATGCGCGCTTTAATGACATGGTCATGGCGGTGCGCAATGACGCAGACCGCGTTTGTGGTTTCCAATTTCACCCTGAATCAATTTTAACCACTCACGGTGCGCGTTTGCTGGAGCAAACGCTGGACTGGGCTTTGGCTTAAGGATGGACTCGATCATGCAAAATACATCTTCCTTACAATCTAATTCCTTACAACCCACGCTGGAAAAATTATACCGCGCTGAAAACATCAGCCGACAGGAAAGCCAGGATCTGTTTACCGCGATTATTCACGGCGAACTGGAAGCCAGCCAATTGGCGGCGGCGCTGATCAGCATGAAAGTGCGTGGCGAACACCCTGATGAGATCGCGGGCGCGGCGGCGGCATTATTGGCGGACGCCCAGCCGTTTCCCCGACCGGATTATCTGTTTGCCGACATCGTCGGCACCGGCGGCGACGGCACCAATAGCATCAATATTTCGACAGCCAGCGCTTTCGTCGCGGCCTGTTGCGGTCTGAAAGTGGCCAAACACGGTAATCGCAGCGTCTCCAGCCGTTCAGGTTCATCCGATTTGTTGTCCGCGTTTGGCATCAAACTCGACATGTCGGCGCAAGTAGCGCGTCAGGCGCTGGATGATCTGGGCGTCTGTTTTCTATTCGCGCCGCACTATCATCTGGGCTTCCGCCATGCCATGCCGGTGCGTCAGCAATTGAAAACCCGCACGCTGTTCAATGTGCTGGGGCCGTTGGTCAACCCCGCCCGCCCGCCGCTAGCGCTGATCGGCGTCTACAGCCCGGATTTGTTGCGTCCCATCGCCGAAGCGTTGCGAATGCTCGGCTATCAGCGCGCCGCCGTGGTGCATGGCGGCGGTATGGATGAAGTCGCCATTCATGCGCCGACGCAGGTTGCGGAACTGAATGACGGCAAAATCGAAACATACCAACTGACGCACCGCGATTTCGGTCTGGACAGCTATTCACTATCGTCATTGCAGGGCGGAACGCCGGAAGAAAATCGTGATATTCTGACGGCGCTGCTGCAAGGTCAGGGCGAACGCGCGCATGGCGCCGCCGTCGCCGCCAACGTTGCGTTGCTGATGCGGTTGTTCGGGCAGGAGCATCTGCGGCAGAATGCGCAACAGGCGCTGGAAGTCATACACAGCGGACAGGCTTATCAACGCGTTATTGACCTGTCGGCCAGAGGATAACAACGTGATACAGGAAACCGTTCTGAATAAAACGATTCTGGGGAAAATCGTGCGTGATAAAGCCCTGTGGGTTGAAGAACGCCAGCAAAAGCAGCCGCTGTCTACCTTTCAACATGAGATCGCGCCAAGCCAGCGTGATTTCTATCAGGCGCTGCGACAGAATAAACCCGCATTTATTCTGGAGTGCAAAAAGGCCTCGCCATCAAAGGGATTGATTCGTGATGATTTCGATCCCGTCGCCATCGCGCAGGTTTACCAGGACTATGCCTCCGCCATTTCAGTCCTGACCGATGAAAAATATTTTCAGGGTGATTTTGCGTTTCTGCCACGCGTTAGCGCCGCGGTGCCGCAACCCGTCCTGTGCAAGGATTTCATCATTTCGCCCTACCAGATCTATCTGGCGCGTTACTATCAGGCCGATGCAATTCTGCTGATGCTCTCGGTGCTTGATGATGAGCAATATCGGCAGTTGTCCGATATCGCCCATAGCCTGAAGCTGGGCGTACTGACCGAAGTCAGTAATGAAGAGGAATTGCAGCGGGCGATCCAGCTTGAAGCGCGGGTGGTGGGGATCAACAACCGGGATTTGCGCGATCTGTCCATCGATCTCAACCGTACCCGAACGCTGGCGCCGCGTCTGCCCGATGACGTGACGGTGATCAGCGAATCCGGCATTAATCGTTATGCGCAAATACGCGAGTTGAGCCAGTTCGCCAGTGGTTTTTTGATTGGCAGTTCTTTAATGTCCGAACCCGATCTGAGCATGGCGGTGCGCCGTATCATTCTGGGAGAGAACAAAGTCTGCGGGCTTACCCGGCCTGAAGACGCGCAGGCTGCCTATCGCAACGGTGCGATCTTCGGCGGCTTGATTTTTGTGGCTGCTTCTGCGCGCCATGTTGATCTTGCACAAGCGAAAAACGTGATTACCGGCGCCCCGCTGCGCTATGTCGGCGTATTCCGCGATGCGCCGATTGACGAAATTATCGCTATCGCCGAACAACTTAAATTAGCCGCGGTTCAGCTACACGGACAGGAAGAGCAGCAAACTATTTCACAGCTTCGTCAGCAGTTGCCCGCCTCTTGCCAGATCTGGAAAGCGCTGAGTATTCAGGGAGAACTGCCTGCCCGCAATCTGCAAGATGTTGATCGCTATTTACTGGATAACGCGCAGGGCGGCAGCGGTCAAACATTTGACTGGTCGCTGCTCGACGACGAGTCGCTGGACAACGTCATGTTGGCTGGCGGATTGAATGCCGAAAACGTGGCGCAGGCGGCGCAGTTCGGCACGCTGGGGCTGGATTTTAATTCCGGCGTTGAAAGTCAACCCGGCCAAAAAGATCCGCATAAAATCGCGGCGGTTTTCAAGTCATTACGCACGCTGTAAACCGACCGCATGGCACCCGATTCGACAAATAAAAGACAGGAATATTATGACGTTACTTAATCCTTACTTTGGTGAATTCGGCGGGCAGTATGTCCCGCAGATCCTCATCCCGGCGTTACGCCAACTGGAAGAAGCCTTTGTCAGCGCTCAACAGGATCCTACTTTTCAGGCTGAATTTTTTGATCTGCTGAAGAACTACGCCGGTCGCCCAACCGCGCTGACCTTGTGTAAAAACCTGACCGCCGGCACGCGCACTAAGCTGTACCTGAAACGTGAAGATCTGCTGCACGGCGGCGCGCACAAAACCAACCAGGTGCTGGGTCAGGCGTTGCTGGCCAAACGTATGGGCAAAAGCGAAATCATCGCCGAAACCGGCGCGGGACAGCATGGCGTCGCTACCGCGTTGGCTTGTGCTTTGCTGGGATTGAAATGCCGCATTTACATGGGCGCCAAAGACGTCGAGCGTCAATCACCCAACGTTTTCCGTATGCGTTTGATGGGCGCGGAAGTGATCCCCGTGCACAGCGGTTCCGCCACCCTGAAAGATGCCTGTAACGAAGCGCTGCGCGACTGGTCAGGCAGCTATGATAATGCTCATTACCTGTTGGGAACCGCGGCTGGCCCGCATCCCTTTCCGACCATTGTGCGTGAGTTCCAACGGATGATCGGTGAAGAAATCAAAGCCCAGTTGCAGGAAAAAGAGGGCCGTCTGCCAGACGCGATGCTGGCCTGTGTGGGCGGCGGCTCTAACGCCATTGGCATGTTCGCCGACTTTATTGACGAGACGTCGGTACGGCTGATTGGCGTCGAACCTGCCGGTTTGGGCATTGAAACAGGACAACACGGCGCGCCGTTGAAACATGGCCGCGTGGGGATCTACTTCGGTATGAAATCGCCCATGATGCAAACCGCCGACGGACAGATTGAAGAATCCTACTCTTTATCCGCCGGTCTGGATTTCCCTTCCGTCGGGCCGCAGCACGCTTACCTGAACAGTATTGGCCGCGCCGATTATGTTTCCATCACCGATGATGAAGCCCTGGACGCCTTTAAAGCGCTTTCCCGTCACGAAGGGATTATTCCGGCGCTGGAATCGTCTCATGCGCTGGCCTACGCGCTCAAGATGATTAAAGAAGAACCAGAGAAAGAGCAGATACTGGTGGTCAACCTGTCTGGTCGGGGAGATAAAGACATATTTACCGTTCACGATATTCTGAAAGATCGGGGAGAAATCTGATGGAGCGTTATCAACAGCTATTCAAACGTCTGGCGGATAAAAAAGAAGGCGCGTTTGTTCCTTTTGTCACGCTGGGCGATCCTTCTCCCGAACAATCGCTGAAGATTATCGATACATTGATTGCCGCGGGCGCCGATGCATTGGAACTGGGTATCCCCTTCTCGGACCCGCTGGCGGATGGCCCAACCATTCAGGATGCCACATTACGCGCTTTTGCGGCGGGCGTGACGCCAGGCCACTGCTTTGAGATGCTGGCCGCTATCCGGCAGAAATACCCGGAGACGCCTATCGGTCTGTTGATGTACGCCAATCTGGTGTTCAGCAATGGTATTGATGCGTTTTATCAACGTTGCGCTGAAGTGGGTGTTGACTCGGTGCTGATTGCCGATGTCCCGGTAGAGGAATCCGCGCCTTTCCGGGCGGCGGCGCAACGCCATGCTATCGCGCCGATCTTTATCTGCCCGCCGAATGCCGATGATGAGTTGCTGCGCGAAATTGCGTCCTATGGCCGGGGTTATACTTATCTGTTGTCACGCGCCGGGGTGACCGGTACGGAAAAACGGGCGCAACTGCCGCTTCATCATCTGGTCGCCAAATTGCAGGAGTATCATGCCGCCCCGCCGCTCCAGGGATTCGGCATTTCTGAGCCGGCTCAGGTGCGTGAATCGCTCGCCGCGGGCGCCGCAGGCGCGATCTCCGGCTCTGCCATTGTGCGTATTATTGAAAAAAATCAGCATCAACCGGCTGAAATGTTGTCCCAGTTACACGCTTTTGTCAGCGAGATGAAAGCCGCGACGCGTTCGCAATAGTGATGTGTTAGTTACTGGCGATAAAACGGCGGGTAGTATCCGCCGTTTTTTTTATTGCGTGCTTCAGAACCGATATCCGACGCCAAACATAAAGGTCCACGGATCTAGCCGGGTTTTGATGGTTTGCTGATCATTACCGGCTCTGAATTTCACGTCCGTATCAATATCCATCCACCACAGGGAAGCATTAATCAGCCAGTTTTTATCCAGGTTGTAATCCAATCCGGCTTGTGCGGCAAGCCCCCAGGAGTTCTTCAGACTCAGATCGCTCAGCCCGGCGTCTTTCCCGCGCTGATTGAACTTCTCATCGAAGAACATGGTGTAGTTCAGCCCCACGCCAAGATAAGGACGCAGCTTATCCGCTTTTTCACCGAAGTAATATTGCGCAACCAGCGACGGCGGTAGATGCTTGACTTCAGCGATAGTCCCTACGCCATTCAACCCGACTTTATGGTTGAAAGGCGTGGCCGCCAGCAACTCTACGCCAATGTTGTCAGTCACCATATAACTGAATGTCAAACCAAGCTGGGTACTGTTATCAACTTTAAACGATCCCAGTCCCAACACGTTATCAGAGCCCTCTACCGGACGCACGGTCGCAGATCCCGCACGGACGATGAAATCACCGGCCTGATGCGCTTGTACGAATGATGGCACCAGTGCCGCTGCCAGTAATAAGAAAGACGCCTTTTTCATTACCCACTCCCTTTTTATGGTTTAAATTTCGAGCGAAATATACCTTGCTGTGGCTATTGTTGTTTTAAGCCAGATCACATCTTTTAAAGGTTTTTTGCAAAAAGCGAAGCACATCAATTCATGCTAAATCATTAAAAATGAAAGAATTGATCTACATCAAAAACAGACATAAATGCATAAAATGCGCATCAGGAAATTTCCTCGCCCCATCGTCCGAATTAGGCGGTAGATTTTCATTCCTGCTAATGTTGATTCAATGCTCCACGGGCGGTGGTTAAATCAAATGAGTGATAACATCTGTATGCGTTGCGGCGCTTGTTGCGCTTATTTCAGGGTGTCGTTTTACTGGGCTGAAGCCGATGACGGCGGCGGTTGCGTTCCCGCGCAACTCACCGAGCCACTCTCTCCTTTTCTTCGCTGCATGGCCGGAACCAACAGTAAAAAACCTCGTTGTAGCGCCCTGGAGGGAAAAATTGGCGGTTCCGTTAGCTGCTCTATTTATATCAATCGCCCTTCACCGTGTCGTGAGTTCGTACAATCAAGGGTGAAGGAATTCGGGGTGAACGGTCAGATCACTGATGCCTGCAGCCGGGCGCGAGCGTATTACGGATTACCGCCGCTGGCGACAACAACGGCGGATCAGAACGGGGAAGTTAATAAATAACGCCGTCGCAAAGCACACAGGGTGCCACACTGAAGCGTAACAGGTTACAATCACCGGTTAAGTCTGATTGATTATTTTACTTCAAGGAGTTTGCATGCCTATCACGGCTAACACTTTGTACCGTGACACAATGAACTTTACCCGTAATCAGTTCCTCAGCATTTTACTGATGGCACTGCTGACGGCGCTCATTACTGTCATACTGAATCATGCCATGTCGCCCAGTAGTGAGGATTTACAGATATTGCAAAACGCGGACAGCGATTTATCTTCTGTTGAACTGGGGATGATGGACTTGATCCAGCAAATGACGCCGGAACAGCAAACGGTATTATTGAAAATGTCGGCGGCTGGCTCATTTTCAGCTTTGATTGGCAACGCCCTGCTTACTGGCGGCATTCTGATGTTGATTCAGATGGTTTCCGCAGGACATCGCACCAGTGCGTTGCGGGCGATAGGCGCCTCCGCGCCGGTATTACACCGCTTGTTTCTGTTGATCCTGCTATGCACGCTATTGATCCAGTTGGGTATGCTGTTTTTAGTCATCCCCGGCGTGCTGCTGGCCATCGCGTTAAGTATGTCGCCGATTATTGTTGTAATCGAGAAGCGTGGCGTCTTCTACGCCATAAAAACCAGCGCCCGGTTAGCCTACCGTAATTTTAAAATCACAGCGCCGGCGATCATCCTTTGGTTATTGACTAAAATCGCCATTTTGCTGCTGGTGACAAAACTGACCATGTTTTCTCCCACCATAACGGCGGTGATCCTGAATGGGCTGAGCAATCTGGTTTCCGCCATTATGCTGATTTACCTGTTCCGCCTTTATATGCTGCTGCGCTCCTGATATCACGGCGTGCTGTAGCACTGCGGCACGCCTTTCCCCCAGATCCCTCTGGCCGCGAGAATGCCTAATCGTAATTTTCTGCAAATTATTACAATATCTCGGGAACAGCGCGCCACAATAAAGGATAATGACTGAGTTATCAGATGACGGTTTGGTCATCATCAATACATTCTTGAGTGACGGATTGACATAATGAAGCAACTTCTTGATTTTCTTCCGCTGGTCGTTTTTTTTGTGGTTTACAAACTGTACGACATCTACATCGCTTCAGGCGCGTTGATTGCCGCAACCGCGCTGGCGCTGGCGGTAACCTGGTTTGTGTACCGCAAGGTAGAAAAAATGATGCTGGTCACCTTTTTGATGGTCGCCATTTTTGGGACGCTGACCCTAGTATTCCATAACGATCAGTTCATTAAATGGAAGGTTACCATTATCTATGGCCTGTTTGCCATCGCCCTGTTGGTAAGCCAGTTTGTCATGAAAAAAACGCTGATCCAGAGAATGCTGGGGAAAGAGTTAACATTGCCGCAAGCCGTGTGGGGCAAGCTTAACGTCTCCTGGGCAATGTTCTTTCTGGCGTGCGGATTAGTAAACATTTACATTGCTTTCTGGATGCCACAAAGTGTATGGGTAAATTTTAAAGTCTTTGGTCTGACCGGATTTACCTTGCTGTTCACGTTGCTGTGCGGCATTTATATTTACCGGCACTTGCCCGGCGACAATGAAAAGTCAGAGGAAGAAAACAAGCAATGACGCAGGGCGCAGTGCCTGCTGAAAACACGCATTAACTTGATAATTCAACTACATTGATTGATACCATAATGAGCAAACAAGACGTGTTACCACATGGCGAAATGGTACTTCGCACACTGGCGATGCCAGCAGACACCAATGCGAATGGGGATATTTTTGGCGGCTGGTTGATGTCGCAGATGGATATCGGTGGCGCTATTTTGGCTAAAGAAATTGCGGAAGGCCGTGTGGTGACCGTCCGGGTGGACGGCATGTCGTTTCTAAAGCCAGTAGCGGTTGGCGATGTGGTGTGTTGCTACGCGCGCTGTCAGCATACCGGGCGCAGTTCCATTAACATCAATATTGAAGTCTGGGTGAAAAAAGTGTCATCGGAGCCCATTGGTCAGCGTTATCGGGCAACGGAAGCACTATTTACCTATGTCGCCGTTGATGAAGAAGGTCGTCCGCGCGAACTGCCCGTTGGCAAAAGCAACTTTAATCCAGGTGAAGCATAAATCCGGGTGAAACGCAGATGTATTTCCCCGCGAATAACAGATGACAAAAGAGCCGCAATTGCGGCTCTTTTCCCAACCACCGCACCTGCGTGGCATTATTCCATGGCCGCCCCGCCATCAATTTTAAAGACAATCGTGACCACCAGATCTTTACCAGGCTTGTTGGTTTCATAGCGCCATTTGCGCATCGCCTGTCGGATATCTCGCTCGAACATATTACGCGGCTCTGCGGAAAGTACGCGAATGTTATCAACCCGGCCAGAACTGTCGACGTCGAATTGCATTTTAACCCGGCCTTCTACCCGCAATGCAAAAGCACGCGCCGGATATTGCGGCTGAGTCCGATTCAGCGGACGAGGCCCGCTCGACTGCGTATTCGCTGAAGGCGCCTGCTGAACTGGCGCATTGTTGACACTGCGGGTTGGCGTTTCGCTGGTGAACGGAGACGGTGGTTGTTTGTTGACGGCGGGCTCGCGTTTCACCGGTTTCGATTCCTCAACCTTTTTCACCGGCTTAGGCTTAGGCTTGGGCTTTGGTTTCGGCTGAGGTTTGGGTTCCGGCAGCGGTACAGGAACCGGCTCAGGGATCGGTTCGGGTATTGGTTCCGGTTCAGGTAAAGGTTCCGGTTCAGGCTGTTTTACCGGTTCAGGTTCGGTTTCAGTGGGCGCGGACTTTTCCGCAGGCGCCGCTTCAAACGCAGCAGGATTCACCATCACCACACTGATCGGTTTCGCTTCCTGAGGCAGTTCAATCGCATTATTGAATGATGCGTACAGCAAGCCGGCAATCAGCGAACCGTGGATACCCACTGAAAGTATAAATGGCCATGAATAACGGCGGGTAATGAGAAACGTTGTATGCGGCATTGTATGTCTTTATCCTCTTATGCCGCCCAAGTTTAAATGCAAATAGCAATCATATTCAATAACAACCCGATTAATTGTTAAAAAAAACCAATCCCGGTTGAACGAGCGCGGTTGCGCTGTCTGAATCACAGGATGCTTGTTCTGACATTTTCATCACGTATGATGGTTTATCCCTTTGTTTCATGTCTTTATTTGTGAGGTTTTTATGCTGTATGTCATTTATGCCGAGGATAGTGCCGATTCGCTGGAAAAACGGCTGGCGGTAAGGCCAGACCACCTCGCCCGCCTGAATCAATTACATGATCAGGGCCGGTTGCTCACCGCGGGGCCGACACCAGCCGTGGACAGTGAAAATCCAGGCAACGCCGGTTTTACGGGTTCCGTTGTCATCGCTGAGTTTGAGTCTCTGGAGGAGGCAAACGCATGGGCGCAGGCTGACCCTTACATGATGGCCGGTGTTTATCGTCAGGTAACGGTCAAACCTTTCAAGAAAGTTTTTTAGTCTCCTTCCATTACCATGGTCACCTTGCTGGTGGTGACCATGAAGTCGAACGTCCAAGCCTGTCTCTCGCGGAAAAGCTGAAATATTTTAGTCATTTAACCATGCTAGCCTGGATACTCTTCATGAGTAGAGAGTCACGACATGTTAACGTCCATTATTTCTCGCTTTGGCCTCTTAACGAAAAACCGCCACTATCGGTTGGGCATCCTTTCCGGGTTACTGCTGATCATCGGATTATTTTCTTTCTTGCAGTTGATTTCGATCGGCATCATTTCTCAAACCATGACGCAGGTAAAATTAGCGATTTCCGCCAATGATAACCTGATCCACCAGCAGGCGCTGATGGATAAAACCAGAATGGCCGTCATGAATGCCAGCGACAAGTTAAACCGCGCAGGCATTTACCTGCTGGTCGATAAGGAAACGGGTTCGGAAGGCAGTTGGCACAGCCTGATGGATGAGGCCGAAGCCTCACTGGAACAAGCCAGGATCAATTATCAGTTACTGGAAAAATCCGCCACCGATCTGAGCGACGAACAGTCGCTGAATAATCTGAAACAGAGTTATCACCAGTTATACAACGGGCTGATTGAACTGGCGCAAGGCATCAAAGCTACCAACGGAATTGATATTTTCTTCGCCATCCCCATTCAGGCGTATCAAAACGACTTTACCCAGAAATATGCGCGCTATCTGCAAAGCAACAGTGCGTTACAGAAACAACACGGACAACAATTTCTCGCCTCTCTCGACCTCACCCAACTGATATTCATGATTGTGCTGGGCGTATTGCTGGCGCTATCCCTTGCCGTTGGGTTAGGCGTTAACCGTATAATTATCCGTCCGCTGACGCGGATTATTCAGCATCTACAACGCATCGCCGCAGGCGACCTGTCGCGGTCGCTCCATCTGGAACACTCGGCCATGCAAGAAATCAACCTGTTGCACGGCAACGTGATCCAGATGCAGAACGGACTGGTGGCTCTGGTGAATCGCGTCCGCCAAAGCGTCGACAATATGATCTTCCAGGTTGATAAAGTCGCTCAGGATAACCAGATGCTTTCCGAACAGGCCAGCAAACAGTCTCATGAGTTAAAGGCGACCACCGAACATATTATGCAGTTGGGCCAGCATCTCGAACAAAATGCCGGACACACTCGGCAGGCCAGCCTGTACGCCACCGACGCCAGCAATATTGCGATGCAAGGCGAAATGATGATGGATGAAGTCAAAGAAGCCATGTCGGACATCACCGGCAGAACACGGGAAATGACAGAGGCCATCGGCATGATTGAAAACGTGGCGTTTCAAACACACATTTTGTCCTTGAATGCGGCGATAGAAGCCGCCCACGCGGGGGAAATGGGGCGAGGGTTTTCCGTCGTCGCCCGTGAAGTGGGTTCGCTGGCGTCACAAAGCAGCCATTCTGCGCAAAATATTAACGCGTTAATCCGGGATTCAGATCACAGTGTTGAAACCGGCGCCCTGCTGGTGCAAAAACTGAATGACAGCTTGCAAGAAATCATCCATGCGGCAAAAGGCACCAGCACATTTTTAAGCGAAATATCTGAAATATCTCATCAGCAAAATGAGAGCATTCAGCAAGTGACCAATCGTATCAGCACGCTGAATGACAGCGTTCGACAGAATGCGGATCAGGTTGAAACGTCAGCGTTAACATTCTCATCCCTGTTGCAACAAACCGAACAACTCAATGCGACCGTTTCCCTGTTTCAGTTGCCTGCCGATGAAAAGACGCTCACCCATATGACCGGTAACACACTTATACCCGCGTTATCCTGATATCCGGGCGCGTTACCATTCATGCGTCACCGCAAATAACAACGCGCGCCGTTGGTGCTTTTGTTGCAAATAGCGCGCATAGTGAATATGGCGATAGGTGCGGGACTGGGCCTCCAGCCAGCGGCTTCTTCGACGCTGAACCTGACGTAACATGCGCCAACGGCTTACTTCATTGCGACTGCGTTTCATGCGTGTCACTCTTCTCTCAGCAACAGGTGACGAACATTATAGAAGCTTCCGATGGCGATCCAAGCAATGTTTAAATTTGTCTGAACTGAAAACCGTCAACCACCCTATACTATTCTGACCAAAGGCGTTTCCCCTTTCATAAAACTATGCGTACACTTTACTGATATTTTACCGCAGGGAATCTGTCTCGCCTCTATGACAACATTTTATACCGTAATGAGTTGGTTGCTTGTTTTCAGTTACTGGTTGCTGATCGCGGGGGTCACGCTGCGTATTCTGATGAAACGTCGGGCGGTGCCGTCGGCTATGGCCTGGTTGCTGGTCATTTATATCCTGCCACTTGTCGGTATTGTTGCTTATCTCTCTTTTGGCGAATTGCATTTAGGTAAACGCCGAGCCGAACGCGCCAGTAAAATGTGGCCTTCCACGGCCAAATGGCTGCGCGAGTTGAAAGAATATCGGCGGATTTTTGCCACCGAAAACAGCGAAGTCGCCAGCGCGCTATTCCAACTTTGCGAGCGACGTCAAGGGATTGGTGGCGTCAAAGGCAACCAATTGCAATTGCTCACCACTTTCGAAGATACCATTAAGGCACTATTGCGTGATATCAATCTCGCCCGTAATAACATCGAGATGGTGTTTTACATCTGGCAACCCGGCGGATTGGTGGAGCCGATTACCAGTGCGTTGATTGCCGCCGCGCGCCGTGGCGTACATTGCCGTATTTTGCTCGACTCGGCAGGCAGCGTTCGTTTCTTCCGCAATCAGCATCCCGAACTGATGCGCACCGCCGGGATCGAAGTCATCGAGGCACTAAAGGTCAACCTGTTCCGTGCCTTTCTGCGACGTATGGATTTACGCCAGCATCGTAAAATTGTTCTGATCGACAATCGCATCGCTTATACCGGCAGTATGAATATGGTCGATCCGCGTTACTTTAAGCAGGATGCTGGCGTCGGACAATGGATTGATCTGATGGCGCGGGTTGAAGGCCCGGTGGCGACCACGCTGGGGATTATCTATTGCTGCGACTGGGAAATGGAGACCGGCAAACGCCTTTTGCCGCCGCCGCCGGATGTCAACGTGATGCCCTTTGAACAGGAGAGCGGCCACACCATTCAGGTAATAGCGTCCGGGCCGGGGTATCCAGAAGAAATGATCCATCAGGCGCTGTTGACCGCAGTCTATTCCGCCCGTAAGCAGTTGATCATGACGACGCCCTATTTTGTCCCCAGCGACGATCTGCTGCATGCCATCTGCACCGCCGCCCAACGCGGCGTGGATGTCAGCATCATTGTGCCGTACAAAAATGACTCGATGTTGGTGGGCTGGGCCTGCCGCGCCTTCTTTACTGAACTGTTGGATGCCGGCGTGAAGATTTACCAGTTCAAAGACGGGTTGCTGCACACCAAGAGCGTTTTGGTCGATGGACAGTTGAGTCTGGTCGGCACCGTCAATCTCGATATGCGCAGCCTGTGGCTGAACTTTGAAATTACGCTGGTCATTGACGATGCGGGGTTTGGCAGCGATTTGTCTTGTGTGCAGGAGGACTATATCGCACGTTCCGCTTTGCTGGAGCCGTCTCAATGGCAAAACCGACCTTACTGGCAGCGAATTGTTGAGCGGTTATTTTACTTTTTCAGTCCCCTGCTATAAATACCGCTTTCAGCATGTTTTAATAACGCCCTTTATGCATTAACAGGAATTGCGCTATGGATTTGAATAACCGCCTGACCGAAGATGAAGCGCTGGAACAGGCTTACGACATCTTTCTGGAACTGGCCGCCGATAATCTCGATCCGGCAGATATTCTGCTGTTCAATCTGCAATTCGAGGAGCGTGGCGGCGCCGAGCTATTCGATCCGGCGCAAGACTGGGCCGAGCATGTTGATTTCGATCTGAACCCTGACTTTTTTGCCGAAGTGGTGATTGGACTTGGGGAACAGGACGGTGGGGAAATCACGGATATTTTCGCCCGCGTGCTGATTTGCCGGGAAAAAGATCACAAGCTTTGCCATATTCTGTGGAAAGAATAAGTGCCTGTGAAAAAAATACGTTCTCCCGCCCGATAAAGACGTCCCCGCCACGGGACGTCTGATAGCGATTCAAAGCTCCGCTTCTACCGGCAGCAGTGCCTGCGGGTCCACTTTCAAACAGGATACCGCATGATTAAAACTCCCTTCCATCACCGGTCTGGTTTTGCTGCACTCCGGCCCGACAATCGGACAGCGGGTGCAGAATACGCACCCCGATGGCGGATTGATCGGAGAAGGCAGTTCCCCTGTCAGCAACTGGATCGGTTTGTTTCTTTCTTTATCAGGATCCGGGATTGGCACCGCGGACATCAGCGCGCGCGTATAGGGGTGCAGAGGATGACGATAAATCTGCTCATAGGTTCCCAACTCCACCGCATGTCCCAGATACATCACCAATACCCGATCGGAAATATGCTTCACCACCGATAAATCATGGGCGATAAAAATCAGCGACAGCCGCATTTCACGCTGTAACTGTCTCAGCAGATTTACCACCTGCGCTTGAATGGAGACATCAAGCGCGGAAACCGGCTCATCACAGATGATCAGTTTCGGCTCCAGGATCAGCGCCCGCGCGATACCGATACGCTGACACTGCCCGCCCGAAAACTCATGCGGATAGCGGTTAATCAGATTCGGCAGTAAGCCGACTTTCAGCATCATGCTTTTAACGCGATCTTTTACCTCCTGACGTGTGAGTTCAGGGTGATACGTTTTCAACGGTTCAGCGATGATTTCTCCGATGGTCATCCGCGGATTCAGCGAGGCCAGCGGATCCTGAAAAATCATCTGAATATCGCTGCGCGCTTTACGCCATTCTCCATCATCCATCCCCAGCAAATCTTTACCCAACCAGGTGACTTTCCCGCTGGTCGCTTTGACCAGGCCGATAATCGCTCTGGCCAGGGTGGACTTGCCGCAACCGGACTCCCCCACCACGCCCAGCGTTTCGCCTTCATACAACCGAAACGTAACGCCATCCAACGCTTTCAATGTTTTCGCTGGTTGCCAGAACCATTGCTTTTCATCTCTGAAATCAAAATGTATTTTCAGATCGACGACTTCCAGCAATACCGTTTTTTCCGTTGTACGATTCATAGCACCTCCTCAACCGCTCTGAAGCAAGCGCGCATACGTCCGTTATTGAAAGACGTTAACGCTGGCGTGTTATGGCAAACATCCATCGCATAAGGACAACGTGGCTGGAACGGGCAACCTTTGGGTAAGCGCAGTAAATTGGGTGGATTGCCGGCGATAGTCGCCAGCGTTTCATCTTCCGCATCCAGGCGGGGAACCGCGTTCAACAACCCGACGGAATAAGGATGACTTGGCTGATAAAACACGTCACGCGCCATGCCATATTCCATCGTCCTCCCCGCGTACATCACCAGCACCTTATCGCAGATACCCGCCACCACGCCAAGATCATGGGTAATCAAGATAATGGCGGTATTGAATTCGTGTTTCAGTTCATTAAGCAGCGTCATGATTTGCGCCTGAACCGTCACATCCAGCGCCGTCGTCGGTTCATCCGCGATCAGCAGCTTAGGCCGGCACAACAACGCCATAGCGATCATGACGCGCTGACGCATCCCGCCGGAGAACTCATGGGGATACATTTTCATGCGTTTACGCGCTTCCGGCATTTTTACCGCATCCAGCATTCTGACCGACTCTTCAAAAGCTTCCCGCTTGCTGATCCGTTTGTGCAACATCAGCACCTCCATCAGTTGCTCACCCACCCGCATATAGGGGTTTAGCGATGTCATCGGATCCTGAAAAATCATGGCGATTTCTTCAGCACGCAACTTGTTCAACTGCTGTTCCGGCAGATTTAAAATCTCTTTGCCGCGAAAACGGGCTGAGCCGGTAATGCGACCGTTCTGGGCCAACAAGCCCATCAACGCGAATGCGGTTTGCGACTTGCCCGATCCCGATTCACCAACAATGCCCAACGTTTCCCCGGCATTCAGCCTGAACGTCAGGTCGTTTACCGCCGTGACCTCGCCATCCTGCGTATGAAACGTCACGCGTAAATCCTGAACACTGAGCAGCGCCTCATTCTCACCGGCTGAATTCATCCTATTCATGCAACCCCTCCTCAGCGATCTTTCGGATCGAGGGCATCACGCAGGCCATCGCCGATAAAATTGAAACAAAATAGCGTTACCACCAGAAAGGCGGCGGGATAAAGCAGTAGCCAGGAAGAGACTTCCATCGAGTTGGCGCCATCATTCAACAACGCGCCCCAACTGCTTAACGGTTCCTGCGTACCTAATCCCAAAAAACTCAGGAAGGATTCGAACAGGATCATGTTCGGCACCAGCAATGAGGCATACACCACCACTACACCCAGTACGTTCGGCACAATATGGCGCAACACGATGCCGCGCGTCGAAACGCCGGAAACCATCGCAGCCTCAATGAACTCTTTACGTTTCAGGCTTAGCGTCTGACCGCGTACGATCCGCGCCATATCCAGCCAGGAAACCATGCCTATCGCCACGAAGATCAACAGCATGTTCTGTCCGAAAAAGGTCACCAGCAGAATGACGAAAAACATGAACGGGAAGGAGTTGAGGATCTCCAACAGTCGCATCATAACGGAATCGACTTTACCGCCCAGATAACCGGACAGCGCGCCGTATAACGTGCCGACCACCACAGCCACCAACGCCGCCGCGACCCCCACCATTAACGACACGCGCCCGCCGATCGCCACGCGCACCAGCAGATCGCGACCGGAAGAGTCGGTGCCGAAATAGTGACCGGAAGTCATGTCCGGGGCGGAAGACATCATCCCCCAGTCAGTATCCGCATAATTAAACGGCGACACCAACGGCGCAATAATCACAAACAGCGTGATCACCCCCAGCACCAGCAAACTGGCCAACGCCGCCCGATTATTGATAAAACGCAACCGGGCATCCTGCCACAGACTGCGCCCTTCAATCTCCATCTGCTCACTGAAACTTTCCAGGGCTTCAATATCTTTTCGATGCCAAAACATAACGCCCCCGACTCAGTAGCGGATTTTAGGGTCGATAACCGCGTATAACACGTCAATTATCGCATTGAATAAAATGGTCAATCCACCGACCAGAATGGTCAGGCTGAGTACCAGCGAATAATCACGATTCAGTGCGCCATTCACAAACAACTGACCGATTCCCGGCAACCCGAAAATGGTTTCAATCACCATTGAGCCGGTAATAATGCCGACGAATGCCGGTCCCATATATGAAAGCACCGGCAACAGCGCCGGTTTCAACGCATGACGTAGAATAATGCGGCGCATAGGCAACCCTTTGGCCCGTGCGGTGCGAATGAAGTTGGAATGAAGAATTTCAATCATCGAACCTCTGGTAATCCGCGCAATACTCGCAATATAAGAGAGCGACAACGCCACCATCGGTAAAATCATGAATCTGGCTTCACCACCGTTCCAGCCGCCGCCTGGCAGCCAGCGCAGCGTAATCGCAAAGATCAGCACCAGTAAGGGCGCAACCACAAAACTTGGGATCACTACTCCCGTCATGGCAAACCCCATGACTGTATAGTCCCATTTACTATTTTGCTTCAACGCGGCAACCACACCGGCGGTCACCCCCAATATCACAGCCAGTAAAAAAGCGGCGGCGCCCAGTTTGGCGGAAACCGGAAATGACGCCGCCACCAAATCGTTTACGGAATAATCTTTGTATTTGAAAGAAGGTCCAAAATCACCCTGCGCCAACTGCAATAAATAATTGCCGTATTGCGTCAGGATGGGATCGTTCAGATGATATTTGGCCTCAATATTCGCCATCACTTCAGGTGGAAGATTACGCTCCCCGGTAAATGGGCTGCCTGGCGCCAGCCTCATCATAAAAAACGAAATTGTAATCAGTATAAATAGTGTTGGAATAGCTTCCAGACAGCGGCGAAATATGAATTTTAACATTGCTCATACCTGTAAAAAAACAGACAGGACGGAATACCGCCTGTCTGTCATTTTTATTAATGCTTGATAATATAAAGATCTTTAACGTAAACGTAATCCAGCGGATCTTTACCGGTTAATCCGCCGACATAGGGTTTTACCAACCGAATATTGGCGTAGTAATAAACCGGCGCGATGACCGCATCCTTATCCAGCAAAGCCTCAGCTTGCTGATAAATCACCGAACGCGCTTCATCCGTGGTCACCTGCAAGGATTTGCTCATCAATTGATCAAATTCCTGATTTTTATAATGCGACGTGTTGTTACTGCTGTCCGATATCATGCTATTCAGGAAGGTAGACGGCTCATTATAGTCGGCGCACCACCCCGCACGCGCAATATCATATGTCCCCTGATGACGTGAACTGAGGTACGTTTTCCACTCCTGATTATCCAGCTTGACGGTAACGCCGATATTTTGCTTCCAGAGCGATGCCGCCGCAATAGCCAGCTTTTTATGTAAATCAGAGGTGTTATACAACAGGCTCAGCGTCAACGGTTTGTCGGCGGTATAACCCGCTTGCGCCAACAGTTTTTTTGCTTCTTCATTACGCTTCGCCTGCGGCCAGGTAAACCACTCCGGTTCGTCGACTTTCAATCCATCAATGTAAGGCGGCACAAAACCATAAGCCGGCGTGTCGCCCTGATTCTTGACTTTATTGGTTAAAATATCCTGGTTCAGCCCCAAACGCAGCGCGGTTCTTACCCGGACATCATTAAAGGGCGCTTTCTGATTATTGATTTCGTAATAATAAGTACACAAATAAGGATTGGCCTGCACTTCCTGCGGAATTTCTTTTTTCAGTTTCTGGAACAGTTCGATGGGCAGATAATTATAGGTCATATCGATTTCACCGCTGCGGTAGCGGTTTACATCCGTCACTTCGGAGGCAATCGGCAAATAGGTGACCTGATTAATCACCGTATCGGCGTTATCCCAGTATTGCGGGTTGCGCGCCAGCACGATTTTTTCATTCACCACCCACGCTTTCAGCTTGTAGGCGCCATTACCAACCCAATTTTGTGGTTGCGTCCATTTATCGCCAAACTTTTCGACCACCGATTTATTGACCGGCGACATCGCCGGATAAATCGGCAATTTATAGAAATAAGGCACCGCTTCAGACAGCGTGATTTCCAGCGTATGATCGTCCAGGGCTTTCACTCCCAGCGTATCAGGGGCTTTCTTGCCGGCAATAATGTCATCGATATTCAATAAATGACCATATTGCAGATAGCTGGCATAAGGGGATGCGGTTTTGGGATCGGCCAGGCGTTGCCAGCTATAAACGAAATCCTGCGCCGTGACGGGATCACCGTTTGACCAGCGCGCATCTTTGCGCAAATGAAAAGTCCACACCTTGAAGTCTTTATTATCCCAACGTTCCGCCACGCCGGGGATCACTTTGCCGTTCACATCTGAAATCACCAGCCCTTCCAGCACATCGCGCAACACATTCGACTCTGGCACGCCTTCGATTTTATGCGGATCCAATGACGCCACTTCCGCGCCGTTATTGCGCACCAGTTCCTGTTTTTCCGCCAGTTGGACGCCAGCGGGAACGGTGGCCGCCCAGGTTTGTCCCCCTGTTGTTGCGTACGACAACGCAATGAAACTGGCCAGCAGGCTTTTTCTTGTGATCATGTGTGTCATTCTCCTCTCCTTTGACTGTTTGACAAAACATCTGCATCTGAGTGGTGTTATTGACGATTCAGCGCGACTGCCATTTATGCCTGACTAACAAGGTGTTAACGGATTCGTTGTATCTGCGTCGTCATGATTATCAGACAGAATCGATGATTACCGTAATAGAACCAATAAAAATAACTTATCAATTACACTGCAATGACGATATTAATCCGAAGCTATCAAAAGCCCTCACATCCGCCAACATGTTTAAAGCCGCGTTGCTGAGTATTATTTAAGCCAAATGAAGCAATCATTAAATATCATCAAGCCGATAAAGATTAACTAATTGATAAATTACGCTATTTAATATGATATGCCTTTTTATAAATAATCATCCATTAAACTATTGATACAAAAAAGATCTGCCCGAATCCTGACGCCGAGATAAGTAACCATACCATCGCTCGCTTAAACACATAACATCCTATTGCTCCATTCGTTACAAATTTAGCAAAATATACTTAACCTATAGGGCTATGCAATGACAGTGCTCACGATTAAAAGATAAAAAAAGCATGTCAAACATTACATTTTTACATAAGAATTATTTATGAAAAGGCGAGAATATTCGCCAGCACAAAGGCATTGATGGGATGCCAGGCGCGGCGATAAAAACAGATAAGTTGAATATTGATAATAATTATCAATAACCGCTTGCTGAATGGTGTCAGCATAACAAAAAATAGACAGAGATCACAAAAAAGAGCCTCACAAATCGGTATGCTCTTTTCATACTCGGTTAAACAAGCGAATATTCTGCATTCACACTAATCAGCAAATTTTTATTTTTATAATACCCGCCATTCTCGATTACAGTATTTTAAAAACCGAATAGTAGACCATGGAGGTCGACAAGCTCTTTGAGTCAATCAATGCGACGTAACGGATATACGTTTTGTTGGCAAAACGCGTTCAACGTACGTTTATCTATACCTTTGGGCTTAGCAGCGATTGACTGAAAGAGTTTAACATTATCAGGAGAACATTATGGCCGTAACCAATGTTGCTGAACTTAACGCACTAGTGGAAAGAGTAAAGAAAGCGCAGCAGGAATTTGCCAACTATTCCCAGGAACAAGTTGATAAAATTTTCCGCGCTGCCGCGCTCGCCGCCTCAGATGCACGTATCCCGCTGGCGAAGATGGCCGTGGCCGAATCCGGCATGGGTATTGTTGAAGATAAAGTGATCAAAAACCATTTTGCTTCCGAATACATATATAACGCTTATCAGGACGAAAAAACCTGTGGCGTTCTCTCTACCGACGATACCTTTGGCACCATCACCATCGCCGAACCGATTGGCCTGATTTGCGGTATTGTGCCGACAACCAACCCGACTTCCACCGCGATTTTTAAAGCGCTGATCAGTCTGAAAACCCGTAACGGGATTATCTTTTCTCCGCATCCCAGGGCCAAAAGCGCCACCAATAAAGCAGCGGATATTGTTCTGCAGGCAGCGATTGCGGCGGGCGCGCCTAAAGATATTATCGGCTGGATTGATCAACCTTCTGTTGAATTGTCCAACCAGTTAATGCATCACCCGGACATCAACCTGATTCTGGCAACCGGCGGCCCCGGCATGGTGAAAGCCGCATACAGTTCCGGTAAACCCGCAATTGGCGTGGGCGCGGGCAACACGCCCGTCGTCATTGATGAAAGCGCCGACATTAAACGTGCCGTTGCTTCTATTCTGATGTCGAAAACCTTCGATAACGGCGTGATCTGTGCGTCTGAGCAGTCGGTGATTGTAGTTGAGAGCGTCTATGATGCGGTACGCGCGCGTTTCGCTTCTCATGGCGGCTACATGCTGCAAGGTAGAGAGCTTCAGGCCGTTCAAGGCGTATTGCTGAAAAATGGCGCGCTCAATGCAGATATCGTGGGCCAAACAGCGCCGAAAATTGCAGAAATGGCGGGGATTTCTGTACCTGACAACACGAAGGTGCTAATCGGTGAAGTGACCGCGGTTGACGAGTCGGAACCCTTTGCCCACGAAAAACTGTCGCCGACCCTGGCCATGTATCGTGCCGTCGATTTCAACGATGCGGTGATGAAAGCTGAAAAACTGGTTGCGATGGGCGGCATCGGCCACACCTCCTGTTTGTATACCGATCAGGACAACCAGCCGGAACGCGTCCATCATTTCGGCAACAAGATGAAAACCGCCCGTATTCTGATCAATACCCCTGCGTCTCAAGGCGGTATCGGCGATCTGTATAACTTCAAACTCGCCCCTTCCCTGACGTTGGGTTGCGGTTCCTGGGGGGGGAATTCCATCTCGGAAAACGTTGGTCCGAAGCACTTGATCAACAAGAAAACGGTAGCCAAGCGAGCAGAAAATATGTTGTGGCATAAACTTCCCAAATCCATTTATTTCCGTCGCGGTTCATTGCCGGTGGCACTTGAAGAGGTCGCGTCCGACGGCGCCAAACGCGCATTCATTGTGACTGACCGTTTCCTGTTCAATAACGGTTATGTCGATCAAGTGGTCAGCGTGCTGAAACAGAATGGGCTGGAAACCGACGTGTTCTTCGAGGTCGAAGCAGACCCTACTCTGAGCATCGTGCGTAAAGGCGCTGAGCAAATGAACTCCTTTAAACCGGATGTCATTATCGCGCTGGGCGGCGGTTCTCCGATGGATGCGGCAAAAATCATGTGGGTGATGTACGAACACCCCACTACCCATTTTGAAGAACTGGCGTTGCGCTTTATGGACATCCGTAAACGTATCTACAAGTTCCCGAAAATGGGGGTAAAAGCCAAGATGATTGCCATCACCACCACATCTGGCACCGGTTCCGAAGTTACGCCGTTTGCGGTGGTGACCGACGACGCGACAGGCCAGAAATATCCTCTGGCTGACTACGCATTAACCCCGGATATGGCCATTGTGGACGCCAATCTGGTGATGAATATGCCAAAATCGCTGTGCGCCTTCGGGGGACTGGATGCGGTGACTCACTCACTGGAAGCTTATGTCTCGGTATTGGCGAATGAATATTCTGATGGTCAGGCGTTACAGGCGCTGAAGCTGTTGAAAGAAAACCTGCCGGCCAGTTATCGCGACGGTGCGAAAAATCCGGTAGCCCGTGAACGAGTCCATAATGCCGCAACGATTGCCGGTATCGCATTTGCTAACGCTTTTCTGGGTGTTTGTCACTCCATGGCGCACAAGCTGGGCTCGGAGTTCCATATTCCGCACGGTCTGGCGAATGCGCTGCTGATCTGCAACGTTATTCGCTATAACGCCAATGACAACCCAACCAAGCAAACAACGTTCAGTCAGTATGACCGTCCACAGGCTCGACGTCGTTATGCCGAAATCGCTGACCATCTGCGGCTGACCGCACCGAGTGATCGCACCGCGCAGAAAATCGAGAAGCTGTTGAACTGGTTGGAAGAAATGAAAACTGCGTTGGGGATCCCTGCCTCCATCCGTGAAGCGGGCGTACAGGAAGCGGATTTCCTGGCGAAAGTGGATAAACTGTCTGAAGATGCGTTCGATGACCAATGTACCGGCGCTAACCCGCGTTATCCGTTGATTTCTGAACTGAAACAGATTCTGATGGATACCTACTACGGTCGTCAATTCTCTGAAGATACCGCAAAAAAAGAGGTGGAAGCTGTTGTTGCTGCGCCCGCAGCAAAAACCGTGAAACAATCGAAGAAAGTCACCAGTTGATTCATGATGCGCAAACAGCCTCATTGGAGGCTGTTTGACTGCGTTATCATCGCTGCCTTGCTAATGAAGCAGGGCTTTTTTTACGTCACTATCCCCGTATTCATCCCGCCTGAATGTTTCAATCAACCTTACCAAACGGCGTTAGCCCGAATTACCGCAAAAAAAGGCCATCAACAGCGCGACGGCGGCATTTTTCGCAGGACATGGAAACTCCTAAGCAATGGCGGCGCAACACGTTCACAAGCCCTTAAATCGCGTTTTTAACGTAACCAGGCAGCCATAACGATGAATTGAAGAAACCATCGCCTCTCATCGTTGTTTTATTCGCTCGCGGTTCTGATCAATCCCAACGCTATTTTGTAGTGTTTTCGACAGACGGAGACATAGCTTTCATTGCCGCCAATTACTACCTGTTCGCCTTCACGCAACGGATTACCCTGAGCATCCAGACGCAATACACAGTTCGCTTTACGTCCGCAGTGACAAACCGTTTTTAGCTCTATCAATTTATCGGCCCAGGCTAATAAATAGTGGCTTCCTGAGAACAATTCGCCGCGAAAATCCGTGCGTAAACCGTAACACAATACCGGGATATCTAATTGATCCACCACGTCGGAAAGCTCGCTCACCTGCTCACGAGTTAAAAACTGACATTCATCAATTAATACACAGTGAATAGGTTGAGCCCTATGTTCTTTTGCCAGCAAGTTAAATAAAGATGTCTGCGGATTATACAATAATGCGGGAGAAGAAAGGCCGATACGGGAACTCACCACCCCGACGCCATGGCGGTTATCTATTTCTGCGGTGAACACCAGCGTGCGCATGCCGCGTTCCTGATAGTTATATGAAGATTGCAATAGTGCGGTGGATTTTCCCGCATTCATTGCTGAATAATAAAAATAAAGCTGAGCCATACTCGGCGCTCCAAAAGATAGGCGAGATCATCGCTTATACGGTCAGATTTTATTGTAACAACCCGCCTTTAGACTATGCAATGCGCTATTACATTTACGTTCCTCCGCCCAGATAGTGGCTATTGATAGGCGCGGAAAGATAAACAGATAAAATTCCCTTATAACGGTAAGCTAAGGTCCAATATCCGCCCCCTTCTACATTTGTTGTAGAAAAAATGACGGAAAAATGTATTTCTCATCTTGGCGAAAGTATTTTATATTCAGGTTTCAGCGTGTGTGATATCCGTTTTAAAACTAGTATTTTTTAACAAACTTACAAATTTGACTATTGCAGAAAAGAAAATAGCATTCTATTATCACACTACACGACACCAATAATATAAATCTGAGATTATCACAATGAGCGAAGCACTAAAGATTCTAAACAATATCCGTACTCTGCGTGCCCAGGCAAGAGAATGTAGTCTGGATACTTTGGAGGAAATGCTGGAGAAACTGGAAGTCGTCGTTAATGAACGACGTGAAGAAGAAAGCCAGGTCCAGGCAGAAGTTGAAGAACGTGCACGTAAATTGCAACAATATCGCGATATGTTGATCGCTGATGGTATTGACCCTAACGAATTATTACAATCTCTAGGCTCCGTCAAAGTCGCAGGTAAAAGCAAACGTGCCGCACGCCCTGCTAAATATCAATATACCGATGAAAACGGCGACCTTAAAACCTGGACTGGTCAGGGTCGGACGCCAGCTGTAATCAAAAAAGCCATTGAAGAGCAAGGCAAATCCCTGGATGATTTCCTGATCTAATTCAGCTTTAAAATAATACGCCGATACCCTTGATTTTTATCAAGGGTATTTTTTTATTAAAAAAAGCGGGGAGGACGAAAATTGATGCTCTCCATCTTGGATAATAAAACAGAGAGCAGGCTTTACCCGATATTATTTCGCCTCGGCGTCAACCGTTTCCTGCAACCACTCGGTGAATTCACTACCCAGGCTATCATTGCGCATACCGTACTCGACAAAGGCCTGCATATAACCTAATTTGTTGCCGCAATCATGGCTCACGCCTTTCAGATGGTAAGCTTCCACCGTCTCTTTCTGCATCAGCATGGCAATAGCATCCGTTAACTGAATTTCATTACCCGCGCCTGGCGGCGTTTTTTCCAGCAAAGACCAGATTTCCGCAGAAAGAACATAACGACCAACAACGGCTAAATTAGACGGGGCTTCGGATGCTTTCGGTTTTTCAACGACGCCCACCATTGGGGCGCTGTCACCCGCGTTTAATTTCACGCCTTTGCAATCCACAACCCCGTAGCTGCTGACATTGTCCACCGGCTCAACCATAATCTGGCTGTGACCGGTTTCTGAAAAACGCTTCAACATTTCGCTCAGGTTATCTTTTTTCAAATCGGAAGCATATTCATCAATAATGACGTCAGGTAAAATAACGGCAACCGGCTCATCACCGACTAAAGGATGCGCGCACATTACCGCGTGGCCCAATCCTTTCGCCAACCCCTGACGAACTTGCATAATGGTAACGTGCTTAGGACAAATAGATTGAACTTCTTTGAGTAGCTGGCGCTTAACACGTTTTTCCAACATGGCTTCCAGTTCGAAACTGGTATCAAAATGGTTTTCAATCGAATTTTTAGAAGAGTGAGTAACCAGAATGATTTCATTGATTCCCGCAGCAATACACTCATTAACCACATATTGAATTAGCGGTTTATCCACCAATGGCAGCATTTCTTTTGGAATAGCCTTTGTCGCCGGTAACATACGCGTTCCCAGCCCTGCAACGGGGATTACCGCTTTTTTTACTTTCTTATTAACAATCGACATAAACAACCTCTTATATATCGTTCAAATAATGAACTTTATTTGTCTTGCCTAAAAACGGGATGAGTTCAACTCATTTACCGGATGGCGCTTGACCAATGTTATAACGCAATAAAAAATAAGATCACTAGGAATAGTGTAGAAAATAAAAAATAATAACGGAAGGTGTACATCGTCTGGAGAGAGTAACCAACATACCTATCGGATTATTCTGTAGACAACATGAGTCGTAAACGCCCCCCCCCACCCCATATCTGACATTGCCAATCAACACAATTGTGATTTAACTGATTGAGGTAAGTGACATCCAACGTTCCTAACGGCACGCCGCTATTCAGAGAAATCTGGTTGCCATCGGCATTTAACATGGCGTTCAAACCGGCTGATACCAGAATTAACCGTTTTAATTCACGATGATAATAACCAACCAATAAAGGGAAGCGTCCCTCTAAACTCGCTTGCCGCAACAACTGGTTTACCTGCTTTAATAATGTCGGTAGATACGGTAAGCGATGCTGCTGATTAGCCAAATGATCCTGAAGCAACCCATTGAATAATGTCCGAAGTAATAAGGCCGCTAACGTTCCATTATTATTCACCGCCTGAGTCACATCCAGACAGTAAAACGCCAGTTCCGTCTCTGAGAGCGCGGCAATATCCAAAACCAGGCCCGGCTGTTCGGCAATCGTCAACTGGCGATAATTAATCCGACAATGCGCAAGCGTTTGCTGAACCGGCGGCTGCAATTGCGCCAGCAATTTTGCGACCGCATCGGGAGATTGACTCAATGAGTCCATATCCTGCATTAATTGTTCAAGCTCATTCACCTGCGAGGTAAACATGTCTGGATACAGGCAAGACATGACGACCTCGCGTAAGCGGGCATAATCACGAACCGGTTTCAGCAGCACATCCTGAGCCCCAAGGCGCAATACCTTTGCGACATCCGCCATATGGCTGGTCGCCGATATAACCAATATCGGCGTGTTGTTGCCTCTTAAGCGCAGGCGCTCAAGAAATTCGATCCCTCCCATCATCGGCATATCCAGATCGCAGATAATCAAATCAGCTTGGCGATCTTCCAAAAGGCTCAATGCTTCCAGTCCATGGACTGCTTCTAACACTGAAGCGCCAAGCGTAATCAGATAACCGGAAAGCACTGAGCGGAAAACGGCCTCATCCTCAATGATTAAAACATGTTTACCCGCTAATGGTCGTTCCATCCGTTTGTTACCTCTTGCTTCAAACTCTTCATGTTCAAAAATTGCTTATCGACAATACCTGAACCCAAGGTTTCAGTGAGATTGATTAACCAAAGGCAGCAATTCCTCACGTTTCTTCTCCACCGCCTGACGTCCCGCGCTTATTGCCTCCTGCGCTCGGTGGAAATCCAGAGTGGCAATCTGCGGGCAGTAGGGTTGCACCAGCACATCCGGCGGATCACCCGCCATTCGCGTCATTTTCAGTCTACTTTCCAGGATATGGATCGAGGTGCTCATGATTTCCATCGCCGTTGGCGAAACGGCTGGACGATGGCGTCGTCCGCGTAATAAGCGCTCACGGATTTTACTCCGCCAATCATTTGGCTCAACGTCGCCATCCTCCTCTGCGTTCGTGGGCTTAACCGACAGCATGTGCTGATTGAGGCTGGCATCCTGCTGCAAATCCACCGCGATGACAACATCAGCACCCATCGCACGCGCCAGTGAAACTGGGATAGGGTTCACTACGGCCCCATCCACCAGCCAGTAACCATTGAACCATACGGGAGACAATAAGCCCGGCACACTACAAGAAGCCCGGATTGACTGGTGCAAGTCCCCTTCCGTCAACCAGAGTTCGCGTCCGGTGCTCAGATTGGTCGCGACCGCACCAAATTTAATAGCGCATTCTTCAATGCGTTGTGTATGTAACAAATGCTTTACATTATTAAATACCCGCTCACCACGCAACAACCCGCCACGCTGCCAGGAGAGATCCATCAATCGAATGACATCCCAGTAGCCGAATCCTGACACCCAGCGCTCAATCACCGCCAGATTATGCGTGGCGTAAGCGGCCCCGACCAACGCGCCGACAGAGCAGCCAGCGACAACATCAATCTTGATGCCCAGTTCGGTCAATGCATTGATGACGCCGATATGAGCCCATCCTTTGGCCGCGCCGGAACCCAAAGCCAGCCCCACTTTTACCTGTCGCATGGGTACATCGTGTGTTTTCATTCTAGCCCACATTACTACTTCCAGAATGTCTTGGTTAACATATTGGTTAACATATCTGTATCCTGATTAAAGATCTCTTTATTATCTATCAAGTTTTAAGTTATTAAATTTTCTTCAGGAGAAACTGTGCCAGAACTTTGTCCTTGTTGCAGCGGCTTGCAGTATAGCGCATGCTGCCAGCCGTATCTTGGCAATACCCGTACCGCCGCGGATCCGCAAACGCTAATGCGTTCTCGCTATACCGCTTATGTCAAACACGATGTGGACTATCTGGTCGCCACCTGGCATCCCGACCTGCAAGCGGAGAAATGGCGTGATTCCATTACGGAAAGCTGCCGGGACACCTGCTGGCTTGGGCTCAATATATTGACCTCAGGCCCCGGCAAGACGCAAGACGAAGGTTATGTTGAATTTGCCGCACGCTATACGGCCGCCAACCGGCAGGAGACTGGATTGATGCGGGAACGCTCGCGCTTCCTTCGTTATCATGATCGCTGGTACTATAGCGATGGCATTCATCTGCAAACTGGCAGAAATGAACATTGCCCATGCGGTTCCGGCAAAAAGTACAAAAAGTGCTGCGGACAATAAGCAAGGCGCATTAACCGCAGTGAATTCCGGCACTGCATTAACATACGATCGCTATTATAGTTTTGGACAGGATCCACGCTCTCATGCAATCCCAGAATATACAAAGAAAAGTGTTACGGACTATTTGCCCTGATGCCAAGGGCCTTATCGCAAAAATTACCAATATTTGTTACAAGCATGAACTTAACATCGTGCAGAACAATGAGTTTGTTGATCATCGTACTGGTCGCTTCTTCATGCGCACGGAACTGGAAGGGATTTTTAACGATACCACCTTGCTGGCCGATCTCGACAGCGCCCTCCCTGACGGTTCTTCTCGTGAGTTAACCAGCGCAGGCCGTCGCCGCATTGTTATTCTGGTCACCAAGGAAGCACACTGTCTGGGCGATTTACTGATGAAAAGCGTATACGGCGGATTGGATGTTGAAATCTCCGCGGTGATTGGCAACCACGAAACGCTGCGCACGCTGGTCGAGCGCTTTGATATTCCCTTCCATCTGGTCAGTCATGAAGGTTTTTCCCGCGAAGAACACGATCAGCACATGATCGCGCAGATCGACCAGTACCAGCCGGATTACGTTGTGTTGGCAAAATACATGCGCGTGCTGACGCCCGCTTTCGTTCAGCACTATCCGAATCAGGTTATCAATATCCACCACTCGTTCCTGCCGGCGTTTATCGGCGCACGACCTTATCATCAGGCTTATGAGCGAGGCGTAAAAATCATTGGCGCCACCGCTCACTATGTCAATGACAACCTGGATGAAGGCCCAATCATCATGCAGGACGTAATCAACGTCGATCATTCCTACACCGCGGATGACATGATGCGTGCCGGACGCGACGTTGAGAAGAATGTGCTGAGCCGAGCGCTGTATCGTGTATTGGCACAGCGGGTTTTTGTCTACGGAAACCGCACTATCATTCTTTAATTTGCTGATCGGGCATCATTTTTTGTATCAGGATGCCCGGCATAAAAAATCGGCAAACAGGTTCGTTTTTTAATATATCCGGCTTTACAGCGGCGTATCATTTGATATGATGCGCCCCGCTTGATGCGAAAGCGTCTTGCGGCAAGGCCAATGGTGGGGTTCCCGAGCGGCCAAAGGGAGCAGACTGTAAATCTGCCGTCACAGACTTCGAAGGTTCGAATCCTTCCCCCACCACCAATTCAATATTGTTCTACTGAATTCAATTTTAACACCACACATCCATTTTCCCCTTCAGGGGGAAGGTGAGAAACTTCGACCAAGGTTCGACAAAACCGGAACGGTTTTGAACAACGCGACAGCGTTGACCCGTAGGGCGAGGCGCAAAGCGCCGAGTTATCCTTCCCCCACCACCAATTCAATATTGTTCTACTGAATTCAATCCTTCCCGGCATCAGATCAACTTTTCCAACTCCCCGGCACGTAGGAAAACACCGGCAGTTGCCACGACCAGCGAATGGCTGCCAGACGAACGGATAAGCCGAGGGTGAAGGACACCAGCAGATTGATGTCGTGGTTCACATTCAACGCTTTCAGACCGAGATATAATAAAGCCACCAGCAACGATACGCTGGCATAGAGCTCTTTTCTCAACACCATCGGCGTGCGGTTGCAGAAGATATCCCGCAGAATTCCGCCGAAAATACCGGTCACAATTCCCGCCATAATCACCACTGTCGTGGAATAGTTCAATTCCTGTGCGACATTGCAGCCGATGACGGTAAACGCGATCAGTCCCATCGCATCCAGTATCAGAAACAGACGATGTAGATGGTGCATAATGCGCGCGATAATAATCGTGAACAAACCAGCGCCAATGGTGAGATAAATATAACCAGGGTGTTGAGTCCAGCCGATGGGGTAATTGCCGAGAAGAATGTCACGCACCGTACCACCGCCCAGCGCGGTGATAAACGCGATCATGCCGACACCAAAAATATCCATATTTCGCCGTCCGGCAGCCAGCGCGCCAGACATGCCTTCAGCCGTGATCGCGATCAGATAGATGTAAGTAAGCACACAAGATTTCCTGTGAAATGTGCCCCTCCCTCTGTCCGTTTTACCTGAGAGTTTACGCAGCGCTCGCCGCTTGCCCCTTCGGTGGGTTGTCGCAACAACCTCTCTCCAGTTGGCATCAATGAAATTCGCAGTATGGTGACCTGAGCGATTATGGGAGTTTGCGCCTTCGGCGGAGCATCATTCGATACCCTCTCTCCTGCGAGCAGCGCAGTATACGGACTCCCCACGCCTGGTTCAACCTGTCATAGCCGAATCTTATTATCAGGTGGCGTTGCCGTGACGTTTGGCCTCGATTTCTGCTACCATCTGCAAACATTTTTCATTGAACGGCAGCTAACATGAAAGTTGTTTCTTTTAATATCAATGGACTGCGAGCTCGCCCTCATCAGTTGGCCGCAGTTATCGAACAGCATCAACCGGATGTCATCGGCTTGCAGGAGACAAAAGTCCATGACGATATGTTTCCACTGGCAGAGGTTAGCCAATACGGTTATCACGTCTTTTATCACGGTCAGAAAGGGCATTACGGGGTCGCGCTGTTGTGTAAAGCAGAACCGATTGCCGTCCGACGTGGTTTCCCTGATGATGATGAAAACGCGCAACGACGTATCATCATGGCGGATTTTGCCACCGTTCACGGCACGCTGACCGTTATCAACGGCTATTTCCCGCAGGGCGAAAGCCGCGATCACCCGATCAAGTTTCCTGCTAAAACCCGGTTCTATCAGGATCTGCAACACTACATTGAACAATACCATACCGCCGCTCAACCCTTAATCGTGATGGGCGATCTCAACATCAGCCCAACCGATCTGGATATCGGCATTGGCGAGGATAATCGCAAACGCTGGTTGCGTACCGGAAAGTGCTCTTTCCTGCCAGAAGAGCGCGAATGGCTTGCCCGTCTGCAATCCCTGGGATTGATCGATACTTTTCGCGCCGCCAATCCCGAATGTAACGATCGTTTCTCGTGGTTTGACTACCGTTCCGCGGGATTTGATACCAATCGAGGATTACGTATTGATTTGATACTGGCAAGTCAAGTGCTGGTCGAACGCTGTACACGCACAGGTATCGATTATGCTATTCGGGCAATGGAAAAACCTTCCGACCATGCGCCGATTTGGGCCGAATTTGCCTTATAACGTTGCCTTGTTGTAATCATCACGCCGTGCGTCGAAGATGCCGCACGGCGTGATCGTCGGCTTTCAGAACGTTACTGTTTGATTAACTGCCAAATCAAATTATTAGTGCCCAGCGTTTGTTTATCGCGCACGCATTGAAGCAATACCCCTTCTGTTTTCAGCACCGCGCCTTCCGAATAGTTGCGGTTTTCGTAAACGCAGCAGCGGATGCAGGTATTCTGCTGCTGCCCGCGCGAGGCAGAGCCTGAACCCCATACTTCGGCGGGAACCGGCACCACAATGTCCGTTTCGCCGCGATTGGCCAGAACCATTGACGGCAGTGCTGAAACCGCACCGAGAATAACCATAAACGCTCGTAATCTCATTGTTCCCGCTCCTTCCCATTAGGCTGAGGCTTTCGCCGTTTTTTACTGCGAGCCGGCGGTGCGGACATTCCCTTGAACGCACTGACAGCCCGGTTTTGTCTGGCTTGGCGGATCATTTCCTGTAGCGAATGCGTCAACGGCTGCATGAAATCCTGATAACGGCATTGCTTTTCACTGATTTGCGTCAGCGTCGCTTCCCAATGGGCGGTCATATCCGGCAGTGCGGCACTGTCCGGCAACGAATGGATCAACGCCCGACCCGTTTCGCTGGCATGAATATAACGTCCTTTTTTGAACAGGAATGTCCGCTTGAATAACAGTTCGATAATGCCGGCGCGCGTCGCTTCAGTGCCAAGACCATCAGTCGCACGCAGGATCTTTTTCAGATTTTTATCCTGCACAAAGCGCGCAATACCAGTCATAGCCGATAACAAGGTCGCATCGGTAAACGGTCTGGGCGGCTGCGTCTGTCGCTCAACCACTTCGCCACGCTCACACAACAGTTCATCACCTTTGGCAACCACGGGCAACGGCGTCCCCTCATTCTCCTCATCACGCTCTTTGCCGCCCAGCAACGTTCGCCAGCCCGCTTCCGCCAGAAAACGCGCTTTCGCCAAAAATTTACCGCCCGCGATGTCCAGTTCGATAACACATTTGCGAAAAACCGCATCGGGGCAGAATTGCATGATGTATTGCCGCGCAATCAGACCATAAACGTTGCTCTCATTATCCGATAACGTCGTGCCGGCGCTGCGCGCCGTCGGGATAATCGCATGGTGCGCGTCCACTTTGCCGTCATCCCAGCAGCGATTGCGCCGATCTATGTCCATAACGGGCTGCGGCAATAACGCGGGCTGATGCAGCGAAATGGCGTTCAATACTGCATGGCGCCCCGCAAAATGCTCTTCAGGCAAGTAACGGCTATCCGAGCGCGGATAGGTGATCAGTTTGTGGGTTTCATACAACCGCTGACAAATATCCAGCACCTGCTGCGCGCTAAGCCCAAAACGCCTGGCGGCTTCAATTTGCAATGTGGACAGCGAGTAAGGCAACGGCGCGGTTTCAGACTCACGTTTATCATTATAGCCGGTGACAAAAGCAGGTTGACCGTCGATTCGCTTAACAACATGCTCCGCCAGGGCCCGATTGAGCAGTCGTCCTTCTTCATCCTGATAGGGTTCACAGGATTCGCTGGGTTGCCAGATCGCCACAAATCGTTCATCGGCTGGCGTGACGATATGCGCTTTCACCTCGAAATAATCCCTGGGGACAAAATTCTCGATTTCTTCATCACGCCGCACAACCAGACCAAGCACCGGCGTCTGAACGCGACCAACCGACAACACGCCGTCATAACCGGCATTGCGCCCAAGCAATGTGTAGGCGCGAGTCATATTTATGCCATACAGCCAGTCCGCGCGTGAACGGGCCAGCGCGGACACGCACAACGGAATAAACTCACGGTTTTCCCGCAAGCGCGAAACGGCGCGCGCCACCGCCTGCGGATTTAAATCGTTAATCAGACAACGACGCACCTGGTGTCGTTTTTCTGTCGGCAACGCCAGATATTCCAGCACTTCATCAACCAGTAATTGCCCTTCACGATCGGGGTCGCCCGCATGAATAATTTCGTCGGCGTCAGCCAGTAATTTTTTGATGGCATTAAGCTGCTTGCTGACCGATGAACGCGGTTGCAGCAACCACTTTTGCGGAATGATCGGTAAATCGTCCAGGGACCAACGCGCATAGCGCGTATCATAAACATCCGGCTGCGCCTGTTCGAGCAGATGCCCGACGCACCAGGTGACGACATCACTCCGCCCGCAGGCGATAAAACCGTCGCCACGTCGATGCGGTTTAGGCAGCACATCCGCAATCGCCCGCGCGAGGCTGGGCTTTTCGGCAATAAAAAGTCGCATTACCCACCGTTGCGCTGAAAGCATGTTTCCCGACGCCGTGCGGCACAATTGCGCGTCAGCTTCGTCGGTGAACACGACATTTTCAATTGGCGCTTATCAGAAGTACTGAACAAATTTTTCCGGGTCGAGCGGCGTAACCGTAGTCGACGCTTTCAGCATCGGCGTCCCCAGATAGAGGAATCCGACGATCTCATCGTGCTCGCGGCACTGAAATGCTGCACGAACACGCGGGCTGTGCGTCCAGGCGCCGCTGCGCCAGATACCGTTAAAGCCCTGAGCCAGCGCCGCCATTTGCATCGCCTGAACCGCACAACCGGCAGAAACAACCTGCTCCCAGATCGGAACTTTCGGATGTTCCTCGCAATATGCCACAACCGTAATGATCTGCGGTGCGCGGAAAGGCGCCTGGCGCGCTTTATCAATACCGGCTTCGTCCATACCTTCCGCTTGCGCCGCTTCAGTCAGCACCGCGCTAAAACGCGCCAGGCCCTGCCCCTCAATGACAAAAAACCGCCAGGGTTGCAACGTGCCATGATCCGGCGCACGCATCCCGGCCTGGATAATATTGCTCAGGGCGTCGCCGGCCGGCGCGGGTGTTGTCAGGCGTGACGCCGATCGGCGGTTGAGCAACAGTTTGAGAGCATCCATCACACATCTCCTGTATGGCAATCTGATTTCTGAGATATCTCGTTTACGTTTAAGTCGCTGGTGTGCTGGCTTCCCGTAACGCGAAACCTATCGGGATAGGACAACGTTGCGCGCCACGGTAGCACAAGTAGAAGTTTTGTTACAAGATAGCCCCAATTCAGGGCGTCTGGGGTATTATTTAATGCTGACTTTTAGTGGCTCGCTCATTAGGATATTAGGGGCTATTACACTAAGGCTGAATTATCGCGGACAGGCTTCGCGTTGACAGCACACAGACAACCAAACGAAACATTTTTGAATGGCTACCTGTTACCGGAGCGTACCGCTGTCCGGTATCAACATGCCTGTAAAACAGCCTTTGGGAGCGATTCCAGGCGATTTTCCCGATCTCGGAGATATTATGCGCACATTGTGGCGAGTTTTTAGCGGACTTTTTAAGTGGACGTGGCGTCTGCTTAATTTTATCAGAGAATTTATTCTCAACATTTTTCTTATCGCGCTCATTCTGATCGGCGTCGGGATTTATTCACAATTTACGAGTTCTCCGACAGAAACGACGCGTGGGGCATTGCTGGTTGATTTGACCGGGGTGGTTGTCGATCAACCGTCGGTAAATAATAAATTACGTCAATTAAGTCGTGAGTTTTTCGGCGCATCCAGCAATCGTCGTCAGGAAAACTCGCTATTTGATATTGTCGACAGCATTCGTCAGGCGAAAAATGACGACAATATTACCGGTATGGTGCTGGATCTGAGCGATTTTACCGGCGCCGATCAGCCTTCATTGCAATATATCGGCAAGGCGTTACGTGAATTCCGCGACAGCGGTAAGCCGATTTACGCCGTTGGCGACAGTTTCGACCAGTCACAATATTATCTGGCCAGCTTTGCCAATACGATTGCGCTGACACCGCAGGGAGATGTCAATCTGCATGGTCTGGCAACCAATAACCTCTACTTCAAATCTCTGCTGGATAAGCTGAAGGTCACGACGCATATTTTCCGGGTCGGTACGTATAAATCCGCGGTCGAACCCTATCTGCGCGATGATATGTCCGATGCCGCACGGGATGCGGATCGCCAGTGGGTCAACTCGCTATGGCAGCAATATCTGAATACCGTTTCCGCCAATCGTCAGATCACCCCAGAGCAACTGTTCCCCGGCGCGGCGGGCGTGATTGCCGGTTTGCAGTCGGTTGATGGCGACACGGCAAATTATGCCTTGCAGAACAAACTGGTTGACGAAGTGGCTTCCCGCTCAGTTATCGAGCAGACACTGGTCAAAACATTTGGCTGGAACAACAAAACGAACAACTTTAATTTCACCAGCATTTACGACTACGTTACGACGCCGCCGGTGCAGAATAACAATCAGATCGCGGTTATTTTTGCCAATGGCGCAATTATCGATGGGCAGGAAACGCCGGGGATGGTTGGCGGCGACACCACAGCGGCCCAGATTCGTAATGCGCGACTGGATCCCAAGGTGAAAGCGCTGGTACTGCGCGTCAACAGTCCGGGCGGCAGTGTAACCGCATCCGAACTGATCCGCGCCGAATTGATGACCACGCGGCTGGCAGGCAAACCGGTGGTGGTTTCCATGGGCGGCATGGCGGCATCGGGCGGTTACTGGATTTCAACACCGGCTAACGCGATTATTTCCAGTCCGAGCACATTAACCGGCTCCATCGGCATTTTTGGCGTCATCACCACCTTCGAAAACTCGCTGGACAGCATTGGCGTGTATACTGACGGCGTCGCCACTTCTCCACTGGCGGATCTCTCGATAACCAAGACGTTGCCGCCAGAATTCAGTCAGATGATGCAACTCCGCATTGAGCGTGGTTACAAAAACTTCATCGATATTGTGGCTCAGGCGCGTAAGAAAACACCGGAGCAAATCGATCAGATTGCTCAAGGGCATGTCTGGGTCGGCAGCGATGCGAAAGAAAATGGTCTGGTCGACCAATTGGGCGACTTTGACGATGCCGTGAAAAAAGCCGCAGAACTGGCGAAACTGGGTAAATACCAGTTGAACTGGTATACGGAGCAACCCGGTCTGCTGGATTCGCTGCTGAATCAGGTCAATGCGTCTGTTTACGCCTGGCTGCCAGCCGCCGTGCAATCCATGCTGCCCGCGCCAGTAGCGCAGTTGTCTGAAACGGTGCGCTCGCAACCCGCTATCATGAATAACTTCAACGATCCGCAGAACCGATATGCCTTGTGCCTGAACTGTGGAGAAGTTCGCTAAATACCGCAGCCCGGTTCAAATACCGGGCTGTTTTCCTTTGTTGTTGCCCTATAATCGTTTTTTACCCTTATACACACACCTATGCAGAAAAAATCCATTTATGTGGCCTATACTGGCGGCACGATCGGGATGCAACGCTCCAGCAACGGTTATATTCCCGTGTCCGGGCATCTCCAACAACAGTTGGCTCAGATGCCGGAATTTCACCGTGCTGAGATGCCGGCGTTTACTATCCATGAATACTCCCCGTTGATTGACTCTTCCGATATGACACCCGCGGATTGGCAAGCTATCGCGGATGATATTCAGCAGCATTACGACCACTACGATGGCTTCGTCATTCTGCACGGTACTGACACCATGGCTTTTACCGCCTCTGCACTTTCGTTCATGTTGGAAAATCTGGCGAAGCCGGTTATTGTGACAGGGTCACAAATTCCTTTAGCGGAACTGCGTTCCGACGGACAAACCAATCTGCTCAATGCGCTCTATGTCGCCGCCAACCACCCGGTGAATGAGGTCGCCCTGTTCTTCAACAATAAGTTATTACGCGGCAACCGGACCACCAAAGCACACGCGGACGGCTTTGATGCTTTCGCCTCCCCCAACTATCCGCCGCTACTGGAAGCCGGCATTCATATTCGCCGTTTCGCTCCCGCCGCAACAGGTGAGAATGGCCCGCAGTTGAAAGTTCATCACATCACGCCGCAACCTATCGGGGTGATTACCATTTATCCGGGCATTTCCGCCGATGTGGTGAGCAACTTCCTGCGTCAGCCGGTCAAAGCGCTGATCCTCCGTTCTTACGGCGTAGGCAATGCGCCTCAGAGTCCTGGTTTGCTGAATGAGTTACGCCAGGCTTCAGAACGCGGTATTGTCGTAGTAAACCTAACGCAGTGTATTTCTGGCCGAGTGAATATGGGGGGTTATGCGACCGGCAATGCACTGGCGCAAGCTGGCGTCATCAGCGGTTTTGACATGACGGTGGAAGCCGCCTTGACCAAGCTGCACTATCTACTCAGCCAGCAAGATCTCAGTTCCGATGAAATCAGACAACAGATGCGGAAAAATTTACGGGGCGAGTTAAGCGATAGCGATTAACCCATTGAAAATGAATTTAATTATGGAGTGAACACATGAGCAGAGCGCTGTTATTGATTGATTTACAAAATGACTTTTGTCCCGGCGGCGCATTGCCGGTCAGTGAGGGCGATCAGGTCATTGAGATTGCCAATCATGTCATCAGCGCCTGTCTGACGGCCAACGTTCCGGTGATTGCCAGTCAGGACTGGCACCCGGCCAATCATGGTAGTTTTGCCGTCAACGCACATGCCAATGTCGGTGAAACGGGTGAACTGGATGGCTTACCGCAAATCTGGTGGCCGGTGCATTGCGTACAAGGGGAAGCTGGCGCGCAATTTCATCCGGCACTCAATCAACAGGCTATCGAATGGGTGGTTCAGAAAGGGACGCAAGCCAATATCGACAGCTACAGCGCGTTCTTTGATAACGGGCATCGCGCCCAAACTCAGCTCGATAGCTGGCTGAAAGCCCGCAAGATCGCTCATTTGACCATCATGGGGCTGGCGACGGATTATTGCGTGAAATTCACGGTGCTGGATGCGCTTGATCTGGGGTATCAAACGGACGTGCTGGTCGAGGGGTGCCGCGGCGTAAATCTTAGCCCTGACGACAGCCAGAAGGCGTTAGCGGAAATGGCGCAGCACGGCGCCAATCTACTGACGCTGGCGCAGGTTATCGCCAGCCTGAGCTCCGCCGCTGCTATTCATGGATGAGGATGATAACTAAGGTTTGAGCGTGATGATGGCGGCGCCGTCATAGAATTGTTGCTTCAGTTCCTGTTTGCTTTTCATCACGATCTCACCGTTGGCGCCAATCGTCATATGCTCCGCCTGCTGATTGTGACGAGCTTGCCACAGCATCACTATTTGCAGGCAGTTCTCTTTCTGTTCCGTCGACAGCGCCACGCCATCCGGCCATTTCCCCAGTTCTACCGCCGTTGCCAGGCGTTGATAAATCTCGGGCGTCATCGCATCAATCAGGTCATCAAGTTGCATATCCTGGTCCTGCACAGTGGAATATTTATCGATTTTGTCTGTGGCTTGCGCATCATCAATCCGCATTTTTTGCTGAATCGATTAAAGCAAAACTTGATATAATCGTCTGCGTTATATCACGAGTTAACCGTCAACCCGCTCTCCGTCTACCCCGTCAATAAAGCTGAGCGAGGCGGAATTGACGCAGTAGCGCTCCCCGGTGGTCTTGGGGCCATCGGGGAAGACATGTCCCAGATGCGCGTCACAGTGTCCGCAGCGAATCTCGATACGGCGCATGTTGTGTGAATCGTCTTCCAGATAGCGAATCGCCTGCGAGGATACCGGCTGATCAAAACTCGGCCAGCCACAGCCGGAATCATATTTGCTATCGGAATAGAACAGTGGCGACTGACAGCAGAGGCAGTGATAAACGCCGGTACGTTTGTTATGCAGCAACTTACCGGAAAAGGCTGGTTCAGTCCCCCGCTGCTGTGTGACATAACGTTGCATTTCGGTTAGCTCAAGGTCATCAGGGGGCGTTTGCCGGGTGGGTTCGTTCGTCATGGTAATCTCGCAGAGTGTGTTGTCTGTCAAAATAATCACTAATTATAACAAAAAATTAACAACCTTACAGGTCATTTTGGCATAATATAGACACCGTGATTATGAACAAATTCTAATTGTGATAAAGGTCACAATTTTAACTCAGCCGGGCTTTATATGATGTAATACAACATCATACCAGCCTTGGATGTTCCTGAGTTACAGCAATGGTGGAGTTTCGTTCAAAGGTTAGTCAGAGGATTGACTTACAGCAACTATTGACACGATTCCGCTTGACGCTCAGCAAGGTTTTTGTAATTTTACAACCAACCTTTTATTCACTAACCAATTATCTGGTGGAATATATGACTATCAAAGTAGGTATCAACGGTTTTGGCCGTATTGGACGTATTGTTTTCCGTGCTGCGCAAGAGCGTTCTGACATCGAAATCGTTGCCATCAACGATCTGTTGGATGCCGAATACATGGCTTACATGCTGAAGTATGACTCTACGCATGGTCGTTTCAACGGCACAGTGGAAGTTAAAGATGGTCATCTGGTTGTTAACGGTAAAACCATCCGCGTTACCGCAGAAAGAGATCCGGCCAACCTGAAATGGAATGAAGTCAACGTTGACGTGGTTGCTGAAGCAACCGGTATCTTCCTGACTGATGAAACCGCACGTAAACACATTACCGCGGGCGCCAAGAAAGTGGTTCTGACCGGTCCGTCCAAAGATGACACCCCAATGTTCGTGATGGGCGTAAACCACAAAGCTTACGCGGGTCAGGAAATCGTTTCCAACGCGTCTTGCACCACTAACTGCCTGGCTCCGCTGGCTAAAGTCATCAACGACAATTTCGGTATCGTTGAAGCGCTGATGACCACCGTTCACGCGACCACCGCTACGCAGAAAACCGTTGACGGCCCGTCTCACAAAGACTGGCGCGGCGGCCGCGGCGCGTCACAGAACATCATCCCTTCTTCTACCGGCGCGGCTAAAGCAGTCGGCAAGGTGATCCCGGAACTGAACGGCAAACTGACCGGTATGGCGTTCCGCGTTCCTACTCCGAACGTTTCTGTTGTCGACCTGACCGCGCGTCTGGAAAAACCGGCTTCTTACAAAGAAATCTGTGCGGCTATCAAAGCGGCGTCTGAAGGCGAACTGAAAGGCGTTCTGGGCTACACTGAAGATGACGTTGTATCTACCGATTTCAACGGTGAAAAACTGACTTCTGTGTTCGATGCCAAAGCCGGTATCGCCCTGAACGACAACTTTGTGAAACTGGTTTCCTGGTACGACAACGAAACTGGCTACTCTAACAAAGTTTTGGATCTGATCGCCCATATCTCTAAATAAGCATCGGTGATGATTCAATGATGAAGGGCGACCGTTGCGTCGCCCTTTTTATTTGCTGCCTGACGAGCCGTTATGCGCTCATATATAACAACCATAAAAGGCAATATCATGAACGATAAGATTTTCAAACTTCCCATCATAAATCCTATTACCGCCACCATCAGTCAACGTCAGTTGGCGCAACTGCCCGTCATCGTGGTTGACCATCCGCAAGTCCGTGCTGCCATCGCGCTACAGGGTGCGCACCTGCTGAACTGGCAGCCCGTCGATGAAGCATCGGTGCTGTGGTTGAGCGAAAACACGCCATTCACCGAACAGGTGGCCATTCGCGGCGGCGTGCCAGTCTGTTTCCCCTGGTTTGGCCCGTATGCCGAGCCTAATCATGGATTTGCACGACTTTTACCGTGGGAATTTACCTCGCACCGCGAAGATGACGACGGCGTTCAACTTGCCTTCACGCTGCGAGACAACGAACAAACCCGCGCCATCTGGCCGCATGCGTTTACACTTATCGCCCATTTCCATCTGGGTAAAGAGTGTCGTATTGAGTTGGAAGCTCATGGGGATTTCAGTATCACCAGCGCACTGCATACCTACTTCCAGGTTGGCGATATCAGCGAGATCAGCATCAGCGGTCTGGGTGAAACATTTATCGATAAGGTCGATCAAGGTAATCTGTCGAAAGCGTCCGGGAATTTGGCGTTTACTGGCCGCACCGATCGGATTTACACGCATCCGCAACCCGTCAGCATGATTAATGATCCGGTACTGCAACGCACAATTGAAGTGCGCCACATCAACCACAGCGATGTGGTAGCCTGGAATCCCGGCGCGGAACTGTCGCATACCATGAGCGATATGACCGACGACGGTTATCAAACCTTTGTGTGCGTAGAAACCGCGCGCATTAATCAACCGCTTATCGCCAGCGCCAGTTCACCGGCACGATTGACCAGCCTGATTCGAATCAGGAAATAGCCCCTCCGCCAGCGGGTGTCAGCCGATGCGCGGACACCCATTTCAATGCTGGCGCGCTAGCCTACACCACATCCAGATATTGTTTGTGGCTCGGAGGCGGAAACGCCTGATCCAACATCGCCAGTTCCTGCGCCGTCAGCACGATCGCCAGTGCTTGTGCATTTTCTTTCACATGCTGCTCGCTACTGGCTTTGGGGATCGCGATCACATCGGGATGGCGAATTACCCAAGCCAGCAGAAGCTGAGCAGGCGTTATTCCTCGCGCGTCGGAAATACGCTTTACTGTCGAATGCGTCAGCAGGTCATCACGTAAACGGCCTGCCTGCGCCAATGGGCAATAAGCCATCACCGGTACATGATGTTGCTGACACCAGGGCAACAAATCAAACTCAATCCCACGCGATGCCAGATGATAAAGCACCTGATTGGTTTGGCAGGTCTGACCGCCGTTGAGCGACCATAATTCCTGCATATCCTGAATATCCAGATTGGAGACGCCCCACTGTCTGATTTTGCCGACCTGCTGTAGCTTTTGCATGGCGGTGATCGTATCAATCAGCGGAAAACCACCGCGCCAATGCAGCAGATATAAATCGATATAATCTGTTTTCAGGCGCTGCAAACTTTGCTCACAGGCATTGATGGCTTGCTTACCGCCGGCATTGTGCGGATAGACTTTGGAAACCAGATAAACTTTGTCGCGCTGCCCGCGAATGGCTTCGCCAACAACCTCTTCCGCTCCGCCATCGGCGTACATTTCCGCCGTGTCGATCAACGTCAATCCGTGCGCGATGCCGACCTGTAGCGCATAAACCTCTTGCGCTCTCAACTCGGCATTTTCTCCCATATGCCATGTTCCCTGCCCCATTGCCGGAACCGTGGTTCCATCTGGAAATGCCACTTTCCTGTTAGTCATCGAGCTTCGCCCTCCTCTGAACAATCCTGGACAAGCAGCATAAGGGCCATTGCCTCATTAATGTGCGAATGGGGTGAAAACACCCCATTATTGTGCAACCAATGCACCATCACCGCTAAGTCTGCTCAGAACCGATAGCTGACGCCCACACTCATCAGTGCATTGTAGCTTCTATCTACAATCGGGCTGTCTTTTACCTCATCAGATAAACGGGTATAACGCCCTACCGCCCAGGTGCTCCAGTTCGAGTTGATCTGGTAATTCGCGCTGAGCTCCAGATAAGGCGACCAGCCATCGTCTGGACGATAACGAGCAAAACCGGAACGTGCGGACTCTTTGCTGCTGACGCCATAGTAATAGCGGTTCATATTCTCACTGAACCAGGTGGCGCCAATGCCGGGAGTTAAGCTCAAATCGCCCAGCGTGAAGCGATAAAGGTAAGCGGTATCCCAGACAAATCCGTTACTGTAATCCAGCGTATCCCCGGCCAGAACGGTACGAACCTCGCCCCAGTCGGCCCGGTGGCTATAAGCCACGCCCGCCATCAGCGTTCCACGGCGTTTATCCAATTGCTTCATCTGCTGATCGTCATTGTCGCCGCGCTTAAAGCCCAACGGCAGGTAATACGCCGTCAATGAAAGACGATTGGCGCCATCATTCCACAGATAATATCCTCCGCCCAAACCACGAAAATAGAATTGCTCGCTTTCATAGTTCAATACCGGGATCGGATAAACGTTATTATCCTCTCCACGATACACGGAAGTTGAACTCGCGGCGCCAACGCCTAAGGACACCTCGGCTGCATAAGCGGCCGGCAATGCCGCAACGCCGGAAACAAGCGCTGCCAATAGACATACATGAGAGTTTTTCACCGTTTTATTTCCTATTACATATTGGGATGAATAAGGATAGGACATGAAGCGACACCTTTGTGCCCACCCTCACGCGATAAGATCAATTAAAAATAAGATAAGCAAACAGGTTATATCAAGAAAATCGCCGTATGACGAATACATGACACGCCGCCCCAACGCCCACCCTACGGGATAATACATGGGATTGGCAGGAAGTGAGTCATTGAAATGTCTTAAAAATATGTCTAACAAGGAGAGGAAATTTTACGGATGCAAACTAAGCTTTAACAGAGAAGGTGAATTTTCCCGGGTCAGTATGCATGAAAAAAAAATCGTGAAACAGCCCGCTATCGCAAGTTGGCATAAGGGTTGCTGTACTCAGGATGACTTCATCTTTCGGGGGGCATTATATCCCATCAATATCAAGGTGCGGCACCGTGGCAACTTGAAGGAGAGCGGATATACATATTATATAGGCCACACGCATTCTACACGCTCTCTTAATCATCTGTGCTAATCGACGAAGGACGGGCATCGCTATGAACATATTTGATCACTACCGTCAGCGTTATGACGCTGCCAAGGATGAAGAGTTCACATTGCAGGAATTCCTTACTATCTGCCAGCAAGATCGCAGCGCGTTTGCCAATGCCGCTGAACGATTGCTAATGGCTATCGGCGAACCCGTGATGGTGGATACCGCACATGAATCGCGTTTATCACGTTTATTCTCGAATCGGGTCATTGCCCGCTATCCTGCGTTTGAAGAGTTTTATGGTATGGAAGATGCCATAGAACAGATCGTGTCGTATCTAAAACACGCCGCTCAGGGATTGGAAGAAAAGAAACAGATCCTGTATCTGCTAGGGCCGGTCGGTGGCGGTAAATCCTCACTGGCGGAGCGTCTGAAAGTGCTGATGCAGCGTGTCCCCATCTATATTCTTAGCGCCAATGGCGAGCGCAGTCCGGTCAACGACCACCCGTTATGCCTGTTTAACCCACAGGAAGATGCCGCAATCCTGGAAAAAGAGTACGCCATTCCGCGACGCTATCTCGGCACCATCATGTCGCCCTGGGCCGCCAAACGTTTGCAGGAATTCGGCGGCGATATTACCAAATTCAAGGTTATCAAAGTCTGGCCTTCCATTCTTGCGCAACTGGGGATCGCCAAAACCGAACCAGGCGACGAAAACAACCAGGATATTTCGGCGCTGGTGGGTAAAGTTGATATCCGTAAATTGGAGCACTATGCCCAGAACGATCCCGATGCTTACGGTTATTCCGGCGCCCTCTGCCGCGCTAATCAGGGCATCATGGAATTTGTGGAAATGTTCAAAGCCCCGATCAAAGTGCTGCATCCCCTGTTGACGGCAACACAGGAAGGCAACTACAACGGTACGGAAGGCATTGCCGCCTTGCCCTTCAACGGCATCATTCTGGCGCACTCCAATGAATCGGAATGGGTGCAGTTCCGTAACAACAAAAACAATGAAGCTTTCCTTGACCGCGTCTATATCGTGAAAGTGCCATATTGCCTGCGCGTTTCAGAAGAAGTCAAAATCTACGACAAGCTGCTTAACCATAGCGAACTGACTCATGCGCCATGCGCGCCCGGAACGCTGGAAACGCTGGCCCGTTTCTCCATCCTTTCCCGGCTGAAAGAACCGGAAAACTCCAGCATCTACTCCAAAATGCGGGTATATGACGGTGAAAGTCTGAAAGATACCGATCCGAAAGCCAAGTCTTATCAGGAATACCGTGACTATGCGGGCGTGGATGAGGGCATGAACGGCCTTTCAACCCGCTTTGCGTTTAAAATCCTGTCACGCGTCTTCAATTTCGATCACAGTGAAGTCGCGGCGAATCCGGTCCATCTCTTCTATGTGCTGGAGCAGCAGATTGAGCGCGAACAGTTCCCACAAGATCTGGCTGAGAAATATCTGGAGCACCTGAAAGGCTACCTGATCCCAAAATACGCGGAATTTATCGGTAAAGAGATCCAGACCGCTTATCTGGAATCCTATTCGGAATACGGGCAAAACATCTTTGATCGTTATGTTACCTATGCCGACTTCTGGATTCAGGATCAGGAATACCGCGATCCCGATACCGGGCAGTTGTTTGACCGCGAATCCCTGAATGCCGAACTGGAGAAAATTGAAAAACCGGCTGGTATCAGCAACCCCAAAGATTTTCGTAATGAAATCGTCAATTTTGTGCTGCGCGCCAGAGCAAATAATAGCGGACGTAATCCAAACTGGACCAGTTACGAGAAATTGCGCACAGTGATTGAGAAGAAAATGTTCTCCAACACGGAAGAACTGTTGCCGGTTATTTCGTTTAACACCAAGACCTCAACGGATGAGCAGAAAAAACATGATGATTTCGTCGATCGCATGATGGAGAAGGGCTATACCCGTAAGCAGGTGCGTTTGCTGTGCGAATGGTATCTGCGGGTGAGGAAATCATCATAATGATGCATGAAGTTGGCAATGTTGTTTGGGGGAAGTATGGCCTATTTCATTGATCGACGGCTTAATGGCAAAAACAAAAGCATGGTTAACCGCCAGCGCTTTTTGCGCCGCTATAAGTCGCAAATAAAAAAGTCGATTGCCGAGGCCATTAATAAGCGTTCGGTGACCGATATTGAAAGTGGGGAGTCCGTTTCGATCCCCAATGGAGACATCAACGAACCCATGTTTCACCAGGCCCGCGGTGGACACCGCCATCGTGTTCATCCGGGAAATGACCACTTTGTACAAAACGATCGCATCGAGCGTCCGCAAGGTGGCGGCGGCAGCGGTTCCGGGCAAGGCGAGGCCAGTCAGGATGGTGAAGGTCAGGACGAGTTTGTGTTCCAGATATCCAAGGATGAATATCTGGATCTGTTATTTGAAGATCTGGCGCTGCCTAATCTGAAGAAGACACAGCATCGGCAGATGAATGAATTCAAGACGCACCGAGCGGGTTACACGGCGAACGGCGTACCTGCCAATATCAGCGTCGTACGTTCATTGCAAAACTCCCTTGCCCGCCGGATGGCGATGACGGCAGGCAAACGACGGGAATTGCACGCGCTGGAAGAATCGCTGGAACAGTTGGTGCATACCGAGCCGGCCCAGCTTCTGGAGGAGGAACGTTTACGGCTGGCTATTGCGGAACTGCGCCAGAAGATTGCCCGTGTCCCGTTCATTGATACCTTTGACCTGCGCTATAAAAATTACGAGCGGCGGGCCGAACCATCCAGTCAGGCGGTGATGTTTTGTCTGATGGATGTCTCTGGTTCGATGGATCAGGCGACCAAAGACATGGCCAAACGCTTTTATATCCTGCTCTATCTGTTTCTCAGCAGGAGTTATAAAAACGTCGAGGTGGTGTATATTCGTCACCACACGCAGGCCAAAGAGGTCGATGAACAGGAGTTTTTCTATTCGCAGGAAACGGGCGGCACCATTGTATCCAGTGCGTTAAAACTGATGGAAGAAGTGGTGCATGAACGTTACGACCCCGCGCAGTGGAATATTTATGCCGCGCAAGCATCCGATGGCGATAACTGGGCTGATGACTCGCCGCTGTGCCATCAGATTCTGGCCAACCAACTGCTGCCGTTGGTGCGATATTACAGCTACATCGAAATCACCCGGCGTTCACATCAGACGCTGTGGCGCGAGTACGAAATGCTGCGTGACGAATTCGATAACTTCGCCATGCAACATATTCGTGAACCAGATGATATCTATCCGGTATTCCGCGAACTTTTCCGCAAACAAACGGTAGGACATTAACCATTGTTTATTCCTCAAAATAGAATCAGCCAGAGATAATCGGGTTGATTCTATCTCTTTCCGTTAAGAATAAGTGACAACGTCACGCACATTCTGGTTTAACCACGTCAGGGGAGATAACGCTTTCTTTCCTCTGATCTGACCATTATCCTAGGCCCCCTATTTAGGAAAGCATTGAAGTAACATTCAGGTTTTTGTTGTATATGAGAAATTTTGTTCTGTTGTTATTGGCGCTGGTGTTGCTGGGGCCATTAGGGATCGACATCTATTTACCGCTGATCCCCACCATCGCTCAGGAATTAAACAGCACTGAGCCGCTGATCCAATCCACCATCGCCCTGTTCATTCTAATCATGGGAGTGGGACAACTCGCCGCCGGTCCATTAGCGGATCGCTATGGTCGTCGTCCTATGGCGCTGGCGGGCGTCGTCATCTACCTGCTTGGCGCGTGCATGGCGGCGCTGGCGACCAACGCCGGGATTTTCATGGCGTCGCGCATTTTGCAGGGAATGGCCGTCTGCTGTACCTCGGTGGCCATCTTCAGTTGTGTACGCGACCGACTGAATGGCGACGAGGCCGCCAAAACTTTCGGTTTTCTTAACGGCACGCTGAATATTGTGCCGGCGTTAGCGCCATTATTAGGCGGACTGTTGGCGGAGTTTTTGGGCTGGCGAGCGCCCTTCTGGTTTCTGGCGGCGTACAGCATTATTCTGCTGGCGCTGGTCATTTTCTTCCTGCCTGAAACCAGGCCGGCATCAACCTTGTCGTCGCGCGGCATCCCACTGCGGCAATACGCACGCATTCTCACTGAACCTCGCTTTTTGGGCTTCGCATTGGTCAATGCGGGCGCGATGGGCATGGCGTTGACCTATGTCACCTTTTCGTCGGTCGTGTTGATGAGTGACGCGCAACTGACGCCATTACAATTTTCCCTGGCATTCGGCGGTAATGGGTTCTGGATCATGCTGGTCAGCTTTTTTGCCAACCGTATCATCCGTAAAGCGGGACGCCCCGCGTGCCTGACTGTGGGCGGTCTGTTGATGGGGTTAGGTTGCATGAGTATGTTGGCTGGCGTGATGTGGCTGCCTTCTTACTGGCAAAACAGTTGGCAGAGCTTCATGTTGCCGGTGGCGCTGGCCTGTGCGGGGCTGGCGTTCCTGATGGGCCCCGCCACCAGTTATGCGCTGGAGCCTTATTCCAATGAGGCGGGCATTGCTTCGGCAATGGTGGGATTCCTTCAGATGGCGGGGGGCGCGGTGCTGGGGCTGACGGCCATGGCGCTGCCTCTGCCCTCCAAGGTTTCGCTCTCCGTGGTGATGCTGTGCGCCGCGCTGCTGGCGGTGTGGGCGCGGTTGTTGACGCGAAAACTGAAAGGCAATATTACGCCGTTGTCCCAACATTAAGCTGATTTATATCCTGAACAACCCAGTCATTGAAGGATTCAGATGACCGGGTTGATTCGACGCGTGCTTCCAGCCGGGTAAACGCTATTGCGCGTAGCGCGAGAGGGAAAGATCGTCGGATTGAATATCCGGCGTTTTACCGGAAATGATATCCGCCAACAGTTGTCCCGAACCACAGGCCATTGTCCACCCCAGCGTCCCGTGACCCGTATTAAGATAGAGATTTTTCAGCGGCGAACGTCCTACCAGCGGCGTGCCGTCTGGCGTCATCGGGCGTAACCCCGTCCAGAACTCCGCCTGCGCCAGATGACCAGCACGGGGATACAAATCTCTGACCACCATTTCCAGCGTGGCGCGGCGCTTCGGATTCAATGCGGTATTGAAGCCGACGATCTCTGCCATGCCGCCAACGCGAATACGTTGATCGAAGCGGGTAATCGCTACTTTATAAGTTTCATCCAATACGGTGGAAACCGGGGCGGCGGCATCATCCGCCAGAGGAATGGTCAATGAATAGCCTTTCAGCGGATAGACCGGGATGGTAAAACTATCGCGCAGCAGGCCCGTTGAATAGGAACCGCAAGCCATGACATAAGCATCCGCCGTTATCACTTCCCCATCGCATTGCACGCCCGTTACCTGCCGACCTTCCACTTCCAAATGGCGAACTTCACGCCCCAGCTTGAATACCACGCCCTGCGCTTGCGCCTTCGTAGCCAACTGGCGGGTAAACATCTGACAATCGCCGGTTTCATCATGCGGCAAACGCAAGCCGCCAGTGAGTTTTTCCATTACGTTGGCCAGCGCAGGCTCCACGGTTGAAAGTTGCATATTGGTCAGCAATTGATATGGCACGCCGGCGTCTTCCAGCACCGCGATATCGCGCGCCGCATTCTCATACTGTTGCGCGGTTCTGAACAGTTGCAGTGTTCCGCCCTGCCGTCCCTCATACTGAATCTGGGTTTCCTGCCGCAATTTTTGCAAACAATCCCGACTGTATTCCGCCAGTCGAACCATGCGCGCTTTATTGACTTTGTAATGCCGGCTATCGCAATTGAGCAGCATCCGCCACATCCAATACAACTGTTCGGCGGTGAAATCAGGACGGATCGCCAACGGTGCATGACGTTGGAACATCCATTTAATCGCTTTCAGCGGCACGCCTGGCGCCGCCCAGGGCGCGGAATAGCCGGGCGATATCTGACCGGCATTGCCGGCGCTGGTTTCAAGCGCGGGCTCAGGCTGCCGATCAATCACCGTGACATCATGCCCGGCTTGCGCCAGATACCATGCCGTAGAGACACCAATCACGCCACTGCCCAAAATCACAACCCGCATTTTTACTTATCCCCTCTCTTTTACCTGATCACCATGCAATATGCTGGTCAATTACCTATCCATTGGAATAAAAAACCACCTCAACCGTGGAATAGGAGACTACTGTAGCATTTAGATAAAAATTGTCATCAAGCGCAGATATAGCATTTATCTATTATTCATTCCTTGTGCACTCATCGTATGATGTGCGCCAACCCTATCAATATTTATTCCCAACTCACCGTTTTCTCATCACTTTTACCAGATTGAGCTACGATTAATAATGTCTGTACGATACCGTGCAGACAGTCATATAGAGGGCGCGCTGATGGCGATATCGACTGATAATCGGGTAAAGAAACCTCATCGTCTTGATGATGGACCAGACTGGACGTTCGAGCTATTGCAGGTCTACCTCGATGAGATAGATCGGGTAGCGAAATCCTATCGGCTGGATACCTATCCGCATCAAATTGAAGTCATTACCTCTGAGCAGATGATGGATGCCTATTCCAGTATCGGTATGCCGATCAATTATGCTCACTGGTCGTTCGGGAAGAAATTCATTGAAACCGAGCAACGCTACAAACACGGTCAGCAAGGGTTGGCGTATGAAATCGTTATCAACTCCGATCCCTGTATTGCTTATCTGATGGAAGAAAACACCATGCCCATGCAGGCGCTGGTCATGGCGCATGCCTGTTACGGGCATAACTCGTTCTTCAAAGGAAACTATCTGTTCCGTAGCTGGACCGATGCGGGCTCTATCGTCGATTATCTGATTTTTGCCCGTCAGTACCTCTCGCACTGCGAGGAGCGCTATGGCGTCGAAGAGGTTGAACGTCTGCTGGACTCCTGCCATGCCTTGATGAATTACGGCGTGGACCGTTACAAACGCCCGCAGAAAATTTCGCTGGAAGAGGAGAAGTCCCGGCAAAAAAGTCGTGAAGAATATCTGCAAAGTCAGGTTAACGAACTTTGGAAAACCCTGCCGCGGCGCGAACAGGATGTCTCCCCGGAAAAAGCCCGTCGTTTCCCACAGGAACCGCAAGAAAACCTGCTGTACTTTATGGAAAAGAACGCCCCGCTGCTGGAGCCGTGGCAACGTGAAATTTTGCGTATCGTGCGCAAAGTCAGCCAGTATTTCTACCCGCAAAAACAGACTCAGGTGATGAACGAAGGCTGGGCGACATTCTGGCACTATACGATCCTCAACCATCTGTATGATGAAGGCCGGGTGTCTGAGCGCTTTATGCTGGAATTTTTGCATAGTCATACCAATGTTGTTTATCAGCCGCCCTATAACAGCCCGTATTACAATGGCATCAACCCTTACGCACTGGGTTTTGCCATGTTTCAGGATATCAAGCGTATTTGTCAGGAACCAACGGAAGAAGATCGCTATTGGTTCCCGGATGTCGCGGGTAAAGACTGGCTGGATACGCTGCATTTCGCCATGCAGAATTTTAAAGATGAGAGTTTCATCAGCCAGTTTCTGTCGCCCAAAGTCATGCGCGATTTCCGACTGTTCACCGTGCTGGATGACGATAACAATAACTATCTGGAAATTGCCGCGATCCATGACGAAGAGGGATATCGCTTAATCCGTGAGGAGTTGTCCGCACAATATAATCTGAGCAATCTGGAGCCCAATATTCAGGTATGGAATGTGGATTTACGCGGCAACCGTTCATTGACGCTACGTTACATTCCCCACAATCGCGCGCCGCTGGATAAAAGCAGATGTGAGGTGATGAAACATGTTCATCGCCTGTGGGGATTTGATGTGAATCTTGAACAGGTTAACGAAGATGGCAGCGTGGAGTTGCTGGAGCGCTGTCCGCCGCGCAATATCGCCACCACCTGATCGGGAAGAAAAAACACAGGGTATTCTGATTGCGGGATACCCTTTTTATAACACGCGATCACGGCCCGACATTGTGTTGATGTTGAACATTGCCGGCAGCGATTTTCAATGTCCGCTTAGCGGCGAATTTCGGCAATATCATGTGGAATGGAACTCTGCATGCTATGCCAGATCGCCCCGCTTTCTTTACCGTAGTGTCTGACCACATCCATCACCTGCTCATACAGCCCTTCACTACACAGCACTTCCAGACGGCCATAAAAATCCAGCGCCAGTTTGCGCGCTTCGGGATTGGAAAAATAGTAGCGGCCAACGCGGATATATAAACCTTTAAGTCCGTTGAGGATCAATCCATAGATAGGATTGCCAGAGGCAAAGGCCAGCCCACGAAAAACATTGTAGTCAAGCTTGGCGAAAGCATCCGCGTTGTCCTCCACCACTCCGGTTTGCGTCAATACTTCACGTGTTTTTTCAGGATGTTGCCGCAGCGCTGTGCGAATAAAGATCGCCGCAATATTGGTACGTACGGCCAGAAGGTTATCAATCAGTTGCGGCACGCTATCGTGATCGAGTCTTGCCAGTGTTTCCAGAATATTCAGCCCGGAAGTTTCCCAGAAATTGTTGACCTTCGTCGGTTTACCATGCTGAATCGTTAGCCAGCCATCACGCGCCAAACGCTGAAGCACTTCGCGCAACGTGGTGCGTGTTACGCCTATCAACTCGGAGAGCTCTCTTTCTGCTGGCAGAATGGAGCCAGGCGGAAAGCGGTTGTTCCATATACTTTCAATTATATATTCTTCAGCGAATCCTGCCGGACTTTGCGCCTTTATGACCATGAGTTTGATTCCGTAGCGATATTTACCGATGAAAGCTGATCTCATCATACCAGATGAGCGAAACATGACATAGCACCGCCGCCATACGTCAAACCAATTCGCGACAAAACTGTGACCGTGAACAAAACCCTTCCGACCGACGGCGATATACTCCATTGAGTATAAAAAATTTCGCATATGTTGCCACTTCCTGCCTGGGTTACATTGAATTCATACTCATCGTGTATAGTGGTGAACGGCAGGCAAGAGATTGCCGAGGTGAAGAGAGAGCGTTAGCATCGCCGCCCGCAGAGGAATTAAAGGAAAAATCAAATAAATACATTGTTACTGAATACATTATTACGTTTTGCACAGTGAAATGATGGCGGTGAAGCCAAATCGGTTTACACTGCTGATTCGCTCATTTTTAGCATGGAATACTTGTTATGTTGCGATTTCTTAACCGTTGCTCACGCGGACGCGGCGCCTGGTTATTATTGGCATTGACTGCCCTGATTCTGGAGTTGGTCGCGCTCTATTTCCAGCACGTCATGCAGTTGCGGCCCTGCGTTCTTTGCATCTACCAACGCGCGGCGCTTTTCGGCGTGATGGGCGCAGGATTGCTGGGGGCGATCGCGCCGAAAAGCTTACTGCGTTATCCCGCCATCGGGCTGTGGATATACAGCGCATTCGAGGGTCTGCGCCTGGCCTGGAAACAAACGGATATATTGCTCAATCCGTCGCCTTTTAATACTTGCGACTTTTTTGTCAGCTTCCCGTCCTGGCTACCGCTGGATAAATGGCTGCCCGCGGTATTCAACGCGTCGGGAGATTGTTCCGAACGTCAGTGGCAGTTTTTGTCACTGGAAATGCCGCAATGGTTAGTCGGTATTTTCGCGGCCTATTTACTGATTGCAATATTGGTTCTGATCGCCCAGCCTTTCCGCCCTAAACGTCGCGATCTCTTCAGCCACTCATAAAAGATAATAACAAGCCCAGGTATTTACCTGGGCTTGAGCAGCGCAACAGCGTGAAAACACAGACCGCGCCTTTTATTGCTGAGGGCGATAAATATGCCGGTAGTGGACGAGTCTCTCCTTGAAAAATTGCCTCTTCTCTTTAGGAATATTTTTCGATACCTCATCAGCATTGATCTTTTTGTGCTGACTTTCCATAAAAGCAATCGTGGAGGCAGCAAAATCAGTATATTGCTCGCTGTATTCCATAATGATTTTTTCAAAGTTAATCATTTATTGTCCTCCTGTGCTGTTTGCCGTTGTATTAAAATTATACAGCATATTAGAAATTACACAGGGGGGATCGCTATCTGGCCCACGCCGGTTTGTTCAAAATGTGATCTTGCCAGTCAACAACTTCACTTTCGTGCACCGCGATATGGCGCACCGAGATACGCTCGCCATGCATTGCCGCCTTGGAACCGGAGATCAGCGGGTGCCAGGACGGTAATGCCTGCTGTTCATTAATCAGACGGTAAGCACAGGTGACGGGCAGCCAGTTAAAGGTCAGCAAATTTTCGCGCGTCAGCTTGATGCAGTCAGGTTCATATTCAAAACGACGGGCATAATTACGACATTGACAACTTTTTATATTAAGTTGATTACAGGCTACGTTGGTGAAATAAATTTCCTCCGTATCCTCATCAATCAGTTTATTCAAACAGCACTGACCGCAGCCATCGCACAGCGACTCCCATTCATCATCGGACATCTCTGACAATGTCTTGTGCTGCCAAAAAGGGCGTTCAGTCATTTTCTTTTCCAGTTAATTTTTCTTGGGCGCTCTGTATAACGGGTTTAGCTGGCGGGAGCAAGCGTTGCTACCCGCCCATGCCGGGCGGATAACCAGATACTTAGATGACACGGGTGTTCAAAGTGCGATCGTTGACGGTGATTTTCAGCATATCGCCGGACTGGAGCGGCCCGACGCCCTTTGGCGTGCCGGTCAGAATGATATCGCCCGCCCGTAGCGTAAAAAAGCGGCTCATATAGGCAATCAGCGGCAGGATCGGCGTAATCATGTCGCGGGTGTTGCCCTGCTGACGAACCTCGTCATTCACTCTCACGCCGAGTTCAGTTTGCTGCGGGTCACCGAACTCGGCAACCGGAATAAACCCGGAAATAGGACAGGAACCATCAAACGCCTTGGCTTTTTCCCAGGGTTGTCCGGCCTTTTTAAATTCGGACTGTAAATCACGCAACGTCAGATCCAGCGCAACGCCATAACCGGCTATGGCCCGTGCAACGCGTTCTTCATTTGCCTGCTTCAACGGCGTGCCGATCAGTACCGCCAGTTCAACTTCGTGATGCACGGCGCCCAAGTTTTTAGGAATAGCGACTGGCTGACGCAAATCACACAACGCGGTTTCTGGTTTGATGAACAACACTGGCTCGGTTGGCGTGGCACTGCCCATTTCCTTGATGTGTTCCGAGTAGTTGCTGCCGACACATACTACTTTGTTGACCGGAAAATCAAGCAGCGCACCCTGCCAGTCTCTGTGTTGGTACATGGATATTCTCCTGCCCTGTCTGTTGGGTAACTATGGTATTTATCACAATAGCATCATGCTCAAATACCATCACATAAAATACAATTCTGTAAACCTAATCCTGGTAAATAGCGTTCTCGCCAGCTTATGTCGTTACTTTCTGACGACAACCTCAGCTTGTCGCCATAAGCGTCACAGTATAAAACAAACCGGCTGATTTCTATCGCTGACAATAGTGAGTAAAGTCACTACTGGTGATACGGATTAAATACAGCGCGGATTATTCCAACCGGAACCCGGTTTATTCACGTTGCTTGCTTTTTTGAATATGTGTCACCATAAGATTATGACTAAGGCATTATCTGAAAATATACGCCGGTATTATTTTTTTACATTTACCAAAGCGTCTTTAATAAAGTTTCCGGCGGAGGCGGAACCTGTAGATAAAAGCCCTGTTCCCTAAGCGCTTGTTTCACCTTTTCAATATCGGCATTCGCCAGTTTTTTACTGCCGTCCAGCGGCAGTAACATGGCTAAATGCGGCGTACCAAAACTTTTCATCAATTCTTGCGGGACGCGGGAAAAATCGTCTTTTTTTTCGACATAAAGATAGGTCTGGTCACGTTTGGCGCTTCTATAGATCACACAAAACATCTTTTTTACTCTGTTTAATGGGAATGGCGTCTTGCCTGTATATAATTGTGACTATAACATGCTTGCAGCGCTCTGGAATATCATGCTTTAAATGTTATTCTGGGGATTAAAAGATGCGGAAACTGAGTCAGGATAGATGTCACAAACGCCAATAGAATTAAAAGGCAGCAGCTTTACCTTATCGGTTGTTCATTTGCATGATCCCCAACCAGAGGTAATTTATCAGGCATTGCAGGAAAAGATCGAGCAGGCGCCCGCTTTTCTGAAAAATGCCCCCGTTGTCATTAATGTCGCCGCATTGACGGCGGAAACCGACTGGATAACATTACAACAGGCTATCGCATCGACCGGACTGCGTGTCGTTGGCGTCAGCGGCTGTAAAGACGAACAACTGAAACAGGCGATTACGCAGGCGGGCTTGCCTTTGCTGAGTGAAGGTAAAGCGCAACGACGCCCGCCCGAATCCGTAGCGGCGGCGCCAACCGCAGTAAAAACCAAAGTTATCAATACGCCGATACGTTCCGGTCAGCAGATTTACGCCCGGAATTGCGATCTGATTGTAACCAGCAGTGTCAGCGCAGGCGCGGAGGTGATTGCCGATGGTAATATTCATATTTATGGCATGATGCGCGGTCGCGCCCTCGCCGGCGTGTCTGGCGATGTGCACAGTCAGATATTTTGTACGCATCTGGCCGCCGAGCTTGTATCTATCGCCGGACGTTACTGGCTAAGCGACCAGATACCCGCTTCTTATGTCGGGCAGGCGGCCAGGATAAACCTGAACCTGCTGGACAATGATTTAAACATACACTCGTTTTAAACACACAAGCTTTGAATAATCGCTAGACTAGCACCTATGCTGGCAGATGTACGTGTCACTGACCGTGACAATGAAAACCGCCTGCCGGGATACGTTCTGAACCCTTTAACAAGGAAACATTTATGGCACGCATCATTGTTGTTACATCGGGTAAAGGGGGCGTTGGCAAGACCACTTCAAGCGCGGCCATTGCTACCGGTTTAGCCCAGAAAGGAAAGAAGACCGTTGTTATCGACTTCGACATCGGTTTACGTAACCTCGACCTGATTATGGGATGCGAGCGTCGCGTGGTTTATGATTTTGTTAATGTTATTCAAGGTGATGCGACCCTGAATCAAGCGCTGATCAAAGATAAGCGTACTGATAATCTGTATATTCTGCCCGCTTCGCAAACGCGTGATAAAGATGCGCTGACCCGCGAAGGCGTCGAAAAAGTGCTCAACGATCTGGGCGAAATGGATTTTGATTTCATCGTCTGCGACTCCCCGGCCGGGATCGAAACCGGCGCGTTGATGGCGCTGTATTTTGCCGATGAAGCGATTATCACCACCAACCCGGAAGTGTCTTCCGTGCGTGACTCAGACCGTATTCTTGGCATTCTGTCGTCTAAATCGCGGCGGGCGGAACGTGCCGAAGAGCCGATCAAGGAACATCTGCTGCTGACCCGCTATAACCCTGGTCGCGTAAGCCGCGGTGATATGCTGAGTATGGAAGACGTGCTGGAAATTCTCAGGATCCCGTTGGTTGGCGTTATTCCTGAAGATCAATCCGTATTACGCGCATCAAACCAGGGCGAGCCGGTCATTCTGGATGCGGAAGCCGATGCGGGCAAAGCCTATTCGGATACGGTAGACCGTCTGTTAGGCGAAGATCGTCCCTTCCGCTTTATTGAAGAAGAGAAGAAAAGTTTCCTTAAACGACTTTTTGGGGGATAAATTATGGCATTACTCGACTTCTTTCTGTCCCGCAAAAAAACGACAGCCAATATCGCCAAGGAGCGGCTGCAAATTATTGTCGCGGAGCGACGTCGGGGTGATAGCGAACCTCATTATCTGCCGCAATTAAAACGGGATATTCTGGAGGTCATCTGTAAATATGTACAGATTGACCCTGAAATGGTCACCGTTCAGCTAGAGCAAAAAGGCGATGATATTTCCGTGCTTGAGTTGAACGTCACATTACCGGAAGCGGAAGAAACGCCCAAATAATTTTTTCTCTGCCAATATCCCCTGCTTATTTTTGCAGGGGTTCGCCTCTGTGCGCCATCATAAAACAGCTGTGCTCTTTTACTGTCAGGCGGAAAGTCGTTTCAATTAGTATCGTTCAGCATTCCTTGAGAATCTCCCGTAACGCATCGCCATATAGATTATTGCGCCAGCCGGAAAGCATTTCTGGTACAGTGTCCTGCGCGATTAATTTCCAGTGCCAGTTAAGCACCCGGTTGATCTGGCGCCGTGAGGCCAACAGTTCAGCCGATAATCCGCTGCTCTCGCTGTAGCGTTGCACCATTGCTTTAATATCCTTAAAAGCTTTCTTATAGCCGGGGTAATCAATCAGGTTGATAACCGGCGGCGGGCAATCAATCTCGGCAATATCGTTGGTTTGCGCCACCAGCGCCAGCAACGTTTTACCGTGGTAACGAATTTCCGGGCCGCTCAACCCCAGCGCATCCAATTCCCCCAATGACGACGGTAAGCACCGGGCAACCTGCAATAGATTTTCTTCCCGCACCACAAAATTTACCGCGCTGTCACGCTCACGAGCTTTACGCAAACGCCACTCAGCCAGGCGTTGCAGACAGGCCAGTTGGCGGCCTCGCAGTTGCCAGGCGTTTCCTATCTCGCGATACGCCGCTTCGGGCGTCAGAATCTCCTGCTTACGCTGACATAAAAGACGACACTCATCCCGCGCGGCGTTTGTCCACCCGGCGGCCTCGGTTTCCTCAACCAGTTTGATGGCCATCGGCAACAGATAGAACACATCCGCGGCAGCATAGTCACACTGTTTTTCACTCAGCGGACGGGCCAGCCAGTCAGTGCGTGATTCGCTTTTATCGAGCGTCACGTTCATGTACTCAGCCACTAACGCGGCGAAACCATAGGAGAGCGGTTTACCCAAAAACGCGGCCAGGATCTGGGTATCGATGAATGGCGCGGGAGACAGATCAAAGGCGTTGAAAAACACCTCCAGATCCTCACTGCCGGCGTGCAAAAACTTGGTGACCCGCTCATCACGCAACAACGCCTGAAAAGGCTGCCAGTCGGTGATCGTCAGCGGATCGATAAGCGAAAGCTGTTCGCCATCATACAATTGAATCAACCCTAACTGGGGATAGTACGTTCTCGTTCTGACGAACTCAGTATCTAACGCAATCTGTTGATGCTGACGCGCCTGTGTGCAAACCTGTTTTAATCCGATATCGGTGGTGATCAACTGATAATTCAAAACATCATTCTCTTGATTGCTGATTAATATAAAAAGTAACGCCGGACACACCGGCGTAAAGAGGTTAATCGGGCCTGAAAACGCTGTTGCGGATGTGGTTTTCCCCTCAACCGCGCCATGACGATAGCCATGATAACGTGTCCTGTCGGCTTCTGGCAGACGATTTATTGATAAATCATCATCCGCACGGAACTAGGCGTTAACCACCTTTGCTGACTGAGGTTGAGCGTCGCGCAACTCTCGGCGCAAAATTTTCCCGACGTTTGATTTGGGTAAATCATCACAAAATTCAATTTCTTTCGGCACTTTATAGCCAGTAAGGTTGCGGCGACAATGCGTAATTAACTCTTCTTTGGTTAATGTCGGGTCGCGGCGCACCACAAACGCTTTCACCGCCTCACCCGATAATTCGCTGGGTATTCCCACTACCGCGGATTCGGAAACCTTTGGATGACGAGTCAGCACATCTTCAATTTCAGTGGGGTAAACATTAAAGCCGGATACCAGGATCATATCCTTCTTACGGTCAATAATGCGCAGAAAGCCTTGTTCATCAGACGTGACAATGTCACCCGTTGCCAGCCAACCATCTTTAAGGACTTCATCGGTTGCTGCGGGTTGCTGCCAATAACCCAGCATTACCTGCGGACCACGGACCCATAGCTCACCGGATTCGCCGGGAGCGACATCATTGCCATTATCATCAATGATGCGCACATCGGTGGAAGGAACCGGTAATCCGATGCTGCCATTATACGAGGTCATATCATAGGGATTGCCTGATACCAATGGCGAACTTTCCGTCAACCCATAACCTTCCAGCAGATGTTTACCCGTAAGCTTTTCCCAACGTTCGGCAACCGCCTGCTGTACCGACGCTCCACCGCCGACAGACAATCGCAACGTGGAAAAATCGAGTTCGCTAAATGCATTGTTGTTCAGCAAGGCATTGAATAGCGTGTTCACCCCGGTAATGGTGGTAAACGGATACTGGCTCAACTCCTTGACCACCGCCGGAATATCACGAGGATTGGTGATCAGCAGATTTTTTCCGCCTCGTTCAAGAAACAGCAGACAATTCACAGTCAACGCGAAAATGTGATACAGCGGCAATGCCGTCACCACCAGTTCTTGTCCTTCCCGCAGGACGGGGCCGTAAGCCGCTTTACACTGTTCAAGATTCGCCTGCATATTGCGATGGGTCAACATCGCGCCTTTGGCAACGCCCGTCGTGCCGCCGGTGTATTGCAAAAATGCCAAATCGGTATTGATGATCTCGGGCTTCACATATTGCAGGCGTCGTCCTTCCTGCATGACCCGACGAAACGAAATCGCATCCGGCAGATGATATTTCGGCACCAACCGCTTGATATATTTGACGACAAAATTTACCAGCGTGCCTTTGGCGGTAGAAAGCTGATCCCCCATGCGAGTCAGAATAACGTGCTTTACTGACGTATTCGCCACCACCTTTTCCAGTGTATGCGCGAAATTGGACACGATAACGATGGCGCTGGCTCCGCTGTCTTTCAGTTGATACTCCAGTTCCCGCGGGGTATACAGCGGATTCACATTCACCGCCACCATCCCTGCCCGCAGTACGCCAAACAATGCCACCGGATACTGCAACAGATTGGGCATCATTAAGGCAACACGGTCGCCCTTCTTCAGACCAAGCCGGTTTTGCAGATAGGCGGCAAAGGCCCGGCTACGCTCTTCCAGCTTGCGGAATGTCATCACCTCACCCATGTTGATGAATGCGGTCTGATCGGCATAGCGCGTTATCGTGCTTTCAAACATGTCGATTAGTGAGGTAAAACGATCCGGGTCGATTTCCGCGGGTACCGAGGCCGGATAGCGAGACAGCCAGATTTTGTCCAAGACGTCACTCCCAAGATATTTTTTTAGTGGCATCGCATGGACCTCGGCATTGAGCGTTAATTAACATTATTTTAACTAAAATAATCATTTAATTAACAGTTAATATCCAGGTTGCGAAGCCGATCACTGATTTGATGTTAGTCATTAGTTCAAAAAAAATCAGGCAACCTAAGTCGCCTGAATTTCTTCATCTGCAACAGTGTTTATTCTGTTACAACATTCTCAACTTGCGCAGGACCATACCAACCGCCGCCGAATCCCCATCCTGGCCCCCAGCCGTGACCATAGCGAGCGTCCCATCCCCACGGGCCATAAGCGCCGGGCGGCATGACGACCCGCTGCACAACATTCCAACGTTTGTATCCCTGCGCGTCCACCACGACAAAACGATACGGTTTGTCGCCGATAGCGCCTTGCTCCGATCCCGTAATAGGGCCGACGACAGTCACTAATTGATTCTGAAAATCGATCGGCTCCAGGAAACGATTCACATAGGCAATAAAGCGCCCCTCGGAAGGCATATCCAGTTGAGGTCTGGCGCCGCTGTCAAGCGGCAGGCTGGCGATTTCCAATCGGGTTCGGTTAACCTCATTGCGGATACTCACTACCCGGCCCCCCAAACGCGCCTCCTGACCGACATACAATTGCGGCGCATTCATTACCCGCACAAGATCGTCTTGTGGCGTGGGGGACGTTCCCTTTATCGCATCAGGCACACTGACGCAGCCAGACAGCAGCAACACAGCGGCAACGGCAAGACCGCGCACGGCCTGCGCTGACAGGTTGTGAGGCTTCACATGCCTTGAAATCGTTACCATCACATGCCCCTTCTTCAATGTCCGTTCATTAGACTATATCGCATCGAATAAGTTGCTGTTTTCTTCTGACCAGGCCCCTTCGGGATGTGGAACGCGGCGACTGAAGTCTCAGCGAAGACGGGCCTCAGCGTCCCGGCAGTTTTTTCCAGGCCACGTCGTTACGCAGATACCGCGGCTGGGCCAGTTCAACGCTCACGGCTTGTCCGGCCTGCCATTGCCGGTACGCCAGCGGCAACATGTCCTCGGCCCGAGGTAACAGCATGTCGCCATCCCGCAGGATCAACGCGGCATGATCCACCAGATCGGGATAGGTTTGCCAGCCTGTTCCCGCCGTCGCCCATTCGCCTTGCAACGCAGCCGTCAGCGTTTGCGCCTGCAAGGGGGTCAGGACGGTCTCAGAAGCGTCACCCTGCCAGACGCCATCAGCGTTACGCAGATATTGCGCCCAGTAGACTTCCCCCATCCGGGCATCAATGGCGGCTAACACCTGAGCGGCATTAATCCGACGAAATGCGCCCTGCGCCAGCGTCGCCAGCGTGGAAACGCCGATCATCGGCAGTTCCGCGCCCAACGCCAGCCCTTGAGCGATACCGATGCCGATCCGCACGCCAGTAAAACTGCCCGGCCCCTGACCAAACGCCACCGCATCCAGTTCACCAAGCGTGAGGCCACTCTCGGCCAACACCTGTTGAACCATCGGCAGCACACGCTGAGTATGCTCTCTGGGACAAACCTCAAATAAAGAATGAATTTCACCATCATTCCAGAGCGCGACGGAACAGGCTTCCGTCGCAGTATCAAGCGCTAGAATTCGCGTAGACATGCCAACCTCAGGCGGGGTAAATAAATCTTAACGGCGCGCATAATAGCATATCCCCCGCTAGCGACGTCACCTTTCAGACCCTTGTTCCGTCACTCATCAGGTCAGTTACGCCTTGCGGGTAAGAAACTCAATGGCCTGCGCCATCTCTCGGGTACGGGGAGCGGGCGGCAAGCTGTTAAGGAAAACCTCGCCATACGGACGCATCACCAGGCGGCTATCGCAAATCACCAGCACACCGCGATCATCCGTGTCGCGGATCAGACGACCAACCCCTTGTTTTAATGTGATCACCGCGTCAGGCAGTTGTACGTCATCAAACGGTTCGCCGCCACGCAGACGACAATCTTCGATACGCGCTTTCAATAACGGATCGTCAGGCGAAGTAAAGGGTAATTTATCGATGATCACGCAGGACAGCGCGTCGCCGCGCACGTCCACGCCTTCCCAGAAACTGCTGGTCGCCACCAGCAACGCATTCCCCGCCGACACAAACTGAGACAGCAACTGCGCTTTGCCGGTTTCTCCCTGCAACAGAACGGGCAAGGTCAGGGTGGCGCGAAACTCGGCGGCCAGGTCGCGCATCATTTGATGCGAGGTGCACAGCATAAAACAGCGTCCCTGATTAGCTTCAATCAATGGCCGCAATAGACCTGCCAGCTTACGCGCCGCACCCGGCTGATTGGTTTGCGGCAGATAACGCGGCACACAAAGCAACGCTTGACTTGCATAGTCGAACGGGCTGGGCAGCAGCAGCGTATTGGCTGCGTCCAGCCCCAAACGCTCGGTAAAATGTGTCAGCTGTTCATTAACGGAGAGCGTCGCGGAAGTAAATATCCAGGCCGCAGGCTTTTCTTTCATCAACTCCCGAAAGCGATCGGCAACGGACAGCGGCGTCAACGCCAACACAAAATGGCGGGAATTGCACTCATACCAGTAGCTGTAACCTGGCTGCTGCACATCGCGCAGGCGTTGCAGACGACTGCGGTATAGGGTGGCGCGCTCAAAGGCCGCATCAAGCAGCGCAGAGCGTCCCAACGACAGTTTGGCGACGTCATAACACAGTTCCAGCGCATCATCCAACAGCACCAGCGCACGCTGAAGATGGGGTTGGCCGAGCACATCGCGCAGGTTGCCGCGAAAACCGGGATCGCCAAGCGCCAATCGAAAATCCTGCGTACTCTGGCTCAGGCGATCGGCGCTTTTCTGGAGTTGCTGCGCGTCCCGCACTTCCGTGCGATAGGCGATGATGATGTCTTTTGCCAAATCCAGCAGTTGGCGGCTGGAAAGCTGCTGACCAAAATACTGGCTGGCGATATCCGGGATCTGATGGGCTTCATCGAAAATGACCACCTCGCTTTCTGGGATCAATTCGGCAAACCCGCTCTCTTTAACCACCATATCCGCCAGATAAAGATGGTGATTCACCACCACGATATCTGCATCCATCGCTTTGCGGCGCGCTTTTACCACAAAGCAGTCTTTGTAATGCGGGCAGTCGCTGCCCAGACAGTTATCGTTGGTGCTGGTTACCAGCGGCCAGATTTGACTGTCTTCCGCCACGCCGTCACAGGTCGCGATATCACCTTCCGTGGTTGCAGAAGACCAGCCGCGCAAGCGGACCAACTCGCTGAGCAGTTCCGCGGACAACTCTCCGCCCGCCAGCGATTGCTGTTCGAGTCGTTCGATGCAAAGGTAATTGGAACGGCCTTTCAGCAGCGCCAGTTTGCCCTGGTATTTCAGCGCCTTGGCCACCGTGGGCAAATCCCGACTGTAAAGCTGATCCTGAAGGGCTTTCGAACCGGTCGAAATAATGACTTTTTTATCCGAACGCAATGCAGGGGCCAGATAAGCGTAAGTTTTCCCGGTGCCGGTTCCCGCTTCCACCACCAGCGCCTGTTTGCCGTGGATGGCCTGAACCACCGCTTGCGCCATTTGTCGTTGCGGCTCACGCGGTTTGAATCCGCTAATCGCCCTGGCTAACGCCCCATCGGTGGCAAAATCATCTATTACACGATCACTTATCACGCTGTCTCTCTTAGTCGGGTTCGGACTGCCAGCGTTATCCAGTGACGCCGCCGGACCGATTATGCCAATACTCCGCCACTCTCGCTACCACCCTATCTCCACCTGCTCTGCCCGCAAGAGATTCATAACGCAAAAGAGTATGTTACGCTTAGCGCCGCTATTTACCCCAAGATGGAGAGAATATCCTTATGTCAATTCAGAGAATCGATCCTGATGAGCGCTGGTCCGACGCCATTATTCATAACAACACGCTGTATTACACCAGCGTGCCGGAGAATCTGAATGACGGGGCGCAAGCGCAGACTGAAAATGCGTTGGCCGCACTGGATGCGATCCTGCAACGAGCGGGAACGGATAAAAGCCGACTGTTGGATGTCACGATTTTTTTGGCCGACGCCGACGATTTCGCCGCCATGAACGCCGCATGGGATGCCTGGGTGGTGTCAGGCAGCGCGCCGGTGCGCTGCACTGTTCAGGCCAAACTGATGAATCCGAAATTCAAAATCGAAATAAAAGCCATCGCCGCGATATAACTTTACGCTGGCGTCATCTCAGAGGAGGAACGTCACTCAGTGTTCTTCCTCTGCCTCACCATCGTCAAACGTGCCTTGGTCGTCATCCTCACGATTATCCTGATCGTCTTCATCGTCAAACATTGCGGTGACACTGTCACCTTGATGTGTGGCGCGAATTTCTGCGGCGACCATCGCAATCGCCTGACCACTGCTTAACCCCTGTGACATTAGTTCCTGAATACGTTCTACCGCTGCTTGCTGCTGTTGATGCGTCAGCGCGGGCATACCTGCAATCATGATAAATTCCTGCTTATCAACCTGGCACGTATCATCGCATGCTCTCCCGGTCATACACCAGCAGTTATGGTTTGTGATACGCTAGCCGATCTGAATCGTCAAACAGACAACATACAAAATAAACATCACCTGCCAAGCATGAAATTATACGACCACACCGCCTCAGGCATGTCCTGCGTCTATCACTCGTTACCCTATCAGCCGGATGCGTTGCTAAAACGTTTTGCGCCTTTTTCTCAACAGCCGTGGGCCATGTTATTACATTCAGGATTTGCCGATCACCCGCACAATCGCTTCGATATCATGGTCGCCGATCCGCGGGTAACACTCATCACTCGCGGTGAGAAAACGGCGATAACCCGCGACGGGAATACGCAAATGGCGGCTGGCGATCCGTTCACGCTGTTACAGCAAGAACTGGATGAGCTCGGCATCGCCGCGCCAGCGCATCCTGACTTTCCGTTTCAGGGCGGCGCGCTCGGCTTGTTCGGTTACGATTTGGGGCGTCGCATTGAGACTTTGCCCATGCAGGCGGAACGAGATATTGATTTACCGGATATGGCGCTCGGCCTGTATGACTGGGCTTTGATCGCGGATCATCAGCATCAGACGTTAACCCTGGTCGTCCAGGGCTCGCTTCAGCAACGGCTTGACTGGTTATCCGCCCCGCCCGCCGCCAATAATCGGACAGATTTTCGACTCAATAGCCCCTGGCTTGCCAATCTGTCCCGCGAGGAGTATGGCGAGCGATTTCGCAAAATACAGGATTATCTGCTGGCGGGAGACTGCTATCAGGTTAATCTGGCGCAACGCTTCAGCGCGGAATATGACGGGGATGAATGGCAGGCATTTCTGCGCCTGTCGGCGGGCAATCAGGCTCCGTTTTCCGCCTTCATCCGCCTGCCCGAAAATACGGTGCTCAGTGTCTCTCCCGAACGATTTCTGTGGCTGGCGGAGAACCGTATCCAGACCCGCCCGATTAAAGGTACGCTGCCGCGACTGGCCGATAAAAATGCGGATGACTTGCAGGCCGAACGATTGGCCCGCTCGGATAAGGATCGCGCCGAAAACCTGATGATCGTGGATTTATTGCGTAACGACATTGGCCGCGTCGCCGAACCGGGCAGCGTTCACGTACCGGAACTGTTCGTCGTGGAGCCTTTCCCGGCTGTCCACCATCTGGTCAGTACGATTGAAGCGAGACTTCCTGACTCGTGTCCTGCCACCGCGTTACTGCGCGCCTGTTTCCCCGGCGGTTCCATCACCGGCGCGCCCAAAATTCGGGCGATGCAAATCATTGAAGAACTGGAACCGCAACGACGCAATGCCTACTGCGGCAGTATTGGTTATCTTAGTGTCTGCGGCACCATGGATACCAGCATCGCCATCCGCACTTTATTAACTGAACAGGGAAAAATTTACTGCTGGGCAGGCGGCGGTATTGTGGCGGATAGTCAGGAACAGGGCGAATATCAGGAAACGTTTGATAAAGTTGGCCGCATTTTACCCTTATTGGATCCTCAGCCAGACGAGCAGGTAGAAAGCCGTGACCCATTCAGCCATTAGCAGAACCATAGCGCCGACATCATTTGATTTGGCGGCGTTTATTACCCGTTTTCAGCTGCATGCGTTGCAGCCTCATCCTCCGGTGTATCAGCAACGAAAGGCGGCGGTACTGGTGCCGATTGTTTGCCGCGCCACCCCGACACTACTGTTGACCCGACGAGCGTCGGGTTTGCGCAAACATGCCGGTCAGGTGGCATTTCCTGGCGGCGCAGCCGACCGGGAAGATGGTTCGCTCATCGTCACGGCGCTGCGTGAAGCCCAGGAGGAAGTCGCCATCCAACCGCAGAATGTCCGGGTGCTCGGCACAATGCCGCCGGCGGACAGCGTCAGTGGGTTTCAGGTCACGCCGGTGGTGGGGCTGATCTCCGCACAGACCCGCTTTCATGCTAATGAAAGTGAAGTCGCCGAAGTGTTCGAAATGCCGCTGGCGGACGCCTTTGCGCTGGCGCGTTATTATCCGCTGGATATCGAACGGCAGGAAAAACGTCACCGCGTTTATCTTTCCTGGTATCAACAACAGTTTGTCTGGGGCTTGACCGCCGCCATCATTCGCCAACTGGCCATGCATGTCGCCAGTACGCCATAAGCGTTATTCAATGCGTTCTGCTATAAGTTCCATTGTCCGTCGGCATAAGTTTATTTCATGCGAAAAAGTGAACTCCACAATATATTCCACACTACAATAGCGCGATTTTACGCGTTTTATTCTAACCACCTGCGCTTTTTAAGGAGTTCCGCGTGATAAGCGTTTTCGACATGTTTAAAATCGGTATTGGCCCCTCTAGCTCTCATACGGTTGGACCGATGAAAGCCGGTAAGCAATTTGTCGATGAATTGATAAATCAGGCGTTACTCACCGCCGCCACGCGCATCGCCGTCGATGTCTATGGTTCATTGTCATTGACGGGAAAAGGCCATCATACCGATATCGCCATCATCATGGGGCTGGCGGGCAATATGCCTGATACGGTTGATATTGATGGCATTCCGGCGTTCATCCGTCGTGTCGAACAGAGCGAGCGACTGAGTCTGGCGGACGGTAAACATGAAGTCGATTTCCCGCGCGAAGGCGGAATGATTTTCCGCAGCGAAAACCTGCCGTTGCATGAAAATGGCATGACGATCACCGCCTTTGCCGGCAACAAAGAAATTTACAGTAAAACCTATTATTCCATCGGCGGCGGCTTCATCGTTGATGAAGCGCATTTTGGTCAATCTACATTGACTGAGGTTTCCGTCCCCTACGCGTTCAACTCCGCCAAAGCGATGCTGGCGCATTGCAAACAAAGCGGCCTTTCCGTATCCGGTATGGTCATGCGTAACGAACTGGCGCTGCATAGCCGCGAGGAGATCGAAAATTACTTCGCGGATATCTGGCAGACCATGCGCGCCTGTATTGATCGCGGCGTAAACACCGAAGGCGTATTGCCGGGGCCGCTGCGTGTTCCACGTCGCGCTTCCGCGCTGCGCCGCATGTTGGTCTCGTCAGATAAACACTCCAGCGACCCAATGAACGCTGTGGATTGGGTGAATATGTTTGCGCTGGCGGTGAATGAGGAAAATGCGGCGGGCGGTCGCGTGGTGACCGCGCCCACCAACGGCGCATGCGGCATCGTTCCGGCGGTATTGGCGTACTATGATCACTTTATCGAACCCGTAAGCCCAGGTATCTATATTCGCTATTTCCTCGCGGCGGGCGCCGTTGGCATTCTGTATAAAATGAACGCCTCAATTTCTGGCGCGGAAGTCGGTTGTCAGGGGGAAGTCGGCGTGGCCTGTTCCATGGCGGCGGCAGGATTGGCGGAATTGATGGGCGCCAGCCCGGAACAGGTTTGCGTCGCGGCGGAGATCGGGATGGAGCATAATTTGGGGTTAACTTGCGATCCGGTGGCGGGACAGGTTCAGGTTCCCTGCATCGAGCGTAATGCCATTGCAGCGGTGAAAGCGATTAACGCCGCGCGTATGGCGATGCGCCGCACCAGCGAACCCCGCGTCTCGCTGGATAAGGTTATCGAAACCATGTACGAAACAGGGAAAGACATGAATGCCAAATATCGGGAAACCTCACGCGGCGGTCTGGCGATTAAGGTTCAGTGCGACTGACGGTTTTTAGTGAATAACGCTTTTTAATGAATGCATTGATTTAACCGCCAACGCCGCCAGCAGCGACGTTGGCGATCCCTTGATATTACGCGTCCTGGTCTTCAACCGGCTCGGCGATTTTCTCCACCTTAACCAGTTCAATACGGTATTCCGAAACTTCAAGGATCTGGAAACGTAATTGGTGTAATTCGATGATTTCGCCCACTTGCGGGAATTCATCACTGTGTGCCAGCAACAGTCCGGCCAGCGAAGTGTAATCCTCCTTCGGACTGACCAGATCGCTGCTGTTGAGCACTTGCTGCAACGAATGTAGATCCGTACCGCCCTTTACCAGCCAGCCATCGCCGTCGGCTACGATCTCCAACGTTTCATCTTCGTCCGGGAATTCACCGGCTATCGCTTCCAGAACGTCCAGCGGCGTCACTAATCCCTGAATCACGCCAAACTCATTGCTCACCATCACCAGGCTGCCTTTGGCGCGACGCAGTACAGGTAGCAGATTGATGACGTCCAGCGTTTCCGGTACGACGATCGGCAAGTTCGCCGCTGCAAAGCTTTCCACATCGGTGTGCGCGTCCAGCGCCACCAGCAGGTCTTTGGCTCGCACCACACCGACCAACTCATCCAGCGAACCGCGACAAACCGGGAACAAACTGTGCGGCGTATCCAGCAATTGCAAACGGATATCTTCGATAGAACGTTCACAGTCTACCCAGGAAATTTCCGTGCGCGGCGTCATCACGCTGCGCAGCGAGCGCGACGCCAGCGTCAGTACGCCGCTGATCATATAGCGCTCCTCCTCGGCAAAGGTGTCCATCGTCACCTTCTGCGGTTCATCGTCATCCACTTCATCCGTGGTTTTCCTGGCTCCCATCAGCCGTAAAATCGCCTCGGCGGTGCGCTCGCGCAAAGGGCGTCGCGACTGATGTTTCATGAAGTTATGTCGGGCGATCTGGTTGAAAAACTCGATCAGAATTGAGAATCCAATCGCGGCGTACAGATAACCTTTCGGAATATGGAAACCAAAACCTTCCGCCACCAGACTCAAGCCAATCATTAACAGGAAGCTGAGACACAGCACCACCACCGTGGGGTGGGCGTTGACAAAGTTGGTCAGTGGCTTGGAAGCCAGCAGCATCACAGCCATCGCAATGATGACGGCGGTCATCATCACGCCAAGGTGGTTGACCATGCCCACGGCGGTAATCACGGCATCAAGTGAGAACACCGCATCCAACACCACAATCTGCGCCACCACAGCCCAGAAGTTGGCGTGTACGCGCGGACCATTTTCGTCATGTGATTTATTTTCCAGCCGTTCATGCAACTCCGTCGTCGCTTTAAACAACAGGAATAGCCCGCCGAACAGCAGGATCAGATCGCGACCGGAGAAGCTGAAATCACCGATGTGGAACAATGGACGGGTCAGCGTGACCATCCAGGAAATCAGGGACAATAGCCCCAGACGCATTAACAGCGCCAGCGACAGACCGATAATACGGGCTTTATCTCGCTGTTTAGGCGGCAATTTATCGGCAAGAATGGCGATAAATACCAAATTATCAATACCCAGAACAATCTCAAGTACCACCAGCGTCAGCAGGCCTGCCCAGATTGAAGGATCCAGCAAAAATTCCATGTCAGACTCCGAAATATGAACGAGCAGATGACTTCAATGCGTTATCTGCATTGAATGGTAATAGAAAGAATTGGAATGAAGCAGAGTAACTCAGAGAATGGTCGGAAAAACCAACCGAGTACAGAAAACCACCAGCGCAAGCAGGTAAGCAGTTAACGTTTTGTCGGTGACAGTCCATGGGAAGGGCTGATGCCCAGTGCTCCTAAGCAATTTAACGGAAGATTACTCTAACAGGTTGTTCGGCGTTTTCACAAAGATTTTCTTACACTTTTCTCGCTGATAAATGCGCTGCCCAGTAGCGTCTATTCTTTGAAGATTGATAAGCCGCCAAAAAGTATACGCCGCAGCGCAACCAGGGATCACGGCCTTATCCCAGTACTTTTTTCACACAGGTTTTAAAAACCCGGACGCCAATCTCCATTGCTTCAAGATCGAATCGCATATCGGGATGGTGTAAGCCCGGTGTCAGGTTGGCTCCCAGGCCCCAGAAGCCACATTTGATCGTTGGCCGCTGACGCCCGTAATGGAAGAAATCTTCACTGCCAGGCGTATATTTGGCCTCGGTCGCCCCCTTCATCCCCAACACGTCCACAATGGCGCTGGCAATCAACGCGGTGACCTCGTCGTCAACCACCGCCGCCGGCATTTCCTTCATCACGCGAATGTCTGCCGTAGCGCCAATCGCCGCCGTGCTATGTTCAATCGCTGTAATGACTTTGGCTTTCAGTTCATCCATCGGTTCATTGAATTGCGCGCGCAGATCCCAGCACACGCGGGCTTCGGCTGGCACCGAGTTGGTAACGCCCGCATCGCAGATAAAACGTGTCGCCTTGACGCTATAGGTCAGTGAGGGCGCCAGATGGATGCTATTCACCGACTGTACCGCCAACACAGCGGCATCCAACGCATTGATGCCCTTATGCGGGCGGGCGGCGTGGGACGGCACCCCGGTGATCACGGCTTCAATCGTCGCACTGGCTGAATAAAGCATGGCCGGCACCGCCTGCCCCAGCGGACACTCTTCCAGCGGCCGCACATGAAAACCGAGCAGTATATCGACATCATCGATCGCGCCGCCGGCCACCATCGCCAGCGCGCCCGTTCCCAATTCTTCCGCGGGCTGAAACAAAATCTTCAACCGCCCTTTTTTCACTATTCCTTCGCTTATCACTTCCTGCGCGGTGCTCAGCACCACGGAGGAATGCGCATCATGCCCACAGGTATGACGCGCCACCGACTCGCCATTGATGATATGTCCCAGGGCGTCCATATCGGCGCGTAGCGCCATCACCGGCCCCGGCGCCCCACTGTCCAGTTCGGCGATAATCCCGGTGGTGCCGTTTACATTGCGCGTGACGTTAAAACCCGCGCGCGCCAGTACGTCTGCCAGATATGACGATGTTTTCACCTCCTGAAATCCCAATTCAGGAATCTGATGCAAATAGTGATAATGTTCGAGCGTTTTGGACACAGGCGGCATCTCCAGCAAAGAAAGTCAGCAATCGATTGACTGAAAGCCTGATTCGCGGATCAGGCGCAATAATCACTAAAGAAAGTACACAGACTGAGGTTGGCGAGGTAAGAACGTTATCTTATCCCTCGATCTGATGGTGCGAAAATAGACTCACCCGCCCTGATAACGACCCGGTTTGTGCCAGTTCATCAGCATGGCATTCATCGCCAGGGCGCTGACCGCCGACCAGAGCAACAACAGTCCTGGTATCTTAAGCAGCGAAAGCAGGAACACCAATATATCCAGCACCATCTGAGTTTTGCCGACATTGATATTGAAGCGCCGATACAACCACATGGCGACCACGCCCGTTCCGCCCACAGAGGCATTGTGACGCGCCAGAGAAAGAATCCCCATGCCGAGGAACGTGCCGCCCACCAGCGAGGAAAACAGCGGATGGATATAACTGATGGTGATCAAATGAGGGATTGCCTGGGTCGTCAGGCCGAGGGCTACATTGACGATCAGGGTTTTCAATGTAAAACCGCGCCCCATGCTGAAGTAACAGAAAATCATGAACGGGATATTGACCAGAATAAACAGCAGACCGATAGATAGCGGAACATAATAGGAAATCAGTAATGCAATGCCGGCAATCCCACCGGTAACCATGCCGGACAACTTAAGCATATTCAGCCCTACGGCGATAAACATTACCCCCAGCGTCAACCCATAAATATCATCTTTCAGCGTATGGGCCGTTCCCATCTGAAAACCCATATTCGGCGCTTTTTGTTGCACAACCGATTTTCTTAGCATACGCATTAACCTCAACGTTCACCGAATGTCTTTAGCCATAAGAAATGCATATGTTTGCATTTTATTTGCCTGATAATTCACTTGATGCCCTTAAATTAACATCGTTCACGCCGTGATGCTTAACTAAAAATCACCGTGTCGCTATCACAATTTCCTCACAAACGTGCGCAACGCGGACATCACCCCTTTTAACTGATCAGCATTAGAGGAACATCACACTATTTATTTTTTCGATGGGTAAAATAAATCTGTCAAACCGTAGTGTTACGTGTCGTTGCCAGTAGCTACTCGCTGAAGGTATTGAATTAATGGCGACATTACTTACCGGGTAAATCAGCAAGCTGGATGCTTACAACCATACGGATACCGCGACGGTTAACTTTCAGCATCTGAGCGTTAACCCTGTTTCCTGACGCATTACACATTCAATTCGATCGTGATGAGGAGGTAGCAAGTGAGTATTGCAATAATGTTATGCACTCACGGAGCCACTGCGGGGCCGCTGTTAAAAACGGCTGAAATGATCCTTGGCGAGCAGAGCAATGTCGCCTGGATTGATTTCGTCCCCGGTGAAAACGCTGAAACATTGATGGAAAAATATCAGGAGAAATTATCGCAATTAGACACGTCTGACGGCGTGTTGTTTTTGGTCGATACCTGGGGCGGCAGCCCGTTCAATGCCGCCAGTCGTATGGTTACCGACAAAGATAATCATGAAGTTATCGCCGGGGTAAATATTCCCATGCTGGCGGAAACCTTTATGGCGCGTGATGACAACCCGGCGTTCGCCGAATTGGTTTCCATCGCCCTGGAAGCGGGCAGAGATGGCGTTAAAGCGCTGAAGCAGCAGAACGCCACCGCGCCTGCCGCCGCGCCACCATCACCTAAAGTACAGGCTGTCGCTCCGGTTAGCGGAACGGGCGAACACATGAAGATCGGGTTGGCGCGTATTGATGACCGCTTGATCCACGGTCAGGTGGCGACCCGCTGGACCAAAGAAACCAATGTCACGCGCATTATTGTCGTCAGTGACGACGTGGCGGCGGATCATGTGCGCAAAACGCTGCTGACCCAGGTTGCGCCGCCGGGCGTTACGGCGCATGTGGTGGATGTCGCCAAAGCCATTCGCGTTTATGACAACCCGAAATATGCCGGCGATCGCGTTATGTTGTTATTTACTAATCCGACAGACGTATTAACACTGATTGAAAACGGCGTAAAAATCACGTCCGTTAATATTGGAGGAATGGCGTTCCGCCAGGGCAAAATTCAGGTTAATAACGCGGTCTCTATTGATGAGAAAGATATTGCCGCGTTTAAAGAACTGGATAAGCGCGGCATTGAGTTAGAAGTCAGGAAAGTATCATCCGATACCAGACTAAAAATGATGGATTTAATTAACAAGATGGCACGTTAACACCATTATTGGTGAATACATCATTGGTTCACACATCATTGATTCACACAATCAATAACTATCGCTGTGTAACGATTCACTTTACTCAGAAACGTTTTCCATAGGAGAAGTACAATGGAGATTTCCACCCTTCAAATTGTGCTGATATTTATAGTGGCTTGTATCTCGGGGATGGGCTCTATTCTTGACGAGTTCCAATTCCATCGTCCATTGGTTGCCTGTACGCTCATCGGGGCCGTTCTGGGCGATTTAAAAACTGGGATTATTATCGGCGGCACGCTGGAAATGATCGCTCTCGGCTGGATGAACATCGGGGCGGCGGTAGCTCCTGATGCCGCACTCGCTTCCATTATCTCGACCATTCTGGTTATTGCCGGTGGTCAGAGCGTGGGCGCGGGGATTGCGCTGGCCATTCCGCTGGCAGCCGCAGGACAGGTGCTGACCATTATTGTGCGAACCATCACCGTCGCCTTTCAACATGCCGCCGACAGCGCGGCTGAACGCGGCAGTTTAAGCGCGATCAGTTGGCTTCATGTCTCCGCCCTGTTGCTTCAGGCAATGCGTATCGCAATCCCCGCCGTTATCGTTGCGATTTCCGTCGGTACGGATGCGGTTCATGCCATGTTGAATTCCATACCGGAAGTGGTGACCGGTGGTCTGAATATCGCCGGCGGTATGATTGTCGTCGTCGGTTACGCCATGGTCATTAATATGATGCGCGCAGGCTACCTGATGCCGTTCTTTTATCTCGGCTTCGTGACCGCGGCGTTCACCGACTTCAACCTGGTTGCATTGGGTGTGATTGGTATCGTGATGGCGGTGCTGTATATCCAACTGAGTCCGAAATACAACAAGTCTCAGGGGCAGCCAGTCGCTGCCGGCAGCAACGATCTCGACAATGAACTGGACTAAGGGGAGTGAGAGAAATGGGTGATACAACTGAAGTCAAAAAACTCACTGCCAGCGATATTCGCGCGGTGTTTATGCGCTCTAATCTTTTCCAGGGTTCATGGAACTTTGAACGTATGCAGGCGCTGGGGTTCTGTTTTTCCATGGTGCCGGTCATCCGTCGTCTTTATCCTGAGAATTCGGAAGAGCGTAAACAGGCGATCAAACGCCATCTGGAATTTTTCAACACGCAGCCGTTTGTCGCCGCCCCGGTGCTTGGGGTAACGATGGCGATGGAAGAACAGCGCGCCAACGGCGCGCCGATCGATGACGGCGCCATTAACGGTCTTAAAGTCGGTTTGATGGGACCGTTGGCAGGCGTGGGCGACCCGATATTCTGGGGTACGGCTCGTCCGGTGTTTGCCGCGCTGGGCGCCGGTATCGCCATGAGCGGCAGTTTGCTCGGCCCCTTATTGTTCTTCATTCTGTTTAATCTTGTGCGTCTGTTGGTTCGTTACTATGGCGTGGCTTACGGTTATCGCAAAGGTGTGGATATCGTTAACGATATGGGCGGCGGCTTCCTGCAAAAGATGACCGAGGGGGCATCCATTCTTGGTCTGTTTGTCATGGGCGCGCTGGTGAATAAATGGACCCACGTCAACATCCCGCTGGTGGTATCCAGAGTCACCAACCAGAGTGGTGAAACCACGGTAACGACGGTTCAGTCGATTCTCGATCAGCTTATGCCAGGTCTGGTTCCGTTACTGCTGACGTTCGGCTGTATGTATCTGCTCAGGCGGAAAATCAACGCACTGTGGCTCATCATGGGATTCTTCGCCATCGGTATCTTTGGTTATTGGATCGGTCTGCTTGGCATGTAGTCCGCTACCTTGTCGCCGGAGGGCAGTCCTCCGGCAATATTCCTTTATTTCCCTTATTTTTCATGTTACAGGTCTTGGGTTTCCGCCCACGGATATTTGCCCATGGAGTTTCTCATGACGCTTACGGATATCGCTCTGGTGATAGTGATCGGGTTGACGCTGCTTTATGCCATCTATGATGAATTCATCATGGATAGATTAAAAGGCAAAACGCAGCTACGCGTGATGCTCAAACGCGTCAATCGTCTGGATGCCCTGATTTTTATTGGTTTGGTGGGAATTCTTATTTATCAGAATATTGTCAATAACGGTACGGTAATAACCACCTCTCTTTTGCTTTTTTTAGTATTTATGGCGACCTATCTTGCCTATATTCGGCATCCAAAATTATTGTTTAAATTAACCGGGTTCTTTTATGCCAATATATTTATTTCTTATAACCGTATTCAAAGTATGAATTTATCCGAGGACGGCGTTCTGGTTATTGATCTGGAGCATCGTCGATTACTTATAAAGGTTAGGGAAATTGATGACCTGGAAAAAATTTATCATTTTATGATTGAAAATCAATGATATGTAATTTTAAATAAAATAAATTTAAATTATTATTAAAATACCCATAACATACTAATGGTATTTTAACCCTGCCGAGTAAGATGGTATTTTATATGTTCGTAACTTGCTCGCCTTTAAATGAAAATGGTTATCAATTGCATTAATAGACCATAAAACTTTTATTGTTGTTTAGTTCATAAATAATATGTTAAGGTTGCGCCGTCATTGGGGAGTAGCTGATTTCTGATAATAAGTCAGAAATGCTCGTATCAACATACTCGTTTTTATCCTTTCGCGGGATTGTTTTTTGCAGGATGATTTTCCGCGAGATGGTTCAAACGTGGTGCGGGCGGCCAAAGGGCAAGCGAGACCATAGACACGGGGGATCATCATCTGGTTGGGGATGATCTACGTGGATATGGAGAAGCACCCAGCCGAGGCTATTTAACATGAACCTATCAGCAACCCTCATTCTTGCTTTTGGTATGTCGATGGATGCATTCGCCGCGTCTATTGGCAAAGGCGCGGTTCTGCACAAACCATGTTTTCGGGACGCCATTCGTACCGGTTTTATCTTCGGGATCATTGAAGCTATCACACCGCTGATGGGCTGGGCGCTTGGCTTTTTTGCCAGCCAGTACATTATCGAATGGGATCACTGGGTGGCATTCGCCCTGCTGATGATTCTTGGCGTGCGCATGATTACCGAAGGTATCAAGGGAACCGATCCCTGCAACTGCGAAAAAATCAAAAAACATAGTCTGGCGCTACTGATTTGCACAGCATTCGCCACCAGCCTTGATGCGCTGACAATCGGCGTTGGACTGGCTTTCTTACAGGTCAATATCTTCCATACAGCCATGGTTATTGGTCTGGCGACCATGATTATGGTAACGCTAGGTATGCTGATTGGGCGTTATATCGGCCCGCTGCTCGGTAAAAAGGCTGAGATTATCGGTGGCGTGATATTGATTGGTATCGGTTGCAACATCCTGTACGAACATATTGGCAATGTCGCCTGATCTTGCCCGCGCGCTCCCTGAAAAATGGGCGGGTTCGTCGCCACCCCGCCCATTTTTTATTCTCCTTCAACTCGCTTTTACCGTGCGTCCAACGGTTCTACGCGCTGATACAAGCGGATAATAAAGTCTGTCTCACAAGCGAATCGCGGCGTAGTTTGTATACGCTGGCTGACTTCCGGCGTCGCTCGCCAGGCGAATGGCGTCATTTGCAACAATGCCGCAGCCTCAGGGCCTGACAACCGCATCGGATAAGCCAACGTCTGTTGTTCAACCAACTCAAACCCGTCCAGCGTCTCATCCTTGAGCGGATGCGGCAGCACCTGATCGTAGACCTCAGCCTTGATCTGGTAAAGGTGACGAGGCCCTGGCGATACGGTCATCAGCCAGCCGCCGATCTTCACCGTGCGCCGTAATTCAGTATCGTTACAGGGGGCATAAATTTTTAATACGGCGTCAAAAGACCGATCGTTGAATGGCAGACGCTGGCTTGACGCCACACAGAAATCAACGTTCTGATAACGCTTCGCCGCCCGCTGGATGGCTGCTTTTGAAACATCCAGCCCGTAGACTGCCATTTCTCGGTGTTGTTGCAAACGCGCCGCCAGCGCCGCCGTGTAATACCCTTCCCCGCAGCCAATATCGAGTAAGGCGCTCGCCTGATGCGTCAAAATTTCATCAAGGCGTTGCGTAACTCGTTCCTGCAACGGCTGGTAGTGACCCGCATCCAGAAACTTCCGGCGCGCTTGCATCATCTCTGCGCTATCGCCTGGTTGTTTTGAGCGCTTGAATTGCACCGGCAACAGGTTCACATAGCCCTCTTTGGCACAATCAAAATTATGACGACCACATGACCATTGCTGACGTATCCGTTGCAAGGGCTGTTGGCATAGCGGGCATTGATAAGACATCAGAACCCCTTCCCCGCAAAAAAACGTCTTTACACCGCATCATAGCGGTTGATAAGACGTTATATGACAAAAATGTGTTATTGATAAATTTCAGGCAACAAAAAACCCGCATCATAGCGGGTTTTGCAATAGAAGCGATAAATTACAGTGCAGTAACGTTAACTGCTGATGGACCTTTCTGACCATCTTGAATTTCGAATTCTACGTTCTGGCCTTCAGCCAGAGTTTTGAAACCGTTGCCTTGAATTGCGGAGAAGTGCACAAACACATCTTTGCTGCCGTCAGCCGGAGTGATGAAACCGAAGCCTTTAGACTCATTGAACCACTTTACCTGACCTTTAATCTTTGCCATTTCAAATATTTCCTTTAATTGTTTAAACCGCCAGAGGCGTTATACAGACAAACCAAAGTCGTTACTGCTTGAGGCACTAAGATAAGGATCGGCAGAGAAGTGCAACGCTAACGTTTGTACTCAACTCTTCTTTACTAAAAATGCCATTCATATACAGAACTGTACCTCGTTTTACCCAGAAGCGTTATTACACACTCTGTAATCAATGGCAAGCCATTTTTTATCAGTCATGGACATGCTGCACAGATTAGTGCCATCAATGGTTCAGTAATAAGCGATTACGGGCGAAAAGAGTCTGATATAGCGCTTTATCCAATAAGCACCACCAACAGTTCCTTACTATAAGGAGATACAATGGTCTCAGCCTACACAACAGGTTTTTACACCGTAGATGCGCTACTCAACCTGTAACATAACAACAAATAATACGGCCACCAGTATCAGTAAAATTATACTTGCCAGCTTCCAGCGTCTTTCTGATTTCGTGCTCATGTTATTTACATACCTTCCCGGTAAAAATTTATACCCAATTCTTATAGCCTATAATTTATCGGCAGGTGGCGGCATTTTGTTAATTTATCTCCCGGTTTTTTCCTTTATGTCCGTCACGCGGTTATCCATCGCATAACAAAAAGCGTGCTTTTTCTCGTTACCGTTAGACTTACGTTGCAACACTAGTTACGATTTATTAAATTAGATCAGTATTTTTGTTACCGAAGGCGCATTATGGGTTTCTCGCTCATGTGCACCGACGTACCGGTAGCCATCACTCGTGTCGCCGGACGCGCTATCACCGCCCTCTTTTCTTTGTCCCTTGACTTAAATGATATTGATAATTATTCTCATGTGCTTCATTCACATTTTGTAAGGATAATACATGACCGGTTTCCAGATTAATTTCGCGCCCCTCTTACGACGTATTGCCTTGCCATGCGCTTTATTCTTGCTTGCCGGTGGTTACGCGCAGGCGGCGGAAAAACTTAAGGTTGTCACCACTTTCACCATCATTCAGGATATCGCGCAAAACATTGCCGGGGATGCTGCGACAGTAGAGTCGATAACCAAACCGGGGGCGGAAATTCATGACTATCAACCCACGCCGCGCGATATTGTCAAGGCGCAGTCCGCCCAGTTGATACTGTGGAATGGTATGAATCTGGAGCGCTGGTTCGAGCGCTTTTTTGAAAATGTCAAAGATGTACCCGCGGTGGTGGTGACCGAAGGGATCACTCCGCAACCCATCCGCGAAGGCGCCTACAATGGCAACCCGAACCCTCACGCCTGGATGTCGCCGTCCAATGCGCTAATCTATATTGAGAACATTCGCGCGGGATTGGTGAAATATGATCCGGCCAACGCTGAAATCTATAACCGCAATGCCAAAGCCTATGCGGAAAAAGTTAAAGCGATCGATGCCCCGCTACGTGAGCGTCTCTCGCGAATTCCCGCGCAGCAACGCTGGCTGGTAACCAGTGAAGGCGCGTTTAGTTATCTGACCAAAGATTATCAATTCAATGAAGTGTACTTATGGCCAATCAATGCGGATGAACAAGGCTCGCCGCAACAGGTGCGCCGTGTGATAGATACTGTGCGCGAAAAGAACATCCCGGTGGTGTTCAGTGAAAGCACGATCTCGGACAAACCGGCAAAACAAGTCAGTAAAGAAACCGGGGCCAAGTATGGCGGCGTGCTCTATGTAGATTCGCTGTCAAATGCAGAAGGCCCGGTTCCTACCTATATTGATTTACTCAACGTCACGGTTGAAACCATCGCCAAAGGATTTAATCAATGAGCAGCGATCTCGCAATACAGTCATTAGATGTCAATGATGTTTCCGTCACATACAGTAATGGGCATCAGGCTATCCGCCATGCCTCTTTTTCGCTGAATGGCGGGACGATTTGTGCGCTGGTCGGGGTAAACGGCAGCGGTAAATCAACGCTTTTCAAAAGCATCATGGGGTTGGTCAAACCCACCTCCGGGCAAGTGCTGCTTAATAAACAACCTATTTTTCAGGCTTTAAAGCAAAATCTGGTGGCCTATGTCCCCCAGACGGAAGATGTGGACTGGAACTTTCCGGTGCTGGTTTCCGATGTGGTGATGATGGGCCGTTATGGAAAAATGAATTTTCTGCGCATGCCTAGTCAGCAAGATCGCGCCATTGTTGCCGAATCTCTGGAGCGCGTGGGGCTTTCCGCTTTGCGGCAGCGTCAAATCGGCGAGCTATCCGGCGGCCAGAAAAAACGCGTATTCCTTGCCCGTGCGCTGGCGCAGCAAGGCAGCGTTTTGTTGCTGGATGAACCTTTTACCGGCGTTGATGTTAAAACTGAAAACGCCATTATCGACCTGCTGCGCACCCTGCGCAATGAAGGACACCTGATCCTGGTGGCAACTCACAATCTCGGTAGCGTACCTGAATTCTGCGATAACGTGATTCTGGTCAACCGTACCGTGCTGGCGGCTGGCCCCACCCACAGTACGTTCACCCAAAGTAATCTGGAAAAAACCTTTGGCGGAGTATTGCGCCACATTAATCTCGGCGGTCCGAATCTCCACGACGACGATGATGTCCGTTCCGTTACCGTCCTGACGGATGATGAACGTCCGGCGGTATTTTATGGTTCAACCAAGAGCGATCCTCCCGCGCTGTTTACCACCCCGGAGGAGAAGAAAGACTGATGGTCGATATTCTATTGCAACCCTTTGCCTACAACTACATGGTCAAAGCGATCTGGGTCAGTGCGATTGTCGGCGGCGTCTGCGCATTTCTGTCCGCCTATCTGATGCTGAAGGGCTGGTCATTAATGGGCGATGCGTTGTCGCACTCGGTGGTGCCTGGCGTGGCTGGCGCTTATGCGCTCGGTTTTCCGTATGCCGCGGGCGCGTTTTTCACCGGCATGTTGGCTGCGTTGGCGATGACGTTGATCCGGCATATTACCAGACTGCGTGAAGACGCGATTATCGGCTTTATTTTTTCCACCTTCTTCGCCGTCGGTCTGTTGATTATTTCACTTAATCCGACGTCTATTAATGTTCAGTCGATCATCTTCGGTAATATTCTGGGTATCGATGATGCGGATATGCTTCAGGTGGAAATCATCATCGGCATCACTTTCTTCATTCTTTGTTTACTGTGGAAAGACCTGCTGGCGGTGTTCTTTGATGAAAACCACGCACGTTCGATCGGTCTTTCGCCACTGAAGCTGAAAATTCTTTTCTTCACCTTGCTCAGCGCCTGCACCGTTGCCGCACTGCAAACCGTCGGTGCCATTCTGGTCATCGCGATGGTGATCACGCCCGGCGCCACGGCCTATCTTCTTACTGATCGGTTTGAGCGTTTGGTGCTGATTGCCATCGCATTGGGTTCAATCACCAGTTCAGTCGGCGCCTATCTGAGCTTTTTTCTGGATGGTGCCACAGGCGGCGTTATCGTCACCTTGCAAACTGTGGTCTTCCTGCTGGCGTTTTTATTCGCTCCCAAACACGGTTTGTTGGCATCTCGCCGCGCCCGGCAACATGATCAAACGGGAGACGCACTATGAGCATACTGATCAGTTGGTTTACCGAACCGCTTGCCTACCCGTTTATGCAACGGGCGATCATCGCCGCCGTCATTACCGGAACCGTATGCGCGGTGCTGTCATGCTTTCTGGTGCTGAAAGGCTGGTCACTGATGGGCGATGCGATTTCGCATGCCGTGTTGCCCGGTATCGTCGTGGCATTTCTGTTGGGGATCCCGCTGGTTATCGGCGCCTTTGTTTCCGGTATCTTCTGCGCCATCGCCACCGGTTACGTCAAAGAGCATAGCCGGGTGAAAGAAGATACGGTCATGGGGATTATCTTTTCCGGCATGTTTGCGCTAGGGCTGGTGATGTTTGCCCGTGTCGATACCGATCAGCACCTCAATCATATTCTGTTCGGCAACGTGCTGGGGATCACCCGTCAGGAACTGACGCAAATCGTGCTGATTGCCGGCATTACGTTGTCGGTCATCCTGCTCAAGCGACGTGACTTCATGCTCTACTGTTTCGATCCCAGTCATGCGCGGGTGATCGGTCTGCCGGTGAAGCTGCTGCACTATGGCCTGCTCTGCCTGCTGGCATTGACGATTGTGGCCTCATTGCAGGCGGTCGGGGTGATTTTGGTGATCGCGCTGCTGATTGCGCCGGGCATCATCGCGTTTATGGTGTGCAAACAATTTGACCGCATGCTGATTGTGGCGACGGTTGTCTCTGTATTTTCTTGTGTCGCCGGAACATTAATCAGCTTCCACATTGATGGCGCCACCGGCCCTTGCATTGTGCTGGTACAGGCATCATTTTTTGCTCTGGCCCTGATTTATCACCGGTGGAAACTGAGTAAAACCGCCGCGTTGACAGCCCCGGCGAAAACCGCATGACGCGTACCAGCCTCCTGTCTCCGCCATCATAATGTAAACCCAGGGATGGCATGCCCATCCCTGATACGCCATTTTTCATGTATTGATTGCGCGCAATGGGCAAACTGCGTTATTTTTCAGCTGCGTCTATACTCTTCTGCTGAGCGCGTTCACCACCGTCTTCGTCATCACTGTGTCACAAGTCCAGTTTTTATTGTGCTTAATGCGTTATCGTGGTAACCGTCATCGGCGGGCAGGTGGCGGCACGAGAAGAATCAGGGTATCTGGCAATATCAACGGGAGGATGACCTTATGTGGCAAGCAATCAGCCGACTTTTGGAAGAACACCTCGGCGCAGCTGATATTCAGGCGCGCCACGAATTGTCAGGCGGCGAAATTCACGCCGCATGGTATGTGCAATACGGTGAGCATGAGGTGTTTGTAAAATGCGATACCCGAGAAATGCTGCCCAAATTTACCGCCGAAGCCGATCAGATCACCTTACTGGCGCGCAGTAACACGGTTAATGTGCCTGCCGTCTACGGCGTCGGCAGTTCCCGCGATAATAGCTTCCTGCTGTTGGAATATCTGCCGGTAAAACCGCTGGATGCCCACAGCGCATGGTGCCTTGGCGAACAGTTGGCGCACCTGCACCAATGGAGCGACCAGCCGCAATTCGGGCTGGATTTCGATAACGACCTGTCGACGACGCCCCAGCCCAACTGCTGGCAACGCCGCTGGTCGATCTTCTTTGCTGAACAACGGATTGGCTGGCAGCTTCAATTAGCCGCCGAAAAAGGGATGCATTTTGGTCATATCGAAACCCTGATTGCACGAGTAGAGGAAAGACTGGCGGGCCACCAGCCGCAGCCTTCCCTGCTGCATGGCGATTTGTGGCCTGATAACTGCGCAAACAGTCATCATGGCGCTTACTTGTTTGATCCGGCCTGCTACTGGGGCGATCGCGAGTGCGATCTGGCGATGTTGCCGCTCTACCCTGAGTTGCCGCCGCAAATCTATGACGGCTATCAGAGCGTATGGGCATTAGACAAGGGCTTTATCGAACGTCAGCCAGTCTACCAGATATACTATCTGCTCAACCGCGCCAACCTGTTTGGCGGGAAAAATATCGTGGCGGCGCAGCAGGCGATTGAACAACAGCTTAACGTATGATTGCGTTACAACGGCATGCCCATTAAACGCAAAATCAGGTATCCCGCGCCCACCAGAATCAACGGCAGAATATAAAGCGGGAAAAACTGCACGAAAATGGTATGACGAGGAACCACGACGCGTGCTTCCAGCCCTTCACGCGTACTGTTGTCATTGCCTTTTACTTTTTCCAGAATCAACTGATCTTCAATCCCCTCACGGATGGCTTTTACCTGCCGGGACATCCGTGCGCCTGACACCTGCAACGCCAGACCGATGAAAATCAGAAAGTAAATCAGCCAGAACATCAGACTTGACGTCATAAAAAAGCGAGAGAAATCTGGCACTGGCGAGTTAAACCAGAAAATATTCAGAAATGGCGTATTGAAACGAATCATTTCAATCATCAGGTTCAGAAAATCAAGCAGAACCGCATCAATCCCCTGTTTTTTCTGTGCATACATGTATAAATAATTGGCCAGCGAAACAAGTGTAGACAGCAGAGCCGGAATAAAAATTATCCATCCCGCGATACGTTTAACCACGGCAATACGGCCAGCCTGTTGATACGTCATGAGTTCCCCTTTTGAGCGACGCAGTATCGTTGATATCAAACAGTGTATACTCTAAAAATCCCGATAGCAGCCTACTTTAAGTTCATTATCAGTCAATGTTTTATCGCTCAACACACGTTATAAACCATGATTTAGCATATGGTTAACCTGTATTATCATTGATTTCCGACTTTTCTACCTTGAGGGGCTGGGCTGGTATGATCGCTAATTCTGTTATTCGCGCCGCCATTTTTGATATGGATGGATTGCTGATTGATTCCGAGCCCCTGTGGGACATGGCGGAACTTGAAGTCATCGCCTCGTTGGGCATAGATACCTCATTACGTGAGTCCATGACCGATACCCTGGGATTACGTATCGATATGGTGGTTGATCTCTGGTATCGCATTGCTCCCTGGAAAACGCCCGATAAAGAGGCGGTCGTGAACCGCATTATTGAGCGGGCAATCGCTCTGGTTGACGAGCGTCGTCCGTTATTACCTGGCGTTGAACACGCGCTGCAATGTTGCCGCCAGCAAAATCTCAAAATCGGTCTGGCGTCGGCATCACCGTTGCGTATGTTGCAACAGGTTCTGCACATGTTCCAGCTTGAAAGCTATTTCGACGTGGTGGTTTCCGCGGAAAAACTGCCGTATAGCAAACCTCATCCTGAGGTCTATTTGCAGGCAGCGGAGAGATTAGGGATTGCGCCGTTACAGTGCGTTACACTGGAAGATTCGATAAACGGCATGATTGCCACCAAAGCGGCGCGCATGCGTTCCATTGTGGTGCCGGCGGCGTCGTTCAGCCAGGATCCGCGTTGGGTGTTGGCCGATCACCAACTCAGTTCGTTGCAGCAGTTGGACATCAGGCACATTACATAACAGGCGTGCAGGACAAGGCTATTGGCCGGAAGGTCACTACCGGCCAGTAACCGAGATAATTACAGGAAATCCGCACGTTTGGGAGAAAACGTGTCAATCAACACGCTGCCGTCTTCCAGTGCAACCACACCGTGCATCTCATTCTTAACGGCCATATACGCATCACCGGTTTTAAGGATGCGCTTTTCCCCTTCAATCACCACTTCAAAGCTACCAGCCGCGACATAAGCGATCTGATCATGGATATCATGCTTATGCGGCGTACCAATTGCTCCTTTATCGAAATGCACGCAGACCATCATCAGTTCATCACTCCAGGTGATAATTTTGCGTTTAATGCCGCCGCCCAATTCTTCCCAGGGCGTTTCATCGTCAATAAAATACCGTCTCATCATTTCTCCTTTTCGGTTTCTCAGTCTCATCCACCTGACCTACCAGAATGAGCACGCTACAGCAGATGCGGATATTCTAATCACATCCGCCACAGATGAAATATAAAATAAGCAAAATCATGATGCGCCTCAAGAAATAAATAAAACATTATTTCATTTTTATTGAATTAACATACCAATCAAACTATCATCCTCAAATGACAAGAAAGAACCGGGCAATCAAGGCTCAGGTGACGTTGTCACTGCCACGCAACGGCCACGTGTTCCGCCCGGTACTTTCACCGCGTGGGTCAATTATTCAGGTGTGGGCTCCAGATGCTGCACCTTTATCTGGGGCATGGTTGGCGAGAAATAGTTGGCGAGAATCAGGTTTTCGGTGACATGGATTACGTCAAGGTTAGCGAGTGAGGTTAATCGCTTTCTATCACAATGGCCGGTGTTCCCTACAATAACAGCTAATGACTTATTGTCGCTTATAGAGAGAGTAAATCCATGATTTTAAATTCCTTTGATTTACAGGGCCGCGTCGCACTTATCACCGGTTGCGATACGGGGTTAGGCCAGGGTATGGCAATCGGCTTGGCGCAGGCTGGTTGTGATATTGTCGGCGTCAACATCGTTGAACCCAAAGAGACTATCGAGAAAGTCACCACGCTGGGACGTCGTTTTCTTAGCTTGACCGCCGACATGAGCAACATCGCCGGTCACGCCGCGTTGGTGGAAAGAGCGGTGGACGAATTTGGCAAAGTTGACATTCTGGTTAACAACGCCGGTATCATACGCCGTGAAGATGCCATCGAATTCAGCGAAAAGAACTGGGACGATGTGATGAATCTGAACATCAAGAGCGTGTTCTTCATGTCTCAGGCCGTTGCGCGTCAGTTCATCAAACAAGGTCACGGCGGTAAAATCATCAACATCGCCTCCATGTTGTCTTTCCAGGGCGGTATTCGCGTGCCTTCTTACACCGCATCAAAAAGTGCCGTGATGGGTGTGACCCGTCTGCTGGCGAACGAATGGGCGAAACACAACATCAACGTCAACGCGATCGCTCCAGGCTATATGGCCACCAACAATACCCAGCAGTTGCGCGCCGACGAAGACCGCAGCAAAGAAATTCTGGATCGCATCCCGGCAGGCCGTTGGGGTTTGCCGCAGGATCTGATGGGCCCCGCCGTATTCCTGGCTTCCAGCGCATCCGATTACATCAACGGCTACACCATTGCGGTGGATGGCGGTTGGCTCGCCCGCTAAACATTTATTTAACCAGCGGTACAATTTTTTATACGCTGTTTTTTTCACGCCCCGCACGAAAAAAGGCACAATTCCGGTTGTGCTTTTTTCTTTATTTTCAAGTCATTATTTGATTTTTCCCTCTATTCCCTCTAATCAGAATCTTGCCTTAAAAAAATTAAAACAACGTTCCGACTTTGATCACACTTTCGATATTGCGTACATGACGGCAGGGTTAATCGCGCCATATAATCATTCAAAACAGTGTTTCTATTTATAAGGAACTGGTTATGCAGTTCCACAAGAAGGTACTCCATGAGTATTTTTGCAAGTTTCTACACCAGCCAGAAAATGCTGCTTGATCAGTGGATTAGTATGCTGAGCCAGCATATCGCAACCGTTCGGAAAGTCGCGCATAGCCGTACCAACCCAACACCTTTAATCGCTGATGGGTTTGATGTACTTAATCACCAACCGGTGGTATGGCAATTTCCTGACGGGCGACGGGCGCCAATCGCCAACTTCGCCAGTCAGCAGAACTGGCTGAGAACACTCTGCGCCATGAACGCTGTCACCGGCAACGCCGACTATCAGCAACAAGCCGTATCGCTGAGCGATTATTTCCTCAATCATTTTGTCGATGACGCTAGCGGACTGTTTTACTGGGGCGGCCACCGCTTTATCAATCTCGATACACTGGCGAGCGAAGGCCCGGAATCAAAAGCGCAGGTGCATGAATTAAAGCACCATCTGCCCTATTACGCATTGTTATACCGCGTAAACCCGGAAAAAACGCTGAACTTCCTGCAAGGTTTTTGGCATGCGCATGTTGAGGACTGGAACACATTGGATCTGGGACGTCACGGGGATTACGCCAAAATCCGCGATCCTGATGTCTTTCTGCATGCTCGTCACGATGTCGTCGATCCGGCGCGTTGGCCCGTTTTGCCGCTTACCAAAGGATTGACTTTCGTCAATGCCGGTACCGACCTGATTTATGCCGCCTTCAAATACGCGGAATTTACCGGTGATAAGCAAGCCGCCGCCTGGGGCAAACATCTGTACCGTCAATATGTGCTGGCCCGTAACCCGGAAACCGGTATGCCGGTTTATCAGTTCAGTTCCCCATTGCAGCGTGAACCCGTGCCGCAAGATGACAACCAGACGCAATCCTGGTTCGGCGATCGCGCTCAGCGTCAGTTTGGCCGTGAGTTTGGTGAAATTGCTCGTGAAGCGAACGTATTATTCCGCGACATGCGTCCGTTATTAATTGATAACCCTCTGGCGATGCTCGATATTCTGCATAGTCAGCCGGATGATGAAATACTTGGCTGGGTCATTTCCGGGCTGAAAAATTATTACCAGTATGCCTATGTCGCCACCAGCAATACGCTGCGCCCCATGTGGAATAACGGTCAGGATATGACCGGCTATCGTTTCAGACGTGATGGTTATTATGGAAAAGCAGGTACGGAACTTAAACCTTTTACGCTGGAAGGTGATTATTTATTACCGCTGGTGCGGGCTTATCGCCTGAGCGGTGATGAAGATTTGTACCTATTAATTAATACCATGCTGACACGACTGAATAATGAAAAGATCCATGACATCGCCAGCCCAATGTTATTACTGGCGCTGATTGAACTGGCGGAGCATCAGCAATCGGAAACCGTTGCGAAAAATGCCTGGCAGATCGCCAACATCCTGTTTGATAAGCATTTCCACCGTGGTTTACTCGTTCGCTCGGCACAACATCGTTATGTTCGACTGGATGACCCGCTTCCACTGGCTTTATTAACTTTCATTGCGGCCTGTCGCAACAAATTAAACGCTATCCCACCGCTTTTAACGCAGGGGGGATATGTTCACGGTGATTTTCGCGTTAACGGGGAAAATAGAATTATCTATGACGTGGAGTTTATTTATCCAGAATTATTAACACTTTAATTTTTTTTAATGTTTCACAATGACTAAATAGGTAAGCATTATGAATGAAAACAGAATGCTGGGGTTAGCCTATATCTCCCCCTATATTATAGGGCTGATAGTGTTTACCGCTTTCCCCTTCGTTTCATCATTTTTTCTCAGTTTTACTGAGTATGATTTGATGAGTCCACCTGAATTCACCGGGATGGAAAATTACCAGCGCATGTTCATGGAGGATGACCTTTTCTGGAAATCCATGGGCGTGACCTTCGCCTATGTTTTCCTCACCATTCCGCTGAAATTGATATTCGCCCTGTTGATTGCCTTCGTCCTCAATTTTAAACTGCGCGGCATTGGTTTCTTCCGCACCGCCTACTATGTACCTTCCATTCTCGGCAGCAGCGTCGCCATCGCCGTGCTGTGGCGCGCCCTATTCGCCATCGACGGGCTGTTGAACAGCTTTCTGGCCGTCTTCGGCCTGGATGCCGTCAACTGGCTGGGCGAACCCTCGCTGGCGCTGATGTCCGTCACCCTGCTACGCGTTTGGCAGTTTGGCTCCGCCATGGTTATCTTCCTCGCCGCCTTGCAGAATGTGCCGCAATCACAATATGAAGCCGCCATGATCGACGGCGCCTCAAAATGGCAGATGTTCCTCAAAGTGACGGTCCCGCTGATTACCCCGGTCATCTTTTTCAACTTTATTATGCAGACCACTCAGGCATTCCAGGAGTTCACCGCCCCTTATGTCATCACCGGCGGCGGTCCGACCCATTACACCTACCTGTTCTCGCTCTATATCTACGATACCGCCTTCAAATATTTCGATATGGGATATGGCGCGGCGTTGGCATGGGTACTGTTCCTGGTGGTGGCCGTATTCGCTTCGGTCGCGTTCAAATCATCCAAATACTGGGTGTTCTACTCCGCGGATAAAGGAGGAAAAAATGGCTGACATGCATTCCAATATGACCCCGGCCCAGGCAATTGCCGCGCGGGAAGTACACCGCACGCTGCGTAAAGAAAAAATCAGCGCCGCCATCCGTTATGTCATTTTACTGTCCGTCGGGCTGCTGATGCTCTATCCGCTGGCCTGGATGTTCTCGGCTTCCTTCAAGCCTAACCATGAAATCTTCACCACCCTGGGGTTATGGCCTGAGCACGCCACCTGGGACGGGTTCGTCAACGGCTGGAAAACCGGCACCGAATACAACTTCGGTCACTACATGATCAACACCTTCAAGTATGTGATCCCGAAAGTGCTGCTGACCATTATCTCCTCCACCATCGTCGCTTACGGCTTCGCCCGCTTCGATATTCCGTGGAAAAATTTCTGGTTCGCCACCCTTATCGCCACCATGCTGCTCCCCAGCACCGTGCTGCTGATCCCGCAGTACATCATGTTCCGCGAAATGGGCATGCTGAACAGCTACCTGCCGCTCTACCTGCCGCTGGCGTTTGCCACACAAGGGTTCTTCGTGTTCATGCTGATCCAGTTCCTGCGCGGCGTACCGCGGGATATGGAAGAGGCAGCCCAGATCGACGGCTGCAACTCCTTTCAGGTGTTGTGGTATGTGGTAGTGCCGATCCTGAAACCGGCGATTATCTCGGTGGCATTGTTCCAGTTCATGTGGTCGATGAACGACTTTATCGGGCCGCTGATTTACGTCTACAGCGTGGACAAATACCCGATTGCGCTGGCGCTCAAAATGTCCATCGACGTGACAGAAGGCGCGCCGTGGAATGAAATCCTGGCGATGTCCAGCATTTCGATTCTGCCCTCCATCATTGTTTTCTTCCTGGCACAGCGTTACTTCGTTCAAGGCGTGACCAGCAGCGGCATTAAAGGTTAACTGAGGATTTATCATGGCTGAAGTCATTTTCAACAAGCTGGAAAAAGTCTATTCCAACGGTTTCAAAGCGGTACACGGCATCGACCTGACTATCAAAGACGGGGAATTTATGGTGATTGTCGGGCCGTCAGGCTGTGCGAAATCCACCACGCTGCGGATGCTGGCCGGGCTGGAAACCATCAGCGGCGGCGAAGTCCGTATCGGCGAGCGCGTGGTGAACAATCTGGCGCCCAAAGAACGCGGAATTGCTATGGTATTCCAGAACTATGCGCTCTACCCGCACATGACGGTCAAGGAGAACCTGGCCTTCGGCCTGAAGCTCAGCAAAATGCCCAAAGAGCGGATTGAAGAGCAGGTTACCGAGGCCGCCAAAATTCTGGAACTGGAAGAACTAATGGACCGCCTGCCCCGCCAGCTTTCCGGCGGCCAGGCCCAGCGTGTCGCGGTAGGCCGCGCCATCGTGAAGAAACCTGACGTCTTCCTGTTTGACGAGCCGTTGTCCAACCTGGACGCCAAGCTGCGCGCCTCTATGCGTATCCGTATTTCCGACCTGCACAAACAACTGAAAAAAAGCGGCAAGGCCGCCACGACCGTATACGTCACCCACGACCAGACCGAAGCCATGACCATGGGCGACCGCATCTGCGTCATGAAACTGGGCCATATCATGCAGGTGGACACGCCGGACAACCTGTACCACTACCCGGTCAACATGTTCGTCGCCGGTTTTATCGGCTCGCCGGAAATGAACATCAAGCCAAGCAAGCTGGTGGAGAAAGACGGCCGGATTGGTCTGACGGTCGGTCACTACACGCTGGTACTGAACAGCGAACAGCAGGACAAAGTCCGCGCTTACGCCGGTCAGGATGTGTTCTTCGGTATTCGTCCTGAGTACGTCACCGTGTCCGAAACCCCGTTTGAGGCGAACCACTCTCAGGGAGAACTGGTGCGCGTAGAGAACATGGGCCATGAATTCTTTATGTACATCAAGGTTGACGGCTTTGAATTAACCAGCCGTGTCGCTTCTGATGAAGCACGGTCGATTATCAGCAATGGCCTGCATCGCCAGGTCTTCTTCCAGTTTGATATGGAGAAGTGCCATATCTTTGATGCAAAAACAGAAAAAAATATCTCTCTTTAACAGGAGTAGTAACCCGATGAAAAAAGCGATCCTACACACTCTGATAGTTTCATCTCTGGCATTATTGGCGGCACCGTCGTTTGCTGCTGATCAGGTTGAATTAAGAATGTCCTGGTGGGGAGGCAATACCCGCCATCAACAGACACTTAAGGCGATTGAAGCTTTCCATCAGCAATATCCCAATATCACCGTTAAAGCGGAGTACACCGGTTGGGACGGACACTTGTCTCGTCTGACGACACAGATTGCCGGCAACACGGAACCCGATGTGATGCAGACCAACTGGAACTGGCTGCCGATTTTCTCTAAAAACGGCGATGGTTTCTACGATCTGAACAACGTCAAAGAGACGCTGGACCTGACGCAGTTCGACGCCAAAGAGCTTCAGGGGACGACCATCAATGGCAAGCTGAACGGTATTCCTATTTCCGTTACCGCCCGCGTGTTCTATTTCAATACCGAAAGCTGGAAAAAAGCCGGTCTGGAATACCCGAAAACCTGGGATGAACTATTGAACGCCGGTAACGTGTTCAAAGAAAAGCTGGGCGAGCAATACTACCCTGTAGTGCTGGAGCATCAGGATTCGCTAGCGTTGTTAAACTCCTACATGGTTCAGAAGTACAACATCCCGGCCATTGATGAGAAAAGTCAAAAATTCTCTTATACCGATGAGCAATGGGTGGAATTCTTCAGCATGTATAAGAAGCTGGTTGATAGCCACGTGATGCCTTCAGCGAAATACTATGCCTCTTTTGGTAAGAGTAATATGTATGAGATGAAACCGTGGATTACTGGCGAGTGGAGCGGCACATATATGTGGAACTCTACGATCACCAAATATTCCGACAACCTGCAACCGCCGGCAAAACTGGTGTTAGGCAACTATCCAATGTTGCCGGGCGCCAAAGATGCCGGTCTGTTCTTTAAACCCGCACAAATGCTGTCAATTGGTAAATCAAGCAAGCATCCTAAAGAAGCGTCTCTGCTGATTAACTTCCTGTTGAACAGCAAAGAAGGCGTTCAGGCATTGGGATTGGAGCGCGGCGTGCCGTTAAGCAAGGCAGCGGTAGCTCAACTGACGTCTGACGGTGTTATTAAAGATGACTCCCCGGCGGTTTCTGGTCTGAATCTGGCGTTATCATTGCCGCATAGCATGAGCGTGTCACCTTATTTTGACGATCCGCAAATCGTGTCCCTGTTTGGTGATGCCATCCAATCTATCGATTATGGTCAGAAATCGGTTGAAGAAACGGCGAAATATTTCCAGCGGCAGTCTGAACGTATTTTGAGACGAGCAATGAGATAATAAAAAACATCTTTTACAGGTAATTCCCCCTGCCATGCCACCGGCAGGGGTTTTTCATTAAAATTAAAACATTCCTTATATTCAACTCGATCCAAATCACAATTTGAAATTGTATTTTATTTTTCATCAACCAAGAAGATCATGATCACAAAACAACGTTTAATAATAAATAAAATAGATCTCGCATCATAAAAATCAATACGTCTTTCAAATTAAACACCATCCTATCCATAGGAAATATAACAATGAAAATTAAATTATTAGCTCTGGCTGTTACTTCATTAATCAGTGTTAACGCAATGGCCGTCACAATTGATTATCGTCATGAAATGAAAGATACGCCCAAAAATGATCATCGTGATCGTTTATTAATGTCGCACCGTTTTGCTAATGGTTTTGGCCTGTCTGCTGAAGCTAAATGGCGCCAGGCCACCAATGACTCGACGCCGAATAAACCCTACCATGAGACGGTAAGTAACGGTACGGAAGTGGTTGCCAGCTATGTTTACAAAATCAACGAAACATTCTCTATTGAACCTGGATTTTCTTTAGATTCATCATCTAATTCCAATAACTATCGTCCTTATCTGCGTGGCCGCGCCGGAATTACTGATGACTTATCGGTATCGCTTCGTTACCGTCCATATTATCAACGTTACAATAGCAGAGTGGGTACAACAAACCCGAACACCAAGGAAACCGGATATACTCTCACTGGTGTTGTCAGCTATAAATTCCTGAAGAAATTCCAGGTGGACTATGAACTGGAATACAAGAAAGCTAATCAAGCCGGACGCGTTCTCTATGATAACGAAAGCTACAACTTTGTACATGATGTGAAATTATCATACAGTATCGATAAAAACTGGAAGCCATATACCGCCATTGCTAATGTAGAGGAAAGTGGTACATCCGACCATCGTCAAACTCGTTTCCGTGTCGGTGTACAATATAACTTCTGATAGTCTTCGAATTATTTAAATAACCTTTACTATTAGCAGTAATAAGGGATGTTATATTTAATAAACGTTTAACATCCCTTCATTAAACCATTCATTTTAGTGAAGCAAGTCATAAGTTAGTTGGTGTTTTAGGTATTTGCTGTCTGTGTTATCGTGTTATTTATGTACTGTGTCTGAATTACCCTCTTCTTATATGAATATTATTTATTAATTTATCTTTTGCGGTTCGGGACGGTCATTTTTTCTCCGATGTAATGACTGTCCCATTTTTTTGTTCCGCTTATCCGCGACAGTCCAGTAACAAACCTATACCCGTCATACTTCAAGTGGCAGATGCGTTGGTAACGTTCCCGCCACTCGAATTATTTAGCGTCCATAACAGACCTGTTATCCTGTTACTGTTTATGACGACAGAAATAGATAACATTTATACAAACAAGGAGAGGTGGAGATGAGTTTTCCGCTGCTATTCAATATATTGGCATTTGTTGGCCTGCTGTTCTTACTGGGTTATGCCGGAAGAAATCAGTCCTGGAGTCTGGCTAAAAAGGTATTGCTGGGTTTAGTGGTGGGGGTCGCATTCGGTCTGGTATTACACCTTATCTATGGTGAAAATACCGCGATCATCAGCCAATCTATCGCCTGGTTCAACATTGTGGGTAACGGATACGTCCAACTCCTGCAAATGATTGTCATGCCGCTGGTTTTCGTTTCTATCCTCAACTCGGTGGCCAAGCTGCGTAATGCCTCATCACTGGGCAAGATCAGCGTGCTGACGCTCTCTACACTGCTGATAACCACTCTGATTGCGGCCCTGGTCGGCGTCTTCGTCACTAATCTGTTTGGCTTGACAGCCACCGGCTTGGTGCAAGGCGCGCAGGAAAGCGCCCGACTGAGCGCCATTGAAAATAATTATGCGGGTAAAGTTGCCGATCTTAACGTGCCGCAACTGATCCTCTCCTTCATTCCCAAAAACCCGTTCTTCGAATTAACCGGGGCCAACCCCACGTCGATTATCAGCGTAGTGATTTTTGCTGCGTTCCTCGGTGTCGCTGCGTTGCAGTTGCTGAAAGATGACAGCGCGAAAGGCGAACGCGTGCTGGTTGCCATTGATACGTTGCAATCCTGGGTAATGAAACTGGTTCGCCTGGTGATGAGGCTGACGCCTTATGGGGTGATGGCGCTAATGACCAAAATGGTCGCCAGTTCCAATTTGCAAGATATTCTCAAACTGGGCAGCTTTGTGGTGGCGTCCTATCTGGGACTGGCGATCATGTTCGGCGTCCATGCCCTGCTCCTGTCCTTAACCGGGATCAATCCGGCGCGGTTCTTCCGTAAAGTCTGGCCGGTGCTGACTTTTGCCTTCACCAGCCGCTCCAGCGCCGCCACCATCCCGTTGAGCATCGAAGCGCAAACCCGCCGGATTGGTGTGCCTGATTCCATCGCCAGCTTTGCCGCTTCATTCGGCACCACTATCGGTCAGAATGGTTGCGCCGGACTTTACCCGGCTATGCTGGCGGTGATGGTCGCACCGACGGTAGGGATTAATCCGCTCGATCCGGTCTGGATCGCGACATTGGTCGGGATCGTTACCCTCAGTTCCGCTGGCGTGGCTGGGGTTGGCGGCGGCGCCACGTTTGCCGCCCTGATTGTGTTGCCGGCGATGGGGTTACCCATTACGCTGGTCGCCCTGCTGATTTCCATCGAACCATTGATTGATATGGGACGCACCGCGCTGAATGTCAGCGGTTCGATGACCGCCGGCACCGTGACCAGTCAGTTACTCAAACAAACGGACAAAACGGTATTTGATTCGCAGGAAAACGCGGAACTGACTCACCGGTAAATGCGGATAAAACGGTAAACCGTAATTAAGAAAAAAATAATGCCGGAAAATTACTTTTCCGGCATTGGATTATAAATAACATTGCATCAGATGATGCGGGACACCACTTTACCGCTGCGGGTTGGTGTCGTATGCCTGACAACTTTGGAAGCCTTTGTTGCGGACATATCCGGTTTCGTCATAGCTGACAAAATAACTCTGGGCCGTGCCGTCACGATTCTTCAACACGTAATCGCTACAGGTGCCTGTCGCATTCACCATTCTTCGTTCTGTGCTACCCGAACCGGCAATCTGATGAACCTGCTGCTTCGTCATTCCCACCTTAACATCTTTCACTACCGGCTCATTTACATAACTCTCTGCTTTATTGTAGGCCGAACACCCAGAAAGAAAGACAGCTCCTGCCGCCACAAAACACAACATTAGTCGATTATTTTTCATTACATTACCTCATTGATTAATGGGTCCTGGATAAGACTAGATGGCAAATGGCACTTTTTCAAATGGCAGGCCGATGAAGTAACCACTTTATCGATAGAAGAAAGGTATTAGCCATAGATTAAACCATTGACAGAACGCTTGTCCTTTTTCTTCACGCCGATTCGTTTTACACTCTGATGATTGAGATAATTATTTCGCAGGATCAATAAGTTCAGGAGGGGGAGATTATGTCATTACAGCCAGACATCATCGCTGCACTGGGAGTCAAAAGCACCATCGACCCGGTGAAAGAAATCCGCGTTAGCGTTGATTTTTTAAAGAATTATCTGAGCGCCCACCCATTTGTGAAATCGCTGGTATTGGGGCTCAGCGGTGGTCAGGATTCAACGTTAACAGGCAAACTTTGCCAAACGGCCATTACCGAAATGCGCAATGAAACGGGCGAGGAAAGTTATCAATTTATCGCCGTGCGCCTGCCTTATGGCGTACAGGCCGATGAAGCGGACTGTCAGGACGCCATCGCGTTTATACAGCCTGACCGCGTGCTGACTGTTAATATCAAACCGGCGGTGGAGGCCAGTGAAGCCACGTTGAAAGCGATTGGCATTGAACTGTCCGATTTCGTCAAAGGTAATGAAAAAGCCCGTGAGCGAATGAAAGCGCAATACAGTATCGCCGGAATGCATGCCGGACTGGTGGTAGGAACCGACCATGCCGCCGAAGCCGTGACGGGTTTCTTCACTAAATATGGCGATGGCGGAACAGACATCAACCCGATCTTCCGTTTGAACAAACGTCAGGGAAAAGCCCTCCTGCGAGAACTGGGCTGCCCTTCTCACCTTTACACCAAGGCGCCGACGGCAGATCTGGAGGAAGATCGTCCTTCACTGCCGGATGAAGTCGCGCTGGGCGTCACTTATGAGAAAATTGACGACTACCTTGAAGGTAAACAAATCGATGCCAAAGATGCCGCGATCATTGAAAACTGGTATCGCAAAACCGAACATAAACGTCGGCCGCCGGTAACGGTTTTCGACGATTTCTGGCGCTAATCTGGTTTTGATTTCCTCTGGCGGATGCGGGTCCCGGCATCCGCCTTTCTGGTTTTACTGATTGGTAAGATACCGCATGCCCCGGCGCAATGCGCATTCAATATGAAGAGCCTTAATGCCGCTCAGCGCGATAACCTGTTATAGTGGACTACCTGTTTATTTAACGAAAATAATGGCATGTTACGGCGCTTCTTCTCTTATTACGCTCCTTACAAGGGGTTATTTATACTGGATTTTGGCTGCGCCATTATCGCCGGGTTGCTTGAACTGGGTTTTCCGATGGCAATTAAAGCGTTCATCGATACGCTGCTGCCGGAACAGGACTGGTCATTGATTCTGCTGGCGTCAGTGGCGCTATTGGCTGTGTATTTACTGAATACCGGACTGATGGCCATTGTGAACTATTGGGGCCATGCGCTGGGTGTCGGCATCGAAACAGATATGCGTCGTCAGGCGTTTGAACACCTGCAAAAGCTGCCTTTCCGCTATTACGACAATATGAAAACCGGGCATATCATTACCCACGTCACCAAGGATTTGGAAGAAGTGGGAGAAATCGCCCATCACGGCCCGGAAGATCTCTTTATTGCCATTATGACCTTCATCGGCGCGTTTATTCTGATGGCCACCGTACATCTGCCTCTGGCGATGCTGACTATCGTTATCGTCCCGTTTATGACGTTTCTGGTCAGTCGCTATGGCGCCCGCATGACCGACACCTGGCGTCAGTTATTTGGTCAGGTCGGCAATTTCAATGCCCGCATTGAAGAAAGCGTTGGCGGCATCCGGGTAGTCAAGGCGTTCGCCAATGAAGCGCATGAGAAAAAACTGTTTTCCCATGACAATGAAAATTATCGCCGCACCAAACTTCAGGCCTACCGCATCATGACCGCCAGTTTGACGCTCAGCTACCTGAGCACACGCCTGATTCAATTGATCGTCATGCTGGCGGGCATCTGGTATGTCATTAAAGGCGAGCTTACCTACGGCGGTTTCGTGGGCTTCCTGTTGCTGATTGAAGTGTTCTTCCGCCCGGTCGCTAAAATTACTTCGGTACTGGAGAGCTACCCCAAAGGTATTGCCGGTTTCAAACGCTTTACCCAATTGCTCGATACCGTGCCGGAAATTGCAGACGCGCCCCATGCACGTGATGTCGGCACGCTCAAAGGCGATATCCGGTTCAATCAGGTTGGCTTTGGCTATTCGCCAGATCGCCCAATCATTCATAATGTTGATCTGTCGATTCGGGCGGGAGAAACCGTCGCCTTTGTCGGGCCTTCCGGCGCGGGAAAAACCACGCTTTGTTCGCTGCTTCCCCGTTTTTATGATCTCACCAGCGGCAGCATCACTATCGATGGTATTGATATCCGCGACATGACGCAAACCTCGCTACGCAGCCAGATCGGTATTGTTCAGCAGGATGTGTTTCTGTTTGGCGGCACCATTCGTGAAAATATAGCCTATGGCAAACTGGGCGCCGGCGATGACGAAATTATGCAGGCGGCGCGACGCGCCAGACTGGACGAACTGATTGAGAATCTGCCTGACGGACTGGATACCATCGTTGGCGAGCGCGGCGTTAAACTGTCCGGCGGACAGAAACAGCGTTTATCCATTGCGCGCATTTTCCTGAAAAATCCACCGATTCTGATTCTGGATGAAGCCACCTCCGCCCTGGATAGCGCTACCGAACAGGCGATTCAACAATCGCTCAGTGAGCTTTCTGCGGGACGAACCACGCTGGTCATCGCCCATCGGCTGGCAACCATTCAGAATGCTGAACGCATCGTGGTGGTCGATAACGGCGGGATCATTGAGCAAGGCAGCCATCAGGCTTTAATCGCACACCGCGGGATTTACGCCAGTTTGCATCAGGCACAGTTCAGACAGGCTTGATCCCCTCCGAGATGGCGTTGACGCCTCGCGGTTGACGTTGATTTCCTGCTGAACATGACGCCCAGCACATAATGCGTCAACGCTATTTAGGGCAGGTCAACCGCGTAAAAAAGGCCGCTTGCGCGGCCTTTAGGTTTTATCACGTTTACTCTTTGGGAGACGCGTTCTCTACCCTGCTTTTTAGCTTTTGCCCCGGACGGAACGTGACCACACGGCGCGCCGTAATCGGAATATCTTCGCCAGTTTTTGGGTTACGTCCCGGACGTTGGTTCTTGTCTCGCAAATCAAAATTGCCAAAACCGGACAATTTAACCTGCTCGCCATTTTCCAAAGCGCGACGAACTTCTTCAAAAAACAGCTCGACTAGCTCTTTGGCATCCCGTTTGCTCAGCCCAAGCTTCTCAAACAGGTATTCTGACATTTCAGCTTTAGTAAGCGCCATAGGTTCAATCCCTCAAGGATGCTTGGAATCGCTGTTTTAATGCTGCTACACATTCTGCAACGGTAGCGGCAATTTCCTCTTCTGCCAGTGTACGAGAGGTATCTTGCAAGGTCAGACTGATAGCCAGACTCTTATAACCATCCGCTACACCCTTACCTCGGTACACGTCGAATAAGTTTACGCCAACTAACTGATTTGCGCCAACTTTCTTACACTCGGCTAAAATATCGCCAGCAGGCACGTTTTCGGCCACTACCACAGCGATGTCACGACGGTTTGCCGGGAAGCGGGAAATATCGCTCGCATCAGGCAGCACGCGGTCTGCGACCTTATCCCACAGTAATTCGAACACCACGGTGCGCCCGTTTAGATCCAGTTTACGCTCAAGTTCCGGGTGAATAACCCCAATAAATCCAATGCGTTCCCCGCAGAGATAAATAGCAGCACTTTGCCCCGGATGCAATGCCGGATTGCTTTCCGCTTTGAATTCGATATCGGACAGTTTTCCGGTCAGCGCCAGAACTGCTTCCAAATCACCTTTTAAATCATAGAAGTCAACGGCCTGACGCGCCAGATCCCAATGCTCTTCGTAACGGGTGCCGGTAATCACGCCCGCCAGCATGAAATCCTGACGAATACCCAGGTCGGCGCTGCTGTCCGGCACAAAACGTAAGCCGCTTTCAAACAGACGCAGGCGGCTCTGCTGGCGGTTTTGGTTGTACGCTACCGCGCCAAGCAACCCGCTCCACAAGGAGAGACGCATAGCTGACATCTCTGCTGAAATAGGACTAGGCAGGTTCAACACCTGTTCACCAGGATGGATCAGCGCCTGAATTTTCGGATCAACAAAACTGTAAGTAATTGCTTCCTGATAGCCATGATCGACCAATAACGTCTTGACGCGTTTAAGAGACAGCGTTGCCTCGCGGTGTGACGTCATGGTCAACGGCGCAAGCGTCGCGATGTTGGGAATATTGTTGTAGCCATAAATACGGGCGATTTCTTCAACCAGATCTTCTTCGATTTCCATATCGAAACGCCAGCTTGGTGCAACTGCCTGCCATCCGGTTGCTATTTTGGTCACTTTGCCGCCAAGACGCTGCAAAATATCGGTCACCTGTTCATCGGCAATGACATGACCAATCAGGCGGTCCAGTTTTTCACGACGCAACGTAATCGTCGCCCGCGCAGGTAAATCCTCCTCGCTGGTCATATCCATGACCGGCCCCGCTTCACCGCCGCAAATGTCGATCAGCAGACGCGTGGCTCGTTCCATCGCTTTATGTTGTATCGCCGGATCAACGCCACGCTCGTAACGATGTGATGCATCGGTATGCAAACCATAGCGGCGCGCGCGCCCGGTAATGGACAATGGGTTAAAATAAGCGCATTCCAGCAGAACATGCTGCGTGTTTTGATTCACGCCGGAATGCTCCCCGCCAAAAATACCGCCCAACGCCAGCGCCTTCTGTTTATCGGCGATCACCAGCGTATCCGCATTCAGCTTCGCTTCATTGCCGTCCAGCAGCGTCAGCGTTTCGCCATCATGGGCGTGACGCACCACTATCCCGCCTTCCAGACGATCGAGATCGAACGCGTGCATCGGCTGACCTAACTCCAGCAGGACATAGTTGGTGACATCAACCACCGGATCGATAGAACGGATGCCGCAACGCCGCAGTTTTTCACGCATCCATAAGGGCGTTACAGCCTTGATATCGATACCTTTGACCACACGGCCTAGATAGCGCGGGCAAGCCTGCGGCGCGTCGACCTCGATCGGGAACGTAGCCTGAATGGTTGCCGCGACGGGCTGAATTTCAGGTTCGCTCAGCGGTAATTGGTTCAGCACCGCCACATCGCGCGCCACGCCAATGATGCCCAGACAATCCGCGCGATTTGGCGTAACGCTGATTTCAATGATGTTGTCGTCCAGTTGCAGATATTGACGAATGTCGGTGCCAATTGGCGCATCCAGTGGCAATTCGATAATGCCGTTATGGTCGTCAGAAATACCCAGTTCGGAGAATGAACACAACATTCCTTCTGACGGCTCGCCACGCAACTTGGCCGCCTTGATTTTGAAATCGCCCGGTAACACCGCGCCCACCGTCGCCACCGCCACTTTCAGCCCCTGACGACAATTCGGCGCGCCGCAAACGATATCCAGCAGGCGATCGCCGCCCACGTTCACTTTTGTTACCCGCAGTTTATCGGCGTTCGGGTGTGGCCCGCACTCAACCACCTCTCCCACCACCACGCCGTGGAACGCGCCTGCCACCGGTTCAATACCATCAACCTCAAGGCCGGCCATGGTGATTTGTTCAGATAATGTATCGCTATCAACCGCCGGGTTTACCCACTCGCGCAACCAGAGTTCACTGAATTTCATGATGATATTCCCGCCTTACTTAAACTGTTTGAGGAAACGCAGATCGTTTTCGAAAAATGCGCGTAAATCCGTGACACCGTAACGCAACATGGTCAGTCGCTCCATGCCCATGCCAAAAGCGAAGCCGGAATAGACTTCAGGATCGATCCCCACATTACGCAGCACATTCGGATGCACCATGCCGCAACCCAGCACTTCCAGCCACTTGCCGTTCTTGCCCATCACATCGACTTCGGCGGACGGTTCGGTAAACGGGAAATAGGAAGGACGGAAACGAACCTGTAAATCTTCCTCAAAAAAGTTACGCAGGAAATCATGCAGCGTTCCTTTCAGGTTGGTAAAGCTGATGTTTTTATCCACAATCAGCCCTTCCATCTGGTGGAACATGGGTGTGTGTGTCTGGTCGTAATCATTACGATATACACGACCCGGCGCAATAATGCGGATTGGCGGCTGTTGGTTTTCCATGGTGCGAATTTGCACGCCGGAGGTTTGAGTGCGCAATAAGCGTTTCGCATCGAACCAGAAAGTATCGTGATCAGCACGAGCCGGATGGTGGCCCGGAATATTCAGAGCATCAAAGTTATGGTAATCATCTTCAATTTCCGGCCCCATAGCGACGGAGAAACCTAACTCGCCAAAAAACGTTTCAATACGATCGATAGTACGGGTGACCGGATGCAAACCGCCGTTTTCAATGGTACGGCCGGGCAACGATACATCTATCGTCTCTTGCGCGAGTCTGGCGTTCAACTCTGCCGATTCCAGCATTTGCTTGCGCGTATTCAACGCTTCCTGCACGTCCTGCTTGGCCTGATTAATGACCGCACCCGCGGCTGGGCGCTCTTCAGCCGGCAGATCGCGCAGCGAGGTCATCTGGAGGGTTAAGTGACCTTTTTTGCCAAGATATTCAACACGCACGTTTTCCAATGCGGTAATGTCCCCGGCCTCTTCTATGGCTGTTCTGGCTTTGGCAACCAGTTCTGCGAGATGTGGCATTGTATTCCTCTTCTTGTGCCTGTATGACCAACCGTCATGATTAAAATTATGGTATCAATAACCTTTCCCCGCTTCTTGCCATCTGGAGAAAACCCATTGAAAAATCAGCATAATATTTAAAAAAAAAAGCCTCCCTGTGGGAGGCTTGAGCGCTACTTTTCGTTTCTTTTCTTACGCGCAAAGCCCCCTGAGTTCAGGCGCTAAAGTAAAAAAAGAAGCGGAAAATAGCAGTATGCATACTTGCGTTACCTTGTCGTTATATAAAACAGGAAATCGATTTATTGAAAAATGAGTCGCAATAAATGTCAACTGCAACCCATGATCTTACCAACATCAACCCTACAGACTAAAAGAGGGAGCCAGGCTCCCTCTTTTAACTGACTTATGCCAGAGCAGATTTCGCTTTTTCTACCAGTGCGCTGAACGCGACTTTGTCGAATACGGCGATATCAGCCAGGATCTTACGGTCAATTTCAACAGAGGCTTTTTTCAAGCCATTGATGAATTTGCTGTAAGACAAGCCATTTTGACGGGCTGCTGCGTTGATACGTGCAATCCACAACTGGCGGAATTGACGTTTACGTTGACGACGGTCGCGGTAAGCGTATTGACCAGCTTTAATAACTGCTTGAAAAGCAACACGATAAACGCGCGAACGGGCACCGTAGTAGCCTTTCGCTTGTTTCAGTATTTTTTTGTGACGTGCACGAGCAACCACACCACGTTTTACGCGAGCCATATGCTCTCTCCTAAAGTCTTATTCTAAATTCAAAAAGGTTACTTATGCGTAAGGCAGACATGCAACGACCAGGCCCAGATCCCCTTTGGAGACCATGCCTTTCGGACGCAGATGACGTTTACGTTTAGTCGCTTTTTTGGTCAGAATATGACGCAGGTTAGCATGCTTACGCTTAAAACCACCTTTGGCGGTTTTTTTGAAGCGTTTAGCGGCGCCACGTACTGTTTTGATCTTTGGCATGTTAATTTCCACTTCGCATTGTTAATTACAACGAATCAGATAAGGCGAACAAAACCCGCGCTGCGCATGCGCGGCGCGGGTTCAGTTACTTGAATGCCTTACTGTTTCTTCTTAGGTGCGAGCACCATGATCATCTGGCGGCCTTCAATCTTCGATGGGAAGGATTCAACCACCGCCAGTTCACTCAGATCGTCACGAACGCGATTAAGCATTTCGATACCAATCTGTTGGTGCGCCATTTCACGTCCGCGAAAACGCAGCGTGATTTTGGCTTTATCGCCGTCTTCCAGAAAGCGAACCAGGTTGCGTAGTTTGACCTGATAGTCGCCATCATCGGTACCAGGCCGGAATTTGATTTCCTTGACCTGAATAACTTTTTGCTTCTTCTTCTGTTCCTTTGTAGCCTTACTCTTCTCATAGAGGAACTTGCCGTAATCCATGATTCGGCAAACCGGCGGCTCGGCGTTCGGACTGATTTCAACTAAATCAACACCTGCTTCCTCGGCTTTTTCTAATGCTTCATTCAGACTGACAATACCAAGCTGTTCGCCTTCGACGCCAGTTAAGCGTACCTCGTGTGCGCGAATTTCTCTGTTGATGCGATTAGGACGCGCCGGTTGAACTCGTTTTCCGCCTTTAATACCTTATTCCTCCAATTGATGAAGACTACGGCTGCGAATCTCTTGTTGCAGCTTACTGATTACGTCGCTGACATCAAGGCTCCCCAGGTCTTTACCACGGCGAGTACGGACAGCAACTTTTCCTGCTTCCACTTCTTTATCGCCACAGACCAACATATAGGGAACACGCCGTAAAGTGTGCTCGCGGATTTTAAAGCCTATCTTCTCATTTCTCAAGTCTGCTTTTACGCGAATGCCTGCTTCTTGCAGTTTTCTGGTCAATTCACTGACATAATCAGACTGGCTATCGGTGATATTCATAATCACCGCTTGTACCGGCGCCAACCAGGTTGGGAAGAACCCAGCGAATTCCTCGGTAAGAATGCCGATGAAACGCTCCATTGAACCCAGAATGGCACGGTGAATCATTACCGGCACCTGACGTTCGTTACTTTCCCCCACATAAGAGGCATTCAGGCGACCCGGTAAAGAAAAGTCGAGTTGCACCGTACCACACTGCCAGGCACGATCCAAACAATCATGTAAGGTAAATTCAATTTTTGGTCCGTAGAACGCCCCTTCACCCGGCTGATATTCAAATGGAATAGCATTTTCAGTCAGGGCGGCGGCCAAATCTTCCTCGGCGCGATCCCACATTTCATCGCTGCCGATACGTTTTTCAGGACGGGTAGACAGTTTCACCGCGATTTTTTCAAAACCGAAGGTGCTGTACATATCATATACCATTTTGATGCAACTATTGACTTCATCACGGACCTGTTCTTCCGTACAGAAGATATGCGCATCATCCTGAGTAAAGCCGCGCACGCGCATTAATCCATGCAGGGAGCCTGACGGTTCATTACGATGGCAGCTACCGAACTCGGCCATACGCAACGGCAGATCGCGATAAGATTTCAATCCCTGATTGAAAATCTGTACGTGGCCTGGACAGTTCATCGGCTTAATGCAGTATTCACGGTTTTCAGATGATGTGGTGAACATTGCTTCTTTATAGTTTTCCCAGTGCCCGGTTTTTTCCCACAGCACGCGGTCCATCATGAACGGGCCTTTAACTTCCTGATACTGATACGCTTTCAGCTTCATGCGTACAAACGTTTCCAGTTCACGGAAGATGGTCCAGCCATCATTGTGCCAGAACACCATACCCGGCGCTTCTTCCTGCATATGGTAAAGATCAAGCTGTTTACCAATCTTGCGGTGATCGCGTTTGGCCGCTTCCTCAAGACGTTGCAGATATGAAGCAAGCTGTTTTTTATCGGCCCAGGCAGTACCGTAAATGCGTTGCAGCATTTTGTTTTTACTGTCGCCACGCCAGTACGCGCCGGACGTTTTTTGCAATTTGAAATGGTGGCAGAAACGCATGTTCGGTACATGCGGACCACGGCACATATCGATATATTCTTGATGGTGATACAGCCCAGGGCGATCATCACGGCTGATGTTTTCGTCCAGAATAGCGACTTTATATGTCTCGCCGCGAGCGGCAAACGTATCACGCGCTTCCTGCCAACTGACTTTCTTTTTAATCACGTCATAGTCAGTGTCGGCAAGTTCATGCATCCGTTTTTCAAGCAGATCGATATCTTCCTGGGTCAGAGTGCGATCAATATCAACGTCGTAATAAAAACCGTTATCGATAACCGGCCCAATCGCCATCCTGGTATCAGGCCATAATTGCTTGATGGCATGGCCCAGCAAGTGAGCGCAAGAGTGACGAATAATCTCCAGACCCGCTTCATCTTTGGCGGTAATAATAGCCAACTGCGCGTCGGTTTCAATTTTGTCGCCGGCATCAATCAATTCGCCATTAACACGACCCGCGATGCAGGCTTTCGCCAGACCGGGACCGATATCAAGGGCAACATCAAGGGGAGAAACGGCGTGGTCGTAGTGACGCTGACTTCCATCAGGAAGGGTAATAACAGGCATTATAATTCCCTTATTTGCAGTGGTGACCCGCACGAAAGATCACATACAAAAAACAATTTTCTTTAATTTCAGATGATTGCTGGTTAAATCAGACCCACAATGTCAGATTGACCAGCAAGTTGGCGCACAGCTTCTTTTATGTGCATATATTCAGCCTAAAAAGGCAGTCAGGATAATATCACCAAACTATCCAAGGATAAACGAGCACCTGGCGCCGGGAACACCAATAGATAAACCGACCAAACAAGCGTTATTCATGCGAATTTGCGCACAGGCGCACTGAATTGGCAAAATTTTTAGTCGGGACACCGGCGCGTATCTCCTGTCAACGTTCAGGGATCACGTTTTTAAATGCCAGCGTGACATCGTCACTTTCCTGAAGATGTCGCGCATCTTCATCTTCTTCTGCTCTTTTTGCCGTTGTGCCACGCGCTTCTTGCGGAAAGCGCATTTTTAACAAATCCAGTTGCTGGCGCTGTTGCTCAACAATTTTATGCAACAACCTGATCTGCTCATTGGCCCGCACGCTCGCCCGGTTAATGAAAAACCAAAGCAGCAGCGCCAACACCGCCAGCAGCGCGATAAAAACCATTTCTAATATGTTCACACACCCACTCCACTCAAAATTACGCTATTCAAAACCGCGCTATCCAAACAACACGACTCAAAATAACGTCACTCAAAACGAACCATACAACAGAACAAGCAGCGAACCGTTATTGGCGGCACTCATCTTAACACCGAGCATCCGGCAAGTTCGATAGCTCCTTTGTGTCATCGCGTTGCATAAAAAAAGCCTGTCGCTTGGACAGGCTGATTGGCGGCGCTCCTAATCAGAACGGATAATCGTGATATCCCATCTGCTCAGAAATGTTTCTGGCTGCGGTATGCAACATATCAACGTATCCATGTTTGTTTTCTTCAGAAAAACGGATCGTCGGGAATGAAATGCTCAGGCCGGCGATAACAACGCCGAAACGATCAAAGACAGGCACCGCGATGCAACGCAATCCTTCTTCCTGCTCTTCATTATCTTCACCGTACCCCTGCTCGCGCACCAGATCCAACTGCGTTAACAGCGCATCAGCGGAAGTCAGGGTATGCGGCGTACTGCGGGTGAATTCGACAGCGGAAAGAATTTCATTCACCTCATCTCTGTCACGCCAGGCAAGCAGCACTTTACCGATAGCCGTACTATATAAGGGATTACGGCGTCCAATGCGCGAGTACATGCGCAAGTTATACATTGAATCGATCTTATGGATATAAACGATACTGTCTTCATCTAGCGCGCCAAGATGGATGGTTTCCCGCGTCAGCGCCGAAAGCTCGCGCATCTGTATATCCGCACTACGGATCAAATCGACATTCTGTAATGCCTTTGCGCCGAGCTCAAACAACTTCAGCGTCAATGAATATTTCTCTGATTCGCCTTCCTGCGCAACATACCCCAGGGATTTCATCGTCTGTAAAAATCGGTACACGGTACTTTTAGACATCATTACACGCTGAGAAAGTTCGGTAATACCAATCTCCCGCTCTTCACCTAATGCCTGCAAAATACCAAAAACCTTTAAAACGGACGATACGGAATCGGGTTGTTTATCTAAATCTGCTATAGCCATCTCTGTAGTTACCCTACTCAGTCTTTGTTGTTTTAAAAAAAATAGAACAATGGTTTTAGTATAAAGGGAACGCTTTGATTATGGCAATGGAACAACGACGATAATCAAGACACTTTGACAAATATCAGAGCCAGAAATTTGTTGATTAATAATTAATTGAATTTACAGATAATAAACCGCGCAATAAATGTGACGACGCGGTTTATCAAGTATTATTGCCAGACTGACTCAGGGATCGTCGCCAAATACAAGGCGGGTTTGCCATCCACATCTGAAGTAAACAGAATACGCTTATTGTCCGGGGTGAAAGAAGGATGCGGATGCGTTACCTGGCGGTCGCCTTCCAGCACTTTCCAGGACGTATTATGCTGCGCCACACGATGCTGCTTCCCGGTGCGCATATTAAATACATAAAGGAATGGATCATTTTCAATCTTGTAGCCGCCGTCATCCTGTACATCGACCGGCGCATCGGAGCCATCGCCCACCAGTAATGTCCCATCATCGTTGCTCATCAGATGAGAACAGGCAGGCATCGCCGTCAGTTGACGATCTTGCATGGTAACCGGGTCAATGCTGCAAATATAACGGTTTGGATTTCCCTTATGATAAGAAACGTAGATCATCGCTGAACCGTCCGGCACCCAGAATTCGTGGGTACAACTCTCGCCTTGCGCGTGTTCTTTCACTTTACGCATGTTGCCGCCGTCTTCATTGATGAACCACATGCGGGCATCAACCAGATCGTGCGGCCCTTCATGGCAGAAAGCAACGGTATTGTCATCTCCCGGACGGTAGATAGGATGCCCAAGCCATTGATTTTCCTGGAGGATGGAGTGCGACTCCCCCGTCGCCAAATCAACACGAATCAGGCGGCAGCACGGATTGGTGAAGTAGAATTCCTGAAATTTTTTCCAATCTGTTAATGGTTTCCAATCTTCTTTCCTGATTTCAATCCCCACCATCTTGGTGCAATCGGAGTTAGCGACCCAGGTTCCGTAGCCCACCCAATCATTAGGAACCTGATAAATGATTTTCTCTTCCAGCGTTTCCATATCGACGCGCATCAGGTTACGTCCCTCCTTCACGTAATACAGCGCATCATCATTCGGCGATAGAAAACCACCGAAGGTATTATCTCCTTTCCCTTCGGTCAATTGCAGGGCTTCCTGGGTGTTCAGATCCAGCAGATAGTAGTTCCACGGCCCAGCAAATGCGCCGCCAAACAGCAGCTTACTGCCATCATTGCTGAAACATTTTTGATAAAAGTAATTGCGATGGCAAATGACATCTGGCGGGGTTAAACGCACAACGTCGGTGCCGGTTGCTGAATCCTGGTAGGAATGAAACGTCAGGGGAAACTTGTTACCTTTGGCCATCCATAAATCCTTAGCGCTTATCATGAACAATCTGGCCTCGCATGAGCATAGCATCAGGAAAATCCGTACTGCTGGTGATCCTCTCTCACGCGAATGACCTGTTATACCGACATTATAGAAACAATGTTTCATTTTTCCGTGATCGTGGTTTTGTTTTATGAAACATTGTTTCCGTTTTTATTAACAGTTATTGCGACAGATAGCGGGATTTCATAAAAGAAAAAGGCCCGAAATTCGAGCCTTTGGCAGAAAATAACGATATATCAGAGAACCCTTATTTCAGGTAAGCCCCTGAGCGCAGCGCTTCAATACGCTTGTCCAACGGCGGGTGCGACATAAACAATTCACTGAATGATTTAGCTTTACCGTTAATACAGAACGCCATCATGCTGCTGGCTTCCTGCGGTTCGTAGCTGGTTTTCAGACGTTGCAGCGCGGCAATCATCTTTTCGCGCCCTACCAACTTCGCGGAACCGGCATCAGCATGGAATTCACGATAGCGAGAGAACCACATGGTAATGATGCTGGCCAGAATACCAAACACCAGTTCCAGTACGGTCGCCACCGCAAAATAAACCAACGGGTTGCCGCTGCCGCTCTCGCCTTCGTCACGGTTGCCGGACAGGAAGCCTGACGCCACCTGCGCGATCAAGCGTGAGATAAAGATAACAAAGGTATTCACGATACCTTGAATCAGCGTCATGGTAACCATATCGCCATTGGAAATGTGGCTGATTTCATGCGCGATAACAGCTTCCGCTTCATCACGGCTCATGTTTTGCAGCAAGCCCGTGCTGACCGCGACCAGAGACGCATCACGACGCGCGCCGGTGGCGAAAGCGTTGATATCGGGCGCATGGTAAATCGCGACCTGAGGCATTGCGATCCCGGCTTGCTGTGACTGCGAACGGACAGTTTCCAGCAGCCAGCGCTCTGTTTCATTGCGTGGCTGTTCGATCACTTCACCACCAACCGATCGTAATGCCATCCATTTAGACATCAGCAGTGAAACAAACGCACCGCCGAAGCCGAACAGTCCAGCCATAATCATCAAGCCCTGGACACTGCTGGACTGAATTCCCGTCAGGCTGAGTACCAGCCCGAAAACCAACATCACCGCCAGGTTGGTGATCAGGAAAAGCGCAATACGCATCATAGAAGTCTGATTTCCTCTCGCAGAAAAATTAAAGTTTGCAACACTTACATCGTATGGGTTGTGGTGGCATTTTCAAGTATTCTTAACTTTTAAGTTACTAAATCCACATAACTTTACATTATCCACAGGAAGGCGTTTCGCACTGCGGGAGAAAACGCAAAAACGGCGGGATAGCTCCGCCGTTAATTGACTCATTATTGCGCCATTGTTGAAGGAAGATTACCGCGCATGCGCCATCTTGGTGTTAAGTGAAGTCGCAGACGGAGAATACTTCGGCGGTTTGATCCACAGCGTTATCAGTAAAGAGATCGCCGACATAATGATAATCGCCATAAATGTGGCCTGAAAACCGCCCAGTTGCGCCGCGATAAACGAACCGGACAGCGCGCCGATGCCGAAACCCTGATAGATCACGCCATAATTTTTGCTGTGATTTTTCAGACCGAAGAAGTCGCCGACGATAGCCGGGAAAACGGTGATATTGCCGCCGAAACAGAAAGCGATAGCACTCACGCAGATAAAGAATGTCACCGGATTGAGCGGCATAAACGTCATGACCGATACGGCGAGGATGGTTGTAAACAAGGTAACGCTAATCACCCGCATACGCCCGACATTATCGGAAAGCGCGCCTAATACGATGCGGCCCACAGTGTTGAATATCGCAATGGCGGATACGGCATTAGCCGCGGTTTCCATATTCATCCCCGCCATCTGCACACCGATATCTTTCACGATACCGATCAGATACAACCCGCTCATACAAGCGGTGAAGAAAATAATAAACAGCAGATAGGATTCTTTGGTTGCCAGCATCTCGCTCAGTGAGAAGTCATGCGCTTGCCCCTGAGCGGTTGCCGCCTTGTTAACCGGCGCCGCCGCGGGCTCTTTTAGCAGCGAGCTACCGATGCTAATCATCACCATGACGATGATACCCCAGTAGAAGAAGGCTGCCGACACGCCGACTTCGGCAATCAGGAAGCTATTAACATATTTGAAGAGCAGGCTGCCCGTACCAAATGCCCCCACCGAGATACCAGCGATTAACCCTTTCCGCTCCGGGAACCATTTAATCAGGTTGGACAGCGTGGTGATGTAGGCCGTGCCATCGGCAAAGCCGACAATGAAGCCCATCAGAATATAGATCATCATCAGGGAAGAACTGGCGGCGCTGGCCATCAGTCCTAACCCCAGCGCGATCCCGGCGATCAGGGTCAGGCGGCGAATCCCGATCCGCTCCTGAAATTTCCCGGCAAACAGCGTCGCCAGCGCCAGACAGAAACTGGTAATGGAAAATGTGGTTGCCACCGAACCCAGCGACCAGCCAAATTTATCCACCAGCGGTTGATTGAACAGACTCCAGGTATAAATGGTTCCCAGTCCCATCTGGGCAATGATAGTACCGACGACAATTAAACCTCGGTTTACAGGTTTCTCATTCATGGGTTTTTCCCTACATCAACATTGAATCCGATGATCTCGGAAGACGAAAAATATAAGCTGAGGCGAGGGATAAAATGTCACCGGAAACACCGTCAGCTTATGGGCTGAGGCCAGTATACAAGCGGGCTGACAGTGTCTGTTCGAAACGGGAATGAGATGCCGTAAATGCGGAATGAAATGCCGTTAAAGACGCATCAATGACCTGAATTCTTTTACCTTGCTGCGGCTGACAGGCACTTCAAAATCCAAATCGTTCAGGCGCAAAATATAAGTATTGTTAAACCAGGGTACAATCTCACAAATTTTGGTCAGATTGACGCAGTAAGAACGGTGACAACGGAAAAAAAACGTTTCCGGTAGCCGGTTGCAGAACTCGGTGATATTCATCGGCATGATGAACGTTTCGCGCCGGGTATAAACCAGCGTGACTTTTTCCTGCGCAGCGGCGTAATAGATATTATTGATGTCCGTGACGATAATGCGTTCATCTTTCATCAGATTAATCGTTTGTTGCGCGCTCCGCTGAGCGCTAATGCTATTTTCCGGTTCGATGGCTGCGGGTAACTGTCGTTGCCGCCATGCTGTTTCCAATTTTTGCAGCATAGTAACGATACGTGACTCATGATAAGGCTTGAGGATATAGTCAAAAGCTTCCACTTCAAACGCTTCAACCGCATGTTCCTTATACGCCGTAATAAAGATGATATAGGGCTTATTTACATATTTACTGATATTTTGCGCCAACCAGACGCCATCCAGAGATGGAATATTAATATCCAGAAAAATCGCATCCACCTCGTGGTGCTGGAGATATTTCAGTACATCCAGCCCGTCGTCAAAGATGGCGTCAATATCGATATTACTGTGTTGCTTGATGAGATAACTCAACTCTTGTTGAGCGAGAAACTCATCCTCGACAATAATGGCTTTCATTGTTCACCTCCTGATAAACTGGCTGTGGAATCCAATGCTTCCGCCCCACTTCTCATCTCAGGGATCGCTGACTGCGGTATATCAACGCGTGGAATATAAAAATAGATTTCGGTTCCCGGTTCGAGACGACGAAGATGTAATCCCTCGCCGTAAAGCAAACGAACCCGGTGGTGCACATTCAGCAAGCCGATTTTATTACCCGGCATTTCATTCCTCGCCACCCGATCCATCGTCTCCTGGCTGATACCATGTCCGGTATCTTTCACCGCCACCAGCAATCGTTCGCCCTGATCCTTCACCGACAGCACCACCGTCCCCTTGCCGCGACAAGGCTGAATACCATGCACAATGGCATTTTCCACCAACGGCTGAATTAACAGACTGGGGATCTTGTAGGTCAAATCGTCATCAATATCGTAGATAACCGTCAGTTTTGAACCAAACCGTGCCTGTTCAATCGCAATATAGTCACGGATCTGATAGAGCTCTTTTTTAATATCAATCAGCGAGTCATCATTCAGTTCCAGGTTATAACGCAAATAGCGGGATAAATTGATCACCAATTGACGTGCGGTATCGGGATTTATTCGAATGGATGAAGAAATAGCATTCAGCGCATTAAAAAGAAAATGCGGGTTGATTTTACTTTGCAAGGCGCGCAGTTCCGCTTTATTCGCCATATCACGCAGTTGTTCCGTACGGGAAACTTCAATCTGCGTTGACATAATTTGCGATAATCCCACGGCCATCACCCGCAATGAATAGGTAATTTTATGCGCATGGCAATAGTAGATTTTCAGCGTTCCCGTTACCTGTCCATGTTCCCAGAGAGGAATAATAATCATCGAATGGATCTGCGGCGTCAGATGCTGTTCATCATTATTTTTGATGATAATCTTGCCATCTTTCATCGCCTGCTGCGTCATCGGGCTGATGATATCGTGTTCAATCTGATATTTTTCCTTCCCAACACCCACATAGGCCAGAATATGTTGAGTATTGGTGATCGCCACCGCATCGGCGTTGATTTCCGTGCGAATGATATTGCAGATAGAGGCTAAGGAATCATTATTGATATTGCGGAAATAAGGCAGCGTTTTACGGGCGATATCCAGCGCGAGTTTTGCCTGTCGCGCGGCGATCACTTCTTTTTCATTAGCGACGCCCTGCACCAACTGTACGATAAGCCCGATACACACCGTACCCAAAATCATCGGCACCGCGATTTTGGAAACAATATCCAGCCCCAGTTCAATCGGCGTGGCCCAGGCAACCACCAGCAACATAGTAAGCGATTCGCACAACATGCCGCCCAGAATCCCCATGCTCCATTGCTGCTCTTTTTTAACTTTCTTATTAATATAACCGGCGGTCGCACCGGCAATAATGCTGGTGATTAAACAAGGTACGGATGTAATGCCATCAATATCTATCAGATATCGATGAACACCGGCAATCACCCCGGTAGCGATCCCTACCCACGGCCCAAACAGAATCCCGCCGGACATCACCGCAATAATGCGCACATTGACCAGCGAACCTTCAACATTAATACCGGAATACGTGCCAAACAGCGCGAATAACGAAAAAATAGCCGTTACCGTGACACGCTCTCTGGGTGAATAATGTTCTTTTTGCAACAGTTGCCGGAATTGCCGCGTGCGGGTAAGCAAAAAAAGACAAATCAGCATCAGGGCTGCGCGGTCAAATACCGCGAGCAACATTTCAAATATTTCGTGCACAGCGAATTCCGAAAACCAGAACGACAAGGGGGTCACTATAAAAAATATGTGATCTACATTCCACTTTTTAGTGCAGCGGAAGCGAATACCGGCCATCGTCTCCAGACGGGAGCAAAGCGTACATCTGGCGCTGTTGACACGGAAAATGTCACGAAACGGCAGCCTCATCAGCCTGATAAAAGGCTCTTTACGTTCTGACCGTTTCCTGACTTATCCGGCAGACTCGATTCGCAAATCAATCTGATCATATATTCTATGATCAGATGTTCTGGGATCAGATGTACATTGAACTATTGCTTTACGGAGTGCGGAATATCAAGTTTCAACAATCGGGTAAAATCGTCGGCAGGCATCGGACAACCGAACAGATATCCTTGCACTTCCTCACAGCCTTGGCTCCTCAGCAGTTCGCACTGCTGCTGGGTTTCGACCCCTTCAGCAATCACGCCCAGTCCGAAGCTTTTTCCGAGATAAAGGAGCGCCCGGACAATCGCTTCATCAGTCGAAGACTCGCACATACTGCGTACAAACGTCTGATCAATCTTAAGCCTGGTCACCGGGTAGTTTTTTAACATACTCAATGACGCGTAGCCCGTGCCGTAATCATCAAACGCGATACCGATTCCTGCATTTTTCAGCGTATTCAGCGGCTGTAACACGCTTTCATCGAAGCGCAAAATAATGTTTTCCGTAATTTCCAGTTCCAGTGCACTGGCGGGTAACCCGGTTTCCACCAGCACATCGGTGATCTTTTGCAGCAACATATCGGAACGAAACTGCACGCTAAACAGATTAATGCTGATGCGAAAATGCGAGGCGCCTGCGTTGTACCATTGAGCGGCCTGTGCGCAGGCGGTTTTGACCACCCAATCCCCCACGCGTTCGGCCCATGCCCCGTACTCCAATGCGGCAAGAAACGCGCCCGGCGTCAATAAACCTCTTGTCGGGTGACGCCATCGCAATAATGCTTCCGCACCGACGATCTCATCGCTCATCAGACTCACCAGCGGCTGATAAAACAACTCAAACTCATTTTGCGCATAGGCGCGCACGAATTCCTGTTGAAAAGCATGTCTTGCCTGAAAAATTTCGCGGAGTTCCTGGGTAAACAACCGATAGCAGTTCCGCCCTTCCGTTTTAGCCTGATAAAGCGCCAAATCGACGCTGGTCAAGAGCTCTTGCGCCGTAGTGCCGTGTTTCGGCGCCAATACAACCCCGATACTGGCGCTGATATTGATTTGGTGGTCGTCAACAAAGATAGCCTGCGAAATGTCATGGATGATTTTTTTCGCAAAATTGGCAATCGCCAGTTGATCATTCAACCCCGGAAATAACAGGGCAAATTCATCGCCTCCCATACGGGCAACCAAATCGCCAGGCCGTACAATGGTCTGAAGCGTCTTCGCGACACTAACCAGGATATGGTCGCCACAAGTATGACCCAGACTGTCGTTCACATCCTTGAAGCCATCCAGATCAACCATCATTACACAGGCAGTGGCGTTGTTTCTTAGCATCTGCTCCAGATTGGAAGCCAGCAGCATGCGGTTTGCCAACCCGGTGAGCGGATCCATATGCGCCAGCAAAAATAAGCGTTCTTCATTGCGTCGCCGCTCGGTAATATCACGCATGATCACGCCATAGCTGATACTGGCGTCCTCGCCCCACATGGAAACCGACACTTCGACCAACAATGAAACGCCGCTTCTCGCCCGGACATGCAATTCCAGCGTGATGCCCCTGGTCAACGCATGCCGATCGACAATCAACTGATCCAATTGCGCACGCTCATCTTCGGCGACAAGGATATGAATATCTGAACCGATGATTTCATCAACCGTATAACCAAACAATTTTTGCGCCGCCGCATTCCAGAAAGTAATCGTGCCGTGACCATCAACGCAAATAATACTGTCTGGCGAGGTGTTGGCGATATTTTCAAACTGGATCCGACTGGCCTTGCGCGCCAGATCCAGACGCCGCATCTCCAGCTTATCCATCACCAATGCGGCTAAGTCCTGCAAGTTATGTTTATCTCTGGCGCTCAGGGAAGGATGCGGTTTGACGTCAACAATACAGAGCGTGCCAATCGCATGACCCGTCAGCGTCCTTAACGGAATACCCGCATAAAAACGGATATAGGGTTCGCCAGTTACCAACGGATTATGTTCAAAACGCGGATCCTGGAGGGTATCAGGCACCACCATGATTTTATTTTTCAAAATCGCATAGGCACAAAAAGAGAACTCTCTTGGCGTCTCATAAAAAGGCATGCCAAGACTGGCGATAAATATCTGTCGTTCTGATTCCACCAGAGAAACCCAAACGAGAGGCATGTTAAAAACATTGGCCGCCAGATTGATCAAATTATTGAGATCGCTATCAAATAAATAATTGTTAACGCCATACTCACCAAGAGCAGCAAGACGAGCAGTTTCATCTTTGCCTATCGGGGCTGGGCTCATAGGTTCCCCCTGCATATCTATCGTATCCAGATTAAAAGAGTTAGAAATCTAATTAGTCACCGTATGTAATAACTTCAATACGGATCATCAACTAACGCCGACAAGCTAAAAAACGAGTAATGCGCCCATTTTCAGAGCAGTAAATCCCTATGGATAGAAATCATTATGGCAAAAGATCCTAAGTCTACCACCCCCTGGCATTAACAATAGTTACGGCTAGAAACATCAAGATATTTTGATTATGGGTTGTTCAACAATGATTATAGGTTGATCAACAAATAGTGCGGTGCTCGACAAACTCAGGACGAAGTCGCCAGATGAAGTGATCTGGTTTCAAATCTGAAATATATTTATGCATGATAAAAGCGCCTGCCGTTCATCTGTGCCAACCGGTATTCTGGATCGATTAATGCGGACGCTATCGCTGGAAAAAATACTTAATCCTATATCTTTTATGCAGATAGGCTGGAGTTTGTTATACCGATGCGATTACAAGATAGAAGGGAAAAGTACAATCTCGTATTTATTGGTAACTAGATATTCAAGGTCAGCCTATTCATTCACATCACAAACAATATGCTAACCACAATCTCATCAAGCAGGAAAATAGCTTATCGAATGTTCCGGCGTATCGTTTTTTGCCTTGATGATTAAATCCCAATTCCCGGTATAGGGAACCGTTAAATAAATCTCATTTTCCGCACTGACGCTTATCATATCCGGCATGGCGGTTTGATTCCGGGCGCTCTCCGCCTGCTCGCCACTAACCATTTGAAGTTCAAATACATTCGAACAACGTACAATCACCGTATCACCGCCAAAAAGACTCAAACAGGTGCGAATTACAGACATACATCCTCCCCGACATGCCGCTACCAGCATGCCTTTATGAAATCAATCGACTGCGTTATTTCCCACAACGGGATTTTCATAAGAACAAAATGCATATCGAAAAATTGTGATTTAGATCAAATTAAATCTACGTTTTTAATAAAGTCGCGGCGTAATAAGATGAAGCCATAAAACGACTTATTTCATTAGATTTCTTGATAGCGGTAATTACCGGACTGAATAACAAAATAAACAGGCGAGGCTTTCATAACATGAAATACAAAAAACGCGCAATACTATGTTTTCTCAATGATTATACTCATCGTAATCCTGACGGAAGGTAGAAACACAATCCCGCGCCTATACTCATAGCATCATCAGTAAGATTTCAGAGGCAACTATGCTTTGGTTTGAAGAAGGTCTGTATGTGAGAATAAAAGAGTTGGAAAATGGCCCTACCCCTTTGCCACTCAAAAGCGGCTTTAATACTGAAATGGCATACCGCGCAATTGGCGTATTCAATCCATCTGAAACGTCTGACGCCTATTACATCCTGTCCAATGACCGGGATGAAGTTTGGTTTATCTGTAACCGCCACCTGAGAACCGTCGCGCTGTCACCCCTGCCAGCCAATTTCAGACGCCCATTGGCCTCATTTCAGCAATGAAAACAAAGAGGCCGATAACAGCCTCCTTGTTCTTAATCTTCGACAGACACTGATTACATGTTATCGATGATGTCCTGCGCAAACTCACTACATTTCCGCAGCTTAGCGCCTTCCATCAGCCGTTCGAAATCGTAGGTCACGGTCTTGTTCTTGATCGCACCCTCAACGCCTTTAACAATTAAATCCGCCGCTTCGAACCATTGCAGGTGACGCAGCATCATCTCAGCGGACAGGATAACGGAGCCGGGGTTCACTTTGTCCTGCCCCGCGTATTTCGGTGCTGTGCCGTGAGTCGCTTCGAACAGGGCACATTCATCGCCGATGTTGGCGCCCGGCGCGATGCCAATACCGCCAACCTGTGCGGCCAGAGCATCGGAAATATAGTCGCCGTTAAGGTTCATACAGGCGATAACGTCATATTCGGCAGGACGCAGCAGGATTTGCTGCAAAAAGGCATCGGCAATGACGTCTTTCACCACAATGTCTTTGCCGGTGTTCGGATTTTTGATTTTTACCCACGGTCCGCCATCGATCAGTTCACCGCCAAATTCCTCGCGCGCCAACTGGTAGCCCCAGTCTTTAAAGGCGCCCTCGGTGAATTTCATGATGTTGCCTTTGTGCACCAGAGTGACGGAATCACGATCATTGGTGATGGCATATTCAATCGCGGCGCGAACCAGGCGTTTCGTGCCTTGTTCGGAACAAGGTTTAATACCGATACCACACTGCTCAGGGAAACGGATTTTATTGACGCCCATTTCATCACGCAGGAATTTGATAACTTTATCCGCTTCCGCCGACCCCGCTTTCCATTCGATTCCGGCGTAGATATCTTCCGCATTTTCACGGAAGATCACCATATTGGTCAGTTCAGGATGTTTTACCGGGCTGGGCGTGCCTTCATAGTAGCGAACCGGACGCAGACAGACATACAAGTCCAACTGTTGTCGCAGCGCAACGTTCAGCGAACGAATGCCGCCGCCGACTGGCGTCGTCAACGGGCCTTTAATCGCAACACGGTATTCACGAATCAGATCCAGCGTTTCTTCCGGCAGCCAAACGTCTTTACCATAAATTTGTGTGGATTTTTCGCCAGTATAAATTTCCATCCAGGAAATCGCGCGCTGCCCCTGATAGGCTTTTTTCACCGCCGCGTTCACGACATTGATCATAGCTGGCGTCACATCGACACCAATGCCGTCCCCTTCAATAAACGGAATAACCGGATTATTGGGAACAATCAGTTTGCCCAGGGCATCAACCGTGATCTTTTGCCCGTCTGTCGGTACAACTACTTTGCTTTCCATTAACCTCTCCTTCGAGCGCAGTTTTGTTAATGACTTGTAAGATGTGGGTCAATACTACTTCAATGTTCAGCCCGCGCCAATCGCAAACTATTTCGAGTATAATGCTTTTGTTTTTCGCGGCTATAAAGATGATGAAGAGATTCTCTGTTAAAAATCACAACGTTAAACGATTCAGTTCACAGACGGCAACTAAAAGGCGGGCAGATAACACCCCGCGGCGCGTCGTGCTGTTCAATAAACCCTTTGATGTCTTGCCGCAGTTCACTGATGAAGCGGGCCGCAAAACATTGAAAGACTATATCCCATTCAGCGGCATCTATGCAGCCGGACGTTTGGATCGCGATAGCGAAGGGCTGATGCTGCTGACCAATGACGGTAAGTTACAGGCCAGACTCACGCAACCAGCACAAAAAACGGCAAAAATCTATTATGTTCAGGTCGAAGGCATCCCGGATGAAGACGCGCTGGCGCGATTTCGGCGCGGGCTTGAACTGAAAGATGGAAAAACATTGCCGGCAGGCGCCGAGATCGTTGCGGCCCCGGCGTGGTTATGGCCACGTGTTCCACCGATTCGGGAGCGAAAAAGCATTCCCGATTGCTGGCTGAAAATTACGTTGTATGAAGGGCGTAACCGGCAGGTCCGCCGCATGACCGCGCATATCGGTTACCCTACATTGCGTCTGATTCGCTACGGCATGGCCAACCATACCGTGGAAAATTTGTCACCCGGAGAATGGAAGGAAATCACAGATGTTTAAACCTCATGTTACGGTAGCCTGCGTTGTTCAGGCCGAGAACCATTTTCTGGTGGTTGAAGAGTTGATTAACGGCAAGCGTCTGTGGAATCAACCCGCAGGACATCTGGAAGCCGATGAAACCCTGATCCAAGCGGCCAGTCGTGAACTGTGGGAGGAAACCGGCATTCACGCCGTACCGCAACATTTTCTGCGTCTGCATCAATGGATTGCGCCCGACCAGACGCCGTTTCTGCGTTTCTGTTTTGCGCTCGATCTCCCGCATCGTGCCGCAACCCAGCCTCATGACAGCGATATCGACTGCTGCCGCTGGCTGAGCGCCGGGGAGATCCTGCATTCATCTTGCTTGCGATCCCCACTGGTGGCGGAAAGTATTCGCTGCTATCAGCAGCCGGAACGCTATCCGTTGACGCTGCTGCAAGCCTTTAACTGGCCTTTTTAACCGCCCGCGCGTCAGGAATAGCGGTGCAGGCCCCCACGCAACATGCTAAAATGCGCCGCTTGTTTTCGCTTTAACGCATAAGTATTTCAGTTCGTGAGACTTCCATGTCAGATAACAGCCAGAAAAAAGTGATTGTCGGTATGTCCGGCGGGGTTGATTCATCCGTTTCCGCCTACCTGTTACAGCAACAGGGTTATCATGTTGAAGGCCTGTTCATGAAGAACTGGGAAGAGGATGACGACACCGAGTATTGCTCCGCAGCCACCGATCTTGCCGATGCCCAGGCCGTTTGCGATAAGCTGGGTATTGAACTGCACACCGTCAACTTTGCCGCCGAATACTGGGATAACGTATTTGAATTGTTCCTGGCGGAATATAAAGCGGGCCGCACCCCCAACCCGGATATTCTGTGCAACAAGGAAATCAAATTCAAAGCGTTTCTTGAGTTTGCCGCCGAAGATCTTGGCGCTGATTACATTGCGACAGGTCACTATGTCCGCCGTCAGGACGTTGACGGCAAAAGCCGTTTGCTGCGCGGTGTGGATGGCAATAAAGACCAGAGCTACTTCCTTTATACGTTAAGCCACGATCAAATCGCGCAAAGCCTGTTCCCTGTCGGGGAACTGGAAAAACCCGAAGTTCGTAAAATCGCTGAGCAGTTGGAACTGGCTACCGCCAAAAAGAAAGATTCCACGGGAATTTGTTTCATCGGCGAGCGTAAATTCACCGATTTTCTGGCGCGCTATCTGCCTGCCCAGCCTGGCCCGATATTGTCCGTTGATGATGGCAAACCGATGGGACAGCATCAGGGGTTGATGTACCACACACTGGGACAGCGTAAAGGATTAGGGATCGGCGGCGTCAAAGACGGCGGCGAAGATCCGTGGTACGTCGTGGACAAAGACGTCGCTAATAATATTCTGTACGTCGCACAAGGGCATGAGCACCCGCGCCTGATGTCTTACGGGTTAATCGCTCAACAGTTGCATTGGGTTGACCGCCAACCGCTGACCGCGGCATTACGTTGCACGGTGAAAACCCGCTACCGTCAGGCAGATATCCCTTGTACGGTTACCCCACTCGGCGAAGATCGTCTCTCGGTACGTTTTGATGAACTGGTCGCCGCGGTAACCCCAGGTCAGTCCGCCGTCTTCTATCTGGGTGACGTCTGCCTCGGCGGGGGTATCATTGAAGAACGCTTACAGGAGTGATTGTGGCGAAAAATTATCATGACATTACGCTGGCGCTGGCGGGTATCTGTCAGTCGGCCCATCTGGTGCATCAGTTGGCGAATACGGGCCATTGCGACAACGACATTCTCCACACCTCGCTGAACAGTATTCTGGTGGTTAATCCGGCATCCACGCTGGCGGTTTATGGCGATGCGGAAAGTAACCTAAAAACAGGACTGGAAACCTTGCTCGGCATTCTGAATACCAGTAGCGACAAAGGCGCCGGGGCAGAACTGTCACGTTATGCGTTCAGCCTGATTGCGCTGGAACGCAAGCTCAAAGCAAAACCCGCGTCATTAAATGAACTGGGTAACCGTATCGGACAATTGGAACGTCAGTTAGAGCATTTTGAACTGCTGTCTGATACGATCATCAGCGCGCTGGCGGGCATTTATGTTGATGTCATCAGTACCCTAGGCCCACGCATCCAGGTGACAGGCGCGCCGGAAGTGCTGAAAAACACGCAGGTTCAGGCCAAAGTGCGTGCGGCGCTGTTGGCGGGCATTCGTTCCGCGGTGCTGTGGCAGCAGATTGGCGGAGGACGCCTGCAACTGATGTTTTCCCGTAGCCATCTGATCAAAGAAGCCAAACAGATACTGGCGCGTTGCTGACGCGCAATACATTCGTTATACATTAGACAGGTTCGATGAATGCCGATCCCCGCCAGCGCGGGGACGATGAAACGCCGACAGGCTGTTGAGCATCGGAACCCGATATTCATGTTTATTAAAATCAATCCCAGGAGTTGCTTGCGATGGAATTATCCTCACTGACCGCCGTTTCCCCTATAGATGGACGCTACGGCGATAAAGTCAGCACGTTGCGCACGATTTTCAGCGAGTTCGGTCTGCTGAAGTTCCGCGTACAGGTTGAAGTACGTTGGCTGCAAAAATTGGCGGCCTGTGCAGAAATCCGGGAAGTTCCTGCATTTGATCGCGACGCAAACGCTTTCCTTGACCACATTGTCGCCGAATTCAGCGAGCAGGATGCCGAGCGCATCAAGACCATTGAACGCACGACTAACCATGATGTGAAAGCCGTCGAATACTTTCTGAAAGAGAAAGTGGCGGCAGTGCCTGCGTTGCATGCCGTGAACGAATTCATCCACTTCGCCTGTACATCCGAAGACATCAACAACCTGTCTCACGCCTTGATGCTGGATACGGCGCGGCGCGACGTGATTTTACCGCACTGGCGTAAAATTATTGATGCGCTGGCGGATCTGGCCCGGCAATACCGCGACATTCCGCTGCTCTCCCGCACGCACGGTCAACCGGCGACGCCGTCCACCATCGGCAAAGAGTTCGCCAACGTGACTTACCGGATGGAACGTCAGTATCGTCAACTTCAGCAGGTCGAAATTCTGGGCAAGATCAACGGCGCGGTCGGTAACTACAATGCACACCTTGCCGCTTATCCAGAAGTCGACTGGCATCAGTTCAGCGAAAGCTTTGTCACCTCGCTGGGCATTAGCTGGAACCCCTACACCACGCAAATCGAACCGCATGATTACATCGCCGAACTGTTTGACTGCATCGCGCGTTTCAATACCATTCTGATCGACTTCGACCGTGATATCTGGGGTTACATCGCCCTGAATCACTTCAAGCAGAAAACCATCGCGGGTGAAATCGGTTCTTCCACCATGCCGCATAAAGTGAACCCGATTGATTTTGAAAACTCCGAAGGCAACCTGGGGCTGGCGAATGCCGTGTTGGGCCATCTGGCCGGTAAACTGCCGGTTTCCCGCTGGCAACGCGACCTGACCGACTCTACCGTTCTGCGTAATCTGGGCGTTGGCGTGGGCTATGCGCTGATTGCGTACCAGGCGACCCTGAAAGGCATCAGCAAACTGGAAGTGAACCGCGATCGTCTTGCTGACGAACTGGATCACAATTGGGAAGTGCTGGCGGAGCCTATTCAGACCGTGATGCGACGCTACGGCATTGAGAAACCGTATGAAAAGCTTAAAGAATTGACCCGCGGCAAACGCGTTGATGCAGCGGGCATTCAGGCCTTTATTGACGGACTGGCGCTGCCGGAAGAAGAAAAAATCCGGTTGAAAGCCATGACGCCAGCCAACTATATTGGTCGCGCCATCACCATGGTTGACGAATTGAAATAAGCTGACGAACTGAAATAATTTGTACTGGCGGGCGTTCGCGCCCGCCTTTTCTAACGTAAATTTTCCCCTGCTCTCCCTACCCGTTTATGCCCTGTTTATTATCACTGTGGATAATCTGATACTTTTAAATGAGCGTGGTGAACTTATTATTTATAAGTTTCGACCGGATTCACTCAGACTTAGTACGCGCGAGCAATTGGATGAAAATCCGCCCCAGGAACTATCGAGTCTGGTAAAAAACCTGAATATCCTGCTGAATAATGAACGACAGCGCTATCATAAATATCGCACTACCCTGATGGATCTGACGCACAGCCTGAAAACGCCGCTGGCGGTGCTGCAAACCACATTGCGAGCGTTGCGCACCGGTAAAGAAATCCACATCGATCAAGCCGAACCCCTCATGCTGTCACAAATCAGCCGCATATCGCAGCAGATTGGTTACTATCTGCATCGCGCCAGCATCCGTTCCGAACATCACATGCTGATGCGGGAAGTTCACTCGGTGCAGGCAATGCTGGATAGTCTCTGTTCCGCTCTGAACAAAGTATATCAACGAAAAGGTGTGGTGCTGACGCTGGACATTTCTCCCGAACTGACGTTTGTCGGTGAAAAAAACGATTTTATGGAAGTATTGGGCAACATCCTGGACAACGCCTGCAAATACTGCCTGGAGTTTGTGGAGATCAGCGCCCAGTATTCCGATCATAAACTGCATCTAATCATTGACGATGATGGTCCCGGCATCCCGCTCGGCAAACACGAGGTGATGTTCCAGCGCGGACAACGCGCGGATCAAATGCGTCCCGGCCAAGGTATTGGCTTATCCGTCGTAGCGGAAGTTATTGAACAATATCAAGGCGAGATCCTCATCAGTGAAAGTGCGCTGGGCGGCGCCAGGGTTGAAGCCATCTTCTCTCGCCAGAATCTTGGCCAGAATGAGTGAAAGTCAGTACAGCAGACGGCACTTCGACTATAATGCCATCAGCCCCCTTGTTTGCCGGAAAATATGGTATGGACTATCAACTCAATCTCGACTGGCCGGATTTTTTGGCGCGCTACTGGCAACAACGCCCGGTCATTATCAAACACGGTTTCACCAATTTCATCGATCCGATTTCCCCTGATGAGCTTGCCGGTCTGTCGCTGGAAAATGAAGTCGATAGCCGTCTGGTGAGCCATAAAAATGGCCGCTGGCAGGTTAGCCACGGCCCGTTTGAAAGCTTCGATCATCTGGGTGAAACCAACTGGTCGCTGCTGGTTCAGGCCGTTGACCATTGGCATGAGCCCTCCGCCGCGCTGATGCGCCCTTTCCGTCAACTACCGGACTGGCGCATGGATGATCTGATGATCTCTTTTGCCGTGCCGGGCGGCGGCGTCGGTCCACATCTGGATCAATACGACGTGTTCATCATTCAAGGCACCGGACGCCGCCGTTGGCGCGTGGGCGAAAAGATCCCGATGAAACAGCATTGTCCGCACCCAGATTTGCTACAGGTTGATCCATTTGAAGCCATCATTGATGAAGAAATGGAGCCAGGCGACATTCTGTATATTCCGCCGGGTTTCCCGCACGAGGGCTATTCGCTGGAAAACGCGCTCAACTATTCCGTTGGTTTCCGCGCCCCGAATGCTCGCGAACTGGTGAGCGGTTTCGCTGATTATGTCCTTTCCCGCGAACTTGGCAGCTATCGCTACAGCGATCCCGCCATTCCCACGCGCGATCATCCGGCGCTCATTCTGCCGCAAGAGATGAATGCGCTTCAGAAAATGATGCTGGAACTGGTTCAGCAACCAGAACATTTCCAGAACTGGTTTGGCGAATTTATCTCTCAATCCCGCCATGAGCTTGATGTCGCGCCGCCGGAGCCGCCCTATCAGGCCAGCGAAATCTATGATTATCTGCAACAAGGGGAACCATTGCGTCGCCTGGGCGGATTGCGTGTCTTGTGTGTCGGCGATGACTGCTTTGTAAACGGCGAAAAAATTGATAGCCCGCATAAGCAGGCTCTTTTGGCGCTGGCCGAACATCATGTTATTGATATATCGATGTTGCGCGACGCGCTGGACGACCCCGCGTTTCTGACGCAACTCACTATTCTGATAAACAGCGGTTACTGGTATTTTGCTGATTAGTCAATAAGACATAAACATCAGGCGGGGAGAACCCCGCCTGATGTTTATTATAACGACATCGCTCACAGCAAAATAAACTGACTATAATCTGGCCTGCTGAGCAGTCAATTCGGCAATTCGCATAATTACGGATACTGCCTGCTCCATGCCTTCCAGCGTCACAAACTCATGCTTTCCGTGGTAATTGTAGCCGCCGGTGAACAAATTCGGGCAAGGCAATCCCTGAAACGACAGATGCGCGCCATCAGTTCCGCCGCGAATCGGTTTGAAAACAGGTTCAATATGACAATCCCGCATGGCCTGCTGCGCCAGTGCAATAATATGCGGGTGTTGCTCAACCTGTTCGCGCATATTGTAATAGCTGTCGGTGATCGTCACTTCGATATAACAATTCGGGTGCAACCCCGCCCCGACCTTCTCAGCAATGTCGATCATCTTCTGTTTGCGCCGTTCAAAACCTGAGCGATCAAAATCACGCACGATGTAGTGCATCTCCGCTCGTTCCACCACCCCTTTGATACTTTGCAAATGATAGAACCCCTGATAGCCTTCAGTTTTTTCAGGCGACTCTTCTTGCGGTACTGCCTGATGGAAGCGCGATGCCAGTGTCAGCGCGTTGACCATGACGCCTTTGGCGCTACCGGTGTGGACATTATTCCCTACAATTTTCACCGTTACCGCCGCGGCATTGAAGTTCTCATACTCCAGTTCGCCCACCCCACCGCCGTCAACGGTATAGGCCCACTGCGCATTGAATGTATTCACATCAAAGAACTGCGCACCTTTGCCAATTTCCTCATCGGGCGTAAACGCCATACGAATTTCCCCGTGCGGCGTCTGACGCTTTTTCAAACGCACCATCGCCGTGATAATTTCGGCTATCCCGGCTTTATCATCCGCGCCAAGCAGCGTTTTACCGTCGGTGGTGATCAGCGTATGGCCCAACAGTTGATGCAGCACCGGGAACATGACCGGCGATAGCACCTCATCGCCCATTCCCAGCGCAATATCACCGCCGCGATAGTTTTCCAGAATTTGCGGATTAACATTCTTGCCGGTGTAATCGGGCGACGTATCCATGTGAGAAATAAAACCGATGGTCGGCACTGCCCAGGCTACATTGGCAGGCAGCGTCGCCATCACGCAACCCTGTTTGCTGAGCGTCACCTGTTCAAATCCCAATTCCAGCAATTCCTGCTGCAAGGCGCGCGCAAGCCTTAGCTGGCCTTCCGTACTCGGCACTTGCCGAACGCCGGACTTTGACTGAGTATCAAAAGAAACGTAATTCAAAAACCTGTCGAGTAATTTATCCATCTCTATTGCCCCCCGAACCTTGTCTGGCATTATGCGGATGGCTGCCAACACGGATATTGCGTCAGGTCAGTTTTTACTGTAATAGCGTTCCGAAGCGAAAAAAGCGGGGATCACCCGGAAATAATGCACTTCGCGCCTTGCCCCACGCCACAATGTCACAGCTTGTCGCCAGGGGAGAAACAATTGCGAAACATCAATGCACCATACTTGCTACTTCTTTCATCGCACTCTCCCTCTCTATCGATATTTCCGGTTCGAAGTATGGCTACACAAGTTGGCGTTACGCCTCGTTTCCCGTAAAATGCCGCCCTCGACTAAGCTCGTAGGCTGAAGGTGATAACCCTTGGCGTGCACGCAACGGATTTTCCGTGGACACGCCATACTTGGATACAGAGCAATACCTTAATGAAAGATAATTCTCCCGCTACGCCGGTCGTCGAGTTGATCGAGGTCCAAAAAGGTTTTGATGGCAAAGACATCATTTCTCACTTTAATCTCACCATTAATCACGGTGAGTTTCTGACTATTCTCGGTCCTTCCGGCTGCGGTAAAACCACCGTATTACGATTGATTGCCGGACTGGAAACCGTCGATAGCGGCAATGTTATTCTTGAAAACCAGAATATTACCCACCAGCCTGCCGAACACCGGCACATTAATACCGTTTTCCAAAGTTATGCCCTATTTCCTCATCTTAGCGTGTTTGACAATGTCGCTTTCGGCTTGCGGATGCAGAAAACGCCCGCGTCCGACATTGCCCCGCGCGTTATCGAAGCCCTGAAGATGGTGCAACTGGAGAGTCTGGCGCAACGCCGCCCGCATCAACTCTCTGGCGGGCAGCAACAGCGCGTGGCGATTGCCCGTGCGGTCGTCAATCAACCGAAGGTTCTGCTGCTGGATGAACCACTCTCGGCCCTTGACTACAAATTGCGCAAACAGATGCAGAATGAGTTGAAAGCTCTGCAACGTAAGCTGGGCATTACGTTTATTTTCGTGACGCACGATCAGGAAGAAGCGCTCACCATGTCCGATCGCATCGTGGTGATGCGCGATGGCCGTATTGAGCAAGACGGCACGCCGCGTGAAATCTACGAAGAGCCTAAAAACCTGTTTGTCGCCAGCTTTATCGGTGAAATCAATATTCTTGATGCCACCGTATTGGCGCATCTTGACCAACAGCGGGTACGCGCCCGTGTGGAAGGACATGAATGCGTGATTACCGTCAGTTCCCCGGTTAGCGTTGGACAGCACCTCAACGTGCTGCTGCGGCCGGAAGACCTGAGGGTGGAGGAAATCAATGACAGTGCGCGCGCCGAAGGAATTATCGGGTACGTGCGTGAGCGAAATTACAAAGGTATGACGCTGGAATCCAACATCGAGCTTGAGAACGGAAAAATGGTGATGGTCAGCGAGTTCTTTAATGAAGACGATCCTGATTTCGATCACTCTCTCAATCAGAAAGTCGCCGTGACCTGGGTTGAAAGCTGGGAGGTCGTTCTACACGATGAAGACGCCGCGTAAACGCTTTCAGAACATCATAATCACTATCATTGTCGCCTGGCTGACGCTGTTCGTTTTTATGCCGAACCTGATGATTATCGGCGCCAGTTTCCTGACGCGCGACGACACCGATCTGATCAGTCTGGTGTTCACACTGGACAACTACGTTCGTCTGCGCGATCCGATGTATGCCTCGGTGTTGCTGCACTCGCTGAATATGGCGCTGATCGCGACGCTCTGCTGCCTGCTCCTGGGCTATCCCTTCGCCTTTATTCTGGCTCGTCTGCCGGCACGCATCCGCCCACTGATGATGTTTCTGCTTATTGTCCCTTTCTGGACAAACTCGCTGATCCGTATTTACGGGCTGAAAATCTTTCTGAGCACTCGCGGACATCTGAACGAATTCCTAATGTGGATCGGCATCATTGATAAGCCTTTACGCATCATGTACACCTCCGAAGCGGTGGTACTCGGCCTGATCTACATTCTGCTGCCTTTTATGATATTGCCGCTCTATTCCAGCATTGAAAAACTGGATAAAGCCTATCTTGAAGCGGCCCGCGATCTGGGCGCCAATAAATACCAGACGTTTATCCGCGTCGTTATTCCCTTGACCATGCCGGGAATTATCGCTGGCTGTCTGCTGGTGCTGCTGCCGGCGATGGGGCTGTTCTTTGTCGCGGATCTGATGGGCGGCGCCAAAAACCTGTTGATTGGCAACGTGATCAAAAGTCAGTTCCTCAACATCCGTGACTGGCCCTTTGGCGCCGCGACCAGTATCTGCCTGACCTTGATCATGGGCGTGCTGCTGTTCATTTACTATCGCACGGCTCGCCTGATGAACAAGAAAGAGGAACTGGCATAATGGCACGTCTGCTGCGTGGCGGCTTTATGGCCATCATTTACGCCTATCTGTACATTCCCATCATCATTTTGATTGTGAACTCCTTCAATCAGGCGCGTTTCGGTATTAACTGGCAAGGCTTTACGCTGGACTGGTATCAGCGGTTGCTGAACAACGACAGTCTGTTGCAAGCCGCGCAACACTCGCTGACCATGGCGATCCTGTCCGCTACGTTCGCCACGCTGATTGGCTCGCTGACGGCGGTGGCGCTCTATCGTTATCGTTTTCGCGGTAAACCTTTCGTCAGCGGTATGTTGTTCGTGGTGATGATGTCGCCTGATATCGTTATGGCAATATCTCTGCTGGTGCTGTTTATGCTGTTGGGGATTTCACTGGGATTCTGGTCATTACTGTTTTCACATATCACATTTTGTCTGCCTTTCGTGGTAGTAACGGTTTATTCGCGCCTGAAAGGATTCGATGTTCGCATGCTGGAGGCCGCCCGTGATTTGGGCGCCAGCGAAGCGATTATTCTGCGGAAAATCATTCTGCCGTTAGCCATGCCAGCAGTGGCTGCTGGTTGGTTACTCAGTTTCACCTTATCCATGGACGACGTTGTAGTGTCGTCTTTTGTCACCGGCCCAACGTATGAGATTCTGCCGCTGAAAATTTACTCGATGGTCAAGGTCGGGGTTTCCCCGGAAGTGAATGCGTTAGCGACGATCCTGCTCATTCTGTCGTTATTTTTGGTGCTCAGCAGTCAGTTGATTCTGCGCGATCGCACCAGAAAATAATACCGAATGAAAGGTAAGAGTCAGCCGGCCTGCGGTTGGCGATGATAGAATATAACCAGATGACGGGTATAAATCCTTTGGGACATTTCAGGAGATAAGTAATGAAAACGTGGTCACATCTGCTGGCGGCCTGCGCGCTGGCTTTGGGGCTTAACAGCGCCAGCGCCGACGACGGCAAAACCCTCTATTTCTATAACTGGACAGAGTATGTTCCGCCAGGATTACTGGAACAGTTCACCAAAGAAACAGGCATCAAGGTGATCTACTCCACTTATGAATCCAATGAAAGCATGTATGCCAAGCTGAAAACCTATCAGGATGGCGCTTACGATCTGGTCGTGCCTTCAACTTACTTCATTGCCAAAATGAGTAAAGAAGGCATGCTGCAAAAGATCGATACCAGCAAGCTCAGCAATTTCCACAATCTTGACCCGAATCTGTTGCACAAATCTTTTGATCCCGATAACCACTACTCTATCCCTTATATCTGGGGCGCGACGGCGATTGGCGTGAATCGTGATGAAATCAACCCGGCCAGCGTCACGCGTTGGGCCGACCTGTGGGATACAAAGTATAAAAACAGTCTATTACTCACCGATGATGCGCGCGAAGTATTCCAGATCGCACTGCGCAAACTGGGTTATTCCGCTAACACCACCGATCCCAAAGAGATTGAAGCCGCCTATAACGAATTGAAAAAATTAATGCCGAACGTGCTGGCGTTTAACTCCGACAATCCCGGCAACCCGTTCATGGAAGGCGAAGTGAATCTGGGGATGGTGTGGAACGGTTCCGCCTATGTCGCCCGTCAGTCCGGTACGCCGCTGGATGTGATCTGGCCGCAGGAAGGCGGGATTTTCTGGATGGATAGTCTGGCTATCCCGGCGAATGCCAAAAACGTCGATGGCGCGATGAAAATGATTAACTTCCTGTTGCGTCCTGAGATTGCCGCGCAGGTGGCGGAAGCCATCGGCTACCCCACCCCTAATCTTGCGGCGAAGAAATTGTTGCCAGCGGATGTCTCCGGCGACAAAACGCTGTACCCGGATGATGAAACGATCAACAAAGGCGAATGGCAAAACGATGTCGGCAGCGCCAGTACGCTATATGAAACTTATTTTCAACAGTTGAAAGCGGGCCGTTAATCTTTTTATGTTCATCGCCTGATACGCAATCTGCAAAAAAAACCCCGGCGCGCCGGGGTTCTGAAGGAGATTGAACGCGAAAGGTTACTCTTTCTGCGCTTGCGCCAAATCCTGCGCAATGTGTACCGTTTCATCCAGATACGGATCGGGAGCCTGATAATCTTTAGGCAGATCCTCCAGTGACTTCAGCGGCTTTTTCCCTTCTCTCGCCAGACGATCGTTGATCCGCGCCAGACGCATCGTTTCGTCATCGTCATTTTCCTTCTCACGCTGAGCAAGATTGAGCGATACGATGTTACGTTTGTCTTTCAACGCGTTATAACGCGCGATATCTTCCGCCACATACTGGAACTCTGGATCTTTGGCGATCCGCTCCTGGTGCTGTTCGTTCAGCGCACTGACCAGCGGTTTAAGATCGCCACTCATTGTGTAGGTCGCGGCTTTAATGCTATCCCACGGCAGCGCGTTATCTTCAAACTTCTCACCGGTATCGACCGTTTCCGTTCCGGTCGGCATCATCACATCCGGCGTGACGCCTTTCATCTGCGTGCTGCCGCCATTGATACGATAGAATTTCTGGATCGTATACTGAACCGAACCTAACGCCGGCCATTCCGGGCGCAGCATTTGATCGTAGATGCGGTTCAGCGAACGATACTGCTGCACCGTACCTTTACCAAAAGTCGGTTCGCCCACAATCAACGCCCGGCCATAATCCTGCATCGCCGCCGCAAAGATTTCCGATGCCGAAGCGCTGAAACGGTCGACCAGCACCACCAGCGGCCCTTTGTAATACACCGTGCCGTCGGTGTCGCTGTCTTCACGGATTTTGCCGTTATTATCGCGGATCTGAACCACCGGCCCGCTTGGGATAAACAGGCCGGACAAACCGACAGCTTCCGTCAGCGCACCGCCGCCATTGCTACGCAAGTCAATCACGATGCTGCTGACATTCTGTTTTTCCAGCTTCTGCAACTGAACCTTGACGTCATCCGTCAGACCGACATAGAAACCGGGGATATCCAGTACGCCGACCTTCTCTTTGCCCACATTCTTGACCGACATTTTCACGGCGCGATCTTCAAGACGAATACGTTCGCGCGTCAGCGTCACCGTCCGGGTTTTGGTGCCTTTGCCGGCGGGCAGAATTTCCAGCCGCACTTTGCTGCCTTTCGGCCCTTTAATCAGCGCGACGACATCGTCAAGCCGCCAGCCGATAACGTCCACCATCGGTTTACCGGTCTGGCCCACGCCCACCACCCGATCGCCAACAGTCAGGCTTTTACTTTTCGCTGCCGGACCGCCAGGCACCATGGAGTTAATCACGGTGTAATCGTCATCCATTTGCAACACCGCGCCAATACCTTCCAGCGACAGACTCATTTCCGTATCGAACTGCTCGGTATTTCTTGGGGAGAGGTAGCTGGTGTGCGGATCGATTTCCCGCGCAAAGGCATTCATGATCAGCTGAAAAACATCTTCGCTGTTGCTTTGCGCCAGACGACGAATCGCAAACTGGTAACGTTTGGTCAGCGTTTCTTTGATCTCTTTATCATCTTTACCAGTCAGTTTCAGACTCAACCAGTCATACTTGACCTTGGCGTCCCATAACCGATTAAGTTCACCGACGTTTTGCGGCCAGGGCGCTTTGCCGCGATCCAGATCAATGGTGTCGTTGCCGGTAAAATCCATCGGCTTATCCAGTAACGACAATGCATATTGATAACGTTCAAAACGTCGTTTTTGCGCCAGATTATAAAGCGCGTAAGGGATATCCAGCTTGCCGGATTTGATACCCTCGCCCAGTTGGGTTTTATGCGTGGAAAACTGCGCGATATCCGATGCCAGCAATACATTGTGGCTGTAGTCGAGCATATTGAGATAACGCGAGAAAATTTTCTCTGAGAACTGTTCGTCCAGCATAAACTGGCGATAATGGGAGCGCAGGAAACGTGAGGCGACACGGTCGCTTATCGTCGCATGTTGTGGCTCCTGCTGAAGCTGGGGAATTTGCTCGATGCGCGTAATATTTTCATTGGCATTTGCAAAACCCGCGCCCGCCAACAATAAACCCGCGATGGCGGTCATTCTGACTAAATTGTTCATGCCCTGGTTGGCCTCCGTATCAGAACTGCAAGTGTTCTGCGCGTACAATCATTGCCATACCAGAAGCCAACTGAACTCTGACCTCACCTTTGGCAATCTCAAGCACAGTGGCATCCATGGCATCTTTGCCGGCTCTGACCTTGATTTCCTGACCGACTTGCAGTTTGGAAACATCCGTGACCGTGACGCGCTTAGGCTCGCTGGCGGCTGGTTTGGCTGGGCGTGGCTGAGCATTATCGGACTGCTGGGAAGCCGATGAACGAAATGAAGACTGACGTGCTTTGTGCGGCGTCGCGTTAGCGCCATTACGACCGCGACGCGCGTCACTCTTGCCCTGAGGACGTGGCGTACGCGCGGGCTCAGTAGACTCGCCAGCCGCTTCGCGTTTTTTCGCCTGTTGCTCGGCACGTTGCGCCTGCACCCTGGCTTTCGCTTCTTCCAGTTGCTTACGCGCATGCTCGACATGCTGTTGCTCCAATTCGCCGCACGGATTTCCATCTAAATCCACGCGCTGAGCGCCTAATTTGATGCCGTACAGATAACGCCAGCTTGAGGTATAGAGCCTCAATGCGGAACGCAATTGCGTTTTGCTTACGTTATCGGTTTCCGGCACTCGCGCAACAAGATCTTGAAATATACCGATCTTTAGCGGGCGGGTTTCACCTTCAGTGGTGAAACAACGCGGGAATCGCTCTGCTAAAAAGGCGATGACTTCTTTACTGCTGTTCAACTTAGGTTGATTTTCCATGAAATTTCCTGATTACAACGGGTTTGCCAACCAGCGCAGGCATGAACAGGCGTCATTATAATGACGCTATCAGCAATTGCTACGTTATCCTTGTCTCAACGTGAGAGAATTGATAAAAGTCAGCATATCGCTCTCTTCAAGTTGTGCGCAAAGTGCGTTCACCACGGCCTTGAGCCCCACTTCATCATCCGCGTCAAACCGTTGGTAAATCGTACTATCAATATCTAAAACACCGATCAATTGACCGCCCACGGTCAGCGGCAGAACAATTTCGGCATTACTTGCCGCATCGCAGGCAATATGACCGGGAAAGGCGTGCACGTCATCCACACGTTGGATACGATTTTCAGCGATCGCCCGACCACATACCCCTTTGCCCGCCGGAATACGGACACAAGCAACCCGTCCCTGAAAAGGCCCCAGGAACAGCGTATCGTTTTCCAGTAGATAAAACCCTGCCCAATTAACCCCATCCAGCCGTTCAAACAGTAATGCGCTACTGTTTGATAATATCGTGATAAAACGATGTTCTCCGGCGATCAGCGCTGACAGATCGCTGACCAGTTCCTTATAAAACGCATATTTATTCATATTAATAGGTAGTTGTCTTTTCAATGCAGGCAAATAACGGCACAACGCAATACTCAGTGTCCGCTACAGGATGCCATAAGATTTATTGATTCGCGCACAGAATCCTCCTCATTGCCATTCGTACGGCATGCATAATGTGCTATTTATGCGTGGAGCATCACATCAACACCGCAATCTTGGCGCCAGCCGTCTTTAGCTCGCGAAGATGAATCGCATAAACAGTGTAGCCTCATTTTACGGCGCGCATCATTCAGTTACGCTATGGCATCGTTAGGATATGCGCCAGTACCTGATACACTGAATGATGTCCGTTTCTCTGACAGCAGGAAATATGAAGATATATCACATAATCAGTCCTGTCCTTTTCCCGTCTGCCAGACCACCGCGAACGGACGGCATGACGACGCCAGCGCAGACCATGGCATGTTATCACCGCTGCCCTCAATGCGATGCGCTCTTTATATTGCCCACCGTCAAACGCAACCAGACGGCCAACTGCCCGCGCTGCGATGCCAAAGTCAGTTCGGGACGCGACTGGCCCATCTCACGACTGACCGCCATGGCGATCGCCATGCTGGTTCTCATGCCGTTTGCTTTTACCGAACCGCTGATCAGCATTCGGTTGCTTGGCGTATCCATCAATGCCACCCTGTTTGAAGGCATCTGGCAGATTACCCGGCAGGGAAACCCGGTGACGGCGAGCATGGTGGCCTTTTGTACCGTCGGCGTTCCGTTAACGCTGGTTTTTTCGCTGCTGTATCTGTTTTTTGCGCCGCGTATCGGCATGAACTTGCGCCCCATCCTGCTGATGCTGGATAAGTTGAAAGAATGGATGATGCTGGATATTTATCTGGTGGGCATGGCGGTCGCCGCCATCAAAGTTCGGGAGTTTGCCGATGTTCAGCCGGGACACGGCCTGATCGCGTTTCTGGCGTTGATGACATTGAGCGTACTGACGCTGATCCACCTGAATACCGACCAACTATGGCAGCGTTTTTACCCGCGCCTGCGCCCCATTATTTTACCGGAACGCTATCGAGTGTGCCTCTCTTGTCGCCTGACCAGTTCACCGGATAATCAGGGCCGTTGCCCGCGTTGCCACGTTCCTTTACGTTTGCGCCGCCGTCACAGCCTGCAAAAGTCCTGGGCCGCCCTGATCGCATCAGTCATTTTCCTGCTTCCGGCCAACCTGCTGCCGATATCTATTATCTATGTGAACGGCGCTCGCACCGAAGACACCATTTTTTCCGGCATTCTTTCCCTGGCTTCCGGCAATATTCCGGTGGCCATCGTGGTATTTATCGCCAGTATTCTGGTGCCTTTTACTAAAGTCATTGTACTGTTTGGACTGTTGCTCAGTATTCATTTCCGGCTCACGCTCGGCATAATGACCAGAATGCGAATGCTGCGGATGATCACCTGGATTGGGCGTTGGTCGATGCTGGACCTTTTTGTTATTGCACTGACGATGTCACTCGTCAATCGCGACCAATTACTTGCTTTTACCATGGGGCCTGCCGCTTTTTATTTTGGCGCGGCAGTGATTCTAACTATCCTGGCCGTTGAATGGCTGGATAGCCGACTGATGTGGGATAACGATGCAAGACCATAAACCCGAAATATCGAGCCAGGCCACGGTGAAAAACAAACACCGTCTTTCTCCTTTCTGGCTATTGCCGCTGATTGCGCTGATGATTGCCGGCTGGCTGGTTTATACCAATCAACAAGAGCGCGGAGCGAGCGTGACCATTGATTTCTCCTCGGCGGACGGCATCGTCGCCGGACGCACGCCGGTTCGTTATCAGGGTGTTGAAGTCGGCATCGTGCAAAACATCAAACTCAGTGACGATCTGCGCACCATTCAGGTTGAGGCCAGCATCAAAAGCGATATGGAAGAGGCCCTGCGTTCCGGCACGCAATTCTGGCTGGTGACGCCCAAAGCTTCGCTGGCGGGCGTCTCCGGGCTGGATGCGTTGGTCGGTGGTAACTACATTGGCATGATGCCGGGGCCTGGCGAACCACAGACACATTTTTCCGCGTTGGACACGCAACCCAAATATCGGGTTAACACCGGCGAGCTATTAATCCACCTTCAGGCTGATGATTTAGGTTCCCTGAACACCGGTTCACTGGTCTATTACCGCAAGATCCCGGTGGGCAAAGTGTATGACTACACGGTTTCGCAAAATCATCGCGGTGTGACGATCGACGTATTGATTGAGCGACGCTTTACCGATCTGGTGAAAAAGAACAGCCGTTTCTGGAATGTTTCCGGTTTCAATGCGGACATTGGTTTTAACGGCGCCAAAATTGAAATGGAAAACATGGCGGCGCTGGTCAACGGCGCGATTGCTTTCGACTCGCCAGAAGAGGGGGAAGCTGCTGCCGCAGAACAATCTTACCGGTTATATCCCGATTTGGCGCAAAGTCAGCGCGGGGTGGTGATCCAGCTTGAGTTGCCATCCGGCGACGGGCTGGAGGAAGGCCGAACCCCGCTGATGTATCAGGGACTGGAGGTGGGAACGCTGAACAAGATCACCCTGATCCCCAACAGTGAACGCGTCAACGGTGAATTGATTATCGATCCCGCCGTAGTTTCCCTGATGCGCGAAAGTACGCGCATTGAACTGACCAAACCCAAACTTTCACTTAACGATTTGAATATTTCCCGGCTGCTCAGCGGACCGACCTTGACGCTCATCCCCGGCGAAGGCGAACCCCGGCAACATTTTGAGGTGCTGGACAGCAGCCAGCAACCGTTGGCGCAGCCGGGCGCGCTATCCATACGGCTGAATGCGACGCAAAGTTACGGTATCGACGCCGGACAGCCGGTTTTGCTGCATGGCATACAGATTGGTCAAATCGTCAAACGCACGCTGGATGAACAAGGCGTCAGTTTTGTTTTGGCGATCGAACCACAATACCGCCGCCTGTTGCATAAGGACAGCAAATTTGTCGTCAACAGCCGCATGAACGTTAAAGTGGGGTTGGATGGCATTCAGGTGTTGGGCGCCAGCGCGCAGGAGTGGGTAAGCGGAGGTATTCGGGTCTTGCCGGGCGCCAAAGGCGAAGTTCTGGCGAGTTACCCGCTGTTCAGCGACCTCGAAAAAGCACAGGAAGGCATCCGTGAGGCAGCGCCCTCGCCAACACTGACGTTAGTTACCGACAGCCTGCCCGACATTCAGGATGGTTCGATCGTGCTCTACCGTAAGTTCGAGGTGGGTGAAATCATGCGCGTCCGGCCTAAAGCGAATGACTTCGAAGTGGATGTCTATATCCATCCAGAGCACCGAAAATTGCTGACTGACAATAGCGTTTTCTGGGCGGAAGGCGGCGCTCGCGTACAACTGAATCCCACAGGTCTGACCGTGCAGGCGTCGCCGCTCAATCGTGCGCTGAAAGGCGCCATCAGCTTTGATAACCTTGCAGGCGCGCCTGAAATCAAAAGCGGTAAACGCGTGCTCTACAATAACGAAACCGCGGCCCGTGCGGTCGGCAGCCGCATTACCCTGCGAACTTACGACGCCAGCAAACTGTCGCCGGGCATGCCCATTCGTTATCTGGGCATCGACATCGGTCAGCTTGATTCACTTAAACTGTCCGAACAGCGTAATGAAGTCTGGGTACAAGCGGTGTTATATCCCGAATACGTGCGCAATTTCGCCCGCTCAGGCACGCGTTTTTCCGTAGTTACGCCAGAGATTTCAGCCGCCGGAGTAAATAATCTGGAAACATTATTCCAGCCTTACATCAATGTTGAACCGGGCGGCGGCAACGTTACCCGCAGTTTTGAACTGCAACGGGCCACCATTTCCGATTCGCGCTATCAGGATGGATTAAATATTAGCGTTGATGCGCCCGAAGCTGGCGCGCTACAGGTGGGAACACCCGTGCTGTTCAGGGGTATTGAAGTAGGAACGGTTACCGGCTTATCGCTTGGCGCTCTTGCCGATCGCATCTCCGTCGCCTTACGCATTAGTAAACGTTACCAGCATCTGGTCAGGGATAACTCCGTATTCTGGCTGGCTTCCGGCTATAATCTGCAATTCGGTTTAACTGGCGGCGTGATAAAAAGCGGCACATTCCAGCAGTTTATTCGTGGCGGTATCGCGTTTGCAACGCCGGCCACCACTCCGCTGGCGCCGCAAGCGCGGGAAGGAAAGCATTTTCTGTTGCGCAATGAAGAACCGGCTGAATGGCGGCAATGGGGAACGGCAATCCCGTCAAACTAGACACTGACAGGGGCGGTTTGCCGCCCCGCACTCCCCATTCGGCGGCTATCATTTCTATGATAAACTCCGCCGCTACTCTTTATCGCAGCAATGGGACATCCCTCGTGGCTAAACCTACGCCGGTCAATTTACCCGCTGAATTTCTTGATGCAACGCAGGCGATCATGCCTGCACACCTTTCGATGGTCGATTTTATTGCCGCTTGCCAACGACCGTTGCGCCGTAGTATTCGTGTCAATACGCTGAAAATCAGCGTTGAGGCCTTTCTGCAATTGGTTGCACCGTATCAATGGCAACTGGAACCGATCCCCTGGTGCGAGGAAGGTTTCTGGCTGTTGAATGCCGACGATGAAAGTATTCGCCTGGGTAATACGCTGGAACATCTGAGCGGCCTTTTTTATATTCAGGAAGCCAGTTCGATGTTGCCGGTGAGCGCTTTGTTCCAAGATCACGCCATGCCGCAAAAGGTTTTGGATGTTGCCGCCGCACCCGGCTCCAAAACGACGCAAATTGCCGCCCGACTGCATAATCAGGGCGGGATTATCGCCAATGAATATTCCGCCAGCCGGGTTAAAGTTTTGCATGCCAATATCAGCCGCTGCGGAGTAAGCAATACCGCCATCACCCATTTTGACGGACGGGTTTTTGGCGCGGCCTTACCCGAATATTTCGATGCCATTCTGCTGGATGCGCCTTGCTCTGGCGAAGGCGTCGTACGCAAAGATCCGGCAGCCATGAATCACTGGTCGCCCGCAAGCATTGTCACTATCGCCGCCACCCAGCGCGACCTGATTCTGAGCGCTTTCCATGCGCTGAAGCCCGGCGGCATCATGATCTACTCGACCTGTACCTTGAATACGCAGGAAAATCAGCAGGTTTGCCACTGGTTACAACGGCAGTTTCCCGATGCGTGCGAGTTCGAGTCGCTGGCCGATCTCTTCCCTGGTGCGCCGCAAGCCGCCACAGAAGACGGTTTTTTACACGTTTTTCCGCAAATTTATGACAGCGAAGGGTTCTTTGTCGCGCGCCTGCGAAAAACAGCCAGCGTTCCCCCGCTTGCGAAGCCGGGTTATAAAGTCGGTAAATTTCCCTTCTCGCCACTGAGCGGCAAAGATGCGATGCTGATAGTTCAGGCCGCGAAAAAACAAGGTCTGACGTGGGATGGCAACCAGCACCAACTGTGGCAGCGGGACAGTGAAATCTGGCTCTTCCCCGTTACCCTTACCTCTTCCTTTGGCAATATCAAGTTCTCGCGAATTGGCATCAAGCTGGCGGAGCGCTTCCCCAAAGGCTATCGCTGGCAGCATGAAGCGGTTATTGCTCTGGCAAAAGCCGATACCAGCCACGGCTATGCACTGACCTCCCAACAAGCCAGTGAATGGTTTCAGGGTAAAGACAGCTACCCGGAACCAATTCCTGTGGCGGATGAACTACTGCTCACCTATCAGGGTTGTCCGGTTGGTTTGGCAAAACGTATCGGCAGCCGCATAAAAAACAATCTGCCGCGCGATCTGGTTCGTGATGGCGCTGGCGTTGCCGCTTCGACACATCGCTAAACGCTTTTTGCCGTTGATGCGCGTTTATTCGGTGGCGATAAAACCAGCGGATAAACGCGTCCTCCTCACTTCTTCTGCATTTCATCTACAATTGTCTGTAGTGATCTCAAAAAATAACAACCGTATTGAATGCTATATCCCATTGATTTCCTCACATGGGAATACTGATCGCCGACCGAGGCGAAAGATGAAAAGCAACGCATATAACATCGGAAAGTTGAGGGCCTCATGTTTGCACTGGTGATATTTGTTTGTTACCTCGGGCATGGCTGTGATGAGTTGGTAGCAGGTGCCTACAACACGGAAACACAATGCTTGCAGGCAATGAAAGAGCAACGTTTGCGCCGTGCAGGGTGTTATCCTATTGAAGAATTTATTGACGGATTCTGGCTACCGGCGCAGGAATACGCGGATTTCTAATCCGCCGTGTTTATCCAATCATCGGCACACGCCAAAACCTCTCATGCCCAGATGAAAATGATTTGCATGTGCCGCGTTATATTCCGGCCCCAGTGAATTGCCGAAAAAACGGCAACTTTCTTTGAAAGTGGCACGCAGATAGTCCCCACGTTCATTCTTTTCCGGCCATTGCCTGAGTACGCTCACCTGTCGTCCATCTGTCAGGCGAAAACCGACAATATCCAACGCATCTGCTGTTGCATGTTCACTTAATCGCCCTTCGGGACGATGATACACATTGCGACAGGCATAACTACCGACATGCTCGATCCGCGCCAACGATGTTCCCATCAGAGCTGCTTGCGGGATAGCGGATTGGATCACAAACATGGTACTGCTCAGCGCCAGCGGACAACTGGCCAGAAAACTGGCGCTGAGTCCGACCGGCCCAAAACGCTGCACGCGCACCGGCGAAACAAGCGGACATTGCCCGGCGACATCATTTACCGGTGTAAAGGTGATTCGCCCTTTCTCTTGCGCCTGCGTCAATACCGCCAGGCAGGTTTCAGGATTACTCGCCACTTGCTTGAGCTTAAATCGGGTAATAAAGGTTGGCGGATCGTCAACCGATAACGATGAAAATGGATCATAACCGGCCGGCAGATGCCGCTGGAACCAGGGAACGAGCCCAATCAGTCCCGCCAAAAGAATCAGGCTAACCAGCAATCCTCGACCCATGCCACCTCCTCCGGTTTCAGCTTCTAACAGGCCTTGTGACTGCGCGGCAAATCACACAAACGCCTGCGGACTCATGCCCAGAGACACGCCGGCCTCCACAATCTTTTGCCACTCCTGATCGGACAATTCGATGCCCTCCGCTTCCCGTCGCGCTTTGATTCTGATTTCCGGCTCTCCGGCGATCAAAATCGGTTGTTCAGGATCCGGCGCATGGGAAGCGCGGACATAGTCAAGCATGGCATCATATTCCTGCTGTAGCCAGGTCATGGATACCATGCAGGAAGGATCGACAACGATAGTGGTCATGTTGTTTACGATAGCGCCAAGCCGCTCATTTTCCGGTTGGATTGTGCCACCGCCAGATAACAGGCCCGCCAGCATTTCCGCCGCAAGAATCAATCCGCCACCTTTATGTTTGGCAATGGGTTTCAGTGCGCCATGCGTTTCACCTTCCCACATCACGCGGGGATCATTGGTCGAATGACCATGACTATCCAGCATCACGTCCTCATCAAACTTTTTACCAGCCAGATAAGCCACGCGCGTTTTGCCCAGCGCCACAATACTGGTGGCGAAATCCAGAACGAATGCGGCATTACGTTCGCTCTTCGGGAGCGCGATGCAGATGGGATTGGTGCCAAAACGCGCTTCACTACCGCACCAGGGCGCGACAATCGGGTCGAGATCATTGACGTTGACAAAATGAATCGACACCATCCCGGCGTTCGCCGCCATCTCCCCGTAAGTGCCGATGCGACCAAGATGACAGGTCGATGATAAGGTCATTAAACAAACGCCGGTGGTTTTCGCCCGGTCAATCGCCGCCTGCATCGCTTCTTTGCCAGTACGTTGCCCAAATCCGCGATCGCCAGTAAATTGCAGCACCGCCCCACCATCACGCAATAAACGCGCTGGCGTATTCGGATGCATCATTCCATCGCGAATAAAACTCACATAATGCGGCAACATGCCGACGCCGTGGCTGTCATGTCCTTTCAGATTAGCGGCTACCAGATGCCCGGCAACACAAATTGCCTCAGCTTCATCACAGCCGACCTTCTGCAACACCGCCTGTGTGACCGAAGCTAAGCGACGCGCTGATATCTGCATCGTAATCCCCCTTTTTTAAGTTTATGAATGTGTTCTTCGCCTTACTTTATCCTACTGTGCAACATCACCAGATGACATAACCGATAATGGACAATTTATTTGAAAAATAAACACAAATCTATCCGATATTCATGGCTCATATTCTGGATTATTATTCTTCACATCAAGGCAAAACGCCTTTTATCAAACATAAATCTGAAGGAATGAATCATGAAAATCATCAAAAATTTTGTCGCAATTATCGCTTTATCTACTTTATCTTTTGGCGCGCTTGCCGCTCAGGAAACCGTTTCAGTACGCGGCGCGGCTACTCTGGATACTTTTGAAGCTCAGGTTGCTGCAAAAGCGGAAGCGGCAGGCGCATCTTCTTACCGTATCGTATCAGTTACCGGTCAAGACCAATTAAACGGTACAGCGATTCTGTATAAATAAGCTCATCACTGGAAGCGACAAAAATCCGCCTGTCATGAGGCGGATTTTTGTTTTCATGAGTTATTATTAATAACATAATTATTATTCAAGTTAAAAATATTAAACTAACTCTGGTTATAAAAATTAAATTTTACATTGGAATATTTTCACGATATTGCTATCTTTAAAGTAATTAAAAATTTCCCTGGTGTTGGTCAACTTTGACGCCTCCAATTCTACGGAATTGGAGATTTTTTTATTAAACCTAGCAAACTAACTATTAATCCATTCTATTCAATTCACCATTGGTTACCCTCCAACCGCCGCTGTCTCAATTGACTCATGTCATACTCCTTTTGTTACTTATATCCATCTGCGGTCAGTCAATACCTGATCTCAGGGAACACCTGAGGAATGGAACGTTGGGAGGGCCAGACAGCAAGTGATCCAGCCTTAAAAGGGCATCGATCGTCACAACCGATCAATAAAGGAAAATTGATCTGTATAAACATTTATAAAATATACATATCTACTGTCATGATGAGGACGATGGATTGCAAACAATAACAATGGCATCAGGGAAAGCGAAGCCCACCTTTTTGGGTGGGCTTCTTTTACATCATGCGGTCAGTCGTCTGCTTTCTGGTCATATGCGAGGGAAAGAATACACCGATCTATAAAAAGACCGGATACAGGATTGCGTGTGTTTTCGCGTATCATAAAAATCAATAAATTAAAAAAAAGACCGAATACGATTCCTGTAGCTGAAAAATCATCGTGATTTTTGAGTTTTTGGCACCAATCAATACCGTCTTTTTATGATCATAAATATCAAATAGTTATGAAGTATTTCGGAAAAATTCGGAAAATTTTCGTTCAACCCAAAGGATATTTATATCTTCCACGGCTTTCATCATCTGCCTGATTCTGGCTGCCGTTATGATCACCATTCATCCAGTGTTTGATGTCTCGTTCATCATCGCCGCGTTCCTGATAACCGGTAAATGCCGAATGGTTCTGGATAGCAACACCAGCGTCATCCTCGGCATTACCGGTTTTCTGACTTTGATTATGTGTACCAGAAGCTGGTTGAGGTGAAATTGTGTGTTTCAGACGGTTACCGCTTTTTATTATGGCAGTGATAATCCCCCGTTTTACTATTTGTATGGCACCCATCGGCGTTCGTTCCGCCAGAGTGCGCTAACGCACTGCTTGCTGTCATAGCCAGAAAGCCAGAAGTAATAATAGCGACAATCAATTTTTTCATTCTTAAGTCCTTGGATTCACTCTTCGCGCCCTAACGCGCATCCCCAAAATGACACACCCTGGACACTCGATTATTTAATGCAGGTCACGTTTTAGCCTTTCAGTACGTCGATCAGTCAAAGTACGGGTTAACCCTTTCCACCGCCAGTTGAACCAGTTTGTTCCTCTTTTCCATCAGGCGATCAATTCGCTCCCGCTTCTGCTCAGATGTCAGAATCCGGTCAATGCGGGTCAACTCAATCTGGGCATTAAGCTGTTTTACCTGCTTCTGCGTCGCTGTCAGCGCTTTGCGTTGTGACAACTTCCCTCTGTTTTCCTGCAACAATTCATTGGCGTCACCCTGACGCCCCTGTTTGCGATAGTCGTTAATCGTGCTGTTAATCTGGTTGGCTTGAGTCATCATCCGGTAAAAGTCCTCGGAGAATTGGGTGGACTTGACCGGATCGGAACCGCGGGCGAATGCTTTAATCACCGGCATTTCATCCAGACGCAACGCCGGTGATTCGCCGTTGTCGCCCAGGTTACGCATGACAATGTTTGTGGCGCCGATAAGCGCGCTGTTGCCAAAGCGCTTATCGGCACAAACAAAAACGCCCACCATAATAGGCGGGCGCTGATTTTGTGGTATAAAAAACTGGAGCAACCTTTGAGGCATACTCCGGTATATTTGGGGAATTTAGCGCGTATTATCTTTAAGCGCAAGACGCAAGAATAAAAGCTTGTTATCTCGATAAAGTAATCATAAACGCGTTATATCCATAGCTAGCGTCTTCAGTGATATTCTCTATAGCTAAATAACTTCGCAAAATAGTAGATCACCTGAAGGGAACTCAGTCCGAATTGTGCGATCTGATCAATCGCCAAACAT